>NZ_CAXTEF010000029.1:0-55810 GCF_964243305.1 uncultured Hymenobacter sp.
AACAAAGTAGGGGTAGCCGCCCTGGCCTACCACGCCGGCAAAAAGCTGCTCGACGGGCGCCTGCCGGAAGAAGCCGGGCGGCCAAGCTATCAGGTGGGGTAGGGGGTAGGGTTTATAGGGTTGGGGGTTGAATGTTAAGGAAAAAAGGCGGTCCTGCTGAACGCAGTGAAGCATCTCGCTCGCGGCACTAACTCAATCGTTGTCTACCGTGGATTACTGCCGCGAGCGAGATGCTTCACTGCGTTCAGCAGGACCGCCTTTTTTCCTTGTTTCCTACCCCTCAACATTGCCGCTACGCCTCGCTTTCCAGGATGAGCTGGCGGCGGTAGCGGGCCAGAATCTGCGACTTGAGGATGAAGCCCAGGTAGCGGCCCTCGGCGTTGACGACGGGCAGCGCCCAAGTACCGGTGCGCTCCAATACGTTGAGGGTATGTTCCAAATCATCATCGGGGCCGACGACGGCGGGGGCGGGCTGCATCAGCTCGCGCACGCGGGTCGTGCTATAGTGGGCATCGTCGAAGAGCACGTCGCGCACCTGGTCGAGCCCCACGATGCCGCGCAGCCGCCCCGACTTGCTCACCACCGGAAACAGGTTGCGCGAGGCGTGGCGGAACACATCGACCAGCTCGCCGAGCGAGTCGTCGGGGCGCAGGGCCATGAAGTCGGTGGCAATGAGCTGGCGCGGGTCGAGCTGCGCGAGCAGGCCCTGGTCGCGGTTGGCGTACACGTCCACGCCCTTCTGCGTCAGCTTCTTGGTATAAACCGAGTAGGGTTCGAAGTACTTGGTAATCAGGTACGACGAGCTGGTAACGACCATCAGCGGCACGAACAGGGCGTAGCCGCCCGTGATTTCGGCAATCAGAAAGATGGCCGTGAGCGGGGCGTGCACCACGCCGGCCAGCGCGCCGGCCATGCCCAACACCACGAAGTGCACCTCGGGCAGCGCAATCAGGCCGGTCAGGTTGATGACGCGGGCAAAGAAAAACCCAGCCATCGCGCCCGCAAACAGCGAGGAGCCGAACATGCCACCGTTGCCGCCCGCCCCAATCGTGATGCTGGTAGCCACCACCTTGAGCAGCATACTGAAGAGCACCAGCAGGAGCACCAGCCACACGTTGTTGTCCTGATAAACCGAGAAGATGCTGCCGTCGGTGAGGCGGTCGGCGTGGCCTTGCAGCAACTGCTCGACCACGTTGTAGCCTTCGCCATAGAGCGTAGGGAACAGGAAAATCAGCGCGCCCAGGGCCGTGCCACCCAGCAGCACCTTGCGCCAGTCCAGGCCCGGCCAGCGCTCCAGCAACTGGTCGGACTTGTGATAGACGCGAATCATATAGACCGAGAGCAGGGCCGTCCAGAGGCCCAGCAGCACGTAGAACGGCACCGTGTTCAGGTTCCAGCTCGTGGTGATGAGCACAAACGGCTGACCCGCGTAGAGCGCCTTGGACACCACCGTGGCCGTGGCCGACGAAATCAGCAGCGGAATGAAAAACTGGGCCGGCAGCTCCAATAAAATGGCCTCGACGGCAAACAGCACCCCCGCGATGGGCGAGTTGAAAATGGCCGCCACGCCCGCCGCCGCCCCGCAGCCCGTGAGCAGGCGCCGCCGCCGCCTATCCACGCGCAGCACCCGCGCCGCGTTCGAGCCGATGGCCGCGCCCGTGACCGAAATCGGGGCCTCCATCCCCGCCGAGCCACCGAAAGTGACGGTGAGAAAGGCCGTGATGAGCTGCGAGTAGATCTTGCTGCGCGGCACGATGCTGTTCTCGCGGGCGGTATTGTAGATAATCGGTCCGATGCCGCGGCCCAGCTGCCCGCCCAGCAAGTACTTCGTAACGAGCACCGTGAGCGAAATACCGATAATAGGATAAATCGAGAGCGCAAATACGCGCTGCGGCTCCAGCATATCATCTTGCAGCAGCCCCTGGCCCCAGTGCACCATTGTTTTGAGCAGCACTGCCGCCAGCCCGGCCAGCCCGCCCACCAGCACGCTGAGCCAGACCACGTAAACCCGCTCGCTGACGTGGCGCAGGCGCCAAACCAGGAACGGGTTCAGCCAACGATAAACAGCACTTTTCGGCATGGGCGGGCGGGCTTGAGCGGCTCACTGGCGCCCCTATCACCCAGGATAAAGCCGCGCCAGCCAGCACGAAAGGCTAACGCAAAAGTCGGGCCGCCAGGGGTGCGGTTTATAAAAAAACCGGGATTAGCGCCTTCATTGCCCCGTAGGGCGCCGACTAGCACCAGGTGCCAGCTGGCTTGCCCGCCAAGGGCAGGGGTAGGAAATTAACGGCTGTGCCGGGTGCATTTCCCGCCGCCGCGCGCCGCGCAACTTGCCATTGGTAAGCGTTAAAAGACGCGAACGCCGCTGACACCGCCGCTACTCCTCCATAATATCCTCGTTCCAGAGCGCCGGCTCGGCCTCAATAAACTCCTGCATCAGAGCCACGCACTCATCCAAATTCAAATCCACGACTTCCACGCCGTGGCTTTCCATAAATTCGCGGGCCCCGTCGAAAGTGCGCGATTCGCCCACGACGACCTTCGGAATCTTGAACTGCACGATGGTGCCGGCGCACATAAAGCAGGGCATCAAGGTGCTGTAAATCACGGTGTCGCGGTAGGAGCGCTGGCGGCCGGCGTTGGTGAGGGCGTCCATCTCGCCGTGCTTGATGGCCGAGTCCTCCTGCACGCGCTTGTTGTGGCCGCGGCCCACGATTTGGCCGTTGCGCACCAGCACCGAGCCGATGGGAATGCCACCTTGCGCGCGGCCCAGGCGGGCTTCATCGATGGCGGCCTGCATGAATTCGTCCATGTTCAATTGAAGTAAGGGGGGTAGGGAAGTGGTTGAAAGGGTGCCTCAAAGAACGTCCTGCTGAGCCCCGCGAAGCATCTCGCGTGGGGAAGTAACCAATGGTAAACAACAATTGGATTACTGCCGCGAGCGAGATGCTTCGCGGGGCTCAGCAGGACGTTCTACTGGTTCAGTATATCACGCAATTCCGCCTACCCCCGCGCGCAGATGCCCTGGTAAGGGCACCACTGGCAGACGGCCAAATCGTCGGTTTTGCGGATGGGCTCCGCGGGGTCGAGGATGCGGCGGGCCAGCCGACCGACCAGTGCCTCACTGGCTTCGACGAAGCTCTGGCCTTCAGCGGTGAGAAAATCCAGGTTTGCCGCGAGCAGGCCCGCGTCGAGCTTGCGCATGGAGATGATGGCCGCGTCGGCGGCCGGCTGCCCGCCGCTCTCGACCAGAAAGCGGTAGAGCCAGAGCTGGCGCACCTTGTCGGCCTTGGGGTTGGTTTCGGCGAAGAGCCGCTCCACGGCCTCGGGGGGGGGTAGGGATTTGCGGTTCTTACTGCCCAGGTTGAGGTAGCTGGCTTCGACGAGGCCGGTCTTGTAGTCGACCACGCGCAGGCGGCCGTCGGGCAGCTGGTCGAGGCGGTCGGCGATGCCGTAGAGGCGCACGGGCAGGCGCTCGGCGGCGGTGCTTTCCGTGGCGGGCAGGTCCACGAACACAGTGGCGGCCATTGCTTTTTCCAGGGCCACGATGCGCAGCGGCAGCATGCCGGGCTGCTGCGTCAGCCCCTCCAAATAGCGCGCGATGAGCTGCACTGCCACCTGGCCGAGGAGGTGGTTCAAACCTTCGTCGGGCCGGGCGTGGCGCTCTTCCTCCTCCTGCCGCAGGTGTTTTTGCACGATGCCCGGCACTTGCTTCACCAACCCAGTAATGTCGGCTTCAGTGAGCAGGCGGCTCTCGGCCACGAAGGGCGTGAGCAGCTCTTCCAGCGCCTCGTGCACCACCGTGCCGAAGCCGTCGGTGCCCAGGGTTTCCTCCACTTCGTCGTTTTCCTGAAAGCGCGCCAGGCGCGAGAAGTAGAACTTGAGCGAGCAGGTCAGGAATTCATTGAGGGCGGAAGGGGAAAGGCCGCGCTCCAGCACACCGCGCAGGGCGCGCAGCATTTCGGGGTCTTTTTCGAGGACGAGGTCGCTGAGGGGGGTAGGGATGGTGTGGTCGCCCTTCCCTGAAACCCCATCCCCTAGCCCCTTCCCCGATGGGGAAGGGGGACTAGTCACTAGCTCTAGCCTAGAGCCTGAACTAACGTCAGCATTAGAACTAGAGCTAGCAGCTAGTTCCCTCTCCCCACCGGGGAAGGGGCTAGGGGATGGGGTTTCAGGGAAGGGGCCAGCAGGCGAAACCTCCGCTACTCCCGCCACCAAATCCTCCAGCACCAATTGCGGGCTCTGTAACGCCAAGTCATTCTCGATTTGCAGCAAAAACCGGCTCCGCTCGCCGGTGCGCGTGCCTTCGGCGCCGGGCAGCACGTACACTAAATCAGCGCGGCCGGCGCGCTGCAAGAGGCGCCAGAAGTTGTAGGCGGCGCTGGATTCGGCGTCGGCGTAGGTGGGCAGGTTGAATTCTTTTAGAACGTCATAGGGGAACAGGGAGCCGTGGCGCTTAGGGGCGGGCAGCACGTTCTCGTTGCAGCTCAGAATGATGACGTGGTTGAAGTCCAGGGCGCGGGTTTCGAGCAGGCCCATGACCTGGATATCGGCCAGCGGCTCGCCGGAGAAGGGCAGGCGGGTGCGGGCCATCTGCTCGTAGAGGAAGCGCCGGAACGAGCGCACCGACAGGCGCTGCTCGCGGCAATCAAAGGCCGAATCGAGCTGCTTGACCAGCGTGTAGAACAAGTACAGGTACTCGGCCTCGATGCCCGAATGCTTGTCCTGATACACCTCCCGCAGCAGGTCAATCAGCGTGTAGCAGGCCCGGATGATGTCGTCGCAGTTGTCCCAGGTCGCAAACAGGGCCCGAATCAGCGGGTGCTGGTGACCGAGTTGGAGCAAATCTTCGGCATTCAGCAGCACGGCGTTGCGGCGCACGATTTCGCGGCACACGTGGTCGAGCAAATCCTGGGGCTGGCCGGGCTGTTGGTTGAGCCAGCGTTGGTAGCGGCGCAAAAACGGGTGGCTGATGAGCTTGCTCACCGCGCCGTGGTGGTAGCGCGGCACACCGTAGCCGGTCCCGGCCGAGCCCTCGCGGATACCGGTCAGGTGCACCTCAAACAGCAAATCCACGAGGTTGAAGAGCGGCGTGCTTTGGAAGCTCAAGCCCATCGTCACGTTGTAGTGCGGCACGGCGTCGGGCGGCAGGCCGTGGAGCACGGGCAGGAGCAAGGTCTCGTCGGGCAAAACCACGGCCACGGTCGCTTCAGGGTTGGCCTGGCGGGCTTCGGCCAGCAGCTGGCCGGCCACTTTGCCTTGCATACTGGCGTTGGCCACGCCTACGAAGCGGATGCGGTGCGGCTGGCCGCGCAAATACTCGGTGCCGTCGCCGAAGGCTTCGCGGGGCAGGCCCCAGCTGTTTTTGCTCAGGTAGCGCCGTAGAAACTGGCCCGCCCGGTTCACCGAGCCTTCCTCCAGATAAAACGGGTCGGCGTCGAAGCGCAGCTCGGCACGGCCCTCGCGACTGAGCAGCTGAATCAGCCTTTCCTCGGCTTTGGAGAGCAACCCCAGGCCCAGAAACAGGTGCTGGGCGGGGGCCGGCTCGGCGGCATTTCGCAGGCGCTTTTCTAGCTTCTCGACGGCCAGCCGGTAGGCCAGGCCGGGGTAGGCAATGTGCTGGGCCAGCATCCGGCGCTTCAGCTCGCGGTACACTCGCTCAAGCTGATCCCAGAAGTGAAAGTAGCGGGCGGCCTGGCTTTTTTCGGGCAGCACCTCCAGCTCCCAGCGCTCCAGGGCCTTGGCTTGCGAGAGATATTCGAACACCTTGCGCGGCGAAGCCAGGTTTTGGTCGAGGTTGGAGAAGTCCGTGAGCAGCAAGCCCGACCAGCCCACGAACCGGTCGAAATCCAGGTCCTGGTCGATGTGGCGCAGAATGTCAAAGAGCAAGAGCTGCAAGGCAATCGGCTCCTCGACCTGCACGCCGGCCAGCTCCACCATGTAGTCTTCCATCGCCGCCACGCGCGGGCTCCACAGCGCCTCGCCGGGGGCCGTGGCCAGGGCCAGCTCGTTCTTGAAATACACCACCGCCCGCCGCGTGGGCACAATCACCACGAGGTCGGAAAGCGCCTCGGGGTCGTGCGCCTCGACCAGCTCTTGCGCGGCCTGCGCCAGAAAAGAAACCGGCCCGGCGGCGGTTGGCGGAAGAAGGGGGGGTAGGGAAAGGAGGGGGGCGGCTGGCATAGCCGTAAAGATACCAGCCGCAGTAACAGGTTTTCCGGCAAGCTCGTCCTTAACTCCGGCCGCTTTGCCTCGTAACAATACCGCACAGAAATCAACTTTATCCATTCACCTTATGCCCTCTCCCTCCCAACTTTCCCACGAACTCCGCGAAGGCCAGAGCGCCGACCTGACGCGCCGCCGCTGGATTATTGGCCTCTCGCTCGTCACCGTGGCCGCCGGCCAGATTGTGAGCCTCTACCAGACTGGCATCATCAAGCACCTGCCCGACCCGCCCCTGGACGTGTTCGATTCCGACAAAGTGGACGCCTCGGACTACGCCTACAAGCGGCTGCAGTCGCCCGACGCGCCGGCCATGATTGTGACGGGCGGCCTCACCACGATGCTGGCCGCGGCCGGCGGCCTGAATCGGGCCCAGGACTTACCCGCCGTGCCGCTGGCGCTGGCCGGCAAAACCCTGCTGGACGTGGCTACCAACGTCAAACTCGGCATCGAGGAGTGGCAGGCAAATAAAAAGCTCTGCTTCTATTGCCAGCTCTCGACGGTGGCCGCCATTGCCGCGGCGGCGCTGGCGCTGCCCGAAGCCTTCAAGGCCGGCAAGAGCCTGCTCAACGGCCGCCGACAGCGCGCCATTGCCTAGGCACCTGCTTGGCGGCTTCAACTTTCTGTTTCCTTTATAATGCATAATGCCCGGCTGCCCGCAAGGTCAGGCCGGGCATCTTGCGTAGGTAGCGCCCGGTCTTGCAGCGGCGCGCCTCAACCGCCGTCAGCAGTGGCTCGTAGGCAGTTAGTCGGAAGATGAAGATTTGGTGAAGTCAATCGATTCACTGCCGTACCTTCGCTGGCCGGCTGCTCCTTGAAGCCAGCGGTAGCGCCTGTTTCGCACCTTTGTTTTTAGCGATATTTATGTCTAGCATTGAAAAAATTCTTGAAAACAACCGTCGCTGGGTAGACGAGAAAAATGCCCAGAACCCCGACTATTTCCAGGAACTCGTGAAGGGTCAGCATCCGCAGTACCTGTTCATTGGCTGCTCGGATTCGCGGGTGCCGGCCTCGGGCATCACCGGCACCGGGCCGGGTGAGATGTTCGTGCACCGCAACATCGCCAACCTGGTAGTAAACACTGATATGAACCTGCTCTCGGTGTTGCAATACGCCGTGGAGGTGCTGGGCGTCAAGGATATCTTGGTGGTGGGGCACTACGGCTGCGGGGGGGTAGAGGCCGCCAGCAAAAACAAGCAGTACGGCCTGATTGACAACTGGCTGACCAATATTCGCGACGTGATTCGCATTCACGAAGCGGAGATAATGGCCATCGAGGACAAGACCCAGCGCCTGCGCCGGCTGGTGGAGCTGAACGTGATTGAGCAGGTGCACAACCTGGCCAAAACCAGCATCATCCAGAATGCCATGAAGGGCGAGAACTCCCCCCGCCTGCACGGCTTGGTGTACGACCTGGGGGTAGGACTGCTCAAGGACCTGGAAGTGGGCGTCGACGCGGTATACAGCAAGACGGAGCACATCTACGCCACCGAAAAACCAGTGTTCGACCCCGCCAAGGACAGCAGCCACCTGCAAGTTGCGGTCGGGCCCGACCCCGATAGCCAGGCGGACTTTCCGGCCGGTTCTCAGCCGGTGCCGGCTACCCAGCAAGCCGCTCACTAGTTCCCGTTACGGCACATTTAGCTAGCCGCACTCCAGCGTGGCGCCGGCTGGCCTTCTCTTCCAAGCCCCTCATTTTTCTAGTTAAGCATGGCTGATTCCTTAACCAAGCCCGCTGCCGCGCCCGTAACGGAGGCTCGCACCGGGCTTTTTGCCACGCTGGGCCAGGATGTGCCGGCCGGGCTGGTCGTGTTTCTGGTGGCCCTGCCGCTGTGTTTGGGCATCTCGCTGGCCTCGGGCGCGCCGCTGCTGGCGGGCGTGGTGGCCGGTGTAGTGGGGGGCGTGCTGGTGAGTTGGCTTAGTGGCTCGGCCGTGAGCGTGAGCGGGCCGGCGGCGGGCCTGACGACGGTGGTATTGTCGGCCATTGCCACGCTAGGCTCGTTTCCGGCGATGCTGGCGGCTACTATGGTGGCGGGCCTGATGCAGATAGTGCTGGGCCTGGCCCGGGCCGGTATCATTGCGCTCTACTTTCCGGCAGCCGTTATTCGCGGGATGCTGGCTTCCATTGGTATTATTCTCATCCTCAAGCAAATTCCGCACTTTCTCGGCGCTGACTCGGACTTTTTCGAGGACATGAACTTCTCGCAGTTCGACGGCCTGAACACGTTCTCGGCCATTGGCGCCGCCTTTCGCGGCCTCAGCCCCGGCTCGGTGCTGATTGGGGCCGTCGCACTGGGCTTGCTGCTGCTCTGGGACAGTGCGCCCATTCGGCGGCAGCCCTGGCGGCGGCTGGTGCCGGGCGCGCTGGTGGCCGTGGTAGTGGCGGTGCTGCTCAATCAGCTGTTGCAGCGGGTGTCGCCGGCCTGGCAGGTGCGCCCGGAGCACCTCGTCACACTGCCCGTGCTTTCCTCCGTCTCGCAGCTGGTCGGTGAGATGAACTTCCCCGACTTCAGCGCCCTGCGCAAGCCGGCCACCTACGGCGTGGCCTTCACCATTGCCATTGTGGCCTCGCTCGAAACTCTGCTTAGCATTGAGGCCGTCGACAACCTCGACCCGCAGAAGCGCCACACGCCCACCAACCGCGAGCTGCTGGCGCAGGGCGCGGGCAACATCGTGAGCGGCCTGCTCGGCGGCCTACCCATCACAGCCGTTATTGTGCGCTCCTCGGCCAACATTGATGCCGGCGGGCAGAGCCGGTTGGCGGCCTTCCTCCACGGCCTGCTGCTGCTCACGAGCCTGCTGTTTCTGGGCTCGGTGCTGAACCTGATTCCGCTCTCGGCCCTGGCGGCGGTGCTGCTGGTGGTAGGCTACAAGCTCACCAAGCCGGCCCTCTACCGGATGCAGTGGAAGCTGGGTTGGGAGCAGTTCATTCCCTTCATCATCACCATCATTGCCGTCCTCTTCACCGATTTGCTCAAGGGCGTTAGCATTGGGCTGGTACTGGGCTTCTTCTTTATTCTGCGCGACAACGCCAAGGCCGGCTCCTACCTGCGCCACGAGGCCAGCCGCGACGACGCGCCCGACGTGCTGCACCTGCGCCTGCCCGAGCACGTCTCGTTTCTCAATAAGGCCAGCATCGTCACCACGCTGGAACAGCTGCCCGCCGGCGCCCGCATCATCCTCGACGGCACCCGCTCCGACGTGATTGACCAGGACGTGCTCGAAGCCATTGAGGCCTTCCGGCAGGCGGCCCCGGCGCGCGGTATCGACCTGGAGCTGCGCGGCATCCGCCAAGTGGGACTGATGGCGCACTAGCGGCGGGTTGTTTAGGAAGAAAGCAAAAAGCCAGCTCCTAGGTCCGGGGCTGGCTTTTTTAATGAGATAACTTAATGGCGGGGGCTGGGTTGCTTTCCTCTTGCTGCTGCTCATCTGCTGCGCGCCGTTGCGACTAGGCAGCCTTTTTCCTACCCCCCTCTCATGCTAAAGAAGTCGCTTGACCTGCTCCGTCTGGAAGCCGCCGAAACCGGCGCCGGCACTCTGCCACGCACCCTCAACGGCGTAAGCCTGATTGCCATCGGCATTGGCGTTATCATCGGCGCCGGTCTGTTTTCGCTCACCGGTCTGGCAGCCGCCAATAATGCCGGGCCAGCCGTCACGATTTCCTTTCTGGTGGCCGCCGTGGGCTGCGCCTTCTCGGCGCTCTGCTACGCTGAGTTCGCGGCGCTGGTGCCGGTTTCGGGCTCGGCCTACACGTATGCTTATGCCACGATGGGCGAGCTATTCGCCTGGATTATCGGCTGGGATTTGGTGCTCGAATACTCCGTGGGCGCGGCGGCCGTGGCCATCAGCTGGTCGCAGTACCTGACCAAGTTCCTGAGCGAATACGACCTGCACATCCCGGCCCAGTTGGTAATGTCGCCCTTCGAGCACGCCACGCTGGCCGACGGCTCGGTAGTGTCGGGCATCATGAACGTGCCGGCAATGGCGCTCGTGCTCAGCATCACGGCCATCGTGGTGCGCGGTACCAAAGGTTCGGTCTGGTTTAATGCCTTGGTTGTGGCCCTGAAAGTGAGCGTGGTGCTCGTGTTCATTGCTTTGGGCTGGCAATACATCGACCCGGCCAACTACCAGCCCTACATCCCCGAGAATACCGGCAAATTCGGCGAGTTCGGCCTCAGCGGCATTTTGCGCGGGGCGGGCGTTATATTTTTCGTCTTCATCGGCTTCGATATTGTGGCGACAATGGCGCAGGAAACCAAGAATCCGCAGCGCAACCTGCCCATCGGCATCCTCGGCTCGCTGGTTATCTGCACGGTTTTGTTCGTGCTTTTCGGCCACGTGCTCACGGGGTTAGCGAATTATACTGAGTTCAAGAACAGCGCCGCCCCGGTGGCCATTGCCATCGAGAAAACGCCCTACGCCTGGCTCAGCTCGGCCGTGATTCTAGCCATTCTCATCGGCTACACGTCCGTTATTCTGGTCGATTTGCTGGGGCAGTCGCGGGTGTTTTTCTCGATGTCGCGCGACGGGCTCCTACCCCCCTTGTTTTCGCGGGTGCACCCGCGCTTCGGCACGCCGCTGCATTCGGGCCTGCTGCTGGGCTCGTTCATTGCTTTGTTCGCCGGCTTCGTGCCCATCGCCGTGGTCGGCGAAATGACCAGCATCGGTACGTTGCTCGCCTTCGTGATGGTGTGCCTGGGCGTGCTCATCCTGCGCCGCACCGACCCCGACGCGCCACGCTCTTTCCGCACGCCCTGGGTGCCGCTGGTGCCCATTCTCGGCATTCTGGTGTGCGTGGTGATGATGGCCTCGCTGCCTTGGGAAACCTGGCTGCGCCTGCTGCTCTGGCTGGCGCTGGGTATGGTGATTTACTACGGCTATGGCCGGCGCCACAGCAAGCTGCGGCTCGGGCAGGGGGTAGGCGGGGCGCAGTAGCGGGCGGGCGTGACGCCTGGCGGGCCGGAGTTTAGGGCTCCGGTTTCTTGGCGGCGTACATTTGGAGAAGTGCCACTGGCCTTGCGCTTAACTTTGATTAAATAGCACTGTTCTGAGGTCAATCTACTAAATCAGGATAGCGCACGCGGCCGTGGTAACTCGCGCAACGCCGGGCGGCCCTGAAAATCCCTGGTGTCCGCCCCATGAAGCCCTCTCCCTACCCCGACCTAATTCCATCCTTCGAGCACGAGCGGCTCGCTGCCCTGCAACCCTATCAGGTGCTCGGCACGCCCGGCCAGGGCCTGTTCAATGATTTTGTGAGCGTCGTCGCCAAGCTCTTCGACGCGCCCATTGCGCTCATCTCGCTGGTGCGCGATACCGATGTGGTGTTCGTGGGCAACGAAGGCCTGCCGGAAGCGCCCGTGGCTAACCGCGAGGATAGCATGTGCTCGGTGGCCATTTTGCAGGACGGCCTCACCGTCTTTGAGGACCTCACCACCCAGCCCTGCGCCTTGGTAAATCCTTACGCCGCCCAGCAACTGCGCCTGAGCTTTTACGCTGGGCAGGCGCTGCGTACCCCCGCCGGAATGCCCATCGGCAGCCTGTGCGTGCTCGACCGCAAGCCGCGCCGGCTTACGCCCGCCGAGGGCGAATTGCTGCGCGAGTTGGCCCTGGTCGCCCAGGACCTGCTGCACCTGCAAGCTACCCAGGCGGCCGACGGCGCCCTGACGCTAAGCCTGCGCGGCCGCCTCGACGGCCCCCTGCAACAGACGTTTACCCGCCTCGCCACCCTGGCCGAACTGCAAGCCTACGAGCCCAACCCCGACTCCGCCGAAGCCCAGCACTATACCGATTCCCGCCTCGACGAGGCCCGCTACCTGGTCCAAACCATGCGCCGGGAGCTGCAAAACATGCTGGTGGCCGGGCGGGGGTAGGATGCTCACTGGCTACTCCGCAGCTACGGCTGGCGGCAGGGGGTAGGCGGTCGTTAGGGAACCCGGTCCCACACCTCACCCGCTTTGCTCACCATGCGCACCATCCCGGCCCGGCGGTCGTAGTACAACTCTTGCATATAAGAACCGGAAACGGGAGCGCAATCCGGTCCCCGGTCGGTGCCGATAAACGTCACCACCTCGCTGTACTGCCGGCCGCTCACGGTGAGTTGCGTGAAAGAGCCTTCCAAGGCCGCTCCGCTTGGAAACTTCAAGCCGCGGCAGCTATAGTAGTCGCTAATGATGTCGGTATTGCCTACGAACTCGTACCAATCGCCTTTAGCGTAGAACCGGCTCGTATTCTTATCCACTCCGCCCGAATTAAGATTGGTACGGAGTGCGGCGCCACGGTAAAATCGTAGTTCGCCGCCGCCGCGCAGGCTATCGGTTCGGGTCAGACGTACAGTTGTTTGGTCGTAATAGTTATATAGTTCAGGCTTGGAAAGATTGAGGCCGGGCGGCTGCACTTCCTTGTTTTCAGCTTGCACATCAAGAATAATCTGTCTTACCTGGTACACCCGTTGGTAGCCCTGCTTATTCACAAACTTCCACTCGTCGCCCTGCCGCGCCGATAGCCACGGCTGGTCGCCATCCGTGAAGTGATAGTACGGAATGCCCTTGACGAATGAGAGTCCTTCCCGCTCCTCATCTTCTTTTTCGCAAGCGGTGCTACCCAGCAAGAGTAAGCTGGTTAACAGAGGCAGCATAATACGTGGTATGGTCATATCAGGAAACGTTATGGGTTAAGTGTGCCGAAAGGTAGGCTTACGTTCCGGCGTACCACAGACCTAAATTTCGATTCAAAGGACTTCATATTATCAACGTATTCCTTGTGATTGATTGTTAGTCAGAAGGTTGCGGCAATTTTTAAGGATTTTCAAATACTTATTTGTTCGGATTTACAAGCGGAGCACAACTGCCTATAAAGACGCCCACACCGCCATTAAAGCCCGACCTTTCCGCCAATTATCTTTGTTGATTCCCCGCGCCGCCCGCATCTGCGTCATCGGCGGCCTCATCTGCACCATCTGCGATTGTGATAGTCTGCCTAGCCGAAAAGCCCAGCGTGGCCCGCGAAATTGCCCAGGTCATCGGTGCCTCGCGCCGGATGGATGGCTACTTCGAGGGCAACGGCTACCAGGTGACGTGGACGTTCGGCCACTTCTGCCAGCTCAAGGAGCCCGAAGACTACAACCCGGCCTGGAAGCGCTGGAACCTGCACGAGCTGCCCATGCTGCCCGAGCAGTTCGGCATCAAGCTCATGCGCCGCGACGCGGGCGTCGTGAAGCAGTTCCACACCATCAAGGAGCTGCTGGACAAGGCCACGGAGGTCATCAACTGCGGCGACGCCGGGCAGGAGGGCGAAGTAATTCAGCGCTGGGTGCTGGCCGAGGCCAAGTGCCGCAAGCCCCTCAAGCGCCTCTGGATTTCCTCGCTCACGGAGGATGCCATTCGGGCCGGCTTCGCCAATCTGCGCGACGGCAAGGAGTTCGAAAAGCTGTATCAGGCGGGCAAGAGCCGGGCCGTGGGCGACTGGCTACTGGGTCTGAATGCCACGCGCCTGTTCACGCTCAAGTACACCACGTTTCAGCAAAAGCAGATTCTGAGCATCGGCCGGGTGCAGACGCCCACGCTAGCCCTGCTCGTGGACCGCTACCACGAAATCCAGAACTTCCGCCCCGAGCCCTACTGGGTCCTGCGCACCGAATACCGGGGTACCCTTTTCAGCCGCGTGGCCCCGCCGGAGAAGCTCAAGGAAGCCGAAGAAGCGGCCGACACCAAGTCGCGGCTGCGGGCAATGGGCTTTTTTTTGAGCGAAGAGGAAGCTAACCAGGTGCTGAAAGAGGTGAAGGCCGCGCCGCTGACGGTGACGAACGTCGAAATCAAAAAAGCCCGCGAAGCCCCGCCGCGCCTCTTCGATTTGACTTCGCTGCAAGTGCAGTGCAACAACCAGCTGGGCCTCTCAGCCGACGACACGCTCAAAATCGTGCAGGCCCTGTACGAGAAGAAAGCGGTGAGCTACCCGCGCGTCGATACCACGTTTCTGCCCGACGATATTTATCCGAAAATCCCCGGCATCCTGCGCGGCATAGCCTACCCGCAGCTCACCGGACCGCTGCTGGACAAGAAAATTCCGAAGACCGGCAAGGTATTCAATAACAACAAGGTAACCGACCACCACGCCATCATCCCAACCGGCGCGGCCGGCCCCAGCGGCGGGTTGGAAAGCAGCGTCTACGACATCATCGCCCGCCGCTTCATTGCCGCCTTCTACCCCGACTGCGAGGTGAGCAACACCACCGTCAGCGCCGAGGCCGCCGGCCACCCGTTCCGCGTGCGCGGCCGGCAAATCCTGAATCCCGGCTGGCGCATCGTCTATGGCGACCCGGCCCAGCAGGCGGCGCCCAAGCCAGCGCCCGCTGCCGGTTCGGCTTCGGCGGGGGGGGTAGGGGCCGAAGCCGAAGACGACGTAGTAAGCACGGTGTTGCCCAGCTTTGAGAAAGGTGAAAGCGGCCCCCACGCGCCGCGCCTGGACAAAAAAATCACTCAGCCGCCCAAGGACTACACTGAAGCCACACTCTTGCGCGGCATGGAAACCGCCGGCCGCAACGTGGATGACGAGGAGCTGCGCCAGGCGATGAAGGAAAACGGCATCGGCCGCCCCAGCACCCGCGCCGCCATCATCGAAACGCTCTTCAAGCGCAACTACGTGACGCGCGAAAAGAAGCGCCTCGTGCCCACGCCCACCGGCGTCGAACTCATCGGCCTCATCCGCAACCCGACCCTGAAATCGGCCGAGCTGACCGGGCAATGGGAGAAGAAATTGCGCCAGATTGAGGCCGGCGAGCTGACGGGCGAGCAGTTTCTGAGTGAGCTGACGGCGCTCGTGCAGGAGATGGTGGGCGAGGTGAAGCAGGACCGAAGCGGGCGGGCGCTGTCGGCGGGTCCGGCAACCCCATCCCCTAGCCCCTTCCCCGATGGGGAAGGGGGAGTAGTCGCTAGCTCTAGCTCTAGTTCTAACCTTAAACTAGAAACTAAGACTAGAACTAGTTCCCCTTCCCCATCGGGGAAGGGGCTAGGGGATGGGGTTGCCGGACCGGGGCCAGCCACCTCCCTCGGCCCCTGCCCCGCTTGCGGCACCGGCCACATCCTGCGCGGCAAAACCGCTTTCGGCTGCGCTCGCTTCCGCGAGGGCTGCCAGTTCCGGCTGCCGGGCGAGTTTATGGGCAAGAAGCTGACCGACGCGCAGGTGAAAATGCTGCTTGCCAAAGGCCGCTCGCAGCTCATAAAGGGCTTTGTGAGCCCTGACGGGCAGAAAGTAGATGGCGCCCTGGCCCTCAATGTCCAGCACCAGCTCACGCTCGTGCCGGCCGCGCAGAGCAAGCCCACCACGGCCACCGACCCCGGCCAGATTCCGTGCCTGGCCTGCAAGCTCGGCACCATGCTGCGCGGCAAGACGGCCTACGGCTGCTCGCGCTTCCGCGAGGACTGCCAGTTCCGCGTGCCGCTGGAGTGGGGGGGTAGGGCCCTGACCGAAACCCAGCTTCGGCAGCTGCTGCGCCGCGGCGAGACCGGCGTCATCAAGGGCTTTGTGTCGGCCAAGACGGGTAAGAAGTATGATGCCGCGCTCAAGGTAGAGGCCGGGCGCGTGGTGCCGGCGTTTGGGTAGCAGGTAAGCCGGTTGGTTTATAAACTTTTGAAGATATTAAGAAATAACTACTCTTTCCATAACATTCGTATAGATAACGGGTTAGCCCTCCGTATAGCAGCAAGTGCGCCCTAGCGACAAACTGCTTTAAGCCAGAAATTGTACTTATTATAGGCGAGCACGCTACTATTTTTAACTGATTTTGTGAGCACACAAGACTACTTAGCGCAAGAGTTTCATGAGTTGGTCGGCGCCGACCCGGCCATTTTCGAATTTCTGCAAAACACGGCCCTCGACGGCCTCTGGTACTGGGACCTACTGGCGCCCGAAAACGAGTGGGTGAGCGCCAAATTCTGGCAGACCCTGGGCTACGCCCCCGACCAGGTGCCCACCAGCCCCGCCGCTTGGCGCGCAGTGATGCACCCCGACGATTTGGCCGCCGCCCGCCGGCACCTCGTCGCCCTCGTCCGCGACCCAGCCCGGCGCTACGACCAGGTGGTGCGCTATGCCCACCTCGACGGCTCGACCGTGTGGATGCGCTGCCAGGGCCTGGTGCTGCACGACGAAGCCGGCCAGCCCACCCGCATGGTGGGCGCGCTGCGCGATGTGACCAGGGAAAAGCAGCTCAGCGGCTCAGCGCAGGATGTGGCTACCCAATATGGCCTGCTGCTCAACAACCAGTCGGTATTTATTGCCCGCACCGATGTGGAAGGTAACTACATCTACGCCAACGACTTGTTCTACGAGCGGTTTGGTCTCGACTCCCGCGTTATCGGCCAGTCCTCGCTGCTCAACATCATTGAGGAAGACCGGCCGAAGTGCATCGAAACGGTCATAAAATGCTTTAGTGAGCCCGAAGTGCCTCATCAGGTGGTGCTGCGCAAGCCATTCCGGCATGAGGTGATAAAGTCCACGCACTGGGAGTTCAAGGGCGTCTTGGGCGAGCAGGGCCAGGTGGTGGAAATCCTGTGCGTGGGCTACGACATCACGCTGCTGATGGAAAATTTGCAGCGGTCGCAGCACCTGCTCGATGTGACGAGCCAGCAGAACATCCGCCTGCAAAACTTCGCCTACATCATCTCCCACAATATCCGCTCGCACTCGGCCAACCTCACCTCGCTGGTGCAGCTGCTCAACGAAGCCGACGACAAGGAGCAGCGCGATATGTTCTTGCAGATGCTCAAAACCAGCACCGAGAAGCTGGCCGACACCATCGTCAACCTCAGCGACATTATCACGGTCAACAGCAACCTCAACAAGCCCAAGGAGCCCCGGCCGCTGCACGCCGAAATCAATAAAACCCTGGAGGCGCTTAGCGTGCTGATTCACCAAAACAAGATTGCGGTAGAGATTGACGTGCCCGCCACACTCACCGTGAACGTAGTGCCGGCTTACCTCGACAGCATTCTGCTTAACCTCATCAGTAACGCCGTTAAGTACCGCTCGTCCCAGCGGCCAACCCTGATTCAGCTGCGCACCGAGCAGGAAGCGGGTTTCGTCGTGCTCACGGTGCAAGACAATGGGTTAGGCATTGATTTGGTAAAGAACCGCGCCAAGCTCTTTGGCATGTACAAAACATTCCATAACAATGAGGACGCGCGCGGCGTTGGGCTATTCATAACCAAGAACCAAATCGAGGCCATGCTGGGCAAAATCGTGGTCGAGAGCGAAGTGGGCGTTGGTTCTACGTTTAAAGTTTATTTCAATGAAAGTGCCTAGGCTGGCCTATGTGGTGGAGGATGACCCGGTTACGTCCATTATTACGGAGCTGATTATCAAGAAAAACCGGCTCTGCGAGCAGGTGCAGAGCTACGGCAATGGCCAGCAGGCCTTCGACCAGCTTACCGCGGTGCTGCAAGACCAGGCCAGCGACGAGATTCCCGACCTGATTCTGCTCGACCTGAACATGCCGCTCATGGACGGCTGGGAGTTTCTCGACGCCTTCGCTGGCCTCGCCATCGATAAGCAGGTGTGCGTGTTCGTGCTCACCTCTTCGATTCACCCCGACGATATCGAAAAATCAAAGTACTATAAAGAAGTCAAAGGCTACTTCTCCAAGCCCCTGGACCTCCCCAACGTAACGCGAATGCAGCAGCTGCTGGATGAGCTGCCAGCGTAGCGTACGCGCTTAGCTTTCGACTGCCCCGCGCCCCTGGAGCCAGCGGGCTAACCTGAAAATCCCTACCCCCCTTTGGCACGCCAAAGGGGGGTAGGGATTTTGATTTCAGGCTCACTTAATGCAGCTTAATAGTTCAGCCGCAGCCCGCCCATCAGCCAGCGGCCGGGCATCTGCGCGCCGAGCAGGTCGGCGTACTGCGCATCAAACAGATTCTGGGCCTGCAAAACGACGAACACGCGCTTGGGTAGCACGGCGGCTTCCAGGCGGGCGTTGAACACGGCGTAGTCGGCCGTCAGGCGGCGGCTGATTTGGTCGGCGGCGGCCGCGTCGCGCTGCTTGTAGAGGCCGCTGAGCGTGAAGCTGCCGTAGCGGCTGGCGCGCAGCGTGAGCGTACCCGACACGAGGTGGCGGGCGAAGCTGCCGAGGTACTGCGACACGACGGGGCTGGCATTGGTGAGGTAGGTGTAGCCGGCTACGGCCTCCAGGCGCAGGTGCGCGCCCAGCGGTGCCTGACCCCAAAGCTCGGTTTCGAGGCCCTGGGTGCGCACCGAGCGCAGGTTCTGGGCCAGGTTGTAGCTGCGGTCGGCTTGCAGGTTGGCCAGGCCGGTCTGGCGGATGGCGTCGGGGCCGGGCCGCAGCACGTAATCAATCAGGTCGTGGCCATCGCGGGCAAAGGCTGTGGCCTTGAAAGTCAGCTGGGGCCAGGGCGAGTAGTCCGCGCCCAGCTCGTAGGTCGTGGCCCGCTCGGCCTGAAGTGAGGCCAGGCCCACGGTTGAACCATCGCGCAGTGGGCTGGCGGCCAGGTAGTTATAGTAGCGCTCGGTGAAGCTGGCGGCCCGCACGCTGCGCCCTACTCCCCCCCGCAGCACTAGGGCCGCTACGGGCGCGTAGCTCAGGTTGAGCTGCGGAATCCACTGGCTGCCGTAGGCCGCGTCGTGGTCGAAGCGCAGGCTGCCGGTGGCCGTCAGGTTAGCTACGCCGCTGTACGCCAGCAGGCTATAGAGGCCGTAGTGCGCGGTTTGGTGGTTGCCCTGGTTGTTGCTCTGGATGCGGCGGTCGTCGTACTGCCCGCCCGCGCCGAGCTTCAGCGTATTGCCCAGCGCCTGCGTGTGGTGCAGCTGGGCGTTGGTGAAGCGCGTTTCGTGCTCGTTGGGCCGGCCGGCCGGGGTGAAGGCGTAGTAGTCGGTCGAGTAGCTGTGGGCGACTTGCAGCTCGGTTTGCTGGCCGGGGCGGGGCCGGAAGCGCAGCTGGGCCTGCACGAAATCGCGGGTGGTGCGCTCGCGGCTCAGGTCTGTCGCGAACGTGGAATAAAAATACTGGGCGTCGAAGTCGCGCCGGTCGAAGGCGGCGCGGGCGGCCACGCTGAGCTTGCTGGTCAGGTCGTAGCTGGCCGAAAGCGAGTAAGTGCGCAGGTTCAGGTCGTTGCGGCCGGTGCTGGGCGCCTCGCGCGGCTGGCCCTGGGTTTTGTTGAGTAGCACGCCGCCGCCTACGCGCAGGCGCGCGGTTTGGGCGAAGCCGCCGGCGTTCACGTGCCAGAGCTTCCACTCGCCGCGCAGCCCGGTGGCTTGCAGATTCAACTGCTCGGTGGGCCGGCGGGCGGCGAAGGTTTTGGTGACGATGTGGATGATGCCGCCCACCGCGTCGGGCCCGTACAGGGCCGAGCCGGGGCCCCGCACAATCTCAATCTGGGCGATTTCGGCCGGCGCAATCGGGAAATAGGAGTTGAAGTGGCCCGTGAGCGGGTCATTCAGTCGCTGCCCATCCAGCAGAATCAAGACCTGATTAAACGTGCTGCCGCGCAGCGTGATGTCGGCCTGGGCGCCGAAGCTGCCGCGGCTCTGCACCTCCAGCGAGGGCAGGCAGCGCAGCAAGTCATCGAGTGAATTGACCGGAAACCGGCTCAGCTCGGCGCCGGGAATGATGGTCACGTTACGGCCGGTTTCGCGGCTGCGCTGGTCGAGGCGGGAGGCCGTCACGGTTACCTCGCTCAGGCTTTGACTTCCATCTAAACTGACTAGCTGACCCTGTAAACCGGCCGCCACCTCGCTCAGATTTCGGGAAGTTGGGATGGAATCGGCGGCAGGGTGGGTTTGGGCCAGCAGCAGGGGGGTAGGAAGCAGGCCAGCCAGCAGCAAAGGCAGCGCGCGTAGCACCGGGATAGAAAGAAACATGCAGCGGAAAGAAGCGGGGAGATGGTCGCGGCAAAAGTAGGCTGGCGCACCTCACCCCCTACCCCCTCTCCAAAAAAGAGGGGGAGCCACGGCGGCAGAATTAATTAAAAAACTAAAAATGTAGAATCAAAAATGAGCTGTTCGAGGCTTGTCATTCTTCATTTTTAATTCAAGTCGTCCGGCGCCCCCTCTTTTTTGGGGGGGGGGGTAGGGGGTGAGGTTGGCACTAGGCTACTCCCCGTAGCCACCTTGGTTGTGTAACGCCTGCCCAGCAATGTAGTGAGGTTGGCACTAGGCTACTCCCCGTAGTGGACGATATTCTCAATCATGCCCTTAAAAATGACGGCGTGCAGCGGCACAATCGAGTACCAGTAGGCGCGGCCCAGCAGCCCCTGCGGGCGGTAGGCGGCCAGCTGTTCCAGGGCGTGGGTGCCGTCTTCGCGGTCGACGATGCGGAATTGCAGCCAGGCCTCGCCGGGCAGCTTCATCTCGGCGTAGAGCAGGAGGCGGCGGGCGGCGCGGTCGGCCACCAGCACCCGCCAGAAGTCGAGCGGGTCGCCGGCGCGCAGGTGGGTGGGCGAGCGGCGGCCCCGGCGCAGGCCCACGCCGCCCACCGCCTTGTCGAGCAGGCCGCGCACGCGCCAGAGCCAGTCGGTTTTGTACCAGCCCCGCTCGCCACCGATGCGCCAGATGTTGTTCAAAACTTCCTCCGCAGGCCGGCTGAAAGCCAGCTCGCGCCGGTCAAAGAGCATCCCGTTTTTGGGGATTTGGATGGCATCCATGTAGTTCTGGCGCATGGTGCCGCTGCTCAGCGCGTCGCTCCACGAGCTGACGACCTCGTTCTGCTCGATGCGCTGGAAGGCCAGCTGGAGGGCCGCGGCGTAGCCCATGCACGCGTGCGGCACGGCCTGAGCTATGCTGCGGCGCGCATCAGCCACCGTGTCATTGCGCAGACTTTCTACCAGGCTTTGGGCCAGCGAAAACGTGGTGCGCGTGACCAGGAACAGCCACCACGACGAGAGCTTGGGCGTGAGCACCGGGATGGTCACAATCCAGCGCTTGTAGCCGCGCTCCTGGGCCAGGCCGATTAGCATCTCGCGGTACGTGAGCACGTCGGGCCCGCCGATGTCGAAGGATTTGCCCAAGCAAGCCGGGTTGTCGAGCACGGCTTGCAGGTAAAACATCACGTCGCGCACCCCGATGGGCTGGCAGCGCGAGTTGAGCCAGCGCGGCGTCACCATCACCGGCAGCTTCTCGACCAGGTCGCGGATTATCTCAAACGAAGCCGAGCCCGAGCCAATGATAATACTGGCCCGCAGCACCGTCACGGCTGCTTTTTCGGCCTTGCGCAAGCCTTTTTCCACCGCCCGGCGCGAGCGCAGGTGCACGCTCAGGGCCCGGTCGTTGGCAATGCCGGAAAGGTAGATGACCTGCCGCGCGGTGGTGCGGTTCAGGTACTGCGTGAAGTTGTGGGCCGACTGCTGCTCGAGGCGGAAGAAGTTCTTGTCGTGCCCGCTCATCGAGTGCACCAGGTAGTAGGCCACGTCGATGTCGAGCGGCAAATCAGCCAGGGATTCCGGCTTGAGCAGGTCGGCGGCCACCACGCAGATTTGCCCGTGCTGAGCGGCGGGCAGCACCTCGGGCAGCGCAAAGCGGCGCGGGTCGCGCACGAGGCAGATGACCGTGTGGCCGGCGGCGGCTAGCAGCGGCAGCAGGCGCTGCCCAATGTAGCCCGTAGCTCCGGTAAGCAGGATGTTCATGGCGGGGTTGGAGCCAGGGAGAGGGGGTAGGGAAATCCGGGGCCGCGGCTTGGCTTAGAGGTAAGTTGCGGCCCCGCAACTATGTTTGGCGCCAGCCCCCCGCCTTAGCGCGCGCCCACCGGCGCGGCCACGCCCTCCCGAAACCCCTCGTAGGCGGGCTTGGGACGGTACTGCTCATCCAGCAGCAGCGGCCACTCGGGGTGTTTTTTGAAGTCGCGCAGCCAGGTGTCACCGTCCGAGACGCCCCAGAACGTGATGCCGTATTGCCGGGCCGGCGGCAACTGCCGGTAGGCGGCCACCAAATCGCGCACGAACTGGCGCTGCTGGGCTAACAGCTCCGGCGTGGGCTGGGTCAGCGCACTGTGCTGGCCCTGGTGGTTGATTTCCACGTCTACCTCCGAGAGATGCACCAGGTAGCCCAGCGCCGCCACTTTTTGCATGGCCGCGCTGATGTTGGCGACGGAAGCGCCCACCGAAGTGTGGGTTTGAAATCCTACCCCATCGACGCGGATGCCCTGGGCTTTAAGGGAGGCCAGCAGCGCCAGCGTGCCATTAAGCTTGGGGCCTTCGGTTTCAATATCCCAGTCGTTGTAGAACAGCAGCGCCTGCGGCGCGGCCTGCCGCGCGTAGCGGAAGGCGCGGGCCACGTAGCTGGGCCCCAGGTGCTGAAACCAGACGGTGCGCGAAAGGCTGCCGTCGCCCTCCAGGGCCTCGTTCACCACGTCCCAGGCCGGCACACGCTGGCCGAAGTGGCGCACCGTGGTCTGGATGTGCTGGCGCAGCAGCCCGTCCCAGGCGGCCGTGTCGCCCTGAAACTGCGTCACCCAGGCCGGCAGTTGCTGGTGCCAGACCAGCGTGTGGCCGTGCACGCGCTGGCGGTGCTGCCGCGCGAACTGCACCAGCCCATCGGCCGGTGCCCAGCTGAACTCGTTGGGCCGCGGCTGCAAGGCCTCCATCTTCATGGTGTTTTCGGGCGTGACGCTGGAAAACTCCCGCTCAATGGCCGCCCGGTAGGCGGCGTTGGCTGGCAGCTTGTCCACGTTCACGCAGGTGCCCACCGGGAAGCCGGCGCCTTTCCCTACCCCCCTTAGCTGCGGCAGCGTCGCGCAGGAGGTGCTGAGTACGAGCAGAACTAGGGCTGCGAACAGCGCGCAAGAAGGTCTGGTAAGCTGTAGCAGCCGGTCGCAGTTGCGTTGGAAGCTATTAGGAGGGGGCATGACACCTGATTTAGAAAGTGAGTGGCGGGCAGCTGTTAAAGCAGGCACTGCAAGGGATTACTTGCCCACCACCGGCAGCACCGCCACGCTCTCGTGCCCCTGGGCATCGACGCTGGCCACGCCGAAGATGAAGTTGTCCTTGCTCAGCGGTAAGTCGGCTGTGAGGCCCGCGAAGCGGAAGCGCCGCTGCCACTGCGGGGCGCTGGTCTCGCGCACCAGCACCACGTAGCCGGCCGGGGCGGGGCCGCCCTGCGGGGTCTGCCAGCGCAATTGGGTGCGGTTGGTGAGGTCGGCAGTGAGCACCTCGACGGTGCGCGGGGCGGCCGGGGCCAGCGCCAGGCTGGCGAGCGTCGCCAGGTTGACGGCGGTGCTGCGGCGCAGGTATTCATAGTCCACAAACTCGGGCCGGTCGCCGTACACGGTGCCGTTTTCGGTGCGCAAGTCCTGGTGCTGGTGGCGAAAATCCTCGTTCATCTCCGTGAAGCGCACCGCCGCGTAGCCCTGCTGATTAAACGGCGTGTGGTCGCCGCCGCGCAGAAACCGGTCGGGGCGGTACTGCATCACGACCTGATGCTGCGGCAGATAAAGCTGGGTGGCCTGCTGGGCGTAGCGGGCGAGCTGGCGGCTGGGCGAGTCGTTCTCGCTGCTCAGCTGGCGGCGCTGGCGGGCCTGCTCGGGCGTCTCGGTGGCCGGCACGCCCTCGCTGAACACGCGCAGGTGCGTGGCGTCTTTCAGCACGGGGTCGCTGCCGGTGCTGTTGCCCACGATGTCGTTGTTGAGCATCGCCACCAGGTTCCAGCCTTCTTTTTTGGCACGCCCGGCCAAGTGGGCCGAGCCGTAGAGGCCCTGCTCTTCGCCCTGCACGGCCACGAGCTTGATGGTGCAGGGAAACTTCTGACCCGCCAGCACCCGCGCCAGCTCCATCACCACGGCCGTGCCGGAGGCGTCGTCGTTGGCGCCGGGCGCGTCGGCCGTGGCATTCATCACGTCACTCACCCTGGAGTCGATGTGGCCGCTGACGATGAACACGCGCGTATCGGTGGGGTCAGTGCCGGGCAAGGTAGCCAGCACGTTGGCCATGAGCACCTTCTGGCTGATGCGGCGGCCGTCGGGCTTGATGGTGAAGGTGTCCATCTCCACTTTCAGACGGCCCCCGCCGGCCTGGCTGTACTTCTCAAACTCGCCGCGCACCCAATTGCGGGCCGCGCCGATGCCGCGCTTGGCGTCGGTGGTGGTGCTGAGCGTGTGGCGCGTGCCGAAGCCGACGAGGCCGCGCACGTCGGCTTCCAGGTTTTTGGCCGAGAGCTGGGCCACCAGCTTCTGAATGGCCGGGTCGGCTTTGGCGGCCGGGGCGGGGGTAGGGGCCGGCGCCTGAGCTTCGGCGAGGATGGGCAGCAGGAGCAGGGGTAGGAAAGCGCGTTTCATTAAGGCAAGAAAGAATAGGAGCGGCAAGTAAACGAAAACGCCGCAAGTCGGGCGGACCTGCGGCGTTTTGGCGCCTTAATTTATGATTGATTTTTCGACCAGGACAATATTATTTCAAGCTCCAAACTGGCGCAGGTGATAATCCAGGTGCTTCCAGGTGACCTCGCCCAACTCCTGGGCTGAAAGGTGCCCGAATACTGGATGCTTGACGCCGGCCGGGCTGTACTGAGCGGGCTCTATCAGGGCCAGTAGCGCTTTTCGGTCGTCTGCAAAGGTGGTGAGCGGGGTCATGCCTGCCTTGGCATCCAGCTCCTTCAACGTGCGCATTCCGGGCTTAAACTCCTTTAAGCGCGTCACGACCAGCCACTTCACGAGGGGCTTGAGAAAGCCCGGCAGGCGCACCGACGTCACGGGCTTCTCACCCCGGCTCACCCGCAGTTGGTCGGCGCAGTGCACCAGCATTTGCTGGGCGCTCATGGTGCCCCAGCGGCGGGGCGTGTCCGGCGCAAGCTGCTCGATACGAGCGGTTAGGCGGGCGTGAGCGCCGGCATTCAGAAAGCTAATGCTCATGTACGGAAACAAAGTAAATCCCTACCCCCCCATCGTGTGATAAACCGCCTGCACGTCATCATCCTCCTCGAAGCGCTCAATAAGCTTGTCCACTTCCTCGGCCTGCTCATCACTGAGTGAAACCGTGGTGTTGGGCACGCGCTGCAAGGTGGCGCTGACTACGTTCAGGCTCCTGGCTTCCAGCGCCTTCTGCATCTGCCCGAAGTCGGTGAAGGCGGTTTCGACGACCATGTAATTATGCGTGGCGCCGTGCTCATCCTCTTCCTGAGCTTCGTACACGTCCTCGGCGCCAGCGTCGATGAGTTCTAGTTCCAGCTCGTCGCGGTCCAGGCCTTCGGCGGCCAGCTTGAAGACGCCCTTGCGGGTGAACGTATAGTCCGAGGAGCCCGCCGTGCCCAGCGCGCCGCTGTTGCGGCTGAAGTAGAGGCGCACGTTGGCCACGGTGCGGGTGGGGTTGTCAGTGGCCGTTTCGATGACGATGGCCACGCCGTGGGGGCCGTAGCCTTCGTAGATAACTTCTTGGTAGTCTTTCTCTTCGCGCGAGGAAGCCCGCTTGATGGCGGCGTCCACCCGGTCTTTGGGCATGTTGACGCCCTTGCCGTTCTGGATGGCCGTGCGCAGGCGCGAGTTGGTGTCGGGGTTGGGCCCGCCTTCCTTGACGGCCATCACGATTTCCTTGCCGATGCGGGTGAAGTCCTTCGACATCCGGTCCCAGCGCTTCATCTTGCGGCCTTTCCTGAATTCAAATGCGCGTCCCATTGGGAGATAATTATGAGTTTTGAGTTATAAATTATGAGTGCAGGCCCAGCCGGGGGGGCAGGCGCCCAAACGGCCTGCAAGTTAGCCAAGGGGGTAGGGGGATGGCAAACTAAGCGCGATGTAGAGAGTAGCGTGGACTCTGCGAGTCCGCGCGTTGAACAGCCCGAACTGCGCCTAACGGCCTCACGCGCGGACTCGCAAAGTCCACGCTACTCCTACTGCTTATCCAGCCAGCTTACGAACTGCCGCAGCCCTTCGGCCAGCGAGGTTTGCGGGGCGTAGCCGAGCAGGCGCTGGGCCTTGCTGATGTCGGCGTAAGTCACGTCCACGTCGCCGGCCTGCATGGGCTGGAATTCCAGCTGCGGCGCTACGCCCACGGCCTCGCCGACGGCCTGAATCAGCTCTAAAAGCGGCACGGGGCGGTGGTTGCCCAGGTTCAGGGTTTCGTAGAGGGGCGCCGGCTGGGCCAGCAGATAGGCGATGCCGCGGGCCACGCCGTCGACGGTATCGAGCACGAAGGTGTAGTCGCGGGCGGTGCTGCCGTCGCCGAAAACCGGGATGGGCTGGCCGGCGTGCAAAAGGCGCACGAACTTGTGAATCGCTAAATCCGGGCGCTGGCGCGGGCCATAGACGGTGAAAAACCGGGCGTTCAGCACGCTCAGTTGATACAGGTGATGGTAGGCGTAGGTAAGCTGCTCACCGGCCAGCTTGGACGCGGCGTAGGGCGAGATGCAGGCTTGCAGCAGCGGCGCGTCTTCGCGGAAGGGCCGTTCGGGCGTGTTGCCATAAACCGATGACGACGAGGCAAATAACAGCCGGCGCACCTCGTGCTGGCGCATCCATTCCAGCAGGTGCGTCGTGCCGAGCACGTTGTTTTCGAGGTAGGCGGCGGGCTCGCGCACCGAGGGCCCTACCCCCGCTTTGGCCGCCAGGTGCGCCACGACGTCCACGGGCTCGATAATTAGAGCGGCCAGCGCGGCGGGGCCCTGGCCTAAGTCAGCTTCGTGAAACGTGAACTGCGGGTGGTTGATAAAGCCGGCCAGGTTGGCCTGTTTAGCGGCGCGGGGGTAGAAAGCGTCGAAATTATCCAGGCCCAGGACGCGGTAGCCGTCCCGCAAAAGCCGCTCGCAGAGGTGGGAGCCGATAAAGCCCGCGCACCCGGTAACCAAAACTGTTGGCATAAACCCAAGCAAAATGAAGAAGTCGGCCGCCGGCCGGGCCGCAAAGGTGGCGAAAGATGCGTGGCCGGCGCGGGGGCCGGCCGGCGCTGCGGGCCCCGCCCCCGCGCCGGGGCCCGCGGGGTAAATGCGTACTTTCGCAGCCCAATGAAGCCGGGACTTTCAATTCTGCCCGCGCCTGCCTTTCCCGCTCACCGCTCCCGTTTCGCCGTGCCCGAACCTGCCCCCGCTGCCGCCTACCTGGCCACCCAATCCCTGACCGTGCTCGTGCCGGTGTATAACGAAGAAGAAAGCCTCGGCCAGTTCGTGGTTGAGATGGATAAATTCCTGGCCCAGACGCCGGTCGCCACCACCGTGCTTTTCGTCAACGACGGCAGCACCGACCAGTCCCTACCCCTGCTGCGCGGCATCTGCCGCCCCGGCACGCCCTACGAGTTCATCTCGCTAAGCGAAAACCGGGGCCTGAGCACGGCCATCAAAGCCGGCATCGACCACTGCCGCAGCACGTTAATTGGCTACATTGACTCCGATATCCAGACCACGCCGCTCGACTTTCTCAAGTTCTTCGAGTTTTTCCCGGAGTACGACATGGTCAACGGCATCCGGGCCAAGCGCCAGGATACGGTGGTCAAGAAGCTGTCCTCGAAAGTGGCCAATACCGTGCGCCGCGCCCTGATTAACGACGGCATCGAGGACACGGGCTGCCCGCTGAAAATCATCAAAATCGACTACGCCCGGCGCCTGCCGCTCTTCCACGGGCTGCACCGCTTTCTGGGGGCCTTGGTGCAGTTGCAGGGGGGTAGGGTCAGGCAGCTGCCGGTGCGCCACTTCCCGCGCTTCGCCGGCACGGCCAAGTACAACCTCTGGAACCGCGTCTGGAAGCCGCTGGTAGACACGTTCGGCTTCCGCTGGATTCGCAGCCGCTGGAAAAACTACGCCATCGGCGAGCAGCAGCGCGCCGCCGGCGCTAGCGTCCAGGAGGGCTGATGATGCTGAAAACCGAAACCGTGGCCCTGGCCATTGGGCTGCTTTCGCAGGGCTTGTTTTCGAGCCGCATCGTGCTGCAATGGGTGCAGAGCGAGCGGGCCCGGCGCGTGCTGGTGCCCACGCTGTTCTGGCAAATCAGCCTCGTTTCATCGTTTCTGATGATTCTCTACGGGATGCTGCGCCACGACCCCATCATCCTGGGCGCGCAGCTCATCAGCTACGCCATCTACATCCGAAATTTGCAGCTGCTGGGCGAGTGGCGCAAGCTGCCGCCGGTGTTTCGCCTTGGCGCCTACGTTTTTCCGCTCGCCGCGCTGGTCTGGTTCGTTATCGGGACGCCGTTTTTCAGTTTGCGCACCATGCTCGACGGGCGCATTCCGCGCGGCGTGCTCGTGCTCGGTGCCGTGGGGCAGACCATCTTTTTGCTGCGCTTCGTTTATCAGTGGCTCTATTCTGAGCGCAAGGGCGAGTCGATTTTGCCGCTAGGTTTCTGGGTCGTGAGCCTGGTTGGCTCGGTGCTGATTCTGGCTTACGCGCTGCTGCGCCAGCCGATGGATGCCGTGTTGGTGCTGGGCAACGTGTTCGGCGTGGTGGTGTATGCGCGCAACATCGTGCTCTTGCGCCGCAGCGGGGAGTGAGGGAGGGGGTAGGAAAGGAGGGGGCAGGGAAGTAGAAGGGTGGCGCGCAAAAAGGTGGTCATGCAGAGCGCAACGCAGTGGAGCGAAGCATCTCGCGTGGGGAAGTAATCAGCGGTCAATAACGATTGAGTTACTCTCCCGAGCGAGATGCTTCGCTCCACTGCGTTGCGCTCTGCATGACGTTCAATTAACACCGTCTCCCCGCCCCGCCGGCTCGACCAGCAGCACCCGCCAGCGGCCGTCCTTGCGCTGGCGGTCGGAGTAGAAGCTGTCCACGACTTGCAGGCGCACCTGCTCGCGCCAGGCGGCGGGCAGGGCGGCGGGCACATCTTCGCCCGAGAGCACGGCAAAGCGCCCCGGCAGGTGCACCAGGGTGGAGTCGGCATTGCGCGGCCAGGGGGGGGTAGGGCGGCCCGCATCCCAAACCCGCTTGATGTGCAGCTCGCCGAGCGTGTACCAGGGCAGGGGCGCGAGCACGGGGTTGGTGCTTAGCTCCTGAATGTGGCGCAGGCCGGGGTCGGCGCGGCGGTTGGTCCAGAGGGGGTAGGCGGGCGCCAACAGGGCCAGCAGCAAGGACATAGCCGTGAGGGAGCCGGCCATCAGCGCCCGCACCTGATACTGCCGGAACCCGAACCACAAAATGGCTGCCGCCAGCAACAAAAACAGCCCGACCGCCAGTGCAAACGGCACTGAGCCCGGCCCATAAGCCGGCAGCTTGGCTAAAACCAGAACCACCGGAAACAGGCAGCAGATAAGGGCCAGCAGCCCGGCCCAGATGCGCACGAGCGTGGCTTCGGGCCGGGGGCGGGCGCCGCCCCGCAGGACCGTTTCCAGGTGCCGCAGCAGGCCGGCAATCAGCAAGGCCAGCGGCGGCATGAGCGGCAGCAGGTAGCGCTCCTTCTTCTCCGGCACCAAACTCAGCAGCAGGAACCCGATGAGCAGCCAGGCCAGGGCGGGGGGGTAGGGAATGTAGCGCCCGGCCCGGCGCCGGGCAAAGGGCACGGCCAGCGCCAGCAAGGCCACCGGCGTCCAGATGCCGGCAAAAACCGGAAAATTCCAGTAGTCCCAGAACGGCTGCACGTGCCGCTCGCTCCACGACGTGACCTCCGTGCGGGCCACGGCCAGCGCCGCGGGCGCCACGGTGTGCTGCACGGCCAGATACAGCGGCCAGGCCGTTCCCACCGCCAGCCCGATAGCCAGCGCCAGGAGCAGCCCGGCGCGCCGCCCGCGCAGCGGCCCCCGCGCTGGGTTCAGCCGCCGCAGCCCGAAGCTCAGCAGAAACGGCAGCAGAATGGCATACGGCGCCACCGGGCCCTTGCTCAGCATCGAGGCGCCCAGCAGCAGCCCGCTCAGCCCGAACCAGCCCCAGTCCTTGCCCGCCCTCTCTGCGGCCACTCGCCAGGCGCGGGCCAGCGCCCACAAGCTGCCCACCAGCAGGCTGCTGGCGAAGATGTCCCAGTGCCCCTCGCGGCCCACCGTGATGACGAGCAGCGTCGTGGCCAGCACCAGCGCGGCCAGCCAGGCGGTGCGGCCGGGCGCCTCGGCTTCGCCGGGCAGCCCGCGGGTCAGCTCACGGGCCAGGCCCCAGAAGAACAACACGAGCAGGGTGCTGAGCACGGCGGCGGGCAGGCGCAGCAGGCCGGGGTCTTGCGTCAGGCCGGTGAGCTTTTGCAGGCTGGCCACGGCCCAGGTGGGCAGCGGCGGCTTGGCCACGCGCAGCGCGCCGTTCATGGTCGGAATCAGCCAGGAGCCGCCGGCGGCCATCTCGCGGGCGGCCGTGAAGTTGCGGGCTTCCATCAGATTTACTTCGGGGGCGCCCAGGTGCACGAAGCAGCTGAAAAAACACACCAGCAGCACCCACAGGGGCCGCGTCCAGCGGGGGGCGCCTTCGTCAGGTAGCATGAAATCGAGTTGGATTTGGTTGAAACGTAGGCAAATCTACCTGGTAGCTGGCCACTGACGCCGGAGTTTCGGTAATCTTGCGCTCTCAATTGGGGATAAGCTTTCACGCAGTGTTCCGCAGGGTTAAAACGCAGTGTTTCGCAGTGTTCGACGCCTGCCCACTGCGAAACACTGCGTTTTAACCCTGCGGAACACTGCGTGAAATGACGCCCTCACATCCTGCCAATCCTTGCTCTCCCTCACCACCGAAAACGCCCACCGCTGGCTCTGGCTGCTGTTAGCGGCCATAGCCCTGGCCCTGGGCGCCCACCTCAACGCCTGGGGCGTGCTCGAAAGCAGCGAGGCCCGCTACGCCGAAATCGGGCGCGAGATGCTGGCCGGCCACGACTGGCTGCACCCGCGGCTGCTCGGCATCCAGCACTTCCACAAGCCGCCGCTCACCTACTGGCTTACGGCCGCCGGCCTGGCCCTGACCGGCGGAACGGCCACGGCGGCCGGCGTGCGGCTACTGCCGCTGCTGGCCGTGCTGACGCAGGTGGCGCTGGTGTATGGCCTGGGCGCGCTGCTCTTCGCGGGCGACCGGGTGCGGGCGCTGGCCGCCGCCGTGGTCTATGCCACGCTGCCGGTGGTCCTGATTTCGGCCCTCAACGTGACCACCGATGCCTACCTGGCCACCTGGGAGCTGGCCGCCACCTTCGGCCTGCTGCGGTTTTATCAAAGCCACAAGCCCGGCTGGCTCTACCTGTTCTGGCTCATGCTGGGGCTGGCTTTTCTCACCAAAGGCCCCGTCGGCTTCATTCTGCCGCTGATGGCTGTAGCTGGGTTTTACTTTCGGCGCCAGCCGCCGCGCCGGCCCTTCACGGTGCACCACGCGCTGGGTTTCCTCTTGTTTGGGGGGGTAGGGCTGAGCTGGTACGGGTATCTGGTGGCCGAAAATCCGGCCTTCGTGCGCTACTTCCTCTTCGAGCACACCGTCGAGCGCTTCGCCAATCCCGACACGTTTGCCCGCAGCAAGCCTTGGTGGTTTTACCTGGTACTGGCCCCGGCCACGAGTTTGCCGTGGTCGGCGGCGCTGCTGGCGCGGGCCCTGCGCACACCCTGGACTTCGCTGCCGCCCATCTGGCGCAACGTGCTCTTGTTCGGCATCCTCGTGCCGCTGGGATTTTTTTCGCTCTCGGGCTCCAAGCTGCTGCTCTACATTCTGCCCATTTTCCCCGGCGTGGCCCTGCTCACGGTCTACTACCTGGGCCGCTGCACCGACGCCGAGCTGTACCATTGGTACGGCGGGTTTCTCTTGTTTTTCGGGCTGATTCTGGCCGTGCTGAGCGCGCTGCCGGCCGTGGTGGCGGCCTGGGAGCTGCCGCTCGAAGCCAGCCCACTCGTGGCGGTGTGGGCGGCGGTGGGGGCCGGCGCGCTGGCGCTTCAGCACATGCTCTGGCAGCCCGTGCGCGTGGCGCCGCGCCTGCTAGTGCTGCCGGTCATCTTCACCGTGTTCTTGTTGATGTCGGCCAAGACTGTGTTGAGTGAGAACGAGTTGCGCTTCAACGGCACCCGCCCGCTCGCCGCCCGCCTGGCCCGCCCCGACCTGGCCGGTCGGCCCGTGCTGGTGTATAATGAACTGCTGCCCTCGCTGGCTTTCAGCCTGGGCCGCCTGCCCGTTTCGCTCTATGATGGCAACCGCAGCCTGCGCCGCGAAACGCAGTTCGAGCACGACCAGGCCTGGCAGCGCCGGCTGATAAACTTGCAGGATTCTACCGCCCCGCCCCGGCCCGCGGCAGCTTTGTCAGCCGCGCCGGTGCTGGTCGTGAAGGGCGAGTTGCCCTCAGCGCGCCAAGGGCTGCGCGCCGGCTTGCCGCAGGAAGAGCAGCTAGGGCCGTGGCGCATTTATTACGCACCGAATGCGCCGGCTGGCGGTCCGGTCCGACGACCCTAGGCCGTCCGACCGGCTGTCGTGAGCGCCACTCAGACGACTCGTTCTTTCATCCTGACGACAGCCGGTCGGATGCTTCCGGCGTCGGACCGGACCGCCTTGCGGCGCGGAGTGCGTAATTCCCTACCCCCTTCGCCCACCCGAAGGCCGCCGCTGCCGGCCGGCCCGCCGCCCGCCCGTGAGCAGCCAGGCCGCGCCGGCCGCCAGCAGCCCCACGCCCAGCAGCGCCGCCTGCCGGGGCAGCGGGTCGGGTGGGGCGGGGGGCAGGAACTCGACGCCGCTGGCATCGGTGCGGGCGGGCGCGGTCACGTAGCGGCCGTGAGCCGGCACGGGGTAGTCAGCCGCTAGTTGGCGCAGGCCGGCTGCCGCCTCCGGCCCGGTAATGACCGGGCCGTGGCCGCAGCCGATGGCGGCCGGCACGAGGTCGGCCAGTTGCTGCACCGACTGCCGGGCGGCGGTCCAATCGTAGTTGAAGGGCGTGCCGGCGCGGCTGATTTTAGGTGTGCCCAGCAGCACACTCGGGATAGAATCGTGGTCGCAGGTGGCGAAAGCATCGCCGCCGAGCAGCGTGCGGTCTTCGTCCCGAAAAAACGCCAGCTGACCGGGGGCGTGGCCCGGCACGTGCAGCCAGCGCCAGCCCGGCAGGTAGGGTGGCGTGGGGTCGTCGGTGTTCAGCGCCTGCACCGCATCTTCCAGGTTGGGCAGTTGGCTCGGAAAAAACCGGCTCATAAAGGCCAGCGAGCCGCCCACGGTGGGGTCGCGCGGCGGGTACTGCGCCCGGCCAGTGAGATAGGGCAGCTCCAGTGGGTGCGCCACGATAGGCACTTTCCAGTGGGCGGCCAAGGCTTTGGCCGCGCCCAGATGGTCGAGGTGGCCGTGGGTGAGCAGAATGGCTTCGGGGTGGGTGCCCTTGTAAAAAAGCTGGTCGGCCGCCGCGATGATGCTTTTCTCGCTGCCCGGCAGGCCCGTATCGACCAGCACCCAGGCGCCGGGCCGGTCAGTTTCGACGAAATACACGTTCACAAAGCGCTGAATGCGCAGCTGGCTGACGCCGGGAGCAACGGGGGTTGTCATAACAGAGGGGGGTAGGGAATGCCAGCTAAGAAACAGAGGTATAAGAAACAGAGATACGGGAATCCCCGCCGCGGGTCGCTAAAAAAGTAAAACCTGGCTTGTAACGAATCGGCCCACGCCCGGTACCCTTGTCCTGAACCGCTAGCTGCGGCCGTTTTTTTTCGCTTCTTCCATCTCTTATTCCCTACCCCCATGTTCTCCTTCAAAGCCATCTTGCCGGTGCTCATGCTTGCCGGCTCCAGCCTTTCGGCCGCCGCCCAGACGCCGGCCGAGCCGACCTTCACCAGCACCTGCGAGGACGGCCGCCGGGTGCAGAACAGCGGGGGCGACCAGCGCTACTGCGAAACCCGCGACCTGACCCTGCCCGCGCCCGCCGGCCAGCCCCTGACCGTGCGGGGCGGCGCCAACGGCGGCATCGCCGTGCGCAACTGGGCGGGCGCTGACGTGCGCGTCCGGGTGCGGGTGCAGGGCTGGGCCGGCACCCAGGCCGAAGCCCAGGCGCGGGTCAAAAGCGTGGCCATCGGCACCAGCGGCCACACCCTGCAAGCCCAGGCGCCGGGCCCGGACGAGCAGTTCAGCGTGAGCTACGAAATCTTCGTGCCCGAGCATATGGCCCTCGTGCTGCGCACTATGAACGGCGGCATCAGCGTGGAGGGCACGCAGGGCGACGTGCGCTTCAACGCCGTGAACGGCGGCGTGAGTTTGAGCCGCCTCGGCGGCAAGGTGGCGGGCCACACCGTCAATGGTGGCCTGAGCATCGCGCTCAGCGGCCAGCGGTGGGAGGGCGCCGGCCTCGACGTGGAAACGACCAACGGCGGCATTAGCTGGCAGTTGCCGAGCGATTATTCGGCCCGGCTGTTCACCAGCACCAACGTGGGCAGCATCTCCACGAGCTTGCCCATCGCCATCGCTAAGTCGGGCCTGCTGCACCATGAAATCAGCACCACGCTGGGCCAGGGCGGCGCTCAGCTCCGGGCCGTGACCACGAATGGCGGCATCAGCATCCGGTAGGCTGGGCTAAGCGAAGGGAGGTAGGGAATTTGCGGGCCATCGTATCTTAGAGAGCCAAATCAAGCTTTTACCCCATGACACCTATCCTCATCGAGCCCCTGAGCGAGCAAGCCTACGAGCTGCTGCGGCAACTGGAGGCGCTGCACGTTCTGCGGGTCGTCTCGCCCCCCGATCAACCGGCACCGACGCCCGTTCCGCGCCAGTGGGCCGGCGCTTTGGCGGCCATTTCGCCCGCCTCAGTAGAAAGCTGGAATCAGTATCTGACGGAAATTAGAAACGAATGGGAGCGGGATATTTAGCGGATTCCAACGCCGTTATTGATTTGGTGCTGGGACGATTGGCACCCGTCAGCGCCGCGTGGCTCGACGCGCAGCTTAACGCCCAGCGGGTCGCTATAGCGGTTATTGCCCGTATTGAGCTGCTGAGCAAGACTGCGCCGGCCGCTGAATACGCTTTTATGCAGGCTTTCGTGGACAGCGTAGAGGTGCTGCTCCTGGACGAGCCCGTCATCCAGCAAACTATCCGCCTGCGCCAGCAGCACCGCATCAAGCTGCCCGACGCTATCATTGCCGCTACGGCCCTGGCGCACGGCCTCACGCTGGTCACGCGCAACACGGCCGACTTCCGGGCACTGGCCGGGCTGCTGGTTGTCAATCCGCACGAGGCGGCGCAGCTGCCGGCTGCCTAGCACTTTGTTGCTCCTGAAAAAGTCGGAGGCCAACCAAAAAGCCGGTTTTCGCTTATAGCAGCTAAAACCTGCTCATGGACCAAAACCCTACCCCCTCCTTCCCGGCCAATGCCTTCCGCCGGCAGGACGAAACGCCCGACGCCGCGTTTTACCAGTCGCCGCGCTTCGTGGCCCACATTGATGAAGGCGCCATCGCGGCCGTCACGCAGCTCTACCGCGAGTTTTTTCCCAAGGACGGTGAGCTGCTGGATTTGATGAGCAGCTGGATTAGCCATCTGCCGCCCGAGGTACCTTACCGCCGCGTGGTGGGCCTGGGCATGAACGAGGCCGAATTGAAGGCCAACCCGCGCCTGGCCCGCTTCGTGGTGCAGGACCTCAACCAAAACCCGACCCTGCCTTTCGCCGACAACGAGTTCGACGGCGCCGCCATCTGCGTCTCCATCGACTACCTCACCCAGCCCGTGGCCGTGCTGCGCGAGCTGGCCCGCGTGCTGCGGCCCGAAGCGCCGCTGGTCATCACCTTCTCCAACCGCTGCTTTCCCAGCAAAGCCATTGCCGCCTGGCACGCCCTCGACGACCGCGGCCACCTGGCTTTGGTGCGGCAATTTCTGCTGGCGGCTGGCGGCTGGCACGGCATCGAGCTGCTCGACCGCAGCCCCAACCCGCGCCGCTCCGACCCGCTGTTTGCCGTGGTGGGCCGGGTGGAAAAGGAAGCTAGCAGCTAACAGCTCTCGGCTAACAGCTTCCTTAACGTGGGTCGGCGGCGGTCAGGGCGGCGGCCCAGCCGGCTTCGGTTTTGGGAGCGGGCCCGGCTTGCCTGAAGGTTGCCGCCAGGTCGGGGGCGGCCTCCGAGAAGCCTTTCAGACTAAGCTTTACGGGCACTACGCTGGCGTCGGGCCGGCGCAGGTAATACGTCGTCTGGTTCTCGATTTCATCGTAGCTGCGGTCGCCGTAGGCACTCTGGGTGTTGGCTTTGCGCAGCGTTTTGAGGTAGTGTTTCAGCAGGGTGTAGCGGCCCTGGTGCAGCACCTCGGCGTAGGCGGCGCGGTGGCGGGGCTCGGGCGCGTCGCTGAAGCGCTCAAATGTGCGGGTGCGGGCCGGCGTCAGGGCGGTGGCGGGCTCCTCGAGGGTGAAGCGCACCACCTGCCGGTCGTTGAGCTGCAGCGAGTCGCGGGCCTTGAAATCATGCCGCATCAGCAGGCGCTGGCCCAGCACGTCGTATTTGAGCGGCACCGGGGCCAGCCGCACCTTGCTGGCCAGCACCAAGTGGCCCGGCAGCCAGCGGTCGATGGCGTAGGGCGAGCCTTTCAACTCGGCGCTGCCCGTGGGCAGCGAGGCCGGGCGGCCCTCCACCAGCGACTGAATATTGACTTGCATGTCGGCCCCGCTCTGCCCGGCGGCCGGCGCCTGGGCCCGCGCCCCGCTGATGCTACCCCCAAACACCAAGCCCGCGGCCAGGAACGGCAAGATTTTCATGTTGGTCAACTTGTGATAAGCAGTGTGAGAGTCAGTCTGATAGGCCGGCCAAGATACTGCATTATTCAGGCCTGGCATTTTTATGCCTCCACCACTTCGCCCGTGCCAAAGTAATAAATCAAGCCCCGCACTTCGGCGTAGCCCAGTTGCCGGAACAGCTCGCCGTACTGCCGCAGCTGGCGCCGGTGCGCTTCCTGCGGCGGCGGCACCTTGAAATCGAGCAGCGTGACGCGGGTGCCGGCCCTACCCCCCCCTTGGGCCGCAACCTCGGCCTCAAACACCACCCGGTCGGGCTTGTAGTCGCGCAGCCGCACGCCGCCCACCAGGATTTCGCGCTCGGTCTCGACGCCCACGCCGGCGCTGAAAAAATGCGCCAGCTGCGGGTGCTGCACGACTTCCGAGAGCTTCGCTTCCAGCTCGGCGCGCTCCTTATTGCTGATAATGCCCTCACTCACCAGTTGCCCGCCGACGCGGCCCACGTCGGTGGCTTGGTGCAGGCGGCGCAGGCCGTAGTGCAGCTTGCGGTTCAGCTCGCCCAGCTTTTCTTGCTGGTCGAAGTCAAACACCGTGTTGGCATGGCGCCTGAGCGAAAGGCGGTCTTCCCAGGGTGCGGAAGTCAGGTTGGTTAAGTCGTAGCTGTTGGCTTTTAGCTGTTGGCCGTTAGCTTTTTTCTCAGCCGGGCTGCCTTGCGCAATGACGTAGGAAATGGCCTCGTCGTCCCAGATTCCGGCCGCCTGCAAGTAGCCGTGCAGTAACTCGGCCACGGTGCGGGCCGGGCCGGCGGGCGCGGCGTCGGCGCCAGGCTTGTCGGCTTTGCGGCGGCCATCGGCTTTTTTGCTGATAATGTAGAGCCGGTGCCGGGGCCGGGTCAGGGCCACGTAGAGCGTATTGAGGCCTTCGAGAAAGGTTTTTTCGCGCTCCTCGTCGTATTGCGAACCCAGCGCGGTGCTTTGCAGGGCGCTGCTCAGGCTGGCCACGGCCACGTCGGGCAGGCCGGGCAAGGGCTTGTCGGCCTCTTCCAGATGACCCCAGAGCAAGGTGCCGCCGCGCGGCTCCAGGGTCCAGTCGGCAAAGGGCACGATGACCACGCCATACGCCAGGCCCTTGGCCTTGTGCACGGTCGTGATGGTAATGGCATCGCGCCCGCCCGGCGCGTTGATGCTGATGTTGCCCTTGCGCTGGTCCCAGTAAGCCAGGAAGTTGCCCAGGTTATTGCCGAAGCGCAAGCTGTATTCCAGGGTCAAATCCAGAAACCGGAACAGGTAGTCGGCCTCGCCGTTGCGCCCCAGCAGCCCGAAGGTTTGCATCAGCTGCTCGGCCAGCTCATACAGGCCCAGGTTGCCGGTTTCCTCCGGGCGCAGGTCGTAGCCCTGCTGTTTGAATTCCTCATAAAACGGCGCGCTGTGCGCGTCGTTGGCCAGGGCAGCCAGCTGGCGCACCCGCGCGGGGGTAGGGGCCTCGCGCCGCACCACTTTATCCAGTAAAAGCAGCGCCTCGGCCCGCGCCAGCGTGTGCGCCGGCTGATGCAACACGCGCAAAACGGCTACCAGCAGGTTCACCACCTCCGCGAATTCCAGCGCCAGCGAATCCGCCGAAATAATTGGGAACCCGCGCTCCTTCAGAAACTTAGCCACCAGCTTGCTCTGCCAGCGCGTGCGGCAGAGCACCGCCACGTCGGCCAGGCCGTAGCCGTCCACCAGTGCCTGCTCCACCAGTTGCAAGGCCAGGTAGCAGGTGCTTTCGTTGTAGTCCAGCAGCGCATCGGGCAGGTAGCCGGGCAGCGGCCCGGACTGGTAGTCGCCGAGCGTAGGGGAGAAGGGGCGCGCCGGCGCGTCGGCCTGCGTGAGGATGATTTGCACGTGCCCAGCCCTACCCCCCTTGTTTTCGCCGAAGTCTGGCGCTTCCTGCACAAAGTTTTTGTCAAAAATTCCTTCTACCAATTCCAGTTCCGCGTGGCGCTGGCTTATTTGAGTGAAGAAGTTATTATTGAACTCAATTATTTCCCGCGCCGAGCGGAAGTTAGTGTTCAACGCCCGCGGCTCAATCTTGCCTTTCAGCGTGTCGTAGCGTCCGCGCAGTAATTCCCGTACTTCCGGGTCGCGCCCGCGGCTGGCTAGCGCCTCGGTGTTATTCTGATAAAGCCGCAGAATCTGCTCCATCTCGCCGCCACGCCAGCGGTAAATGGATTGCTTGGCGTCGCCCACGGCCAGGGATAAATTATTGTTCGCCAGTGTATTTTCCACGAGTGGTAATAAGTTATTCCACTGCAATACCGACGTATCCTGAAATTCGTCAATTAATAAATGATTATACCTATCACCCATTCGCTCGTAGATAAACGGCACCGGCTCCGTTAATACAATGGACGCAATACGCCGATTAAATTCCGAAATCAATACGACGTTCCGCTCCCGGCTAATTTGCTCCACCAGCTTATTTAATTCGCTTAATAGTGAAGCGTGAAATAAATACGGCTGCATGGCCGTCATCAGCACATAATTTGGTAGATATTTCTCGCGCAGCGTGGCCAGCGTTGCCGCTAATTCGGTCAGCGCCGGCTTCACGGCGTCCACGCGCGCTTTATCAGCTTCGGATTTTATTTTGCCGCTGTACCACTTGTCGTTTTCCAGCGTGGCGCGCACGTAGGAATTCGGCCCGGCGTCCACATCCAGCAGCGCCGGGCCCTTGCGCACGTAGCCCCAGATGCCGCTTTTACCCTGGTACAAATCCGCTTCGCCTACCCCCCCTTCGGCCAGCAAGGCCGCGCCCGCCTCGCCGGCCTGCGCAAACACCGTTTCAATCTCGGCGCGGGCGGCGCGCAAGGCCCGGTCCAGCCGCCGGAAATCGGCCAGGCTGAGCTTACCTAGCTGCGCCACCGAATCCTGCACGGTCTCATTAAACAAGGCCCGACCGAAGCTGAGTAGTTCTTCGGGCAGTTGACTCCAGCTGCGGCCTTCCTCGGCCTGTCCGAGGGCGTAGTCGGCCAGCATCTGCGAGAGCAGCGCGCTGTTGGGGTCGCGGTTCACCTTGTCGAGCAGCGCGGCCACGGCGCCTTGCAGCACGCTGTCAGTGTCCAGCTCCACCTCAAACGAGGCCGGCAAGCCCAATTCTCGCGTAAAGGCCGTCACGATGCGCTGCACGAACGAGTCAATCGTGCTCACCGCGAAGTCGGCGTAGTGATACAAGACTAGCCGAAACGTAGCCGCCGCCCGCCGCCGCACCTCGCCCACGCGCTGCTCCTCAGTGCGCGATGAAGGCGACAACTGCCCGGCCTCGGTCAGCTCCTGCGCCACTTCCGCCAGCAGCGCGTCGGGCGCCTCGCCCGCGGCCGGCACCCGCGCGAACCGCCGTAGCGCCCCGATGATGCGCTCCTTCATTTCCCCCGCCGCATCATTAGTAAACGTGATGGCCAGAATGGACTTGAAATACGCCGGGTCGTCGGCGCCCAGCGCCAGCTTCAGGTATTCCTTCGTTAATTGGTACGTCTTGCCGGACCCGGCGGAAGAGGAATAGATGCGGAACGTGGCGGGCATCGTAATTGACAAGTAATTAGTTGTAATAAATATTATTCTAAATAATGGCAACAAATATTGTAATTCGAAGCAAGGATGACATCAAGAGCGCTGCAATACAATACGCTGCAATAGTAACCGTAGCATCTTTAGTTACAGCTGCGTTTGGTCATGCCATTTTTAGTATTATTATGTTTGTCCTGTTGGCCTTGTGGTTAATAAATAAATTTATGGATAGTAAACGAGTGTACATGATTGTACTAAAGGAAGATGATGTGGAAATCTATTTTCAAAATTTAAGACGCATTAAAACAGAAAAATTTAAGACGACAGATTTAAGTGCAGTGCTCAATAAAGAAGGAGGCCTAAGAGGCAAACCTTATTACGTGCTAGAGATAAGAGCGGCTAATAAAAATATTTGCTCTATTGAAACGCGAGATGGTTTTGAAGAATCTGCGTTAAGAAAAATATTTGCTTTGCTTTCAGCTACTCAACTGTCGCAACTACCTTGAGACAATGCTCTTTGCAACCATCTCGCTACTTCCTCGCCGACCCGCACGGCGGCTCTGCGGGTCGAGCAGCACCTACTGCATCCCGAGTTCGCATCATAGTTTCCGAAGCCGTATTTTATGCACGCCCACCGTTAGTAAACGCGCCAGCCATATCAGCCAGCCGGGCTCGCAGTAGCTGCAACAGCGTTTCCGTCAGCGCAGCGGTGTCTTTGAAATTATAGCGCAGGAAGATTACGCTGATGTCGCGAATGCCGTGCGCGAATACCCATTCGCCAAAATCCTTGTCTTCAGTTAAAATAAAGCGCGGCGGATTACGAGATAGCTCAATAATTGCCTCATCCGGCAGCCCGCGGTGCGCTTCGTAGATTGATTCGACCGCGAAGCCAGTGGCCCGCACCGCTTTGATAATGCCGTGGTCAATATTCTCGTCCGCCAGAATCACGCGACCAGCCCAATTATTTCTTCCTCCGCCAGCATGGCCGCCGCGTATTCTAGCGCGGCTTGCACGTCGGCGGCTTCCAACTGCGGGTACATGCGCAGCAAGTCGGCGGCCGTGGCGCCTTGTGCCAGCTTGCGCAAGAGCAGCTCCACGGTGAGCCGGGTGCCACGGATAACTGGTTTGCCCAGCATAATTTCGTGGCTGGCCGTAATTCTATCAAATGCCATATTCTTTGTTTTAATCGCCATTAAAATTATCGAAAAATCAGTTTGCTACGGTTTGTTTTGCAGCCACGCCACCACCTCCTCGCCCACCCGTACCGGCCGGCGGCTCTGCGGGTCGAGCAGCACCCACTGCGTTTCGGCTTCGCTCAGCAGCACGCCGTCGGCTTCGCGCTCCAGGCGGGTGAAGCGCTGGCACTGAGCGCCGCGCATTTCGCCGACCCAGGTGGTGGCGCGCAGCACGTCGCCGGCCAGGGCGGCTTGCAGGTAGCGGATGCGGTGCTCGCGCACGACCCAGACGTAGCGGCCCAGCGCCTCGGCCGGCACGATGGCGCGCCAGTGGGCGCCGGCCACGTCCTGCACCCAGCGCAGGTATTGCACGTTGTTGGCGTGGCCCAGCTCATCCATATCGCCTTCGGCGACGGTGAGCAGATGCGAAAATCGGAAAGCCTCGGCCATATAGCGCAAGGTAGCGCTGCCCGCGCTCTGCGCTCCCTCAGCGTCTCTTCTGCGTCCTCTGCGGTAAATAACGTTGCACGACCCCACAACATTCGGGCATCCATCCTGGAACTCAACGCATCCCAAAACTTCTGTCTATCTTTGACCCAACTCAAGAAACAGTGTTCTTGCGGTTGGCAGTAGGTAGGTGCGTGTCATCTCGTTGTGCTCTCCGTTTCGGCATCTACTTGACGACACCTTCAAAACCACCCCCATTATGCCTACCGGAACGGTAAAATTCTTCAATGAAACCAAAGGCTTTGGTTTCATCAAAAACGACGATACCGGCGAAGATATCTTCGTCCACGTCTCCGACCTGATGGTCAACCAGCTGCGCGAGAACGACAAAGTGCAGTTTGAAGTAGCGCAAGGCAAAAAAGGCCCGAACGCTGTGAAAGTCTCGCTTGTTTAAGCTTTGATTTTTAGATTTGAAAAGGCCCGCTTCCATTGGAAGCGGGCCTTTTTGTTTTTCTATAGTACTAAATTGTTCGTCATGCTGACGAAGGAAGCATCTTCTCGCCGCAGACCAAGTACGATATCATAATTGCAGGGTTCGTGTCTAGACGTCTGCGCCGTTTGGGCCAGGGGAGGGGGTAGGGAATTGATTACTGCGTCCAACCATTTGCGAGGGGATGCAAAGTGTTGCGTCTCTACATCGTTCATGCGTGATAAGATGCTTCGCAAGCTCAGCATGACAGATGATATGATTGTAGACTATTAGCTTTTGCGCCGTATTAGCCGTATCTTTGCACCCGCATTTGAGAATGGCCTACGTCGCCGGCAGCCGCTGCTGCCCGCCCAAGTTGTTGGCCTCGTTGTATTTCTGGTCGTTGTTTCCGCCTTATCGTCGTGTGAGTGGAGGGGGAAGAAATGGCACTGAGCCGGCTGTTTTCAGAGCGTAGTCTCTAATCCCAAAACCACATTTCCGATTTAATGGAAACCGAAAAAGAAAAAATCACCTTCGAGAGCCTCAACCTCTCGGCGGAAGTGCAGCGCGCCATCACCGAAATGGGCTACGAAGAAGCCTCGCCGATTCAGGCGGGCGCTATCCCGGTCCTGATGGCTGGGCGCGATGTAATCGGCCAGGCCCAGACGGGCACCGGCAAAACGGCGGCCTTCGCCATCCCCGCTATTGAGGGCGTCGACACGAATTCTCGCGATGTGCAGGTGCTCGTGCTCTGCCCCACGCGCGAACTCGCCGTGCAGGTATCGGGCGAAATCCAGAAGCTCGGCAAGTATAAGTCCGGTCTGGCCGTGGTGCCGATTTACGGCGGCTCGTCCTACGACCGGCAGTTCCGGGCCCTGGAGCGCGGCGTGCAAATCGTGATTGGCACGCCCGGCCGGGTCATGGACCACATCGAGCGCGGCACGCTCAAGCTGGATAAGGTGTCGAAAATCATCCTCGATGAGGCCGACGAAATGCTCGACATGGGCTTCCGCGAGGACATTGAGTTTGTGCTCACCAAAATGCCCGAAGACCACCAGACGGTGTTTTTCTCGGCCACGATGAGCAAGCCGATTATGGAATTGACCAAGAAATACCAGCGTGACCCGCAGGTAGTGAAGGTCAACCACCAGGCGATGACGGTGACCAACATCGAGCAGAGCTACTACGAGGTGCGCGGCCCGCAGAAAAAGGACGTGCTTACGCGCATCCTGGACATGTACAATCTGAAATCAACGATTGTATTCGCCAACACCAAGCGCATGGTCGATGAGATTGTGGCCGATTTGCAAGCCAAAGGCTATTTCGCCGAGGGCCTGCACGGCGACATGAGCCAGCAGCAGCGCCAGAACACGCTCGATAAATTTCGCAAAAACACGCTGGAAATCCTCGTGGCTACGGACGTAGCCGCCCGCGGCATCGACGTGGACAACGTGGAGGCCGTGTTCAACTACGACCTGCCCGCCGACGAGGAATACTACGTGCACCGCATCGGCCGCACCGGCCGGGCCGGCAAGTCGGGCCGCGCGTTCACGTTCGTGAGCGGGCGCGACATCTACAAGCTGCGCGACATCATGCGCTTCACCAAGGCGCAGATTAAACTGGAGCAGGTGCCCTCGTTTGCCGATGTGTCGGAGGTGAAAACCACGCTGTTCCTCAATCAGATAAAAGAGGTTATTGAGAAAGGAAACCTCGACAAGTACGTGGGCCGCGTGCAACGTTTGCTCGACCAAAGCGAGGAAATTACCTCGCTCGACATCGCCGCCGCGCTCCTGAAAATGAGCATGAAGGAAGACAAGCGCGCCGAGCAAAGCCTCGACGCCGGTCGCACGGCTGGCGCCGCCCGCCCCGGCTTCACGCGCCTCTTCGTCACGATGGGCAAGAAGGACCGCATTCACCCCCGCGACATCGTGGACCTGATTGGCGAGAGTGTGGACCTGCGCGGCGGCAAGGTCGGCGACATCGCGCTCTACGATAAGTTTAGCTTCGTGGAAGTGCCTTCGGAGTTTGCCCAGGACATTGTGGGCGCCCTTGGCCGCACCAGCATTCAGGGCCGGCCGGTCTCGTTCAATGTGGCTACCCCCGTGCAGGAAGGCGAAGCCCGGCAGGAAGGCACCACGCGCGGCGGTCCCGGCGGCTTCGGCGGCGCCAACGAAAACCGTCCGGCCCGGCTCTTTGGCAACCGCGAGGGGGGTAGCAGCTACGGCGGCGGTCAGCGTGACGGCGGCTCATCCTTCGGCGGGGGCTACAAAGGCAAGCGCGACGGCGAGAGCGGCGGTAGCTCCTACGGCGGCGGTTTCAGTCGCGGCGGCAGCTCCTACGGCAACCGTGAGGGCGGCTCGTCCTATGGTGGCGGCTACAAGGGTAAGCGCGACGGCGAAAGCGGTGGCGGTTACCGCGGTGGCAATAGCAACAGCGGCGGTAGCTCCTACGGCGGTCAGCGCGACGGCGGCAGCTCCTACGGCGGGGGTTACAAAGGCAAGCGCGACGTCAACGGCACCGGCTCTGGTGGTGCCAGCCGCCGCGAGGATAGTGCCCCGCCCCGTGCCCCGCGCAAGGATGATTTCGACGAATAGTGTCTGAATCACGGATTAAGCAGATTTAACGGATTAGTCGGATTTCGTAGCCGATTGCAATTAACTAATAACTAAAAAAGGCCGCTCGATGAGTGGCCTTTTTTAGTTATTAGTTAATCTAAGAGCAAACAGACTCGAGATGGAAGTTGACGGCTACGAAATCCGATTAATCCGTTAAATCTGCTTAATCCGTGGTTCAGACTAAGCCGCACTCTTCAGCGATTTAATCGTGCTGGTAGCGGCTTGAATGCCCTGGTACTGCTTTTCAATTACGCTTTGCAGCGCACTAGGCAAACCTTCGGCTTTCAGGGCTGCCTGATAAGCTTTTACGGCGACGTCTTCGCCGCGCTCACATTCGTTGAGGATGCTCTCGCGGTCTTTGCCGGTCACCAGGCCTTTGAGGTTGATGAAGGCGCGGTGCACTTTGCTGGTTACCGAGGTGCTTTCGTCGGGCTTCAGGTCCAGCTTAAACATCTGGTCTTCAATCTCATTGATGTAGCCTGAGCGCTGCACGGCAAATTGCTTAAATGTGTCCTTCAGGTCGGCGTCTTCCACGTCGGTCATGGCTTCGGCGTAACCTTTCTGACCTTCTTTCAGGGTTTCAACCAGCTCGTTGAGCAAGGTTTGGGTGGCTTTGGAGTCCATGCGGGAGAGTAAGTAAATGGGTGATGAGTTGTGCGTCTTTACTGCCTAAACAGGGGTAGGGTTGCGCTCAGAGAGGGGGGTAGGGAACTGGGTTCGCCTATTTATTGGCCATTGCCCGCCCCGCCAGAAAGCCCGTCGTCCAGGCGGCCTGGAAGTTGAAGCCGCCGGTGATGCCGTCCACATCCAGCACCTCACCGGCGAAGTGCAGGCCCGGCACGCGGCGGCTCTGCATGGTTTTCAGGTCCACTTCGCTGAGCGGGATTCCGCCGCAGGTCACGAACTCGTCCTTGTGCGTCGTTTTGCCCTGCACGCCGAGCGGCGTGCGCAGCAGCAGTTCCAGCAGCTTGCTTTGGGCTTTGGCGGGCAACTCATTCCAGCGGGTTTCGGCGCCTACCCCCGCCTCGGTGGCCAGGGTGCGCCACAGGCGCTGCGGCAGGCCGAGAATGGGGTTGGCGCCGATGATTTTCTTCCCGTTCTGGTGGCGGTATTCCTGGAGCCAGGCGCGCAAGGTCTCGTCGGTGTGGACGGGCAGCCAGTTGATGAGGGCCGTGCCGGTATACTGTAGCTCGCTGAGGCGGCGGGCGCCCCAGGCCGAGAGCTTGAGCACGGCCGGGCCGCTCAGACCCCAGTGCGTGACGAGCACCGGGCCTTCATATTGCAGCTTTTCGCCCGCCAGCTGCACCCGCGCCAGCGGCACGCTCAGGCCCGGCAGCTCGCGCAGGGGCGAAGCCGGCACGTTGAAGGTGAACAGCGAGGGCACCGGCTCGGCGATGCTGTGGCCCAGCGCCCGGAGCCAGTCGTAGCCGCCCGACTTGGGGTGGCCGCCGGTGGCAATCAGCAGCTTGGCCACGCGCAGGGGGGGTAGGGAACTGGCGCCCGCGCCGCTGAGGGTCAGCTCGAAGCCGCCTTCGGGCAACAGCTCAATAGCTTCGGCGCTGGTGTTGAGCAGCACTTGCACGCCGGCTTGCCGGGCCGCGTCTTCGAGGGCGCGGGCTACGGTTTCGCTGCTGTCGGTGACGGGAAACATGCGGCCGTCGGCTTCGGTCTTGAGCTGTACGCCGCGCCGGGCAAACCAAGCCACGGTTTCGTCCGTGCCAAACTGCCGGAACGCTTCCTTGAGCTGCCGGCCGCCGCGCGGGTAGTGCTGCACGAGCTGCGCCGCGCTCTCGCAGGCGTGGGTGACGTTGCAGCGCCCGCCGCCCGAAATGCGCACCTTGCCCAGCGTTTTGCCGGTTTTTTCGAGCAGGAAAACCGTCAACTGCGGGTTAGCTTCGGCGCAGGCAATGGCCCCAAAAAAGCCGGCCGCGCCGCCGCCGATGACGGCTACCGTCTGGGCCGGGACTAACTCTTTTTTCACCGGGCAAAGGTACGGCAGGGTGAGGCAGGACGCTGCCGATTTCCTACCCCCACCCTGCAAGACAACCTAGCAATACGCCAGTGCCGCCAGCAAATCGTCGTGCTGGAAGGGGTAGGGCACCAGCCGGCGCAGCAGCGAGCAGTCGATGGTTTTGCCGCTACCGCCGTTCTCGGCGAACGTGGGCGGCTCCAGGCCCAGGTACTGCGCGGCGGCAGGGTAAAAGTCGCGCCGCCGCGGGTGGTCGGTGGTGCACACGTTGAAAGTATGACCCCAGGCCTGGTGCTCGATGATGCACTGAAGCACGCCCACCGCATCGGTGAGGTGCAGCAGGTTCACAGGCGCGTCGCCCTGTGGCAGCTCGCGGCGGCCGGCCAGAAAGCGCCCCGGCGCCCGGCCCGGCCCGATGAGGCCGCCCAGGCGCACCACCGTGCTCAGCCACTGCCCGTAGCGGGGCACGAAGTGGCCCTCGGCCCGCAGCACGTCGGAAGCGGCATCGCGGGTGCTCAGGGCATCGGTCTCGTGCATGAGGCGCGGCGCGTCGGGATACACGCTGGTCGAAGACACAAACAGCACCCGCCGCACACCGGCCGCGGCCACGGCCCGGTGCACGGGGCGCAGCAGGGTGGGGTAGGCGCCGGCCGCAGCGGCGCGGGGCGGCACGTTCAGAATCAGGGTGTCGGCGCCGCTCAGCAGCGTCAGCAGCCCGGCTTCATCGGCGGGGCCAAAGTCGGTGCCCAGCCGCAGCAGGTGCGCCTCGATGCCGGCCGCGGCCAGCACCGGCAGCTGTTCGGGCGAGGTGGTGGAGCCCGCCACCCGGTAGCCGGCCGCCACCAGCGCCCGCGCCAGCGGCAGGCCCAGCCAGCCGCAGCCCAGAATAGCGACGGTACCCAGGGTGGCCGGGGCCGAAGAAGCGGGAGCAGGAGGCAGAATCATAGCGGGGACAAAGGACGAGCAGATGCCGGCTGAGGCCGGGCCGGAGGGAAAACAAAAATCGGGCAAGAATACTACTCAGTCTAGGTAGTGGGGCGCGAGGAGCCCGGCGGCTGGCTGAACGGCCCGCTGCAACAGCCGAACCTGTACCTTCGCCCAAACAGGGGCGCCGGCGCTGGCGGGCGCCGGCTGGCCGTCTTACTCCCTCCTAATTCTTGCTCATGACCCCTACCCCCCACACTCAGCCCATGCTGCGCGACAATGCCCTGCAAGGCAAAACCATCATCGTGACCGGCGGGGGCACTGGTCTGGGCCGGGCCATGACCACCTACTTCTTGCAGCTCGGCGCCAACGTCACCATCACCAGCCGCAAGCTCGACGTGCTGGAAACGACCGCCGCCGAGCTGCGGCAGCAAACCGGCGGCCGGGTGCTGGCCGTGGCCTGCGACGTGCGCAAGTACGACGAGATTGAGGCCATGCTGGCGCAGACCATCGCCGAGTTCGGCGGCGTCGATGTGCTGCTCAATAATGCGGCCGGCAACTTCATCAGCCCCACCGAGCGTCTGAGTCACAAGGGGTTCGACGTAATCGTGGACATCGTGCTGCGCGGCACTTACAACTGCACGCTGGCCGTGGGCAAGCGCTGGATTGCCGATAAAAAGCCTGGCACCATCCTCAACATCGTCACCACCTACGCCTCCGTGGGCTCGGCCTACGTGGTGCCCTCAGCGGCGGCCAAGGCGGGCGTGCTGGCCATCACCCGCTCGCTGGCCGTCGAGTGGGCCAAGTATGGCATCCGCTCCAACGCCATTGCGCCCGGCCCGTTTCCCACCGAGGGCGCCTGGAGCCGCCTTTTCCCCGAGCCGCTGGCCTCGAAGCTCGACCCGGCCGCGAGCGTGCCGCTCAAGCGCGTGGGCCAGTACCAGGAACTGGCCAACCTGGCGGCCTATCTCGTGTCTGATTTCTCGGCCTACGTCAACGGCGAGGTCGTCACCATCGACGGCGGCGAGTGGCTCAACGGCGCCGGCGAGTTTAATAAACTCGAAATGCTGACGCCCGACATGTGGGATATGATTGAGAAAACCATGCGCCGCTGAATCGCAGATAGGGCAGATAAAGCCGTAGATTCCGCTGATGACCGCTTGACGTTAGATGATGTGCTGACGTTTGATATGTTCTACTAGGTTCAGGTGAACATCATCCGTTATCAAAGTGTCATCCTGCTGCCGAACATCATCTGCGGAATCAGTGGCCTCATCTGCACCATCTGTACCATCTGCGATTAAAAGTGGTAGCCTTTATACTTCGTGCTGAACTCTTCCGGCGGAATGGGCTGATTGGCCACCACGTCGAAAAATTCAAACCGCTCGAACAGCCCCTTGTCGTCGAGCACCTGCACGGCCATCGGCAGGTACGTTTTCGGGTCCACGCACACTACCGTGCGGCGGCCGTAGGCGTTGGGCACTTGCAGCACCTTGCCTTCGGGGATGGCGGCGCCGACGCTTAGGCCGTTGCGCTCCAGCACCCGGAACTCGCCGCAGCCGAAGCGGTTGGCTACGGTGCTCACGGTTTCGCGGGGGCCGGCCTTGTAGCTGACGTACTTAAATTGTGGAAAATCGGAGCGCAGCACGTAGCAGGTGCGGCCTTGCAGGGTGCTGTCGCCGACGTAGCGAAACGAGCGGCTAAAGGCATTATCCTGGCGCAGGCCGGTGGTGCGCGTCAGGTCGGCGATGGTGCCGAAGCCGGCTTGTAGCGCCGTGTGGTGCTGGTTGCGCCGCATAAGCGAGCCGTTGGGGTCGAGGCTGAGCGTCACGTAAGGGAAGCTGGCCGGGTACACCCAGGCGTCGCCGTCGTTCTGGCCCGTCACCCAGAGCACCTCAATGTTCTTCTGGTTTTTAATATAGACCCGCAAGGGGTTGAAGCTCAACTTCATCTGCGAGCCGGCCTGGTTTATCTTGCCGCCAACCCGCTCCTGCGCCCGCACGCTGCAGCGCAGATAGCGCAGGCTCTCAATGGTGGTGCTCAGCCGCGAAATCAGCTGCTCGGTGGTGATGGGCGCCGCCGCTTCCTGAGGGGGGGTAGGGCGCGCCGCCAGCCCGCCGCCCACCACCAGCGGAACAAGCCAGCCAACCCAACGCCCACCACGGACAAACAACAAGCTCATAAAGCAGATACGACAAACCAGAATAGAACGTAAGAGCAACCAGGCCGCCCTGCCCACAAACGTGCCAAACTAGGCGCGGCGCCGTTAGTTAAGGCTGATGCGCGGAAAGCGCGAGGCGGCGCTGTCGAAGATGAAAAGCTCATCAATCTCGACGCCGTGCAAATAGCTGTAGAGTGGAAACTGCTCGACCACGGCCCGCACCGCCGCCGTGTCGGCGGCATTAATGGTGACCCAGCCCCGGCTGCGGTCGGCGCTGATGGCGTAGGCCTCCACCACGTTATCGGCCAGCAGCTGGTTGATAAACGCCCGGTGACGCGGAATGAGGGCCATGAAATCCTCGTCAAAGGACTCCGGCAGCCGAAGGGAAACAACGAACATGGGCATAGGTGGGCGGCACGCGGCCGGGGGCGTAAACGCCGCTTGCGCCCGGAAAGTTAGCCGCCAGCGGCCGGAGCGGGCAACTTTTCTGCCCCGCAGCCGAAGAAGCAGCCTATGCAATTCAGTGTTATCACGCCCACCCATCAGCGGGCGAGCCTGCTGCCCGAGGCCGTGGCCAGCGTCCGGGCCAGCATCACCGACCCGCTGGACTTCTCCTTCGAGCACCTGCTCCACGACAACGGCTCGACCGACGACACGGCGGCGTTCCTGCGGGCCGCCGCCGCCGCGCCCGGCCCGCCGCTGCGCTTCTGGCAGCACCCGCAGCGCCAGTTTGCCGGTGCCGCCCGCAACCAGCTCATCGCCCAGGCCGCGCCCACCGCCTGGCTGCTCCCACTCGATGACGACGACGTGCTGCTCCAGCGCACCCTCTACCACTATGCCGACCACGTGCGGCGCTACCCGGCCCGCAGCTGGTTTGTGGCCGATTTCCTGCGTATGGACGCCATCGGGCGCTATTTGCCGGGCGAAGACTACTATACCTGGCGCTTCGACACGCCGGGCGCCATGCTGCAAGCCATCTTTCGGGCCGAGCACTTCATTCAGGGCAATGTGTGCTTCAGCCACGCCTTCTTCGACCAGGTAGGCGGCTACGACGAAACGTTTAAGCTAGCCGAGGACCTGGACTTGTACGTGCGATTTCTGCTGGCCGGGCAGCTGCCGGGCGTCTGCTCGCACATCAGCCACCTGCACCGCTTTCACGATAAAAACGTCAGCATCGGCGTCAACGCCGCCCGCCACCAAGCCGATTTACGCATCATCTACGATAAATACGCCCCGCAGTTAGCCCAGCAGGGAATTGAGCGGCCTTGACAGAAACCTCATAAAATCCCTATCCCCCTTAGCTAAGTGAAAGACCTGCCCCTGCGGAGGCTTTCGCTTAGCTAAGGGGGTAGGGATTTTAGTCGGCTGCGTGCCAGCTGATTACGAGAGATTAAGAATGACCTAACTCGGCCACGGCCGGCAGCTGCTTGTCGCCGCGGGCCGGCTGCGCGGCTGCGTCGGGGCGCGGGCCGTCAACGGCTACGGCCGCCGTCTTTTCCCAGTCGCGGAAGCGAGAGATTTCAACCTGGAAGCTGCCGACAAACCAGCTAATCAAGCTCAAATCGTCGAGAAAGCCCAGCACGGGAATAAAGTCCGGCACCAAATCAATCGGCGAGAGTACGTAGAGGAGCACGGCCAGGCCCGAAACAATGGTTTTGGGCGAAATCTGGCGGTAGTCGCCACTGACGTAGCTGCGCACGAGCCGCACCACCGTCAGCATCACGTCGAAGAGCTGCCGGAATTTGTTGTCCTTACTCTTTTGGTCGGCCAGCTTGTCGGCCACCTCATTCAACAGCGTTACCACCTTAAAGGGGCGGCCCAGCAGCCGGCCAGCCCGGCTCATAAAGACGTTGAAAAGCGCGTTTTTGGAAAGCTGAAAGCCTTTTTCTGCTAGAGAAGACATGAAAAATAAGTGAAGTGAGGCTAGCTGTACGCAAGCCCCGCCTTGGCGTTTCCCTACCCCCCGCCCGCCACCGCAAGTCGGCCGGTCTTAGCGCTCGAAGAAGCAGGCCGTGCCGCCCACCCAGTCCTTGTTCTTGTTAAAATCGACGCCAATCATCTCCCCGCGGCTCAAGCGCCCTAGGCTCGTGAGTAAGGTTGGGCGCGCCGCATCCTTGGGCCAGGCGTAGAGCAAGCGAATCTCGGCTTTTACCAGGCCGTCGGGCGACTGCACCACCGGCTCATACACCACTTTGCGCTGCAATAAGTAATTCGACTTATCAGTAATTGCGTCCAGTTCCGCCGCCGTCACGTGCAGCTTTACACCGCTGCCGGCAAAAGAGAATAATGGCTTTAAGACGTAGTTATTTAAATCGGGGGGGTAGGCAGCGAGCTTATCTAAATAATAGCTCGGCGGCACATAGGGGCCGTGCAGCAGCGGCAGGGTGTATTTGCTGATGCGGAAAAACCAGCTCGGATGACCGACCCATTCCACATTCACGTCTTCCGTTAAATTAAATTCTAACTGCAAATTAGAGTGCTGCGCTAATTCATCAAAAATAACGCGATTATAAATGCGCTTAATTTCAATTTCGCGGCCTTCTTTTTCGTAATAAAGCTGCCGGCCGCGCCGCCGCACCTTGGTCAGGCACACCGTGGTCAGGCCCCAATTCCGCTCCGAAAGCGCGAAGTCGATCCGCGTTTTCTGGCGCTCCGGAAATAGCTCCAGCAAAATAACGTGCTCCGGCGCCGCATCAGCCAGCACCAGCTCGCGCATCTTGGCGTGGTAGGCGGCTGCGTCGGGCACGTTGAAAACGGCCGTTACCGAATCATCAATTGGATAAAATCGCCGAAATATATCAGCCAGATAAACCTGAAACGCATAAAGCGAAGCAAAGCCTTGCAACTCAATCAATTGTGGAGTCAGCTCGCCAGCCTCATCGCGGCAAACGGCAAAATCCAGGGCCAGCAGCGAAGTGTGCGCGTTTTCGTGCGGCACGCGCTGCGCAGCCGGAATCGCGGCGGCCGTGCGCTCCTGAAAGTCGGGCGCTGTGAGCACATCGATGATGCTTTCGCCGGCAGCCAGCAGCTTGTCGCGCAGCCCGGCGGGCACGAAAATCGGTGTTTCCGCCACCCGAAACTCCATTTGCCCCGGCAACTCCTGCTCGATAGCGGCCAGCATCTGCTGGTAGCGCACCGGCGTGAAGGCCGCGTTAAACTGCTGGCGGAGCGCGGATATCATAAGCTCAGGTGCTGGCAGTGAAGGAATTTAGGCGGCCGTAGCGAGTCGGGACGCGGGTTGGCTGGCTACGGCCGCCCCGGCGTCCGTCAGGTGGCTCAGGGCCTGCCGCAGGAAGCTCGGCATGATGACCGACTCGGTTAGCTCAATCGTGTCGGGGTCGCGCAACATAGCCACCATCTCTTGGTATTTGGCTTCGCCATAGGTAGTTATCACCTGCGTGCGCCGCTCGTCGGTGAGCATGTAGCGCAGTATTCCGTCGCCGTCGGCTTCGGGGTGAAACTGGGTGCCGAAGATTTCGGGCGTGAAGCGAATGGCCATCAGGGCGCGGGCGAGCGGCACGTGGGGCCGCTCTTTCTCCAGGCACATGACTTCGGCGCCCAGCTCTTCGAGGCGGTGGAAGTCGGGCAGCGTCACCTGATAATCGCGCGAATCGACCGCGAAAAACGGCTCCGGCAAACCCGCCAGCAGCGGCTCGTGCTGGCCGGCCGCGGTCTTGTGCATAGACAGCACCCCAAACGACGTGGACTTGCGCTTGCTCAGCGTGCCGATGCCCAAGTGGCGGCAGGCCAACTGAAACGAGTGGCAAATCAGCAGCAGGTATTTTTTGCGCGTCGCGGTGCGGTTCCAGGCGAAAAGCTGGTCGAGCAAAGCAAAATAGAGCGCTTCCCAGGTCTCAGCGCTGGGCAGCGGACTGCCCGGCCCGCCGCTGGAGATGTAGATATCGAAGCTCAGATCGGGCAGCTCACTGGCGCCGCGAACATTAAATATCTTGACGGCAAACTCCTGGCCCAGCGTGAGCTGGCTGCGGTCAATCAGTTGGTGAATACAGCGCATCCCCTCGTTGGCGGCGCCGGCATACATATCTAGAATGGCAATTTTTACGACGGACATAAAGAGAGCAAAGCACAACAACAGTTGCGGTACGGTAGGTGAAATCAGAAATCGGGTCGGCAATGGCGGCTGTCCGCCCGCAAGGGGGGTGGGGATAAGCCCCGGGCAAACGCCTGCAACGCAGCGCCGCCGCCGGGCGTTTCACCGCGCCGCAGAAGCCGAACCGATTCTGTTGATTACCAGCCCTTACAGGCCGTGCACGGTTTCGGCCAGAATGTAGTCCACCACCTTGGTCAGGTCGCCGGTTTCGCGGAACACGTGCAGCTGCCGGTCGGCGCCGGTGCCCATTTCCATCATCTGGAGCACGTATTCTACCTCGTGGCGGCTGCCCAGCTCATCCACCACGTCATCGACGAAGTCAAGCAGCTCCAGAATCAACTTGCGGGTCGGCACTTCCTCCTGTTTGCCAAAATCGACCATTTCGCCATCGAGGCCGTAGCGGGCGGCGCGCCATTTATTTTCCTTGATAAGCGAGCTGCGATAGAGCCGAAAGTTCAGGTTCTGGCTTTTGAGCTTATAGATTTTCGCCACCAGCGCCTGCATCACGGCCGCCACGGCGATACACTCGTCGGGCCGCATCATCATGTCGCAGATGCGGTACTCAATGGTATCAAAAAACGGGTGCAGCCGCAGGTCCCACCATATTTTCTTGCCATTATCGATGCAGCCCGTTTTTACCAGCAAGGCCACGAACTCGTCGTATTCGCTGGCGCTGGTAAAATAATCCGGAATGCCGGTGCGCGGAAACCGCTCGAATACCTTGGTGCGGAACGACTTATAGCCCGTTTCCCTACCCTCCCAAAACGGCGAGTTGGTGCTCAACGCGAACAGGTGGGGTAGGAAATAGCGCAGCGTATTCATCATGTACACGCCCGCGTCGCGGCTCTCGATGCCGACGTGCACGTGCATCCCAAATACCAGATTGGAGCGCGCCGCTTCCTGCAATTCTTCCACTATTTTATCGTAGCGCGCGTCGGGCGTAATCGGCTGGTCCTGCCAGCGCGAAAACGGGTGCGTGCCGGCCGCCGCTATTTTCAAACCTACTTTATCGGCCAGCTCAATTACCTGGCGGCGCAAATGAAAAACTTCGGTGCGCGCCTCGTCGATATTCTTGCAAATAGTGGTGCCGACTTCCACCACCGCCTCGTGCATTTCGGCCTTTACCTGCTCGTGGAGCGTGACGCGGCCGTTTTCCACGATTTTCGACATGTGTGAGCGCAACTCGCGCGTGTGCGGGTCGATGGTTTGAAATTCTTCTTCGATACCAAGCGTGAACGTAGGCATAATCGAAAATAAGTAAGTTTAAAAATGCCCAGTAGCGCGGACTTTGCAGTCCGCGAATGAACAGACTTAGCAATTAATTAAAATAAACTGTTCAACTCGCGGACTACAGAGTCCGCGCTACTTTCTGGCCCGTTTGGGTTTAGCTACCTCCACGCCATCTTCGTGCGGCGCGGGCGTGGCTTTCACCGCTTTCGGAGTGGCCGGCTTTTTCGGCGCTGATGCTTTCGGCGTCGCCGAGACCTTGGCCGCTTTGGGGGGGGTAGGGGCCGCCCCGCCGGGGCCTTGCGCCGAGTGCCGCACGAACGTGCCCCAGGTCAGATTATCCGCGCCCGGCCGCTGCGCCTGCGCCCGCTCGATGGCCAGGTTGGCGGCGGCTTCCACCACCCACTCAAAGTTGTGCTGGCCCACCGAGTTCACATCGGCGTCGGGGGCGGGGTTGCCGAAGTCGATAGCCAGCGGAATGCCGTCGCGCA
>NZ_CAXTEF010000030.1:0-55429 GCF_964243305.1 uncultured Hymenobacter sp.
GTATTAAAATCGTAATTGATAATTACAACCTCACCCTTGTTTAGACCACCGCCCCTAATTAATACAAGTTATGCTCAAATCCTTGCTGCTCACCGCCGCTCTACTTTTCTCCCTCACCGCCGCCAGTCCGCCCGCGCCCAGCTTCCGCCTAGCCAAGTTGCACTACGGCGGCGGGGGCGACTGGTACGCTAACAAAACCAGCCTGCCCAACCTCATCAGCTTCTGCAATCAGGCGCTGAAAACCAACATCGCGCCCGACGAGGCGACCGTGGAGCTGGACGCGCCGGAGCTACTCACCTACCCCTTCCTGCACATGACAGGGCACGGCAACGTGAGCTTCACCGACGCTGAGGCGCGCAATTTGCGGCGCTATTTGACGGGCGGCGGCTTCTTGCACATTGATGATAACTACGGCCTGGATAAATTTATCCGGCCCGAAATGAAGAAGGTATTTCCCGAGCTGAGCTTCGTGGAATTGCCCTTTTCGCACCCAATTTATCATCAGAAATACCAGTTCCCCAGGGGGCTGCCCAAGGTGCATGAGCACGACGGCGGGCGTCCACAAGGCTTCGGCCTGCTATATAAAGGCCGTTTGGTGTGCTTTTACACCTACGAGTGCGACCTGGGCAACGGCTGGGAAGACGTGGGCACCTATCCCGAAGACACGCCGGCCACCCACGAGGCCGCCCTGCGCATGGGCGCCAACCTAGTGGCGTATGCGCTGACGCAAGACTGAATTTCAGTTAACAATTAACAGTTAGCAGTGAACAGACCACTTATCGGCGCAGTAATGCGGTCTGTTCACTACTAACTGTTAATTGTTAACTGAAAATTACCTGACTCCCTTTTCCGGGAAGCGGCCGGTTTTGGTACGGTAAAAGGCCTTAATTTGGGCCTCGTCGACTTCGTAGTTGCCGGTGGGGTACACGGCCTCGCCGATGCCGGCTTCCTTGTTGGCGTAGTCGAGGTAGCCCAGGCGAATGGGCACGTGAGCACCGAGGGCAGCGAAATAATAGCCCTTGCGCCAGCGCGACTGGTAGGCGCGGGTGCCTTCGGGCGTGATGAGGATGACCAGCTCGTCGTGCTCGTCGAAGAGCTTGACCATGCCCTCGACGAGGCTGTTGTTTTTGCGGCGGTCGACGGGCAGCCCGCCCACGGCGCGCACCAGGCTGCCGAGCAGCCAGTGCTCGGTCCACTCCTTTTTGACGGTGAAGCGCACCGGCACGTCCATAAGGTAGAAGGCGGCCCGCGCCAGAATCAGGTCCCAGTTGCTGGTGTGGGGGGCCGCAATCATCATGCTTTTCTTGATATCGCGGTTATGAATTTCGCCCAGGTGCCAGCCGGCGACCCAGAAAACGAATTTGGCCGAGTAATACCAGAACGTGGAGGTTTTGCGGGCGGGCATGAAGGGAGGGGGTAGGCGAAAGATTGCGGGGCGAAATTGGGTAATTGTTCGGGAAGTTTCGCACAATAGAACGTCCTGCTGAGCCCCGCGAAGCATCTCGCTCGCAGCACTAATCAGCTTGACCTCACAATTGGATTTCTCAAGCAAGGTGCTTCGCGGGGCTCCGCAGGACGTTCTTTTAATGGCTCACGCACCCACCTTACAGCAGCGCCCGCAGCTCGGCGGCGCGGCTCAGGGTGTGGCGGTAGCCGATGTCGAACAGCTCCTGGCCGCGGCGGTAGCCCAGGGGGCGGTAGTGGCGCAGCTCGGGCGGCTCCAGCAGCAGGTGGCACTGGGTTTGGCGCTCCTTGGTGTTGGCGTTGATGGCCAGTTGCAGCGTGCGCTCGATGAGGCGGCGAAAGGTGTTGATGTGGGCGGCCGGGTTGATGGGATTGCAGTGCACGCCCACCACGCGCAGGCCCGGCCGGCCCAGCAGGGGCTCGACGGGCAGGTTATTAAGCAGGCCGCCATCGACGAGCTGCCGACCTTGATACTCGACGGCGCGGTAGAGAATGGGCACCGCCGACGAGGCCAGCAGCGGGGGCAGCAGCGGCCCTTCCGAGAAGTAAACCGACTCGCCGGCGCCCAGGTCGGTGGCGACCAGCGTGAGGGGCAGGCGAAGGTCGGCGAAGGTGGGGTTGCCGCCCAGGTGCGCGGCCAGCAGCCGCTCCACGGCGTCGAGGTGCAGCAGGCCGTAGCGGCTGAAGGCCGGGCGCGTGAGCCGGGCCAGGTTGGTGGCCAGCAGGAGCCGCAGAATCTCGCGGGGGGCGAAACCAGCCGCATAAAAAGTACCGGCAATGGCTCCCGACGAGACGCCCGCCAGCCGCGCCACCGGCAGCGCCAACTCGTCAAATGCGGCCAGCACCCCCAGGTGCGCAATGCCCCGCGCGCCCCCGCCCGACAAGGCCAGGCCGAGCTGCTGCTGCTGGGGTTGGGCCGGGAGGGGGGGGTAGGGAGTCATAGGGTAAAGAAACCGGCGAGAACGACCAACTCCCCTCCTTTTTTAAGGAGGGGACGCTCCTGCAAAGCAGGAGCTGGGGTGGTGCACCCCGTGGAACGACTTAGGCGGCAAACAGGGGGGTAGGGGAATTGCGGGGCGTAATCGTTCCGGCCTCGTTCAACGACGCGCACCACCCCAGTAGCCGCCGCGCGGCCACGTCCCCTTCTTAAAAACGGAGGGGAGTTGGTCGTTTAACAATTCCCTACCCCCTATAAATCCGCCAGGCCGAACGTCTCGGCCACGCGGATGCCCTTCTCCGTGTGCTGCACGGTGCAGCACTCGTGGGCCGGGTCGTGCTGGAGCACGAGCACCCAGTTTTCGTCGGCCGCGCGGCGCAGCACAACTTCTTTTTCGGCCATCGTCACCAGCGGACGCATGTCGTAGCTCATCACGTAGGGCAGGGGCACGTGCGCCGCGCTGGGCAGCAAATCGGAGAGGAAAGCCAGCGTGCGCCCTTTGTACTGGAGCACCGGCGCCATTAGCTTTTCGGTGTGGCCGTCGGCGTAGATAATCTCGCGCAGCGGTGAGAGGTCAGCGGGCAGGCCACTGGCCGGGTCAATAAATTTCAGCTGCCCACTCTCCTGAACAGGCAGAATATTCTCCTTCAGAAAGCTGGCTTTTTCGCGCGGATTGGGCTGCACGGCCCAGTTCCAATGGGCCTCGTTGCTCCAGTAGGTAGCGTTGGGAAAAGCCGTTTCCAACTTACCATCCGGAGTGCGGCGCACCGCGCCGCCGCAGTGGTCGAAGTGCAGGTGCGTGAGCAGAACGTCGGTGATGTCGGCGGCCGTGAAGCCGGCTTTTTGCAGCTCGCTTTCCAGCGTCGCGGCGCCGTGCAGGTAGAAATGCGAGCGAAACTTCTCGTCCTGCTTATCGCCAATGCCGGTGTCAATCAGCAGCAGGCGGCTGCCGTCTTCGATGAGCAGGCAGCGCAACGCCCAGGTGCACATGTTGTTGGCGTCGGGCGGGTTGAGCTTCTGCCACATGCTCCTGGGCACCACGCCGAACATGGCGCCGCCGTCGAGCTTGAAAAGGCCGGGATTGATGGTGTGCAAGTTCATATTTCATTTCACGCAGTGTCCCGCAGTGTTAAAATACGCAGTGTTCCGCAGTGTCTGACGCCCGTGCACTGCGGAACACTGCGTATTTTAACACTGCGGGACACTGCGTGAAATTTATTCGACCACAACTCCCATCGCCGAAAACTTGTCAATGCGCTGCGAGATGCGCTCCGTCGCTGGAATGGCGGCCAGCTCATTCAAGGTTTTGAGCAGCGTCTTTTTCAGCGTCTTAATCATTTCCTCGGGCGCCGTGTGGGCCCCACCGAGCGGCTCCTTGATGATACCATCAACGAGGCCCGCTTTCTGCATATCCAGGGCCGTGAGCTTGAGGGCCTCGGCGGCCTGCTCCTTGTAGTCCCAGGAGCGCCACAGGATGCTGCTGCACGACTCCGGCGAAATCACCGAGTACCAGGTATTTTCCAGCATCAGCACCCGGTCGCCGATGGCAATGCCCAGGGCGCCGCCGCTGGCGCCCTCGCCGATGATGACGCAAATCACGGGCACCCGGAGCATAAACATTTCCTTGAGGTTGCGGGCAATGGCCTCGCCCTGCCCGCGCTCTTCGGCTTCGAGGCCCGGAAAGGCGCCGGGCGTGTCGATGAGCGTGATGATGGGCACATTGAACTTCTCGGCCAGCTTCATCAGGCGCAGGGCCTTGCGATAGCCCTCGGGGTTGGGCATCCCGAAGTTGCGAAACTGCCGCTGCTTGGTGTTGTGCCCCTTTTGCTGGCCGATAATCATCACCGGCTGCCCGCCCAGCTCGGCAAAGCCGCCGACCATCGCCTTGTCGTCGGCCACGGTGCGGTCGCCGTGCAGCTCGACGAACTTGTCGGTCATGCCCTCCACGTAGTCGAGCGTGTAAGGGCGTTCGGGGTGGCGCGAGAGCTGCACCCGCTGCCAGCGCGTGAGGTTGGCGTAGGTTTCTTTCTTGAGGGCCTGAATCTTGGCCTTGAGGGCCGCGACGGCCTCCGTAACATCGACCTGGCTTTCGTCGGCCAGTTTCTGCATTTCTACGAGCTTGCCTTCGAGCGAGGCAATGGGTTGTTCAAAATCAAGAAGCATGTAGTATCGCAGATGAGGCTGATAAGGCAGATTACGCGGATGTTGGATGGGCTGGCCCGCGGGCAAGGAGCAGGAAATTGGCAATCCCTACCCCCCCGCGCCGGCCCAAGGCCGTCATACCAGGGGCGGGCGGCGGCGGGCAAAGGTAAAACATCCGCTGCGGGAGCCAGTCACGAAAACCAATCAGGCTGAAAAACAAGCCGCAAGCTCAGGAACGGGGCTGTTTTTCAGAAAAATTCTGGTAGCGGCTTGCGGCGCGGCCCCTCCCTACCCTACCTTTGCAGCACCAAAGCGGAAAACAGTCGTGTTTTTCGCCTCGGCAAACGGTTTGGTAGTTCAGTTGGTTAGAATGCCGCCCTGTCACGGCGGAGGTCGCGGGTTCGAGTCCCGTCCAGACCGCAACCGCTTAGTAAGGCGCCCATCCTGTCAGCAGGGTGGGCGCTTTATTTTTTATCTGGGTGTATCTATTGGCAGTATTGCCGCGCATCCCTGAGCTGAGTTCACAAGCGCCTTTCGGAACACGGAACCACCGCCGAACAGCGCCCTGGTGCAACATCATTTCGGCTGACTGGTCTCATGCTCCGATGAGCTACCCGCCTACCCCCCCCGCCACCGACCAGCAGCTTGTGGCGCAGGTGCTGGGGGGAAACACGGCGGCTTTTGGGCAAATCGTGCGACGCACGGAAGGGCTGGTGACGCAGCTGGTATTCAAAATGATTCGGCATCCCGCCGACCGCCCGGATATTGCGCAGGAGGTGTACTTGAAGGTTTTCAAGAGCTTAGCCGGGTTTAAGTTTCAAGCCAAACTCTCCACCTGGGTCGGCCAAATTACCTATAATACGTGCCTGCACTACCTGGAAAAGAAGCACCTGGTGCTGGTAGACCCCTCGGAGCCCGCGCCGGATGACCCGCCAGCAGAGGGCCGCCGGGCCCCGCCCGCGCTGGTCGCCAGTACGGATTACGACCCCGAAACAGCCCTGTTCGGCCAGGACCTGGCCGGCATTTTGGGCACGGCCATCGAGCAGCTGCCCCCGCTCTACCGCACCCTGGTTTCCTTGTATCACCAGCAGGAACTGAGCTACGAGGAAATTGCCCAGATAACCTCCCTGCCGGACGGAACCGTGAAAAACTACCTCTTTCGGGCGCGGAAACTGTTGAAGCAGCAACTACTGGCCCGCTATCAACGCGACGACTTATGACGAGCCCCCATCTTTCCGAACGCGCCCTTCAGGAGGCCGCGGAATCCACTTCCCGGCTGCCTACCCCCCAGGCGGCTCATTTGCGCGGCTGCCGCCAGTGCCAGGGCCGGGTAGCTACCTACCAGCAGCTGTTTACGGCCGCGGCCCGCCTGCCGCCGCCGGCTTTTGATTTCGACCTCACGGCCACCGTCCTGGCGCAGTTGCCCAGGGCCCGGCCCGCTTTTCCCTGGGTGCTCAGCGGGGTGACCGCCCTCGTGCTGGGGGTGGTGGCCGCGTTTCTGGCCCTGTTCGGTGGCGTGCTGGTGCAGGCTTTCCAGAGCTTGTCAACCGGGCCAGGGGCCGGCCTTACGGCAGTGGCTGGCGTCATCGTGGCCGGGCAATGCCTGGAGTTGCTGGCCCAGCACCGCCGGCAAATGCGCCGGCTGGCTTTTTCGTAATTTTTTTGCAACCCGAACGGCTCCGGCCGGTCACATGCGGTACTACCCCCTGGCCCGAATTATGAAAAGGTTTTTGCTGCTCCTGCTTTTCTGCCTGACCGCCTGGGGAGCTTCGGCCCAGCCTGCTCTGCTACCGGCCCTTGATGCAAATGCAGTGGAGATTGCGCGACGGGTCATTTTTCCCGCCATCGCACTTTTCCTGCTCGGCTACTTCATTTTGGCGGCCATTAAGCTGCTACTGAATTACTTATTAAAAAATAAGATAATTGATACAGCCATCATTTCGGAAAGCATTGTCGAGCGCTTGCTGCCCGGCCCGCAGGACGAACAAAACAAGGTAGTGAAATGGGTCGCGCTGCTCCTGAGCAGTGGCACGGGACTCACGGTATGCAGCTGGTACCTGCCCCTGGGCATTCACTCCGTCATCATCTTGATTTTCAGCACCGCCCTTGGCTTTCTGGCCTACTACCTCTTCCTGCGCCGCCAAACGAAGTAACCCCGCGCAACGCCTTTCTGCCTACCCCTTTTCAGCGCCTTCCTAACCACAAAGGTTGCCGCTGGCCGGGAGAGGCTCCTACCCCGACCGTCTTCCTTTTTCTATCACCTTATCTCCAAAATCCGATGAATCAGTCAGGATACTCAGCACAAGCTAATAGGTATTGCCTGGTAATTTGCATTGCACTTAACTTTATTAATCATATAGTTATGAAACAAATCAGAGAGATAGGCGCTCGGCTCCTCCTCCAGATTTTCGGACGCTTTCTGATTGCGCACCGGGGTAGGCGGCTTTGGTGGTCCGGGCTGATGGCGGTTGGCTTGTTGCCCGGTACGCTGTCCGCCCAGGCCTTGGGCGAAGTGTCCGGCACGCTGCTGGACCAGCGCACGCGCCAGCCGCTCCCTTTTGCCAACGTCTTGCTGCTGCGTCTGCCCGACTCGACTGTGGTAGCCAACACCCAAACGGCCGAAAATGGCACCTTTGTGCTGGCTAACGTCATGCTGGGCAATTACCTGCTGCGGGCCGAGGCCCTGGGCTACCGGCCCGCCCGCCGGCTCGCCACGCTGAGCGCAACTAGCCCGGCGGCCCGCCTGGGCGAGTGGCTGGTGGCCCCGGCGGCCGTGCAGCTCGGCAGCGTGGTGGTGCAGGGTGAAAAAGCAGCGATGGTCAACGAGCTGGGCAAAACCATCCTCAACGTGGGCAAGGACCTGAACAGCGCGGGCGGCACGGCGGCCGATGTACTGCAAAAAGTACCCTCCGTGGCCGTGGATGAGAACGGGCAAGTCAGCCTGCGGGGTAGCGCGGGCGTCACGCTCTACCTCGACGGCAAGCCCGCGCCCAGCAGTCTGCGCCTCGACCAGCTGCCCGCCAGCCGCCTCGAAACCATCGAGGTCATCACCAATCCGGGGGCCCGGTATTCGGCCCAGGGCGCGGGCGGCATCATCAACCTGGTGCAGAAAAAACAAACCCAGGCCGGCTGGAACGGCGACGTGCTGGCCACAGTGGGTACTCGTAATAAGTATACCGCGTCCCTCAACCTCAACCGGCGGGTAGGCAAAGTCAATTTTTACAGCAACGTAAACGGGCTAAATAATGCGTTCCAAGGCAGCTCGGCCTTGCAGCAGGTGGCCGCGGCCGACGGCCGTACCACCGGCACCGTCCAGACCGGCCGCACCGCCCGCCACCAGGCCAACGAGGCCCTCCGCCTGGGCGTGGACTATGCCTTACGCCCCGAGCAAAGCCTGACTTTAACCACCGAGTTTTACAAGAACGACCTGCGCCAGACCAGTAATTTCACGACCTTGCTCACCCGCGGCGCCGACCCAACCATCACCCTGCAAAATCAGAACTTGGAAACCGACGACCTCTACACCATCCGGGTTTCCAGCAACTACCGGCACACCTGGGCTGCCCACCCTAGCCGCGAACTGACCGCCAGCGCTACCTATACCCTGGACGGCGGCACCGTGACGAGCGAGCAGCGCGTGCTGGACGGGCCGGCTAGCTACGCCCGACAGGCGCGCCAGCAGTTCCTCGACGTGACCATTCACTTGCCCTCCGCGCAGGTGGACTATGTGCAGCCGCTGGACGAAAAGCGCCGCTGGGGGGCAGGCTTTAAGACCGACCTCATGGTGACGCCCGGCACGGCCGACTATTTGGTGCAGCCGGCAGCCGGCGCAGAATTCATTCGCCAGGAAGCCGGCTCGTACCGCTATCACTACCAACAGGTTATCCCGCAAGCCTACGGCACTTACCAGCAGAAAGCTGGCCTGTGGGACTACCAGGCGGGTCTGCGGGCTGAGTTCACGGGGCTGCAAGCCCAGGTTCGGCCTACCGGCTCGGCCAGCCAACGCATTTTCAACGTGTTTCCCTCGGCCACGGTGGCGCGCACGCTGCCCCACGACCAGCGCCTGCAGCTCAGCTACTCGCGCCGCCTGAACCGGCCCAATTTTCTGCAAATCATTGCCCTGCCTATCTATTCCGATGCTCGCAATTACGTGGTCGGCAACCCCGACCTGCGCCCCGAGTACGTCCACGTCGCGGAGCTGGGCCACCAGGTAGCGTGGCAGGCCACCACGCTCAGCACAACCTTATTTGGGCGCTTCGCCAGCCAAGCCATTCAAAGCCTGCGCACGATTGATACGCTGGCGACCCACCGCAGCGGCCAGCCCGATTTCATCGTCCGCACCAGCTACGCCAACCTGGGCCGCACGGCCAGCTACGGGCTGGAACTCTCGCTGACGCAGACCATGACGACATGGTGGAAGCTCCTGGCCAACGGCTCGTTCTACCGCAACCAGGTGACCAGCTACTCCGGCGACGGCACCCGCGCCAACTTTACCGGCACGGCTTATATCCTGAATACTTTTAGCCCGACGAAGACGCTGGCTGTGCAGCTCAGCGGCAACTACCGCGCGCCACTGGTGGTGCCGCAGGGTCGCTTGCTGGCCTTTTACGGGATTGATGTGGCCCTGCGCCAGCGCTTGCTCCACGACCGGACGGCCCTCACCCTGCGCGTCAGTGACCTCTTCAACACGCGCCGTCAGCGCACCCAACTGGGGGCCGCAGGGCTCACTGCCGACTTCCAGACCAAGTACGAAACGCGCGTAGGCTACCTGGGATTTACCTGGTTTCTGGGCACGAACAAGCCGGCCAGCACCATCGACAACCAGCCGAAAGGCGACACGGGTGGTTTCGGGGGGTAGCAGTGGAGAAAACGCGGTGCTCACTGACTTACGTGCCGGACGAGGCCTACCGGCGGCGCATCCGGCGGCGCATCCTGGTGCCTCTCAACCACAGCGAGGGCCGCGCCGTCTTCCACGGCAAGAAAGAGGGCCAGCTGCACTAATGCTACCGTGAAGGCACGGAGAACCAGTTGAGCGCGCTGGTACTGGCCGTGAACGCCTTGGTGCAGCGGCCCCTGGAGCAGTGGCAAGAAGCGGGAGGGGGCCTGAGCCCAGAGGGCGGGCGCCGCCTCTCGCCCTTGCTGCACGAACACGTCACCATGCTGAGTTAACACGAGTTCACGCTGCCCGAAGCCACCGCGGCGGGGCAACTGCACCCGTTGTGCACCCTCACCAACTGGGAAGCAGCACTCAGCAAATTGGCCCGGCGATATTTTCTGTTTCCATTCCCACCTCTGGAAGCCGGCGAGTTTGGGCTGCGCGTGGCCGACCAGACCGAGCGGATTAGGCGGATTAGGGTGACCGAGTAAGTAGGCCGCCCCGGCGGGGCAGCCTTCACGGAGCTGATTTATTCAATCCCTACCCCCCCCTATTTCTTCAGCACCACGTAGGCATAGGGGGCTAGGGAAACCTGGCTGCCCAGTGTGACGGCCCCGCCCCGCAAGGCATTGGTCCAGTTGGAGTTGGCCAGTGCAGGCGGCAGGGTATACTGAACGGTGGCGTTGCGCGTATTAACCATGACAAAGGCCTGCTCGGTGCCGGCGGTTTTGGTGAAGGCGCACACGGCGGCCGTGCTGTAGGCGGTGGGCGTGCCGCGGCGCAGGGCGGCGCTGCCGGCGCGGGCCGTGAGCAACTGCTGATAGGCCTGCGTGACGGCGGGGTTGCCATCAAAATTTATCTTCACGGAAGTAAAGGGGAAAGGAATGGCCTGCTTCATGCCGGCTTCCTGGCCGTTGTACACCATCGGCACACCCTTGTAGAGTGCTGCCACCACGAAGGCCGACATGGCGCCCGCGTCGCCGCCATACAAAGTGAACGGCGTTCCTCCGTCTTTAGCGCCGTTTTTGTCGTGGTTGGTAGTGTAGCGCACCACGTGCTGCCCGTTGGTGGCGCCAATGTACTCGCTGTTGTTGAACGCGTCGAAGCTGGTGGCGGCAGCGCCGTTGCGGTACACGGCCTGCAGGGCTTCGTAAAATGCAAAGCCGAAGGTGTAGTCGAAGCCCTCCTCCTCGTAGTGCTCTTTGCGGGTGCCTTCGGCCAGCAGCAAGAGCTTGTGGGTCTTGATATTGCGCAGCGTGTCCACGGTTTGTTCCCAGAAGTTGACGGGCTGGAAGTCGGCGAAGTCGCAGCGGAAGCCGTCCACGTTAGCCGTGAAAACCCACGATTTCATGGCCGAAATCAGGGCCTGACGCATGGGCGTACTGTCGAAATTGAGCGCGGCGACGTCATTGTAGACTTCGGTACCACTGGAGGGCGAGATAATATTGCCGGCGGCATCTTTCTGGTACCAGTCGGGATGCTCCGTAATCCAGGGGTGGTCCCGGCTCGTGTGGTTGGGTACCCAGTCCAGCATCACGCTCAGGCCGCGGGCGTGGGCCGCATCGACCAGCGTACGCAGGTCGGCCAGCGTGCCGAACTCGGGGTTCACGGCGCGGTAGTCCTGCACGGCGTAGGGCGAGTTGACAGCCTTGCTGTCCTTGCCAACCGGGTAAATCGGCATCAGGTACAGCACGTTCACGTTCAGCGCCTTAATGGCGTCGAGCCGGGCCGTGACGCCCGCGAAGTTGCCGCCCTGGCTAAAGGCACGCATGTTCACCTGGTAGATGACCGCATCCTGCCGGTCGGGCACGGCGGCGAAGGGCGTGCCGTACTGCGGGGGGGTAGGGATGCCGGGCACGACCACGACCGGCGGCAGCGGGGCGGGTGCCTCCGGCACGTCGGGCCGGCAGGCGTTCAGCAGGCCGGCGGCCAGGGCCAGGGCGAAGCTGTTTTTGATAGCGGAATGAAAAAAAGACATCAGGGGGAAGTTAAGCAGTGATTATAAATAGAAAATGATGGGGTCGCCGGGCGGTCCGGTCCGACCGCCTGCCGGCGCGCTTTCAGGCTTTTATTTTTCCTACCGGCTTGAAGCTCACGGCCGCGCCGCCGCCGGGCGCCAGCTTCAACGTCAGACTGGACTTGCTGGTGACCTTGAGCTTGCGAATCTGATAGGCCATTGGGTTCTGGTCCCAGCTCGCGCCGGGGCCGTCGGCGTAGATGGTGGCCTCGTAGCGCCGGCCGGGGGGTAGGAAATCGAGCCGGACGGTCTGGGTGCGGGCTTGCTCGTCGGTGATGCTGCCCAGGTACCACTCGGCTTTGCCTTTGGCCTGGCGCGCGGTGGTGAGGTAGTCGCCGGGCTCGGCCAGCAGAATGCGCGTGTCGTCCCAGTCGACGGGCACGTCTTTAATAAACTGGAAGGCGTCGGGGCGCTGCTCGTAGGCTTCGGGGAGGTCGGCGGCCATTTGCAGAGGGCTGTACATGGTTACGTACAGGGCCAGCTGCTTGGCCAGGGTGGTGTGGACCTGCTTGCCCTGGTTGCGGGCGGCGTTCCAGCCTTCGAGCTTGATTTGGAAGATGCCGGGCGTGTAGTCCATCGGCCCGCCCATCAGGCGGGTGAAGGGCAGGATGGTTTCGTGCTCGGGCGGGTTGCCGGTGCTCCAGGCGTTGAACTCGTTGCCGCGGGCGGCCTCCGAAGCCAGCCAGTTCGGGTAGGTGCGGTGCAGGCCGGTGGGCCGCACGGCCTCGTGCATATCGACCATAATCTGCTGGCGGGCCATGTTTTCGGCGGTGCGGTTGAAGTGGTTCACCATCCACTGCCCGTCGTGGTGCTCGCCGCGCGGGATAATGCGGCCCACGTAGCCGGTTTTCACGGCGTCGTAGCCGTGCTGCTTCATGAAGCGCAGGGCCGCATCCTGCCGCCGCTCGTAGTTCGTGACCGAGGAGCTGGTTTCGTGGTGCATCATCATTTTCACGCCCTTGCTGGCGGCGTAGGCTTGCAGCTCTTGCACGTTGAAGTCGGGGTAGGGCGTCACGAAGTCGAACACTTCCTCTTTCCAATTATTGGCCCAGTCTTCCCAGCCCACGTTCCAGCCCTCGACGAGCACGCTTTGCAGGCCGTGCTTGGCCGCGAAGTCGATGTAGCGCTTCACGTTGGCCGTGTTGGCGCCGTGGTGGCCGTTGGGCTTGAGCTTGGTCCAATCAGTATTTGCGAGCTTGATGTTGGTCGTGTCGGCGTAGTTCCAGGTGGCTTTGTTGACGTGCATCTCCCACCACACACCCACGAACTTCTGGGGCTTAATCCAGCTCGTTTCGGCGATTTTACTCGGCTCGTTCAGGTTCAGAATCAGCTTGGAGGCCAGCACGGCGGGCGCGTTGTCGGCCACCACTATCGTGCGCCAGGGCGTGTGCTCCGGCGCTTGCAGGTAGGCGGCGTTGCCGGTGGCGTCGGGCACGAGCTGGCTCGTCAGGCCAAAGGTTTTGGGGTTGACGTTCAGCATCATGGCCGGGTAGTTCACCAGCGCGGCCTCGTGGATATTGACGTACAGCCCAACATCCGACTTAAGCATGAGCGGTGTTTGCACCGTGGTGGGGGCGGCCTTGAGTTGAATCGGCTCGATGCCGGCCGTGTTCACCGCGCTCAGGCGGGAGGTAGTGTAGGTGTACTCGTTTGAGTCGTAGTCGCCGGGAATCCAGAACGCTTTATGGTCAGCCGGCAGGTTAAACTCGGTGCGCTCATCTCTGACGACGAAATACGTCAGGCTAGCCTGCTGCGGAAACTCGTAGCGAAACCCCACCCCATCGGCAAACACCCGGAACACCACGTCGAGCCGGCGCCCGTCGGCGGCCGGCTGCCGCAGGTGCACGGTGAGCTGCTGGTAGTGGTTGCGAATGTTCTTGACTTCGCCCCAGACCGGCTGCCAGGTTTCGTCCACGTCCTTGGTCTCGCTGCCCGTCACCACCAGCGGGCCGTCGAAGCCGCCGCCCCCGGCCAGCGTCAGGCCCAGGCGCGAGGGCTGGATGACCGGCTTTTGCTGGTAGGTCACGGCGTAGGTGGGCTGCCCGTTGGCGGCCAGCGCAAACGTCAGGCTCACCCGGTCGAGCTTGGCCGTCAGGGGGGGGGGTAGGGAGTTGGGCCGGGGCCCGGACGCTGGTAGCCAGCAGCCCCAGCAGTAATATTCCGCGCATGAATCAAGGTGTGGTCCGGGGCCGGCACTACCGCCGGCTTCGGTAAATAGTGCCCGAAGGCCACTTTTAAGCAATTATTTTCGCAAAACCAGGTACTGGTAGGGCTGCAACGTGAGTGGGCCGCTCACGGCCGGGGCTTGCCCGCCGAATGCGTTGCGCCAGTTCGCGCCGGCCAGGCCGGCGGGCACCGAGAACGGCTTAGGCGAGCTGCGCAGATTGACCAGCACCAGCACCAGCACCTGCTCCTTGCCCGCCGTTTTGGTAAAGGCGCACACGTCGTCGCTGCTGTAGGAAGTCAGCTCGCCGTTGCGCAGCGCGTTACTGGCGTTGCGCAGGCGAATGAGCCGCTTGTACTCGGTAGTCAGGGCTGGGTTCAGGCTCCAGTCAATGGCCTTGCGGGTGCCCATGAACGGGATTCGCTCCGGGAAACCAACTTCCTGGCCGTTATAAATCATCGGCACCGCCTTCATGTAGGCGGCCACCACGAAGGCGGCCAGCGCGCCCGGCCCGCCGCCAAACAGCTCCTGCGGCGTGCCTTCCCAGGCGTTGAGGTCGTGGTTGGTGACGTAGCGCAGCATCCGGGCCGTGGGCGGGGCGCCGCGGTAGTTGGCCGTGTTGACGGAATCTATCAGCTTGACGCTCTTGCCCTGGGCGAAAATGTCGTGCTTCATGACGTTAGCGAAGCCGAAATCGTAGCACAGCTGAAAGCCGCCTTGCAGATAATATTTCTTCTTGTCGCCTTCGGCCAGCAACAAGAGCTTGTGCTTGGGAATGGCATTCAGGCTTTTAAAGGCTTCGGCGAAAAACTCGGGGGTAGGGCCGTCGGCGTAGTTGAAGCGGTAGCCGTCAATGTTGGCGGCCAGCACCCAGTAGCGCAGGGCGCTGGTCATGGCCTGGCGCAGCTCGGGCTTGCTGAAATCGAGCTGCACGATGTCCTTCCACTCCGGGATGGGGTTGCGCATGTTGCCCTGGGCGTCGCGCACGTACCAGTCGGGGTGCTCCGTAATCCAGGCGTGGTCCCAGGAGGTGTGGTTGCCGACCCAGTCCAGCATCACGGCTAGGCCACGGGCGTGGGCACCATCCACCAAGGCGCGCAGGTCGGCTAAGGTGCCGAACTCCGGGTTCACGGCCGTGTAGTTCTGCACCGCAAACGGCGAGTCCACGGCCTTGAGCTTGCCGATGGGGAAAATTGGCATCAGATATACCACGTTCACGCCCAGCGCCTTGATGGAATCGAGCCGGGCCATCACGGCCCGGAAGGTGCCTTCCTTGCTAAAGCCGCGCATGTTGACCTGGTAAATGGTCACATTCTGGCCCTGCGGCACGCTGGTGAAGGGCCGGCCGTACTGGGCCGGGTCGCGGGAGGGGGGTAGGGATTTGACTGCGGCCGTCTGGCCGGGCAGCGGGCCGGCCACCGCCAGCCAGGCCAGCGTGAGCAGCAGGGCAGGAAGAGCTGTTTTTTTCACTAAAAAGGTAGATTAATCAGCCGGGCAATACCAAGTGCTGCCCGGCCGGCAGATGTTATTCGATGGCTACTTTGCCCGTGTAGACCCCGCCGGGCGTTGTGGCTTGCAGCAAGTAGAGCCCGGCCGCGAGGCCGCGCACGTCCAGCCCGGTCTGGCCGCTGGTCAGGGTGGCGGCGCGGTCGAGCACCACGCGGCCCTGTCCGTCGAGCAGGCGCAACCGGGCGGAACTGGCAGTGCCGGGCAGCAGCAGCGTCAGGGCGCCGTCGCTCACCGGGTTGGGGAAGATGGCGAGACGGTTAACGGAAGCCGTGGTGCTAGGAGCGGCCAGAACGCCGCAGCTCTGCGGCACGGTCTGCAAGGTCCAGTGGCCGCAGCAGGGCCACGGCGGCCAGTAACTTGACGGCTGGCTTTTTCATGGGGTGGGAGTTTGGGTGAGGAAGAAAGCGTAGGGAAGCGGTCACGAAAGGACCGCCGATGCCCGGCTGGCCAGTGCCGGCGGCGCGTTGCGGGCGCGTGGGAGCTGGTCCGGTTCTTTCTGGTAAGCGCCGGGCAGCTTAGTCGGGACCAGGAGGATTGGGCCGCCGCAGGGGGGTAGGGAATTTAGTGCGCTGGGTAAATTCCCTACCCCCCCTACTAATTGGTAAAGCCGGCTTAGCGGGTCACGGCCAGGCGGCGGGTAGCAATCCGGTCGCCAACCTGCACCTTCACCAGATAAGCGCCCGCGGCCAGCGCGCCGGTGCCGACTTTCAGCTCGTGGAAACCGGCATTCTGCCGGGTATTGAGCAGGGTGCGCACTTCACGACCCAGCAAATCAGTGACCTTGACCGCCACAGCCTGGCCGCGGCCCTGCACCTGGTACGAGATGGTCGATTCGCCCTGCGAGGGGTTGGGGAAAACGCTCATCGCCACCACGGCCTCATCGGCTTTGCGGCTGCTAAGCACGACCACGTTGATGGTAGCGGCCTGCACGCCCGGAAATTTTACCTGGTCAGTGAAATTGGGGCTAAACTCAATGTTTTTGTTGCCGTTGCCAGCAATTTCCGGAATCACGTCCGACGACCAGAAAGCGTCGCCGCTCACGTAGGCGGCCATCACGCGCACGATGGACGCGCCGGAGGGCAGGCCCAGCGCCGCGCGGTCGAACTCATACTCTAAGCCGTAGGAGCCGGCCCCGCCGCCGTTGTCGTTGCCGGGGTTGGTGGTGATGTTGCCGGTCGGGGCCAGGTAGGCTACGCGGGTGCCCGCAAACAGGCTGTACGCGCCCGTGGTTTGGGCGCCGCCCAGGGTGCTGGGTACGCCGTCGGTGGTGCTGGCGGCGCTCAGGCCGTCGCCCAGCGACTTGGCCTCGCCGGTTGTGGCGTGAGCCAGGACCCGACCCTGAACCAGCCGCAGTACGCGGCCACGCTCAACCAATCGACGCTGCGCGAAACCAACCTCAACGGCTTTGCGGCCCAGCGCGCCGCGCGCCGGGGCTACTCGGCCTTCGCCGGCCCCACCCGCCAGCAGGTGTGAACGAGGACGCTGACGGCTTCGTGGACGTGCCCCGCGTGCGCAGCCTGACCGTACATCCGCGCTTGTTTTACTACCCCTCGGCCCACGGCCAACTCGCTGCCGGCTACACCGGCAATGTGGAAAGCCGCCGCGCCGGCGCCCGCCAGGCCCTGCGCGACGAGGCCCGCAGCCTCTACTTCGTCGGCAACCGCACTCAGCGCCACACCTTCGATGCGGTTTATACCGACGACAGCGTAGCCACTGGGCGCCTCACGCTCAAGGGCACCATCACGAACTATACCCGCGCTGTTGAAACGAATAACACCGCCTTCAAGGCCCATCAAACCACCTATCACACCGAGGCCAGCTACCTGCACACCCTGGGCGCGCAGCACACGCTGGTAGCGGGCCTGAATCTGAACGGCGAGCGCCTGGGCTCCGCCGCCCTACCCCCCTGCGCAGCCTCTACATTTACCAAACCCTCGGCGCCTTCGCCCAGGACGACTGGCACCCCGCCCCGCGCTTAAACGTGCAGGCCGGCGCCTCGACCACCACAACTGCTCCGGCAACTTCCTGCTGCCGCACCTGGCCCTGCTGCTGAAGGCCAGCCCGGGACGACACCCCGCCCGGCAGCGCGCCGCTGAGCTGGCGCAACGCGCCGGCCCCTGTCGTCACGCAGGGCCTGGAAACCTACGTGCGCCTGCGCGCCGACGAAACCGAGCTGTATTTGGGCTACGTTTTCGCCGCCGCCTGCCGCCGCTACGCCCCCGCAACCCCCACGTCGAGCTGGCCGCCCGCCACAAGTTCGCCACCGTGGCCCTGACCGAGCTGAACAAGCACCTCGGCGGCGGCATCGAAGCGTCTTACACCGGCCGCCAATTCCTCTCCGATGGCCGTTCCACGCCCGGCTACTCCCATCGCCGCGGCCCTGGTCCGCTACCGCACCGGCCCCTGGACCGTGGTGCTCAACGGCGAAAACCTCTTCGACTACCATCAGACCCGCTGCGAGCAAGTCGTCCTACCCCCCTTCGGCAATCCCATCTTCCGCGAGCTGTGGGCCCCGGTCGAGGGCCGCGTATTCAAACTTTCGCTGAACTGGCGCTACAGCGGGGGTAGAGATGGATAGGAATGGCACGGGTTTCGGAGCGCTACTTCTCTACCGCAACAATCCGCGAAACAGCTCGTCCATCACCGGCCCTACCCCACCAGACCTTGGCCCCAGCAGCGCCTGACGAATATAGGTCGGGCGCGACCACCGTGCTTTTCAGTTAGTTTCTCTTTTCCCTGCCAAGCCGACGGCCCCGGCTAAAAAAGCGCTCCGTTTATATATTGGCGGCACCTACGGAACCAGCCGTAGCTATTGCCCATTTCCGTGAATAAGCAAACAATCGGTCTGCTCCTACTCGTTTTTCTAGGAGCATGTTCCCCGGATAAACCGACCGAACAACCGGCACAAACCCTAACTCCACCTTCTCAAGTAACCCTTCTGCCGTCGGCAAAGGCCATGCCTGCGGATACGCTGGCTGCCTATTCATGGGAAACGGAATTGTGCCATCACAGCGGGCGCTATAACCCGCGCAAGTATTCTAAAGAAGAGTTGGACAACGTCCAGAAGCTGCTATTTGGCAATGCGATGCTCAACACAAACACCACTGTTTACAGGCCGGATGACTTGGGCAAGGCAAACACTGACACCCTGACTGCAGAGTACACGCGCCAAATTCGGCTTTACCGCACCATGCGCGTTGTGCCGCAACCGATGTGGCTCATGCTGAAGCGACAGGCCATTCAGGAGGTGGAGGACGATTATAAAGTTCACAAATTATACGTTGCCGCTGTTGCAAATCCCGCTATTCTGCTCAACGCCTCTCCCAGCAGCTGCAAAAAATACATTGAAGGCTTGGCCACCAGCAATGACAGCCTGACGTTGAGAAATTGGCGGGGTTTTGTCGAGGAGCAGAAGCTGCGCAGTGGCAGCTCCTCGCCTTACACTGAGCGATATAACCGAGAATCCAATAGTCCTGACCACCTGCGTTACGCGAAAGTTGAACTGCTAACTTTTGGGTGGTTTAACTGCATGAACACATCTACCCAACGCGTAAAACCGACGGAGGAGATGTATCGGCAATTCTCTCAATTATTTAGCGATGTTACCACTAAGTGCGATGATGTAGAATAGCTCCTAGCGGTGGAGCACCACTTTTGACATACTTCCTACCCCGTATAGCTACTACTAATCAGCTACCTCCTACTTCCTTTCACTTCCTGTATTGCCTGCGACTTCCCCTTGCACGAAGGACGACTCGAAGCCTTTAGTGATGGTGTGCTGGCCATCATTATTTAAAATAACCAGGACCACGGGCCGGCCGACCTGAATGAGCAGGTTGGCCTTCGCCGCCAGCAGGGGGCAGGAGTTTGCCCGGCTCCTTGACTAGTGGGGCAGTTGGTCACTTTACCACGGCCGCCCTAGGAGCAGCGGCGGCCGGCACGGGCTGCCCGCTCAAAAAGTCCCGGTACCAGCGCCCGGAGTCCTTCACCGTGCGCTGCTGGGTTTCATAGTCCACCCGAATCAGCCCAAACCGCGGGCCGTAGCCTTCGGCCCATTCAAAATTATCAGTCAGCGACCAGTAGAAATAACCATCCACGGGCACGCCCTCGCGGCGGGCGCGCAGCACCTGCCCGATGGCAGCCTGCAGATAAGCCCGGCGCGCTACGTCGGGCACCTGTCCGGCCTGGAGGTGGTCGGGAAAAGCGGCGCCGCTCTCGGTCAGCACCAGCCTTGGCGCATTTGGATAAGCCGCAAATTTTTTTAACATTTGGTAAATACTCTCTGGATATACTTCCCAGTTCATTTCGGTATGCGGCACCTGCCGGCGGCGGGCCGAAACCAGCGTGGCCCACTGTAAGGGCAGCCAGGGCGTGAAGCGCACCACCTCGCGGGTGTAGTTCTGCACGCCCCAGAAGTCGAAGTCAAACTTCAGCCGCTCTTCGTCGCCGGGCCGCTGGTAGCGTGCCAAGAGCCAGCCCAGCGGCGGCAGCTCAGCCACCGGGTAGCCCAGGCCCAGGACGGGCTCCACGAAAAAGCGGTTCAGCAGGGCGTCGGCGCGGCGGGTAGCGGCCTCATCATAGGCGTTGCCGGGGCGGTGAGGCGTGAGCTGCGAGCACGAAAAGGTGGTGCCCACGCGGGCCGCGGCGGGCAGCGCGGCCCGCAACGCCCTACCCCCCTCGGCCTGGGCCAGCGTGGCGTGGTGGGCCGCCGCCAGAAACGCCCCCAGGCTGCGGCGGCCGGGCGCATGAATGCCCAGCAAATGCCCCGCCCCCACGAACACCATCGGCTCGTTGAGCACCATCCAGTGGCTCACCCGGTCGCCGAGGCGGCGGGCCAGCACCTGGGCATACTCGGCCAGCCAGCCCGTCACGTCGCGGTTGGTCCAGCCGCCGCGGGCCTGCAAGGCGGCCGGCAAATCCCAGTGAAACACCGTGAGCCAGGGGCGCAGGCCGCGGGCCAGGCAGCCATCCACGAGGCGGTCGTAGAAGTCGAGGCCGGGCTGGTTCACCGGGCCGGTGCCGGCGGGCAGCACCCGCGCCCAGGCCGCCGAGAAGCGAAAATCCGTCAGCCCCAGCCCGCGGGCCAGGTCCAGGTCCTGGGGCCAGCGGTGAAAGAAGTCGGGCCCGACGCGGGCGTGCTCGCCGCGCCGGATGGCGCCCCGGCGGCGGGTAAAGTCATCCCAGACACTCGGGCCCTTGCCCTGCTGCTGCCAGCCGCCCTCCACCTGGTAGGCGGCGCAGGCCGCGCCCCAGTGAAAATCAGCCCCAAAGTCCGCCCGCGAAAAAGGCGTCGGCGCCGAAGCCGGAAAAAAGGCGGACGCCAGCTGGCCACTAGCATTGGTCGTAAAGTCGTTGGAAGTCGGCATAAAGCAAAAAGCCGGGGCCGCGCGGCCCCTACCTCCCTGTAAGTTGGCAAACGCGACAAACTGCCGCCGGGCCGCCTGTTTCCGGTCCGGCGAACCTGGCCACGGGGTCAGAAAAACGGGTTAGCGCGGGGAGCGGGGGCTACCGCCGGCTTGCTGCTCACTCAGCAGCTGGTGAATGATAGCGGCCGTCTGGTCGGGGTAGTCAACGGGCACGGGCTGGCCGTGCCTGAGCCAGTCGGCCACGGGGTCGAGGTGCTTGTCGCGCAGGCTCTTGATTACAGGTATGCCCATTTGGGCAAGCGCAGCGGCGTTGCACTGCTGCTCATACTGGTTTTTCATGGGCACAACCAGCAGCTTCTTGCCCAGAAACAAGGCCTCGGCGGGCGTCTCGAAGCCGGCCCCGCAGAGCACGCCCGCCGAGCGGGCCAGGCTGTCGAGAAAGGCGGCCCCGCTCACCGGCTGAATCTGCACGTTGCCGTAGGTGGCCGGCTGCGGGCTGTGCTTGCTGAACACCTCCCAGCGCACCTCGCGGCTGAGGTAGCGCAGGCGCTCGACCAGCATTTCCTCTTCGTAGGCCGGCAGGTACACGGTGTAGTGGCCCTCATTGGTGGGTCGGAGCTGGCGCACCTGCTGGCGAATGACGGGCGTGCTGACCCCTGGCCCGTAGGCCTGAAAGTGAAAGCCATACTGGGCCGTGGTGGGCGCGTAGTGGCGCAGCACGGCGCGGCCGGCGGGGTCTTCCACGTCGGGGCGGGGGGCGGCGGGGTGCAGCACGGCGCTTTGGTGGCTCAAGCTCACGCAGGGCACGTGGCGGCGCTTGCAGGCCCAGGCCGATACCGGCTCGAAGTCATTGACCACCAAGTCATACTCCTCGACCGGCAGGCGCCGGATTTCCTTGATGAAGCGCGCCGAGTTGAACTGCCAGAGCGTTTTTACGAAGTCGATGCCGCCCTTTTTACCGAACACGAAGCCCATGCCGCGGGCCCGGTAGCGCATCTCGTAAGGCAGGGGCAGGTCGGCAGGCGGGCCGCTCACGAGCAGGTCGAGGCCGCCGGTGGCCTGCGCCTGGAGCAGCGGAATAACGTCGAGGGCGCGGCTGAGGTGGCCGTTGCCGGTGCCTTGAATGGCGTAGAGCACCTTCATCAGAAGGAAGAATGAGATAAGAGAAACGAGGAGTTGCCGCGCGGGAGCGCACGCGCCACGAAGGTACTCGCGCGAATGCTACGCTTCAGCCCCGGCGCTGCTCCCTACCCCCGGCCGGGCGGCGAGCCTGCTTCCGGCGCCCGCATCTCGTGCAGCAGGCTTTGCAGCAGGGCCGCCGCGTCGGCATCTACCACCTGCTCTTCCGGGCCGTCGGCGGGCGGCACATCTTGCATTCGGGCGTCGAGGTGGTAGTGGTAGAGCTGCCAGCCGGCGGCAGACGTGTACTCCAGGGCCGTCAGGTTTTCAACCCAATCGCCGGAGTTCAGGTACGTAACCACGCCCCGCGTCGTCGGCAGGGCTTTGATTTCGGGCTGGTGAATGTGGCCGCAGGCCACGTAGCGGTAGCCCTGGTCGGCGGCGATAGTGATGGCCGTCTGCTCGAAATTACTGACTACGCTCACCGCCTGCTTAACCCGGTTCTTTACCATTTTGGATAAAGCCACGCGGGGCCTTCCTAATCTGTACAACAAGAAATTAACGAGTCGATTTATTAAAATGAGTAAATCGTATCCCTTACCTCCGAGCTTGGCCAGCCAGCGCGAGTGCCGCATAGTAACGTCGAAAACATCGCCGTGAAAAAGCCAGGTGCGGCCGTGGGGCAAGTCCAGCACGAGCTTGTTGGCGAGGTGGAAGTTGCCGATTTTTAAGTCCGCGAACTTGCGCAGCAATTCGTCGTGGTTGCCGGTGAGGTAGTGGATGCGAGTGCCTTTGGCAGCCAGGCCGGCCAGGTAGCGCACCACGCGCATGTGGGCCGGCGGCCAGTAGTGTTTGGAGAACTGCCAGATGTCGACGATGTCGCCGTTGAGCACCAGCACCTGCGGCCGGATGCTCTTGAGGTAGCGCAGCAGCTCGGCGGCGTGGCAGCCGTAGGTGCCCAGGTGCACATCGGAGATGACGGCGACCTGCACCCTGCGCCGTTTGCGGGCGGCGGGGTAGGCCGGGGTCTGCTCACACGGGGCGGCGGGCACAGCAGGAGGTATGGGCAACGTAAATTCTGCTTGGTTAGAATTTTATTTTCTAGGCCCCCACCCCACGGCAGCCGCCGTGCGCGTCCTGGCCGCTGCTCCCGCGAAACGCGGAGCCCAGACTCAGAAGCAGATGCAGCCCGCCCGCCCGCCACACCATCAGCCCGAACCACTCACAGACCAGGTACTGCGCGCAGCGGCGGCAACGGGTGAGCAGGGCCGGGAAATACCTGGGCCAGGTGCGCGGGATACTCGAAAGTGCTGCCTCAAAGCTCGTTGCCGCCCGTGACCCCCACGTTACGCGCGTTTTATGATTTTACTAGGCGTGCCGCGCCCGGCCCCCTACCCCAACTTATTATAAACATAGTACAAATATGAATCTTTTGATTATAACACTAAAATACCGTCCTTTGTGTCGTATTAGCTCATTTCTACATTTTTACCCATGTCTATTTTTACCCAGTCGGCCACTTTTCTCCTATTTTGCCTGACGGCAGCTACCCGTGTTTCAGCGCAGGCCCCCGCGCCGCCGGCCAGTGCCTCACCAGCGGCGGCCACTGCGGCGCCGGTGGCGAGCGTGCCGGCTATTCCCGACTTCAAAACCGGCGTCGCCCGCAAGCGCTACCTGTTTCCGCAGAAGGAAGCCCAGGGCACCAACGTGCTGAACGTGACCAAGAACACCGACGAGGACGCCGAAAAGGACGGCACCTACACCCGCCTGAGCTACCTGCCCTACCCCCTGATGCTGACGCAGCTCGACGAGATGCGCAAGATTTACTACTGGGCCGACTCGACCTACCAGCGCCGCCTCACGGCCCTGCCCGCTGGCGGCGCATTGCAGCTGACCATCTACCGCCGGGGTGCCGCCAATGCCGACCCCTCGCTGCTCGTGCTGCAAGCGCTGACCAAAGGCGGCCAGGAAGTGTGGCGAGCCGCTCCGCGTGCCGGCAACGGCCGCTTCTGGAACCGCGACCTCTACAAGGCCGAGCAGCAGATGTCATTCGTAAAGAGCGCTGACAATCAGCCGCTCACGGTCAAGATATACGACCCGCGTCAAGGCCAGACCTACGAGTACGTGGTGCAGATGCCGTAGCGTAGCCGGGCTCCTGGCCCTTCGTCCTGCTGACGAACGACAGGGCAGGTGCTACTTGCTGAGTTGCAGCCACTGCACGGCCAGCAGCGTCTTGGCATCGCGCAGAGGCTCGGCAATGAGGGCGTCGCGGCGTAGCTCGATGCGCTTGATGCGCTCGTTTTCTTCGGCCAGCCCGCCGCCGGGGCCGGTCTGCCGGCTCACCTCGGCGTAGTACACAGTGATGACTTCGGAGCTGGTGCCGGGCGAAGGCCACAGGGCCACGATTTCTTCGAGTGTATCGACTTCGTAGCCCAGTTCTTCGTGCAGCTCGCGGCGGATGGCGGTTTCGGGGGCTTCGTCGCCGTCTATCATGCCGGCGGCCAGCTCCAGCAACTCGGCTTCGGGGCCAATGCGGTACTGCCGGGTCAGCACGTACACTTGCCGGAGGGTGTCGAAGACGAGCGCGGCCACGGCGCGGCCGGGCTCAAACCGCTCACGCTTCAACTCCACGTCGCCATCGAGCACGGTGAGCTGGCTGAGCTTGAAGTGGCCATCGTAGGCGCGGCGGCGGTCGGTAATCTGCATGGGGGTAGGGAATCGGGTAGTGAAAGGGTCAGCAACGGGCTATTTGAACTTAACCGCACAGAAAGCGGTATCTTTGCCCCAGAGGAGCCGCTGTCGGTGCGGCTCCCGGCCCGCGCTTCGGCGCTCTTATACGGGCCGGCCGTGCCCGGCGCTGCCTGCTGAGTAGCCTTTAACAAGCAAATTCCGCAGCCGCTTTTTCTCTTTTCCCGTTCGGGTTTCGCAGGTTTGCCGACGGCTGCCCCGCCCGCTGGCCGCTTTGGGTGCTCTTTTAACTTAAGAGCCTGAAGCGGTGACTACCCCCTTTATTTTTTCATGCTGTTTTCCGACCTCAATCTGATTGAGCCGTTGCTGCGTGCCCTGCACGACGAAGGCTACACCTCGCCTACCCCCATTCAGGAGCAGGCCATCCCGCACGTGCTCGATGGCAAAGACCTGCTGGGCGTGGCCCAGACTGGCACCGGCAAAACGGCGGCCTTCACGGTGCCCATCCTCCAGAACCTGCACCAGACCGCCCAGGTGAGCCGGCAGGCGCCGGGCCGCATCCGCTGCCTCGTGCTCACGCCCACCCGCGAGCTAGCCATCCAAATCGGCGAAAGCTTTACCGCCTACGGCCGCCACTTGCCCCAGCTGCGCAACACCGTCATCTTCGGCGGCGTCGGCCAGGCGCCCCAGACCAGCGCCCTGCGCCGCGGCGTGGAGGTGCTCATTGCCACGCCCGGCCGCCTACTCGACCTGATGAGCCAGGGCTTTGTCGATTTGCGCTCGGTCGAAGTATTCGTGCTCGATGAGGCCGACCGGATGCTCGACATGGGCTTCATCAACGACATTAAGCGCATTCTGCCCAAGCTGCCAGTGGCGCGCCAGACCCTGTTCTTCTCGGCCACCATGCCGGCTGCCATTCAGGAGCTGTCCTCGACCATTCTGCGTCCCAACCCGGTGCGCGTGGCCGTCACACCCGTGTCGAGCACTGCCGATACGGTGACGCAAAGTGTGTTTCTGGTCGATAAACACGACAAGCCGGCTTTGCTGGAACACTTGCTTAAGGACCAGAGCATTAAGCGGGTACTAGTGTTCAGCCGCACCAAGCACGGCGCCGACCGCGTGGTGAAGGGCCTGGCTCAGGCTCGCATTCCGGCCGAGGCCATTCACGGCAACAAGTCGCAAAACCACCGCCAGCGCGCGCTCAGCAACTTCAAATCGGGCGAAACCCGCGTGCTCGTCGCCACCGACATTGCCGCCCGCGGCATCGACGTGGACGAGCTGACCCACGTCATCAACTACGAAATTCCGAACGAGCCCGAAACCTACGTGCACCGCATCGGCCGCACCGGCCGGGCCGGGGCGTTTGGCACCGCATTTTCGTTTGTTGAAGACGAGGAGCGCGCTTATCTGCAAGATATTCAGAAGCTTATTCGCCGCCAGATTGACTTGAACGCCGACCATCCGTGGGCGAAGAACGACATCCGGCCGGTGAGCCTAAACGGCAATGAGCGCATCGTGCGCCCGAAAGGACCGGCCGGGCGCCCGGCGCGGCCCGGCCGCGCAGGCAACAGCGGCGGGAGTAGCGGGCGCAGCCTGCGCCCCGGCGGCGAAGCCGGCAGCGGTCGCTCCGGCGGCCAGAGCCACGCGCGGCCCGCAACGGCGCCGGCTGGCAGCCGCAATGCCGGCGGTGGCAGCAGCTCTGGTGGCGGCGGACGCTCTTCGGGCAGCTCCGGCAGCCGCGAGAGTGGCCGCGGCGGGCGGGGATTCTCCCGTTAAGCTTAGGTTCGGTGTAAACAGCTTTATAGCCACATAGAAGCGGCAGGCCTGGGTGCAACACCGGGGCCTGCCGCTTTTTAGTTACTCCCGCCGCCTACCCCCTCTTTCAGAAACACAGGGCGTAAAACAACACCTGACTTTTAAGCCATTATTCCACTGCCTCAGCTCGCTTTTAAGAGTGACTGCTGCTTTCAACATCGCCATAAGCTTAAACAAAATGCCTGGCTGCCGGCTTATTTGATCGCTGCTATCGTCTCACCCCTAACCTGCTATCGCCGTGGCTCAAAGCACCCTTCCCGTCATTCAGGCCCTGCGCCAGACTGCCCAGCGTCTGGCTACCGTAGCCCCCTACCAGTGGGGCCACATGGGTAGCTGCAACTGCGGCCACCTCGCTCAAACCATCACCCAGCTCACCAAGGCCGAAATCCACGCCCGCGCCATGCAGCGCTACGGCGACTGGGAGCGGCAGCTCATCGACTACTGCCCTACCAGCGGCCTGCCCATCGACCAAACCATCGATGAGATGCTGGCCCTGGGTTTTTCCCGCGCCGACCTCACGCATCTTGAGCGCCTCGCTGACCCTGCCATTCGGGCAGCCATTCCGTTCGAGCGCCGCAACGCCCTGCGCCACAACCAGCGCGACGACGTTGTGCTCTACCTGCGCGCCTGGGCCGACCTGCTAGAGCAGGACCTGCTGGCCGGCATCGAGCTGCCGGACTTCACTGCCCCCGCTCCAGCACCAGCCCAGCTACTATCACGAGAGCAGACCTTAGTGGCAGTAAGCTAGTTCCTCAGTTACGTTTCTCACACGAAGGCCCCGCCGACTATTGTAGTTGGCGGGGCCTTCGTGTGAAGAACGTAACTGGCCTGGTTCCGAGTCTGCGTTGCCAGTCTGGATCATAAGGCCCGCAACGAAGGAGTCAGCTAGTAGTTCACGTTGCTGCGCTGGGCCTCCCGATACCCTTCCGTGCGGTGAGTACGCTTGTATTCGGCATCAGCACTAGGGTTTTTCTCAGCGTCGGGAGCCTGCGAACAAGCAGAGGCAAGCAACAGCACCACACCAGCGGCTATTTGCCCGAAAAAGCGGAAAGTCATTTTCATAATGCAAAGGTAATCAGGGGGGCTTGTTATGGCAAGCATCATCCCCGTGACTACCACGACAATCCTCAGCGGCGCTAGAAGTGACGCTGGCACTACTCAGTACAGCTTGCGGGTTTAAGGGTTACAATTGTTAGTGCCTTTCACTGTTTTCTGGCTCAAAGATTGATTAAAGCAATTAAGAATAAGGAATAGTACTTATTTAAGTAAACAAGTTTGGAGTGGGTTCCTACCCACCGTAGCTGGCCTAAGTTCATTAGCAGATTTTTAGTGTTTGTCGAATAATAGATTGATTTATTGGAGTGCGCCACTGTGACAACCAATTTAGCCTGGAACCTAGCTGGCACCCTGTCTAAACAGCACAACGAGCCTTAGGAGTAATTAGAATTAAAAAAATGATTAGCCACCTCATGTTTTGAGACTATTCATGTTATACTGTCACTTCCAATTCTACTATTTAATCTGCTGATTAAAAAGTTTTTGCGTTTGAGAGTACGGGTAGGTTCGAATGTGCAGAGCACGCTTAAAAAGTATTGCACTCTACTCATCTCCTAGAGAACTTCCACTAGCGGGCTTCTTCATTCCTAGCATGGCTAAGCTTTGATTGATCGTAGTAGAGAATTCTGGTCTGCCAAACAGTATATTTCCAATAAGTCCGCTTCCAGCTGTTGCAATACGAAGACCATCCATTGGCATTCTTGACTCAGCGCAAAAGGGGCATTGCGGCTCGACTGTCTGGCCAGGAAAGATGCTTCCAACTTGCATCGCGGTCGTGAACTAAGCGCTTTGCTTACCCCTACGTACGCACACTAACAACCGGGTGGATGACCCAACCGGCACAGTAAGCTTACGCTGATACCTTAAGAAAGAGTTGAGCAGACACTGGCTACGCCAATCAAAGAGGCTTTGTATAGCGTTACTCTACGCAGTGCCAGCAGACCAGACACCAGGTAACAGGGTGGCTTCAGCTCTCGGGCTGAAAGTCAGCAAAGGAACCGTCGTGGTAGAATAATATGATGCGCCGAATAGGCTTGTCAGCTCCCCCTCGTGAGGTTGCCGGCCAGGCCGCTGGCGTGACGGACACCCTACTGGGGGGGGTAGGGAGCGGCGGGATGCTTTGGGGCTGCTGAGGTAAGCTGATGCCCTCGGGCGGCGCAGTGGGTGTAGAGACGAGGCCTGCTGGCTGCTCTGCCGGCATATTGGTCACCAGAGCGTCTGCCGCCTGCACCTCCTGGGCCGGTGAAGTAGCGCTAACGGCCTCTGCTGGGAAGTTGGCGGGTGAAGGGTTGGTGAGTGATTTTCCGGGACTGCGTGGCGTCTGCTGGCTATCAGTTGCCGGATTCGTAGTACCTGCTCGAAACTTTCGGGGCTGGCTGCTGCCGATAGGCCTGAGCAGTTGAGCCGCAGGGCCAGAAGTAACTGGGCTTACTTTAATGGCTTTAGCAATGGATGCGGGTGAGCTACCACTCTGAGCAGGCTTGTTGGCAGCCGCAACTGAGCGTTCGCCGGTCGGCGCTAAACTAGCTGCCCTGGACAACTCATCCCTACCCCCCTGATTTGAGACGAAGTCGTCGTAAAATCTTTCCTCTGAGTTATTTAGCATCGAGCCGGTTCCGCTTAGCAGCCACGGCAAAGCAACCTCCGGTAAGGCCGCCATAATGCGTTGCACTACCTCCAGACTGGCTTTGTTGCGGCCACTAAGTATATGGCTAATGATGGGACGCCCGACCTGAATGAGGTCCGCGAACTGCGTTGGCGTTAATTGCCGGAGCGCCAATAAGGCGCGAATACGCTCTACCATATCTACATTTTTCTAACTCACAAATGTAGGTCGTCAGAGGTGAACGATTCTTCGCTACCACAGTGATAACATTTGTATTAGCTATCCTAAGCTAAACAAATGTGTTGTATAATTGTAAACAGTATTCTATTGTCAACACCTTCGCGCTTATCATCCTTAGAGCGTATGCGGTGGGATTAAACACACAAAAAACCTGGCTGCGCTTGGCAGCCAGGTTCTTAGTATTGTACTCAAAAAATTGCACCTCGCGAAGACTGAGCAGCTAAAGTGGACGTTAACAATACCCAGCCAGCAACTGGCTCCAGGCTTTAGTTGAAGTACTCCCGCGCGAGTGTTTTATCGTGGCCGTAGATGTCGTCGCGGAAGTGTACGCGGCCATCGGGAGTGGCCCAGGCGGTGAAGTACACCAGGTATACGGGCAGTTTCTCCTTGACCAGAACGTACTTCTCCCGGCGTACGGCGATGGTGTCCAGAATAGTTTGCTTATCCCAGTTCGGCTTGTCGCGCAACAGGTAAGTGGCCAGTTTGATGGGCTCCTCGACGCGCACGCAGCCGTGACTGAAGTCGCGTTTAGCCTGGGCGAAAAGCTGGTCGTGCGGCGTGTCGTGGAGGTAGATATCGTTGGAGTTGGGAAAGATAAACTTCACGTCGCCCAAATCATTTTTCGGGCCTGGCCGACGGCGCACGGTGTACTTGAAATTTTTATCCGTCACCCCCGCCCAATCGATGGAAGCCGGGTCGACCGGCACCGCTTTGCGGCCCGAACCCTTGACCACCTCCATATCGAGCCGGTCGAGGTAGCTGGGGTCGGCAATAAGCTTGTCGCGCAATTCCTTATCGATGATGCTGTAGGGCACGTTCCAGTAGGGCGACAGCACCACGTATTCGAGCTTGTCGCTGAACACCGGCGTCTCGTTGAGCACCTTGCCCACGATAACATTCATGCTCATCACCTCCTTGTTCTGCTCTACTACGTGCAGCTTGTACTCGGGAATATTGACAAGTAGATAGTTTGGCTCGAAGCGCTTGGGCAGCCAGCGCCAGCGCTCCATATTAAGGATAACCTGGTCAATCCGCTCATCAATGGGCACGTTGAGCTGACGCAATGTTTCGCCGCCCACTAGACCATCGGCCTTCAAACCGGCGTCCTGCTGAAAGGACTTGACGGCGGCTACGAGGTCCGGGCCATACGCTTCGGCCCCCGCAGCGGACGCCTGGTTGCTGACGGTCCGCACGGGGGTAGGGGCACCCGCCGGGCCCACCTTCGCCGCGGCAGAAGCGGGCACTGATGCCGGGCTTTCACTGCCCATCAGGCGCTGCCGCAGTAGCGGCACCATCGCCGAGACGGTGCCAGGCTTGAGCTTGGTAGTGGCTGGCAGCACCGGCCAGCCGCCGCCGGCCTGCTGCTCCCGAAGCCCCGCCAAAGCCTTTTTCAACTGGTCATATTCGGGGTGCAGGGGTGCAAACTCATAGTAAGGATAGGTGCTCTCGCGCTCCCGCAAAATGGTCATCAAGGCGTGGTGCAGCTTGATTTTATTGTGCTTCACATCCCAGGCAATACCCTTGTTATCGCGCGGATTGGCTAGCCCCCGATAGAAGTCCGACGCCCAATTGAAGTACGTACCCGACAAGGCCACATCAATTTCGCGCTCCAGCTTGTTGCGCCGGGTGGTATCGCTGCGGACCTGCTCTAAGCTAGCAAACAACTTTGTAAAGTCCTTGACCTGGTAATCTTTAGGGTCCAGCCCCTCATCCTTGGCTTTGGCTATCACGCTGAGCATGGTCTGCGCCTGAGGCACCAGCTGGTGGTGCCGAAACCAGCCGAGCCTGAATTGCCGCTCCCGGTAAAACTTGCGGGCCCAGAGAGTCTGGTCCTTGAAGCTAGGCTCAGCCTGCATCTGCCGGATAATGTACACACTGTCGAGCCGGGGGTCCGGGTCGCCGGCCAAGCCGACCTGCACGGCCGGCGTAGTGCCGTCGCCTGCCAAGTCGGCTCCGGCCTGGGCAGTACCCGACCCCTGGTCGGTGCCGCAGGAAACCAGCGCCATCGGCAAGCTAAGCAGGCTGGCGAGCAGCAAGGTCAGCAAGGAGATGTAACGAGAGAAAAAAGACATGGAGAAAAGTCGATTATGGGAAGGGCCCTGGCGCCGCCAGCGGCCGGGCCTTGTACTGCCCGGCTGTGGTGGAGGTTGCCTTGGTCTCTAAAGAAACAGGCAACAAAAAAGCGGGCAACGCCGGTCGGAGCCGAGGGGCAAGTTACAAGAATTCAAGCTGGCTGACGCGACTCACTAACGAATTAGTCACCGCGGCCGGTTCAATTGCCGCTCACGCGCCCCCGCCCGGCAAATGCCGCTATTGTGTAGTGCTTGTCGGCAACGCCGCTGCTTCTGCATCACAGTTAGCTAGCGCCCGGCGCGGCAACCTGGCAATGGCTGGGTCCAACTCAGACCACCGGCCACCAGCCGTTTTTGTTTACCCAGTCGCAGGCCATCCTGGCGCGCACCAGGCTGCCTTGTCCAGATTCGCCCGGTAGTCACTTCACGTATGAGGCCACGGTGCAGGTGCCAGCCGGGCTACTGACGCTGATGAGCGCCAGTAGCCCGGCAGGCGCCTGCTGCCGATGGCCACCACCGCCAGCCGCGCGCCACTCCAGCTTACTTGATAACCCTAGCCGTGGGCGAGTTGGCCTTTACGCCGCTAAGTTCGCACACGGGAATACTCGCCGATTCAGCAACGATTTCCCTGGCAGCCGCCGAATTTGCTGACTTGGATAAAATGATGGTTGTGGCCGAGGAACTGTGCGGCCCCTACCAGTGGGGCCGCTACAGTCTGCTAATCCTACTCCCCTTGTTTCCTTTCAATAGGATGGATAGCCCTTGTGAAACATTTATAACATTCATTATTCTCACTGTTGCCCGCAGTCTGACCAGCATGGTAGTGCACCAGCTAACACATTTGTATTAAGAGAATGTGATTACAAATGCAAATTATAACAGCTTTTGGTTGAACGAGGGCCTCATGGTGTATCTTGAGCGCCGCATCATGTGGAACAGCTCTACGGCTGCGACTACGCCGATATGCTGCACGTGCTGGGCCGGGCGGCACTACGGCACACTATCGAGGAGCCAGGCCTTACTTCGCCCGACACCTATCTGCGGCTGCACCTCACTGGCCGCGACCCCGACGAAAGCCTAACCGAAATTGCCTACGAGCAAGGCTGCACCGCCATGCTCCTGGCGTTGGAGAGCCTGGTTGGCCGTGCCCGGCTCGACACCTTTATAGAGGAGTACTTCGCCCGGTCCCGCTTTCAGGCAGTGGACACGAATACCTTCATTGGCCACCAGCACGCTGCGCGCGGAGCTGCATGGCCCTGAGCCCGGTCTGGAGGCCCACCTAAAACTCGGCGCCTGAATTGACGGTCCCGGCCGGCCAGCCAACGCACTACCCGTCGCCTCGGCCCGGTTTGCGACCGTCGATGCGGCGCTTTCGCAGCTGGCCGCCGGCACCGCCCCCGATTTCCTACCCCTCACTGCCAATTGGAGCAGCCGAGTGGGGGCGTTTTCTGAACGGCTTGCCCGCCACCTTATCATCGGCCGACTTGGCCCGGCTTGATAATGCTTTTCACTTCACCAGTTCCTTCACCAGTTCCTTCACCAACTCCTTCACCAGCTCTGGCAACGCCGAAATCCTGGTGGCCTGGCTTGCCCCCACGCTGCGGGCGGGCAAGCCAGGCCGATGCGGCCCTGAAGCAGTTTCTGCTGCACGTGGGCCAGCGCAAATTTCTGGTGCCGCTGCGTCGGGCGCTGCTGGCGGCGCCAGGCGGCGAGCCGGCGCGGGCCAGAAAAATTTATGCCCGCGCCCGGCCCAACTATCACTCTGTGGCGACGGGTATGCTGGATGCTCTACTGGCGCAGGCTTAGATTACAAGGGGGGGTAGGGAAGTAGCGCGGACTTTATAGCCCGCGAGTTGAAAGATAACGTTAGACTAAATCTACTCAATTCGCGGACCACCAAGTCCGCGCTACTTCCCTACCCCCTCTTCTCCTGGTTCGGCGGCCCGGCTCTAGTTTTGTACTTCACCCGCTGATTTCCGTTTTGACGACTTCCTCTCCTACCCCCCCGCCGCTGGGCAAGCTCCTGGCCGTAGGCGGCAACGAAGACAAGGGCACGTACCCCAACCCACGCACGCAGCGCAAATACAACCTCAACTTTTTCGAGCTGGGCATCCTCAAGCGCATCGTGCTCGAATCGGGCAAGGCCGACCCGCGCATCGAGGTCATCACCACGGCTTCGATGATTCCGCACGAAGTGGGGCCGGTGTACGTGGCCTCCTTCGCCATGCTGGGCTGCCGCAACGTGGGCGTGCTGGACATCGGCACGCCCGACGAGGCCCGGCGGCCGGAGTACCTGACGCGGCTGCAAGCGGCCGACGTGGTGATGATGTCGGGCGGCAATCAGTCGCGGCTGCGCGAAATGTTCGGGACCACCGAGTTTCTGGAATTACTTACCCGCCGCTACTTTCAGGAGCCGGACTTCATCATCGCCGGCACGAGCGCCGGGGCGATGGCCATGTCCGAGCGCATGATTCGGGGCGGCTCGGTGCCCGACTCGTTGCTGAAAGGCGCCGTGAAGATGGGCGCCGGCCTGGGTTTGCTGCCGGCGGCCATCATCGATTCGCACTTCGTGAAGCGCGGGCGCTTCGGCCGCCTCATCGAGGCCGTGGCCCTGCACCCGCAGCTCATCGGCATCGGCCTGGGCGAAGACACCGGCGTGCTCATCACGGCCGGCAACATAGTCGAAACCGTCGGCTCCAACCTCGTCATCATCCTCGACGGCCACGACATTCAGCACAACAACGCCGCCGCCGCCAAGAAAGGCACCCCGCTCTCAGTCGAAGCCGTCAAGCTGCATGTGCTGGCCAAGGGCAACGTGTATAATATGGCAGAGCGGAAGTTTTACGCGGGGAAGAGCGTAGCGAACTAAGCTGCTATGAAAAGCAGCGAACTGCTCCGCCGCCTGTTAGCCGATGGCTGGTATAAACTCCGGCAAGACGGCAGCCACATCACGATGGCGCACCCAACCAAAAAAGCACTTACCCGGTCGGGTTATTTATCGGTCCCATCGCACGGCAGCAAAGAAGTTGGCAAAGGCTTGGCCGCAGCGCTACTGAAACAGGCGGGCCTGAAATAGTAACGCAGAACCTTTGATTAAAACAGGTAGTTTAATCACTACCTTCGTACCTCAACGGGCTAATGCGCACCTTATACCTATGAAAAAGCTGGAAATGATTGTCGAGAAAACTTCGACCGGCTACAGTGCCTACTGCGAGGCCGAGGGCGCTTACACGGCCGCCGACAGCTTTGATGAACTCAAGACAAATATTCTGGAGGTATTGAATCTATCCTTGTCAGACACCAGCCGCCAAGTGAGCCTGGCGGACATTAAAATAACCTACGACCTCAAGTCATTCTTCGACGCCTACAAAGTCATCAACGCGGCGGCCCTGGCCAAGCGCGTCGGCATGACGCAATCGTTGCTGTCCCAATACATCAGTGGCAACAAAAAGCCTTCGGCCAAGCAGACGCAACGGATTTTGGAAGGTGTGCGCAATGTGGGGCGGGAGCTGGCGGAGATGGATTTTGCTTTTTGAGTAAGCAGGCAAGCTCCAAGCATAGAAGCTAGTTTGACGACGAAATATATAAACGTTAAAAATGACTAAGTTTCAATACATATCCGTGCTGTTGCTTACCACCATAGGGTGCTCAATGGAGAACAACAAGCTAGCTTCCGACAAACAAACCAATGTGTGCATCACAACGCACAAAAATGAGTTAAAGATGACTTTTATCACCGAGCGTGACAGCAATGGAGTACAAAACGGCTTAGAAAAAGTCTTGTGGTCTAATGGCTCCCTGTGCCGATTAGGACATTATAAAAACGGCAAGAAGGATGGGCGTTTCATCTCATTTTTTCCTTTTTCGAAATTCCGACAATCGACAGAAATAGGCATAGATGAAATAGTTTACTTTAAAAATGACCTAGCTGATGGCAGGTTCTATAATTTTTATGAAAACGGCCATCTTGAACATATTCAGGACTGGAAAGCCGGACACATTTCAGGCAATGCTTATTATTTCGACACTAAGCAAAGATTAATTTGTATTGAACACTATGGGAAGAATAACAGTGTTGCTGGTTATGTATGCTATGATACGCTGGGAAATGTGAGCAAGAGACAAGGTGAAATAACATTCCGTTAATAAGTTAATAAATCTCCACAACCTCCTCCCTCGCCTCACTCCGGCTCGCCCGGTACATGCCTTCCGAGTTAAACGGCAGCGCCAGGTTGCCTTGCGCGTCCACGGCGATGAGGCCGCCTTCGCCGCCGGCCGGGGCCAGCTTGTCGTGAACGACGAGGCGGCAGGCTTCGGCCAGGTCCAGGCCGCGGTATTCTATCAGGCAGGCGATGTCGTAGGCGGCGACGGCGCGGATGAAATACTCGCCGTGCCCTGTGCAGCTGACAGCGACCCGCTTATCGGCCCAGGTGCCGGCGCCGATGAGGGGCGTGTCGCCGATGCGGGCGTAGCGCTTGTTGGTCATGCCGCCGGTGCTGGTGGCGGCGGCCAAGTGGCCGTGCTGGTCACGGGCCACGGCGCCGACGGTGCCGCGCTTCCAGTTGGGGTCGGGCGCGGCCGGGGGGGTAGGGGCCGGGGAAGCGGCGTGGTCGAGCTGGGTGCGGCCGGCGGCGAGGGCTTCTTGCAGCTGGTCGTAGCGCTGCTGGGTGAAGAAGTAGTCGGGGCCGGCCAGGGGCAGGCCGTGCTCGCGGGCCAGCTCGTCGGCCCCTGGGTAGGCCAGCAGCACGTGCTCGGTTTTTTCCAGCACGAGGCGGGCGGCGCGGATGGGATTTTTGACTTCGCGCACGCCGGCCACGGCCCCGGCCAGGCCGGTGTGGCCGGCCATGAGGGCGGCGTCCATCTCGTGGTGGCCGTCGTGGGTGAAGACGGCGCCGCGCCCGGCGTTGAAAAGTGGATTGTCTTCGAGGGTGCGGACGGCCATTTCCGTAGCGTCGAGGGCGGGGGCGCCCTGGCGGAGCAGGTCGTAGCCGGCACTGAGGGCGGCTTGCAGGCCGGCGCGGTAGGTGCGTTCGAGGTCAGGGGTGAGCGTGGCGCGCGGGATGGTACCGGCGCCGCCGTGGATGGCAATGGCGAACATGAGGGGAGGTAGAGAGTTTTGAGGTGTAAGGAGTGAGGGTTGAATTAAAAGAACGGTGGTGCCAAGAGAATAAGAACATCATGCTGAGCTTGCCGAAGCATCTCTACCGCTGTCTAACCACTGGTAAATAACGATTGGATTACTGCTGCGGTAGAGATGCTTCGGCAAGCTCAGCATGATGTTCTTTTTAGTACTGAACTTATCAGCTGATAAGGACAAACCTACGCCGGCCGCCCACCCAGCCCCTACCCCCCCTACGCGGGCAAAGCCGCCAGGGGCGCTACGACCGAGCTTTTCGGCAAAGTGAAAGGCTGGCCCTGCCCTGGCCGGCTGGCCGCGCCGCGTTTTTTTTCGTAGGTTTGGCCTAACTCCGTTTCACTCCCCAAACTCCTTAGAATATGGCTTACGACGTAACCGGCCGCCTGCATGAGATTTTCGACGAACAGCAGGTAAGCGAAAAATTCCGCAAGCGCGAGTTCGTGCTTGAAGTGCAGGAAGGCCAGTACCCTGAGCAAATCAAGTTTCAGATGGTGCAGGATAAAACTGCTTTGATTGACCCCTACAAAGTCGGCGACGAGGTAAAAGTGACCTTTAACCTGCGTGGCCGCGGCTTCAACAAAAATGGCCAGATGCTGTATTTCACCAACCTCGAAGCCTGGCGCATCGAGGCCGCCGCGGGCGGCGGCGGGCAGCAGGGCGGTGGCTACGGCGGCGGGCAGCAGCAGGCCGCGCCGGCCCCGCGCCCGGCCGCGCAGAACCAGAACCCCAACCTGCGCGCGCCGGCCCCGGCCGCCCCGATTGCCAGCGACGACGACAACGACCTGCCGTTCTAGATTGTAGCCGTAGCGCGGATGTGCCTTCCGCGAGTCAACCTTTCAGAAACACCCCGGAGCCTTCGCCTCGGGGTGTTTTTTTGCTTTGTCGGTTGCACCCCTACCCCCTGGTTTTCGTTTGAACGGTATGAACCTACGAGAGCTGATTGCGCGCGGCGAGGGCGAGGAGCTGGAGTTTAAGAAGAAGACCACGCACCCGACGCGCATCTCGCGCACGCTGGCGTCGCTGGCGAATACGCGCGGCGGGCGAGTGCTGGTGGGCGTCGATGACGATGGCCGGGTGGTGGGCGTGCGCGATGCGGAGGAGGAGATATTCGTGCTCCGCGAAGCCGCCGCCCACTACGTGGACCCGCCGCTGGAGCTGCGCTTCAAGGAAATCGAGGAAGAGGCGCGCGTGGTGGTCATCGTGACCGTGGCCGAGAGCCTGAACAAGCCGCACCGGGCGCAGGTGGCCGCCGGCGACTGGCGCGGCTACGTGCGCGTGCGCGACGAGAGCGTGCAAACCAGCGGCCTGACCGAGAAGCTGCTGGCGCGCCAGCAGCCCGCCGCGCGCTTCGAGAAAATCCCGCTCAACCGGCAAGAGCTGGCGGTGCTGGAGTATTTGAAAAACAACCCGCGCATCACATTGGGGCAATTTCAGAAGCTGGTTAATATCGGGCAGCGGCGGGCTTATCAGACATTAATAAAGCTAACCTTGCACGGGTATCTGCGGCACCACGACAAGGAAAAGGAGCCCTACTACACGCTGTAGCGCGGACTTTGTAGTCCGCGAGTAAGTGACGCCGCTGACACCAGTTTCCTCGCGGACCACGAAGTCCGCACTGTCCCATAACGGGCTTTAATTGCCTGAGCAGGGGGAAAAGGCCCGGCGCCGGTAGAACAGCAGAGCGCCGCTGGCCGTAACCAAACTACCGCGCGGTGATTGCCGCGCATCCCTACCCCTACTCTTTTCCCTTATGGCAGTCAAACTCAAGAAACTCAAAGACCAGGTGATGGTCATCACCGGCGCCTCGTCGGGCATTGGCCTGACCACGGCGCGCCTCGCGGCCAAAGCCGGCGCCCGCCTCGTGCTGGCCGCCCGCAGCGAGCAGGCCCTGCGCCAGCTCACCAACGAAATAAACCGCGCCGGCAGCCCGGCCCAGGCCGTGTACGTGGTGGCCGATGTGAGCCACAAAGGGGATGTCGAGCACATCGCGCAGGTGGCGCAGCAGCGCTTCGGCGGCTTTGACACGTGGGTGAACAACGCCGGCACGAGCGTGTACGGCCGCATTGACCAGCACACCGAGGACGACATGCGCCAAATCTTCGAGACCAACTTCTGGGGCCTTGTGCATGGCTCGATGCTGGCAGCCAGGCACTTAAAGCGCAAGGGCGGTGCCATTATCAACGTGGGCAGCATCTTGTCCGACCTGACGGCCATCCTGCAAAGCGTGTACTCGGCCAGCAAGCACGCGGTGAAGGGCTTCACCGATGGCCTGCGCATGGAGCTGGAAATGGAGGGTGCGCCGATTTCGGTCACGCTCATTCAGCCGGCGGCCATTGATACGCCCTTCACGACTAGTGCCAAAAACTACCTGGACCGCACGCCCAAGCACGCGCCGCCGGCCTACGCCCCCGATACCGTGGCGCGCGCCATCGTGCACGCAGCCCAGAAGCCGACCCGCGACGTAGTGGTGGGCGGCGGCGGCAAGGCCTTCATCAGCATGGAGCACTGGACGCCCGGCCTGCTGGATAAGTTTATGGAAACCGGCTTTGCCAAAATGGAGCACTCCGACGAGCCGCCGCGCCCGCGCGAGCAAAATGGCCTCGACCGCCCGATGGGCGCGCTCCAGGAGCGCGGCAACTACCCCGGCTACACCCGCGAAACCAGCTTCTATACCAGCGCCGTGCTCAGCCCGGTGCTGACGACGGCTGCCCTGCTCGGCGCCGGCGCCGGCCTAGCCGTGTGGCTGAACCGCTCGAAGCTTAGCAGCGGCAGCGCTGGCAATGGCCACGCCAGCGCGCAGCATGGCGAAGTGGACAGCCGCAAGGACTACGACATCAGCCTCAGCAGTGAGCCCGCGACTGCCACCGCCGGCCACGACCAGCGCTACGCCGAGGCGCGGCGCGAGGACCTGCCGTAGTTGATTTATTGATTGTCTACTTTCAGCGCCGGGTTGCTGCCTTACATCGGCAGCAACCCGGCGTTTTCGCGTATTTTTGGATTATGGCCTACAGCGACTTTACACCCGAAAAATTGATTACGGAATTTGGTGTTGATTTTCGCGCCGAGAGTCTATTTGCGGATGCTCCCGCAATTGAGCCGAGTGCCTGGCTGACAGAAGCTCTGAGTCGGGCAAATATGCTGGGTTTTGGCACGGAAAAGTCGCGCTCCGAACGGTTAGTAACTCCAGTATTAATGGAGCTAGCCAATCGCAATCAGCGCACCTTTTCAATTATTTCCGGCATTAATATGGACGCCGACGCGGCGCGGGGCTTAAATGGCGAATGCGACTTTGTGTTTTCATTTAGTCGCATCCAGGATTTTCTGATGGCCCCGGTATTTTGCATCACCGAAGCCAAACGACAGGATCTAGAGCAAGGCACTGTGCAGTGCGCGGCCCAACTGCTGGGTGCCCGCAAATTCAATGAGCGGGAAAAGCACCCGCTGCCGGTGCTTTATGGCTGTGCAACCACGGGTGTCGAATGGCGCTTCTTACGCTTCGAGAACAACGAATTTGTACTGGATGAAATCCGCTACTTAATCAGCGATAGTAGTAAGCTGTTGGGCGTGCTGCAAACTGTTATCGATTTATCTAAGCAGGCGACATTAACCAATGCTTGATTCTTATCTAATCTAACAAAGGAGCCCCGCTGATGGATGTCAGCGGGACCCTTTTGTTAGTCTGATATTCCTTTACTTACGCCGCAACCGCCACGTTCGGCGCGCCGGCCAGAATTTCTTCGTTGGCAAAATCAGCGTATTTCTTGAAATTCTCGACGAACTTCTCGGCCAGCGCAGCCGCCGTTTTATCATACGCGGTCTTATCGGCCCAGGTGCTACGGGCGTCCAGGATTTCGCTCGGTACGCCGGGCACGGTAGCGGGCACCTCGACGCCGAAGATGGGATGCGTGGTATAGTCCACGTCGGTCAGCTCACCGTTGAGGGCGGCCGTAATCATGGCGCGGGTGTAGCCGAGCTTCATGCGCGAGCCCGTGCCGTAGGCGCCGCCGGTCCAGCCGGTGTTGACGAGCCAGACGTTGATGTCCGGGTTCTCATCCATCTTCCGGCCCAGCATCTCGGCGTATTTGGTGGGATGCAGGGGTAGGAAAACCGCGCCGAAGCAGGCCGAAAAGGTGGTCTGCGGCTCCGTGACGCCCATCTCCGTGCCCGCCACCTTGGCCGTGTAGCCCGACATGAACAGGTACATGGCGTGGCTCTTATCCAGCTTGCTGATGGGTGGCAGCACCCCGAACGCATCGGCGGTGAGAAAGAAGATATTCTTCGGCGCGTCGGCCACCGACGGCTCAATGGCGTTGTCGATGTAGTGGAGGGGGTAGGCGGTGCGCGTATTTTCCGTCACCGACTTGTTGGCATAATCCACGGTGTGAGTGCCGGGCACGAAGCGCGTATTCTCGACCACCGAGCCGAAACGGATGGCGTCCCAGATTTGAGGCTCTTTTTCGCGGCTTAAATCAATGACCTTGGCGTAGCAGCCGCCCTCGAAGTTGAAGATGCCGGCATCCGGGGTCCAGCCGTGCTCGTCGTCGCCGATGAGGCCGCGGTTGGGGTCGGCCGAGAGCGTGGTTTTGCCCGTGCCCGAGAGGCCGAAAAAGATGGCCGAATCACCTTGCGCGCCCACGTTGGCCGAGCAGTGCATGGGCAGCGTGTTCATCTCGTGGGGCAAAAGATAGTTCAGGACGCTGAAAATGCCCTTTTTCATCTCGCCGGCGTAGCCCGTACCGCCGATGAGAATCATCTTCCTGGTAAAGTTGATAATGGCAAAGTTCTTCTGCCGGGTGCCATCCACGGCCGGGTCGGCCTCGAAGCCGGGCGCGCAGATAATGCTGAAGTCGGGCGCCCAGCTCGTATCCTCGCCTTCGGCGGGGCGCAGGAACATGTTGTAGCAGAACAAGTTGTGCCAGGCCTGCTCATTGACGATGCGCAGCTTGAGCCGGTAGTCCGGGTTGGCGCCGGCGAAGGCCTCGCGCACGTAGATTTCCTTACCGGCCAGATAAGCGACCATCTTCGCGTGCAACTGCTCGAACTTGTCGGGGGCGAACGGCAGGTTGATGTCGCCCCACCACACGCTATCCTCGGTGTTTTCGTCCCGCACGATAAACCGGTCCTTGGGCGAGCGGCCCGTGAACTGACCGGTATCGGCCATGAGGGCGCCGGTGTCGGTGAGCACGCCCTCGTCGTTGCGTAGCGCGTGCTCGATTAGTTCGGCGGGGGTCAGGTTGAGGTGAGCCTGGGCGGGCTCGTGGGTAAAACCCAGCGGCGCGAGGCGGTCCAGCACGGAAGTGGAAGTAGAGGCAACAGCAGTGGCGAGTTCCGTCATAAAGTGGGTGGGGGTGGGAAGGGGGTAGGGAGAATGGTGAGGCAAAAATAGGCAGGAAAGCCGGCCGTCACGAGCAAGCTCAACTATAGCCATTTTATTGCTTTGTCCCATCTAATCCCAAAACTTTCCTAGCTTTACCGTCGCCCCTTGCCGCCCGGCCGGGACAATTTAGTTGACTTCCCTACCCCCCCTCCTTTCATGCAAACCGTTCCCGTCCGCGAGCCCTCCGCCGCTGCCGCTTCCTCCTCGCATCCCCGCGGGCTCTACCTGCTCTTCGCCACCGAGATGTGGGAGCGGTTCAGCTACTACGGGATGCGGGCCGTGCTGGTGCTCTTCCTGACCAAGGCCATGATGATGGACAAGGCCTTCGCCTCCAAGTTCTTTGGCGGCTACACTAGCCTAATATTCCTGACGCCCCTCATCGGCGGCTACATTTCGGACCGCTACTGGGGCAACCGCCGCTCCATCCTCGTCGGCGGCCTGCTCATGGCGCTGGGCCAGTTCACGCTCTTCACGTCGGCTTCCAATTACGGCCCGGCCGTTACGCACCCCTTTAGCCACCAACTGCTCTACCTGGGCCTAGGCTTCATGATTCTGGGCAACGGATTCTTTAAACCCAATATCTCATCAATGGTAGGAGCACTCTACTCCAACACTGATACTCGTAAAGACGCCGCCTACACTATTTTTTACATGGGCATCAATTTAGGCTCCCTGATTGGCAATTTTATCACAAGCGCGGTTGGTGATAAAGAAGGCCACCCCGAGAGTTTTCGCTGGGCTTTCTTGGCCTGTGGTATCGCCATGATATTAAGCACAGTAGTGTTTCAGTGGGGCAAAACGAAGTATCTGCACACGCCGGAAGGTGAGCAAGTAGGCGAAACGCCCGCTACTTCGAGTGGTGTGAAAGGCATATTTGCCTTACTCCCGGTTTTGCTAGCCATTATTCTGGGAGTGCTGTACCTGGACACGGCGAAGTTCTCGATTATCGTACCCTTGCTGGTGGTGGCAACCATAGGCATTATTATACTAATTCTAACAGATAAATCGCTCACTGCCGCTGACATTCAGCGGGTGCTGGTCATTTTCATTGTCTCCTTCTTTGTAGTTTTTTTCTGGGCTGCTTTTGAACAAGCTCCTATTTCGCTCACCTTTTTCGCTGATGAGCAAATGAACCGTACTATCCTTAGCTCTATTCAATTCGGCACCGATGATGCTGGGCAGCCGAAGTACGGTTACACCTTGGCCCCCAGCTTTTTTCAGCTTTTAAATGGTCTGTTCGTCGTTATCTGCGCGCCCTTCATGGCTATGCTCTGGACGGCCCTCGGCCGACGCAATGCCGAGCCCGCCTCGCCAGTCAAGATGGCAATAGGCTTGGCCCTGCTGGCGCTGGGGTATGTGGTGATGTGCTTTTGTGTGCGGGACCTTCAGCCTGGTGTCAAGTCGAGCATGATTTATCTCTTCGTCCTCTACTTCCTACACTCCATCGGCGAACTATGCCTCTCCCCTATTGGTCTTTCGCTGGTCAATAAGTTGGCTCCCCTCAAGTTCAGTTCCCTGCTGATGGCCGTCTGGTTTCTGGCTAATGCCGGCGCCAACTACCTGGCCGGCTACATGAGCAGCCTCTACCCCGAAGCCGGCAAGCCCAACCCGCACCTGCTGGGCTTCGAAATCGACAGCCTCTACAGCTTCTTCATGGTGTTCGTGGTCTCTTCAGCCGTGGCCGCGCTGCTGCTCTTCCTGCTCAGCGGCAAGCTCGCCCGCATGATGCGGACGCCCGACTTGCCCGCCGCCACCTAACCAGTTCCCTACCCCCCTCTGAAACGAAAAAGCCCCGCTGGCATTGCCAGCGGGGCTTTCTTATTATAAATGAGCTAATTCACAGCTGCGGAATCAGCCTCATTTGCGCCATCGGCGATTACATCATGCCGCCCATGCCACCCATGCCGCCCATGCCACCGGCCCCGCCGCCACCGGCGCCGCCCTTGTCCTCCTCGGGCTCGTCGGAAATCACGGCTTCGGTCGTCAGCAGCAGGCCGGCAATCGAAGCGGCGTTTTCCAGCGCCAGGCGCGTCACCTTCGTGGGGTCGAGGATGCCGACGGCCATCAGGTTCTCGTAGCGGTCCTCACGGGCGTTGTAGCCGAAGTCGCCCTGGCCGTCGCGCACTTTCTGCACGACCACCGAGCCTTCGCCACCGGCGTTCTGCACAATCGTGCGCAGCGGCGCTTCGAGGGCCGTGCGGATGATGTTCACGCCGGTGCGCTCGTCGCCGTTCAGCGTGTCCACGGCATCCAGCGCTTCGAGGGCGCGCACGAAGGCCACGCCGCCGCCGGGTACTACGCCTTCCTCGACGGCAGCGCGGGTAGCGTGCAGGGCGTCGTCCACCCGGTCTTTCTTCTCCTTCATCTCCACTTCGGTGCTCGCGCCGATATAGAGAATGGCCACGCCACCGCTCAGCTTGGCCAGGCGCTCTTGGAGCTTCTCCTTGTCGTAGTCCGAAGTCGTAGTCTCCATCTGGGCCTTAATCTGCGCGATGCGGCCGGTGATGTTCTCCTTGTCACCCTTGCCATTGACAATCGTCGTGTTGTCTTTGTCAATGATGATTTTCTCGGCCGTACCGAGGTATTCCAAGGTGGCGTTTTCGAGCTTGTAGCCCTGCTCTTCGCTGATAACCGTGCCGCCCGTCAGGGTCGCAATATCTTCCAGCATGGCCTTGCGGCGGTCGCCGAAGCCAGGGGCTTTCACGGCCGCGATTTTCAGCGAGCCGCGCAGCTTGTTGACCACCAGCGTCGCCAGGGCCTCGCCGTCTACATCTTCTGACACAATTACCAGCGGCTTGCCAGTCTGCACCACCTGTTCCAACACCGGCAGCAGCTCCTTCATGGTGCTCACTTTCTTGTCGTAGATGAGGATGAAGGGGTTTTCCAGCTCCACTTCCATCTTCTCGGGGTTGGTCACGAAGTAGGGCGAGAGGTAGCCGCGGTCAAACTGCATCCCTTCCACCGTCTTCACTTCGGTCTCCGTGCCGCGGGCTTCCTCGACGGTGATGACGCCTTCCTTGCCCACCTTATCCATCGCGTCGGCAATCATCTGGCCGATTTCCGAGTCGTTGTTGGCCGAGATGGTGCCCACCTGAGCGATTTCCGCCGAGTTCTCAATCTTCTTCGACTGCTGCTTCAGGTTCTCGACCACGGCCTTCACCGCCTTGTCGATGCCGCGCTTGAGGTCCATCGGGTTGGCGCCGGCGGCTACGTTCTTCGAGCCGGCCGTGTAGATGGCCTGGGCCAGTACCGTGGCGGTCGTGGTGCCGTCGCCGGCCTGGTCGGCCGTCTTCGAGGCCACTTCCTTCACGAGCTGGGCGCCCATGTTCTCGATGGGGTCTTTCAGCTCGATTTCCTTGGCCACCGTCACGCCGTCCTTGGTGATGGTCGGGGCGCCGAATTTCTTGTCGATGATTACGTTACGGCCTTTCGGACCGAGGGTCACTTTTACGGCGTTAGCCAGCTTATCTACGCCGCGCTTGAGCTTGTCGCGGCCGTCGGTGTCAAATTGGATGTTCTTAGCCATTTCTGGGAGAGTGAAGAATTTGGAATGAAGAATTAAGGAGTTTTCGCTGGGCTTAGAGCACGGCAAAAATGTCCGACTCGCGCATGATGAGCAGGTCCTCGCCATCGACGGTGATTTCGGTGCCGGCGTATTTACCGTAGAGCACCTGGTCGCCCACAGCCACCTGCGGCTTGATGAGGGAGCCCGAATCGGCGGTTTTGCCTTCGCCGACGGCTACGACCTCACCGCGCTGCGGCTTCTCCTTGGCCGTGTCGGGGATGATGATGCCGGATTTGGTTTTCTCCTCGGCGGCAGCCGCCCGGATGATGACGCGGTCGGCCAGCGGTTTCATGCTAAGTGCCATGTTGGGTGAATTGGGGTTGGGAAAAGTGGAAGTAGCTGCAATTAAATTGGATTGCAAGGATGTGGCGGCCCGTCATTTCTTGTGCCAGCCCGGCGAAATCTGCCAGAAAAGGCAGCTTGGCAGACTTGGCGGCGGTCAGCTTGGCGGAACCTGTCAGGCCCACTGCCCAAAGCCGCACTGCTCGGGACCGAAGGCGGTAGCGCTGACTCCGGGCGGGCGGCCAGCGCTGGCGGCCTTTCACCCCGGCTATCAGAAAAAGCAAAGCGGCCGTTTCTGAGAAGAAACTGCCGCTTGCGGTAAGATGAGTTGGGGCTATTGACCGGCCGGGGGGGGGGTAGGAGCCGTGCCAGCCGGGCCAGTACCGGGCCGGGCCGCCCCAGCCGGGGCGCCACCAGCCGCCGGAGCGCCGCCAGCCGGGGCGGGCAGCGAAACCGGCGCAGCTGGCCGCGATTCCAAGGCTTTCTGCTGGTTCACGCTGCGCACCGGGCCGGCCGTGCCATTACCGAGCATGTGTGTGCCGAGCGAGAACACAACCAGCGCGATGGCAAAGCCCCAGGTCAGCTTTTCGAGCAAGTCGCCGGTGCGCTTGACGCCCATCAGGTTGGCCGCACCGCCCGCGCCAAACTGGCTGGACAGGCCGCCGCCCTTGGGGTTTTGGGCCAGCACCACCAGGGCCAGCAGCAAGCAAACAACCAGAATCAGAACAACCAGAGCAGTGTACATTTAAGCTAGGAAGAAGGGGTAGGCGGATTGCGCAGCAAGTCAATTTGAACCGCAAAGTACGCGCTTTTTTCCGGTTGGCGCACCATTAAAAGCTTATACACGGCAATGGCGCGCTCCGTCTTGCCTTGCCCGGCCAGGATACGGGCCAGGTTTTCGGAAGCCAAATCAGGCTCGGCGCGGGTGCTGCGCATCGACAGGTCGGCCTGTTCGGGCACGGTGAGCAAGGTCACGATACCCCGCCGCCGCTGCGGCGCGCGGCGCAAAAACGAGTCAATCAAATCCAGCGACGACGGCACCGGCGGGGCTGGTGGCGGCTGGTTGACCAGGTGCTCCAGCAGCAGCGCATCGGGCGCAAAAAACTCGCCCGCCGGTGGCAAAGTGGTGCCGGGCACATCCACATCCGCAACCGGGGCCGCCGGTAAGGCAGCTTGCAGGGCGTAGCCAAGCCGGCTGCCGCCGCCCAGCGCATACGCTAAGTCGTCGGCACCCCGGAAGGCACCGGGACCGGGCTCCGGCGGGACGGGCGCCGGACGACTCGCGGTGAACACCACGGGCTCTTCCGCCGGAAGCTCCGCCAACTGGTACGAAGTAAACTCTGCTTCCAGGGCCGGGGCACTCAGTCCGAACTCAAAGCGGGCCGTTCCGGCCTCGGCGGGCGGGCGAATGGGGGGTAGGGACGCCGCCTCGGGTTCGGCGGGCTCGTCTGTCGCGGCGGCCGGCGGCGCGGCAATAACTGGGGCGGCGTGGACGCTTTCTGCTGGCTCCGCTATTGGTTCTGGCTCCGCTCCTACTGCCGGCATAGCCTCAGTCAAGTCGGCCAACAATTCGGACGCGACGCGGGCCGGCGCCGGCGCCTCCTCCTCCGTGAGCGGCGGCACGGAAGCCAGGCCAACCTCCGGCGGACCAGCGGACGCCCCTTCTTCGGCGTTATTGTCAGGTGCGTCACCTGCTGCGGTTTCCGCGTGCGGGCTGTGACCAATCTCTTCCGCCGGCTCGGCCGCCAGAGCAGCCGTTTCAGTTCCTACCCCCTCTGCCACTGGCTCCAGCCCAGCGGCTAATGCTGCTGGCTCGGCCGCGTCGGCTGCCAGCACGGCTTCCTCAACTACCAGAGCTGATTCAACTGTCAGACTTGGCGCCGCCGGAGCGCTGCTGACACTGGCTGCAACGGGCGCGGCGGCCGGCGGCTGCGCCAGCAACTGACGCAGCAACTGGCGGTCGGTGGCGTAGGTGGCGGCCCGCCGCAAGCGCTGGCCGGCCAGCATACTGCCCTGGTCGTGCGCCGCCTTGGCTAGCAGCAGGTGCGCCGTCTGGCAATACGGAAACGCCTGAGCCAGCTGCTCTAAATCCTGCACGGCCGCGGCCGATATGGATGCGGGAGAATCAAGCAGATGCAGCAGGGCGGCGCGGGTCATGGAAAAACAGGACAGCAAAGCGCCGTCTCATAGCGTATGAGAAGAGCAGGCGACATGGGGCGGCAACGTTACTGCAAAAAGACTTAACCAGCCGCTGGCCCCCAGTCCCTACCCCCCTCCAGCTGCCAAAGGCCCGAACTCCGAACACAGCCAGTGATAAAATTAAGCCGTCAGGAAATTAACTTTTACCAGTTAGCTACCGATTTATTAAAAACATCGGTGATAATATCATTGGTAATGCGGCGAATGCCCACCTGGTCGTTATTAACCGCCGCAATATCCTGTGTCGAGGAGAAATCCCGAAAGCTTTGATACGTCTGGTCAGTATCCTGTTTGGGGTCTTTGGTATTGGTGAACCGAATCTTCACTTGAATAGTAAGCCGGTTCGAGCCCGCCAAATCCACATTATCAACCTTTTGAATGGCCGCCGGCGCGTAGTCATACGCCACAATACTACCGTCAAACTGCAAGTCCCCATCGCGCGGCACGAGTTTGAGCGTGGTGTTGCGCTGGAAATAATCCTTTAAATCTTCGGTGAAGCGCTGCGATATAAAGGAGGGCGCCAGCGACGTACTATTCTGAATTGTTTGAATAGAGAACGTCTTTACGGTCGGGTCAATATTTGTTCCTGAAAAAGAATAAACGCTACAGCTCGACAGCGGCAGTAAAAAGCTCATCATTAACCTAATAAGCACAGCGCTAACGCCAACTCTCCTGCTGCTGAAAGCCGATTTGCCGGCCAGTGACCAGCTATCCTTAAGCTTGTTCGAGGTCATATTGCTTTAATTTACGATACAGCGTGCGCTCAGAAATACCCAAATCATGCGCCGCATATTTGCGCTTGTTGTGGTGCTTTTTTAGTGCCTTGATTATCATTTCCTTTTCCTTGGCTTCCAAGGATAACGTCTCCTCTTCGGTTTCGTGGGTGATATCCTCCACGCGCTGCGCCTCTTCATCGGCGTAGGCGGGGGTAGGGTCCACGCTCAGGGTGCCAGGCGGGGAAGCAGATAAGAAATAGTCGGCCGTGGGCGCGTCATCATAAGACGTGCTGACGCCGGCTGAGGCAAACAAATGGCTGTTCTGCCGCAGCAGTTCCTGCGCCTCGTGGGGCCGGGGCGCCCCGGCCAGTTCCAGCACCATCTTCTTGAGGTCCGTCATGTCGCGGCGCATGTCAAACAGGACTTTATAGAGCAGGTCACGCTCCGAGTAGCTCGTGGCGCCGGTGGTGGTCAGGCCTTCGGTGCCGGAGCCCAGCAGCATGGGCAAGCGGCTGGTTTGCTCGGCCGGCAGGTAAGTGGCGAGGCGGCGCGCGTCCACTTCGCGCTCCAGCTCCAGGATGCTGATTTGCTCGGCTATATTCTTGAGCTGCCGGATGTTGCCCGGAAACCGAAAGCGCGTGAGCAGCTGCACCGCGTCGGGCGTCAGGCTGATAGGCCGCACCCGGTTCTTCTCCGAAAAGTCGGCCGTGAACTTGCGAAACAAGAGGTAGATATCCTCGCCCCGCTCGCGCAGCGGCGGCACCGAGATGGGCACGGTGCTGAGCCGGTAATATAAATCCTCCCGGAACTTACCGTTCTGCACGTTGGTGAGCAGGTTCACGTTCGTGGCCGCTACCACCCGCACGTCAGTCTTCTGCACCTTGCTGGAGCCCACCCGAATAAATTCGCCGTTTTCCAGTACCCGCAGCAGCCGCGCCTGCGTGCCGAGCGGCATCTCCCCAATCTCATCCAGGAAAATAGTGCCACTATTCGTGACTTCAAAATAGCCCTTGCGCGCCTCGTTAGCGCCGGTAAATGAGCCTTTTTCGTGCCCGAACAATTCCGAATCAATGGTGCCTTCGGGAATAGCGCCGCAGTTGATGGCAATAAACTGTCCGTGCTTGCGCGGCGAAAGTGCGTGAATTATTTTCGAGAACGACTCCTTGCCCGACCCGCTTTCGCCGGTAATGAGCACGGTCATATCTGTGGGCGCGACCTGCGCGGCCACCTGAATGGCATAGTTCAGCGCCGGCGCATTGCCGATAATGCCGAACCGCTGCTTGATGGATTGAATTTCTTGCTGGGTCAAGGGAAAAGCAACAGAGTGAGGGAAACTTAGGCCGCGAGTTGCAGCCGTTGGCGCGGGGCGGGAATAGGTCGGCCTAACTCGCGCGCGGTAATCAGCCATTCATCGATGATGAGAGCGACATTGCTTAGCGCTTCGGCCTGAGTAGCCCCATCGGCCAAGCAGCCCGGCAAATCAGGTACTTTTGCAATAAAAGCAGCATCCTCTTCGCTCCAGAATAGGATGATGGGATATAAGGTAGCTTCCTGCATTTTAAAGTTGGTTTATGCTATTCGCCACCGACCAATTTGCAGCGAATAAGCAATTCTCGAATCTGTTTGGCCTAATAAGGCTTCACTTTGCCGCCTGGAGCGGGTTGTAGATTAATAATTTCTTCAATTCCAGTCTTCGTATAAGTATGATGGCTACCCCGAACACGCTCCGCGAAGCCTAATGATTGCAGTAAATTGCGGAGCGCCTCAAAATTTAAATTATTGTCGCTCCGGGCACTCAGTAGTACAGATAATAGCTTCTGACGCTGACTCATACTGCCTCCCCCAGCAGCGTGCTGGCCGTGCTCGAATGCACGAACACCTGCACGTAGTCGCCCTTCCGGAAGTTTAGCTTGGGGAAAACGACAACCTGGTTCTGACTATTACGACCGCTGAGGTGCTCCTGGCTGCGCTTGGAGAAGTTCTCGACCAGCACTTCGTGCACCCGGCCCACGGCGCGGGCGTTGCGCTCGGCGCTGTGCTGCTGCTGCAAGTCGATGATTTCCTGCAAGCGGCGCTTTTTGGTTTCCAGCGGCACGTCGTCGGCGAGCTTGCGGGCGGCGAGCGTGCCGGGGCGCTCGGAGTAGAAGAACATGTAAGCCATGTCGTAGCGCACGTGCTCCATCAGGCTCTTGGTGTCCTGATGCTCGGCTTCGGTTTCCGAGCAAAAACCGGCAATCATATCGGTCGAGATAGCGCAGTCGTCGCCGAGAATGCGGCGGATGGCCACCACCCGCGCCTCGTACCAGGGCCGGTCGTAGGTGCGGTTCATCAGGCTGAGAATGCGTGAGTTACCGCTCTGCGCGGGCAGGTGAATGAACTTGCAGATGTTACGGTGCCGCGCCATCGTGTAGAGCACCTCGTCGGTGATGTCCTTGGGATGCGAGGTGGCGAAGCGCACCCGCAGTTGTGGCGAAACCAGCGCCACGCGCTCCAGCAGTTGGGCGAAGTTGACGTGCTCGGCGCCATCGGCGCTGGCCCACTTGTAGGAGTCCACGTTCTGGCCAAGCAGGGTTACTTCGCGGTAGCCAGCCGCTACTAAGTCGCTGGCTTCCTGAAGGATGCTGTGGGCGTCGCGGCTGCGCTCCCGGCCGCGGGTGAAAGGCACCACGCAGAACGAGCACATGTTGTCGCAGCCGCGCATGATGCTGATAAAGGCCGACACGCCGTTGGAGTTCAGGCGCACCGGCGTAATGTCGGCGTAGGTTTCCTCGCGGCTGAGCAGCACGTTCACGGCTTTCTGGCCGCCATCGACTTCGCGGATGAGGTTGGGCAAGTCGCGGTAGGCGTCGGGACCCACTACCAGGTCCACAAGCTTTTCTTCCTCTAAGAACTTGGCTTTCAGGCGCTCGGCCATGCAGCCGAGCACGCCTACGAGCAGACCGGGGTTACGCTTTTTGTGGCCGTTTATCTGGCTCAGGCGCATTCGCACGGTTTGCTCGGCCTTCTCGCGGATAGAGCAGGTGTTGAGCAAAACCAAATCGGCGCCTTCGAGGGTGTCAATCGTGTCGAAACCTTCGTCAAACAAGATGCTGGACACGATTTCGGAGTCCGAAAAATTCATCTGGCAGCCGTAGCTCTCGATGTAGAGCTTGCGCTGCCGGCCGGTGCGCGTGGCCGGGCTGACGCGCACCTCAGCGCTAAGCGCAGCCTCCGGGGTAGGGGCCGGAATATCTAAAAAATCAAGGGTCAGGATGGGCTGGGACATTGCTTCGCGAACTCAGGAGCGAAGAACAAAGATACGAAGCTCAAAACCCGGATGACAGAATGGCAGCCAAATTTTACACGTCTTCCCGTCCATTTTTCGCCTGGCTCAACCACCGCCGCAACCGGCTTTCTCCACTTTATTTCCCTACCCCCCTGCTCAGCCGGAAACGGCCGCCAACCGGGCGCAAAAACGGCATTGGCAAAAGCTGAACTGCGTAGGCTAAAAAGATAAGCGCCCCAATGTCAGCCGCATGGAGCTGATATTGGGACACTTACTGTTTGTCTGCCAGCCGCAGCGAGTGAGCCGCTTACTCGCTGCGGCTCTCCTTGGCTTTCTTTTTTTCATCCTTGACGGCTTTTTTTTCTTTGGTCGTCAAGGTGGGCTCTTTCTTTTTTTCTTTTCGGGCGTCCTGGGCTTTAGCCATGATGAGAGGGAGTAGAAGGTGAAGGAAAACCGGCTGGAAATGTAGGGATTTTTAACGCGCCATATCGGACGCATGTTGCGCCGGTTGGCCTTGCAGCGCCGGCAGGTACCGCCCCCGGATTACGTGCAAGTGGTGCAACTCGTGGCCGGGCAGGATGTGGAGCAGCGCCCGCACGGTAACGAAGTGGCCATTGGCCGTGCCACCGCGCGCCAGCTGCTCAGGCCCGAAGCTGCCAAACAAGGCCAGCGTGGCCATGCGCACGGCTTCGTACTCGGCCAGCACGTCACTCATGGAGCGGGCATTGGCTCCCGAAGCCGCCGCGTAGCTGTCCTGGTCGAAGGCCAGCAAGGACTGGGCGTCGCCGCGGGCGAAGCGCAGCGCGCGGTAGGCGAAGATGCGCTCGGTATCGGCGAGGTGAAGCACTACTTCTTTCAGGCTCCACTTGCCGGGGGCATAACCCTGGCCGGCCTGCTCATCGGAGAGGTTTTGCAGCAGCTCCCAGAGCTGGGCGGGCTGGGTGCGCAGCAGCGCAAGCGGGTCGGCATCGGCCGGAACGCCGTTGACGTAGCCAGCATAGAAGGGGGCGTATTCTGACTCCGCAGGGCGCATCTTAGTTGAAGTAACGGGAGTTGGAGCCGCGGGCATTGGCGCGGGCAGGGGGGGTAGAGAATCGGGGGCAGCAGGTGCCGTGGCCGTTTCAGGCTCCGCCGTAGGCGGCGAGTGCAGCAGGTGAAACTGCTTGCGCACCACGGGCAGCGGCGCGGCCAGCAGCCGGGCGGCGGGCGCGGGCTGGCCGAAGGCCCAGAGCAGAAAATCGGGCAGCACCCGGCCCCAGGTATCCTGGTGGTGATGCCCACCTTCGACCTGCACGTAGCGCATCTGCGTGTTGACGTTCAGTCCTTTGCGCTGCAACTCCTGGATTAAGTCCAGCGTGTCGTCCACAGCGTCAATCAGGCCGTTGCCGTTGCGGTCGCTGGTTTCATCGAGGGTGCCGGTTTGCAGCCAGAACTGGTGCCGGGGGTGCAACTGCCCGGCGCGCACGCGCCGGTGGGCCAGGCGGGCCGCTTCGGTGTAGCCAGGACCCACCGGATGGTCGCGCCACCAGAACGAGCCGGAAAACACGCCCGCCCGGCCAAAGTGCGCCGGGTGCTGCCAGGCCAGGTCAAAGGCCATCAGCCCGCCCAGCGAGAAGCCCGCCACCACGGCCTCGCCCGGCGCGGCGCTGACGTGGTAGCGCTGCTGTGTATAGGGCAGCAACTCTTTGATTATGAAATCAGTGTATAGACCGGCGCGGCTGCCACGGCCCCGGTAGTCGGGCAGTCCGGCCAGGCCATACTCTTGAATGCGCAACTCGGAGGCGTGAATGGCCACGAGCACGAACGGCCGCAGGGCCTGCATCCGGTAGAGAGCCGCGAGCGTGGCCGGCAGCCGCAGGCGCGCCAAATCCTGCCCATCGTTCAGATACAGCACGGGGTAGGGCGCGGGGGCGGCCGGGTCGAAGTCGGGGGGCAACAGCACGTCGAGCACCACGGGCCGGGCCAGAAACTGAGAGCTTAGCGACTCGTCGCGCAGCAGCGTGGGCGCCGCCACGGCCGCCAGGTCGGGGGTAGGAACTTCCATAGCGCCCTATAAACGGCGCGGAGCCGGGCACCGGTTAGTTTTTAAAGACGAAAAAATATAAGTTCAGCTTGACGACCGAATTTTTGCTAGCTTGCCCGCCGCTGCCGCTGCTTGCGCCGGCTTCCCCTCCCGCCTACCCCCTGCTTCTTGCCCGTGCCCGAAGAATACCGCCAGTTCTACTCCCACCACCTCGGCGGCCCGCTCGATATGCTCGTGTACGGCACCTGGGGCTACCCCGTGGTCGTCATTCCGACTTCGATGGGCCGCCACTTCGAGGCCCGCGACTTTCAGCTCGTGGCCGCCGCCCAGCCGCTCATCGACGCCGGGCGCATCAAGCTCTACTGCATCGACAGCCTGGACCGCCTGAGCTGGTATGCCAAGCACCTGCACCCCGCCCAGCGCATCCAGAACCACATCTGGTACGATCGGATGCTGAGCGAGGAGCTGGTGCCGGCGCTGCAACGCGAGTGCAATGTTGACAAAATTGGCATCGCCGGGTGCAGCTTCGGCGGCTATCAGGCGCTGAACTTCGCTTTTCGCCACCCGGAGCAGGTCGCGCACTTATTCACGATGGGCGCCGCCTTCGACATCCGCCGCTTTCTCGACGGCTACCACGACGAGAACGTGTATTTCAACAACCCGCCGGAATTCATGCCCGGCGCCGACAATCAGCATTTCCACTGGATGAACATCATCCTGGGCACCGCGCAGGATGACTTCTGCTTCGGCTCGACGATGCAGATGCACGATATTCTCAGTCATAAAGGCATTCGCCACGGCCTCGACGTGCGCCCGCACGGCGGCCACGACTGGCCGGTGTGGCGCGACCAGTTTCCGCAGTTTCTGAATTCTATTTAATTGGAGAGTAGCGCCCATTTAGCGCTGAGTTTTAGCAAAGGCGTTTTACTTTGCCGCTGAACCCTTCCTAAATTCACTTTTACCGGACTTCGCAGTCCCCTTCAGCATGAAGAAAATCGGTATTCTTTTCGGTCAGGAAAATACGTTTCCGCAGGCGTTCGTGGACCGCGTGAATCAAAAAGCGCCCGCTGGCATCACGGCCGAGTTCGTCAGCATCAGCGAGGTCGAGCAGAACGTGCCCGCAGATTACGCCGTCATCATCGACCGCATCTCGCAGGACGTGCCGTTTTACCGCGCCTACCTCAAAAACGCGGCCCTCACCGGCACAGCCGTCATCAACAATCCGTTTTGGTGGAGCGCCGACGAGAAGTTCTTCAACAATGCCCTGGCCGTGCAGCTGGGCGTGCCGGTGCCGCGCACGGTGCTGCTGCCCAGCCACGAGCGGCCCGCCGACACGAGCGAAAAATCGTTTCGCAACCTGCACATGATGAACTGGGAGGCGCTATTTGCCAAAATCGGCTTCCCCGCCTTCATGAAGCCGCACTCCGGCGGCGGCTGGAAAAGCGTGTATAAGCTCGACAATGCCGACGACTTTTTCCGCGCCTACCACGAAACCGGGCAACTGGTAATGCTCTTCCAGGAAGCCGTCGAGTTTACCGACTACTTCCGCTGCTACTGCATCGGTGGCAACGAGGTGCTCATCATGCCCTACGCGCCCGGCAACGCCCCGCACCTGCGCTACGACACGGAGATGAAAACCACCGGCCCCGCCGCCGAGCAGCTCCTGGCCACGATGAAAGACTACGTGCTCAAGCTCAACCACGGCCTGGGCTACGACTTTAACACCGTGGAGTTTGCCGTGCGCGACGGCATTCCGCTGGCTATCGACTTCGGCAACCCCGCCCCCGACGCCGA
>NZ_CAXTEF010000031.1:0-53561 GCF_964243305.1 uncultured Hymenobacter sp.
TTCTCTGCGCCCGCCTCTGGACGCTGTATCTCAATTGAGAACACCCCCTAGGGCTGTACGCGAGATGCTTCGCTGCGCTCTGCATGACCGGGTTTTATCAAGCCTAGTGGTTTACAGCCTGCCAATCTTAAACCGCAGAAACCCGAACGCCACCGACGCATACGGCGACTTCTCGCTGAAATAGCCGGTCACGTCGCGGGTGCTCACGCCGGCCTCGTACACGGGCGTGACTAAGGTGAGGCCCAGGGGCAGGCTGGCGCCGTAGCCGGCACCACCGCTCACGCCGGAACTCAGCCGCAGCCAGCGCACGGGCTTGTAATCCAGGCCCGCGCCCACGAAAGTTGATTCCAGATTGCCGGCCTCGTCGTTGAGCGGCGCCGTCACGTCGAGGCCAACTTCGAAAACGTCGCTCACCCGCACCCCAGTGCCCAGGCGCAGCTTGGTGGGCAGCCGCACCCGGCGCTCCGAGCCCGGCTCGTAGGTGAAGAGGCCGCCGTCTTTGTTGGCGAAAAGCTCGCGCAGCTGCTCCTCCACGTCGTAGTCGCTCATGCCCGCCGTGGCCAGGCGCTGCAAAGGCTGGTCGTTGGCCGTGAGCAGGTTGCCATCCCAGCGCATCCGGCCCAAATCGGTGACCGACACGCCCAGGCGCACGAATCGGCCAATTTCGGCGGCCAGCCCCAGGTCGAAACCGTGGCCGTGGCCTACGGTCTGGAAGTTGCCGCCGTCGCGACGGTTGAAACCACCGCTGCTGGCCGCCGCGCCGTAGTCCACATCAAATACCGGCGCCAGCGCCGAGTAGCCTTGAAACTCGCCGTCGCGCACCCGCACGTCGGCCACGCCCAGGCCCTGAATGTAGCGGTAGCCTACCCCCACCGACAGGTTAAAAGTCTGAAAATCAATAATCCGGTTGCCATAAGCCACGTTAAATTCGTTCGTCAAAGCCAGCTGCATCACGCTGCCATCCAGCACCGCTGACAGGACTGGCGGCGGCGCGCTACCGCCCAGGTATTGCCCCGTCACGGGGTCGTAGTACTGCCGGATAATGGCCGCCTCGCGCCCGTTGATGAGAATGTCGGCCGCGTTCTGGTTCAGGGACAAGTGGCCGGCCAGCCGCTGCCGGTTGCCCACGGCTAGCCCGCCTAGCCCGGCCGGCAGCCGCACCGAGAGGGCCAGCGTGGTCAAATCGGCGTTTAGGTTCAGGGCGTTGTCGCCGCTGAAGCCGCCGAGCAGCTCCACTTTGGCGGCCGGCGTCAGCGGCTCGTCGTTGTTGATAATGCGCTTGAACAGCGACTTGCTCAGCGACTGCGACGCCGCGCCAATGCCAAACTCGCCCACCGTGAAGGCCACCCGCGACTCGCTGGCCCGGCCCAGGTTGGCGGGGTTGATGCCCAAGGCCTGGTAGTCGAGCGCGAAGGTGTTGACCACGCCGCCCCGGCCGGTGGCGGTGAAGTTGCTCAGCTCGTTTTGGGCACGAGCGGCAATGGGCAGACCCAGCAGGGTTGCCAGCAGCAGGGGGGGTAGGGATTTCATGGGATTGTGAAATTGCAGAGAGGCAACAATTCAGAAAGGCTGTCACTCAGAGAAGCAATCATCCAGAACGTCATGCTGAGCTTGCGAAGCATCTCGCCAGGGAAAGTAATCCAATCGTTGGCAAAGCTGATTACTGCCGCGAGCGAGATGCTTCGCAAGCTCAGCATGACGTTCTATTTATGGGGTTTGGCTGACGTTCGGCTTAGCCACCTTTTAGCGCGCTGCCTGACCGCTTGCGTATTTCCGTAAGAAATTTAAGCCGCTAACGGCTCGCAGCCCGCTGGCCTCACAAATCCCTACCCCCCTGCCCGTGCCCCAACGCTTCCCCGCCGACCACTACGCCCAGGGCCTGCTGGCCGGCAACCGCGTCCTGCTGAGCCAGGCCATTACGCTGGTAGAGAGCACCTTGCCCACCGACCAGGCGCTGGCGCAAGACGTGCTGGCGCGGGTGCTACCCGCCACCGGCGGGGCGCTGCGCGTGGGCATCACGGGCGTGCCGGGGGTAGGAAAAAGTACATTTATTGAGGCGCTGGGCCTGTTTTTGGTCGAGAAGCTGGGCCAGAAGCTGGCCGTGCTGGCCGTGGACCCCAGCTCGCCGCGCAGCGGCGGCAGCATCCTGGGCGACAAAACCCGGATGCCGCAGCTCGCGGCCCACGCGCGGGCCTTCATCCGCCCTTCGCCGGCCGGCAGTAGCCTCGGCGGCGTGGCGCGCGCCACCCGCGAAGCCTTGCTGCTCTGCGAGGCGGCTGGCCACGACGTCATTTTCGTCGAAACCGTGGGCGTGGGCCAGAGCGAGACCACCGTGCACGGCCTGGTCGATTTTTTCCTTTTACTGATGCTGGCCGGCGCCGGCGACGAGCTGCAGGGCCTCAAGCGCGGCATCATGGAAATGGCCGACGCCCTGCTCATCACCAAAGCCGATGGCGCTAACGCGATGCCCGCCGCCCGCGCCCGCCAGGAGTACCAGAACGCGCTGCATCTGTTTCCGCCCGCCGCCTCGGGCTGGGCTGTGCCGGTGCGCACCTGCTCGGCCCTGAGCGGCACTGGCCTTGACGAAGTGTGGGAAATGCTGGAAGAATACCGGCAGCAAACGCAGCAGAATGGCTTTTTCAAGCGCCGCCGCCAGCAGCAGCAGCTTCAGTGGCTGCACCAGAGCATCCGCCAAGCATTGGAAGCCCGGTTTTATGAATCGAAAGCGGTGCGGGCGCGGCTGCCGGACCTGGAGGCGCGGGTGGCGGCCGGGCAGCTCACACCGGCCGCGGCGGCACAGGCGCTGCTAGATTCATAGCTCGAAACGCCGTTTCGCCGGCCGCTTTACTCATAAAACTTTAGCTCGAAAAACGACAATGCCTCAGCTAGCTATAGTCGGACTTGGGGGGGTAGGCGGCTATTTTGGCTTTAAGCTGGCCCAGAAATACGCTGGCTCTGCCGCGGCCAGCATCACCTTTGTGGCCCGTGGAGAAACTCACGCCCTGGTCCAGGCCAACGGGCTGACCCTGCTCTCGCCTGAGCACCCCGTTAGCGTAACCCACCCAGCTAAGCTTGTGGAAACGGTTTCGGAGCTGGAAGACGCGCAGATAGTAATTATCTGCGTTAAAGAATACGACCTGGAAAGCGTTTGTACGCAGCTAAAAACAAAGATTCAAGACCACATTGTTATCCTACCCCTGATGAATGGGGTGGATATATATGACCGAATCAGGCGGATTATTCCGAATGGCATTGTGCTGCCGGCCTGCGTTTACGTGGCCTCTCATATCAAGGAGAAAGCGGTGGTGGAACACCAAGGCAATCCGGGCCGAATCATCGTTGGCAACGACCCGCAACGGCCGGATTACACCCCCCACGAACTGGTCAGCCTGCTGGCGGACGCCGAAATTTCAGTAGAATATCAGGCGGATGCCTCGCCGGCCATCTGGACGAAATACATCTTCATTGCCAGCTTTGGCCTGGTTTCCGCCCGGTATAATAAATCAATCGGCCAGGTCCACGACGAGCCGCTGCTGCACGAGCGAGCCCAGCTTATTATGCGGGAGATAGCCGCCATCGCCCGCAGAAAAGGAGTTGCGCTCCCGGCCAACATCATCGAGCAGACCTTCCAGAAAGCGGCGTCCTTCCCGTTTCACACGCCCACTTCCTTGCAGCTTGATGTGCAATCAGGCAAGACGAATACCGAGTTGGAGCTGTTTGCGGGTGCTATTCTGAACTATGGCAAAAACGTAGGGGTGCCGGTGGAGGAAACCCGTAAGATTTATAGTGAAATAAGAGAGTTGCCGGCTGCTAGCTTGCGCCAGGCGCGCAAGCCTGCCCGCCCCTAATTCCCTACCCCCCGCTTGGGTCGCAAAGTCAGGTAATCCAGGTAATACAGCACCTTGATGGACAAGTTGTTATTGTGCAGCGTGTTGATGGTGCCGTTCAGGTTGCTGAAGTAAAGCGGCGTGGCTTCTTCGCCCTGCAAGAAGGACTGCGCGGCATCCTTCCACACCACGCTCACCTGCGAGCCGGGCGCAAACCACCAGCTGAACACGGCGTCGATGTTGAAGGCGTTGTAGGTGTTGTCGCGGTTGCGCTGATACTCGACGGGCGTTTCCTGGCCATCGGGCGCGAGGCGGCTGAAGTCGCGGTAGTGCACGTTGCTCACGTAATGCCGGCCCCGGATGGTGAACGACATGCGGTTGGTGAAGGTGTAGGCCGCGCTGAGCGTGTTAGTGACGGTATTGATGCGGCGCCGGCCCAGCAGCGCGTCGCCGTCGCGCTCGCCGTAGCGCTCGCCGTCCAGGTCGCGGTAGCCGAAAGCGGTCAGCAGCCGCATGTCTTCGGCCAGCACCTTGCCGTCGCCGTCGTGGAAGGAGAGGCCATCGTTGACGTAGCCAATGTTGTTGCGGCTGCTGCTGTAGCTGACCTCGTAGCGGAAGTTGAGCTGATTGTTGACGCGCCAGCGCGGACTCAGGGCCAGCTCGTAGAGGCGGCGGCCGGTGCGGCCAGTGGCCTTGTCGTCGGCCACGGCCCGCACCCAGGCGCTCACGTCCAGGGCCAGGGGCTTGCGGTAGTCGGTGCTGAGGTAGGGGCCGCCGCCCCACGAGGGCGGGATGCGCACGAAGTAGCGGCCCAGCGGCCGGCGGCGCGGCTCGAAAAAGTCGTGGCGGGCCGCGAGCGGGCCGTTCATGCCGAAGCCGAAGCTGATAAATTTCTTGGTGGCCGCGTTCAGGTTAAAGAACAGGCCGTTGTCGGCGTAGCGCGCGGGCTTGTAGAGGTAGCTGTTGTAGTAGCCGCCGTTGACGCTGAGGCGGTTGAGCTTCCAGAACGGCTTGTAGATGCCGTAGCCCAGGTTCACGGATTGGCTGATATTGTTGTTGGAAAACAGCAGCCCCAAATCGTTGGGGTCGTAGGTGTCCGACTCGATGCCGTGGTCCACGCTCCAGGTAAAGTTGCCCGAAATCTTGCCGTAGCTGAGGAAGTACTTGTAGCCGTCGCGGTTGCTGATGTCCGCATCCGAGCCAAACGCCTGGCCCCGCCGCCGCGAGTAAAAGCCGCGCACGTCGAGGGCGTACTTGTTCTTTTTGTCGGCCAGGCGCAGCAGGCCGCCGGTCACGTTGGCATCGTAGGTGCTGCCCTGGCGCAGCACGTTGGTGTTGATAAGCGAGATGTAGGAGTTGTTTTTCAGGCTCTGGTCGAGCACGAAGATGTTGTAGTTGGTGCGCGGCTGGGTCAGAATTTGACGCTTCTCGCCACTGCCCTCGTTGCGCACGACGGCGAAAATGTCGTTGCTGATGGCGTTGAAGACGCCCACGCCCAGGCCCTTGCTGGTGCGGCCCGATACTTTGGTGGCGTTGAGCAGGCGCGTCACGCCGGGGTTTTCGACCAGCTTCTCGTTTTCGTTCAGGCTCACCTGGTCATAGCCCATCGGCTGGCCCCCTACCCGCCGCGAATAAAACAGGTCACCTTTGTTGAACAGCTCGGTGCCTTCGGTGAAGAACTGGCGGTTCTCGTTGAATTTCACTTCAAACGGCGAGAGGTTGAGCACCTGATTGTCGCTCTGCACCTGCCCGAAATCGGGCACCAGGGTCGCGTCGAGCGTAAAGCTCTCGTTGATGCCCCACTTGATGTCGGCGCCGCCGTTGAAGCTGGTGCTGGTCGTGCTGCGGTCCTGGGCTTCCTGGGTGGGGCCGTGGTTGAGGTAGGCCGAGACGTAGGGCGTGAGCGAGAGGCGCAGCGGCGGCTTGATGCCGCGGATGCCGGTCAGCTCGCCCCACTGGTTCACGAAGCCGTCCACGGTCGGGACGACCGGGTTCCAGAAAAATACCTGGCGGGTGCTGCGCCGCTGCCGCCCGAAGTTCAGCCCCCAAAGCTGCTCCTCGACGCTGCTGAAGCGGATGGCGGAGTACGGAATTCGCAGCTCCGCCAGCCAGTCGGTGCCGCGCAGGGCCGTGCGCGAGTCCCAGACCGCGTTCCAGTTGCCATCCTCGCCGCCGGCCGGCGAGTAGCGCGCATCGACCTGCACGCCGCCCGGCGTCACGATGAAGCTGTAACCGTTGAGCTTGTCGTGGTAGGTATCGAAAAACACCCCGAACCAGTCGGAGTTGCCGATGTCGTCGCGCTGGCTCAGCTCGCGCAAAATCGAGTCCTGGGCCACGTCGTGCAGGTGCGCGCCGATGTAGATGGCCGCATCGTCGTAGAGCACGCGCACCTCGGTGCGATGCTTTTCCACCTGGCCGGGCCGCGGCTCCTGCTCCACAAAGGGCTCGGTGACGGGCGCCGACTGCCACACGGCCTCATCGAGCAGCCCGTCGAGCTTAGGTGCCTCACCCTGAATGCGCACAGCCTGGAGCTGGCGCCGCACCACCGGTCCGGCCGCGGCAGGGGGGGTAGGGCCGGCTGCGACGGGAGCTGGCGTCGGCGTCTGAGCGTGCAGCGGACTGCCGCCCAGCCAACCACTGAGCCAACTCAGCAGCAGCCATACACGAAGGGTAGCGATACGGGCCATACAGCAGAAAAGGGAGGGGTAGGAAAATGGTAGCGGCTGCAAGGATGCAGTTATGGGCCGGCACGTTGTCCGGCCGGCTGGTTTTTTAGTCCTGAGCTAAAAAGAACGTCATGCTGAGCCCCGCGAAGCATCTCGCGTGCAGCAGTAATCAAGCTGAAACAACGATTGAATTAGTTACCCACGCGAGATGCTTCGCGGGGCTCAGCATGACGTTCTTTTTAATTTGATTACCTTACTACTCTTAAACTTTCTCAGGGCTGCTGGCGGAAATACACGTTGCCGCTAATGCTCTCCAGCCGCACGGCCGGGCCGCCGCCCCCGCGCCAGGTGCCGCGCACCTCGTAGCCCACGATGGGCCGCTCGCGGCGGTTGAGCAAGGCCACGGCCGGGTCGGCGTACACCTCGCCGCTGATGGTTTTCAGGGCCAGGTCGGCTTGCTGGGCGGGTGGCCAGCTCAGGTCCACGTCGCCGCTGATGGACTTGGCCTGAATGGCGCCGCGCAACCCCATCAGGCTGATGCTGCCGCTGATGGTGCTGATGCGCAGCTCGGTGCCGGGCGGCACGGCCACCTCATAATCAATGGCCACGCAGATGCCGTGGCGGCGCTGGCCGGCGGCACGGCCGTCGTCGTTGGTCCAGCTCTCGCCCCAATAGCTGCCCTGGCCGTCGGGGCAGTCGCCGGGCGGGGTAGTGCGCAGCTTCTCCCGGTCGATATCGGCCTTCACCAGCAGCTCGTCGCCCGTGCGGCTGACGTCGAGCACGAAGGCCTCGTTGAGCTTGTTCTGATTGATGCTGACCGTAGCCTTAAAGCTCATTGCGCCCGGCTGGCCGGCCCGCACCCGAATGTGGTCGGCGGGGCGCAGGTTCAGGAACACGCGCTGGCCGGCGGCCAGCTTTTCCTGGCGCTCAATGACTTGCTGGGCCGCGAGGGGGTAGGCGGCGAGGAGAACGAGGAGAAAGTGAAGGAAGAGGCGTTTCATGGCGGTGAGGGGGGTAGGGTGCGGGGCTCGCCCCCGCCCGGCGTTTGGGCGATGAATTTGAAAATGCTAACTAAGCGGCGCGCACGACGGGCGGGGACAAGCCCCGCGCCCTACTTCGCCTTGCGCACGAAAATGTCGCCGCTGACGCTCTTGAGGGCGAAGGAAGTGCCGCCGCCGTTGGTGCGGCCGTCCACGGTCTGGCCGCCGCCCACGCGGCGCAAATCATCGTCGTCCTGCCGGCCCAGGCTCAGGTCGAAGTCGGTGTAGATTTCGCCCGACACCGTGCGCATCGAGAAGCTGGCTTTGGTGGCGGCGGGCAGGGTCACGTCCACGTCGCCGCTCACCGTCGAGATGGCGCTGGCCTCGGTGGGCGCGTTCTGGAATTTGACGATGATGTCGCCGCTGATGGTGTGGGCCACTACCGGCCCGCTCACGTTGAGCAGGCGCATGTCGCCCGACTTGAGGCTGACTTCCAGCCGCCCGGCCACGTCGCGCACAGTCACGTCGCCCGAGCCCAGCCAGCTGGCCTGGTTGAAAACGACGGCCGTCTGGCGCGGCACCCGCACGGTGTAGCGGGCCTCATTGCGCGAGGCCCGCACCACGCGCAGGGTGTTGTCGCTTTCCTGGCTCACGTTCAGCCCGAGGCGGGTGTTGTCCTGGGCCGAGCTGTAGACCGGGCGCAGGCCCTGGGCCTGGGCCGGCGGCGCCTCGTAGCCGCCCGTGCCCTGAATGAGCAGCTCGTCGCCGTCGTAGCCTTCCACCGTCACGTCGCTGCCAGCCATATCGAGCACGACTTTGCGATTTTGACGGGAAGCGAACTTGGTTTTAAAATCCTGGGCCTGAAGGGCGGGAGAGGCGGCCAGCAGCAGGGCGGCCAGCGGCAGCAACAAGAAGTTTTTCATAACAAGCTAAGGGAATTAAATCAGCTGACCGACCCCGTTGGCGGCTTGCTGGCGCACGGCCGGCAGCGCGCCGGGCTGCTGCGAAAGCTGCTCCAACTGCGGCAGGGCGCGCTTTTCGCGCAGGGCCACCAGCATCTCAATCAGGGTTATCTGGACGTTAGGGTCAGTTTGCAGGGGTAGGGCCTCGACCAGCGCCGGGCCCACGCGCGGGTCGGCGCGCAGCCGGAACAGGGCCTCGCAGGCGGCCAGGCGCACGTTGGGGTTGGGGTCGGCGTCGAGCGTGTGAATCAGGGCCTGCACGGCCGGGTCGCCGGGCGCCAGCTGGGCCGGCACTTCGTTCACCAGCCGCAGGCGGTCGGTGGCCGTGGCCGGGCGGATGGCCGCCGCCGTGAGCTGCGAAGCCAGCTGCGCCGTGGCCGGCGCCGGCGCGGCGGCCAGCGGCGCAGTAGCGGGCGGCCCGTTCCAGCGCAGCAGCAAACCCAGCGCCGCGCCCACCGCCACCAGCCCCACGCTGGCCGCAATGCGCAGCCACTGCTGCGTGAGTTGGCGCGAAGTGTCGGCGGCCGTTTCAGGGGCCGCGGTTTCGGCCGGGACCAGCGGCTGGCCGCCTTTGGCCCCGCGTAGGGGGGTAGGGAATGAACGAGCCGCGTCGGCTGCCAGCCCATTGAGCTGACCGTTGGCGGCCAGGGCGGCTTTTTCGCGGGCCAGCATCGCCAGGAAGTTTTCGCGCAGGGCCAGCGGCGGCACCTCGGCGGGCAGCGCGTCGAGGCCGTGCAGCAGGGTGCGCAGCTGGGTTAGCTCAGCCTGGCAGGCTGGGCAGGCGGCCAGGTGCGCCGCTACCCGCGCCGCTTCAGCGGGCAGCAGGGTGCCGTCGGCGTACTCGGCCAGGCAGGGCTGGGAGGCCGCGCAATCGGGGTTAAAAGAATGATTTTCAGCGGGGGTAGTCATAGCGGATAAGTACGGTTGTGCTGGGGTAATACATGCACTATTGTCATGCTGAGCCCCGCGATGCATCTTGGCTGCGTAGGAGTCCGAATCGTTCAATTATTCTAATTAGTGACGGGCAAGATGCTTCGCGGGGCTCAGCATGACGTTCTTTTCTTACATTATTTCATTGGAAATACAACTGCCTTAACGCTTCCAGCGCCCGGCAGGCCTTGACCCTGGCGGCGCCGGCCGAGCAGCCCAGCAGCGCCCCGATTTCCTGGTAGTCGAAGCCCTGGAAGCGGTGCAAAACCAGGATTTCGCGCTGGGCTTCGGGCAGCAGGCTCAGGGCTTCGTGCAGGCCCTGGGTTTGGTCGTGGGCGGCGCGCTGGGCCTGGGCGGCGCGGCCGTGGGCGGCGGTGCGCTCCACGGTGTCGAGGTCCTGGGCCGGCGGGCGCTGGCGCTGCCAGTGGTCGGCGTGCACGTGCCGGGCCAGCTGATAGACCCAGGCCCGAAACGGCTGGCCGGGCTGGTAGCTGGCCCGGTATTTCAGCACGCGCTCAAACACGTTCTGGGTCAGGTCCTGAGCCACTTCGCGGCTGCCGGCGCTGCCTTGCAGGCGGCACAGAAACCCGAACAGCGGCCCGTGGTAGCGCTCGAACAAGGGCGTGAGCTGGTCCAGCTCGTCGGCCCGCACCCGGCTCATGAGGTCCTCATCACTTGGTTGAACGTCCGCGGTCATCAGGCGGGGAAAGGTGAAGGGTGATGAGGAAGTCGGTGGTGCAGCGAGTACTGCGAGCCGGGCGGTTCGTTACAGCGCTCCTCGAAATTATTTTTCTAACCCACCGGCCAGAGCAGCAAAACGGGCCGGCTACACCAGTGGCAACCGGCCCGCTTGAGCCGCTTTATTTAAAACGGAGGGGGTAGGAAATAGCACCGCCGGGCAAGGCTGAACCCTCACGCGGCCACCTGTTTCCGCTCAGTCGTCGCTCACCACGATGTTGATGTTTTGCCCCGACCGGCCGCTCAACCCCAGCAGGGGGCGGTATTTGGCGGCCAGCGCGGGCGGCTGCTGGCGGCCATTCACGATGAGCACTCCAGCATTCCAGCTCAGCGAAAAGCTTTGGGCATCGGGCTCAATCACGCCGTCGCGGCGCAGCTCGGCCCGAATGCGGTCCGTATTCAGCCGGGCCGGCGCGGGCGGCATCGGCGGCATCGGTGGCATCGGTGGTGTTGCCGGCATAGGCGGCGTGGGCGGCATTGCTGGCATCGGCGGCATCGGCGGCATCGGCGGCACCTGGTCCCGCAGATTTCGGTTGCGGCTGGTGCGGCTCCCGCTATCATTGCTGATGCTCGTATTGCTTGCGCCATTGCGCATGATGTTGTACGAGCTGGTGGCCGTTAGCGCCCGGCCGCTCTGGGCCTCGTAGAGGCGGACGTACTTGTCATGAACGGCGGCGGACTGCCGGCGCCCATTGACGGTCATCTCCTTCTTGCTGAGGCTAAACTGAAAGTTTTCCGGGTCGCTGACAAGGCCGTCGCGGCGCATTTCGGCGACCAGTAAATCGCCTGGTCCGGCGTTTTGGGCGGGGCGGGCTGTCAGGCCGTCCGTCAACTCCTGGCCAATTTCATTCTTAATCAGGTTTCGCCGCGCGTCGCGCTGCGCCTGCTGCAAGTCGCGCCGAATTTGCTGGCGCTCCACGGACAGCTCCTGAAGTCGCCGCTGGAGCAGCCGTCGCTGGTCGGCAGCAGCAGTGCCATTTTTATCGGTTAGCTTTTTCAACTGCGCCCGTGTGGCGGCTTCCTCCCGCAACAGCCTGATGCGGAGCAAATCAAGCTCATCAGCGACAGCAGCGGCGCTGGCCTGGGCGCGCCCATCGGCTTCGGCCACCGCGGCGGCCTGCGCCGCCAGCGAAGTCTGGGCCGTTGCCAGGGCGTCGCTGGATAAGCTTTCGGCGTCGACGCTGCTCACGGTATCGCCGGCCAGGGCTTGCTGGGCTATGCGCAGCGCCATTTCTCCCATGCGAAGGGAGCGAGCCTCGCCGGTGGCATCGGTTGGCGCGGCGGGCGGCGTGGTGCTGGCAACCGGCCGATGGACCGGGCTGTTCTGCCGGGCCAGGGCGGCGCGGTAGGCGGGCAACGCGGCGGCGGGCACTTTCTGGCCATCGGCATACACTTCGCGGACGTTGCCGGCCTCGTCCTGCACCACCACGGTCAGGCCCCGGATGTCGGTCAGGCGGGTGCGGCCCGCTTTGCGGAGCAGGCGGGCATTTTCGGCGGCACTCACGAATACAGTATCACCGGCCGAAGGGGAGTAGGCGGCAGCTTCCGCCGGCAGTTGGCCGCTGAGGTCAGCAGCCGTTTCGGGGTCAGCAGCCGGCAGGGCCGTTTGGTCAGGCTCGATTTCCGTTTGGCTGACTTCAGGCCGTGAGGCGGCAGCTGCGTTAGCCGCTGGCCCGCCAAGCAAGCGCACCGGCGAGGCATTGAGCGAGGCCACCGTGCCCAGCCCCAGCACCACGCTGCCCGCCAGCACCACGCAGGCGGCCCCTACCCCCTCCAGAAACGTGGGCACTTCGGCACGGGGCCGCACCAGTCGCCGCACCCGCCCCAGCAGCGAGCCCGCCGGGCCGGCCGCCGCCAGCGCCAGCTGCGGCGCGGTGCGCTCCGGGGCCAGACTCAGGGCCGCCAGGGTGGCCAGGGCGCGGGCCAGCACCACGGGGTCGCCGCACAGCTCGGTGGCCAGGTCGTCGCAGCAGTTTTCGCGCTCGGTGCGCAGGCTGGCCGAGAGAAACCACACGGCCGGGTGGTAGAAAAACAGGATTTCGGCCACCGATTGCAGCAAATTCAGCAGGTAGTCGTGGCGGCGCACGTGGGCCAGCTCATGCGCCAGAATGGCTTCCAGCTCCTGATTGGAGAGGCCAGTAGCGGCACTCAGCGGCAGCAAGACCACGGGCCGCAGCCAGCCCACCACCAGCGGGCCCGGCACCAGGGCCGAGGCCAGCAGCCGTACCCGCCGCGTCAGGCCGGCGCGGGCAGCCAGCGCGTCAAGGCGGGCCTGCCAGCTCGCGGGCAGCGCCGCCACGCGGTAGCTTTTCAGGCGCTGCACGTAGGCCAGGCTGCCCAGAAAGCGCAGCGTCATGGCCAGCATCCCCAGGAGCCAGGCCAGCACCAGCAGGGGCAGATGTTGCTCGAAATAAGCGCGGCCGGCCGCCAGCCAGTTCCCTACCCCCCCCGCTGCCGCCGACAAGCCTCGCACCGCCGGCGCGGCGGGTTGCGCCCCGGCCGGCTCCGGCCTACTAGCCGTTTCGGCGCCGCGCGCTGCAACTGAAGCGGCGGTTGTAGTTGCCGTAGCGTCGTAGGCGGCGGTAGTCTCGTCAAATGCCCCGGTCGGCCGTTCAACGGCCGCCGGGCCGGCCGTGGCGGCCTGGTAGTAGTAGCCGAACGTGCCGCCGGCCAGTGCCAGCAGCAGCCCCAGCGCCGCCGCCGAGACGCGGTAGCGCACGGCCGCCGCGTGGCGGTGCAGCAGCATGAGCAGCAGCGAGGCGCCTAGGGCCAGCACCGCGCCCTGCCAGAGCGAGTGCAGCAAGGTCCAGCCCAGCGCCCGCACGAGGGCAGGCGACGCAAATTCCACGAGTTGATTAGGCGCGCTCATTGTCGGAGGGGGGGGTAGGGGTGGAAGAATTGGAAGCGTTTTTAGCGGCCAGCGGGCGGTGCTGGTCCTGCTCGATTTCGGTGAGCAAAGTCCGAATCTGGGCCAGCTCCTCGCGCGAGGTGGGGCGGCCCCCCAGCGCCTGCAAGACCAGCTTCAGGGCTGAGCCGCCGAAGGCCGAATCGACGAACTTATCCAGCAGCAGGCCCTGGGTTTCGCGCTCGCGCACGGCCGCCGCGAACACGTGGGTGCGGCTGGTGTCGTCGCGGCTCACCAAGCCTTTTTCGTGCATGAGCTGCAGGAGCTTGAGCGTGGTGGTGTAGCCCACCTCGCGCCGCTGGCTGAGCTGCTCGTTGATGAAGCGGACCGTGCTGGCGCCGTGCTGCCAGAGCACGTGCAGGATTTCCAACTCCGATTCCGTAGGTTTGGGCAAGGGCTTGGGCATGAGGAGGATGGCGGAAAGTTCAGTACGAAATATTTCGTAAGACAAAGATGCTACGAAGTTGTTCGTAGACAAAAATTATCAGTACGAAATTATTCGTATTACGAGACAATAGGCTGAAGGTCAGGCAAAATATTTTTCTGGCGGCATTCCCTACCCCCTCTTTCTTCAGCTATCCCTTCCGGCCCTTGCGGCTGAGCGTGACCCGCGCCCGCTGACAGATGCCGCCGAGCGGCGGGTTAAATTTCGAGACGTTGATTTTCACCTTCCGCACGTGCGGAAACTCAGCCATGATGCGGTCGAGCACCCGGTGCGCCACGTGCTCCAGCAGGCGGGCCGGGGCGCGCATCTCTTCGGCCACGAGGCGGTAGAGCACCTCATAGTTCACGGTCTGCTGGAGCTTGTCGGAGGCGCCGGCAGCCAGCAGGTTGGTTTTGATGTATAAATCGACGCCGTACTTATTGCCCATTTTCTGCTCCTCATCATAGTAGCCGTGAAAGGCAAAAAATTCGAGGCCTTCGAGCGCTATCTGGTCCATGAGCGGGGCGGGTTGCGTAAGGGGCGAAGGTAGCCGGAAGTAGCGTGGACTCTGCGAGTCCGCGCGGGCGCCGCCTAGCTGCTCCACGCGCGGACTCGCAGAGTCCACGCTACATTCCCTACCCCCTCCTATTCCCCAACTTCCTCAAAACGTGGAATTAAACTACCTCCGCCGCGGCACCGGCCCGCCCCTGCTGCTCGTCCACGGCATCGGCGGCAGCGCCCATTCCTGGGACCCGATTATCGACGCGCTGGCTGCCGGGCGCGACGTGTACGCCGTCGATTTGCCCGGCCACGGCCAGTCGCCTGCCCTGAGCGGCCCCCAAACCATCGGCGCGTTTGCCGACGCGCTGACCAGCTTTCTGACCGAGCAGGACTTGCTGGGCACCGACGCCGTGGGCAGCTCGATGGGCGCCCGGCTGGTGCTGGAGCTGGCCCGGCGCGGCGGCGTGCTCGGCGCGGTGGTATCGCTCGACCCCGGCGGGTTCTGGCAGGGCTGGGAAGTGCCGTTTTTCTACCATTCGGTGCGGCTTTCGGTCAAGCTGGTGCGGGCGCTGGAGCCGGCGCTGCCCGTGCTGGCCGGCTCGGCGGTGGGGCGCACGGCGCTGCTGCCGCAGTTTTCGGCCCGGCCCTGGGCCGTTGCTTCGCCGGTGGCCATCGGCGAGCTGAAGACGCTGGCCAACACGCCCGTGCTGAACGAGCTGCTCGATAACCTCGCCCACGGCGAGGTGCAGCAGGGCGCCCCCCAAGGCAGCATCACCGCGCCGCTGGTTATTGGCTGGGGCCGGCAAGACCGCGTGTGCCTGCCCCGTCAGGCCGAGCGGGCGCGGGCGAAATTTCCTGATGCGCGCCTGTACTGGTTTGAAAACTGCGGCCACTTCCCGCAGTGGGACCAGCCCGCCGAGGCCACGCGCCTGATTCTGGCCGCCCTCAGCCGCCACGATTTCGCCGACGCGGCCATCGCGCAACGCGCCGCGCCAATCCCTACCCCCTCTTCCTCCCCGAAGGCCGTAATTGCGGCCGCTGCGGTGGCACTGCTGGCCGGCGGCCTTTGGCTACTGGCGAGGCGAAAAAGGTGATGGCAGCCGGCTCAGCAAATTGCTCGAAAGCTAAAAAGGCCCGCGGATAGCGGGCCTTTTTAGGTGAATACAGGAAGGTGAAGAAGCCGGCAAAGAAGCGCTGGCTGCCCGGGTCCGTGGTTGAATCCGGTTAAATCTCGTCAAAAAATGACCCGCCGCTGGCCGGTACCGCCGCTGCCTTCTCCATACCGGGGTGGGTCATGGGCGAGGGCTGCTGAATCTCGGGGTGGCTGGGGCCGATGGGGGGGTAGTCGGGCGCCATCGGCTCGACGCTCGGGCCGCTGGGCGAGGGCACCTGCGAGGGGGCGGGCTGGTCGATGCGCGGGGCAGGGCTAACGCCGGGGTTTTCGGCCGGCGCCCCTGGCCGCTCGATGTCGGGGCCGGGCGTTTGGGCGGGCGCGCCGGGGTCGGGGGCGAAGGGCTCGTAGGGGTCGGGCTGCTGGCCGGGCTTGGGGTTGTAGAAGCCGGGCTGGGCCGCTGGGGCCAGCCGCCCGGCGGGTTCGGCCCCGGCGAGGGGGGTAGGGAAAGTGGCGGCAGCGGCGCCGGCCACGGCAGCGGCGGGCGAGACAGCGGAAATAGGGGAGACTTGCATGGGCGGTTCGGGTTCGGGGGCCGCTTCCTGCGGCCGCTCCACCTTTACGCTCGCGGCCTTGGAAAGGATGGCGGCGGCGCTGGCTTTGGTGCGGGCCTGAGCTTTTTCGGCTTTTTCGAGGGCACCGCTGGCCAGGTGGTGCAGGTCGTGCACGAGGCCGTCGAGCTGGCTTTCCAGACGCTGGCTTTCCTGGGCCAGGCTGCTGACTTCGCGCTGCATGTCGGCCACGGTTTTTTCGGCCTGCTGGTAGGCGTCGTCCACCACCTTGCGGGCCGTCTGGCGGGCCTCGTCCAGCAGTTGCCCGGCCTGCAGCTGGGCCTCGCGCACCCGCAGGTCGGCGTCGCGCTGGGCCTGCTCGGTCATGGACTGGCTCGTGTCCTCGGCCGTTTTGAGGGTGCGGTAGAGGCTGGACTCGACTTCGCGCATCTTTTGCACGTCGTTTTGGGCGTGCTCCAGCTTGAGGCGCAGCTCGCGGTTTTCGTCGCCCAGCCGCTCCCACTGCTGCGAAATCAGGTTCAGGAAAGCCTGCACCTCGTCTCTGTCGATGCCCCGGAAGGTTTTCTGCTCAAACGTTTTCTGCCGGATATCGAGGGCGGTGATTTTCATAAAGTCAGTTAGCAGTGAACAGTTAGCAGTGAACAGTTAGCAGTGAGCAATTACCGACAAACACCTGACAGCAGAACAGTATAAAACAAGGACTGAGCCAGCACAACAACATTGCTCACTATTCACTGCTAACTGTTCACTGTTAATTGCCAAACGCCCAGGCTGCGGTCGTCGCTGCACGAAACTAGCCGGTTTTCGGGCCCCGGCCAAACCAGGCGGTTCACCGACGTGCCGTGGCCGGCGGCGCGGGCCCGGTCCAGCACCCGCAACAGCGTTAGCGAAGCGGCGGCCCAGAGCTTGATGCTTTTGTCGAGCGAGCACGAAGCTAGGTAGCGGCCATCAGGGCTGAAGGCCAGGTGGTTGACGGTGTAGAGGTGCGGAATAATGTCGGCGGTGAGGGCATAGCCGGCGGCCACGTCGTAGCGGCGCAGGTGAGCATCGCGGCCACTGGCGAGCAGGGTTTGGCCGGTGGGGTCGTAGGCCAGGGTGAAAACCGAGTTCGTGGCCTCGGTGAGGCTGGTTTTCAGGTGTAAGGAATCCAAGTCCAGGATGCGCACCAGCCCGTCGGAGGCGCCCACGGCCAACTCGCCGCGCGCCTCGTGCAGGGCCAGCGTGCGCAAGGATTTCGGGCTGACGCGCACGAGCTTTTCGAGCCGGAAGTCGTCGGCCCGCAGTACGGCCAGCGTGCCGTCGCCGAGCGCGGCATACAGACGCTGCCGGCTTTCGGAATACAGCAGCTCGAAGATGGCTACCGGGGGCAGGGCCGTGGCGTAGGCCAGCTTTTTCGCGCTTAACTCTATGGCCTGCACACCCTGAAAGTTGTGGCCCAGCACGAGCAGGTCGCGGCCGGCCAAGTGGCGCAGCGCATACACCGAGTTTTCGACTTTAGCCACCAGCTCGCCGTCTTTTTCCGGCCGCGCCGCGTCCCAGGCCACGACCAGGCCATCGGCGCCGGACGAGAACACCGCGTCGGCGCCGGCCGCGCCGGTCAGGGCGTACACGGCGTCGCGGTGCCCGGTCAGGGCCGCTATTTTATGCACTGCGGGGCGAAGAATCTCGGAAGCCATAGCGCCGGCGAAGGTAGAGTAGCGCGGACTTTAATAGTCCGCGAGTCGGGTCGTTCGGGCGCGGACTACAACCTTAAGGTCAGCGTAGCTAAAGTCGGCACCAGTCTACCTTCGCCCTCATGCCGCTGCACTCCATCCAGCTTTTGCCTTCCGGAGCCTGTCTGGGCCTCTGGCACCTGCAAGAAGCGCCCGCCGACCTCTGGCCGCAGCTGCCCAACCCGGTGCCTTACCGCCCGCTGCTGCCCGCCACCACCGACCTCACCCGGCAGGCGCAGTGGCTGGCCGGCCGGGTGCTGGTGCACGAGCTGCTGGCCGGGCTCCAGGCAGCGGGCGCCGCCGCATTCCCTACCCCCCTCTGGCTGACCAATGACCCCAACGGCCGGCCGCAGCTGGTGGGCTGGCCCCAGGCGGCCGTATCGCTGTCGCACTCCGGCGCGTGGGTGGCCGCGCTACTGGCCCCCGGCGGGCGGGTGGGCATTGATGTGGAGCTAGTGCGCGATAAGGCCCGGCGCCTAGCCGGGCGGTTTTTGTCGGACGCCGAGCTGGTAGCCGCGCAGAAAAGCGCCGACCCGGCCGTTTTCAGCCTGCTCTGGAGCGTCAAGGAAACGCTCTACAAACTGGCCGGTCAGCGGGGCCTTATCTTTCGGGAAGACATTCTAATTGACCTTTCCTACCCCCATTTTCCGGCGCTAACCACCGGCGAACTTCCTGCTACCCTGTGCCAAGCGAACGACCAAACGCGGCACCGGGTTTGCTATGCGGAGCCGGCGCCCGGCTACGTGCTCACCTACTGCTACGAACTGAATTTCTCAGCCCCTACCCCCCTATCCCTGTGAACACAAGCTCTACTTTCCTTCGCCGCTCTGCGCTGCTGGCTGCTTGCACCTTGCTGCTGGGTGTGGCTGTCCCGGCCCGCGCCCAAAGCGGCACTTCCGTCACGGATTTCACCCTGAAAACGGCCGCCAACGCCGCCGTGGCCCTCAAGAGCTACGCCGGCAGCAAGGCCGTGGTGGTGGTGTTCGTTAATCCGGCCTGCCCTTTCACCCGTCTCTACCAGGGCCGGCTGGCGGCGCTAAGCGGCAGCTATGGCAGCCGGGGCGTGCAGTTTCTGTTCATCAACGTGCCCATCAACCTCGACGCCAGCGCGTCGGCCGACGGTCCCATCGACCTGCCTACCCTCACCGACGACAGCCAGCAGGCCAGCGGCCAGCTTGGCGTGAGCAAAACCACCGAAGCCGTGGTGCTCGTGCCCGAAGGCGGCCGGTTCGTGGTGCGCTACCAGGGCGCCATCGATGACAATCCGCAAGTGGCGGGCAGCGTGCAGCAGCGCTACTTGCAGCAGGCCCTCGATAATGTGCTGGCCGGGCGCCCCACCGGCATTGAGGGCAAGCGCGCGGCGGGCTGCCTGATTAAGCGGTAAGCCGGCCGGTCAGCCCCAGCGGAGCGGCATGTTGGTAGAAAAACAACGCAAAAACAACCAGAGCCCCAGCGGGGCGACACCTGACGTCCGCAAACGTGGGTGTCGCCCCGCTGGGGCTCTAATCATTTCTATAATCGGGCTGCTATCAACGTGCCGCCCCGCTGGGGCCCACCAGCCGGCTCTCAAACCATTGTAGACTGCGTTCTTACTCCTCGTTTTCCTCGGCCGGGGCGGGCTTACTCGCCTCCAGAATCTCCAGCAGCGTAGCGATTTCGGTGGCTTTGGCGGGCTCCTGTAGCTTCTCGAAGCTGAACTGCAAATTCCGCAGGGTGCGGCGCACAATGTCGATGTGCGAGCAGGGCTCGAAGAATACTTCATTGGGCGTCAGGTTGAGCTGGCTGACGTAGTGCTCAATATCGGTGCGCGAGAGCACGAGCCCGCGGTTGTAGCAGTTGATGTAGAACGGCTCCAGGCCTGGCACCGTGGGCCGGAAGGTGAGCACGAACAGGTTGGGCAGGTTCACGCCGTAGACCGGCAGGTAGAGGCGCTGGGCCACGAGCAGGTAGATGACGCAGAGCGTGAGCGGGTTGCCGCGCTTGGTTTCGAGCACTCGCTCCAGCATGGAGTTGGCTGGCGAGTGGAAGTTCTGGGTGTTGGCGGCCAGCTTGTGGGTGCGAAACAGAACGTAATTGAGCACCTGCACCTGGTCGGCGGGGTGCATGGCCGGGCGCATGGCGGTCCAGGCCTCGAAGCGCAGCTGCTCGATGGCGCGGTTCAGGGCTTGCAGGTCAGCATCGGGATACTGGTAGCTGTTAATCAGCCACATGCCTTCGAGCAAATCCTGCCCGCCGCCGTCGCGCCACACGCGCAGGCGCTGCTGCAAGCCCTCGAACTGCAAGTGATGAATCAAGTCTTCCAGCCGCTGCTGCTGCTGCGGGTCGAGGCTTTCTTCCCAGGATTCTTCTAAAAACGGAATGATGCTCTCGCCGAGGTTCTGAATTTCGTCCTGCACGTGGGGCGCGATTTCCGGGTCGTCGAGCAGCGAGATGAGGGCTTTGATTTCTTTGTTGGTCATTGCGGGCGAAGGGCGGAAAGGCAAAGAAACCGCCGCCGCGCGGTTTTTTGGCGCGGCGGCGGCAGTTTTTGCAACATGCCAATCAATGAAACAAGTTCGTCTTAGCCAGCTCGACCAGCTCGGTGCCGCGCCCGTTCATCACGGCTTTCAGCGCATATAGGCTAAAGCCCAGCGCCTGCCCGGCCTCGATGTGGGGCGGCATACTCAGCTCCTGCCGCTTCACGATGGCATCAATCACGACCGGCCCGTCGTAGGCCAGGGCCTCGGCGATGGTGCCGGCGAGTTGGCCGGGGTCGCTCACGCTCAGGCCCTTGACGCCGGCGGCTTCGGCCAGGGCGGCGAAGTCGGGGTTGTCGAGCCCGGTGCCGTATTCGAGGGTGCCGGCGGCCAACATCTCCAGCTCCACGAAGCCGTAGGCGCTGTTGTTGAAAATGACGACCTTGACATTGGGCTTCAGCTGGCGCAGGGTCAGCAGCTCGCTCAGCAGCATAGCAAAGCCGCCGTCGCCGCACATCGCAATCACCTGCCGGTCGGGGTAGGCCAGCTGCGCGCCGATGCCCTGCGAAAGCGCATTGGCCATGCTGCCGTGCCAGAACGAGCCGAGCAGGCGCCGCTGCCCGTTCATCTTCAAATAGCGGGCGGCCCAGATGGTGGGCGTGCCCACATCGCAGGTGAAGATGGCGTCTTCGGCGGCCAGCTCGTTGAGCAGGCGCGCCACGTGCTGCGGGTGCAGGCTGGTGTCGCCGGGCTCGCCGGTCGCCAGTTCAGCCAGGGTTTCATCGTCGTCGCGGTGCCGCGCCAGCGCCTCGTCGAGGTGGGCGCGGTCGGTGCGCGGTGTGAGGTGGGGCAGCAGCAGTTGCAGTGTGGCGGCCACGTCGCCGGCCAGGCCCACTTCGACGCGGGTGCGGCGGCCGATAACTTCGGGCCGGATGTCAACCTGCACCACGCGGGCGTCTTCGGGATAGAACTGCCGGTAGGGCAGGTCGGCGCCCAGCATCAGGATGGCATCGGCATCCATCATGGCGTGGTAGGCGGCGGGCAGGCCCAGCAGGCCGGTCAGGCCTACATCGTAGGGGTTATTAGGCTCCACGACATCCTTGCCGCGCAACGCGTGCACGACCGGCGCGTGCAGCGCCGCCGCCACGGCCAGCAGCTCGGCGTGGGCATTGGCGCAGCCGATACCGGCCAGGATGGTCACCTTCCTGGACTCGTTGAGCAGGCGGGCGGCGTCGATGACGTCCTTCTCGGCCGGGCGCAGCGTGCCGGGCCGGCGCAGAGTGGGTAGGCGCGGCTCCGGTGCCTCGGCCTTGAGGTTCGAGATGTCGCCCGGCAGCACAATAACGGCCACGCCCTGCTGCCCCAGCGCCGCCTGAATGGCGCCCTCCACGATGCGCACGGCCTGGTCGGGCGTCGAAATCAGCTCGCAGTAGTGGCTGCACTCGCGGAAGATGCGCTCCGGGTGCGTCTCCTGAAAGTAGCCGGTGCCAATCTCGATGCTCGGAATCTGCGCCGCGATGGCCAGCACCGGCACCCGCGAGCGGTGGCAATCAAACAAGCCATTGAGCAGGTGGGTGTTGCCCGGCCCGCACGAGCCGGCGCATACCGCCAGGTCGCCCGTTAGCTGGGCTTCAGCGCCGGCCGCGAAGGCGCCCGCCTCTTCGTGGCGCACCTGCACGAACTCGATGCCCTCGCGGCGGCGGATGGCGTCAGTAATGCCGTTGAGCGAATCGCCCACGAGGCCGAAAACGCGGCGCACACCGGCCGCTTGCAGGGTATCAACGATGATGTCGGAAACAGATTTTTGGGCCATGATAAAGGTTTTTACTTTGCATACGCAGAACCGGCCCGGCGCGCTGCGGTTGAGCTGGCGCAGATTCAGAGTTAAAAGTGAAGAGTTAAAAGGACCGCCTGCCTTTTAACTCTTCACTTTTAACTTTTAACTAACTCTTAATCCCAGTTCCCTACCCCCTACAATTCAAACAACGGCAGCTGCGGCCCCGCCGTCACGTAGCGCACCACGTTCTCCCTGGCGTAATGCAGGCCGCCGAGCCGGTCAATCTTTTGCTTGACCAGGCTCATGGTTTGCGGCAACTCTTCGGTGATGTTGCGGGTCGTGAAGCGCAGCACGTCCCAGTTAGCGCCGGCCGCAATGTCGTTGTTGCGGGCCTTGTCGTAGCGTACGGCTTCAGGCGGCATATGGTAGGTGTCGCCGTCGCACTCGACGTCGATGTTGCCCTTAGCGCAAATAAAGGCGAAGTCGCAGAAGTAGTTGCGGCCGTTGGCGGGCAGCAGGTATTGCCGCTCGGCGGGCAGGTTCTGGCGCTTCAGCTCCCGCCAGAGCACGTCTTCCAGCGGGCTGTCGTGGAACAAGTCATTGATTTCATCGGCTTCGCTCAGCTTGGCCCAGGTCGTGGGCACGAACAGCAGCCGCCGGCCCCGGTAGCTGACCACGGGCCGCGCCAGTTCCTGCAAGGGCCCGAAGCTGATTTTGTAGTACGTCTGCTCCGAGCGGCTGCTGGCCGTCTCCTGCGGGAACAGCTCACGCCGACTCACCACGGCCACGTCCGTGATGCGGGCGTAGTAGCGCACGCTGTAGCGCAGTTCTTTGAAGGCGCTGGGAAAATAAAACGCGATGATTTGCGCCTGCCGCTCTCGTAAATTCACCGGCAGGCGGGTGCTGGTCGGGATGCGGTACCAGTGCTGGGTCTGGGCCAGCAGGAAATCGGCCGGCTCCTTGACCAGCACGACTAGCACATCGGAGACGGGGTAGGACGCGGGCATAGGCAGGCAAACTTACGGCGGGGCAGGCGCCGACAAGTCAGCTGCTAACACTTCAGGAGAATGCTAAGCTTATTTAAAAAATAAATTATTGTTGTGTTTGCACGGTACAATTATTTACTTTACTCGCTTGAATTTCCTACCCCCCTCACTGACGCAAATGCTGGCAGGAGCGAACTGAAAATCCGCATACCCTGGAGACAAGTTGCTGCCCGCCATAGCCAGTCAATAAATTACTCTAAATCACTGAGCAGTAATACAGCTATAGCATGTCCTACCCCCTCTACCGCAGTCTGTTCAGTGCCGACCGGGCGCCGGCAGCCGTCCGGGTATTGCGCAGCCGCAGCGCCCCGTTGGTGCTGTGCTTTTTGCAGGAGATGTTTAAAGCGGGAAGTTATACTCCGGTGCTGGCGAATGACAAGCTCACCAGCCAGCTTGCTGACTTCCTGGAAACGCAGGGCTTGACTGGCCAGGAAGAGGAAGGCGACCTTTCGGGGCTGGGCATCTCTTTTGAGGACCAAGCCCCGAGACTACTGAAGCATTGGGTGCGCGAGGGCTACCTGACGCTCTACACCGATGAGCAGGGTACCGACCAGCACACGCTCACGCCCGAGCTGGAAAGTGTGCTGGATTGGGTGCATTCGCTGCTACAAAAGCCGTCCTTCGTGGGCACGGAATCGCGGTTTCTGGACATTTTGCACAAGCTGCGTGAGCTAGTGCAGAACTCGGCCGATGACTGGCAGGCCAAGCTGGCCGAGCTGGAAAAGCAGCGCAGCGCGCTGAACAGCCAGATTCGGGAGCTGAAGCTAACCCGGACCGTGCGCAGCTACGACGACTATGAAATTGAGGAGCGCTACCAGAACGTGAGCGGCGTGGCCCGGAGCCTGCTGCGCGATTTCCGGGAAGTTGAGGGCAACTTTCGCGATATCACCCAACGTATCTACCAGCAGCAATCGGAAGCGGGCCGCACCAAAGGCAACCTGCTGAGCCTAGCCCTCGATGCGCTCGACGAGCTGCGCCTGACGGCGCAGGGCCGCAGCTTCGAGGCATTTTATCGGCACCTGAACGACCCGCCGCAAAAAGCCGAGCTGGATGCCCTTATTCAACAAGTGTTTGAGTTGCTGACCGAGCGCGGCCTGGAAACCGGCGATGGGTTTCTGCGCAAAATTCGGTTTTACCTGCACGGCGAGGGCCGGAAGGTGAACGATTCGTTCTACGCGCTGGCCCGGAAGCTGGAAAAAATTCTGTCCGAGAAAAACCTGCGCGAGCGGCGCAAGTCGCTGACGCTCATCCATGAGATTCGGGCGCTGGCTTTTGAGGTGATGGACAACCCACCCCAGGACGCGGCTTTTCTGGAATTGGAAGGCCGGGCGGACTACCTGACCACGGAAATTCAGGTTGAGCTAAAGGAGCGCGAAAGTGCCATCGTGCCGCGCCTGCTGGCCGTCGCGCAGCCCGAAGAAGCCGACCTGAGCCTGTTGGTCAACCCTCACGTTGTGGATAAAGCCCAACTGACCGCTAATATTAACACGCTGCTACGCGGCCAGAGCCAGGTGACGCTGCGGCAGGTCGTGGCGGCTTACGCCCTCAAGCAGGGCGTTGCGGAACTGCTGGGCTATGGCACCATCGCGGCCAACTCGCCCAAGCACCTTGTTAACCGGGAGCACAACGAGTATTTCGACCTCGGCGATGGGCGCCTGTGCGAATTTCCGGAATTAATTTTTTGCCGCTAACACTACAGCTAACTCGCAGCTCTATTGCTAACTCCTACCCCCATGTTCAGGCCCAAACCCTACGCCTCAGTCCTTGTCCGATTGCTGCAAAGCCCCGCCCTTTACCAAGACGACGACCGCCAGCACTGGCAGCAGCTGGAGGAGCACGAGGCCGCCATCCGGGCCCACTTCGCGGAGCTGGGCGTGGCACTCGACCTGAACCGCGCCGACGGCTACGCCCGCCTCACGCAGCCCGAGCCGGCCGAGGACGACCACTCTCCCCCTCTGCGCCTGCTGCGCAAGCTACCCCTCAGCTACGAGCAGAGCCTGCTGGGCGTAGTGCTGCGCGAATGGCTGGAAGAGCACGAAAGCAGCGCCCACGCGGCCAGCCCGCGGCTGTATGCGACCCGCGAGCAGCTCCGGGAGCGGGTTGAGCTGTTTTTTCGGCAGCCCCACAACCACAAGGCGCTGCTGGGCAAGCTCGACGGGCTGATTGAGCGCCTGACCGAGCACGGTCTGCTCAAGATTACTCGCAAAGACGACCTCAACCCCGACCAGACGCGCTACGAGGTCAAGCCGCTGCTCAAGGCCAAAATCAGCCTCGAAAAATTAGAGGAGTTTAAAGAAAAGCTGCGCCGCCATGCTGAGTCTGTTTGATGCCGCCGTCCCGGCGGGCTACCGGCTCAAGGCCCTGGAAGTGTTCAACTGGGGCACGTTTCACGAGGGCAGCGCGGGCAAGGACATCTGGCGCCTGGTGCCCGACGGGCAGAATACGCTGCTGACCGGCAGCAACGGCTCGGGCAAAACCACGCTCGTCGATGGCCTGCTCGCCTTGCTCGTTAATCCGACGAAGCGGTTTTTCAACCAGTCGTCGGGGGCCGAAAGCCGGACGGGGCGCGGCGAGGAATCCTACGTGGAAGGCCACTACAGCCGCACGCAGGACGAGGAAAAGCAGAACACCAAACCCGAAAAGCTGCGTCCCGACAAAGCGCAGACGTACTCGATTTTGCTCGGCGTATTTACTAATTCCCAATCCCTACCCCTTACCCTGGTGCAGGTGCGCTGGTTTAGCGGGTCGGGGTTGCAGCGCCGGTTTCTGGTCGCGAAGGCCGAGCTGAACATCGCCGAGCACATTCGTTTCGGCACCAACACGCAGTGGGTGAACAGCTTGAAGCAGCAGTTCGCCAAGGGCGTGGTCGAAGACTTTCCCACGTTCGCGCAGTATGCGGCCTGCTTCCAGCGGCTGTTTGGGATGCGCGACAAGGCGCTGACGCTGTTCAATCAGACCGTGGGCATGAAGGTCATCGGCGACCTCGACGCCTTCATTCGGACCAATATGCTGGAAGAGAGCACGGCCGAGGAGGAGTTTGCGAAGCTGATGGGCAACTACCAGACGCTGCTGGTCTCGTACCGGGCGCTGGAAAAAGCCAAAACGCAGCTTGCCCTGCTCCAGCCCGTGTACGACCTCAGCCATGAGTACGCGGCCATCCAACGCTCCTTAAGCCAGACCCGTGAGCACCAACGGCTCCTCGAACCGTGGTTTGCCCGGCAGCAAGTGCAACTCTGGACCGATGAGACCGGCCGCCTGGACCGGGAGCTGGACCGGCTAAGCGGCCTGCTGAGTCAGCAGGAGGAAGAACTGGCTACGGCCGACGAGCAGCGCGTCCGCCTGACCGGGCAGATTGAAAATGATGCAATTGGCCGGGAAATCAAGGAATTGGAGCGCGCCACCCGCGACCTGGAAAAGAGCAAATCGGCCAAGGAGCAGGACTTGAAACGGTATAATCACCTGGCCCGGCAGCTGGAGCTGGTAGCCGACCCCGACGCGGGTGTTTTCGAGGCCAACATCACCCACGCCCTGACGGCCCAGCGAGCAGTTGGGCAACTCAAGCAGCAGCTTGATGAGCAGAAATACGCGGCCCGCACAGAGCGCGACGCTAAAAAAGCGTCTTTCGACCAGCTAGCAGCCGAAGTGGCGCAGCTACAGAGTGGCACGGGCAAGGTGACGGGCCGGGTTGCCGATATCCGGCAGGAGATTCTGGCGGTGGTAGGGGCTACTGAAACGGATATCCCGTTCGTGGCCGAAGTAATGCAGGTGAGAGCCGAGGAAAAGGCGGTGTGGAACACCGCGCTTGAAAAGCTCCTGCACAGCTTTGGGCAGGACTTGCTGGTGCCCGAACATCTGCACGCGGCCGTGCGGGCTTATGTGCATAACGAGCGCGACCTGCGCGGCAAAATCGTGTTTCACAGGGTAGAGCGTAAAACGACTCGCCCGATTTTCTCGGATGCGCGCCTGGTAGCGGCCAAGCTAGATTTCAATCCGAAGAGTCCCTACGCCGATTGGCTGGAAAGCTTCGTAGCCAGGCACTACAATTACGTCTGCACTGATGATATGGCCGCCTTCGAGCGGGCGGAAAAAGCATTGCTGCCCTCGGGCCTGAAGCGTAGCAAAACCCGCCACGAGCGCGACGACACGCCTGCGCACCGCCACATTCTGGGCTGGGACAACCGCGAGCTGCTGCGCCAGTGTCAGCGCCGTGGCTTGGAGCTGGACGGGGCCATCAAGAAGGCGGAGAGCAGCTTGCACCGCCTCACGGAAGAGTTGAAGAAGGCTGAATCACGCGAAAAGGCAGTAGCTTCTTTCTTGGAATTCAAACAGTTCCCTAAGCTGGACTGGCAATCTGACGCGCACAAAATAAGCCAGCTAATCAAACAGAAGGACGAGCTGGAAAATGAGAATGCGTCGCTTAAAACCTTGAAAGAGCAATTAGCAGTTCTCAAACACAACATCAGCCAACTGACCAAAGCTAAAGAGGGCACCCGCGACGACTTTAAGGACACCGAGAAAAACCTTAAAGCACTAGCAATTGAGAAACAAGGGCAGCAAGAGTTGCTCAAGAGCTTTGCTGCGACCGACCTGGCCAACGAGTCGGCTGGCTTGGCGGCGCTGGTAGCGCCGCTGCGCGACACGCTGACCTACGCGCAGTTTTTCATGCAGAAGCAGCAGCTGGAAAAAACGGTGCACCAGCAGCTGGCCGACTTCAACCACGACCGGGAAGCGCGGGAAAAAGCCATCCGCGAAGCTATGCGCAGCTTTTTGATGCCGGGGCAGGAAGTGCTGGGCAAGTTCGCGGACTGGGGCAGCGACGCCGGCGACCTGCGCAATGAAATCGACCAGCTACGCGAGTACACGGACCGCTACGAACAAATCAGGAACGAGCAGCTGGCGGAGGTGGAAACCCGGTTCCGCGCCGAGTTCAACCGGGGCGTAACCAAGGCGCTGACCGACTACTGCCACTCGCTGGAGGTGCAGCACGAGACGATTTGCGACACAATAGCGGAGATAAACAAGTCGCTAAAAGACATCGACTTTAACTTAAATCCCGACACGTATATTGAGCTGGTGCGCACCGACTCGCGCAAGGCGCTCATTCGGGAATTTAGGGAAACCAAGCTCGACAGCTGGAAGCCGGACCTCACCCAGCTGGCGCTGGCCGCCGACCCCAGGGAGGCGGAGATGGCGCATTTTGTGAGCCACATTCAGCCCTTCATCACCGAGCTGCAAGCCAAGGAAAATGAGAAGTGGCGGCAGGAAGTAACCGACGTCCGCAACTGGTCGACTTTCCGGGCCCGCGAGTATTACCGCGCCGATAAAACCCTGAAGCAGGTGTACGAGAGTTCGGGCAGTCTGTCGGGTGGTGAAGGAGCGCAGCTGGCGTACACGGTGCTGGGCGCGGCCATTGCCCATCAGTTTGGCATCGGCCGGCGCGACGCGCAGTCGCCGCGCTCGTTTCGGTTTATTGTGATTGACGAGGCGTTTAGCAAGCTCGACGAGGATAAATCGAAGTACTTGCTGCAACTCTGCCGCAACCTGGGGCTACAGCTGATGGTCGTCACGCCGCTCACCTCGCTGCACCTGCTGGAAAAGGACGTGGAGGTAATTCACTGGGTCACCAAAGGCAAGCCCGACCAGCGCAAATCGGTCGTGACAGACATTACTATCCAGCGCTATCAGGAGCGGAAAGAAGTGCTGCTGGCGGAGGCCGAGGCCGAGGCTGAACATGATTAGCCTCGCTGAACTGCAAGCCAAAGCCCGGCGCCGCTACCCCGACGTGCTGCGGGCGCAGCTAGCGGGCGCAGTGGTTTTTCCGTTGCCGATACGGGCCAACAAATCCCTGGACCGCAACCAGGGCATGGACCACATTCTAGCCCAACAGGCCGAGCTAATAGCCTATTCGTGCAATAAAACCGGACGGGGCTATCTGCTTTCCTTTAAACCGAACGCCAAAACCAGGCAGAGCGAAATCAGCCGAATTGCGTTTGAGGCGCAGGCCGATTATTTAGAATTTATTGGCAAAACCGAGGAATTTGCTCAGTTTGCGGGCCACGCCAACCGGACGGCGGCCGTTTTGCCGGAGTTGTTGCCGCTGCTGCGGGAGCTGCCCAGGCTACTGCTGGAACACGCCAGCGTCTGGCCCGACCTGCTGACGGTTTGCGTTCATTTTAAGCAGCATCCTCAGCCCAACCAGTACGTGCGCAACCTGCCGCTCGCGCTGCCGACCAAGTTTATTGAGCGCCATCAGGGCGTGCTGCGGGTGCTGCTCGACCGGCTGATTCCGGCTCATGTGCGAGCTGGCGAGGAGAATTTCTTCCGGCGGTTTCACTTGCATCTGGAGGAGCCCAGCATCAAAATCCGGTTTTTAGACCTCGCGCTGCGGCTGCACCCGGCCGTGTCGCAGTGCAGCGTTTGGGTGAGCGAGTTTGAGCAGCTACAACCAGCGGGGAGCCGCGTTTACATCATCGAGAATCTGACCACGTTTTTGTCGTTTCCACTAGTCGAAGACAGCCTGGCCATCTGGGGCGGCGGCTTCGCGGTGAGCTTACTGGCGGGGGCCGAATGGCTGCATCAGAAGCAGCTGTTCTATTGGGGTGATATTGACGTGCACGGCTTCCAGATTCTAAACCAAATCCGCACGCATTTCCCCGCCACCCAATCTCTACTGATGGACCACGCTACTTTCTCCGCTTATCATCAGGGTGAGCAAGGCGGCAGTTTCACAGCGCACGAGCTTTCCGACCTTACCGATGAAGAGCTTGCTCTTTACCAGTCGATACTGCAAACCAACGCCCGTTTGGAACAGGAAAAACTACCCGCGCAGCATGTAGCAGCTGCCATTTAGCAAACTATCCTGCGTTAAACGATTGTCATAAGCCCTATTCTTATTAACGTTCATCCCTACTCCCTACTCCTGCTGCGAGGGCAGCAGCTCGGCCGGCGCCCCCGGCGGCGGACGAACATCGTTCGTCAACCAACTGGCCCTGACAAGCTCTCCCAAAGCGAAACCGCCTACCCCCTACCGCGGGCTCAATCCGCCCAGCGCGGAGCCGGAAAAGCTGACCTTGGTGCTGTCACCAAACACGTAGTGGGGCCGCTCGATGCGGGTTTCCTGCTCCAGCACGCTGCAGGCCTGCATCATCAAGTCGGCCGCCTGAATGCGGTTATCACTCCCAATCAGCAGCACCGGGTGGCTGCCGGGGCTGGCACCCGCCCCGGCGCGCAGGTAGCCGAGCTGGTTGCCGGCCAGCTCGATGCGCGTGGCGTGGTCCTGGCGCAGCGTGAGGCTGTCCTGGCGGAAGCCCTGCACCCGCACGCTGCCGCCGCGGTTTTCGCGGTCCGTAAGCAGCTTGCCTTCCACCAAATACCGCGCGCTGGCACTCAGCTGCCGAAGCTGCGGACAGGTGATGGTGAGCACGTCGCCGCCGCCCAGGTACTGGCGCCCTTCCGGGAAAGCCAGCGTCACGCGCAGGCGGCGGCCCTGCTGGCTTACTTGCACAAACTCGGCGGCCTGGTCGCTAAGGCGCACGCTGTAGGGGCCGGCCACAATTCTCACCTTCAGGGCGCTGGCGGACAGCACGCTTACTTCAGTGAAGCCGCTGAATTTCAGCGTCGTGGTGTTGCGCAGCGGGTCTTTATAAGTGCCGCGGGCGTACTCGGCGCGCAGGCTCAGATTAAAGGCCGCGAGGGCGCCGAGCAGCAGCGCCAGGGCCGCCGTCAGGAATTTAGTGCTGGTTTTCATGGCCGTTGACGTTGGGGCTGGGGAGGGGGGTAGGGAATGGGGGCTCGGCCCGAAAGTGGGCGTAGCGCAACTGAATCTCTTCCAGATTGATGTCGAGCAGAAAGATGGTTTTGAAAAACTCGGGCAGCTCCTGCTCCAGGAAGCGGGCGCGGCGCAGCTGCTGCACCTGCCGCCCGGCATCGGGCGCCACGAAGAAGCCGATGCCGCGCTTGTTGTAGACGATGCCCTGGTTTTGCAGGTGCTCGTAGGTGCGCATCACCGTGTTGGGGTTCACTTGCAGCTCGCCGGCCAGCTCCCGCACCGAGGGAATTTTTGCGTCCGGCGGCCAGAGCCGGCGCAGAATGTTGTCGCTCACGTAGCCCGCGATTTGCAGGTAAATGGCTTCGTTTTCTCGAAATTCCATGTGGATTAAGTAGTACGACTCAAGTAGTAAGTAGCAGAACAAGGCACTTCCATAAGGGCTGGTCTTGCTACTTGCTATTCCCGTCCTGATACCTTTTACAGCTGCTTTTCCGTGACCCGGAAGTAGGCCGCCAGCCACAGCAGCCCGGCTAGCGCCAGCGGCAGCAGGGCCAGCCAGGCAGCTTGCGTTTCGGGCAGCGTGAGGGTGTAAAAAGCCTCTCCTTCCTTCAAGCCAGCGCCGGTGAAGGGCGGCGTGAAGCGCACATCTCCTCCCAGCAAGCCCTTCAACACCTGAAAGTTGAGCAGCGACAGCACTGCCAATCCCAGGAAAACGGCAAACCCGGTTTTGATAAAGTGCGCTTTCTCGAAGTAAACGGCACCCCACAGGCAGACGGCGTGCAGCAGAAAGAAAAACCAGAACACGCCGTAGAAATCCTGCCGCGCCTTGAACAGGTTCAGCAACTCCGGCGTCTGCCCCGGCGCCGCCGCGACGTGCACCACGAGGGCGGCGGCCAGGTAAAAGAGCGGGATGAACACCAGCAGAAACAACGGTACCGAATACAGCCAGACTACGAGGTACTTTTCCAGGTGCGAGGCCGGCAGCAGCAGCGCTACACTAGCCTGCCGCCGGTCGCCAAACTGGGCGAAGACTGTGCTGGCAAAAATGCTACCCCCACCCAGCAGAAACAAGACAAAGAAGGTGCCCTGATGACTGGGGGCCGGGGCGCTTTTATTGAGGTAGGCGATGAAGCCCAGGATGAGCAGCATTCCGCCCGCGCCCACGGCGGCCGTGAGCAGATAGCCGCGCAGGTGCTCGGCGGTGTGGCGGGCAAAGAGGCGGCTGAAGCGCCCGAAATCGAAAACCTGGTTAGCGGACAGACGCGTGGCTGGCATGGCGGGGCTGGTTTAAGTAGGTGAGAATGGCCGCATCGCCGCTGGTAAGGGCGTTGAAGAGCAGCTCCAAATCGACGCGGCTGTAGGTGCCAGTGGGATTGGGCCGGATGGCCACCGGCCCACGCACCGAGGCGCTGGTGTAGAAGGCATCGGCGGTTTCGGCCGCCGCGCCCGTGGCGAAGGTGAGGCGCTCAGCCAGCTCATCCAGCTCGCGGTTGAGCACGATTTGGCGGTCGTGCACCACGACCACGGTGTCAATCAGGCTCTCCAAGTCGCGCACCTGATGGGTCGAGATTATCAGGCAGCGCTCCTCGCTCAGGGCCGAGGCCACGATTTTGCGAAACTGCACTTTGGAAGGAATATCGAGGCCGTTGGTGGGCTCGTCGAGCACGAGCAGGCTGGTGTTGGCAGCCAGGGCAAAGGCAATCATGAACTTCTTCTGCTGCCCGTGCGAAAACCTGGTGAGCTTCTGCCCCAGCGGCACTTCCAGTTCCCGCAGATACTCGTAGAGCTGCTCGGCGCTGAAGCGGGGGTAGAAACCGGCGGTGTGCACCACGAACTGCTCGGCTGTCAGGGCCGGCACGTGCACTTCTTCGGGCAGAAAAAACAGGTCTTCCAGGGTAACCGGCAAGCGCAGGGATGCCGGGCGCTCATCTACCAGGCAGGAGCCAGCCCACGGAAATGCCAGCCCCACGATGTTCTTGAGCAGCGTGGTTTTGCCCGCCCCGTTCTTGCCGAGCAGGCCGTAGATGTGGCCCCGGTCCAGGTCGAGGCTCAGGTTTTGAAAGAGCGGGACCCGCCGGGAATACCCAAAATCGAGGTTTCGGATGCGAACCATTGCGTTTATTGTTTTAGTGTACTAATAAACTAATACATCACAAACATACAGGACTTTTTTGAAATCGCAATAACTCCTGGCTTCGGGAAACAAAAAAGCCGCTCGTGAGCGGCTTTTTTGTTTCCCCTACCCCCCTCCTATCGGCTGACCTGCACTCGCACGGTGCGCACGGTGCGGCCCTGCTCAATTCGGCAGAAATAGCTGCCGGCCGGCAGGTTAGCCGCATCCAGGTGCACGGCCTGCGGGCCCTGCATGGCGCCCTGAGCCAGCACCCTGACTTCCCGGCCCGACAAGTCGCAGAGCACTACCCGGCCCGGCGCGCCAGTGCCCTCGAAGCTCAGCGTAGCCACGTTGCGCACCGGGTTGGGATAGACGCTCAGCCCGGCTATGGCTGGGCGGGCAACCTGATTATCGGCCGCCCGGACCGCCACCATCTGCGCAACCGCCGCTCTGCTGCTGGCCGCCGCCGCGCTAAAGAGCTGACTCTGGGGCACTAGCTCGCGGTCTTGGGAGGCGCTGGACCATTCCAGCCGGGCCTTGGCCATGCCGCCGTTTTCGTAATATTCGACCCGGATATCTGCTTTCTGGCCGGCCTGGAGCCAGGCCGTGCCGGGCCCCGAACTCACCACTGGCCAGGAATCGGCCCAGGCATCAATAATTAGCTGGCCATTAATCCAGAGGCGGCGGCCGTCGTCGGCATTGAAGTGGAAGGTGTACTCCTCGGAGTGGCGCGGCAGCATCTGCCCGGTCCAGCGCACCGAAAACTGGTTGGCGCTCACGCCCGGCGCGGGGGAGCCCAGCCGCCAGTCAAAGTCAATAACGGGGTCGATGCGGGTGAGCTGCAAGGTCTCGAAGCTCAGGCCGTTGTAGTACGCCGCCGTCAGGCCGTCGCCCGCGCCCGCGTCGAGCATCGACTCGGCCGGGGCTTGGGCGAAGAGCTGGCTGCGGGGCACCACCTGGCGGGGCTGCGCGGCACTAGCCCATTCGAGGCGGGCGCTGGCCAGGCCGGCATCATCGAAGTATTCCAGCCGGATGTTCACCTTTTGCCCGGCCGTCAGCCGCACCTTGCCCGCGTACTCGCGGTCCCAGTCGTTAACCCAGGCGTTAATGATCAGCTCGTCGTTCACCCACAGGCGGCGGCCGTTGTCAGAGTTGACGTAGAACGTGTACTCCCCAGTGTACAAGGGCAGGATTTGACCGGTCCAGCGCACTGAGAATTGGTTGGAACTCACGTCCGGCGCGGGCGGCGCAGTGCCCCAGTTGAAGTCGATGGTCGCGTCGAGGCGCGTGTGGCGCAGGGTGTCAAAGTTCAGCCCCTCGTAGTAGACGCCGGTCAGGCCCTGGCCGGTACCCACCACGGGCGCCGCCGGGGTGTGGGTGCTGAGGCTTGGCTTGATAACGGGCAGGTAGGGAAAGCCGCCGGGCGTATTCTGCGACGGAAACAGGTCCTGAAGCGTGGCCGGTGATACCTGAAACCAGTCCTGCAAGATGCTGGTGTAGAGGGTGCGGAAGTCGTACTGCATCGGCACCGAGCCCGTAGTGCTGCTAGCCACGTCGGGGCTCCGGCCGTGAATGACGGGGTTGATGTTGGTGCCGAAGAGCAGCACGGGCGCCGCCTCGCCGTGGTCGGTGCCCAGCGAGTCGCTGGAGGCAATGCGGCGGCCAAACTCCGAGACGGTCATGCCCACCACCCGGTCCTCGATGCCCAGCAGGCTCAAATCGTCCTGGAAGCCGGCCAGCGCCTCCGAAAGCTGCTTGAGCAGCAGGGCGTGGCTGCCGCTGGTGTGGTCGTAGGACTCCACCTGGTTGGCGTGGGTGTCGAAGCCGTAGGCGTGGCACACGTAGACGCGGGTGCGCAGCCCGCCGCCCACGAGCTGGGCCACCACCTTGAGCTGCTCGGCCAGAAAGTTATTGCTGGGGTACTTGGTGGACAGGCTGCGGGCCTTGGTCGTGGCGTTTTTTATCGTGGACGAGTAGGCGTTGAGCGAGGCCACCACCTGCCGCAGGTAGCCCACCTCGCGGCCCATCGGCGTGGCGGGCAGCGCGCCGCTCGGGCCGTCGGCCAGCTGGCGCAGGTCGTCGAGGTCGCGCACCGAGATGCTGGTATTGACTACCGTGCTCTGGCACAGATTGGAGGCCATGCCGCCCAGCGTGATGGCCAGCGGGTCGGGCATGTCGGCGTTGGGGTAGGCCTCCGGGAAGTTGGGGTACTCCGTGCTCAGGTAGCGCCCCAGCCAGCCGGTGCGGAAGAGCTGGTTGGAGTCGAGGCCCGAGAACATGATGTTGGTGGCCTGAAAGTGGGAGCCGTCGGGCACGGCGCTGTGCACGCCCTGCACGATGCCGAGCTTGCCGTCTTTATACAGGTCCCGCACGCCCGTCATGGCCGGGTGTAGGCCGGTCTCGGCGGTGAGGGCCAGCACTTTGCTTTCCGGAATCATGACGTTGGCGCGCACCCGCATCAGCTCCGAATACTTATCGCGCGGAATAATCGTGTTCAGGCCATCGTTGCCGCCCTGCAAATAAATCAGCACCAGCACCCGGTCGGTGGGCTGGGCCGCGCCCGTGACGGCGGCCAGCTCCGGCGTGGTGGGGTGGGCCTGGGCTGGCATCCGCCCGATAACCAGGGGTAGGGATGCGGCGGCCGAGGTTTGAATAAAGTGTCTTCTGTGCATAATAGGGGGTAGGGTGCGGGGCTGGCCCCCGCCCAGCGCGGGAACGACCTCCATCGGGTTAGTAGTCAATCGGTCTAGACCCCGGGCGGGGGCAAGCCCTACCGGGTCCGACCCCGCGCCCTGCATCGGGCGGAACCAACTCATTTAGAACTAGTAAAGCTGATATTCGACCTCATCGGTGATGACTGTGACGAGCCGGATAAGCTGGCCCAGCAGGGCCTGGCGCCGGGTCGTGTTGCTGGGCGCGGCCAGGTACTCGTTCCACTGAATGGTCCATTCCAGGTCGGGCAGGTTGTCGAGCAGGGCTTCCTTGAAGAGCCGCCGGCGTTCGGGCGCGGGCTCGGCGGGCAGCAGCAGCCGGGCGTAGGCATCCACGAGCAGGTTCACGTTGGCGGCCGTGGCGGGGGGTAGGCGGCGCGTCAGGGCCAGCAAATCGATGCTGACCGAGCCGCCGTTCCAGTGGTAGGCCTGGTCCTGAAACAGGTGGCGGCGCGCATCCTGGCGCAGGGGCAGGGTGGTGAACGTGGCCCACAGCTCATTATACTGCGGCGCCTGGTAGTAGGCGGGCCAGCCCGCCACCACCGGCGGCGAGAGCAGGTCCTGGCCGGTGTCCTTCATTTGATTGTAGATGACGCCCAGAATGCGGTAGCGCGGCGTGGGCTGGTGGACGGGCGGAAAAACCGCCTCCAGCTGCCGGAACAGCCCCAGGTGGTAGTCGGCCGGGCTTTTCACCAGGCAGCCCCGGCTGGCCACGTCGTAGAAGTGGGCGCTGCCGAGCAGGGCGCGCAGCACGGGCGCCACTTCGTAGTTGCTGGCCCGCAGCAGCTCGGCCAGCGGCCGGATAACCTGGTACTCGGTCGCCTCGTCAATGTTATAATACACAAACCAGCGGTAGAGCTTGCGGCACAAGAACAGCGCGACGGCGGGCTGCTCGAAAATCATGGCAATCAGGTTTTTGTATTCCTGCGCGCCATTCGGGGCGATGCGCCGGTTTTGGAAGGCGGCTGAGAACTGCTTGGTGGTCTGGTCGTGCCGCTCGGGGCGGAACACGCCGCTGGACTGGTCGGCCGGGTCATAGCTGCGGTTCGAGGCCTCCCAGCCGGTGAGCACGCGGGCGGCGGCCTTCACGTCGTCCTCGGTGTAGGTGGTGTAGTTGCCGGCGCCCGCCAGCGGCCCTTTGCCCAGCGTAAACAGCTCCATCAGCTCGCGGGCATAGTTTTCGTTGGGGGCGCTGGCCACGTTCTGGGCCCCGCTCAAATACCAGAGCATGGCCTCGTCGATGGTCATCTGCTCGGTCAGGGTGCGAAAGTTGCCCAGGGCGCCGGCGCGCAGCTTGCGCAGGCGGTTGTAGCTCTGGTGGGCGTTGGCGATGTCGTCGGTCACGAAGTGGTTGTGCCAGAACAAGGTCATGCGCTCGGTCACCGAGACGCCGGGGCCCAGCAGCAGGCCGGTCCACCACATTTGCAGCGAGTAAGTCCGGTGCACGTTAGTTTGCCAGGAAAAAGAATCGTGAATCCACGTCCCGCCCACCCAGCTGCCCTGGCCCTGCTCCGAGGTCAGCGGCCCGAAGGGGGTAGGCGCGGGCGCCAGCAGCTGGTCGAGCACCGCGCTTAGCGAGCTGCCCGCAGCCCCGTCGATTTCGGCCCGCGTGGGCCCAAACAGGCAGCGGCGCAGCAGGTGCGCGGCCGGCGCCGGGCCCCACGCGCCGGTGTAGGGCGCCAGGCCACTCATCGCGTTGGCCGCCGCGGGCCGCGGCTGGCTTTCAGCCGCCAGCGCCTGCAACTGCGGCGTCAGCGCGGCATTCAGGCCTTTGGCACCTTGGCGCGCTGCGCCGGCTTTGCGGCGGGGCATGGCGGCCGGCAGCCGGAACGGCGGCACCGGGTCGCCGGATGAGTTAGCGGGCGGGTTGACGGCCGGGAGGGGGGTAGGCGGTTCTTCCAGGAAGGCGGCCGGCGGGGCCGTGAGCACTGCGGTGTGTTTGCGTAAAAACTCTCTGCGGTTCATAGAGTAGCTTAAAAGGAGAAAAAGAGCAGGTCAGAAAGCTTAACCGGCGGCCCGCCCAGCCCTGGTGGCCTACTATCGGCAGTGGCTGCTGCGGTGGCTGACCCGGCCCGTGGCCCACACTGTCAGCCGGCCCAAAACCGGAGTACAATGGTCGGCCAGCGCGGGGAAGAGAGCTGGTCAATACCGTGTTTCAACAGGGTCTGGTGGGGCCTGTGGCAGGCCGCGATTTTTGCAGGAAAACACTTGCTGAACAGCTGTGAATAATGCTGTTCGAAATAGAATGAGTAGGGGTTAAGTCAGCAAATTAAAGCATAAATCAATAAGGAACCCAACGCAATCTTGGCTTTGTCATAATTTTACACCTTTAACCCGACTCGTCGGCCCCAAAATGAGAATGCTTCTATTCCGGGATAAGCTGCGCTCTCAGCCCTGAAAGCCAGGTCAGGCCAAGGGGAGAAGCGCGTTCTCGGGAAGCAAATAATTTGGCTGCCACCTGCCGTTTTCATTCAGCAGCAAGCCGCCCCAGCAGGCAGCCCAATGGCTCCCCCGCTGGGGCGGCTTGTCGTTCGGCGGGCAGACAGATTGCACACGAGCCGCCACCATTCCCTACCCCCCTACTCCTATCACAACCCGCTTCAGTGCGCTACTTCTCCGCCGTCGGCGCGGGTGGCATCTCCGCGGCTGGCACGGCCACAATCTGCCCGCCGCGGGCAATAATGACGGGGCTGTTCTTGTAGGCTTTGAAGGCCAGCATAGCTTTGTAGGCGGCGATGAGCCCTAGCTGAAATTTGGCGTTAATGAGGTCGCCTTGCTCTTTCTTAGACATGATACAATGAAGTTAAGCGTTCCCAAACAGCTTCTTCTTCCACCGTCAGAGCGTCATCTGCGCTCTTAGCTATTGTTCTTGCCGGCACGGCAGAAGTATCCGCGAACACCCAGCTATCCACCGCACCGCAATAGGCGCCAAAAAACTGTCGCAGCCCGCCTTCCTAGCGCCGCCGAATCACCGGCTCGGGGATGTGGTGCCCGCCTTCGCGCACTCTGGCCCGCACCCGCTCAACGGCCAGGTCTGGCGAACTGAGCCAGAAGAAAAATAAGCTCACAAAATAGCCCTGAGCTTGCGCCTGCTGAACAATCGGCAGATAAATGCGCGTCGCCAGCGTCGTTTCTAGCGCGAAGCTCTCCCCTGCTGCCAGCAGCTCGTGCACCCGCCCCAGCATCAGCCGCCCCGCCTGGATGCTCACCGTCTCGGGCCGAAACGGCGAGAGCCCGCGCGCAATCTCATCGGCATTGACGACCTCGCGGCAGCCAAGCAGGTCGGGCAGCAGGGCGTAGGCGGCCGTGGTTTTGCCCGCGCCGTCGCAGCCGGCCAGCAGGTAGAGGGTTTTCATAATCTGAAACGGCTAACTAGTGCTCACTTAATAACCGGCCTGGGCCACACCATGTATATTTGTGCAAGCTCGCTAACGTGAGGGCGAAAACAACGAAGCAAAAGGTTGGTCCGTCGCCTATCTCATCTCGTATGGGTGTTGCCAGCAGTGGCACGGGAACGGAAGAATCTTTTGCTTCTTTGTTGCTGGCTGTATTTCGTTCGAGCCACCCGTTGTTTTGCTCCTTACTTATGGACACGCTAGCCATTTCCGTTACCCAGCAAGCCGGTGGCCTAACGTTTAGCCTCTCGCCGCTGGTGCGCCGTCAGTTGCACGAGCTGTTTCCCGACGTCAACATCCTGCCCAGCATTTTTATAGCCCATACCGCGCAACAGCAAGCCGCGGGCCTGCTTGAGCGCTTGGCCAAGCACATCGTGCCGGCCCTGACTGGTTTATCCGAACGGCAATTGGCTCATTTCCATCAGATTGCTTTTATCGACACCAACGCGGGCAGTTTTCTAGGCGAATACGCTCCGCAGAATGCCGCAGCCTAAGCGCCAAAACCTATACTTGGGCAAGGCGGGGCAGTTCGCGGCGATGGCGGAATGCCTGATGCGCGGCTTCAACGTGGCCATTCCCGAAGTTGATGTGGGCGATGACCTCTTCGTCGTGAATGACCAAAGTGGTAACTACCGCCGCATTCAGGTAAAAACCGTCACGGCCACCCGGCGAAGCACTACTTACTCAGCCCAATTTCAGGTGCCGCTACCGCAGTTACAGCAGGTGTTCGTACCCGATTTGGTGTATGTTTTTGCCTCTCGCTTTCCCACTGGCTGGGGACCGTTCCTGGTCATTCCGCGCGACACTTTATTAGCCCTGCACCAGCTCAAAGGCTTGGGCACCATTGTTAATTCCAAAACGGGAGCACCGCGGGTACAGTTCTATGTCAGCTTCGCCGATGATGGCTCAGTAAGCTGCGCGCAACAATCACTAAGCCGGTTTATCAATCAATTTGAAGGCCTGCCCGACCTTGTCCCGTCCGATGACTTAGTGTAGGACTTGTGGGCGAAGCTCCTGAAGACTTAGCTGGCACGGGTCTTTCCCGCCGCTATCCGCCCCGCTTGAACGCGCGCCGCTTCGGGCCAAGATGGCGAGAGCCCGCGCGCAATCTCGTCGGCATTGACGAACTCGCGGCAGCCAAGCAGGCCGGGCAGCAGGGCGTAGGCAGCCGTGATTTTGCCCGCGCCGCTGCAGCCAGCCAGCAGGTAGAGGGTTTTCATTTAATTTGTTCTAACGCCATAACCCTATCGTATTCCAATGGTCGCCAATTATCAAACCAATGAATAATATTTAAGAACTGAGTCGCAATGGCTTCATTAACAAGTTGAATGAACTGTTGAGGAATCCAAGCAAACAAGACTCAGCCATCTCCACTCGCTATTCTCTTCTCATACTGGGCTCTATAAAACCAAGTATCTATTGGAGGAAAATCGTTGGTATCCACAAAACCGTCAGATTCAACGGCGGCAGCTCCATCAGGAATATTGCAATCGTATTCGATTACTAGTATTCGATCATCGGTTCGCGTCTCATAGGTCGTGGAAATCAATGATTTGTGAGCTAACTGATTCGCAAACAAATCGGTGAAAAAACTATTAGTAGGAAAATCTGCCCTATACGGGTCGGCTGTGGCTGACTAATCTACCAATAAGCCATCAGCACCTTCTGGATTCAGAGCGTACTCATTGAGTCTATATACGAAGACAGCACTTCCATCTTGAATTGGGTTGATTGTTCGCAGGATAGCAGCGTTGCTCTTTCCTACGAACTGCATCTGCTGCTTGCAATAGGCCTGCGTAAGTCGTAGATTAAACAAAAACTGCTTTTTATTAATAGCTACCATAGCTTTAATTATTAAACCTCGGCCTCACACCTGAATAACGCCCACATTGTACGCCCGCTCAATCGGCGCGTGATTCGCCGCCGCGATGCCTTCGGAAATGACTTTCCGCGTTTCCAGCGGGTCAATCACAGCATCGACCCACAACCTCGCAGCGGCGTAATACGGGGATAATTGCTCCTCGTAGCGGGCCTTGATGCGGTCGAGCAGCTCCTTTTCGGCTTCGGGGGTGATGACTTCGCCTTTGGCTTTGAGGCTGGCGACCTGGATTTGGAGCAGGGTGTTGGCGGCGGCGGCCCCGCTCATCACGGCGAGCTGGGCGGTGGGCCAGGCCACGATGAGGCGCGGGTCGTAGGCTTTGCCGCACATGGCGTAGTTGCCGGCGCCGTAGGAGTTGCCGATGATGACCGTAAACTTCGGGACCACGCTGTTGCTCATGGCGTTGACCATCTTGGCGCCGTCCTTGATGATACCACCTTGCTCGGAGGCGCTGCCCACCATGAAGCCCGATACGTCGTGCAGAAACACCAGCGGGATGCGCTTTTGGTTGCAGTTCATGATGAAGCGGGCGGCCTTGTCGGCCGAGTCGGAGTAGATGACGCCGCCCATCTGCATCCCGGTTTTCTTGCTCTTGACAATCTTGCGCTGATTGGCCACGATGCCCACGGCCCAACCATCAATGCGCGCGAGCCCGCAAATCAGGGTCTGCCCGTAGAGGTCCTTGTAGGGCTCAAACTCCGAGTTATCGACCAGCCGGTTTATCAGTTCCATCGTGTCGTAGGGCTTGGCGCGGTCGGCGGGCAGCAGGCCGTAGATATCGGCTTCGGGCAGCGCGGGGGGGGTAGGGGCCACGCGGCTGAAGCCGGCCGTACTCCGGGCGCCGAGCTTGTCGAAGATGTTGCGGATGTGCGTCAGGCACTCCTCGTCGGTGTCGAACTTGTAGTCCGTCACGCCCGACACTTCCGAGTGCATACTGGCGCCGCCGAGTGCCTCATTGTCAATAGTCTCACCGATAGCGGATTTCACCAAATAGGAGCCAGCCAGGAACACCGAGCCGGTGCCATTCACAATCATGGCCTCGTCGCTCATAATGGGCAAATACGCGCCGCCAGCCACGCACGGGCCCATAATGGCCGAAATCTGCACGATGCCCATGCTCGACATCACGGCGTTGTTGCGGAAGATGCGGCCAAAGTGCTCTTTGTCCGGGAAAATCTCGTCCTGCATGGGCAAATACACGCCGGCCGAATCAACCAGATAAATAATGGGCAGCCGGTTCTCAATGCTGATTTCTTGGGCTCGCAGGTTCTTCTTGGCTGTGATGGGAAACCAGGCGCCGGCCTTCACCGTGGCGTCGTTGGCGACCACCACCACTTGCCTACCCCGCACGTAGCCCATGACCACGACCACGCCGCCGCCGGGGCAGCCGCCCTCATCCTGGTACATGCCCTCGCCCGCAAAGGCGCCGATTTCGACCTGCGCCGCGCCCTTATCCAGCAGGAACTCAATCCGCTCCCGCGCCGTGAGCTTGCCCTTGGCCTTGTGCGCCTCGATGCGCTTGGTCCCGCCGCCGAGCGCCACTTTTTGCAAGCGCTGCCGCAGCTGAAATGTGAGCTGCTTGAGCTGGTCTTCGTTTTTGTTGAACTCCAGATTTTGCGGGGTGGTGGGCGACACGGCGGGGTGGGATGAGGTGGAAAGCGGGGGGTAGGAAAACGGCGAAATTCGTCCCTTGGGCGAGTTTCAAAGGTACGCTTTGGGCCGAAGTCCGCAGCAGCTGGCTGGCGGCTGCGCAAGCACGGCTCTATTGAAACGCTCCTGCGTCTGCCACTATAGCACGCTTCTTGCCCCCCGTGCTCTTTCACTCCCACTTGTCTACTGCTCAGCGCCCTATGAAGTCTCTCTCTACTCTTTCCCTACGGGTTCTAGCCGCTTGTCTGCTGTTGAGCCCCCTGCTGCTGAGTGTAGGCTGCGAAAAGCCCCGGCCCGAGCCCGAGGCCGTGCCCCTGCCGGCCGAGTTGAAGTCTTATACGCTTTTCCAGCCTGGCACGCATTGGATTTACCAGGACTCGGCCTCCCAGCAACTCGATAGCGTCTGGGTGGTGTCGGCTGAGGTGAGCGTGCTGCGCGTGGTGCCGAGAGGGGAAGAATATCCAGTTATAAAACATGAGCGCCTCCACCTCCGCACGCGCTCCAGCCAAAGCGGAGTGGACCAAGTTTACACTGTCAATCGAAACTGTGGCTTCCCCTTTCGGGAGGACGTTACAGAAAAGGCTTACCCCTGCTGGGCCATCATGCGCGGGCAATTCTTGCCCAATAGCACGGCCGACGAGGGTAGTGCGCTCGTATTTCCCTATACTATTCCCCGCGACTACGCCCGCCCCGACTACCTCAACGGCACGCAGCCCTACTGGCACAGCGCGCCGCTCACCATCGGCAAAGACACGTACCCCGACGTGATAGAGGTAAAAATTCTGATAGACGCCTCTGAGGACGGCTGGCCTGCCCACTACTACTGGGCGCCGGGCAAAGGCATCGTGCGTCAGCGGGTGAAGGTGGGGGGCGTACCCCACACCCGCACGCTCGTGCGCAGCCACATTGTGCAGTAGTATCGTGGTATCACTGAGTAGTAATAAAAAGGCGCACTTATGGAAATATTTCCACAAGTGCGCCTTTTTCACTTACATCCTCTACTAAAACTTTAGGCGACAATTCCCTACCCCCTACTTCGGGGCCAGGGCCGGCGCGGCGGTGTTGTCCACGGTCTTGGTTTCGGTGGTGGTGGTGCCGTCGGGCTTGCGGGTGGTTTCGACTTTGTTTTTCTTTTTGCCCCCGCCGCCGAACAGCGAGAAGTGCACGTAGTCCTTCGGATTAGCTTGCAAATCAGCTATCAGCGAATTAGCCGAGGCCGCCGACTTGTTGATGTTGGTGTAGAGCGAGTCGTCGTTGAGCAGCTTGCCCAGCGAGCCTTTGGTGCCATTCATCGACTCGTTGAGGCTGGCCACGGCCGTCTGAGCTTCGGCCAGCGTGCTGTTGAGGCGGCGCACGGCCGGGCCCACGGGCGCATCTTTCAGCGAATCCGAAAGCTGCGCGAAGTTGACGGTGATGCGGTCGAGCTTGCTGGTCGTCTTGTTCAGGGCCGACGACATCTGGGCCAGGTTGCGGGTAATCTGGTTGATGTTGCGCTGGTTGCTCTCAATGAGCTTCTGCAGCGCCTCGGTGCTGGCACGGGCGCCGAGCAGCGTGCCCTGAATGTTGGTTTGAGCATCCTTATTCAAAAACCCGTTCACCCGTACCAGCGTCGAGTCGAGGCTGCTGAGCACGGGCAGGGCGCGGGCTTGCAGCGCCGTAGCCAGGCCGGCAATGCCGGAGGCGGACACCGTTTTTAGTTCCTCGCCGCCGGCAAACGTGCGGGTGTTGGGCCGCAGAGTCAGGGTAATGGTTTTGGAGCCCAGCAGCGAGCCGCCCAGGCTGGCGACGGTCGAGTCGCCCACCACGAGGCCCTTGTCCAGCTCCAGGGCGGCGCGCACCACGTTGCTTTTCTCGGGCTGCAACTCCAGGGCTTTGACCTGCCCAACCTTGATGCCGTTAAGAATAACTGGTGCCCCCACGTTGAGGCCTTCCACGTCGGGATAAACGGCGTAGTAGGTTTTATTGCTCGAGAGCAGATTGCTGCCACGCAGGAAGTTGAAGCCCACCGCCAAGGCCACCAGGGCCACGATGGCCAGCAGGGCTACTTTTATTTCTTTGCTCACAATGAAAGCGCTAGTGCGCTGGTTAAGGGTGGTTTCGGCCAGACCAGGGGGTAGGAAATGTGACGCCGCCCAGTCTTTCAAGCCCACAAACGAAATCGGCGGGCGGATGTTTGACCGCGCCCGGCGGCTATTCTACGGACGCGCCTTCCAGCTCGCGCTTGTACTCGCGAAAGGCGCGGAGAATGCCGCTGGCCATCACGGTCTGGCCGGCTTTATTATTCAAAAACCGCTCCTCGGTGGGGTTGGTCAGAAAGCCGACCTCGATGAGCACCGATGGCATAGTGGAGCGCCAAAGTACAATAAAGCCGGCCTGCTTGACGCCGCGCGAGGGCCGGCCCACAGCCGTGCGAAACTGCCGGTCGATGCGCTGAGCCAGGCGCAGCGAGTTGGTGACGTAGGCGCTCTGAAACAGCGAAAACATGATGTGGCTCTGGGGCGAGCGGGGGTCGAAGCCGCCGTAGCGGGCGCGGTAGTTGTCGCCTTCCTGCAAGATGACGCTGTTCTCGCGCTTGGCTACGTTCAGGTTGGCGTCGGTTTTGTGCGGGCCCATCGTCCAGACCTCCGTGCCGTGCGAGCTGGGGCCGGCCGCGTTGCAGTGCACCGACACGAACAGGTCGGCGTGGTTGCGGTTGGCGATTTCGGCCCGCTCATCCAGCGGAATGAACACGTCGGTTTTGCGGGTGTAGAGCACGCGCACGTCGGGCATCTCGGCCTCAATCTGCCGGCCCAGCGCCAGAATAATTTTCAGGGCCACGGCCGACTCGCGGGCGCCGGCCTGCCCGGCGCAGCCGCGGTCTTTGCCGCCGTGGCCGGCGTCGAGCACGATGGTGCGCAGGCGGTAGCGCGGGGCGGCGGGGCGGGGCGGGGTGGCGGGCGCCAGCTCCGTTTTGGTTGTTTTGCCTTCGGCGATGCAACGCCCGGCGGCTTTTTCAACTCCTCCCCGAAAGCCGGCCAGCGGGCTAAGAGCGCAGAGCCAACCGTTAACGGCTAAGCAAGCAATAATTCGCACGGGATTCGTTTCCTGACTGGAACTGAAAGAAGGGGCAGCGACCTGCTACCTTTGTTAGAGGTGTCAAAAGTACTTCAAATTAACCGCTACCTTCCGTTGGCTGCTCCTCACGGGTCTTTGTTGCGGGCCCGGCCCTACCCCCGCCGGCGCGGCCAAGGGGCCGGGCCGGGCGGTTTCCTACCCCTGCTTTTGCTGCTGATGCTGCTCAGCGCGCCCGCCGCCTGGGCCCAGCAGCGGCCCGGCAGCCCGGCCACGCCGCCGGTGCGCAACATTCCCGCCGACCGCGCCGAGCCCGTGGCGCCCGCCCCGGCCGGCGTCGTGGACCCCGGCCGGCCGCAGGTGCCGGGCTCGCTGCGCAAGCCCGCGCCCGCTTCGGGCAGCAACCCCGCCCCAACGGATAACGCCCCGGACCCGCTGGTGCAAGCCATCGATTCGAGCGCCACCGGCGACTCGCTGCGGCTGGCGGCGCAGCGCAAGGGGCAGATTGAGACCACCGTCAAGTACGCGGCCAAGGATTCAATTCAGTTCGACGTAACCCAGAAGGTGGCCCGCCTCTACAACAAAGCCAACGTGGACTACGGCCCGATGGAGTTGAAAGCGGCGCTGATAACGGTGGATTACGGCCGCAACCAGGTGTATGCTAACGGCCGACGCGACTCGCTCAGCAACAAGCTGGAAGGCCGGCCCGTGTTCAAGGACGCGGAAGGCACCTATACGGCGGGCAACATCGCCTACAACTTCAAAACCCGGAAAGGCAAAATCAGCGAAATCGTGACCCAGCAGGGCGAGGGCTACGTGCACGCCGACGTGGTGAAGCGCCAGCCCAACAACGACTTCTTCGGGCAGCACGGCTACTACACGACCTGCAACCTGGAGCACCCGCACTTCTACATTCAAACCAACAAAATGAAGGTGGTGCCGGGCAAAAAGGTAATTACCGGGCCCTTCAACCTCGTCATCGGCGACGTGCCGCTGCCCATCGGCCTGCCGTTCGGCTACTTCCCTACCCCCCTCGGCAGCCGCGGGTCGGGCGTGATTATTCCCACCTTCGGGCAGGCCCAGGACCGGGGCTATTTCCTGACCGGCGGCGGCTACTACTGGGCGCCCAACGACTACCTGGGTTTGCGCGTGACCGGCGACATCTACGCCGGCAATGGCCAGGGCTTTGGCGGCTGGGGCGGCCGGGCCGAGCTGTCGTACCGCAAGCGCTACACCTACGACGGCCTGTTCAGCTTCGAGTATAGCCGCCGGCCACTCAATCCACTGTTACCCACGGTGGGGGTTTCAACCGGCCCTGACCGTCAGCAGGTGTCCGCATCCAACACGTTCTGGGTGCGCTGGAGCCACGCGCCAGTGCCCAAGCCGGGGGGCGGGCGCTTTTCGGCCAGTGTGCAGGCGGGCAGCACGTTTTATAATACCATCAACCGCCTCGACCCGCGCCAGCGCCTGCAACCGGCCTTCAGCTCCAGCGTCACCTACGCCAAGCAGCTGCGCAACCTGCCCATCAACTACGCCGTCAAGCTCAGCCAGAGCCAGAACGTCCAGACGGGTGTGCAAGACTTTACCTTGCCCGATATCACCATCGGCGTGGCCCGGCAGTACCCGTATGAGCTGCTCGGCATCGAGCCCGGCGCCAACAAGCTCGGGCTGGGCGCTATCTACGAGCAGGTTGCGGTCAGCTACAACCTCACGGCCCAGAACCTGGTGAGCAACAACGTGCCGGCCACCACCTTTGGCGACGTGCCGCTGCTCGGCGGCGCCAGCACGGCCCGCGTCATCCCGCTGAATCTCAACAACCTCGGCTCCTTGCTGCGCAACTCGCGCAACGGCATTCAGCACCAGTTCGGCATCTCGCTGGGCTCGTATAATGTGTCGCACTTTAATTTTCAGCCCACCATTAACTACGGTGAGACCTGGTATTTCCAGAAGCTAAACTACGTAGCCGTGCCAGCAGCGCAGGCCGTGCGCATCGACACGACGGCGGGCTTCAACCGGGTCTATACCTATTCGGCGGGCCTAAACCTGGGCACCACATTTTATGGATTGGTGCGCTTTTCGGGCAAAAATCGTTACATCGATGCCATCCGCCACAAGGTCACGCCTAACCTGAGCTACAGCTACTCGCCCGATTTCAGCCGCGGCGCGGCCTACCAGAACCTAAACCTGGGCCAAACCCAGAATGACCAGGTTGGCGTCGGCCTGCAGGATGCCAACGGCAACTTCCTCGACCCGCGCACCTTTTCGCGCTACCAGGGCTTTCTCTACGGCACGCCGGGCGGGCAGCAGGTTAGCAACCTGGGCTTTTCGCTGCAAAACTCGATTGAGATGAAGGTGCGCGACAAAAACGACTCGACCGGCACGGCGCCGTTCAAAAAAGTCGATTTGCTGCGCAACTTCGACTTCGCCACCGGCTACAATTTGGCCGCCGACTCGTTCAACCTGGCCCCGTTGAGCTTCAACCTCGGCACCCAGATTGCCCAGAAACTCACCGTGGTGGTCAACGGCTCGTTCAGCTTCTACCAGCGCGACAGCACCGGCCGCTTTATTGACCGCTACTTGTTTCAGCAAAGCAGTTGGAAAGACATCCGGCTGGCCCGCCTTACCAACGCCTCGCTGAGCCTCAACTACCAGTTTAACCCCGCCGCCGGCAAGCGCCGCTCCACCATCCCGCGCACGGTAGCGCCCACCAACGACCCCACCCTAGGCACCGTAGGCGGGCCGAGCCTCTACGCCGACTACATCGACTTCGAGATTCCCTGGGAGCTGGCCCTTTCCTTCAACGCCTCCTACAGCACCGACTCGCGCCCGCGCATCACGCGGCGCGAGGGCCTGCCGCCCCTACCCCTACTTTCGGGCTCCTCGCTGCAAGCCACCGGCTCGGTGAAGCTGACCGAGAATCTGCGCTTTAATATCAACAGTGGCTACGACTTCCGCAGCGCGGAAGTCACCTACACCACCGTTGGTTTCTTCCGCGACCTGCACTGCTGGCAGATTGCCGGTTCCTGGAATCCATTTGGCATTACGCGGGGCTATAGCTTTACCATTTCGGCCAAAAGCAGCTTGTTGCAGGACTTGAAGCTGGAGCGCAATCGCTCGATTCTCAATCGGTAGCTGTGCCTCGTCTTCCTACCCCCTCTTCCCCAAGCAAGGGGGGTAGGGAAACGAGACGCGCCCGCGGGCCTGAGCCGGCGGCCATGCTACATTTGCCGCCTTGGGCAGGCAGTGCCGCCCCAATTCCCTACCCCCCTCTGCATGTCGCAGCACAAAGAAGTCAAGCTCGTCACCACGCATCAGCTGTTGGCCATGAAGCAGCGGGGCGAGAAAATCTCCATGCTCACGGCGTATGACTTCTCGATGGCCAGCATCCTCGACGGCGCCGGCGTGGACGTGCTGCTCGTTGGCGATTCGGCCTCCAACGTCATGGCCGGCCACGAAACCACGCTGCCCATCACGTTGGACCAGATGATATATCACGCCCAGAGCGTGGTGCGGGCCGTGAAGCGGGCGCTGGTGGTGGTCGATATGCCCTTTGGCTCTTATCAGGGCAACTCCCGCGAGGCGCTGCGCTCGGCCATCCGCATTATGAAGGAAAGCGGCGCTCACTCCGTGAAGCTGGAAGGCGGCGCCGAGATTGGCGAGAGCATCTCGCGCATTCTCACGGCCGGCATCCCGGTGATGGGTCACCTGGGCCTCACCCCGCAGAGCATCTACAAGTTCGGCACCTACACCGTGCGCGCCAAGGAAGACGCCGAAGCCCAAAAGCTGCTGGAGGACGCCCAGAAGCTGCAAGACCTGGGCTGCTTTGCCTTGGTGCTCGAAAAAATTCCCGCCGCGCTGGCCCTTCGCGTGAGCGAGCAGCTCAGCATCCCCACCATCGGCATCGGCGCCGGGCCGGGCGTCGATGGGCAGGTGCTCGTCATTCACGATTTGCTCGGCATCACCAAGGAGTTCAAGCCGCGCTTTCTGCGCCGCTACGCCGAGCTGCACGAGGTGATGACCGACGCCGTGCAGCGCTACGTGGCCGACGTCAAGAGCCGCGACTTCCCCAGCGCGGCCGAAGGCTATTAAAATCAGTGAGCAGTGAAGTGAGCAGTTATCAGTGCGCATTTTATCGATGACACTCATATAATTACAAACTGATAACTGTTAATTGATAACTGTTAATTGTCACGAAGTGAACCGTCCGAATATCTGGTCTGAGGGAAGAGAGATACTCTTCGAAGACAACCACTTGCTCGTCATTAACAAGCCCGCCGGCCTGCTCGTGCAGGGCGATGCCACCGGCGATGAGCCCCTCTCGGCCAAGGCCGCCGAGTACCTGCGCTTCAAGTATAAAAAGCCCGGCGAAGCCTTCGTGGGCGTGGCCCACCGCATTGATAGGCCCGTGAGTGGCGTGGTGGTGCTGGCCAAAACCAGCAAGGCCCTGGTGCGCCTCAACGAGATGTTTCGGGACAATCTAATGCGCAAAACCTACCTCGCCCTGACCGGCAAGCCGCCGGTGCCCGAAACCGGCACCCTGGTGCACTGGCTGGTGAAAGACCCCGTGCGCAATACCACCAAGGCCTACCCCACCCGCCACCCGCAAGGCCTGCGCGCCGAGTTGAGCTATGCGCTGCGGGGCCCTGCCGCCAACCGCTACCTGCTCGAAGTAAACCCCGTCACGGGCCGGCCCCACCAGATTCGGGTGCAGCTGGCTACCGGGCTGGGCACACCCATCGTGGGCGACGTGCGCTACGGCTTCCTGGCCCCGCTGCCCGACGTGAGCATTGCCCTGCACGCCCGGCAGCTGGAGCTGCAGCACCCCGTCACGAAAGAGCAGCTGACCTTCCTGGCGCCTTTGCCCGACGCTCAGCACTGGGACGCGGCGCGGGAAATGCTGTAGTAGAAACCGGAAGCCGATAGAACGTCATGCTGAACGCAGTGAAGCATCTCGCTCGGGTAGTAATCTAAATCATAGAACAACGATTGAATTGCTTATCCTAGCAAGATGCTTCACTGCGTTCAGCATGACGTTCTATCGGCTTCCGGTTTCTACTCACTTCACTATCGCCGTGTGCAACATTATGGCCTTTGCCGGCCCTGGGAGGCTCGTGGCTGTAATTTTGTGTTTCCGAATCGAACCAACGAACTCCCCTTCGGCTTTCACGGGTGCGGTCAGCCTTCGTTTTTCTTTTGAATATGCCTATTCTCTTCTTTTTCATCGGTCACTACTACCTGTCGCTGTTCACGCAGACCTTCTATCTGCACCGCTACGCGGCGCACAAGATGTTCACGATGAGCAAGTTTTGGGAAAAGTTTTTTTTCCTGTTCACGTATATCTGTCAGGGCAGCAGCTTCCTTTCGCCGCGGGCCTACGCTCTGTTGCACCGGATGCACCACGCCTACTCTGACACGGAGCTGGACCCGCACTCACCGCACTTCTCCAACAACGCCTTCGACATGATGTGGAAGACGAAGACGATTTATAACAATGTCGTGAGCAACAACCACGAGGGCGCCCGCCGCTTCGAGGGCGACACGCCGGAGTGGAACTGGCTGGAGAACTTTGGTGGCTCGGTTGTTTCGCGCCTGGGCTGGGGCACGGCCTACGTGCTGTTCTACATTAACTTCGCCACGGCCTGGTGGCAGTATCTGCTGCTGCCGATTCACTTCCTGATGGGCCCAATTCACGGTGCCATCGTTAACTGGGGTGGCCATAAGTACGGCTACCAGAACTTCGACAACAAAGACAAGTCGAAGAACACGCTGGCGCTGGACTTTCTGGCCTTCGGCGAGTTGTTTCAGAACAACCACCACAAGCTACCCCTGCGCGTCAACTTCGGCGTGAAGTGGTGGGAGTTTGACCCGACCTACGTCGCCATCTGGGGCCTCGACAAGGTGGGCATCATCAAGGTGAAGCGCAAGACGATGAATCTGAACAAGATTGCCAAGCCCAAACGAGTAGCAGAAGCGGCCTAAGCGCAGACCATTCCCTACCCCCTCTTTTTTCTGAAAGCCTCCGCCCCTCCCGGCGGAGGCTTTTTTGCTTTTTAGGAAAAATAAGTTTTCTTTTTAAGAAATTACTTTTTAAATAAAGGCTACCTTTGCACTCCCAATTTTTCAATCCAGACGCACGAGCTGCGTCGCACAACCCCCAAGGTTTATGGCAGTTAAGATTCGCCTCGCCCGCCGCGGCCGCAAAAAGGCCGCTACCTACGACATCGTAGTCGCTGACGCCCGCGCCCCGCGCGATGGCCGCTTCATTGAGAAGCTCGGCACCTACAACCCCAATATCAATCCTGCCAGCATCAACTTCGACGCCGACCGGGCTTTCTACTGGATGATGACCGGCGCGCAGCCCACTGACACGGTGCGCGCTATGCTCTCCTACCGCGGCGTGCTCTACCGCCGCCACCTGCAGCTTGGTGTTGACAAAGGCGCCATCACGCAGGACGTGGCCGATGAGCGCTTCAACGCCTGGAAAGAAGAGAAGGACGCCAAAATCGAGACCAAGCGCACCGGCCTGACCGACGCCAAAGCCGATGCCCGCACCGCTCAGCTCGCCGCCGAAACCAAGGTAAAAGAGGCCCGCGCCGAAGCCCTGCGCCAGAAGCAGGCCGCCGCCCTCGCCGCCCTGCAGCCCGCTCCGGCGCCCACCGCTGAAACCACGGCCGACGACAGTGCCACCGCTACCACGGAAACCGCTGAGACGGCTGCCGAAGGCGCCGCGTAAACTGCTTCGGCAGCCGCTCCGTCGAGAGCTTGGAAGTGAGCCCGCCGTCGCGTGGGCCGCTTCCAAGCTCTCACTTTGTTTGCGGCCATCCCTCCCTACCCCCCTTGTCTTTGTCGAAGCCAGCCGCCGCCGGTCGCTTTAATCTTCTAACTCATGCTGACGATTGACGAGTGCTTTGAGCTAGGCTACCTGCTCAAGCCCCACGGGCTGCGCGGTGCCATCGTGGCCAATTTCGACGTGGACGAGCCGGCGGCGTATCACAAGCTGAAAACCGTTTTTCTGGCCGCGCCAGCGGCTCCCGCCAAGCTCCTGGAGTACGGCGTGGAGCGGGTGCAGCCACAGGCCGGCAAGCGGGTGCTGCTCACGTTGCGCGGCATCGCCCGGATTGAGGACGCCGAGCCGCTGCGCGGCAGCAAGCTTTACCTACCCCTGACGGAACTGCCCGAGCTGGACGAGGACCAGTTCTATTTCCACGATGTTATTGGCTTTACCGTAGTGGATAAGGAGTTGGGCGAGCTGGGCACGGTCGAGAACTTCTACGAACTGCCCCAGCAGGACGTGCTGGCCATGCGCTATCAGGGCCAGGAAGTGCTGATTCCGGTGGTCGATGAGTTGGTGAGCCACGCCGATATGGAAGCGCGCAAAATCTTTGTCAACCTGCCCGAGGGCCTGCTCGACGTGTACTTGAAGCCGACTTCGCGCGAAAAAGATGAGGCCGACGAGTTTAACGAGCCCTAAGCACACTTACCCGTCAGGTAAGGCCCACGGACCCCCAAATAATCCGTTCCATCCGTTAAAATCCGTTGAATCTGTGGTCCGTATCGACATTCTTACTTGCCTGCCGGAGCTGCTGGTCAGCCCATTCGCGCATTCCATCGTGAAGCGGGCACAGGACAAGGGATTGGTCGAAATCCACGTCCATCAGCTGCGCGACAAGGCCATCAACAAGCACGGGCAGATTGACGACGCCGTGTTCGGCGGCGGTGCGGGCATGGTCTTGCGTCCCGAGCCCATTGCCGCCTGGCTCGATGAGCTGCAAGCCCAGCGGAGCTACGACGCCGTCATCTACCTCACGCCCGACGGCCAGACCCTGCGCCAGCCGCTGGCCAACCGGCTTTCGCTGCTCAGCAACCTGCTGTTGCTCTGCGGCCACTACAAAGGCATCGATGAGCGCATCCGGCAGACGTATATCACCCACGAAATCAGCGTCGGCGACTACGTACTGAGCGGCGGCGAGCTGGGCGCGGCCGTGCTGGTCGATGCCGTAGTGCGGCTGCTGCCCGGTGTGCTTGGCAACGAGGAATCAGCCCTTTCCGACTCGTTTCAGGATGAGTTGCTGGCGCCGCCCATTTACACCCGGCCCGCCGAGTGGCGCGGACGGGCCGTGCCGGAAATCTTGCTCTCCGGCAACACGCCCCGGATTGAGGAGTGGCGCCACGAGCAGGCGTTAGCCCGCACCCGTGCGCGGCGACCCGACTTGCTGGGCGAAGAGGGGGTAGGGAATTGCGCATAAATGCGGCAAGCCAGGGCCGGCCGGCAAGTTATTCCATCTCCCTACCCCCCTCTTCAAGCCAGCAAGTCCCTTAGCTCTACCTCGTTTCCTGGGGTGGTCTAGTAAAAACGGACAGTACGCTAAGGTAGGTTTTGCAAGAGG
>NZ_CAXTEF010000032.1:0-53526 GCF_964243305.1 uncultured Hymenobacter sp.
TCGACCAGCTCCACGACGCGGCCCGCGCGGCTGAGCACCCGGAACTCGTAGGGGTCGAGCACGGCCAAATCGCCCACCTCCGGGATGGCGCCGTAGATGACGTTGAGCAGGCCGCCTACAGTTTCGTAGTCTTCGCCCTCGGGCAGGGGGTAGGGCAGGTACTCGTTGGCGTCGGGGATGGGCGTGGCGGGATTTACGCGGTACTCGGTTTCGGAAACCTTCTCCACCACTGGCACCTCGTTGTCGTACTCGTCCTGGATTTCGCCCACCAGCTCCTCCATAATGTCCTCGATGGTGACGATGCCCGACACGCCGCCAAACTCATCGCTCACGATGGCCATTACGATGTGCTTGCGCTGAAACTGGCGCAGCAGGCGGTTGATTTTCTTGGTTTCGGGCACAAAATAGGCCGGGCGCATGATGCGGGCCAAATCCAGCGGCTCCTGGCGCTGAATCAGGGGTAGGAGGTCCTTGACGTTGAGCACGCCCACGATATTGTCGATATTCTCCTCGTACACCGGCAGGCGCGAGTAGCCCTCGGTGAACACGGTTTCCAGAATCTCTGCTTCCGTGGCGGCCACGTCGAGGGCGGAGAGCTTGGTGCGGGGCACCATAATCTGCTTCACCATGCGGTCGTTGAACTGAAAGACGTTCTCAATCAGCTCGTGCTCGGAATCCTGGATTTCGCCGCTTTCCTTGCTTTGGTCGAGCAGCATCCGCAGCTCGTCGGAGGTGTGGGCCGCGTCGCCGTGCACTGCCGCGCCGCCGAAGGGCCGCAAGACCAGGTTCGAGAGCTTGTTCAGAATCCAGATAAAAGGAAAGCTGATGATGTAAAACACGCGCAGCGGCGCGGCGATAATCATGCTCAGCGCCTCGGGCCGCTGAATGGCCAGCACCTTCGGCGCCTGCTCGCCGATAACAATGTGCAGCACCGTGATGGTAGCGAAAGAAACGGGCAGCGCAATGCGGTGGGCCAGCTCGTCGGTTACGTCCAGGTTCAGGGCGTGCACGGCGGCCAGGATGATGGAGGCCACCACACTCTCCCCAATCCAGCCCAAACCCAGCGAGGCCAGGGTGATGCCCAGCTGCGAGGCCGAAAGGTAAGCCTCCAGATTGTGCAGCATGTTGAGCGTGAGCTTGGCCAGGCGGTTGCCTTCCTGCGCCCGCAGCTCGATTTGTGAGACGCGCACCTTGACCAGTGCGAATTCAGCCGCCACGAAAAACCCGTTCACGAGAACGAGAATAACGGTGAATAGAATTTTTAAACCCATAGGAGCGGCCCCGCGACGCAGACGGTCTGGAAACCATTATCCTACAAAAGTACGCACTTTGGCGCCGCGGGTTGGCGTAAGGCCGGGGCCCGGCGGGCGTCTGCCGTCCCGGTCTGGTCGCTCAGCCGAACCTTTGTGGGGGCTGGCGGCTTATTTTGTACTTCTCTCTATGACTAGCCGGCATGACTTATTCGTCTGTTTTTAAATTTCTGTTTTTCTGGCTCTTAGCCGTGGGGCCCGCTTTGGGTCAGATTCTGGTGCCCACCCACCTGAGCACGGCGTTGAGCAAGCCCACGGCCAAAGTAGGGGAGGAGGTGGAGCTTATTATCAACGCCCGCATCGACGAAAAGTGGCATCTCTACGCCACCGATTTCAGCGAAGATGTGGGCCCGGTCGTGTTCACGCTCACGCTCGCTCCCAGCCCTGCTTACCAGGTGGTGGGCGAGCCAAAGTCTATTAAGTCGCACCACGAGCAGGACCCGGTGTTCAAGGGCGAAGTAGCTTTTTTCGAGAAGACCGGCCAGATTCGCCAGCGCGTCAAGCTGCTGCAAGTCGGCCCGCTCACCATCAAGGCCACCGCCGACTACCAGTCCTGCACCAGCGTCGATGGCCGCTGCGTGCCCGGCTCCGATGCCCTGACTTTTGGCCCGCTGACCGTCGCGGCGGCCGGCGGCACGGCGGCAGCCAAAGCCGTTGCTTCAGCGGCAACCCCTACCCCCCCCGCCGCGGCCAAACCTGCCGCGGCGGTTGCGGCGGCTGGCGGCCCGGCCCCTACGCCGCCAACCGGTAAGGTGACTTCGGCCAGCCAGGAGGGGGTAGGAAGCGCCTCTTCGGTTGCCGCACCCGTCCCTACCCCCCCCTCACCAGCCAATGCCGCCCCGGCCGAAACGCCCGCTTCCGGTCTGGCAACGGCAGCGGCGGCCGTCGCCACGGCCCGCGCCGTGCCCAGCGCCAGCATAGGCTTGTGGCAATACCTGGCCCTGGCCTTCGGCGCCGGGCTGCTGGCCGTGCTCATGCCCTGCGTCTATCCGCTGCTGCCCATGACGGTTTCGTTCTTCACCAATTCCGGCGGCTCCAGGGCGCAGGGCGTGGCCAAGGCGCTGGTTTATGGGCTGTCCATTATTGCCATCTACACCGGCGCGGGCGTGTTGCTGAGCGCGCTGTTTGGGGCCGATGCCGGCAACGTCATCAGCTCGCACTGGCTGCCCAATGTGCTCTCGTTCGTGATTTTCGTGGCCTTTGGCCTCTCGTTTCTGGGCTTGTTTGAAATCAGCGCGCCGGCCGGGCTGGTCAATAAAGTCGATGCGCAGGCCGACAAGGGCGGCTGGTCGGGGCTGTTTTTCATGGCCGCGACGCTGGTCTTAGTATCGTTTTCGTGCACCGTGCCGTTTGTGGGCTCGGTGGCCATTGCTTCGGCCGGCGGCGAGCTGCTGCGGCCCACGCTGGGCATGATGAGCTTCGCCACGGCGTTTGCCTTGCCGTTTGTCTTGTTTGCGCTGTTTCCAGGCTGGCTGAAAACCCTGCCCCGCTCCGGCGGCTGGCTCAATACGCTCAAGGTCGTGCTGGGCTTTCTAGAGTTGGCGTTGGCTTTCAAATTTCTCAGCTCCGCCGATTTGTCCTATCACTGGGGCCTGCTGCCGCGCGGCGTGTTCATCACCATCTGGGCGGTGCTGGCGGGCTTGCTGGGCTTTTATCTGCTGGGCAAAATCCGCCTACCCCACGATTCCGAATCAACGCACGTCTCAGTGCCGCGCCTAGTGCTGAGCGGGGCGGCTTTCGTGTTCATGCTCTACCTACTACCCGGCCTGTTCGGCGCGCCGCTCACGGGCCTTTCGGCGCTGGTGCCGCCACCCTCACGCCACGACTTCACGCTGGCTGCTGGTGCCTTGCCTGCCCCTCAAACGGCTGGGGTTGCTGTCAGCAATGTAGTCGGCAACTCGCCGCTGTGCGAAACGCCGCGCTACGCCGACAAGCTGGAGCTGCCGCTTGGCCTGAACGGCTACTTCGACCTCAAACAAGCCCTGAAGTGCGCTAAAGAGCAGAACAAGCCCGTGTTTGTGGACTTCACGGGCCACAACTGCGGCAACTGCCGCCTGATGGAGGCCTCGGTCTGGAGCGATGAGCAGGTGCTGCGCCGGCTGCGCGACAAGTATATCGTCGTGGCCCTCTACGTGGACGACAAAACCGAGCTGCCCCAGGCCGACTGGTACACCTCCGCCCGCGATAACCGCCTGAAGAAGAGCCTCGGCGAGCAAAATCTGGACTATTCTATCACCCGTTTCGGCGTCAATGCTCAGCCCTACTACGTGCTGCTCGCCCCCGACGGCACGTCCCTGAACACGCCCGTGGCCTACGAGCCCGACGTAGCCAAGTTCGTCGGCTTCTTAGACGAAGGCCTGCGGCAGCACCAGCAGCGCCCGGCCGTGGCTCGCCGTTAGCGTGGGTGGGGGGGTAGGGAATTTGAAGAAAATGCGCCTAGCCTATAGCACTGATAGCAAAACCTGCGTTTGCTGGGCAAGCTGCTGAGGCATTCTGCCGCTTGGCCCCGTAATTTCGCGGCGCATTCCGCAACCTGATTTTTATGAACCGCAACTACGAGCTGGACGACACTGACCGCAAAATTCTGAATCTGCTCATTCAGGATGCCAACATGCCTTACACCGAAATCGCGCGGCAGGTGCAGGTTTCGGGGGGCACGGTGCACGTGCGCATGGCCCGCATGGAAGAGCTGGGCATTGTAGAGGGCGCCACGCTGCGCCTCGATTTCCAGAAGCTGGGCTACGGTGTCAATGCTTTCCTGGGCATTTATTTGCTGAAAAGCTCAGTCTGGAGCAGCGTCGTCGAGCAGCTGCGGGCCATTCCAGAGGTCGTCAGCATTCACTTCACTACCGGCGCTTACGGCGTGTTTGCCCGCCTCGTGTGCCGTGACACCCAGCACCTGCGCGAAGTGCTCCACGGCCAGGTGCAGCTCATTGAGGGCATTGAGCGCACCGAGACCATGATTTCGCTCGAAGAGATTTTCAACCGCCCCGTCACGCTCACGTAATACCCTAGCAGTCGATTAAAAAGAAAAAGCCCTGCATCCTATTGATGCAGGGCTTTTTCAATTAAGAAGTCTTCTATCTGAAAAGTCGGAAGCTTAAGCAGTAACCTGCGCTTCGAGCTTCTGGGCCAGCACATGCTTGGGCACGGCACCCACTTGCTTGTCGACAATCTGGCCGTTCTTAAATACGAGCAGGGTAGGGATGCTGCGAATGCCGAACTTCATGCTGGTCTGCGGGTTGGCATCCACGTCGACTTTGCCGACCACGGCGCGGCCTTCGTACTCGCCGGCCAGCTCTTCTACTACCGGACCCACCATGCGGCAGGGGCCGCACCACTCGGCCCAGAAGTCCACCAGCACGGGCTGGTCGGAGTTGATGATTTGCTCGAAGTTGGCGTCCGTGATTTCAATTGCTTTGGTTCCCATTACGATATGAATTGGGGTTGAAAAGTTTCTGGCGTGTACGGCCAGCGCGGCCGCAAGGTAGCAGAGTGGAGGCAAAACAAAGCGCCGGGGGGAAAGTTCAAGCGGCCAAAAGGGGGTAGGGAATTGACCCCAAAAGGCGGTCATGCAGAGCGCAGCGAAGCATCTCGCTTGCGGTAGTAATCCAACTGAAATGACGATTGAATTACTTACCCAAGCGAGATGCTTCACTGCGCTCAGCATGACCGCCTTTTTGCTCTATTTCCTACCCCCTCAAACCCTTAAATCAGCGCGCACACGTCCAGCTCCAGCTCACTCATCTTCTCGATAAACAGCTTCGGCTCAATCTGAAATTTGCGCGAAAACATGTCCACCGCCAAGTGCTCGTGCGGCTCAGCGAACTGAATTTCGAGCCGCTTCTTGCCCGGCGCGGCCTGAATGGCTTCTTCCAGCCGGTCAATCATGGGGCCGGTGACGGTGCGCAAGTCCAGCTTCACGCGCACGCCGCGGCTGAGCTTGTCGGCTACTTCGTGCAGGGGCTGCATGTGGAGGATGCGGGTTTCCCACTGGTCCTGGGTGCCGCGGCGCAGCTCCATTTTGGCCCGCAGGTACATGGCTGGCACCTGCTCGTTGGGGTAGTTGCGCGGGTTTATCAGGGGTGCGAACTTGGTGTAGTCGTCCCGAAATAAAGCGAGGGGTAGGGAAGCTTCGTAGTCTTCGAGGTTGAAAACCACGAACGGTTGGCCGGTTTTGGTGGTGCGCATGGCCACGTTGGTGATGAGGCCGGCCAAGTTGATTTCCCGGTTTTTGTAGTTCTCCACCTTATCCAGCGCGCAGGTGCAATAGGCATCGATTTCGAGCTTGTAGGCATCCAGCGGATGGCCCGACAAGTAGAAGCCCACAACTTCCTTTTCGCGGCGCAGCTGCTCGGTTTTGGTCCAGGGCTCCATCTCCGGTACTTTGGGCAGCGGTGCGGCCACGGCCCCGAAGGCGCTGGCGCCGAACAGGCTGTGCTGGGCCGATTCCTTGGCCGCCTGGTGCTGCTGGCCCATCTTCATGGCCTTCTCAATCAGGTTGGTGTCGCCGGCCGGCGCGTCCAGAAACTGCCGCCGGTGGTAGCGCTCAAACGAATCGAACGCCCCGGCCTGGGCCAGGCTCTCGAAGGTTTTCTTGTTCACCGCCCGCAGGTTCACGCGCTTGGCGAAGTCGAACACGTCAGTGTAGGCGCCGTTTTTCTCGCGGTCCTCGACTAGCTCCTGCACGGCCGCCTCGCCCGCGCCCTTCACCGCCGCCAGCCCAAAGCGGATTTTGCCCTGCTGGTTGACGTTGAATTTTTGCAAGGACTCGTTCACGTCCGGCCCGAGCACGGCCACACCCTGCTTGCGGGCCTCCTCAATGAAGAAGGTGACCTTCTTGATGTCGCCCATGTTGTTGGTCAGCACGGCGGCCATGTACTCGGCGGGGTAGTTGGCCTTGAGGTAGCCCGTCTGGTAGGCCACGACGCTGTAAGCCGCTGAGTGCGAGCGGTTGAAGCCGTAAGCGGCGAACTTCTCCATCACGTCGAACACTTCCGACGCTTTCTTGGCCGGGATGCCGTGAAGTGACTTGCAGCCAGCCACGAACTTGTCGCGCTCCTGAGCCATCTTCTTCAAGTCCTTCTTGCCCATTGCCCGGCGCAAGAGGTCGGCGCCACCTAAGGAATAGCCGCCCAGAATCTGTGCCGCCTGCATGATTTGTTCTTGATAAACCATGATGCCCTGGCTGTAATCAAGAATGGGAATCAGCAGCTCGTGCGGATACTCGACCGGCTCGCGGCCGTGCTTACGGTTGATGAAGTTGGGGATGAACTGCATGGGCCCCGGCCGGTAGAGCGCGTTCATGGCAATCAGGTCCTCGATGTCGGTCGGCTTGAGGTCCTTGAGGTACTGCCGCATCCCCTCGCTCTCGAACTGGAAGGTGCCGATGGTATCGCCGCGCTGGTAGAGGGCGTAGGTTTTCTCGTCATCGAGCGGAATGTCATCAATGTCGATTTTGACGCCGTGGTTGCGCTCAATCAGGTTGAGCGCGTCCACGATGATGGTCAGGGTTTTAAGGCCCAGAAAGTCCATCTTCAGCATCCCAGCGCTCTCAATCACGCGGCCGTCGAACTGGGTGATGAGCAGGTCCGATTCCTTGCTGGTCGATACCGGAATGTACTTCGTGATGTCGTCCGGCGCGATGATGATGCCGGCGGCGTGGATGCCGGTGTTGCGCATCGAGCCTTCGAGCTGCTCGGCGAGGCGCAGAATCTGGCCGCGCAGGTTGTCGGGGCTCTCGTCGCGCCGGATGGCGTCCAGCTCCTGGTTCTCGGCAAAGGCGCGGGCCAGCGTCACGCCGACTTGCTCGGGCACCATCTTGGTCAGGTCCGTGGTCTGGGGTAGGGGCAATTCCAGGGCCCGCGCCACGTCCTTGATGGAGCTTTTGGCCGCCATCGTGCCGAAGGTGATAATCTGCGCCACCTGGTTGCGGCCGTACTTATCTACCACGTAGTCAATGACTTTCTGGCGGTTCACGTCGTCAAAGTCGATGTCGATATCGGGCATCGACACGCGTTCCGGGTTCAGAAACCGCTCGAAGAGCAGCGAATACTTAATGGGGTCAATGTTGGTGATGCCCACGCAGTAGGCCACGGCCGAGCCGGCCGCCGAGCCGCGGCCCGGCCCCACGGCCACGCCCATGCTGCGGCCCTTGTTGATGAAGTCCTGCGTGATAAGGAAGTAGCCCGCGAAGCCCATCGTCTGAACAATGCGCAGCTCGTAGTTCAGGCGCTCCTCCACTTCGGCCGTGCGCTCGGAGTAGCGCGGCTTGGGGCCCTCGAAGGCGCCTTTAAACGTGAGTTCACGCAGGTAGTCGTCGGCCGTGGCGAACTGGGGGGGTAGGGGAAAGTTGGGCAGCAGAATGTCGCGCTGAAGCTTGGGCGGCGTGATTTTGTCCACGATTTCGTTCGTGTTGTCCACGCTCTCCGGCACGTCGTGGAACAGCGCCACCATCTCCTGCTGCTGCTTGAAGTAGAACTGGTCATTCGCGAAGCCAAAGCGCGAGTGGGGCCGCGACTTCTGAAACTCCTCATCGATGCGGCGCAACTGCTTCTGGGCGAAATCGTCGCGCTGATGGTCGCGGCGCAGGTTATCGAGCGTGTCGTATTTGACCTGCCGCTCGCCGCTCATCAGGGTGAAGTAGTTGGTTTTGAAGTCGCCAACCGGGATGCTGTGCTCCTCGCCGGTGTTCACGCAGAGCAGTAAATCGTGAGCGGCAAAGTCTTTTTGGTCCACGTAATGCGAGTCATTCGTGCAGATGACCTTCACGTTGTACTTGCGCGCCAGCCCCAGCAGCACCTGATTCACGTCCTCCTGGCTTTTGCCGGTGCCGTCGAAGTTCATCAGCCCGTGACGTTGAATTTCGATGTAGTAATCATCGCCAAATACGTCCAGCCACCACTTCAGCTTCTCCTCGGCCCGCTCCTCCGACTCAAACAGAATGGTCTGCGGAATCTCGGCGCCGATGCAGCAGGACGTGGCAATCAGCCCTTCGTGGTATTGCAGCAGCAACTCCTTGTCGATGCGCGGCCACTTCGAATATAGCCCCTCGATGTAGCTCATCGAGCAAAGCTTGGCCAGGTTCTGGTAGCCGGCCTGGTCCTTGGCCAGCAGCAGCTGATGGTAGCGGTTGTCGCGGGTTTCCTTGCTGAAAATCTTGCGGTGCCGGTCCTCGACCATGTAGAACTCGCAGCCCACGATGGGCTTGACGTTGTACTTATTCGCTTCGGCCACGAAGTTGAACGCCCCGAACATATTGCCGTGGTCGGTGAGGGCGACGGCGGGCTGGCCGTCGGCCTGGGCCTTCTGCATCAGCTTGCTGATGCTGGCCTGGCCGTCGAGCAGCGAGTACTGGGTGTGGCAGTGCAGGTGGGAGAAGGTGGGCATGGGACGCTTCGCTTAATGAAGAATGAGGAATTAAGAATGAAGAATTACTGCCTGACTATTTTTCATTCCTCCTTCTTAATTCCTCATTGGTAAAGATACCGCCGGGCCGCGGGCTGCTCCAAACGCCCGGCGCCCACCGGCTGAGGCTGTGCGGGTTTGATTTCAGGCGGGGGGGTAGGGAAATGAAAAGCCCGTTGGGCCTACGAGGCACCAACGGGCTTTTTAGTGTGGCCTGATAACTGGGAAAAAGCACCGGACCACAAACCTCACGGCGCCGCCACGCGCAGCACCTCGCCGATGCGCACATCAGCCGAGAGCTTGGCGTTGAGCTGCTGCAACTCGGCCACAGTGCGGCCGTAGCGGCGGGCGATGCTGTAGAGGGTTTCGCCGGCGCCGACGGTGTGAGTAGGGGGTAGGGCCGGGGCCGCTGCACCCGAAACGTCGCCGGCCGCCGCCGTTGGCGCGCGCAGGCGCAGCAATTGCCCGAGCTGCAAGCTGGCGCTGGCTTGCAGGCTGTTCCAGGTCAGCAGGTCGGCGGGGCTGAGCCCGTAGCGGCGGGCCAGGCCGTAGACCGTTTCGCGGGCCCGCACCCGATAGAAGCCGCTGGCGGGCACCGGCGCGCGGGCCTCGGTTGGGGTTGCGGCTGGTGCGGGGGGTAGGGAAGTGGGGACCGCAGCAGTGGGGACCGCAGCAGTGGGGACCGCAGCGGGCGCAGCCGGCCGGGCTGGGCGCGTATAAACCACGGCCGGCGCGCTGGCCGGGGACGTGGGCCGCTCTGTGACGACGGGGGCTGGGGCCACTGGCGCGGGCGCCGTCGGGACAGGCTGCGCCGGCTCGGCCGGCGCTGGTTGGGAGACCTCCGCGACCGGGGCAGCAGGCGGCTGCGGCGCCGGGGTGGGCAACTCAGCGGCGGCGGCTTCCGCAGTCGCTACTTCGGCGGGCGGGGGTGGCATTGCTGGCGTGGCCGGGGGTAGGGCGGCCGGACGACGCGGGACCGTTGCGGCGGACGCGGGAATTGGCTGCTGCCCACTCGCGCGCCGCTCCAGGGCCACCGCTTCGGCCGGGTTGCGGTACTCGATGGCTACCTCGCGGGGGCGGGTGTGGCGCAGCCAAAGCACCCGGCCGGGCCGCAGGTCTTCATTGAAGGAAAAGCGGTTTTTGCGGCGAATGGCGGAGCGCCGGATGCCGTACTGCTGCGAAACCGCCGCCAAATCCTCTCCGGGCTGCACCACGTGGTAGTCGGTGGTGGCTTCGTCACGCTTCTTCTCCAGAAAATACGGCCGGCCGGGCACGATGGCGTCAAAGGCGCGCAGGTCGTTGTCGCGCCGCAGCTGGATGGGGCGCACGCCGCCGCGCCGAGCCAGGTCGTCGGCGGTTTCGCCGGGCAGGGCAATGAGGGCGTCGAGGTTGTTGATGCGCACGCGGCGGGCATCGCGGGCGCTGGCGGCGGGCGGCGTGATGAGCTGACCGCGGCTGCCCGTGGCCTGGTGGCCAGCCAGGGCCGCGTTCTGGGCGCCGCCGGTAGCTGAGAAAACGGGCACCAGCAGCGTGTAAGGGCCATCATCCGATGGCACGGGGCGGTCGGGGTGCAAGAACCAGCGGTTGTGGCGCAGCAGCCCGGCGGGGTCGGTGGCGAGGGCGGCGGCCTGCTCGGCCAGCGTCTGGCCGGGCGCGGCCGGAAACTCGCGCAGCCGCAGCGGCGGGGTAGGGTTCAGGTCGCAGGCCGGCTCAAAGACCAGCTTGTGGGCCAGAAACATGAGCACATACGGGTGCGTGGCGGCGCTGATATTCATCTGCGTAGCGCCCGCGTCGGTGGGCAGCTGGTAGGCGCGCACGCCGCCGAGGCCGGTCTGGTAGCTGAGCAAAGCCAGCAGCCAATTCTGGGTCGTGGCCTGCGAGCGCAGCAGGTAGCGGGCGGCGGCGCGGGTGCTGGCCACGAGGTGGCGGCGCTCGTCCACGGTTTCATCCACGCGCAAGCCCAGGCCGGTGGCGGTTTCGCGCTTGAGCTGCCAGTAGCCCACGGCGCCGTGGTTGCTTTCCGCGTCGCCGAGCAAGGCGCTTTCTTGAAGCGCGAGGTAGCGAAAATCCAGCGGCACACCTTCTTTTTGCAGGATTCTATCAATTATCGGAAAGCTCGCGTCGGCCAAATCAACTCGCGCCTGAAACGAGGGCTGGTGGCGCATGAGCCCATCGGCCCGCTGCTGGATGAGCTGCCGGGCATCGTCATCGAGGCTCAGGTGCAGGCCAGCTACGTCGAGGGCAGCGGGCACCGGCGGGGCGGGCGCGGCCTGGGCTAGTCGGGCCAGGCAGAGCAGCAGCAGGGCGTATTTCATAGGTTGGGCGCAAAGCAGGGGGTAGGGAATCAGGCGGCTGATTTGCCCGCCATTCCCGAACCGGACCGCAAAAACGGGAATTAGAGCGGCTATCAGGTGGGGATACTAAGTTAAAAGTTAAGAGTTAAAAGTTAAAACTCAGTTGCTGTCTGCCCTTTTAACTTTTAATTCTCCACTTTTAACTCCTTTCAGAAGCGTGACTAAACCTGAGAACAGCCATACGAGCAGAGTTGAGCCAATGCCCACCGGCCGCGCATCGTTTCTTCGTTTTCCCTACTCCCTGTCCGGTCACTAAGCGCCCCGAAAAACCAGCCTCAGCCGGCGTGGCCACTTACTGCATGGCCTTGGCCTGGCCGGGCTCAGCCTTCATCGGCACGCGGGTTTTGCCGATGATGTAGCGCAGGCCCTTGTCGGCGCTGAAGTACGAATAGCCCCAGTTGGCCAGCACCGTGAGGCGGTTGCGGAACGTAATCAGGGCCAGCACGTGCACCAGGCTCCAGGCCAGCCAGGCCAGGAAGCCGCCCAGGTGCAGGTCGCGGCCGAAAAGGCGGATGTCGGCCACGGCGTGGTTGCGGCCGATGGTGGCCATGCTGCCTTTGTCGTCGTAGGCGAAGGGCTGCGGGGACTGCTGGCGCAACAAGCGCAACAGGTTGCGGCCCAGCAGGCGGCCCTGTTGCAAGGCGGGCTGCGCCACCATCGGGTGGCCGTCGGGGTAGGCGGCGCTGGGCATGGCCGCGATGTCGCCGATGGCGAAAATGTTGTCGTAGCCGTCAATTTGATTGAATTCATTGACCCGGTAGCGGTTGCCTTTGAGCAGGCACTCCGGGCGCAGGCCCTGCACCGGCGCGCCCGTGACGCCCGCCGCCCAGATGAGCGTGCGCGTCACCAGCTGCTGGCCGTTGTTGAGCACGGCCGTGTAGCCGTCGTAGCTCTCCACGCGGCAATCAAGCCACACCTTCACGCCGAAGCCGTGGAGGTAGTCCAGCGCTTTTTGGGAGGCGTGAGCCGACATGCCTTTGAGCAGCAAGGGCCCGCTCTGCACCAAGTGGATGTCCATCTGCTTAAAGTCCAGCTCGGGGTAGTCGCGCGGCAGCACGTGGTCGCGCAGTTCGCTCAGCGCGCCCGCAATCTCGACGCCCGTGGGCCCGCCGCCCACAATCACGAAGTCGAGCAGGCTGTTCAGCTCCTGCTCATCGCCGAGCTGCAAGGCTTTCTCGAAGCCGGCCAGCACGGTGTTGCGCAGCTCAATGGCATCTTCGACGCTCTTGAGGGTAATAGCATTCTGGGCCATATCGGCCTTGCCCAGGTAGTTGGCCGTGGCGCCGGTGGCCAGCACCAGGTAGTCGTAGCGCACCAGCCCGATGGAGGTTTCTACCACCTGCTGCTCGGTATTGACCTTCTGCACCTCGGCTAGGCGAAAGAAGAAATTGGCCTGCGTGTGCAGCACCTTCCGAAACGGTGCCACGATGGCGTCGGCGTCCAGCCCGGCCGTGGCCAGCTGGTAGAGCAGCGGCTGAAAGGTGTGGTAGTTCTGCTTATCAAGCAGCACGACCTGCACCGGTGCGCCGGCCAAGCTCTGGGCCAGCGCCAACCCTCCAAACCCGCCACCCACAATAACTACTCTGGGCCGACCCAGGTCCTCAATTTTAGCTAACCCATCCATAGCCCGCAAGATACGGGCAACGGCGGCCAGCGGTTGGTAGTGGAAGAGGGGTAGGAAATGCTTGGCGGCTTGGTACGGCCGTGCTGCCATCCGACCGGTAGTCGTCAGAGCGGTTTCGAGGTCGAAGTACATGTAGCGTGGACTCTGCGAGTCCGCGCGGGAACGAAACCCGCACAATTCCCGAACTACCCACGCGCGGACTCGCAGAGTCCACGCTACAGCCTAGTGGCGCTACTGCCCACCGGGCGGGCGCCCAAACCCGCCCCCGCCCGGTGGGGGGGCGCCCTGCCCGCCGCGTTCCCTACCCCCCCGTTCCCGGCCAGGGCCCTCGGCGTCGCCGCTGGGAATGACGAGGTTGCCGCTGCGGATGTTGTAGGTGAACATCAGCATCAGGTAGCGCTGCAAGACGGTGGTGCGCACGTCCTCATAGTAGGCCTCAGTCACGTTGCGCTGGATGCTGCGGTTCTGGCCCAGCAGGTCGAAGGCGTAGAGGCGGATTTCGGCCTGCTGGCGCTCGCCGAGCTTCTTGCCCAGGCTGGCATTCCAAAGGGTGTAGGCTTGGTTGAAGCCGCGGGCGAGGCCGGCGAAATACTGGTTGGTAAGGTCGGTTTGGAAGTTGATGCCGGGGCCGAAGATGTAGTTCAGGCGCAGGCGGGAGCTTTGAGTGTAGTAGTTCGAGTTGAGCTGGCGGCTGAGCGTGTTGCGCACGAAGCTGGGGGCGGCCGTGGTCGAGACGGTGAAGTCGAGCTTGTCGGAGATGTTGGAGCTGAGCACCACGCCCGCGTTCAGGGCCGGCGTGCGGGCGTAGTTGAGGCGGTCGTTGACGAGGCCCGGCGACTGGTTGAAGCTGGCGCCGAGGCTCAGGTTCAGGTTCGATTTGAGGGCCTTGAGCGGGCGGCCGTAGTTGAGGTTGGAGCGCAGATTATACTGCTGCTGGAGGTTGGTGCTCTGGGTGAGCTGGCCGCCGGCGGGCAGCCGCACGGGCTGATTTAGGCCTTCGGGTGTGACCTCGGTGCCCTGGGCGCCGGCCAGAAATGTGCGGTTGGCAATCGGATTTTGGGTGTAGGCGCCCGAGAGCAGGGCGAAAAAGTTGCTCGACTTGCCAGGGTCAGCCACGGAGTAGCGCAGCACGGCGTTGTGCTGGTATTCCTGGCGTAGGGCCGGGTTGCCGATAGTGAGCTGCAACGGATTCGAGTTGTTCACCACGGCCTGAAGCTGGCCGATGCTGGGCGCGTTGGTATTGGTGCGGTAGAAGACGCGCAGGTTCTTGGTCGGCGCCACGCGCCACATCAGCGAGGCCTGGGGCAGCACATTGACGAAGGAGTTGCGCACCGGCCCGGCCACGGGGTAGGTCTGATTGCCGCGCAGCTGGGCCGATTGCAGCGCGGCGCCGGCGCTGGCTTGCAGCGTCCGCGTGGCGTGGCGCAGGTTCAGGCCCAGGTTTTGGTTTAAATAATAGTTGTCGAACACGTTGCTCAGCGCCGGATTGAGCTGGCTGTACTCGCCGTCCGAGACCGAGTAGTCGTTGGTGTACTTGGTTGACTTATTGGGCGCGTAGCTTAGCGAGTAGTTAGCCTGAAGCTGGTCCTGCTTGCTCAGCGGCTCGGTGTAGTTGAGGTTGCCGCCCGCGTTCCAGCTCGTCTGGTCGAGCGTGGAGCGCTGGTTGAGGTTGTCGGCGGGCCGGGCTGAGTTGGTGCTGAGCAGGAAGTTCGTGGCCTCGCGCTGGTTGTAGTTGCCGTTCAGGTTCAGCGAAATAGTGCGGCCGGGCCGCCCGCGCAGGCGGCGGCGCAGCAGCAGGTCGCCGCCGGGGTTGAGGGCGCGGTTTTGGGCCTGGTAGTCGGTGTTCACGTCGCTCTGCGTCTCGCCGTTGCGGGCCGTTTCGCCATCCAGGGCGCGCGTGGAGTTGTTTTCCTGCCACGAAAACCGGGGCCGGAACAAGACCGACGTCACGGAATCAATCTTGTGGTCAATCCGAAAGTTCGCCCGGTTATTCATGTTCGTGCTGCGGCTGATGGCCGTTTCGGCGTAGGTCGTGCCGGTCGCCTCGGGCAATACAAACTGGCGAAAGGTGTTCGAGCTGAGGCCATTATTAGCCCGGTTGAAAAAGTAGCTGCCCGTCACTTCGGTGTTTTTATCGAACACGTTGGCGTAGTTCAGGCCGGCCGCGTTCGTGGTGCTGATGCCACCGCTCTGGTTCACCAGAAAGTCGCCCGCGTTGCCGCCACCCCCGCCTTGCCCGCCCCTACCCCCCCCGCCGCGCCCGCCCTGCTGCGAGTTGCCGACCACGCCGAGCAGGTCCTCGGTGCCGAAGTTCTGCTCGTTCACGTTGTTGCTCTGGGCCAGCACGCTCACCTTACGGGCGCCCTTGAAGTCGTTGAGGTTGCCGCTGGCACGGTAGCGCTCGGTGCCGCCGCCCACCACGGCCCGCCCGAAGCGCCCGTTGCGGTACTGCTGCTTGATGACCAGGTTCAGGGTCTTGGTCGTGTTGCCGTCGTTGAAGCCCGAAAACCGGCTCTGCTCGCTCTGCTGGTCGAACACCTCGACCCTATCAATGGCGTCGGCGGGCAGGTTTCTGAGCACCGCGTCGGGGTCGTTGCCGAAGAAGGGCTTGCCATCGACGAGCACCTGCTGCACGGTTTCGCCCTGGGCCTGCACCCGGCCATCGGTGCCGGTCGTGACGCCGGGCATCTTGGTAAGCAGGTCCTGAGCGTTGGCGTCGGGGTTGGTTTTGAAGGCGCGGGCGTTGTAGGCCGTCGTGTCGCCGCGCTGCGTGGCCGCCGCCGCCTGGCCCGTCACCACCACGCCTTTGAGCTGGACGCCGCCGGCCTGCAAGGCGATGCTGCCTAGGGCTACGGGCGCCCCGCCGGCCGGCACGCTCAGCGGCTGCTGCCGGGCCTGGTAACCCACGAAGCTCACGGTCAACAGATAGGAACCGGCCTGAACGTTGTCAAACTGAAACTGCCCCTCAACATCCACGGCGGTGCCGGTTTTCACCGAGTCGGGCAGACGGATAAGCAGCACGTTGGCCCCGATAAGCGGGGCCTGGTCTTTGGCATCGGCCACGCGCCCGCGCACCACGGATTGGGCCTGGGCGGAAATAGAGAACAGCAGCAGACAGTAGAAGAGGTAGCGCATTCGGGTAGGGGGGTAGGGAATCAGCCGAACGGCTAGGACGCCCGCCGGGCGGCAAGGTTTAAAGCCGGGTGTGGTGCGGGCGGGCGGCTATTTCGCCGCCCGCCCGCTCGAAGTCAGAACGAGGGGGTAGGGAATCGGCGCTAACGGCGCACCCTTCGAGCGGGCGGGCGGCGAAATAGCCACCCGCACCGCCCACTTGCCCGCACCCTACACCCGGCGCAGCAGCAGCAGACCGTCGCGCAGGGGCAGCAGCAGCGGCACCACGCGGGGCTCGCGGGTCATGGCCGCGTTAAAGGCGCGCACGGCGTGGGTGTCGTGGTCGGCAGGTGGCGCCTGGTAGTCGGGCAGCACCTTGTTGTTCCAGAGTACATTATCGACCAAGACCAGCCCGCCGGGCCGCACCTGGTCGATAAGCAGGTCAAAGTAAAGCTGATTATTCGCTTTGTCAGCGTCAATAAATACCAAATCCCAGGTTTCATCGACCAGGCCCGGCAATACCTCGACGGCGGCCCCGATATGCAGCTTTATGCGCTCCGTGAGGCCGGCTGCCGCCACGTAGCGCCGGATGCGACGCTCGCGCTCGGGGTTGATTTCGATGGTATGCAGCAGCCCATCCGGCGCCAGCCCTTCGGCCAGGCACAGAGCCGCGTAGCCGGTGAAGGTGCCGATTTCGAGCACGCGCCGCGGCCGGAGCAAGTGGCTCAGCATACTCAGCAGCCGGCCCTGGCCGTAGCCCGAAGCCATGCGCGGCATCATTAATTGCAAGTGCGTCTCGCGCCAGAGCTGGTGCAGGAGCGGCGGCTCCGGCGCGGAGTGCAGGTCGGCGTAGGCCTGGACCACTGATTCGTCGGATTTTTCGGATTGCACGGATTTCGGGGACGATTGGGAATGGGTGGGCCGGGCGGCAGCGCGCAAAGTTGGGTCGAATCGGCTGGCGGCCGTTTCCCTGACCTGAATTCACCGGGCCCCGCCGGATAGATTTTCGGCCTCGGGCTGTTACACTCCCAATAACCAGCCTTTCATCCTTCGTATGACATTGTTTAAAACGCCTGATTTTCGCCGCCTGCGCCTGGCCCTGCTGCTGGGCACTGGCCTGCTGAGCAGCGCGGCTGGCAGCAGCTGCACCAAGGAAGCCGCCGACGCGGCGCCGCAAGCCACGACGCCCGCCGCGCCGGCTCCGGCGCCCGAAACGCATTTGCTCGGCAGCACGCTCATCGGCGAGTACAGCCCGGCGCAGGTGGCCAGCCATCTGGGCAGCATCCCGGTGGCGGGCGTGCTGGCGCGCTTCCCCATCCGGGTTTATAAGCTCACCTACTCCACGCAGAACACCGACGGCAAATCGGTCACGGCCTCCGGAGCGCTGTTGGTGCCGGTAGCGGGCGCGCAGGCGCTGCCGCTCATCAGCTACCAGCACGGCACCATCCGCCCCGACGAAGAAGGGCGCGCGCCGTCCTACTACAAAACGAGCAGCGAAGTGTATTCAGCCGTCTCCATCCTGGCGGCCACCGGCTACGTCGTGACGGCGCCCGACTACATCGGCTACGGCGCGAGCAAATCCCTACCCCACCCGTATGAGCACGCCGCCTCGCTGGCCTCCGCTTCGCTCGATATGCTGCGCGCCGCCAAGGAGTTTTGCGCCAAGGAAAAAGTCGCCCTCAACCAGCAGAACTTCCTGCTCGGCTACTCCGAAGGCGGCTACGCCACGATGGCCCTGCACAAGCTCATCGAGGAAAAACATGCCGCCGAGCTGACCGTCACGGCCAGCGCGCCGGGTGCTGGCGCCTACCACAAAACCGCCTTCGCCAAGTACATCCTGGCCTCGAAGCAGCCGCTGAGTTTCCTGAGCACCTATGTCTGGGTGCTCGACACCTACAACCGCGTCTACAGCTTGAATAAACCTCTAACGTATTATTTCAACCCGCCCTACGCCGGCCGCCTGCAAGCCGACCGCTTCAGCAGTGTGCCGGACCGCGCCGATGAGCTGTTCACGCCCGGCTTCCGCAATGCCGTGCTCAACAACACAGACGCCCCGCTGACAGCTTCCTTGCAAGACAACGACATCTACAACTGGCAGCCCAAAGCGCCCCTGGCCCTCTTCCACGGCACCGCCGACGATTACGTGCCTTTCTTCAATTCCGAGGACGCCTACAAGGCCATGCGCGCCCGCGGCGCCACGCAGGTGTCGCTGCACCCCATCGAGGGCGGCAACCACTTCAGCTCCATCACGCAATACACGCTGGAGGCCTTGGCCTTCATTTCGCAGTATCAGGGGGGGTAGGAGATTGAGTTAAAAGTGAAGCGTTAAAAGTTAAAAATCCCTACCCTCCTCACTCGGCTCGAAGCCAGATAGGGGGTAGGGATTTTAACTTTTAACGCTTCACTTTTAACTGATAACTCATTTTTAACTGCCTACTGCTACTGGCCGCAGCCGAAACGTGTACACCTGAAAGCCTGACTTACCCGGCCCGTACTCGTGCTCAATAATTTGGTACAACCCTTCGTAGCGGTACACATCCTCGCCGGTTCCATCCTCCGCCGGCACCTTGCGCAGCACCCGCACGGGGCGGCCGGTTGTGATGCTCTTGAGCAAGGCCAGGTTGCGGGGCGTGGCAATCTGGTCAGCAACTTGGCGGCCGGTTTTGGCGTCGCGCCCGCCGTGGCCGGCGTAGATGATTTCGGCTTCTGAATAGAAGTCATCCTCGTACTGGTCGGCCAGCACGATGCTTTCGGCGCCCTCGTCCTGGGTGCCGCACACACCCGCGCGCCGCGGCCGGTGCACGCCGCTGGCGGCCAGCTCTAGGCGGTTGCGAAACGTGTCGCCGGGCCGGTAGTAGCGCACGTGGCCGAAGAGGGGCATGACGGAATGGAAGGGGGGTAGGGAAAGCAGCGGTTAGCCCAAAGGCGGCTAAGCGCTAAGCGCCGGGAAGTTAGAAAGTGCGGCTCAAAGGCAAATTTTCGCTTGCTTATTACCCATTTGCCGGCGGCGGCAGCCATTTGCGCTAAAGCAATGGTAGCGCGGATTATGGATGATATTACGTGTGTTATAAGCGTACAGCACACGCCGGGAAATAAGGCTCTCCTAACGCGGAGCGCCCTGCCGGGTTTGAAATCGCGGAACAAACCTGCTAAACTTGCTGTCCTGTTCCCACTTTCAGCAGCATCGACTGGTTTATATATACTTGCTGCTTTGTAGCTCACCATTTCTCCATTCCCCACCCACTTGCATTCTCCCCATGAGAAAACTTCTTCGCTTTTCCGCCCCGGCTAAAACCACTCGGCACCTGCTGCTGTCCGCTCTTTTCGGCCTGGCGTCCGTCGGCGCCGCGCAGGCCCAACAGCAGCAGTTGGTTTGGGAAGAAAACTTCGATGGCCCCACCATCAACGCCAACAACTGGACCTACGACCTCGGCGACGGCTGCGCCATCGGCGTGTGCGGCTGGGGCAACAATGAGCTGGAAACGTACACCAACCGCCCCGAAAATGCCCGCATCGAAAACGGCAACCTCGTCATCGAGGCCCGGCGCGAAGCGTTGCAGGGCAAATCCTTCACTTCGGCCCGCCTGAAAACGCTGGGGCGCGTGCAGTTCAAATACGGCACCCTCGAAGCCCGCATCAAGGTGCCGAACCTGCAAAATGGCCTGTGGCCGGCCTTCTGGATGCTGGGCGCCACCGGCGTCTGGCCCGCCAGCGGCGAAGTGGACATTATGGAGATGGGCTCGGCGGCGGCCATTGCGGCCGGCCTCACCAACCGGCGCGTGGGTGGCGCCACTCACTGGGAAAACAACGGCGCCCACGCCGCCTACGACACCAAATATGACAGCCCCACCGACCTGACGACCGACTACCACGTGTACCGCATGAGCTGGGACAGCCAGTTTATCCGCATGTTCATCGACGACCGGGAGTATTACGCCATTAACATCGCGCAGGCCGCGGCGGCCGATTTAGAGGAGTTTCACCGGGCCCAGTTCATCCTGCTCAACTTGGCCGTGGGGGGGCAATACGTCGGCATTAACAGCCCCAGCGGCATCACGGCGGCGCTGCCCGCCACCATGCAGGTTGACTACGTCCGGCTCTACCAGCGCCCCGGCGATGAGCTGTACCTGGGCAGCGCCAATCCCATTAGCGGCAACTTCGGCATCTACACCGAGAACCCGGCCATTGCCAACAAGCTGGTGTACGGGCAAAACGCCACCGCCAGCCTCTACCTCTGGAACAACCTGACCTACATCGCCACGCCCGCCCCTACCCCCTTCGAGGGCACCGAGGTGCTGGCTCTGCGCGCCGCCGCGGGCAACTGGTTTGGCTTCGGCATCGAAACCACCCAGCCCAAAAACCTGGCGGCTTTCGCCGGCGGCGCGCTGCGCTTCAACTTCAAAACCACCTACGCCGGGCAGTTCAAGGTGGGTATCAAATCGGGCGTGGGCGAAAGCTGGGTTAATTTCCCGGCCGGCGCCACGCCCTACGGCCTGGTCCGCGACGGGCAGTGGCACGAGGTTGTGATTCCAATCGCGGCCTTCGGTAACGGCGACCTGGTGTCAGTGGGGCAGGTCTTCATGTTTGCCGGCGACGCCGCCACCAGCGCGGCCGACTTTTACTTTGACAATATTCACGTCACCTCGGCCGTCGCTACCGCCAGCAAATCGGCCAGCCGGGCCGGCGCGCCGGCGCTGAGCCTGTACCCGAACCCGGCTCAGGGCCGGACCAAATTGGAGTTCGCCACGACCCGCGGTGCCGACTACCGCCTGGCGATTTACGACCTGAAGGGCACGCTGGTGAAGACCCTCGCCGCGGGCCGCACAACAAGCCCGCAGGCCCTGTCCTTCGAGCTTAACACCAAAGCATACCGCGAAGGCATTTACGTAATCAAGCTAACGACTGCCAACGAAGTGACGACCAAACGGCTCACCATCAGCCGCTAGCTGCCAAGGCAAGGCGTATTCGTGCGCTGCCCCGCAAAAAGCCCCGGCTCGTGAGCCGGGGCTTTTTGCTGAGTTGATAAATGCAAAACTGGGCGGTCCTCTCTGCCCTGTCCGGCCGGACTAAGCTGCTTTTCCTCAGGCCGCCTTCGCCGACGGCAGGTATTGCAGCACGCTCAGGTGCTGCTCGGTCAGCACCTGGTTGGCCAAGTCTTGCAGCTCCGCCGCCGTGATGCGGCGGATGCGCCCGAACAGCTCGGTGAGCGGCTCAATCCGGTTTAAATCCAGCGTCGATTTGGCCAGCAGCTGCATCAAGCCGGAGTTGCTTTCCTCGCTCATGGCCAGCTGACCCATGAGCTGTTCCTTGGCGTTGTGCAGCTGCGTGGTCGTCAGGGGCTTCTCGCGCAGGGTTTTCAACTCCTTCTGAATCAGGCTGATGGTGCGCTTGACCTGCTTGCTCTCGGTGCCGAAGTAGATGTTGAACAGGCCCGTGTCGGTGTAGGGTGCGTAGGTCGAGTCGATGGTGTACACCAAACCGTACTTCTCGCGCACGGCCAGATTGAGGCGCGAATTCATGCCGGGCCCGCCGAGGATGTTGTTGAGCATGAAAAACGGAATACGCCGCTCGTCGGCAATCGAAAAGGCCGGGCCGCCGAGCAGGCAGTGTGCCTGCGTGATGGGCCGGTTTTCGGTTTGCATCTTCTGCTGATAATCGCCGAACGGCCGCCGCTCGCGCGGGCCGAGCCGGGCCGGCAGCGGGGCCAGGTATTTGTCGGCCAGGCGCTTGACTTCGGCAAACGGCAAATTGCTCACCGAGCTGAACACCAGCCGGTCGGTGCGCACCTGCTCCCGCAAAAACTGCTTAAAATCTTCGGATGTGAAGCCGCTCACGCTCTCGCGGGTGCCCAGGATGTTGTGGCCCAGCGGGTGCTCTTCGAACACGACTTCATCGAAGCGGTCCACGATGGCATCCTCGGGCGCGTCGTCGTACATGCTCATCTCCTCCAGAATCACGCCGCGCTCTTTCTCCAGCTCCCGCGCCGGAAACACGGAGTTGAACGTGAGGTCGGTGAGCAGCTCAAATGCGCGCTCGAAGTGCGTGCTGAGCAGCGCGGCGTAGAAGCAGATTTTCTCCTTTGTCGTGTAGGCATTCAGCTCGCCGCCCACGGTTTCGAGGCGGTTGAGAATATGGAAGCTTTTGCGCTTCTCGGTGCCCTTGAAGGCCATGTGCTCCCAGAAGTGGGCCAGGCCCTGCTGGTGCGGCGCCTCATCGCGCGAGCCAATGTCGAGCAAAAAGCCGCAGTGCGCGATTTTGGTGTGCAGCACCTGCTGGTGCAGCAGGCGGATGCCATTCGGGTATTCGTGCAGGTGATAATCAGCCATAGAGAAAACAAAACTACGGCCGCCGGCCGCAGGTTTCGGGTGGCCGCAAATGAGGGACGGATTAGGCCGCCGGGACCAGAGTGGGGGCAGGGAGGTAGGCGTTTCTGCGGCCGGGGCTATTTCACGCCTACCCCCAGTGGCGCCAGCAGCTGCGCTACCTCAATGCTGTGCGCGCAGCGGAAATGCCCCAGCGGGCAGGCCTTGTGGCCGTGCAGCCCGCAGGGCCGGCAGGCCAGCGGCTCCGGCGTTTCTACCACGAACGCGCGCGCGCTGAGCGGCCCAAACCCAAACGCGGGCACGGTACTGCAAAACACGGCCGTCACGGGCGCGTCCACGGCCGAGCACAGGTGCAGCGGGGCCGAGTCGTTGACGTAATTCATGCGGGCGCCGCGCATAAGCGCCGCCGAAGCCAGCAAGCTCAGCTGCCCGGCCAGGCTGATGACTGCCGCCCGGCCGCTGCCGGCCGCCAGCCGGGCGCAGGCCGCCGCATCGGGCGGCCCGCCGAGCAGGTACACGCGCGGGCCGGGGGGGAGGGCGGCCAGCAGCTCCTGCCACTTGCTTTCCGGATACTGCTTGGTAAACCACACGGAGGTGGGCGCCAGACAGATATACGGCCCGTGGGCGGCGTAGGGCGCCGCGGCGGCCTCGTCGGCGGGCGTGGGGTAGAGGCGGGGCTTTAGCAAGGGAAAATTAGGAGACAATACTTCTTCCTTGCTCCTGCCTGATGCTTCAGGAAGCAGCCGAAGGTTGCGCGCCACCTCGTGCGTGCCGTCGCCGATGAGGTGGGGCACGCGCCGCGTGAAAAACTGGCTGAACGGATTTTCGGTGAACCCAATCCGCTCGGGCGCGCCCGAAAAAGCCGTGAGCAAGCCGGTGCTGGCAAAGCGCTGCAACGTGATGACGCGGCCGTAGCCCCCGGCCCGAATCTGCCGCAGGAGCTGCCACAAGCCGGCGTACTTGCCGTGCTTCTTATCCCAGACCAACACCTGCCGGATGTGCGGGTGACCGTGCAACAGCCCCTCATTGCCCTGCCGCACCAGTACGTCGAGCGGCGCGCCGGGCGCGCGCCGGGCCAGGTGCTCGACCAGGGCCGTGGCCAGAATCACGTCGCCGATAAAGGCCGTTTGGATGAGCAGGGTGGGGCGGGCGGCGGGTGGAGGCATGAGTAGGGGGTAGGCAAAAATACGGCGCTCCGCCCCGGCGTCTGCCAGCTAACTTGCGCGCCCTACCCCCTTCCCAAATCACTAAGCCACTCAAGTCACTTTATCGCCCAATGCGCTACGCCCCCCTCGCCCCCGAGCTGTTCATCGAAAACCGCCGCCGCCTGCGCGAGCTGCTGCCGCCCGGCGCGCTGGCCATCTTCCAGGCCAACGATATTCAGCCCACCAACGCCGACGGCACCCTGCCCTTCCGCCAAAACAACGACTTGTTCTACCTCAGCGGCGTCGACCAGGAGGAAAGCATCCTCGTGCTCTGCCCCGGGGCAGCGCTGGAAAAGCACCGCGAAATCCTGTTTCTAAAAGAAACCAGCGAGCATATTCTCGTCTGGGAAGGCTACAAGCTGACCAAGGACGAGGCCCGGACGCAGTCGGGCATCCTGACCATCATGTGGCTCGACGCCTTCAAAACCGTGCTGCCGGCCCTGATGAACGAGGCCGAATACGTGTTTCTGAACGCCAACGAGCACATTCGGGCAACCGTGGAAGTCGAAACCCGCGACGCGCGCTTCATCAAAAGCCTGCAAGCCGCCTACCCCCTGCACCAGTACCGGCGCGTGGCGCCGCTCCTGCACGGGCTGCGGGCCATCAAGAGCGCTGAGGAAATCCGGACCATGCGCGAGGCCATGCGCCTGACGGGGCAGGCGTTCCGGCGGGTGTTGGGCTTCGTCAGGCCGGGCGTGTGGGAGTTCGAGATTGAGGCCGAGATTCTGCACGAGTTTGTGCGCGGGCGCAGCCGTGGGCCGGCCTACGGCAGCATCATTGCCTCCGGCAAAAACGCCACCGTGCTGCACTACACCAGCAACGACCACCAGTGCCAGGCCGGCGACGTGCTCCTGCTCGATTTCGGCGCCGAGTACGCCAACTACGCCGCCGACCTCTCGCGCGCTATCCCCGTGTCGGGCACGTTCAGCCCGCGCCAGCGCCAGGTGTACGACGCCGTGCTGCGCGTGATGAGCTTTGCCAAAACCCGCCTCGTGGTCGGCAACGACATCGAAACCTACCACAAAGAAGTCGGCCAGAATATGGAGCAGGAACTGATTAAGCTCGATTTGCTCAAGGCCGAGGACGTGAAAAATCAGGACTCCGACGCGCCCGCTTATAAAAAGTATTTCCCCCACGGCACCAGCCACTACCTCGGCCTCGACGTGCACGACGTAGGCTTCAAGTACCGAAAATTCGAGGCCGGCATGGTCTATACCTGCGAGCCGGGCATCTACATTCCCGACGAAAACCTGGGCATCCGCCTGGAAAACGACATTCTCATCACGGCCACCGGCAACGAGGATTTGATGGCCGACATTCCTTTGCAAGCCGAAGAGATTGAGCGCTTGATGAGGGGGTAGGGATTTAATCAGAGTCATCCTGAACGCAGTGGAGGACCTTGTCCCGCCGGAACGAGTCGTTGTTCTGCGGTGAGAAGGTCCTTCGCAAGCTCAGGATGACAAGTGGCGCTATTTGCCCGTGGCCTGCACAATCTGGGGCAGATACTTGGCCAGCGCGTTGACCTGGCTGCGGGTGAAATTGCCCTCGACCGAAACCAGCACGAACGAGTCGGCCACGTCGGGCAGAGCGCCGATAGCGGCGAACTCCGACACCCGGTCGCCGCGGGGGCGCACCGACACCTGGTAGTCGTTGCTGAGCGTGCTGCCCACGCTCAAAGGCTCGTATTTCTGGCTTTGCAACACGCCGGTCGCTTCCTGCCGCAGGCCTTGCGCGGCCAGCTCGCGGGCCGACGCCGTGGTGGGGGCAAACGAGATAACCTTGGCCGCCCGGATACCGGTAATGGCATCGGTCAGCTCCGAGCCGCCCAGCAGCTTGGCGGCCTTCACCAGGGCCAGGCGCTGGAGCAGGTCGGCCGACCAGTCGGTGGCTTTGAAGCCCTCGCGGCGCTCATACTTATTGAAAAACTGGGCCACGGTAAGGGCCGGCGTGCCGGGGCCGCCAGCGCGGCAACCGGCCAGCGTCAGAAAAGCCAGCAGAAAAAGACGACGAGCCATAGAGGGGAAGGGGGGTAGGGAAAGTGTAGCGCTTCAAACGCAGCACGCCAAACTTAGATGAGTTCGCCGCAGAATTTTGCGCGCCGGGCGCCCAAGCGCCGCCCGCCCAGCTGGCCTCTGGCCTTGCAGTGCCGGCGCATTGCAGCTCCCTTCCCACCGGCGCCGCCCACCTTAACCCGGAGAAAAGCTACTTGAACGTGACCTTGTTGAGGAAAAACACTTCCCGCTCTGCCACGCCGCCCTCGGGGCGCACGTGCTGAAAGCCGCTGGCCACGAACGTGGTGCCAAACCAGGGCTGCAAGTCGGTGGCCGAGGCGTCGAAGGATTTTTCGCCGGTGCCGGTGGAGCTGGTTTGCAGCGGCACCAGCAGGTCGTTGGCCGAAGGCGCGGCCTGGCTCACAATTTTGTAGTGCAGCTCGTCGTCCTGAAGGTAAGCCAGCACGAGGCGCCCATCAGGCAGCGGCGCCTGCCGGATGGCTTCGGTCAGCTCATAGCGCCGCAAGTCCTTCACTACGTAGGAGTTGTCCCAGAGCAGAGTGCCATCGGAGGCGAAGCCGCAGATGACGGCGTGCGACGTGCTGTAGCCGTCGAACGAGCGGTTGCCGCCGTAGTAGCTGTAGCCCGGATAGCCAGCATAAGTGCCAGCCGAGGCCAGCCCCATTGAGGGCCCGTAGTTGTTGTAGCGGTAGTGCGGATAATACACCTCGGCCGTGAGCACGAAGCCGCCGCCCGGCAGCGGCTGCATAGGATGCAGCAGCAGGCGGTAGCGCCAGCGCAGCGGCGCCAGGGCCTGCTGCTGGCGGCGCGCGGCGCGCTGGCGCAGGCGCTGCTCGCGGCGGGGCTTGAGGAAATCGAAAAAGTGCTTGAAGCGCAGAAAGTCATAGAAGCGCAGCGGCGCGCGCGCCAGCGCGGCCGGCGCAGTGCCGGCCGGCACGGTGGCCGGCAGCCGCAGGTCGGTGGCAAACAAGCCCTGGGCGTAGCTCAGCTCCCGCAGCGAATAGGTGCCGGCCAGCAGGCGGGCACTGGAGTCGGCCAGCGGGCTGAGCTGGGCCGTGAGCAGGTTGCGCTCGCTCTCGGCCTGCACCACCTCGGCGCCCAGCAGCTGGCCGTTGGTGCCGAGCTGCTTGAGCTGCAAGCGCGCTTTGCGCCCATTGTTCTGGCTCAGCACGTAGGCTGCCTTGCCCGTGCGCTCGTCGGCCTCGAAGCTGAGCTGGGTGGGCAGGGGCTCGTAGATGCTGGCCAGAAACCGGAACTGCCCGGTGGCCACGTTCAGCAGCAGGGCCGTCAGGTGAGTGGCGTCGGTCAGCACCACGGTGGCAAACAGCGAGCCCTCCACGGCCCGCAGCTCCACCACCTCGCGGCTGAGCTTGGTTTCAAACAGCTGGGTGCGCAGCTGCCCGCCCACGGCATCGTAGGCCACGGCCCAGAGGCGGCCGGGCTGGTCACGCGAGCTGAACAGGGCATAGACTACCCGCGCCTCGGCACAAAGGCGCACAAACCGAAACTCCGGCGGCACGGCCACCGGCACCTCGCGGCGGCGGCGCAGGTCGGCGGCGTAGTGCTGAAAGTAAAAGCCGTCGTCCCTACCCCCCTGCGCGTCTTGGCCGATGAGCACCACCACCGAGCTGTCGGCGGCCAGCGGCTGCACGTGCACCTCGTTTTCGGCCTCGCTGAGGCGCAGTTCCAGGCGGGCGGTTTGGGCTGGCGCCGCCGAGTCCGGCGCCGGCCGGGCGGCGCCGGCCCGGCGCCGGCTTTTCTCGGGCACGGGCGGCGGGGGCGTCAGGCGCAGGGTAGTGCCCACGGGGCCGGGCCCTTCGGGCAGGCGGCCGGGCGCCACCGGGCGCAGGCGCTGCCCCCAGGCCGGAGAGGCGGCCAGCAGCGGCAGCAGCACAAGCAGCGCAAGAGAAGATTTCATGGCAGTGGGCAGCGGGCCGGGGCTCGCCGGGAGGAGAGCGTAAAGTAGCGTAGCTTGGGGCAGGGAAGTTACACCATTCCGGCCAGTTCCAGCACGGCATCAAACTCGGCGGCCCGCAGCGGCACCACCGACAGCCGCGACTGCCGCAGCAAGGCCAGCTCGCTCAGGCGCGCGTCGGCCCGCAGGGCGGCCAGCGGCACCGGGTGGGGTAGGGGCGGCCCCGGCCGCAGCGCCACCGCCACCCAAGGGCTGCCGGGCGCCGCTGTGCCGTCGGGCGCGGCCGGCGCGGCCACCTCAGCCAGGCCCATCACCTGCGGCTGGCGCACGCTTTGGTAGAAGAGCACCAGGTCGCCGGGCTGCATCAGGCGCAGGTTGTTGCGGGCCTGGTAGTTGCGCACGCCGGTCCAGGCCGTGCCGTTTTCCTTGACGAAATCGGCCCACGAGTAGGCCGAGGGTTCCGACTTGACGAGCCAGTAATTCATAACGGTGCTTGGTGCCTGGCACTTGAGGAGGGGGTAGGGATTTAACAAGTGCCTGCTATAAATTCCCTACCCCCCTGCTAAGCGCCCGGCCCTACTTCGCCATTTCCAGCCGCCGCAGGTACAGCTTTTTGCCTTCCAGCCGCACTATTTCCAGCTCGTAGGCCGTGGCGTTTTCGCTGCTCAGCTGGATGCGCAGGCGGTTGCCAGCTCGCTGCGTCCAGGTGCCGGCCTGGCCCTGCAGGCCGTCGGTGGGGGCAATGTCGTACTGCGTGAAGCGTCCGCCGGGCCCGATGGCGAAACCGGTGCGGCCCCGGCTGGGCGGGAAATTGTAGGTATTGGGGCGGTAAACGAGCGTGTCGCCCCGGTCTTCCTCCTGCGAGTGCAGCCAGGTGCCGTACAGCGGCTTGAGCTTGAGCGCGGGCGGGAGCCCCGGCACCCGGTCGGCGGGCTGGCAGGTGGCGGCCAGCAGCAGGGGTAGGGCCGTCAGGGCGAAAAGACGAATAATGAGCATTGCTGGCGGAGCCTAAGATGAGAGCCCACAATTTTCGTAGAATCGAAAATGCGCTCTGCCAATGAAGGTACGGCCTTCGCCCGCTACCTTTAGCCACTTCCCATTCGCTTCCGGAAATTAAAAATTATGAATTAATAATTAAAAATGAGGGCCGTCAGGCTGCGTTTGTCAGCTAGGCGACTTCGATTTTTAATTCATAATTTTTAATTCATAATTCATAATTTTCCTTCCCGTGGACAACCGCGCCCTGATTCGCGCCTTTCGCCTCTGCGCGCAGCTGCTGGAGCTGCACGACGAAAATCCCTTTAAAATCCGCGCTTACGAAGGCACGGCCACGGCCCTGGAGCAGCTGCAGTTTCCGGTGGCCGAAGTCGAGCGCTCCGGCCTGCCCGACCGCACCGGCCTGAGCAAAACTGCCGCCGCCAAAGTAGCCGAGCTGCTCGACACCGGCACATTCGAGGAGTTGCAGCGCCTGCTCGACACCACGCCGCCCGGCGTGGTCGAGATGCTCAAAATCAAGGGCATCGGCCCCAAGAAAATCCGCCAGCTCTGGCGCGAGGCCGGTATTGAAAGCCCCGACCAGCTGCGCGAAGCCGCCGAAGCCGGCCGCGTGGCCCAGCTCAAGGGCTTTGGCCAAAAAACCCAGGACAGCATCCTGGCCGCCCTGGAGTTCACCGACCAGAGCCGCGGCAAGCTGCTTTACCCCCAGGCCGAGCAGCTGGCCGACGACCTCCAGCGCCGCCTGCGTGAGGCGCTGAAGACCGAGCAGGTAGCCGTGGCCGGCGAAATCCGCCGCCGCCTCGAAACCGTGGAACTGGTGCGGCTGGTGGCCGCGACCGCGCAGCCCGCCGCCGTGCATCAGGTGCTCAATAGCCTGGACGGGCTGAGTTCCGCGCCGCAGCGCTCCGGCCCGTTCGCCTGGCGCGGCACGGCCACGCAGTCGGGCGCGCCGGTGGAGGTGCTGGTGGTCAAGGCGGAAGAATTTATTAATCAGCTTTTCCTGCTCACCGGCGCCGAAGCCCACCTGAGCGAATCTCTACCCCCCCCCGCCGGCCCAAGCCGGCCACCGGGCCAGCCCGCCACCCTGCGGCAGTGGGCCGGCACCGAGCGTTTTTTCAGCGAAGAAGCCATCTACGAAAAGGCTGGCTTACAGTACGTGGTGCCCGAGCTGCGCGAAGGCCTGGGCGAAGTGGGGCTGGCCGCCGCCCAACAGCTGCCTGATTTGCTGGAAGATAAGGATTTGCGCGGCTCGCTGCACAACCACAGCACTTACTCCGACGGCAACCACTCCTTGCGCGAGATGGCCACGTTTCTGCGCGACCACGGCTACCAGTACCTCGGCATCTGCGACCACTCGCAGGCCGCCCACTACGCCAATGGCCTGAGTTCGGAGCGCGTGCGCCAGCAGCAGCAGGAAATTGACGGCTTAAATAAGGAGTTGGCGCCGTTTCGCATCTTCAAGGGCATCGAGAGCGACATTCTCGGCGATGGCAGCCTTGACTACGCGCCCGATGTGCTGGCCAGCTTCGACTTCGTGGTGGCCTCGGTGCACTCTAACCTGAAGATGGACGAGCAGCGCGCTACCGAGCGCCTGCTGCGCGCCATTCGCAACCCGTATTGCACCATGCTCGGCCACCCCACCGGCCGGCTGCTCTTACGTCGCCAAGGCTACCCCATTGACTACAAAGCCGTTATTGACGCCTGCGCCGAGCACCAGGTCATCATTGAAATCAACGCCAACCCCTGGCGCCTCGACCTGGACTGGCGCTGGGTGCGCTACGCCCTCGACCAGGGCGTGCAGCTCAGCATCAACCCCGACGCCCACCACACCGATGGCTACGCCGACATGCGCTACGGCGTACTGATGGGCCGCAAAGGTCTGCTAACCAAGGCGATGACCTTCAACGCCAAGACCGTGGACGAGGCCGCCGCGTATTTTGAGCAGCGCAAAGCTGGCATTCAGGCGCTGCCGGTTTCCAAGTCGTCCTTGTTTGAGTAACGCACACATAAATTCCCTTCTATAAATGAGGAGGGAAGTTTGGGCGGTCGGGCTTTTTGCTATGAAAATTCTAGTACTCCGCTTTTCTTCTATCGGCGACATCGTGCTTACCTCGCCCGTAGTGCGGGCCCTGCGCCAGCAAGTGCCGGGCGCGCAGGTGCACTTTGCCACCAAGCCCGCCTACCGGGGCCTGATTGAGCCTAACCCATTCATTGCCAAGGGGCACTACCTCACTGGTTCGTTGCGCGAGCTGGTCAAAGAGCTGCGGGCCGAGCGGTTTGACTACGTAATTGACTTGCACCACAACCTGCGCACCAGCCTCCTCAAGCTTCAATTGGGCGTGCCGAGCACCTCATTCGACAAGCTGAACTGGCAGAAGTGGCTCTTGGTAAACTTTAAAATCAACGTGCTGCCCCGCCAGCATATCGTTGACCGATACCTGGCTGCCGCCGCCCCGCTCGGCGTGCGCAACGACGGCCGCGGGCTCGATTACTTCATCCCTGAAGACCAGGAAGTGAGCCTGGCCGATTTGCCCGCCGGCTTCCAGCGCGGCTACGTGGCCGTGGCCATCGGCGCGCAGCACGCCACCAAGCGCCTGCCGGTCGAGAAGCTGATTGAGCTGTGCGCCAATCTGCGTCGTCCTATCATTCTGCTCGGTGGCCCCGAGGATGAGAGCGTCGGCCACATTATTGAACTGGCCTTCGAAAAACAGGCGGTCCAGGCCGCGCCCGCCGTCGCCACCATTCCCGACAGTCCCTATTACTTCCCTAAGAAGTTACTTAGTCACTCAGTCACTCAGCCACTCATTTATAATGGCTGCGGGCGCTTCTCGCTGCACCAGTCGGCCTCGCTGGTGCGGCAGGCGCAGCTGGTAGTCAGCCACGACACGGGCCTGATGCACATTGCCGCCGCGTTTAAGAAGGAGATTTTCAGCGTCTGGGGTAATACCGTGCCCGCCTTCGGCATGTATCCCTACCGCACCGAGTTTCGGGTGCTCGAAGTGCCGGGTTTGCCGTGTCGCCCGTGCTCGAAAATCGGCTTCGCGCAGTGCCCGCAAGGTCATTTCAAATGTATGCGCGACCAAAAGCTGGACCTGAATCTGCCGCCCCCACGCGACGGGCGGTAGTTGTCTGAACCACGGATTTATCGGATTAAACGGATTAGTCGGATTTTGAGGACGATTCCGCTTTCAACTGCATTACATCCCTTGCGACATGTTTACGCCGTGTGGGACTGACTTTTAACAAAACGTTTGAAGCGTAGGCTTCGCTCGCCGAAGTTGATGAGCAAACCTACTTCGAGTTGGTATGCTTCCAAGTAGTTGATGATTTGGGCAAAATGGGTAGGTGTAAGTTCATGCAACGCTTTTAGCTCTACTAACACCGCATTGCCTACCAAAAAATCAACGCGCCGCGAGCCCACATCTACCCCTTTATAGAACAGTGGCATCTCTAATTCACGTCCGAAGACTAACCCTGCTTTTTCCATCTCTACTGCTAAGCTGCGCTGATAAATTACTTCCTGAAAACCGCTGCCTAGTGTGCGATGTACTTCCATTGCACACCCGATGATGCTGCCCGTAAGTTGATTGTACTGACTGTCCAGAAGTATACTATTTAAAGTAAATAATTAATTCTACAGATTATAACCTATGCAGTTGAAAGCGGAATCGTCCTCAAAATCCGACTAATCCGTTTAATCCGATAAATCCGTGGTTCAGACAATCCGCCCGAACCCGCAGTAGGAGTGCAGCACCGCCGGCAGCGCAATGCTCTCAGCTGACTGATTATTCTCCAGCAGCGCGGCCACGATGCGGGGCAGGGCCAGCGCCGAGCCGTTAAGCGTGTGCAGGAGCTGGGTTTTGCCGCCCTCGGCCTTGTAGCGGCACTTGAGGCGGTTGGCCTGGAAGGTCTCGAAATTCGACACTGAGCTGACTTCGAGCCAGCGGCCCTGGGCGGCGCTCCACACTTCGAGGTCGTAGGTCAGGGCCGAGGCGAAGCTCATATCGCCGCCGCAGAGGCGCAGCACGCGGTAGGGCAAACCTAACTTTTGCAAGAGGCCTTCGACGTGGGCCAGCATGGCTTCGAGCGCCTCGTAGCTGGTTTCGGGCCGGGTGATTTGCACGATTTCGATTTTGTCGAACTGGTGCAGGCGGTTGAGCCCGCGCACGTCGGCGCCCCAGGAGCCGGCCTCGCGGCGGAAGCAGGGGGTGTGGCCGGTGAGGCGCACGGGCAATTTGTCGGCGGGAATAATCTCGTCGCGGTAGAGGTTAGTGAGCGGCACCTCGGCCGTGGGGATGAGGAAGAGGTTGTCGCGCTCGTCGTGATACATCTGGCCTTCCTTGTCGGGCAGTTGGCCGGTGCCGTAAGCGCTAGCCTCGTTCACCAGAATCGGGGGCTGCATCTCGGCGTAGCCGGCCGCCCGCGCCTCATCGAGAAAGAAGTTTATCAGCCCGCGCTGCAGCCGGGCGCCCTGATTTTTATAGACCGGAAAGCCCGCGCCGGTGATTTTATTGCCCAGCTCAAAGTCGATGATGTCGTACTTTTTAATCAGGTCCCAGTGGGGTTGGGCGCCGGGGGGGAGGGTAGGGGTTTGGCCGACTTCGCGCACCACTTCGTTGTCTTCGGCGCGGCGGCCTTCGGGCACGCTCGCGTGGGGCAGGTTGGGCAGGCGCAGCAAAAGCTGCTGCTGCTCGTGCTCGGTCTGGGTTAGCTCGGCGGCGGCTTCGGCCACGGTTTGCTTGGCCAGCAGGGCGTCAGCCTGAAATTTTTCCAGCGCGTTTTCATCTTGAACAGGCAGGTCCGCGATGGCAGTCTGCTTTTTTTTCATAAGCGGGCCGATGAGGCGGGCCAGCTCGTTGCCGTGGGCTTTGGCTTCGTCGTGGCGGGTTTGGAGCTGGCGGCGGCGCTGGTCGAGGGCGAGGATGGCCTGCACGTCGGCCTGAGCCGTGGGATAGTGTTTTTTGGCGAGGCCGGCCAGCACCCTCTCGGGCTGGTCACGCAGAACGGCGATTTGGAGCATGGTGTTGAGGAGAAATAGCTAGTAGCAGTGGGGAGTGGTCAGGGCAAAAGTAAGACGGTCATCCCTACCCCCCCTCCGTCATCCTGAGCTTGCGAAGGACCCCGTCAGGTTAGAACAAGCACTAATCAAGTGATTACTGTGAGTTGTTCAACGGTGATAAAGTCCTTCGCAAGCTCAGGATGACGGAGGGGGGTAGGGATGGCAAGCGTTAAAAACGACTTGTTCAAAGCCTAACCCAATTTGGCCGTTCGTGCGTAAAGCCTTATCATTGCGGAAGCAAGCCGGCCCGTGGGGCCGGACCCGCGGGCGGCTTTGCCCGTTTCAGGGTCCGATTTTTGTGCTCGCCCGGAGCCATTCGCCGCTGCTGCCTCCTTTACTGCCCCCGTTTGCCTCGTGCCGAGAGTTGCCTTCCGGCAGCCCGCCGCCGCCTTTGCTTGTCTGGGCCGTGGCGCCCGTGCTGTTGATACTAGCTGGCTTTGTGCCGTCCGGCTCCTTTTCGCGGGCCCCGGCCGCCATTTGTGTTCCCTCTATCCTACCGTATGTACACCATTAGTGAGCTGAAAGACCGGCTCTTGTCTGACCTCAAGGAAATCGCGGAGCAGCTGCACGTCGGCAACTTCAAGCGCCTGAGCAAGCAGGACTTGATTTATAAGATTCTCGATCAGCAGGCCCTGGTGCCGGCCGGCGATGGCGAGTCGCCCGCACCGGCCGCTGCCGTGCCCACGCCGCGCCGCGCCACTTCGGCTGCGCCCGTGACGCCCGCCGCGCCCGTCCTGGTAGCTGAGCTGCCCTTCTCTGACGTGGCTCCCCCGCCCGCCGCCAATGGCAACGGCCGCGCCGCCCGCAATGGCCGGGCGGAGGCGCCCGCTCGCCCGGCACGGGCGCCGCGGCCAGCGCCGGCTGCCGCCCCTACCCCCCCTCCGGCTGCGGAAGTGCCGGCTGCGGAGGCGCCGGCCGCTGAAGCGGTTCCCGCGCCTCCGGCCGATGCCCTGGCCCCGGCCGACACGAATGCCGGTTCCGACAACCACGCGGACAACTCAAATGTGAACGGCACAGCAGCCGGCGAAGCGCTGGCAGCACCTACGGCGGAGGCTGCCCCGGCACCCGGCAGCCCCGCCCCGGCGCCGCGCACTGGCGGCCGGCAGCGCACCGACCGCCTCGGCCGACCCCTGCCGCCGCGTCCCGAGCCCGGCACCAACCCGACCCCCGAAAACCCGGACCTGCGCAACGCCGACGCCGTGGACGCCACCGGCCCCGCCGTGACGGCCCAGCCCGGCCCGCCCAGCGAGACGGAAGCCCCCGTAGCGGCTGCTGAGCTGCCAGCCCGCGACCGGGACCAGAGTGGCCGCGAAAACCGGGAAAACCGCGACGCCCGCCCCGACCGCGACGAGCGCCGCAACAACCGCGACCGTGACAACCGTGAGCCGCGCTTTGCCCGCCAGGACGCGCCCCGCGCCGAGTTTCGGGAAGACCGGGACGGTCGCCCCGAGCGGGACGGCCGTGACAACCGCAACGGCCAGCCCCGCGCAGATTTCAACCAAAACCGCGACAACGGCCAGCCCCGCGAGCCGCGTCCGGAGCGTGAGTTTCGTAACGACCAGCCGCGGGAGCCGCGCGCCGACCAGCCCGCCCGCGCTGAGTTAGCCGGCCGCGACGGCCAGGACCAGAACGGCCGTCCCGACCGCGAGCCGCGCAACGACCAGCCCCGCAACGGCCAGGACCAGCCGCGTCGCGAAGACCGTTTCGCCCCGCGGGAAAACCGTGATGGCCAGAGTCGCGACGGGCAGAGCCGCGAAAACCGCCCCGACCAGCCGCGCCCGCCGCGCCCCGATGGGCAGGGCCCGCAGCAGGCGCCGCGCCCGCCGCGGGCGCCGGAGCTGGAGCTGGTGGTGCCAGGGGGCGGCACGCTGGAGCTGATGCCCGACGGCGGCTACGGCTTCCTGCGCAGTCCCTTTTATAACTACCTGGCCTCGCCCGACGACGTGTACGTGTCGCCCCAGCAGGTCAAGCAATTTGCCCTCAAGGGCGGCGACACCGTGGCCTGCCAGATTCGGCCGCCGCGCGAAGGGGAGAAGTATTTTGCCCTCGTCAGCATCGACAACATCAATGGGCGCACCGTGGAAGAAGTGCGCGACCGGGTGCCGTTCAGCCACCTCACGCCGCTTTTTGCCAACGAGCGGCTCAAGCTCAGCACCAAATCCAGCCAGTACAGCACCCGGATTATGGACCTGTTTGCGCCCATCGGCAAGGGGCAGCGGGGCCTGATTGTGGCGCAGCCCAAGACCGGCAAAACCGTGCTCTTGCAGGAAGTGGCCAACGCCATCACCGAAAACCACCCCGAAGTCTATCTCATTATTCTGCTGATTGATGAGCGCCCCGAGGAAGTAACCGACATGGCCCGTACCGTGAAAGCCGAGGTGCTCAGCTCCACTTTCGATGAAATGGCCACCCAGCACGTGCGCATCGCGGACATGGCCATTGAAAAGGCCAAACGCCTGGTAGAGTGTGGGCACGACGTGGTGATTCTGCTCGATTCCATCACCCGTTTGGCGCGCGCCTACAACACGGTGCAGCCCAGCTCGTCGCGCATTCTCTCGGGCGGTATTGATGCCGGCGCCTTGCAAAAGCCCAAGCGCTTCTTCGGCGCGGCCCGCAACGTGGAGGGCGGCGGCTCGCTCACCATCATCGCCACCGCTTTGATTGAGACGGGCTCGAAGATGGATGAAGTAATTTTCGAGGAGTTCAAGGGCACCGGCAACATGGAGTTGCAGCTCGACCGCAAGCTGGCCAACAAGCGCGTGTTCCCGGCCATCGACGTGCCCGCCTCCGGCACCCGCCGCGAAGACCTGCTCATGAGCAAGGACGAGCTGAACCGCGTGTGGGTTCTGCGCCGTTTCATGACCGATATGAGCGCCACCGAGGCGATGGAGTTTATCAAAGACCGTATGAAGGGCACCAAGGACAACGAGGAGTTTCTGATTTCGATGAATGGCTGAGTTGTTTGCCTCGCCAATGCTGCCGCAAAAAAGCCTTTCCCCGCGGGGAAAGGCTTTTTTGCGGCAGCATTGGCGCTAGCGCTCAAACTGCTAGTGAAAAAATAGTGAGCCCCGCGGCGCACCCGATGCCAGGCAAGCTGTGCGGCGGCTGAACAGGCCGCGACGCACTAGCTACGCTTTCTCGGCCACGGCCACCCGCACTATTTGGGCGGCCGACTGGAGCAGTTGCAGCTTTGGCAAGCCGGTGGTGTTCTCGTGAGTTATCGTAGGCGCCTGCCCTTGGCGGCCGGAGCGGCGCAGGTAGGCCACAATGGGCTTTTCGAGCAGATAATAGCCCGGCAGGGAGCACAGCACCGCTACTATTGCTCCCGTGTAGTACGGCCACCGGCTGTAGAATACCAGCTCACCCGAGAGCCGCGACAGCACGGCGTAGTACAGCAGCAGGCCCCAGAAGTGGTTGAGATACACCGAGTAACTGATGGTGCTAAGCCAAGTCAGAAACCGGGGCACCCTGACGGGGCGGGTAAGCAGAAATTCAAGAGCCAGGAAAGCCAGGACCACGGTCAGCAGGCTGCTGGTATACTTGTATTGCAGCTTGTTGAGCAGATAAATACTGAGGTAGAGGCTTCCGAAAGCGGTGCAGTAGGCCCAGGCGGGCCAGGTGCCTGGCAGCTGAATTCCGCGCTCGAAGAGCTGATAAAACAACATGCCAATCAGAAAAAACAACTGGCAAAATACCAGGGAGTTGGTAGTGAAAGCAGCCAGCCCCAGGCCAAGCCCTAGCAGGCCAAGTTGGCCCCGGAAGCTGCAAAGGACATAGAAGGGAAACAACGCGTAGAACAGCATTTCGTGCTTGAGCGACCAGTACTGGATGGTCAGCCCAAAATATTCGCCGTCGTTGGTGAAAAACAGGGTGTGCAACAGGGACGAAACCGTCAGGCCCTGATAGCTGGAAACCAGGCGGGAGTTGAGTTCGCGCAGGTGCTCGGTGTAGATAGCGGGACTTATCACCTTAACGGCCACGTACAGCGCCAGGCCAGCGAGCAGGGCCGAAACCACGTAAGCCGGATAGATGCGCAGCAAGCGTTTGCGCAGGAAGGCCGGCAGTGAAAAGCCATGCCGGACCGAATATTGAATAAAGAACCCCGATAAGATAAAGAACAGGTACACCCGCTGCTCGCCGAGCGAGCTGATTAAGTCGGTAAAGAATAAGGGGTAATCGGTCGGGTGCCAGGTGGCAGTAGGGTATTTGGCCAAGTAGGCCTCACCCCCGCTCCAGAGCACGAATTTGGCGTGCGTCAGCACGACACCTATCATGGCAATGGCACGAATCAGGTGAAGCTGCTCGATTTTAGATTTTTGCATTAGCAAGGATTGGTGGCGAGCCCGTGAGCTGACCTTAGTTGAATAAGCGCAATAGAGTGCTTGGAGCCCCATCTTACAGAAGTAGAAATTAACAGCTAAGCTTCAATAAGCTGGACGATATGTTATAAAAGCGGCCTGCAAGGTAAATTGCAAGTGGTGGTTCAGCTTTCAGCGGCACCTAGGTAAGCTCTCAAGATACTATGCTTTGTTGGGATAGTCATAAAACGGGAAGAAATATTATTTCGAGCTTGGATTAGTTGTAATTTCGGCGGGTCATATTCCCCATCCTACCTGCCTGCGTGCCGCCCGTCCCGCTTCCTGATTTCCGCCCCGAACTCCTCTACCTGCATGACCCGCTCTGCGGCTGGTGCTATGGCCTGAGCCCAGTGATTCAGCAGCTCAAGCATGACTACGCCGGCCGCCTCGACGTGACGGTGCTCTGCGGCGGCATGGCCGTGGGCGAGCGGGCCGGGCCTATCAAGGAAAACTGGGGCTACATAAAAGACGCGCTGGGCGACGTGGAGCGGGCCACGGGCGTGCAGTTTGGCGCGGCTTTTCGGCAGCTGGCCGAAGCCGGCGACTACGTGTATGACTCGGAGCCGCCGAGCCGGGCTATTGTGGCGTTCCGGCAGCTGGAGGGGACCCGGGACCCCGGCCGCGCCGTGCCCTTTGCCCACGACGTGCAGGCGGCGCTGTTTCGGGATGGCCAGGATTTGAACGAGGCCGCCACCTACCAGCAGATTCTGACTGAGTTGTATGCTGACGTGGACGCCGCCGCCTGGGAAGCCCGCTGGCGCAGCCCCGACGCGGCCCGCGCCACGCAGCAGGAATTTGCCGCCGTGGCCCGCACCGGCGTGCGGGGCTTCCCCACGGTGGTGCTGCGCCTGGGCGAGCAGGGCTACGTGCTGGCCCGCGGCTACCAGTCCTATACCGCGCTGGCCGCCAATGTGGAGGCCGCGCTGCGGCAGGCGGATGCTGAAGGATAAAGGAGAATAAGAGGGGGTAGGAGGCAAAAGGCGGTCATGCCGGGCTTGCCGAGACGTCTCGCTTGAGGGAAGGCAATTAGTGATAAACAACGATTGAATTAGTGCTGCCCGCGAGATGCTTCGGCAAGCTCAGCATGACCGCCTTTTTTCCCTCCTATCCTCCTACCCCCTCTTATTTTCCCACCTAAAACCCGGCCCAACCCAGCTGCCGCGCCAGCACGAGCAGCCCGAACGCAGCGCTCAAACACAGCGACGACACTTGGTTCATGCGCATGGCCCACTCGAAGCTGGCCGCCACCGCATCGTGCCAGACCAGCCAGGCCCAGCGCCCAAACAAGGCCACGACCGGCCCCGTGGCCAGCAAAAACACGAGCAGCGCCCGCGGTTCCTGCCGCAGCCAGTAGGCCAGCCCTAGCGCCGCCGCGCCCGCCAGCAGCCCTAGAGCCGCGAAGATGAACGTGCCCCGCACACCCAGCCGCAAGCTCAGGGTGCGGTCGCCGCGCCGGGCATCTTCCTGGTGCTGGTAGACCTGGGTAAGGGGGTAGGAGCCGCACAAAAACAGGGTGCTGACCACGGCCAGCAGCAGGTTGGTATTTTCAAACAAGGCCGCTGCGTTATTCCCTACCCCCACTTGCGTCATCAAGAACGTGTAGGCGCCCTGAAACACCACCACCACTGCCGTGCTCAGGAGCGGGTATTTCTTGAGGCGGATGCCCTCGTAGCTGTACGCCTTCGACACCAATAGATACAGCACCATAAGCCCGGCAAACGCGCCCGACACCAGCGCCGCGCCGCCCACGGCCAGCGCATCGAAGAGCCAGACCAGGTGCAGCAGCTCCGGCGTCACCTTGGGCGGCGCCTTGAGGCCCCCGATGCTGTCCTCGTCGCGGTCGTAGTAGGAGTTGTAGCCGTTGGAGGCGGGGTAGGCCAGCAGGTGCACCACCACGAACACGGCCGCCGCCCGCCCGCCGCTCCAGGGCCCGCGCAGCGCGCTCAGCCCAAACCAGAACACCGGCATCAGGTAGAGCGAAAACGGGATGCGCAGCAGCGGCAGCGCCTTTTTGTAATTGGCAATTGACAATGGACAGGCAGTTAGCAGGGACACAAAAGAACGTCATGCTGAGCTTGCGAAGCATCTCGCTGGGGGAAGTAATTCAATCGTTGTGAGCCATTGATTACTAACCGAGCGAAATGCTTCGCAAGCTCAGCATGACGTTCTTTCGCCCACTGCTTCACTGTTCACTATCAATTGCCCTCCGGCCAGCCAATCAGGTACGTGACTTCCGGGCCCCACCAGTGGCGCTTTTTGCCCGCCTGCCACTCGTAGCGGCCGGCCGGGTCGGCTTGCCGGGCCAGGCGCAGCAGGTAGTCAGGCGGGTAGAGGCGCAGGATGGAAACCGTGCCGTCGAAGATGGTGCCGAGCGGGATGAGCGGCAGCAAATACGTGAACACCAGCCGGCTGAGTCGGAAGGGCCGGAAAAAAGGCGTCAGCAGCAACTGCGCGACGGGCAGCACGGTCCAGGCCAGGCCGATTTCGAGCCAGTGCTTGCCCGCGCCCTCGAACACGGCGATGCCCTGGCCGGCCCGCACGGCGTCGCGCAGCAGGGCTTCGGCGGCCAGCGGCGGGAAGTGGTGAAACGCCGAGAAGATGGCCCGAAAGCCAGTCAGGGCCGCGGGCACGGCCAGCGCATCGACGGGCGGCGCGCAGCCCTGAATGGCGCCGCCGGTGCGCCGGGCGATGTCGGCCCAAGCGGCGGGCTGGGGGTAGAGGTCGGTGAGGGTGATGCGGACTTCGGCCAGGCCGGGCTGCTGGCGCAGGGCCTGCCACACGTCCTCGGTGCCGCCACCGGCGCCGGCGCCCAGCTCCAGCACGTGCGTTTGGCCGGTGCGGGCGAGGCCCTCAGCCAGCAGCGGCGCGATGGGCCGGTAGGTGTGCAGCAGCGTAATCATGAACCGCAGATAGTCCATCATCCCGGCCCGGATGACGGCCGGAAACCACGGCTGGTCTTCAAGTTCGAGCAGTTGCAGGCGGAGCTTCACGCGGGGAGAGGGGGTAGGGAATTGAGTCGCCTGTTACTGCTAAAATCAATTCATGAAAGCGGCTCATCAGGGCGGAAAAGCCACGGCTTATACACCCAAGTTGTTGCCATTAGTCCAGCCAATAGATAAGGCAAAACTATTAACCCTAAGACGAGTAAGAATTCTGGTTCCACTAAACGGCCAAGATAAATCATATCCCGAAATGCAGCCAGCAATAGACAGAGCACTATGCTACTTATTCCAAACCCGATAGCTAATCCATAAACAGATAATAATCGCTGCCGCTGCGGTTCGGTTTGCAGTAGCTGCGGGAACAGCCATGCGGACGGTATAATAATCGGAGCTGAAATAATAGTCATCAGCAAGCCAGCTGCTATGCCAATTGAGACCTCATCTCTACTGATTAACAGTATTATGAATACCCATGACAGTATGGCTATAACATTGGTAAGAAGCCATAATTGTACGCTTTGTGAGCGTATCAGTGAGCGTGTAAGCGGAGAATGAACCATAAATTTTTTTGGTGAGGCGAATATATCAAACTCTCCAGTAACTTTGCGTCACAAAGCACTTCGAGAACTATGAAGCCCGCCGTCTCCTCGCCCGCCGACCCGCTGGCGCAGCTTACCGAAATTCGCGCCATCATGGAGCGCAGTTCGCGCTTTATCTCGCTCAGCGGGCTGAGTGGGGTAGGGGCGGGCGTGGTGGCGCTGGTAGGCGCGGCCGGCACGCACTTCTACTTTCAGGAGCGGTTCGGGGCGCGGGGCGAGTACGAGGCCAGCGGGTTTGGGCGGCTGCTCTCGTCCACGCTCGCCGAGCGGCTGGCGGCGCTGCCGTTTCTGCTGGCGCTGGCGGCGGCCATGATTGCGGCGGCGCTACTGCTGGCGGTGTTTTTCACGGTGCGCCGCACCCGGCGCGATGGGCGGCCGGTCTGGAACGGCCCGGCCCGGCGGCTGGCCTTGGCGCTGGTCGTGCCACTGGTGGCGGGCGGGCTGTTTTGCCTGCGGCTGTATCTGAGCGGGGCCGTGGAGCTGGTCGTGCCGGGCCTGCTGCTATTCTACGGGCTGGCCTTGCTCAACGGCAGCAAGTACACGCTCGATGAAATCCGCTGGCTGGGGCTGACTGAAATCGGGCTGGGGCTGCTGGGCTTGCTGCTGCCCGGCTACGGGCTGGTGCTGTTCGCGGCGGGCTTCGGGCTGGGCCACATCGGGTATGGCCTGCTGATGTATAACCACTACGAGCGCGCCGGGGCCGCTCTCGTTTCGCCGTGAAGCACCTGATTCATACGCTCAACAAGGCCTTCGACCATCGGGTGCGGCTCGGGGTAATGGCAGTGCTGCTGGCTAATGAGTCGGTGAGCTTCACCGAGTTAAAGGAAGTGCTGGACCTGACCGATGGCAACCTAGCCTCGCACGTGGCGGCGCTGGAAAAGGTGGGCTACGTGCTGGTAAGCAAGCAGTTTATTGGCAAGAAGCCGAACACGACGTATGCGGCGACGGAGGGGGGTAGGGCGGCGTTTCAGGCGCATCTGGCGGCGTTGGAGAAGCTGTTGCGGGGGTAGGTTATGGCAGCGTGGTCGGCGCTAGCGTCGCCTCCCGCAGAGGGCGCAGTATTTGCGCAGATGACGCAGAATGTTCAAGCCGCTGAGGAAGCGGATTTTTTAGCTACATATACTTTGAAAAACAAAGCACTTTAAAAATGAATCCAACCATTCCAGCCGCTGCGGCCTGGCCTGCCCATGACGTGTCCGTTAAGCCCGGCTACCGGGCGCCCGCCCTGCTCGCCACCGTGCTCGTGCCGCTGGGCGCGGTGCTCTGCGACTACCTGTTTTACTCCGAAGCAGCCGGCTTCAACTTCCTGGTCTACACCGCTTTTATTTTAATCGTGCAGCTGGCGCGGCTGCCACGCCACGCGGCGGTCTGGCGGGCTTGGGCCTTTTGGGTGGGGGTAGGGGGCAGCTTGCTGGGTGCCGGGCTCGTGGCCTGGTATGGCTCGACGGCGGCAGTGCTGGCTTGCATCGTTTCGCTACTGCTGGTGCTGGGCCAGCTCAATCAGCCGGGGCTGCGGCTGCTGAGCAATGCGCTGCTCACGGCCCTGAGCAGCGGCTGGCGGGCGGGCGCGGCGGTATGGCGCACTTGGCGGCAGCCCGGCCAGGCCAGCGCGGGGCGCGAGCGGCTGCGCCGCGGCTGGTTCTACGGTCGGCTGCTGGGCGTGCCGCTGGGGCTGCTGGGCGTGTTTCACCTGCTCTTCGCCCTCGCTAACCCAGTGTACGCGGAACTGAGCGGGCGGATGCTGGCCGTGCTGGGCGAGTGGCTAGGCCGGCTGCTGCCGGATATCTCGCTGCCGCACCTGCTATTCTTCGGGGTGAGCTTTTTTGTCGCGGCGGGCGCGCTGGTCGTGGTGCCGGTCTACTATTTCGCCGACCACGAAAGCCGGTTGGGCGATTTTATCCGCCGGCAGCGCGACAGTGTAGCCTCGCTGGGCGTGCGCTGGCCCGATTTCCGGCTGCGCGCCTTCCGCTCGCTGGATTTGCGCAAGGAATACTACGTGGCCCTGGCCGTGTTCGGGCTGCTGAACGCGCTGCTGCTGGTCGTCAACATTATTGACATCAACCTGCTCTGGTTTGGCTTCACGCCGCCGGCCGGTTTCGACCTCACGCAGTTCGTGCACGAGGGCACCTACGTGCTGATTGTGAGCATCCTGCTGGCGGCGGGCATCATGCTCTGGTTTTTCCGGCGCAACCTCAATTTCTACGCCCCCGGCCGGCGCTGGTTGCGCGGCGCCGCCACGGTCTGGCTCGCGCAAAACGCGGTGCTGGCCGTCTCGGTCGGGCTGCGCAACTACTACTATATCCTGCACACCGGCCTGGCGTACAAGCGCATCGGAGTCTGCTTTTTTCTCTTGCTCACGCTGTTTGGCCTGGGCACGGTCGGGCTGAAAATCTGGCAGCGCCGCTCGGCCTTCAGCCTGTTCCGCCTTAATGCCTGGGCCGCCTACGCCGTGCTGTTACTGTTGGCGGCCGGCAACTGGGAAATCTGGATGGCCCGCTACAATCTGCAATCCCGCTTCCGCACCCTCGACATCGGCTTCCTGCTCGATATGCCGCCCCGCGTGCTGCCCGAGCTGCTGGCCCAGCGCGCCGTGCTAACCCAGGCCGCGACGCTGGTCGGAACGGATAGCTACGGCCGGTTTGAGGTCATTTCCCTAGAATCCGCCCAGGCCCGGCTGGCGGCCAAGGAACAGGAGTTTCGGGCCGATTTTCCGCGCCTGAACTTGCAGAGCCGCACGGTGAGCGGGTGGTGGGCTAACCGGGAGTTGAACGGCTTCAAATAAACCAAATGAAAGGAGCATGAAGCAGGAATTTAGTCGCCGGCTACACATCAGCATATTGTGGACAGTTGGCTGTATCGTGGGTAGTATGGCATTTGCCTATGTTGCAAAGACTTTAGCTTACGCTGTCTCATCCGATGAAAATGGCTTTTGGGTTGGATATACTGCTGCCTTCATCGGCTTCGCAGTTGCCCACATTCTGATTTGGAAGTATGCTGTCTTTGTTCTCTGGTCATTAGATGGGTCCGAAGGCATGATTACATTAGGCTGGTTAGCCCCAATCTTGTTTGTATGGCGTTGGTGCTTAGCAATGTTCCAAATCTTGTGTCTGATGGCACTCTTAACAATGGCAGCATTGCCATTCGACAATCAGTCTTGGGGACCGTGGTTTTGATGAACACCTGCTCACCTGCGCGCGAGCGGACACAAGAGACAAATAGAGTATTCCTTCCATGACCACGCTCCCCCAATTCGCCCTCACCGTCCTGGGCCTGCTGTTCTGCGCCGGCGACGTAGCCGCGCTGGCCCTGCTGCTCACCTGGCAGGAGCGGGCGCCCTCGCCCGATGCGCGCCGCCTGCGCCTGTTGCGCGGAGTGCTGCCCGCTTCGGCGCTGCTGCTGGCGCTGTTGCTGCTGGCCGTGGTGCAGCTGGCGCTGCTATGAACCGCGCCGCGCTAATGCTCACTTCATTATCAAACAAGATGCGCTTTATGCAAACCATCCTGCTGTTCGGGCTGCTGCTGGCGGCGCTGGGGCTGCTGTGGCTGCGGGCGCGGCTGGGGGTGGCGGGCGGGCGGCGCAGTTGGTCGCAGGTTAGGGCCAGCTGAGCGACGATGAGCCTTGGTTCGGCGGTAAGGGGGTAGGAGTGAGCGGGATTGTGGGGCTAATTGGCTAGCTTGGCCCGCCATTTTGGCGCCGGCGGGCCGGCGTTGTTTCTCCTTCCGCTCATTTCCCCCGTTTCGCATGGCGCGCACGATTCTGCTGTGGTTGTTGGCATTGGCCGTGGCGGCCGAAGCGGCGCTGGCGGCGGGCGCTTTCTTCGCGCCGGCCTTCACCTTGGCGCAGTTTCAGGTGCGCTACTCGCCCGAAACCGCGTTTCTGGGCTACGTGCTGGGCTGGACGCTGCTCTTCATCACGCTGGTGGCGGCGCTGGCGTTCTCGCAGGTGTGGCGGCGGCGCCCGCACTTCTATGTGCTTTGCTACCTGCTGGGCTTCTGGTGGATAGGCCTCGGGCTAGGCATCTACTTGGCCTTTGGCCGCCCGGCGAATCTGGCGTTGGATACGGCCAAGGGTCTGCTCATCGTGCTGGCCGCCTGGCGCTGCCAGGCCCAGCGCTTGATGACACGGCGGTATTACACGTAGGGCGCGGGGCTTGTCCCCGCCCGGCGTCCGGGCCCGGCGCGCCAGCAGGTGGTCCGGTCCGACGCCTCAGGCGTCCGACCGGCTGTTGTCAGGCCAAGCCGAACAACGGCATGCTACCGGCGCGCCCGACAGCCGGTCGGACGCCTAGGGCGTCGGACCGGACGCCCTCCCCGGCTCCCGCATCCTGATGGCGCGCCCGCTGGGCAGGGGCAAGCCCCGCACCCTACCCCTGGCTGGGCGCAGCTAAGCTGCGCACCCTACTTTAAACGCACCGCGTCGGGTATCTTTGCCCGCATGGCTGACCCGCAAGCATCCACTCCGACCGCTAAACCTACTGCTGCGCGCCGCCGCTGGCCGCGCCGGCTGGTGCACACGGCCTGGGTCTTGTTCGGACTGGGAGTCGGGTTTTTTCTGCTCTACCCGGGGCTGGTCAAGTCGAACTTTATGTTTCTGTTCGGCAAGTCGCCGGGGCTGGATGAGCTGGAAAATCCCAAGGTCGAGCAGGCCTCGCAGCTGTTCACCTCCGATGGGGTTTTGATTGGCACCTATTTTCGCGAAAACCGCTCGCCGGTGCCGCTGAGCAAGATGTCGCCGCTGCTCATTAAGGCCCTGATTGCCACCGAGGATGTGCGCTACTACGACCACTCGGGCATCGACCTCACGGCCCTAGCGCGGGCCGCGTTTGGCCTCGTGCGCGGCAGCAGCAACAGCGGCGGTGGCTCCACCATCAGCCAGCAGCTGGCCAAGAACCTCTACAAAACCCGGCGCGGCGAGCGCGGCGCCCTAGGCCACGTGCCGGGCGTGAGCACGCTGGTAGCCAAGACGAAAGAGTGGCTCACGGCCGTGGAGCTGGAGCGGCGCTACACCAAGGAAGAGCTGCTGCGCATGTACTTTAACACCGTCGAGTACGGCTCCAACGCCTTCGGTATTAAAGTCGCGGCCAAGACGTTTTTCAGCACCTCGCCCGACAGTCTCCGGCCCGAGGAGGCCGCCATGCTGGTCGGCCTGCTCAACAATCCTACGGCCTTCAACCCCCGCTTTCACCCCGAAGCCGCCCGCCGCCGCCGCAACGTGGTGCTCGGCCGCATGGGGCAGGCCGGTTTCCTACCCCCCGCCGAAGTCGCAACCCTGCAAGCCGCGCCCGTGGCCCTGCGCTACCAGGTCGAAAAGCACATCGACGGCCCCAATACCTACTTCCGCGGCGCCATCAGCCAGTTCGTGAACCAGTGGTGCGAGCAGAACGGCTACGACATGTACCGCGACGGCCTGCGCATCTACACCACGATTGACTCTAGGATGCAGGAGCACGCCGAAGAGGCGCTCAACGAGCGCATGAAGCGCCTGCAACGGGATTTCGACCGGTTCTGGCGCAACCGCCGCTCCCAGCCCTGGGTTGATGAGGACGGCCACGAAATCCCCGGCTTCATCGAGACGCAGATGAAGCGCACCGACTCCTATAAGGCCCTGGCCGCGCGCTACAAAAGCCAGCCTCAGCGCCTGGATTCGGCCCTGAATGCCAAGCGGCCCATGAAGGTCTTCACCTGGAAGCACGACGACCGCGATACCACACTGGTCATGTCGCCGCTCGATTCGCTGGCTTACTATAAGCACTTTCTGCGGGCCGGCATGATGAGCATGGACCCGTTTACGGGCGCCATCAAGGCCTGGGTCGGTGGACTCGACTACGATTTCTTCAAGTACGACCACGTCAGGCAGGGTAGGCGGCAGGCCGGCTCCACGTTCAAGCCCTTCGTCTACCTGACGGCGCTCGATAACGGCTACTCACCCTGCGACCGCATCCGCGACCAGCGCGTGACCATCAACTACGTCGAAAACGGCCAGCCTATGCAGTGGCAGCCCGACAACGTGACCCGCGAGTACACCGGCCGCAACATGACCCTGCGCCATGCGATGGCCCGCTCTGTCAACTCCGTGACGGCCCAATTAACGGAGAAAGTAGGCTGGGAAAACGTGGCCAAGTACGCCCACAAGGTCGGCATCACTTCGCCGCTGCTGCCGGTACCCAGCATCGGCCTGGGCTCGGGTGGCGACGTGAGCGTGTACGAGATGGTCGATGCCTACAGCACGTTCGTGAACACCGGCTTCCGCTCCGAGCCGCGCATCGTCACGCGCATCGAGGACCGCAACGGCAACGTTATCAAGCAGTTTGACCCGCGGCAGCAGCGCGCCATTCCGGCCGAAACGGCCTGGCTCATGCTCTACATGCTGCGCGGCGGCATGGACGAGCCCGGCGGCACCTCGCAGGCGCTTTGGGAATACGACCTCTGGCACAAGGACAATCAGATTGGCGGCAAAACGGGCACCACCAGCAACTACTCCGACGGCTGGTACCTGGGCGTCACCAAGGACCTCGTGACCGGCGTCTGGGTTGGCGGCGAGGACCGCAGCATCCACTTCCAGGGCTCGCAGCAGGGCGAAGGCGGGCGCATGGCCCTGCCCGTGTTCGGCAAGTACATGGAGAAAATCTACCAGGACCGCCGCCTCGGTTACGACTACGGCCCTTTCCCCAAGCCATCGAGCAAAATCACCAAGAAATACAACTGCGTCTCGCCCGGCTACGACGACGGCCCCCGCCGCGAGCGCGCCGTGGACACGCTGGCGACGGATAATTTATTGGAGCAGTTGAACAGCGGCGTGCGAGGCGCGGGCGGCGCGGCCCTGCCGGATAGCTTGTAGCGGAGTTAGCGGATAACGTATTCGGGAGAGACGGCTACATCCTCTAGCCGTCCGCCATCATTTAACAAATTGTTGATTGCCTTAAATGATGCGCTGCGGCCCGCTATTTTCACCACATTGCCTTGCTCAAACACAGAGGCGTATGTTTCAGCCGTAACATTCTGGATAGCTACGAAACGAGGATTGTCGGCATACTCAATCTTAATGTTTTTATTAGATGCGGTTTGTTCGCAATAATAAGTCGGCCAGTCAACTAGCGGCAGTAGGTGTCGGCAGAAAGCAGTAGGTAGAAACAAAAGCAGTTCTGTTGCTTCGTTTCTTGGAATCCCATTTTCTACAAATAAATTAATAAGCTCCTCGTCCTCAAGTTGGCCGTTGGTGTTAGTTACTACAGTAACAGCATTCCTAATATAGCTGGGGTAGTCAAGCGGTAAGCTTTCAGAGGAACGCGGCTTGCTGAAAAGTGACCTGATAAATTTTATCATAAGTTAAGTATCTATAAATCTTTAGACCACTGCCACAGCAGCTCACGTGCTTCCTCAGTCGAGTATGTCTCGCCGCGCTCGTATTCTTGAATACTTAGCTCAATCTTTTCTACAAGCAGAAGCTTGTCAACTAACTCAGCTATTGAGAATTCTTGAGGCAACGTTGTCAGCACAACCGCAATTTGCTTTTGAGTTATCATGGCAGCGGGCTATCATGAAAGTTGAGCGAGTGCAGCGATGGGGTCAGATTTGACCACGTTATTTTGACCATTCTCGCAGCTTCTGCCGGGCTTCTTCGGTCGTATATACTTCGCCTGCTGCTACCTGCGCCAAAGCCCGGTCAATCTTTTCCAGCAAAATAGCCCGCTCGAACAACTCATCGAGTGTGAACTTTTCTGGTAAGTCCTGAAGGCTGGCAATAAGATTATCTTTGGTAATCATCAGCTTTGTGGTAATAAAGGTGCAGGAAACGTTAGCAGTACCAAGTTACAAAGTATGGCTTGTTTCAAGCTACACCTTCGCTCCGTAGAAAGATTCCAGCGCTGCCCGCAGCGTCGGATACTCAAACGTGAAGCCCTCGCGCAGCACCTTTTCCGCGCTCACCCGCTGCGAGCCGAGTACCATTTCACTCATCTCGCCCATCAGCAGCTTCAGGCCGAAGGCGGGCACCTTGGGCAGCAGCAGCGGCCGGTGCAGCACCTCGGCCAGAATCTCGGTGAAAGCCTCGTTGGTGACGGGGGTAGGAGCCACGGCATTGTAGACGCCCGCGTAGCGCGCCTGCTCCAGCATAGCGATGAAGAGCCGGCAAAGGTCATCGATGTGAATCCAGGAGATATACTGCCGGCCGTTGCCGAGCGGGGCGCCCGCGCCCAGCTTTACGGGCCGGGCAATGGGCACCAGCGCGCCACCCTTATCGCTGAGCACTACGCCGATGCGCGGAATCACGGTGCGGATGCCCAGCGCCGCGATGGGCGCGGCGGCCAGCTCCCACTGCTGCGAGACATCCGCCAGAAAATCATGGGTAGGGACGGCAGGCGGCGTCTGCTCGGTCAGCAGCGCGGCGCCCGCGTCGCCGTAGATGCCGATGGCCGAAGCGGAAATAAAGGCCTGTACGCGATGGCCGTCACCCTTGGCCAGCTCGCGGTGCAGCAGGGCCAGGCCGCCGAGGCGGCTGCCCATGATGTCGCGCTTGCGCTCATCGGTCCACTTGCCATCGGCGACGCTGCTGCCGGCCAGGTTGATGATAAAGTCGGCGTAGGGCACGGCCGCCTCATCGATGCTGCCGGCTCCCTGCGGGTCCCAGCGGAAGGTGCGGTAGTGGCTGTCCTTGGCCGGCGAGCGGCCGAGCAGGGCCACTTCGTAGCCCGCGTCAATCAGCAGCTCTGAAAGGCGGGTGCCGATGAGGCCGGTGCCGCCGGTGATGAGGACTTTGCGCGCCATGACGGGGGTAGGAAATTAGGAGAGGCGTAAATGTGAGCCTGGCGCTCAGACTCAACTGGCTGTTATAAAAACCACACCTGTTATGCTGAGCTTGCGAAGCATCTTACCATGCCTGGACGAGCAGTAATCAATTAATTACCGCGTCGCTCTCACGTCATAAGATGCTTCGTTCCTCAGCATGACGAGTTCTTCAATCACTTTCCAATCTGTCGCAAAAACTCACTCCGCAGCTGCGCGTCCTCGCCAAAGCGCCCGCCGTAATCAGCGGTCAGCGTCGAGCTGCTCGTGTCGTTCACGCCGCGGCTCATCACGCAGAGGTGGTCGGCTTCGATGAGCACGGCCACGTCGTCGGTGTGCAGGCTCAGGCGCAGCTCGGCGGCAATCTGCCGGGTGAGGCGCTCCTGCACCTGCGGACGGCGCGCATAGTACTGCACCACCCGGTTGAGCTTGCTCAGCCCGACCACGTTGCCGGCGGGCAAGTAGGCCACGTGGGCCTTGCCGATGATGGGCACGAAGTGGTGCTCGCAGCACGAAAACAAGGTGATATCGCGCTCCACGAGCATCTCGCGGTACTCGTAGCGGTTTTCAAACAGCCGCACCTCGGGCCGCTGCGCGGGGTCGAGGCCCCGAAACCACTCCTGCACGTACATCTTGGCCACGCGGCGCGGGGTGCCGGCCAGGCTGTCGTCGCTCAAGTCCAGCCCCAGCTCGTCCATGATGGCGCGGAAGTGCGTGGCAATGCGCTCAATCTTGTCGGCATCAGCGCCGGCGAAAGCGTCGGCGCGCAGGGGCGTGCGCAGGTTTTCGGGCAGGTGCGCATCGCCGGGCAGGGCCAGCAGGGCTGCCGCCTGGTCTTCAGCTGAATTATCCATAGTACTCGACAAAATTACGGTCCGTCTCATAGAGCGTGACCGAGAGGCCCAGCCTGGCGTCGAGGTGCGGGCGCAGGCGCTGCCAGATAACGACGGCGATGTTCTCAGCCGTGGGGTTGAGGTGCGCAAACTCCTCGGTGTCGAGATTGAGGTTGCGATGGTCGTAGCGGTCGAGCACCTGCGCTTTTATCAGGTCGCTCAGGCGCTTGAGGTCGTAGAGGTAGCCAGTTTCGGGGTCCACGTCGCCGGTCAGGCGCACGGTGAGGTTGTAATTATGGCCGTGATAATTTGGATTATTGCACTTGCCAAAGACCTGCGCGTTGCGCTCGTCGGTCCAGGCGGGGTTGTGCAGGCGGTGAGCGGCGTTGAAATGCTCGGTGCGGCAGACGGTGATGGGCATAGAGGGAAGTAACCCAGATAGGGCCGCTTTGTTCGGTTGGATAAACCAATAAGTGCACTAGAAGCCTGATTTGGCACCTATCGGACTTATAATATAAGAAAAGTAATAATCTTACGGATTCAGCGAAAAATGTTGCCGCAGACAAAGGCCAGTCAATAGAAAGCACCTAAATTTGAAAGGCCGTACTAGGTGCACGTTGGTACGCGAATTGTACTTTAATCTTTATCCATCAATTTTTACTCCTCCAATACATCATGAAGAAAAGTATACTCTTGGCTTTTGCGCTGCTGCTGGCCTCGCTGAGCGGCTACGCGCAGAAGTCGCCGGTTGACGAGACCGAGCAATCTATCAACAACATTCCGCGCAAGGGGCAGCGCGTGAGCATTCAACTCGACAGCCGCCGGGTGGAGTCGGCCTGGGCCAAGCAGCTCACTGAGAAGTTTCCCGGCAAGGTGAAGAACAACAAGGGCGTCATCACGATGGAGGGTATTACGATTGAGGACATCGCGCCCAACCCGGTGCGCGTCATTAGTAAGGTGGAGGCCTCGCCCACGGGCACGAGCGTGTGGTGGAGCATTGACCTCGGCAATGCCTACCTGGGCAAGGAAGCCACGCCGCAACAGTGGAAAGCCGGCGAGAAATATCTCAAGGACTTTGCCCGGCAGATGTACCGCGAAGACCTGGTAGCCCAGGTTTCGGAGTCGGAGAAAGCGCTGGTGGCTTCGCAAAACAATCACATGGCCGTTATCGCCAAAGGCGACAACATCAAGAAAGACATCGAGAAAAACAAGGCCCGCAAAATTGAGATTCAGCAGCAGCTGGCTGCCAACGCCGCCGAGCTGCTCCAGTACAACAACCTCGTGGACCTGAACCTCAAAGAGCAGGAAGCCGCCCGCGCCGACATTGTAAACATGCGCCTCGCGCTGGAGGCCGTGAAAGACCGCATGAACAAGATTGAATAGGGGCTTCGCGCCGCCCGAGGGGGGTAGGGATTAGCCGTCCCAACTTCCGCCGCACTCATTATCGCTATTTATCTAAAAGCCCCGCCCGGAAACTTCCGGGCGGGGCTTTTTGCGGGGCTACCTCAACCCTGCCGGGGCTTGTGCCGTTGGCAAAGACGCCGGCCGACAATGGTCGCCCGGCTTTCGTATTCCCTATCCTATTCCCTTAAAACATGGAAAAGAAAGATGTTCAGCACCAGCAGCACCTCGATGGCGCCATCAAGCTGCTCAGCGGCGATTTAGTTGAAGAAGCGTCGCGCGCTGGTTTCGATAATCAATTACAGCGCTGGATTGGCGATTTAAAAGAAGTAAACAACCCCGCTCTGCACGAGCTGATAGTGGACATGCAGGCGCTGAAGGCGCATTTTGGCTCCGGCACCTTCGACAAAGACGTGATTGCCGGTCTGCTCACCAAGCTGGGCAAAAATACCAGCCTGGCCGCCAACTTTGCCGAGAACACCAACACCGCGACCCGCGTCACCAAGCTCGGCGAAGTGCTCACGGCCGTGGCCCAGCAGTTCAAAGGCGCTGCCGACGCGCCCGATACCATTGACGGCAGCCTGCCGCAGGACTACTCGTCGCACCGTTAGGCGAAGGCAAGGGGGGTAGGGAATAGAGAAATACTTGCCACGTCCCTACCCCCTGTCTGGTTGCCAAAGCCAAAAAGCCGGCCCTCTTCCCGAAAGAAGAGGGCCGGCTTTTTATTGCTGAAATTAAGCGCCGCAGGTGGCTTAGGCCGAAGCCTCGGTCACCGGATTCAGGCGGCGCTCCTTGATGCGGGCCTGCTTGCCGGAGAGGCCGCGCAGGTAGAAGAGGCGGGCGCGGCGCACCTTGCCGCGGCGGATGACCTCAATCTTGTCGATGTTGGGCGAGAGCAGCGGGAAGATGCGCTCGGTGCCGATTTGGTTGGAAATCTTGCGCACGGTGAAGGTTTCGCCATTCGAGCTAGGGTTGCGGCGCTGGAGCACCACGCCCTGAAACTGCTGGATGCGCTCCTTATTACCCTCGCGGATTTTGACGTGCACGATAATCGTGTCGCCGGCGGCGAAGCTGGGGAAGCTGGCGCGGCGCTCCTGAGATTCCTGGTTGATAAAGTCGAGTAGTACGCTCATGGCGAAGTAAAAGGCTGAAAGGCAGCGCCGCTGCCACGGTTGAATTTTTTACGAAACGGAGCGCAAAGATAGCGCTTTGGGCTGAGGAATGCAAGCCATACGCTGAAGGATGAGGTGGTCCAGTGAAAACAGACAGTGGCCAGTCTTACCTTCCACTGCCCATG
>NZ_CAXTEF010000033.1:0-53271 GCF_964243305.1 uncultured Hymenobacter sp.
GCGTTCATGTTGGCGCCGTCCATGTAGACGCGCCCGCCGAACTCATGAATCAGGTGGCAGATGTCGATGATGGTTTCCTCGTACACGCCGTGCGTGCTGGGATACGTCACCATCAGGCAGGCGAGGCGGTCGGCGTGCTGCTGGGCTTTTTCGCGCAGGTCGGCCACGTCCACGTTGCCTTCGTCGGAGCTTTTCACCACCACGACTTCCATGCCCGCCATCACGGCCGAGGCGGGGTTGGTGCCGTGGGCCGAGGCCGGAATCAGGGCCACGGTGCGGTGGTGGTCGCCGAGCGCCTCGTGGTAGCCGCGGATGGCCAGCAAGCCGGCGTACTCGCCCTGGGCGCCGGAGTTGGGCTGCAAGCTCACGGCCGCGAAGCCGGTGATTTCGCAGAGCCAACTCTGCAAGTCCCGGAAAATCTGCTGGTAGCCCAGCGCCTGGTCAAGCGGCGCGAACGGGTGCAGGCCGCCGATTTCGGGCCAGGTGACGGGCAGCATCTCGGCCGTCGCGTTGAGCTTCATGGTGCAGGAGCCCAGCGGAATCATGCTGTGGGCCAGGCTCAGGTCCTTGTTTTCGAGTTGCTTCATGTAGCGCAGCAGCTCGTGCTCGGCGTGATGCGAGTTGAAGACCGGGTGCGTGAGATACTCGCTCTGGCGGATGAGGCTTTCGGGCCAGGTTAGCTCCAGGGAGGGGGGTAGGGAAGCCGCCGCGGCCGTCTCCTGGCCCAGCACCTTAGCAAATACGTCCACGATGTCGGCTACGTCGTGTAGCTCGGTATTTTGGTTGAGCGAAATGCCAACCCGCACCGTGTCGAAGTAGCGGAAGTTGAGGCCGGCAGCCTCAGCTTCCTGGCGCACGGCGGCGGCCAGCTCAGCGCTTTCGAGGCGGAAATTTAGCGTGTCGAAGTAGAACTCGTTGCTCTGCTCAATGCCGAGCGTCTTCAGCTCCTTGGCCAGCACTTGCGCCAGCGCGTGCGTATTCACGGCAAACTGCCTGAGCCGCGCCGGGCCGTGATAGACGGCAAACATGCCGGCCAGCACGCTCAGCAAGACCTGCGCGGTGCAGATATTGCTGGTCGCTTTTTCGCGGCGGATGTGCTGCTCGCGGGTTTGCAGGGCCATGCGGTAGGCCTTGTTGCCGGCCGCGTCGATGCTCTGGCCGATGATGCGGCCGGGGATGACGCGCTTGAACTGGTCTTTGGTAGCGAAAAAGCCGGCGTGCGGCCCGCCGTAGCCCATCGGGATGCCGAAGCGCTGCGACGAGCCCACGCACACGTCGGCGCCCAGCTCGCCGGGCGGCGTAAGCAGCGTGAGGGCCAGCAAATCGGCGCCCATCACCACGAACACTTGATTGGCCTGCGCGCTGCTGATAAACTCCCGGTAGTCGAACACCTCCCCGTCGGCGCCCGGATACTGCACCATCGCACCGAAGTAGTCCGCGCCGTTAGCGCCGCTCAAATCGGCCGCGCGGTGGTCGCCGACCACGATTTCGATGCCAACCGGCGTGGCGCGAGTGCGCAGCAAATCGATGGTTTGGGGCAAGACCTGCTCCGAAACGAAGTACTTATGCGCCGTTTTCTTCTTGGTCTGGGCGTGCAGCATCTGCATGGCCTCGGCGGCGGCGGTGCCCTCGTCGAGCAGGCTGGCATTGGCGATTTCCAGGCCCGTGAGGTCGATTATCAGGGTTTGATAATTGATAAGCGCTTCGAGGCGGCCCTGGGCAATTTCGGCCTGGTAGGGCGTGTAGGCGGTGTACCAGCCGGGGTTTTCGAGGATGTTGCGCTGGATGACCGGCGGCAGGGTCGTGTCGTGGTAGCCGAGGCCGATGTAGCTTTTAAAGACCTTGTTCTGACTCGCAATCTGCCGGAACTTGGCCAGGAAGGCGCGCTCGCTGAGGGCGGCGGGCAGGTTCAGCTCGCGCGGCAGGCGAATGGCCGACGGCACGGTTTCTTGGATAAGCTGGTCGAGCGACTCGACGCCCACGGTGCGCAGCATGGCGGCAATGGCGGCCGGGTCGGGAGCATTGTGGCGGGCTTCAAAAACGTCGGCAGGCTGGAATTTCAGCGACATAAACGAGAGTGGTGGGGTGGCGAAAGAAGGGGTAGGACCGGCCAATGATGAGTTGCCAAACAGCAGACCAGGCAGCTTAATAAAACTTGTTTTTGGCTTTATGTAACCCTAAACAAAGGTAGGGTCAAAACGTCCCCTGGCCCGGCCCCGAACGCCTAGCTTTGCCTTGAATTCCCTACCCCCTATGCCCGCCCCAAAGTCCCTGAGCGCCGATTCCCTACCCCCCCACTCCCTGAGAATCGGCCTCATCCGCGAGGGCAAGGTGCCCGCCGACCAGCGCGTGGCGCTCACGCCCAAGAAAAGCGTGGAAGCCCAGACAACTTATCCCGGCCTGCGGGTCATCGTGCAGGGCAGCTTGGTGCGCGCCTACGCCGACCAGGAATACCGCGACCTGGGCCTGAGCGTGCAGGACGAGGTGGCCGACTGCGACGTGCTGCTGGGCGTGAAGGAAGTGCCGGTGGCGCTGCTCGTTCCCGATAAAACCTACTTTTTCTTTTCCCACACCATCAAGAAGCAGCCCGCCAACCGCGAGCTGCTGCGGGCGGTGCTGGCCCGTAATATCACGCTGATTGACTACGAGCTGCTCACCGATGCCGCCGGGCAGCGCGTGGTGGCCTTCGGGCGCTACGCCGGCATCGTGGGGGCGTATAACGCGCTGCTGACGTATGGGCGCAAACACGGGCTGTTTGAGCTGAAGCCCGCGCATCAGTGCGTCGATTTGGATGATATGCAGGAAGAATATTTCAAGGTAAAATCCCTACCCCCCCTTAAAATCGCGGTGACCGGCAGCGGCCGGGTGGCCGGCGGCGCGCTCGAAGTGCTGGATAAAATGGGCATCCGGCAAGTGACCGTGCATCAGTACTTGCACCAGGATTTTGCGGAGCCGGTGTACGCGCAGCTCCGCTCCGGGGACTACCACCGCCACCGCGACGGCCGGCCCTGGGACACGGCCGACTTCCACCAGCACCCCGCGAGCTACGAAAGCACCTTCGCCCCCTACCTGCCCCTGACCGATTTGCTCATCGCCTGCGCCTACTGGCACCCGGCCGCGCCGCGCCTGCTCAGCGAAGCCGATACCCAACGGCCGGATTTCCGCATCAACACCATTGCCGACGTGACCTGCGACGTGAACGGCTCCATCCCCGTCACGCGGCGCGCGGCCACGATTACAGCGCCAGCCTACGACTACGTGCCGGCCACGGGCGAGCTGGCGCCTGCGTATTCGGCGCCCGAAAACATCACGGTGATGGCCGTAGACAACCTGCCCTGCGAGCTGCCCCGCAACGCCAGCCGCGACTTCGGCCGGCAGCTGCTCGACCACGTGTTTCCGCACCTGCTGGCCGGCGACCCCGATGGCGTGCTGGCGCGGGCGACTATTGCCAAGGGCGGGCAATTGTGCCCGCGCTATGCGTACCTGGCCGATTATGTGGGGTAAGGGGCACCTTATCTTTACCAGGCACTTAGCCCGCTGACCATGACGCCCATCACGAACTTCTCACAACTCGACCCGAACCAGACCTATACTTATGCCGACTATCTGACGTGGAAGTTCGACGAGTTCGTGGAGCTAGTGAAGGGCCGGCTGCTGCGGCCGATGGCGGGACCAAGCCGCCGCCACCAGCGCTATTCTACTAAGTTTCTGCGACGCCTGCTGGCTTCGCTGGACGATAAGACTTGCCAGGTATATCACGCGCCCTTCGATGTGCGCCTGACCACGGGCGGCGCTAATGGGGACGAACAGATTCTGACCGTCGTGCAGCCAGATATTTCGGTCATCTGCGACCTAGGTAAGCTCGACGACCGCGGCTGTCTGGGTCCGCCCGACTGGATTATCGAAATTGTGTCGCCTGGCAATACGAGCCACGACACGAGAACGAAATTCGACCTTTACGAGGAAAGCGGAGTCCGCGAGTATTGGATAGTGTTTCCAGGCGTCAATACAGTGGCGGCTTACGTACTGGAAGGAGAGCGCTACCGGCTGGCCGCCGAATACGCGCAGCCCGGTTCTATTCCAGTGTATACACAGCCCGGCCTCACCTTGGAATGGGCCGACATTTTTGATGACGTTTAATTACTTACCCGTTCTCTATACCCCGCGCAGCACCGGGTAGCGGGCCTGCACCAGCATAAAGAGGCCGTAGGCTAGCAGGCCCGCCGCCGCCGTGCCCAGCACCCACGGCCCCATCGCGGCCAGCAGGTCGAAGGCCTCGCCGGTGCTGCCCACGGCGCCGGCCCGCGCCTGCAAGCCGGCCTGCACGAAGAAGTAGCCAATGATGCCCAGCACTACGCCCCGCGCCGTGAAGCCGACCTGGCCGGCGCGGTAAACCAGGCGCTGCTGGCCGGCGGGCAGGCTGCTGGCGTTCACATCCTTCTCGAAGCGGCCGGAGTAAGCCTTGTAGAGCTGGTAGAGGCCAACGCCGATGATGCCTACCCCCACGAGCACAATCAGCCAGTTGCCGCCGGGCCAGCCCAGCACCCGCGCCGTCAGGCTCTGCGAGGTCTGGCCGCTGCTCGCCTTGGCCTGCCCTTGCAGGGCGAGGCGAGCAGCGTACAAGGCCAAACCGCTGTAGAACAGGCCGCTGCCCACGTAGCCGAGCCGCTTGCCCAGGCCCTTGGCGCCGCCACCCTCGCTCTCGGTGTCGCGGATGGCCTGAGTAAAGCGCCAGATGATGTAGCCCAGCAGCCCTACGGCAATTAGGCCCAGTAGCACCGGGCCGCCGGGCAAGTCCTGGAGGTACTGCACGGCACCTTCCTTGTCGGTGCTGCCGCTTTGCCGCTGGCCAGCGGCGGCCAGCAGCGTCAGGATGCCCATCAGGACATAGACGATGCCGATGGCCGCAAAGCCCAGCCGGGCCAGCGCCCGGATGCCGGAGGAAGGAGTGCCGGGAACAGCGGCGCGAATAGTATCAGCAGTAGACATAAGCAAAGAAAGTAGGGGTAGGGAAACAACGCTCCTTTACCCGCTTGGGGCCGCCAGGGTTGAGGTGGCTGCCGGGCAGCAGCGGCCCATCCCCGGTTAGCGGGCCTTGAGGTGGGGGTAGTAAATCGTTTTTCTGCGATAAGCCCGCGCCCAGGCAACCAAGACCCGGCGGCCACCATCTGTCAGAAATATTTCTTTTCTTTCACCTTTTCCACTTCATCTCTTTGCCATGAAAAAGCTAGTCCTGCTGCTGCCCCTGCTGGCCCTGCTCGGAATCCCTACCCCCCGGCCGCCGCCGAAGCCACCGCGACGGCTGCCGCCTATCCTCCCACCGAGCGCCAAACCCGGCCGGTGGGCCCCTTCTCAGCCGTATCGGCCGCCGGCTCGATGCGCGTGGTGGTGCGCCAGGGCAGCCCGCAGCGCGTGGAAGTGGAGGCCTCGGCCGCCGACCAGGCCAAGGTCGAAACCGAAGTCGAAGGCGGCAGCCTGCGCGTGGGCCGGCGCCGCGAGGGCCGCAACATGTTCGGCACCGAGCGGTTTGAAGGGCCCGTGACTGTGTACGTGACGGCGCCCAGCCTGACGGCGCTCGGCGTGGCCGGCTCCGGCGATTTGAAGGTGGAGGGCCCGGTGCAGGCCGGCGACTTCCGCGTGAGCGTGGCCGGCTCCGGCAACCTGGAGCTAACCCAGCTCACGGCCCAGAAGCTGGAAACCTCGCTCGCCGGCTCCGGCAACATCCTGCTCGGCGGCAGCTGCCCGCAGCACCGCATCGGCATTTCGGGCTCGGGCAATGTGCGCGCCGACGAGCTGCGCACCGACGACACCAGCGTGCGTATCAGCGGCTCGGGCAGCGCCCGCACCAACGCCGCCAAAACTCTGGCCTCGCGCATCAGCGGCTCCGGCGACGTGCTCTACCGCGGCAGCCCGCAGGTCAGCTCCTCGAAGTCGGGCAGTGGCTCGGTGCGGCGGCTGTAGCAGATATAAATGCAGTTCAGTCAGGCCCTGGGCTACACCAGCAAAACCAATGATTGTATTGTTCTTAGGCCTGTTGTGCCTACTGCTGTGCGTACCGCGGCTGCGAACCGCCCCGCGGGCCATCGGGCTGGCGGCGCTGGTGTATGCGCTGAGCGAGCTGGCCACCATGCTGCCTGTGTGGCTGGGGCCACAGTTCAATTTTGGGTTGCAGCGCAACTGGACCGGCAAGGCGCTCAGCGTGCTGCTGTCCCTGCTCGTCATCTACGGTTTTAAGTGGGTGAGCCCGGCCGAGGTTGGCCTGAACCGGCCCCGGCCGGGCTCCTGGCGGGCCGGGGGGCCCGTCGTGCTGGGCTTCGCGGTCCTGCAAATGCTGTCCACAGCCCTGGGACCGCTGCGTCCCGCCCCATCGGTGGAGGCGTATTTATACCAGCTTACCATGCCGGGAATAGCGGAGGAACTGCTGTACCGGGGCACCTTTCTCGGCCTGCTGAGCCAGGCGTTTCCGCGTACCATTTCCTTCTTCGGCACCCGAACCAGTTGGGGCGGCTTAGTGGGGGTAGGGCTCTTTTTGCTGGCGCACGGCCTGGTTTTCGATGGTCCGCTGACCTTGCTGCCGCAAGCCCATTTTCCCTTGGGCAGAATACTCGACAAGCTCCTGTTTGGAACGTTGTTCTTATGGGTGCGCGAGCGCAGCGGCTCGTGCCTGGTCGCGATGGCCGCGCATAATCTTATGAATGTGGGCCTGCTACTGGGCACATCCCTGTCCTGAGATTAAAACCCATCGTCAAAGGTCTGCTGCTCAACTTTCCCTACGGCCGGGCGCCGGGCTTTTTCTGCCGGGCTGGCAACCTTAATCGGGCTGATGTTTTTTTAGCAAGCCCGCCCAATTCCCTACCCCTCTCACTTCTTCCGGCCCTTACCGAACAGGCGCCGGAACACGCCTTCCCTCTTGTCTTTGAGCAAAATGTAGCGCACCGAAAAGGCGCTCGGGAAGCGGCCCCAGTCGCCGTCGCCGTTGCCCAGTTCCAGGCTGGGCTTGAGGTCGAGGCTGAGCACGAAAGGCGTCAGGGCAATCTTGTACTCGGCGCCCACGATGAAGTCGAGGCCGCCGATGGCGCCGTGGTCCTGGTGGCGGCCCAGGTGGCCGCCCGCACCGAGGTAGTAGTTGAGGCTGGGGCCGAGAATGCCGAAGTGGCGCTCGACCAGTACCGTGCCGCTAAATTCGCGCGGGCCGGCCAGGGCCAGGCCTTCGAGCGTCACCTTATCGAGGACTTTCTGCTGAATGGTGAGGCCGGTGTTGTCTTTGCCGATGCGCAGGCCAGCGGCGGTGCGGTATTTCTGGGCCTGCGCGGCGCCGGCGGCTAGCAGCAACAGGAAAAAAGCAAGGGGTAGGCGCCGTCGCGGGCCGGCGGGGCGGGAGCTAATCAGCGGGAAGCGGAAGGTCATAATCTTATAGGACGAAAAAAGAACCCGGCCAGGGGCGGGCCGTTTGAACGGCGGCGGGCGGCTAATAGTCTGGCGGCGGTCTACCAACTATCCGCCACGGCTCAATACGGCGGCCCGGCGCGGGTGGTCCGCCGGCCCTCGCCGACCGGCCCTTACCTTCGCCCGCTCAAACCGGCCTGGCACCTGCCTTTCCCACCCTGCCGCGGCCCTTTCTCCTCTTCACTTGCCCGTGTACCTGCACCACGTGGCCGCCTATCTGCCGGCGGCCGTCGTCACGAACGAACACTTCACTCAGCTCAACGGCCTGTCTTCGGACTGGATAATCGAGCGCACCGGCATCCGCGAGCGCCGCCGGGCCGGGCCCGACGAGAATGGCAACACGATGGCCGTGGCCGCCACCCGCGCCGCGCTGGCTGCCGCCCCAGGGTTCGACCCGGCCGCCGTCAACCTGATTGTGGCCGGCACCTACACGCCCCACGACACCATTTTCACGGCTGCCCACGCCGTGCAGCGCGATTTGGGCGTGAACGAGATTCCGACGCTCACCATTTCGTCGGCCTGCTCGTCGCTGCTCAACGCGCTGGAAATTGTGGAAGGCTACTTTGCAATGGGTAAGGCCAGCCGGGCCATCGTGGTGGTGAGCGAGCACAACACGGCCTACAACAACGAGTCGGACACGATGGCCGGCCACCTCTGGGGCGACGGTGCCGCCGCGCTGCTGCTGAGCCGCGAGCGCCTCGGCCCCAACGACTTGCTGATAAAAACCATCCTCACCGGCGGAGCTGCCCCGGTGGGCAAGGCCGACTGCTCGGTGACGCTGACGCCGGTGCGGCAGGGCATTGTGATGCCCCACGGCCGCGACGTGTTTCAGTGGGCCTGCACCTACATGGCCCGCATCACCCAGACGCTGCTCGACCAGCACCAGCTCCGGGCCGACGACCTGCGCTACCTCATCCCGCACCAGGCCAACCTGCGCATCGCTAACAACGTGGTCAAGCAATTGGGCCTACCCCCCGAGCGGGCCGTCAACAACATCGACCGCCTCGGCAACACCGGCTGCGCCGGCGCCGCCATCGGCCTGGCCGAGGTCTGGGACACGCTGGTGGCGGGCGACAAAATTATCGTCACCGTGTTCGGCGGCGGCTACTCGTATGGCGCCATGCTGCTGGAAAAGGATTTAACAGTGAGCAGTGAACAGTGAGCAGTGAACAGTGAGCAGGCAGCCCCAGCGGGGCAGTGTATTGGTAGAAACCCTACCCCCCTGCGAACTCTGAGCCCCAGCGGGGCGAAATAATGGTTGAACGTCAACAACCGTTATTTCGCCCCGCTGGGGCTCGAACTATCCCTGCTCGTTTTTTGCTACCAATACGCCGCCCCGCTGGGGCTACCCGCCAACTGCTCACTGCCAACTGTTCACTGCTCACTGTCCATTGCTGCCGCCCGCCAACGCGTTTCTGCCCGAAATCAACTTCCAGACCAGCCGCAGCAGCGGGCCGGGCGGGCAGAACGTGAACAAGGTGGAAAGCCGCGTCGAGCTGCGCTTTGTGCTGGCTGATTCGCAGCTGCTGAGCGCCGAGCAGAAAGAGCGGCTGCAAGGCAAGCTCCGCTCGCGCCTCACGGCCGAGGGCGTGCTGCTCATCACGGCGCAGGAAGACCGCAGCCAGCTGCGCAACAAGGATATTGCCCTGCGCAAGCTGCACGAGCTGCTGCGGCAGGGCCTGCACCAGGACAAGCCCCGCAAAGCTACCAAGCCCAGCAAAAGCGCCGTGCGCAAGCGCCTGGAAACCAAGAAAAAAGACGGCGAGAAGAAAGCCAGCCGCCGCCGGGTCGAGTAGCGCAGACGTACCGTGGACTCTGCGGGTCCGCGCGTAAACGGTTCGCTCGTCACTCAAGCTATTCCAGCTGTTCCACTCGCGGACTCACCGGGTTCACGGTACAATTAGTCCGCTCAAGCATTAGCCGACCTCACAGGCGCGCCGACGCTGAAAACAGTAACTTTCAGCGATGAAGTTTTTGCTACTCAAGCTGATTTTGCTGCTGGGCCTGCTGGGGCTCCCCGGCCCGCGGCTGCGCGCGCAGCAGCTGTTTCTCAAGCAGTTCGGTGAGGCCGAGGGCCTGGGCCAGCCCCTCATCTACGCGCTGGCGCAAGACCAGTCCGGCTACCTCTGGCTGGCCACCGCCGGCGGCGTGGTGCGCTACGACGGCACGGTCTTCCGCCTCTTCACCGTCAGGGAAGGGCTGAGCGAGGACGCGGCCACCGGCTTTTCCCTGGCTTCCCCCACCAGCGCGCTCACGGTGCGCCACTCCAACGGCCGCTACTCGCGCTGGGACGGCGAGCAGTTTCGCCCTACCCCCCCTCCCGCCGCCAGCCCGGCCGCGCCGGCCGCAGCAAACACTTCGGCCACGCGGCCGGACACGGCGGCGCTGCCGGCGCTGCGGCGGCGCTTCCGCCTGCGGCTGCCCGCGCGCCTGCGCATCACCAGCCTGCTCGCCGACCGCGAGGGCAATTACTGGCTGGGCACGGCCGGTCAGGGCCTGTGGCGCCTCACCGACCCTTCCATCAGCCGAGGGGGGGTAGGAAATCAGCTGCCGCACGGCTGGACCGGGCCGGCGCCCGCGCTCAGCGCCGCGCAGCGGGCGCAGCTGCCGGCTGGCACGCCCATCACGGCCGTAGCCCGCGCCCGCGACGGCAGCCTGTGGGTGGGCACGGCCACGGCCGGGGTGTTTCAGTTTCCGCCGCCCGTGGCCGGCAGCGGCGGCGCGGCGGCCATCCAGTATTCGCAGGCTACGGGCCTGCCCTCCAATACGATATATGCTGTGCTGGCCGACCGCCGCGGCCGGGTCTGGCTGGCCGGACCGGGCACGGGGCTGGCGGTCTGGCAAAGCGGCCGGTTTCAGACCCTGCACCTGACGCCCGGCGCCCGCAACGCCACGGCCCTGGCCCAGGATGCCGCCGGCCGCGTGTGGGTCGGCACCGAGGGCGCCGGGGTCTGGTGTTTTGCCGAGGGCAAGGTCCGGCAGTTTACCACCCGGCAGGGACTCGAATCCGATTACTGCTACGCCCTGGCTTCCTACCCCCCGGCTGCCGGCCGGGCCGGGGGCGGCCTGCTGGTGGTGCACCGCCAGGGCCTGAGCCGCTTCGAGGCGAGCACCCGGATGTTTCGCCCGCTGGCGTCGGCTGCCAACCCGCTGGTGCGCGAGTGCCGGCCCCGCGCCGCGGTGGTCGACTCGGTAGGCGTGGCCTGGGTAGGCACCCGCGCCGGCGTGCTGCGCATCCTGCCCGGCGCTGCCGCCGTGCGCCGGCCGCCGTACCTGACCTGGGCCGGCGCCGAGGTCGATGGCGTGCGGCAGCTTCCCAACAGCATCGGTGAGCTGCCGGCCGGCCTTCACCAGCTGGCCTTTAGCTGGCGTGGGCTGAGCCTGGCGCCGGGCGAGGCCGTGCAGTACCAGTACCGGCTGCGCGGCTACCAGGACGACTGGAGCCTACCGGCCACGGTTGGCGAGGCCGAGTTTCCGCGCCTCGACGCCGGGCAGTACGTGTTCGAGGGCCGGGCGCGGCGGGGCGCAGGCGGGGCCTGGGCGGCGCCGGTGCGTGCCGCCTTCCGCATTGCCGTGCCGCTCTGGCAGCAGCCGTGGGTGGTGGCGACCGGGGCAGCGCTGGCTTTGGCGGCGCTGGTGGCGTTCGTGCGGATGCGCGAGGCCGCGCTGCGAACCCGGCAGCGGCAGCTCGAAAACCTGGTGGCGCGGCGCACGGCCGAGCTACAAGCCGAAAAAGTCCGCATCGAACAGCTTAATGCCGAGCTGACCGTGGCCCGCGACGCCGCCGAAGCCTCGCAGCAGGCCAAAGCGCGGTTTCTGGCCAACATGAGCCACGAAATCCGCACCCCGATGAACGCCGTCATCGGCCTGACCTACCTCTTGCAGCGAATGCCGACCACGGCCGAGCAAAGCGAGTACCTGGCCGCCATCCAGGGCTCGTCGCAGAATCTGCTGGCCATTATCAACGACATTCTGGATTCCTCAAAAATCGAGGCCGGCAAGCTAACGCTGGAGCGCGTGCCGCTGGGTTTGCGCGAGCTGCTGCAAGGGCTGGAGCGCATGTTCGCGTTTGCCACGGCGAGTAAGAGTCTGATTTTCAGATTAGAAATTGCGGAGGAGGTGCCGGCCGCCATCTTCGGCGACCCGCTGCGGTTGAATCAGATTCTGGTAAACCTGCTGGGCAACGCTATCAAGTTCACCAGCCGGGGCGGCGTGACCTTGCGCGTGGCCGCGGCGCCGGCAGACGCGGCGGCCGGGCCTGGCCGCTGGCGGCTGCGCTTCGCGGTCGAGGACACCGGTATCGGCATCGCACCGGACAAGCTGGAAAGCATCTTTGAGGATTTCGCGCAGGAAAACACCACCACCACCCGGCAGTTTGGCGGCACCGGCCTGGGCCTGAGCATTGCCCGCAACCTGGTGGAGCTGCACGGCGGCCGGCTGCGGGTCGAGAGCCAGCCGGGCGCCGGCGCCACGTTCTGGTTTGAGCTGCCCGCCGAAGCGGCCGACCCAGCCCTGCTGCCCACCGACGGGCCGACCGAGCTGGCCCCGTTTGAGCCGGCCTTGCGGGTGCTGGTGGCCGAAGACAACGAGCTGAACCAGCTGGTCGCGCGCCGCACGCTCGAAGCCTGGAACGTGCAGGTCAGCCTCGCCGCCAACGGCCGCCTGGCCGTGGAAATGGCCGAAAAAGAAGCGTTTGACCTGGTTCTAATGGATATTCAGATGCCCGAGCTGGACGGCTACGAAGCCACGCGCCAGCTGCGCCGCCGCTTCCCCGACCCGCAGCGCCTGCCCATCGTCGGCCTCACGGCCTCGGCTCTGCCCGAAGACCGCGCCCTGGCCCTGGCCGCCGGCATGAACGACGCGCTGGCCAAGCCCTTCGACCCGGCCGCCCTCTACGCCGTGCTGGCCCGCTGCACCGGCCGCGGCCCCGCCGGGGGGGTAGGGAACGCCGCGCCGCCCAACCCTGATTCAGCGACTGAAGCCACCGCGGCGCCGGCTGCCGGCGCCTTCCCTACCCCCCCTTCGCCCGCCAAACCCACCCTACCAGCAACTCAACTTCCCGCGTCTGAAGCACCCGACTGGCAGTTGCTGGAAGAGCTGGCGATGGGCAACGAAGCCTTCATAGCCCAAATCGTGAGCACGTTTCTACGCGAGGCGCCGCCGCTGCTGGCCCGGCTGGAGCAGGCTGCCGCGGTGAGCGATGCCGCCGCCCTGGCCGCAGCGGCCCACAAGCTGCGCGGGCAGGCCGCTTATTTTGGCTTGCCGGCCCTGGTCGCCCAGCTCAGTCACTTGGAGCAGCCGGCCAGCCTCGCTGCCGAGGGCGCGGCGCCGGCCGTGGCCGCCATCGGGCAGCAGCTGGCCGGGCTGTATCCGCGGCTGCGGCAGCGGCTGCCGCAGCCCGTGCCGGCCGGGTCGTAGCGCAAACCGCAAAATCTCGCTTCATAGCACTGTTGAGCTTCAGCAAGCTTGGCCAGCCAAGCAATTTCGCATAATCCGCGCTGCCTTTCTACCTTAGCGGCTAATGGCCCTACCCCCTCCTGCTCCCGCCACTCCCCTGCGCTGCCTGATTGTGGACGATGACCCGCTGGCCCGGCAGGTGGTCGAGAACTGCGTGACCAACACGGCCTTTCTGGAAGCGGTGGGCACCTGCGACAGCGCCGTGGCCGCCGCCGAGGTCTTGCGCACCACGCCCGTCGACGTGCTGTTTCTGGACGTGGAGATGCCGCTCATGTCGGGCCTGGATTTGCTCGGCACCCTGGCCCCCGACGAGGTGCCGGCCGTAGTGCTCATCACCAGCAACCCCAGCTACGCGGTGCAGGCCTTTGAATTTCACGTGGTGGATTACCTGGTCAAGCCCATCAGCTACGCCCGATTTCTGACCGCTGCCCGCCATGCGCTGGCCGCCGTGGAAGCGCGCCGCGCGCTGACCGCCGCCCCGGCGCCTACCCCCCCCACCGACGCCGAGGCCGAGTTCACCTTCATCAAGGTTGATAACAAGCTCGTGCGCGTGGCCTTCGCCGAGGTGCGCTACGTCGAGGCGCTCGGCGACTACGTGCACGTGGTGCTGGACGGGCAGAAGCTCATCGTGCACAGCACGATGCGGGCCGTGGAGGAGAAGTTTCCGGCCCGCGACTTTGCCCGCGTGCACCGCTCCTTTATCGTGAACCTACGCCACGTGCAGGCCATCGAGGACAACACCGTCGTGATGGGCAAAAAGCGCATCGCCATCGGCCAGACCTATCTGCGCGAGGTGTTGCAGCGGCTTAATAAGTTTTAGGGGGGTAGGGATTGAGCCGGCAGCTCCGGCTTCGGAGCGAACGGGCGGGCCGGCTTTCGCTCTCTTTACCGCGGCCAGTTTATATTTAACCTCAGTTCAGACTAGCGCCTGAACATGCTGATTTTAAGCACTATGCCCCAATTAAAACGGCTTGTTCCGCGGTGGCCGCACTGCCTCTTCACCTTGAGCTTGGCCGGGCTGCTGGTGCTGCTAGCCAGCCACGCAGGCCGGGCCCAAACCAGAGGCATCCCTACCCCCCCGCCGGCCCGGCAGGACCCACCGGCGAAGCCGGCGGCGCCCGGAGGAACCCTGCCGGCCAGCAAAGTGGAAGAAGCCCTGCGCCTGCTGCTGAAAGCTACCGCCCCCGACTCCACCCAAACCGGTTCGCAGCGCCCGCCGGAAATGGAGATAAATGGCCTGATACTCGACCAGACCATCACCAAGCTGGGGCGCGACTTCTACGCTCTTTTCTACGAGCAGTGGGACCCGGCGCCCAATCTGGGTGATTACACGGTCATTATTCGGGAGAAGCCGGGCCGGGGCACCAGCACGCTTATTTCGGTGGAAGTAAACGACAATGCCCTAGTCGAGCTGCCCTTATCACCTAACTATGAGGCGCTTGAGGAAGCCGCCGCCTACAGCCTGAGTTTGACCAACGACTACCTCATCAACGCCCGCAACGTCAGCCAGCAGCTCGAGCAGACCGCCGACAACCCCGGCAGTGAGGTGTATTAGGGCCTCGAAATAGCTTTCAGGCCAGCCGAACGAGGTAGAGACACAATATTTTGTGTCTCCTTGCAGTGCGAGGGGCGCAGTAATCTTACTGATTGGATTACCCTACCCCTCCCTCTGCGAGGAGACACAAAATGTTGTGTCTCTACCTCGTTCGCTGAATTTGAGATTTACTTCAAGTAGAAAGAATATTATTTTGTCATCTTTGACTTGTCTACTTCTTCTTTACAGTAATGAAAGCATTTCTACGATGGGTATTTGTGCTGCTGCTGGCCGCGGGGGCGCAGCGGGCGGCGGCGCAGGATTTGGTGTATCGAGCAATCAACCCAGCTTTTGGCGGCGACACGTTTAACTACCAGTGGCTGCTCAGCTCGGCGCAGGCCCAGAACTCCATCAAGGACCCGGACGCGCCGGCGCCGCCCGCGCCGCTCGACCAGCTCCAGCAGTTCCAGCAGAGCCTGAACCAGCAGATTCTGGGGCAACTGGCCCAGCGTCTGGTGGGCAACCAGTTTGGGCCGGGCAGCGACGCGCTCCGGCCGGGCAACTACCAGGTCGGCACCTACCAGATTGGGGTGGTACCAAACGGCACGGGCTTCTCCATCAACATCCTGGATACGAGCACCGGCAACCAAACCACGATTACCATTCCGGGCACGTGAGACCGGCGGCTATGGGCATAAACACCATTTTTCGGCGGCTCGCGGCCGGCGCGCTGCTGCTGGGCCTGAGCGGCTGCGCGGCTTATTTTCACCAGCCCGTGCGCGGCGAGCAGGCCCGCCTCGGGGCCGAGGCGCAGGCCAGCCGCCTGCTGCGCGAGCTGCCGGAGCCCAAGGAGCGCATTGTGGTGGCGGTGTACAAGTTCCGGGACCAGACCGGGCAGTACAAGCCCACTGAGGGCGGCACCAGCTTCTCAACAGCCGTCACGCAGGGCGCCACCAGCATTTTGCTGCGCGCCCTGGAAGAGTCGCGCTGGTTTACGGCCATTGAGCGCGAAAACCTGAGCAACCTGCTCAACGAGCGCAAAATCATCCGCTCCAGCCGCGCCGAGTACTCGCAGCTCACGGGCCAGCCGCAGCAGGCGCTGCCCTCGCTGCTGTTTGCGGGCGTAATTCTGGAGGGCGGCATTGTCTCGTATGATGCCAACGTGCTGACCGGCGGCGCGGGCCTGCGCTACTTCGGGGCCGGTGCCTCGGGCCAGTACCGGCAAGACCGCGTGACGGTGTATCTGCGCGCCATCAGCACCAGCACGGGCGAGATTCTCAAGACCGTGTACACCACCCGCACCATCCTCTCGCAGCAGGTGGGCGCCAGCCTGTTCCGGTTCGTGAAGTTTCAGCGGCTGCTGGAAGCCGAAACCGGCTTCACCTACAACGAGCCCACGGAAATCGCCGTCAAGGACGCGCTGGAAAAGTCGGTGCAAGCCCTCGTCTACGAGGGCATCCGGGCCGGCCTGTGGGCGCCGCGCAACGCGGCCGAGACCACCGGGCCGGGCATCAATGAATATTTCGAGGAGAAGAACGACAACCAGCAGCTCGACGTGCTGGGCCGGGTGCAGCGCGACCGCCGCGGCGCGCTGGGCCTGGGCCTGAGCGGGGCCGCCGTGCGCTACGCCGGCGACTTGCGCAACGCCCAAATTCAGGGTGGCGGCGAGGTGGCGCTCCACTACCAGGGCGCCGGGGGGGTAGCGCGGTGGTCGGCGGCGCTGCGCCTGGGGCGGTTTGGGCTGGGCGCCGGGGAGCGCTACCGCGAGCAGTTCAACTACGCCGAGTTGAGCGGGCAGTACCGGCTGTTTCCGCGCGAGCAGTTCACGCCCTACCTGCTCGGCGGCGGCGGCATCACGCTGCGCACGCCCGCCACGGGCCGCGGCGCCGCCCTACCCCACCTGATGGCCGGCGCCGGCGCCGAGTTGCTGGCTACCAACTGGTTAGGCCTCAGCCTGGACGTGGCTAACCACTACTACTTTTCCGACCAGCTCGACCGGGTGCGGCAGGGCCGCTACAACGATTTCTTCTGGAGCGCCCGCGCGGGCGTGGTGTTCTACCTGCGCCCGCCCGGCGCGCGGCCGGCGCCCGCCAGCCCTTCCCGGCCCTGATAGCTACGGGCAGCGGGAAGCTGATTTAATGAGTTCCTGAGCGTGATTTTCATTTGAACTGAACTGTGTGCACGTTAATCGTGCAATATATTACAACTATAATCTCATAAAACATGAAATTTAGGTTTGCGCTACCTTACCTTTAGCCCAAGTTCAACCCCTCCATTCCCTACCCCCTTATGAAAAGCTTTCCTGTTTTCGCCGCCGCCCTGCTGGGGGCAGCGGGTGCCGCTACGGCGCAAAGCAACACGCAGCGCGTGACGACGACGGGAACCGATAACTCAGTGACCATCGTGCAGACAGGGGTATATAACAGCTCGCAGGCCACGGTGACAGGGCAGCTAAACACGTTGACCAGCACGCAGAACGGCTCTTCCAACCGCGCTATTCAGAGCCAGACCAGCTTTTACGGCAGAGCTTCGGTGTCCCAAACTGGCAATAGCAACCAAGCAGTGCAGTCACAGAATTCAGGTCCTGGCACCAGTGTATCTATCACGCAGCTCGGCTCAGCTAATACGGCCAATCAAGTACTGGCAGGTGGTGGACAGGGAAGCGGGATTGTCATTGCTCAAACAGGCACGAATAACAGAGGCAACCAACAAGTAGAATTTTTATACGGGGGCTCCGTCAGCCTTTCGCAAACCGGTACGGGCAACACTGGGAGCCAGCAGCAAACTGGCAGCCATTACTCCTCGAAAATAGCCGCCACCCAGATAGGAAGTCACAATACGGCGACTCAGAATCAGTATACCTACTACAACACAGCTTCTGCGTCGCTGTATCAGGCCGGAAACTCGAACTCTGCCACTCAGAATCAAGACGGGGACGGGACAACTGGCGCCACGATTAGCCAAATCGGTGATGGCAATAGTGCCAGCCAGCGGGAAACCGGCAGCTTCAGAAGCGGAGGTAGTAGCGGAGTTATAGACCAGACTGGCACACGCAACCGGGCTAGTCAGAACCAATCCATTGGTTCTGCCAGTGCTACTCAAAATGGCAGCGACAACCTGATTACGCAGACGCAGCAAACCTCCTTCGGCAGTAACGCCCAGGCTTCCCAGACGGGCAACAATAACACCCTAGTGCAGTCGCAGCAGGCTGAATTTGGCCTAACAGCCCGCGCTACGCAGATGGGTAGCGGCAATAGTGGCACCCAGATACAGATTGGAGGCAACGGTTTAGCTACGCTCGACCAAACGGGCCAGCGCAACAATGTCACCCAGCGGCAGGAACAGGGCGGTAGCATTGCGGTAGCGACCACGCAAACCGGCAATGATAACCGCGCTACGCAGGTGCAAGTGATGGGTGCTGCTACGGCCACGATTCAGCAGACGGGTAATGTCAACCAGGCCGCGCAAGACCAGCGCGGTGGTAGCTATCTAACCGCCCGCATCACGCAAACGGGAGGGGGCAACGCGGCCAGCCAAACCCAGACCGGCTCCCTTAATGAGGCCACGATTGAGCAAACAGGCAACTGCCTTTCGGCCAGCCAGACCCAAACTAGTCCTGGTGGGGCCAGCTTTGCCCGCGTAATGGTGGTGCAGTCGGGCTTTGGGCAACAGGCCATCCAGGTGCAGAACGGCGGGCGCGACAACCAGGCCCTGATTGACCAGTCCGGCCTCAACAACTACGCCCGCCAGGAACAGAGCGGCGAGCTGAACTCGGTGAGCACCTACCAGGGCTTGTCGGGCAACCGCAGCGAGGTCGTGCAGGCGGGCAGCGACAACGTGCTCGTCATTCGCCAGAACCGCTAATCCCTACCCCCCCGGCCCCGACCTAACCGCCAATCGCTCCGGCGCGGCTGATTCCCTACCCCCCTTCGACATTTGTAACTCAATTCACGCTGGTTCGCTCACCCTCACTTCAACTCCCTACCCCCTTATGAAAAGCTTACCTCTGTTCGCCGCTGCTTTGCTGACCACCGGAGCGGCTACGGCCCAAAACAACACCCAGTCCGTGACGACGAGCGGCACTGACAACTCGGTGACCATCATGCAGACGGGCACTAACAACAGCTTGCGGGCGTCCGTCACGGGCGATTTCAACCGGGCGGCGGGCACGCAGAACGGCACCGCCAACCGGTCGGCCCAAACCGTGAACAGCACTTACGGCAGCGCCACCGTCTCGCAAACCGGCAGCAGCAACCAGGCCGGGCAGTCGCTGAGTTCAGGGGCGGGTTCCAGCGTGCTTATTACGCAGGTTGGCGCGGTCAACTCGGCCAATCAGGTGCACGCCGGCGGGCAGGGAACCGCGCTCACTATCTCGCAGACGGGAACTGGCAACCAAGGCACTCAGCAGCAAACCGGCAGTGCGTTTGGCAGCACGGTCAGCATCGCCCAGACCGGCACGAACAACTATTCCAGCCAGCAGCACACGGGTTCCAGCGTGAGCTTGCGGACGGCGGCGACCCAGATGGGCAGCAATAACTTCGCCGTTCAAAACCAGTCCGGCAGCTTCAACGGCGTGTTGGCCACAGTGTATCAGGACGGCCGATACAACTCGGCTACTCAGAATCAGAGCGGCGAAACCAATGGCGTGATTAGCCAGCTAGGCGAAGGCAACCGCGCCAGCCAGCAGCAGTCCGGCAGCTTCCGGCTGGGGCCCAGCAACGGTACCATTGATCAGACCGGCACCCGCAACCGGGCTAGTCAGGAGCAGTCCCTGGGCACCGCCAGCGCCACCCAGAATGGCACCGACAACCTGATTACGCAGACGCAGCGCACCACGTTCGGCAGCAACGCGCAGGCGGCCCAGACGGGCAACAACAACACCCTGACGCAGTCGCAGCAGGCTGAATTCGGGCTGGTGGCGCGCGCTACGCAGATGGGTAGCGGCAACGGCGGTACCCAGACCCAGACCGGACTGGGCGGCACCTCGGCCACGCTCGACCAGAACGGCCAGCGCAACAACGCCACCCAGCGCCAGGAGCGGGGCGAAGCCACGGTTGCCGCCACGCAAACCGGCAACGACAACCGGGTGAGCCAGGTGCAGGTGACGGCCTTTGTTAGCACGGCCACGGTTCAGCAGACGGGCAACGTCCACCAAGCCTCGCAAAGCCAGAACGGCCAGGACCTGGTCGCCACGATTACGCAAACGGGCGGGGGCCACGCGGCCAGCCAGGTGCAGACTGGCGCTCAGAATGAGGCCATTATCGAGCAAAGGGGGAACAGCAACTCGGCCAGCCAGACGCAGAGCAGCCTCGGCGGCGCCGATGTGTCCCGCGTAACGGTGCTACAGTCGGGCTTTGGGCAGCAGGCCATCCAGGTGCAGAACGGCGGGCGCGACAACCAGGCCCTGATTGACCAGTCCGGCCTCAACAACTACGCCCGCCAGGAACAGAGCGGCGAGCTGAACTCGGTGAGCACCTACCAGGGCTTGTCGGGCAACCGCAGCGAGGTCGTGCAGGCGGGCAGCGACAACGTGCTCGTCATTCGCCAGAACCGCTAATCCCTACCCCCCCGGCCCCGACCTAACCGCCAACCGCTCCGGCGCGGCCCATTCCCTACCCCCCTTGCCGCCATCGGCCGTGGCAAGGGGGGTAGGGAAATTTCCCTTTCCCGGCATTAGCTTAGCATTTCGTTAAATTGTTTACTTCCATGAAAACAAGCTTGTTGGGTATGCTGGCGGCATTTGGCCTGCTGCTGGCAGTGGCGCAGCCGGGGCGGGCGCAGGCCGCCGGCGCAACGGCGGCGGGCACGGAGCAGCAGCTTCTGGAGCAGCTTGGCGCCGCGCGGGCGGGGCTGCCCGCGCTGCCGGCCGCCTCGGCCGCGGGCAGCCTGCTGAACCTGACGCAGCTCAGCCAGCAAGGCTCGGCGAATGCCGCGCAGATTACGCAGGTGGGGCGCGGCAACAGCACCATCGTCTACCAGACCGGGACGGGCAACGTGGTGGAGAGCACCATCAGGGGCACCGGCACCAGCTCCGAAATCATCCAGAGCGGCACCCGCAACGTGGTCGACCAGCAGCTCTCGGTCGACCAGCGCCGGTACTCGGTGCTTCAGCAGGGCAGCGGCAACCAGCTCAGGCAGGTGGAAAGCGGGGCCAACGCGCCAGCCGGCTACGACGTAAAAATGGTCGGCAGCGGCATCAACCTGACCATTCAGCAGGGACAAGCCATCTACCGGCCCTAGCCGGAAGCCTGTCCACCCGACAGGGGCCGGGCTTGGAGGCTTTCCGGCTCTATCTACGTTTCGCTACCCTCACTTTATCAGCGTACTATTCGCTCAGTTTTGACCTGTCCTTCCACCTTTGGCTCCGCTCGTGCCGGAGCTTTTTGGCTTTTACTACTGCTCGTAAGCCAACTGCTGTTTTCCTGCGAAGAAACTACAGTCGAGCCGGCGCAATTCGGGTCCTTGGAGGGGGTAGTCGTGGAAAGCCGCGGCAATACGCCGCTGGCCAGCGCCGTGATTACCACCAACCCCGCCACTTCCTCTTTCCTGACCGATGCGCAGGGCCGCTTCACGCTGCCCAACCTGGCGACGGGCCGCTACACGCTCACGGTCCGCAAGACCGACTACACCACCCAGGAAACAACCGTCACGGTAGGCGAGGGCGCCCCGACGACCGTGACCGTGGTGCTGGAGCGCACCACCGGCACCAACCGCCCGCCCAACCTGCCCACCAGCCCCACGCCGGCCGACGGCGCGACGGGAGTGCCCGCCACGGCCCTGACCTTGCGCTGGCGCGTGACCGACCCCGACGGCCGCGGCGACTCCTTGCGCAGCGACGTGGTGCTCTACGAGAGCGGCTCGACCAGCCGGCAGCAGCTGCTCACCAGCTCCCCCGACACGAGCGCCACGGTGGCCAACCTCAAGTTTAACACCGTGTATTTCTGGCAGGTGACCGTGCGCGACCAAGCCGGCGCGGTGGTGCGCGGCAGCGTGTGGAGCTTCCAAACCCGGCCGCTGCCCGAAAACCGCTACCTGTACGTGCGCGAAGTCAATGGCAACACCGACATCTACGCCGCCGACACGGCCGGCGCGGCCCAGCGCCTGACCAGCTCGGTGTTCGTAGAAACGGCGCCGCGGCTCAGCCCCAACCGCGACCGGATTGCCTACACCTCCAACGCGACCGGGCAGTTTCAGCTCTACACCATGAACCGCGACGGCACCGATGCCCGGCGCCTCACCACGCTCGCCGTGGAGGGCTACTACAATGCCGGGCTGGGCTACTGCTGGTCGCCCGATGGCGCGCAGCTGCTCTACGCGCATTACGACCAGCTCTACCGCATCAACCGCGACGGCACCGGGCTGACCCTGCTGGCTACCGCGCCCAGCGGCCGGCACTTCCGCGAGTGCGACTGGACGGCCCAGGGCAACCGGATTCTGGTGCAAACCATTGGCTCCTACGCTTTTGACTCCGAAGTATACCTGCTCAACGCCGACGGCTCGAACCGCACGCTGCTGCTCGGCGACCTGCCCGGCCGCCTCGATTCACCGGGCTTCAGCCTCGATGGCCGCCAGATTTTCTTTACCCGCGACGCGGCGGAGTTCGATGATGCCGGCGGCCGGCAGCTCGACGCGCACATCTTCCTGCAAAACCTGGACGGCACGGGCCGCGTCGACCTTTCGGCGGCCAGCCTTGGCACCACGGCCGGCAAGCCCGCGGGCACCAATGACCTCTACCCGCGCATCTCGCCCGACGGCAGCCGGCTCATCTTCGTCAACACGATCAACGACAACCTGAGCCCGCCCGAGGTGCTGACGATGAGCCTGACGGGGCAAAACCGCACCCGCCTGTTTGGTAATGCGTCGTTGCCGGACTGGAAGTGAGAGAAGATTGATGCGCAATGAAGCCACTTTGATTCTATCGAAGAGCAGCTTCGTTGCTATTATGCGAGCCATTGCTTACTTCGCCTGCCTGCACCGCTCTTTTATCGTGAATCTGTGCCACGTGCAGGCCATTGAGGACAACGCCGTGCTCATTGGCAAGAAGCGCATCGCCATCAGCCAGACGTATTTGCGTGACGTGTTGCAACGGTTAAACAAGTTTTGAGAGGGGTAGGGATTGGGCGTTGCTTTGGTAAAAGCATTGAGCGTCTTTTTTCTTTTTTTATTTTACTTTTTATATAATTTATACACTCTACATATACTGAAACCTGTGCGGTTTTGGGCTTCTTTATGACTCTCTTTAATAGTATAGTATTCTCAGGGTTTGGCGCAACTGATTTTTGATTTTTTGGCTATAAATTTTCTCGTACATTTGTCCTAGCTACGACGGGTGTTGTAGTTAATCACATCTCACAGACATGAAAAATCTATTTACATCACGTGTTCTATTTGTTTCCATGTGCAGCGGCATTTTCTTTGCCTGCTCCAAGGACAAGATGGTTGAAATTGATTCAGCGACCACGCTCCAGCTTATCAAAGCTGATATTGAAAGCAATAAATCTTATAATCAGGATTTTAACCAGTATGGCTATAGTTCAGATAAATTTGCGCAGGCTGTATATGATATGCCAGTCATATTTAACAATAAGACTAGCAAAGCTAAGAATTCTGCATTAAAGACCAATATGAATATGACGCCTGAAGAATACAAGGCTCATGTACTACAAATATATGGCCCACTAGGGCATAACGCTACAGAAATCGATGAGTTGTTTAAAACCGCTCAATCAATGATTGACAAGTCTTCTAGTTACAGCAAGCTGCTTGACAATCTATCCAAAAGCGGTGTTATTCCCGAGGAGGAGAGCAAAATTTTAAAAGATTATCTAGCTCTTTTCTATTCGGAGAATGATATGGAAAGTTTCCGACGGAAAACCACTGTGTACATCCATTACGTGAATGAGTCTAACTTCACTGCTTTAGAAAAGCGGGGGATGCTTACTGTTTTTGATATTCTTTCTGATAATCAGAAGATATTTTTGGAAGGTACATACGTATTCTCCAATGCATTTTCCAAATCACGGGGAACGGCCTCATTCAAATCGTCTAATAAAACAGCTTCCTTAGCTGACATGGACACTGTATGTGGCGGGAGGATAATCATAGGTCTAGTAGGTGGAGCCATCACAGGAAATGGGATTGGTGGCCTAGTAGGAGTAGGCGCGGCATTATTTGAGAACTGGGCAGCTGGATGCTGGAATTAATAATCAAATTCTAACGCAAATGAAAAGCTTAAGTAAAATACTGTTAAAAAGCAGCTTTTTTTTCTTTTTGCTCTTTTTGACATGGTATCTTTTCCTCTTTAGTGGGCACTTGACACTTTCAGATTTAGTCAAAAAGGTAGCTGCGCCATCAATACTCACATCGCTTTGCTTAACTGTAGCTCATTTTGCTTTAGCAAAGCAAAAAGGGGTGAAATCAAATTACTCGGCATATCAAATTGCTGAGTTTAATATATTGGGAAGCGAAGTGTATCTCCCAAAAATTGCAGAAATTGCAAATAGAGATAAGAAATGGAAGCTAGTTGATTCCACCTCAGATAAGGTAGTTCTTAGAAGCCCTTTCAATTCCGCATATTCTTTTGGTGAGATTCTCACCTTAGTTAGGAGCGGGAATATTCTTAGGGTAACAAGTTCTCCTCTATTGCCTACCACCTTATTTGATTTTGGGAAAGGGCACGAAAACATCAAATACATAAACTCTATTGTAAAAAACTATATTTTGTGAGTTCTGATTTGTGACTAAAAGCCTGTAGTAGCCACTACAGGCTTTTATTTTGGTTTTATTTTTATGCAAGAGCTTACTGCCGACCAAGCCGCAAGTGGCGCCGCAAAATCTGCGGTGCGCATCACCCGGTATCGAGACTTGAAAGATGACTTAGTTGGCGCTCCCGGTACAGCGGAGCGAGAGCAGTTTGAGCTGAACTTAGAGTCTATTCCTTTGAAGATTAAAGAGTATCGCAAGCGCAACGGCCTCACCCAATTAGAGTTGGGTGTCCTGCTGGGCGTGCAGAAAACCCAGATTTCCAAGCTGGAAACCAACGCGGTTGATGTGACGCTAGCCACCCTGCTCAAGGTTTTTCATGCGCTGCACACGAAAGTGAAACTGAGCCTTACTCATCCCCTTTATAGCAGCGTGCCGCGTAGCAGCACCAGCGCCACGGTGAAATAAAAATCAGCCCCGTTACGTCCACGAGCGTGGCTACGAAAGGTGCCGACGAGGCGGCTTGACATTACAACTGTCTTATAAATAGCTTCGGCTTGCTACGTTTGGTCGCGCCCGGCGTCAGGAGTGTAGCCGCCCTTGGCATTTTACCAATCCCTACCCCCTCAGTTCAAATCCAACCCGAACAGCACCCCAAACCAAGGCCGGTGCCGGTACACCCAGTATCGTCCATCGGGGCCCATAAGCCGGTCGAGGCCGGTGGCGAGGCCGATGTTGAAGGCGCGAGCGTCGTAGATAAAGGCTAAGCCGCCGTGCAGCACGAGGCCCTCGTACTCGGCGATGGTGGTGCGCTGCCGGGTCACGTCGGGGTTGACGATGGTCGAGCCCGCCCCAATGAAGACCCCGTAGCCGATGCCAATGTCGCGCACGTGCGGCGTGGCCCCGAACGGTGTGCTGCGCTTGAGGCGCAGCGAGTAAAAATCGAGGCGCCGGCCCAGGTAGAGGGCGGCGTTGAAGTTGGTGTTGAGCTGCACCGGCACGCCGCCGCGGGGCGGACGCACCTTGAACGGAATCGTGAACACGTCGAGGTCGAGGCGGCGGCGCAGCAGCAGCACCCGCTGGTTCGGACGCAGGCGGTAGCGGAGAGTGGTGACCGCTGGGCCGGCCGGGGCGCTGCGCAGCGTCAGCAGTAGGGTGTCGGCGCGCTGCTGCACGTAGAAGAGCTTGGCCCGGTGCAGGGCCGTCACCAGCGAATCGGGCGAGGCGCGCCGCACCAGCTGGTAGTCATCGTCGTCGAGCTGGGCCACGTTGCCTACCACGGCGCAGCCGCTGAAGGCCAGCCCCGCCCCGGCCAGCAGCACCGCGCCGAGCACGCTGCGCGGTGTGGCGCCAGTCAGGGGGGGTAGGGAAGCGGCCATCGCGCGCGGGCTACAGCAGCGTGCCGCGCAGAAACAGTAGCGCGAACGAGAAGTAAATCACCAGCCCCGTTACATCCACGAGCGTGGCCACGAAGGGTGCCGACGAGGTGGCCGGGTCGGCGCCGAGGCGCTTGAGCAGCAGCGGCAGCATTGAGCCGCAGAGCGAGCCCCAGAGCACGATGCCGACGAGCGAGAAGCCCACCGTGAAGCCAATGCGCCAGTAGTACTCGCCGTATTCGCCCGGATACAGGCGCGACCAGAGCAGGATGCGCAGCAAGCCCACCACGCCCAGAATGGCGCCCAGCATCAGGCCGGTGGCCAGCTCGCGGCGCATCACGCGCCACCAGTCCGTCAGGCTCAATTCGCCCAGCGACATGGCCCGGATAATGAGCGAGGTAGCCTGCGAGCCGGCATTGCCGCCGGCTGAAATGATGAGCGGAATGAAGAGGGCCAGCACCACGGCCTTAGCAATTTCCTGCTCGAAAAAGCCCATTGCCGTGGCCGTAAACATCTCGCCTATTAGCAGAATGACCAGCCAGCCGGCCCGCTTGCGAATCATGCCCGCCAGCGGAATGTTCAGGTAGGGCTCGTCGAGGGCCTGCGAGCCGCCGAGCTTTTGAATATCCTCAGTGTCTTCTTCCTCGCGAATGCTGAGAATATCGTCAATCGTGACGATGCCGAGCAGAATGCCCTGGTCCGAAACCACGGGCAGGGCCACGCGGTCGTTGCGCCGGAAAATATCGATGGCTTCTTCCTGGTCCTGGTCAGCGGTGAGCTGCACGAAGCGGCGGTCCATCAGGTCGCGCACCCGCACGCCGGGCCCGGCCAGCAAAAACTCCCGGATGCGGATATCATCCAGCAGCACGCCGCGCAAATCGGTGACGTAGAGCACGCTCAGCGTTTCGGACTGCCCGCCGTGCTGGCGGATGTGGTCGAGCACCTGCTGCACGGTCCAGTTCTCGCGGATGGCGATGTAGTCGGGCGTCATGAGCCGGCCCACCGAGTATTCGGGGTAGCCCAGCAGCTGCAAGGTCACGCGGCGCTCGGGCTCCGAGAGGCTCTGCACCAGCTCGGCCACGAAGTTGGCGGGTAGGAACTCAAGCAGGGCCGTGCGGTCGTCGGGCGACATCTCATTGAGAATGTCGGCGATTTTGTCCTGGGTCAGGTTTTCCAGAAAGTGGCGCTGCACCTCTAAGTCGAGGTACTCGAACACTTCGGTGGCCAGCTTGAGGGGCAGCAGCCGGAAGATGATGAGCTGCTCGCGCTCCTCCTCGTTCTCAATCAGGCTCACCAGCTCGGCCGTGGGCAGGGTGCGAAGCAGGTTTTTGAGCTTGAAGAGTTCGCCCTCCTGAATCAGGGAGGTGATAGTTTCCACGGTCGGCGTCGGCGTCATGGGGGCAGAGGGCGGGAATGGTGCTTCGCTAGGCAAGCGGATTGGTGAGCGGCCGGGGCCGGGGTTTGCGGCCGCAAAGGTACGCCTCGGATGCGCCGTTTGGTGCCAGAGTGGCAGCGTTTAGCGACGCCATCATGCGGTTGCTTTTGCCCGTCACCCGCCCAGGCAGATGCCTGAAATTCGTGGCGGCGCGCCCGACGGACGGGGGCAAGCCCCGCACCCTACCCCCGCCGCCGCCGTATGGCTACTGATTCTTTTTCCGCTTCCGCTTCCGCATATGCCCGCTGCCCCGCCCGCCCCGCCGCTCCCGCCCCGCGGTACCCTCGTCGTGCTCGGCGGTGGCGCCGACGACCCGCTGCTGGCGCTGCTGGCCGGCCTGCTGCCCCACCCCGACGCCCCGATTGAGGTGCTCACCACCGCCACCCGCGAGCAGCCCGAGCGCACCGCCGCCGCCTACGCCCGCGCCTGGGCTTCGCTCGGCTGCGGGGGGGTAGGGCACCTGCCCATCGATGAGCACCACCCCGCCGACCTGCCCGCCACCCTCGCCCGGCTCGAGGCGGCTACGCTGATTTTGCTGAGTGGCGGCGACCAGGAGCGGCTCACGAATTTTCTGCTCGGCACCGAGTTTCTGGCCAGCCTGAAGCGCCGCTTTCGGCAGGATGAAGGCTTTATCATTGCTGGCACCAGCGCCGGCGCCTCGGCCCTGGGCGGACCCATGCTGGTGCAAGGCCAGGGCTGGCGCAGCCTGCTCGGCGAGGGCATCGAGGTGGTGCCGGGCCTGGGGTTGCTGCCCGATGTCATTCTGGACCAGCACTTTGCCGAGCGCAGCCGCTACCCGCGCCTGCTGCACGCCGTGCTGCAACACCCTGCCTGCCTGGGCCTGGGCCTGAGCGAGGAAACCGGCCTTATCATCCGGCCCGGCCGGCCGGCCGAAGTATTCGGCGAGGGCGTGGTGGCGGCCGTCGATGCGCGCGGGCTCAGCTTTACGGATGCGGATTCCCTACCCCCCTCCCGGCCGGTGAGCGGCCACGGCCTGCGCCTGCACCTGCTCACGGCCGGCCAGACGCTGGACTTGACGAGCCGCGCGGCCGGCCAAGGTGCCGCCCTCCCCCCGGCGGCGGCCCGGCGGTTGAGGCAGGCCTGAGGGCAGCCCGGACTAAGGCGACGGAAGGCTTCCTGCTTTGTGGCGTCCGGCAAATTCCTATCTTGGCCCGGCTACATCCTCCTGATGCCCAGCTCCGCATGAAAAACCGCAACGTCTTCTTCTGGTCCGTGGTCGTCGCGCTCGGTGGCTTCCTGTTTGGCTTCGACACGGCCGTGATTTCGGGGGCTGAAAAGGCCATTCAAAAGCTCTGGGGGCTGAGCGCTGTCGAGCACGGCTTCACCATCGCCGTGGCTCTGATTGGCACCGTATTCGGCGCCATCTTCGGCGGCCTGCCCTCCGACCGGCTGGGGCGGCGCCCGACGCTCCTCGGCATTGCGGTGCTCTACCTGGTCTCGGCGCTGGGCGCGGCCCTGACCGCCAACTGGGTTTTGTTCCTGGTGTTCCGCTTTCTGGGCGGACTGGGGGTAGGGGCCTCATCGGTCACGGCGCCACTCTACATCTCGGAGGTGTCGCCGGCTAGGTCGCGCGGGCGCATGGTGGCGATGTTTCAGTTCAACATCGTCTTCGGCATCCTGGCGGCCTACCTCTCCAACTACCTGCTGACCGGCCGGGGCGAGCACGACTGGCGATGGATGCTGGGCATTCAGGCGGTGCCGGCGGTGGCGTTTCTGCTGCTCTTGCTGCGGGTGCCGGAAAGCCCGCGCTGGTTGCTGGGCCACGGCCAGACCGCGGCAGGCCGCGCCGTGCTGCAGCGCATCGACCCGGCCACGGCCGAGCAGGACGCGGCCAGCATCCTGGCGGCCAACGCCGCTGACTTATCGGCCGGCGCGGGCGGCGAGTCGCTTTTTGCCTCGCAGTATCGCGGGCCGGTGCTGCTGGCCGTGGTGTTTGCCTTCTTCAATCAGGTGTCGGGCATCAACGCCATCATCTACTACGCGCCGCGCATCTTTGAAATGACCGGCCTGGGCCAGGGGGCCGCCCTGCTCTCGTCGGCCGGCATTGGTCTGGTCAACTTTCTGTTTACGCTGCTGGCGATGAATTTCATCGACCGCTTTGGCCGGCGCAGGCTCATGCTCATTGGGTCCGTGGGGCTGATTGCCACGCTGGGCCTGGTGGCGCGGGCCTTCTACACCGAGTCGTTCGGCGGGTTGCTGGTGCCGGTGCTGCTGTTCGTGTACATCGCCTTTTTCGCCTTCTCGCAGGGTGCCGTCATCTGGGTGTTCATCTCCGAGATTTTCCCCAACGTGGTGCGGGCCAAGGGGCAGGCGCTGGGCTCGAGCACGCACTGGGTCATGGCGGCCCTCATCGCCTTCACCTTTCCCTGGTTTGCCGAGCACCTGGGCGGCGGTCACACGTTCGCTTTCTTCGCCCTGATGATGGTCTTGCAGCTCATTTTCGTCTGGCGCTTCATGCCCGAGACGAAGGGCACCAGCCTGGAGCAGCTCGAGAAGACGCTGGTGGTCCATTAGGTGAAATGGGGAGATGGTAGAGTAGAATAGTGAAGTGGGAGTAAACAGACCGTCATGCAGAGCGCAGCGAAGCATCTCGCTCGCTGATTAATCACTGGCAAACGACGATTGAGTTACTGCCACGCGCGAGATGCTTCGCTGCGCTCTGCATGACGGTCTGTTTACTTCCACTTCACTCTTTCACTACCTACCTCCTCATTCCCTACTCCCCCCATGCCCCCCCATGCCGTTTGCTTTGGCGAAGCCCTCTGGGACGTGCTGCCCGCCGGCCGGCAGCCCGGCGGCGCGCCCTTCAACGTGGCCGTGCACCTGCACCAGCTGGGCCAGCCCGCCCGGCTCATCAGCCGCGTCGGGGATGACGACCTGGGGGCCGAGCTACTGGCCTTTCTTCACGAGCGCGGCCTAAATACTGACTTCGTGCCGCGCGACCAGACCCAGCCCACGGGCGTAGTAGAAGCCAATGTGGGTAACCGCAACGAGGTGACTTACAACATAGTGCAGCCCGTCGCCTGGGACTATATTGGGTATGAAGAGCGGCTGCGCCGGCTCGTGGCCGAAGCTGATATGCTGGTGTTTGGCAGCCTGGCCGCCCGCAGCCCGGCCACCCGCGAAACCCTGTACCGGCTGCTGCCCGCGGCCCGCTTCCGGGTGTTTGATGTAAACCTGCGCCCGCCGCACTACGCGCCGGAAGTGGTGCAGCACCTGCTCGAAAACAGCGACCTGGTGAAGATGAACCACCACGAGCTAACCGAAATCCTGGGCTGGCTTGGCCGCGGCGAGGCCGACGAAAGCGCCCTGGCCTGGCTGGCCGGGCGCTTTGAGCTGCAAGCCGTCTGCGTCACGCGCGGCGCCGACGGCGCCCTGCTCTGGACCGGCGGCCAACTCTACCGCAGCCCCGGCGTGCCGGTCGAGGTGGCGGACACCATCGGCAGCGGCGACGCGTTTCTGGCGGCGCTGCTGGTGGACTGGCTGGCCGGCCAGAGCCCGCCGCAAGGCCTGCGCCGGGCCTGCGCGGCTGGCGCGCTGGTCGCCACCCAGCCGGGCGCCACGCCCCGCATCAGCCCCGCCGACGTGGCCGCGCTGCTAGCCACCTCGTAGAAACGCCGTTTTTAATTTCCTCCTATGTCCCGGCCCGCTTCCCTACCCCCCTCCCGTCGCAAAAGCCAACTGGTGGAAAGGAGCCGTCGCTCATCTATTTTAGCCGCGCAGCTTCCGGGGCAGCCACGGCGACGAAAAGGGCGATTTGTGCGGCATCGTCGCCCGGCGCGGCTGTCCCGGAGGCCTGAGGGCAGAAGCGGCGTGGCTTTATCCCATCGCCGCCGCGCCCATCGACAACGGCTGCGCCGCCCGGGCTTGCTGTTGCTGGTTCGCCCGCCAAAACTTATTCGCTAGATTAGTCACGAATACGTTTTTACTCCTAAAAACCCTTTGAAATGGACATTTCCCGCTCCCTGAAAACGCCTTTGCTGGCTTCCTTCCTGCTGGCGCAGCTGAGTTTGCCCGCCGTGGCCCAGCCAAAAAAAGCCGCGGCTAGTGCCGCGACGCCTCAGGTCAGCGTTGCCAATGGCAAGCTCGAAGGCACCACGGCGGCCAGTGGCATTCGCGTGTTTCGGGGCGTTCCGTTTGCCGCGCCGCCGGTGGGCGAGAGGCGCTGGCGGGCGCCGCAGCCGGTGAAGAGCTGGACCGGCGTGCGCCCGGCCAAAGAGTTTGGGCCCCGCGCGATGCAGCTGCCAGTGTTCGGCGACATGAACTTCCGCTCCAACGGCGTGAGCGAGGACTGCCTGTACCTGAACGTGTGGACGCCCGCCAAAGCAAGCCGGGAGCGCCGGCCGGTGCTGGTGTATTTCTACGGCGGCGGCCTGATTGCCGGCGACGGCTCGGAGCCGCGCTACGACGGCGAGAGCATGGCCCGCCAGGGCATCGTCGCCGTCACGGTGAACTACCGGCTGGGCGTGTTCGGCTTCCTGGCTCACCCCGCCCTGACCGAGGAATCACCGAACCGCGCCGCCGGTAACTACGGCCTGCTCGACCAGCGCGCGGCGCTGGCCTGGGTGCAGCAGAACATCGCCGCCTTCGGCGGCGACCCGCGGCAGGTCACCATTGCCGGCGAGTCGGCCGGCTCGTTCTCGGTCAGCGCCCAGATGGCCTCGCCGCTCGCGCGGGGGCTGTTTGCGCGCGCCATCGGCGAAAGCGGCTCGCTGCTCGGCTCCAACGTGACCCCGTTGGCCGCCGCCGAGCAAACGGGGTTGGCCTTTGCGAAGGGGGTAGGGGCCAGCACGCTGGCCGCGCTGCGGGCCCTGCCCGCCCAGCAGCTGCTCACGGCCGCCGGCCAGCCGGGCAGCCCGCGCTTCTCGCCCGTCGTCGATGGCTATTTCCTACCCCGGTCGCCCGACGCCATCTACGCGGCCGGGCAGCAGGCGCCGGTGCCGCTGCTCGTGGGCTGGAACTCGGAGGAGATGTCCGCGGGGTCGTTGATGGGCGGTCAGCCGCTGACGCCGGAAAGCTTCCAGCAGCAAGTGCGCCAGCGCTTCGGCGCCCGCGCCGAGGAAGCCCTGAAGCTCTACCCGGCCACCACGCCGGCCGAAACCGAGCAGTCGGCCACCGATTTGGCGGGCGACTTATTTATTGCCTACGGCACCTGGAAGTGGGCCGACCTGCACCGCCAGACCGGCCAGCAGCCGGTGTACCGCTACCTCTACGCTCACCCGCGGCCGGCGATGGTGCCCGCGATGGGCAACGCCACGCCGGGCCTGGCCGGCGGCGTCATCAAGGGCGATAACGCGCCGGCTGCGCCCGCCCCACCCGCGCGGGGCGCCGTGCACTCGGCCGAAATCGAGTACGCGCTGGGCAACCTGGCCACGAATAAAGTCTACGCCTGGACGCCCCAGGACCAGCAGGTATCGCAGACCATGCAGCGCTATTTCGCCAACTTCATCAGGACCGGCAACCCCAACGGCAGCGGCCTGCCGGCCTGGCCGGCCCTGGCTTCCGATGCTGGCGCGCAGTTCATGCGCCTTGATGTGCGGCCCACGGCCGTCACGGAATCCGCGCAGCTGCGGGCCCGCTACCGGCTGCTGGACCAGCAGCAAGCCCTGAGCAAATAGGCTGGGGCCAAGGCCTTGGCCCCAGCTGCTCACCACGCTTCACTTCCCTACCCCCCTCTCCCACCCCAATGTCCTACTACCACCGCCTCGGGCAGATTCCGCGCAAGCGCCACACCCAGTTCCGGCAGCCCGACGGCTCGCTGTACTCGGAGCAGCTGGTGGGCACGCTCGGCTTTCACGGCGTCTCGTCCTTGCTCTACCACCGCCACGCGCCAACTCAGATTAAGTGCGTCGGCGAGCCCCGGCCCTACGGCGCCAAGCTGCTGAAAGACCGCCCCTTGCAGCCGGAGCACCTGCGCACGCTGGCCCGAACCAGCACCGGCGGCGACTACCTCGCGGCCCGCCAAACGATACTGGGCAACGCGGACGTCACAATGAGCATCTGCAACCCGACGGAGCGGCGGATGAGCTACTACTACAAAAACGCCCTGGCCGATGAGGTAATTTTCGTGCACGAAGGCCGCGGCGAGCTGTGGAGCCAGCTGGGCAAAGTACAGTTCGAGCCCGGCGACTACGTGGTCGTGCCGCGCACTGTCATTCACCAATTGCACTTCGCGGAGGGGCCGGTGCGGCTGCTGATTATCGAGTCGTTCTCGCCGGTCGAAACCTGCCGCCGCTACCGCAACCACTTCGGCCAGCTGCTGGAGCACTCGCCCTACTGTGAGCGCGACATTCGCCCGCCCGGCGAGCTGATTCTGGACGAAACCGCGGAGGGCGACTACCTGCTGCAGGTCAAGAAGGAAGGCTACCTGCACCAACTCACGTATGCGCATTCGCCTTTCGACGTGGTGGGTTGGGACGGCTATTTCTACCCCTATGCTTTCTCGATCCACGACTTCGAGCCCATCACCGGGCGGCTACACCAGCCGCCGCCAGTGCACCAGACCTTCGAGGGCCACAACTACGTGATTTGCTCGTTCGTGCCGCGCTTGTTTGACTATCACCCGCTAGCCATCCCGGCGCCCTACAACCACTCCAACGTCGATTCCGACGAGGTGCTGTACTACGTGGCGGGCAACTTCATGTCGCGCCGGGGCGTCGATTTGGCGTCCTTCACCTGGCACCCCAGCGGCATCCCGCACGGCCCGCACCCCGGCACCGTCGAGGCCAGCCTGGGCAAAAAGAAAACCCACGAGCTGGCCGTGATGGTCGACACCTTCCGTCCCCTCTACCTCACCGAGACGGCCGTGCAATACATTGACCCGCGCTACCCGATGAGCTGGAACCCGGATTTCGTGCCCGACCCGCCGCGCTCAGCCGATATGATGGACTGAGAGAATTGTAACGCGAAACTCCGTTTCGCCCCCGCGCCGCCTGGATTAGTAATCAAACTAAACACGCGGCGCGGGGGCGAAACGGAGCTTCGCGTTACAAATTAAAATCCCTACCCCCCCTACAATTTCACCAACGCCACGCGGTTGAAATAATCCACCATGCGGGCCACGTCGGCGGGGCGGTGGTAGCGCAGGCGCTGGCCGGCGGCGAAGGAGCGCACCTCTTCGGCGCGGGCCCCGAAAAGGTGGAGCACGGCGGGCTGGCTCAGCTCCAGCGGGCGCAGGCCCTCGGCGCTGCTGGCCGGGCCGGCGCCCGCCACCAGCAGCTGCATCAGGCACGCCGGGCCTTCGGCGTCGGCCGGCGCCGGCACGAACAGCCAGCCCAGCAGCAGCGGGCCGCTGTCGAGGGTCGTGAGCACTTCCACGAACTCGCGGCGGGCGCCTTCCACGGCGCCCTCGTGCACCAGGCGCGGCCGGAAGCGCCGCAGCGCGCCGCTTTCGGGGCGCAGGTCGAAGCCGCGCAGGCTGCCCACCGGCCAGAGGTGGGCGTCACCCGCACTCAGCGAGTCCTCCACTTCCACCAGCTGCTGGCCGGCGTGGTAGCGCAGCCCCGAAACCGGCCGCCGCTGCCCGTCGCAGGTGCGCAGCACGCCAGGCTCGAATGCGCCGCCCGCCAGAAAGCTGCTGGCTTCTTGTCCCATCGCCCGCTGCAACTCGGTTTTGGTCGGCGCGGCGTTGGCCTGCTGGTAGCGCCGCCGGGCTTCGGCTGCTTCGCGGGCGGCGGGCGTTTGTGCCGCAGCAGGAGCTAAGGCACTGATAAGCAAGACGATCAGAAAGAGGAGAGGTTTCACAAATATTTACTACTATATAATTTAATAGCAAATATACTTAATGAATTTGACTGCTCGCTATGCCCTCCGGTCAGGGAGGCGCGGATGCCGGCTTATCCGGCCCGGCGCCCCCTGACCGTGCCAAATACCCAAGCCGGCTGGCTTGCCGCGGGGACGGTCAGGTTGCGGAAGGCGGCCTGATTTCCTACCCCCCTTCCCAAGGCCCAAGTGCCTTAGCGGTTGCGGCCATACTGCTCGTGGCTGCTCACCCAGTCGGAGCTACTGATGGCGGCGCCCAAACTCAGCTCGCCGGCCAAGACCACGCCGGCCACGATTTCGGCGAACTTATAAACTGTACCGCGGCCCACGCAGCCCAGCATCCGCAGGCTCTCGTTCTGGGTGGCCAGGCCGGTGCCGCCGCCGTGGGTGGCCACAATGAGCGAGGGAATGGTGATGCTCAGGTACAAATCACCCTCGGGCGTGACTTCGGAATAAAGCACGCCGGCCGACGACTCACTCACGTTGGCCACGTCCTGCCCGGTGGCGATGAACAGCGCCGTAATGCCGTTGGCCGAGTGGGCGCCGTTGTTGTTGGCGCCCGAAATAAAGGCGCCCACGTTGCTGACCTGCCCGTGGTAGGCCAGCTGCTCGGGCGTGACGCGCATCCGCTGCTGCAAGATGTCGCGCTGGATGACGCACTCGGCCACCACGCGCTTGCCACGAGTGCGCATGACGTTGATTTGGGAAGCTTTTTTGTCAGTGGCGAAGTTTGATTCGAGGTAGAAATGCTTGATGGGCGCACCTTTGTAGTTCTCCAGAATCCAGGAGCAGGCGGCGAACGTGGCGCGGCCCACCATGTTCTGCCCGGCCGCGTCGCCGGTCGAGAAGTTGAAGCGCAGATACGCGAACTTGTTGCTCAAATACGTGTCGATGTACTGGAGCTTGGCGATGCGTGAGGTGCTTTCGGCTTCGGGCCGGATTTTGTCCATCGTCGCCTCCACCCAGCGGCCGAAGTCGCGGGCGCCGCGCGCATCCTCGAACACGAACACCGGCGCCCGCTGCATGGCGTCGCCGATGACGGTGCACTTGACGCCGCCGCAGAGGTTGAGCACCTGCATCCCGCGGTTGTAGCTCGCTACCAGCGTGCCCTCGGTGGTCGCCATTGGAATGAGAAAATCGCCCTGCGCGTGTTCGCCGTTCACGGTTAGCGGGCCGGCCAGGCCCACCGGAATCTGGGCCACGCCCACGAAATGCTCGCAGTTGCCGCGCAACTCGTGGGCATCGAAGGAAAAATGCTTCAAGTGCTTGAATTCCTGCCCCGAAAACTCCTCCGCAAAGCGCTGCCGGGCGCTGATAGCGGCCTCAGAATAGTCGTCCTGCGCGTCGCGCGGAATGCGGGGCTTGCCCGCGCCCACCGCGCCCACGATGACATCCTCGACCTCGACGTGCAAATCGCCGAACGGGTCGGCAGCAAAGCGCACCTGCACCGGGTAGATGCCTTCGGGCAGGGCCGGCGTGGTAAGGTGGAACGTGATGCTGTGGCCCGCCGGAAAGTCCAGCCCGCCGGGCGTGCGGCTGAGCGCGTCGCGCACGGGCCGGATGTCGCCGTCGCCCAGGTCCAGCGCAATGTGGTCGGGGTCCACGCGCTGCGAGCCAATCTGCACGAAGTCGAGGCGGGTGAAGCGCACCGTATCGAGCCGGTTTTTGATGCTGAAGGCCACGCCGTTGGGCGTGTTGCGCAGGCTGCCGCGGGTGTAGAGCAGCTTGAGCAGCAGGGGGCTGGGCGTGAAAATCATCAGGGGCGGAAGGCTTGGGGTGAAAGAGGGGGGGTAGGGCGGGCGTGAAGGTGAGAAATTTTGGGGAGAATGCCGGCAATTATTTCCCTAAAGCCTTCCCCTACCCCACCACGGACCCGCCGCGCTCCTGGGGCCCGCAGCGGCAGCGAAGCAAATACTTTCGGCCCCGCTAAAGGATAGGGCGCCTTCAAGCGTCAGCGCGGAAGCTGAGCGCTCAACTCCTTGCGCCAGCCGCCGGCAATGAAGCCCCGCCTGATTGCCGCCAAAGCAATTTAAACCAGCGCCGCTATTTGCCAGTTATAGCCCGCAGCGGCTGACGCGACGGCATTTTTTGCCGCCGCCGCCGCTCAATTCCAGTTTATATTTGCTTCTTACTGCCGGCCCTGACTCTGGCCGCCTGCTCTTCATGGAACCAGCCTCTACCTACCCCCGCTTTACGCTCGGCAGCGCCCTCACCACCGAGCAGCAGGCCTTTTTTCAGCAGCACGGCTTTTTGCACTTCCGGTCCTTCGCCTCGCCCGAGCAGGTGCGGGCCTACCTGCAAGCCACCGAGGACGTGCAGCGCGCCTGGCTGGCTACCGGCCTCGACAAAGTGAACGGCGTGCCCATCAAGTACGGCCACGATGTGGATGGCTCGCCCATCGTGCAGCGGTTTGCGTTTGCCTCGCAGCACAGCCCGGTATTGCATAACTTATTACAGGACAGCCGCTTCCGGGCCCTGTTTCCGCTGCTCGAAGCTCACGGCGGCCGGGTAGGCGCCGACGAGAAGGACGGCCTCGTGGTGAACCACTACGTCAACGTCGAAGGCTCGGCCTTCAGCCAGATGGGCTGGCACACCGACTCCTTGCGTGACGTGTTCTACGGCAAGCGCATCGGCCCAATGCTCAACGTGGGCCTGCACCTCGACCACACCCCGGCCAGCAGCGGCGGGCTGCGGGTGCTGCCCGGCACTCACCGCCAAAGCCTGGGCCAGATGCTGTTTCGCAAGAAATATTTCAAGGACGTGTACGACGACCCCAACGAGCTGGCCATCGAAACCGAACCCGGCGACCTCACGGTGCACGACGGCCGCATGTGGCACCGCGTGGCGCAGTCGCCGCTGGTGGGCGCCGCCAGCCGCCGCCGGGTGATGTACGTACCGATTCTGGCCGGCAAGTACCAGCCCAAGGATGCGCGCAGTGCCACGCCGTTCTACCTGCGGTTTTTGCACTTGGTGAAGTAAGAGGGGGGGTAGGGCGAGGAGATAAAGCAGAACGTCATGCTGAGCAACGCGAAGCATCTTGCCCGCTGGCTAATCCAAATGATCGAAGGATTGGATATTACCCAGGCAAAATGCTTCGCGCTGCTCAGCATGACGTTCTGCTTTATCTCCTTGCTACCTCACTCAACTCCCCATTCACTCATTCGCTCATTCACTGCTGATGTTCCCTACCCCCCGCCCCCGCCGCAACCGCAAGTCGCAAGTTATCCGCGATATGGTGCAGGAAACCCGCCTCACGGCCCACGATTTTATCTTCCCGCTCTTTCTCGTTGAGGGCCAGAATCAGGCCGTGGAAATCCACTCCATGCCGGGCATCTTCCGCTACTCGGCCGATAGGATAATTGACGAAATCGGGCGCTGCGTGGAGCTGGGCATCAAGGCGTTCGCGCCGTTTCCGGGCATTAATGATGAGCTGAAAGACCGGCTGGCCAGGGAGTCGGCTAATCCGGAAGGGCTTTATTTGAAAACTGTTGCTGAAATAAAGCGGCAGTTTCCGGAGGTGGTCTTGATGACCGACGTGGCGATGGACCCCTACAGCTCCGACGGCCACGACGGCGTAGTGGACACCGAATCGGGCGAAATCCTGAACGACGCGACGCTGGAAATCCTGGGGCAGATGGCCCTGGCCCAGGCCCGCGCCGGCGCCGACATCATCGGGCCCAGCGACATGATGGACGGCCGCGTGGCCTGGATTCGGCGGGTGCTCGATGAGAATGCCTTCCAGCACGTGAGCATCATGAGCTACACGGCCAAGTACGCCTCGGCCTTCTACGGCCCGTTCCGCGACGCGCTGGACTCGGCCCCGAAAAAAGGCGACAAGAAATCCTACCAGATGAACCCGGCCAACAAGCGCGAAGCGCTGCGCGAGCTGAAGCTCGATGAGGACGAAGGCGCCGACATGGTGATGGTAAAGCCCGCCCTGAGCTACCTCGACGTGATTCACGCCGTGAAGGAACAAACCAATCTGCCCGTAACGGCCTACAACGTGAGCGGCGAGTACGCCATGATAAAGGCTGCCGCTCAAAACGGCTGGCTCGACGGCGAGCGCACCATGCTGGAGGTGCTGCTCAGCATCAAGCGCGCCGGCGCCGACGCCATCCTGACCTACTTCGCCAAGGAAGCTGCCACGGTGCTGCGGCGGGGGTAGGCGGCCGGGTTTCACCAAGGTTTTTACCCCCCGGCCTGACCACTTCGGCCCGGTAGCAGGGGGTAGGGAAAGTGGAATCTGCAACTGAGCATACCGAAAAAACGCGCCCCACCAGGCGCGTTTTTTTATTGGCGGGCGGGCCAGCCGCAAGCCCGCCCGGCCGGCAGCCGGCAGCCGGCAGCGCTGGCGGCGCCGGTGGCCGCCCCAAAAGATTCGGGCTTTTCGGCCTCGCGAGCGCCAATTGTTCAGCTAAAGCACCTATCTTGCTCATCCTCATGCACTTGCATGAAATATTTCTATTACTCTGTTTTCTCTTTCTCTCTGCTGCCTATGTGCTAAGTCTTCTTGCCAAGTACCCGCCCCGCTTCGGCTTGCTGCGCTCATTCGCGCCCGGCGGCCAGTATTTCCCTACCCTCCTTCTCTACTCCATTTCTCCACCTTACTCTCTTCTATGCAAACATCTTTCGCCGGTGGGCGGCCCCTGAGGCACCGCCCCGGCCATGCGCGGCGGCTGACCCTGCTAACCCTCGTGCTGCTCCTGAGCTTGCGGGCGGCCACGGCCCAAACGTTTCCGGCCGGCTTCAGCCAGGCGCTGGTAGCCAGCGGCATCAACAACCCCACGGTGCTGGCCTTCGCCCCCGACGGGCGCATCTTCGTGGGTGAGCAGGGCGGCGCCCTGCGCGTCATTAAGAACGGCAGCCTGCTCCCTACCCCCCTCGTCAGCTTGAATGTGAACGCCGACGGCGAGCGGGGCCTGATTGGCCTCACCCTGGACCCTAATTTTTCAACCAACCATTACCTCTACCTCTACTACACGAGCCCCACGAGCCCGATTCGCAACCGCATCAGCCGCTTCACGGCCAGCGGTGACGTGGCCGTGGCCGGCAGCGAAAAGGTGGTGCTCGACCTCGACCCGCTCGGCTGGGCCACGAACCACAACGGCGGGGCCATGCACTTCGGGGCCGATGGCAAGCTCTACGTGGCCATCGGCGAGAATGCCCACGGCGCCAACGCCCAGAACCTGGACACTTACCACGGTAAGGTGCTGCGTATCAATGCTGATGGCTCAGTACCGAGCGGCAACCCGTTCAGCGGCAGCGGCGTTTCGGCCCAGCGCCAGCGCGTGTGGAGCTACGGCCTGCGCAACCCCTACACCTTCGCGGTGCAGCCGGGCACGGGCCGCCTGTTCCTCAATGACGTGGGCCAGGACCGCTGGGAGGAAATCGACGAGGCCAGCACCGGCGGACGCAACTTCGGCTGGCCCACCACCGAAGGCGCCACCACGGCGGCCGGCGTGACAAGCCCGGTGTTCAGCTACCCCCACGGCGAAGGCGACGGCCGGGGCTGCGCCATCACGGGCGGCACGTTTTTCAACCCGGCCAGCACCAGCTACCCGGCGGCCTACAAGGGCAAATACTTCTACCAGGACCTGTGCAGCCAGTGGATTAACTACCTCGACCTGAGTAGGGGAGCCGCCGTGCGCTCGCCGTTTGCCACCGGCCTGCCCGGCAACGCCGTGGGCCTGGAAACCGGGCCCGACGGCAACCTCTACTACCTGAGCCGCAGCAGCGGCGCCCTCTACAAGGTGGTGTACACGCCGGCCAGCAGCGCGCCACTCATCACGGCGCAGCCGGCCAGCCAGAGCGTGGCGGCGGGCAGCGCCGCGACGTTCGCGGTGACGGCGGCCGGCACGGCGCCGCTGAGCTACCAGTGGCAGAAAAACGGCGTCAATATCAGCGGCGCCACGGCCAGCACCTACCGCCTTGCCAGCGCCGCGACGGCCGACGCCGGGCAGTACCGCGCTCTGGTGCGCAACGGCGCGGGCACGGCCACCAGCAATACGGCCACGCTGACCGTGACGGCCCCCAACGCCGCGCCCACGGCCCGGATTCTGACGCCCGCCGCCGGCACCACCTACGTGGCCGGCACCACCATCTCGTTTTCGGGCGAGGCCACCGACGCCGAGGACGGCACTCTGCCGGCCAGCGCGTTTTCGTGGCGGGTGAATTTCCACCACGGCACCCACGTGCACGACGGCACGTCCTTTAATCAGGGCGCCCGGAGCGGCACGTTCACCATTCCGAGCGCCGGCGAGACGGCCGCCAACGTCTTCTACCGCCTTGTGCTGACCGTGACCGACCAGGGCGGGCGCCAGGCCACTACCTACCGCGACCTGCTGCCCCGCACCTCGGCGCTGCGCCTGGCCACCAGCCCGGCCGGCCTGCAAGTAACCCTCGACGGGCAGCCGCTGACTTCGCCGGCCAGCGTGACGAGCGTGGAGGGCATCACGCGCACGCTGGGCGTAGTGAGCCCGCAAACCGTGACCGGCATCCGGTATGAGTTTGCGGGTTGGAGCCAGGGCGGCGCGGCCACCCAGAGCATCCGCACGCCCACCGACGATGCAACCTACACGGCCACGTTCCGGGCCGTGACAACGCCGGCCGTCACCTCGTTTACGCTGCTGAATGCCGACACCGACCAGCCCCTGGCCGGCTACGACCCGCTGCCGAGCGGCGCCACCCTGAACCTGGCCGCGCTGCCCACCCGCAACCTGAACATCCGGGCCAACACCAGCCCCGCCCCGGTGGGCAGCGTGCGCTTCGGCTTCGACGGCAATGCCGCCTACCGGACGGAAAGCACGGCGCCCTACGCCCTGGCCGGCGACAACGGCACCGTCAACGGCGTGACCAGCTACAACGCCTGGACGCCCACCCTGGGCTCTCACTCGCTCACGGCCACGCCCTTCACGCAGAGCGGGGCGGGCGGCAGCGCCGGCGCCCCGCTCACGGTCAGCTTCAGCGTGACGAACGTGGCGTTGCGCAGCCCCGATGCGGTGGCCAGCCCCGTGGCGGGCCTGAACTACCGCTACTACGAAGGCAGCTGGGACCTGCTGCCCGGCTTCGCGGCCCTCACGCCAGTGCGCAGCGGCACGACCAGCACCTTCGACCTGACCCCGCGCCTGCGCGACGACAGCTTCGCCTTCCGCTACAGCGGCTACGTGCGGGTGCCCACTGATGGCATCTATACCTTCTATACTTCCTCCGACGACGGCTCGCAGCTCTTCATCGGCTCGACGCTGGTAGTCAACAACGACGGCCTGCACGGCGCGCAGGAGCGCAGCGGCCAAATCGGCCTCAAAGCCGGCCTGCACGCCCTCACGGTCACGTTTTTCGAGCGCGGCAGCGGCCAGGTGCTGAACGTGAGCTACGCCGGGCCGGGTCAAAGCAAGACCAGCGTTCCGGCCACGGCGCTATTCCGGGCCGGCGGCTCGGTCAGTGTGGCGCAGGCCCGCAGCAGTAGCGGCGGCAGCGGTAGCGGCAGCGGTAGCAGCAGCGATACCACCGATGAAACCTTGCAGCTTTATCCGAACCCGGCCCGCGACCAGCTTACCGTCAGCCTGCAAGCCGATGGGGGCGAGGCCGTGCACGTAGAGGTGCGCGACGCGCTGGCCCGCCGCGTAGCCGGCACCACGCACCGCACCACCGCGGGCCGCAACAACGTGCGGGTGGCGCTGGGTGCGCTGCCCGGCGGCATATACATCGTGACCGTGACGCGCGGCGCCGAGCGCACCGTGCGCCGCCTGGTAGTGGCGCCCTAGCAGCAGCGGCAAATTCGGAGCGGTTCCGAAGTTAGTCGCTTAAGTTAAAAGTTGAGCGTTAGAAGTTAAAATTTCGGTCAATGGCATTTTAACTTCTAACGCTCAACTTTTAACTCTTCTCAAGAGCGTACCCTGACCTGAGAACAACTGTAAATTTCCTACCCCCTTTGAAAAAGACCGGCCCGCAGCCGGTCTTTTTTTGGCTTCAGCCGCTGGGCAGATTAACGGCGGCGTTTCTTTGCCTATTCCCTACCCCCCTGCCGCCGCCCAATGCCGTTCCCTACCCCCCTCATCCGCCTCGCCACGGCCGCCGACCTGCCCGCCATCCTGGCTTTGGTGCGCGAAGTAGTGCCGCTGATGCACACGCAGGGCAACTTCCAGTGGTCGGCGGACTATCCGAACGCGGAAGTCTTCGCGCAGGACCTCGCGGCCGGCCACCTGTGGGTAGCCACGCTGCCCGGCGAAACCGCCCTGGCCGGCGTAGCCGCCCTTACCCGCAACGCCCAGGACCCCGAATACGCCCAGGCCGACTGGAACCCCGCCGAGCCGGCCGCCGTGGTGCATCGCCTGGCCGTGGCGCCCGCCGCCCAGGGCCACGGCGTGGCCCTGGCCCTGCTGGCCCAGGCCGAAACGCTGGCCCGCGGCTGGGGCTTCCCGGCCGTGCGCGTTGATACCAACTCCGAGAACGGGGCCACCCAGCGCCTGTTTCCGAAGCTGGGCTACCGCTTCGCGGGCGAAATCAGCCTGGCATTTCGGCCGGGACTGCGCTTTTTCTGCTACGAGAAGCGGCTAACTTAAACCACTGCGGCTGGTTTTATGTAGATTGAAGCATGAAAACCTTTTTGCTGGATGTCCTCACGCCCGAAGACGAGGAGATGGTGGTAGCCATCCTGGAGGGGCTGCGCAAGGGCAATGCCATTGCGTTCCATCCCCTGGAACCCGGCTTCTCTGAAAAAGAGCTGCACGACCAGATTCAAGCCTCGCTGGATTCGCCCCGGCTTTCCTGGGAGCAGGCAACCGCGCAGCTTGGCTTATGATGGTAAGTGGCCGGGAGCTGATTCTGCGGCAAGGCTTTTTGCAGGCGCTCCTGGACCTGGAGCAGTGGACGGGGCAACATAGCCCGCGCCGGGGCCGGGCGCTAGTCAGGCGCATTATGGATTTTGCCTGCGACACTATCGCGCCCTTCCCGCACGCTTTTCCCGCTTATTTCTTGCCCAGCGCGCCCGCCCATTGCGCCGAGCAGTTCTCGACCGGCGTTATGCAGTAATATACGAAGTCGGTGATGCGGAGCTGATTTTTGTGTACGCCTATTCAACTCACCAGAATCCGGCGGCCCTAGAGTTGCCAGCACCTGAGTAAGTTGCTCCGGCCGGGCCACCGCTTCGCGGGCGGAATCAGCCTGGCGTTTCGGCCAAGGCTGCGCTTTTTCTGCTACGAGAAGCGGCTGACTTAATCAGCTCTAATCAGGCACGGCGAAAGCCGCCAGCTCCGCCAGTTCGGTGGCCAGCTGCTTTTCCCACGCTGCCTGCTTGTCCAGAAACGAGCCGTACTTGGTTTCATCATCGTACTGAATATGCCGTTTGCTAGCCCAGTAGACAAGTATTTTCAAGACCGCAATCCGTCGCGCGGCCAACGTTTTACCCAGGAATTATTTACCCTACTCTACGACGTAGTAGCGCCCTTTCCCCAGTTGCAGCCGCTTTTTCAGCCACTTTGCCAGTATTTTCCGCACCGCGAGTTTCGGAAAGTCATTTTCCGCCGACAGTATCTGGCCATTTATGAAGTGCAGGCCGGCCAGGCGGTATTCATCTTGTTTCGGCACAGCAGCCTGGACCCGGACGGCGGCTACGACGAGCTGATTTCCGAATTAAGTTAGCGCTCCTGAAACGGCCACCGCCCCAGCCGCCGGCTCCAGAGCAGAAATACGCCCACGCCCAGCGCAATCACGGCCAGGCCCGAGAGCATGAACTTGGGCCCCGTGCTCCAAAACACCCACAGCCACACGGCCACGGCCACGATGACGGGCAGCGGAAAAAGCGGCATCTTGAAGGGCAGCGCCGCCGTGCCCAGCCGGCGCCGCAGCAGCACCAGCCCCACCGCCTGCCCCACGAACTGCACCAGAATGCGCATGGCCAGAATGGCGGTAATTACCTCGCCGAGCTTGAAAAGCAAACTGAACACAAAGCCTACCCCCCCCAGCAAGAGCAAGGACACGTAGGGAAACTGCTTGGTGGGGTGCAGCTTGCCAAAAAAGCCCAGAAACTCGCCGTCGGCCGCCGCCGCGTAGGGAATGCGCGAGTAGCCCAGCAAGACTGCGAAGAGCGAGGCAAACGCCACCAGCAACACTAGCGCCGTGGCGCCCTGCGCCGCCGCCGGCCCGTAGATGCGCTCCATAAACACGCTCACAATAAACTGCGACTTATCGGGCGCGCCACCCGCGGCGGCCTGCCACTGCCGCACTTCCTGCCACGGAATAACCGAACCCACGCTCCAATTGAGCAATAAATACAGGGCCATGATGCCCAGGATGCTCAGGAAGATGCTGCGCGGAATCACGCGCTGCGGACTCGCGATTTCGCCGCCCAGGTGGCAGACGTTGTAGTAGCCGAGGTAGGAGTAGATGGTTTTGATGGCCGCCTGCCCTAGCGCCGCCGAGAGCAGCACGCCCGGCAGCGTGGCCGCGCCGCCCCCTACCCCCCCACCCGCCGGCAGCCAGGCCACCGGGTGCTGCGCGTGGGTCAGGCCACCCACAATGAGCCAGCCCAGCAGCCCGAGCACGCCCACCCACAGCAGCACCCCCAGCTTGCCAATGTCCTCGATGCGGCGGTAGAGCAAAGCAATGAGCAGCAAAACCACGCCGCCCGACACCAGCTTAGGCTGCCACGGCTCCGTCAGGGGCACGAGGTAGCCGAAATACTGGGCGAAGCCGATGGCGCCCGAGGCCAGCACCAGCGGCGCCTGCACCAGCGTCTGCCACACGTAGAGAAACGACATCAGCCGGCCCCACTTCAGCTCGCCGTACGCCAGCTTGAGGAAGCGGTAGGAGCCGCCGGCCTCGGGGTAGGCAGCGCCCAACTCGCTCCAAATCAGGCCATCGACCAGGGCCAGGCCCGCGCCTACCAGCCAGGCCAGCAGGAAGTTGGGCCCCATCAGCCCCATCACCAGCGGCAGGGTGATGAAGGGCCCAATGCCCACCATGTCAATCATGTTGAGGGCGGTGGCCTGGACGAGGCCTAACGAACGACTTAGACCAGTTTTAACCTCCATCGCGGCTATCTTCTGGTCGTTATAACTCTCCATATTTGGAAGAACGTTTACCAAGTGTTTACCAAAGCAAAAGCCATAATAAGTAAACACTACGTGTTTGGCAATTTTAATTTATTTATGGTTAATATTTAATAGTATCATAAATTAATTTTTCGCGGGCGCAAAAACTCATTTACACGATAGATATTGCGAATCATACTCCGTTGCAAGGTAAATGAGGCTAAATCGGGGCGGTGAGGATGAAGTGTAAGCGTACTAGCCGCAACCAAGTCATTACCCAATATCTTCTTAACTGTAAATGTGTTATCGTAAACGATTGCAACTACACAATTATGTAACAACTCCCATTTACTGTCTGCTATGGGAAAACCTATCACTTCTTCACCTGATAGAATTAGAGGCCCCATGCTGTCATCATGAGCTTCAAAGACTACAGCGCTGCCATCAGTATACACACTGGCGGCGGTTTCATACAAATAGAGACGGCGTGTCTCGTTATAACTTAATTCGTAATTACTCCCTGCGTCAGCAAATAAAGCATGGGCATGTATGGAAATATAAGGCAAATCCACATAACATGCTTCTGTCGACAACACGAGGTTGCGAAGGTCTCTATTAGAGTAAACATACTGTTGCTCAGCAGCTTGTTCTGATTTGTTTGTAATAGAAGAATCTCCTATGCCAAGAGTTAAATTAGAGGAGTCATTGTGAATAAGTTGGGTTAGCGGAACTTGCAAAGCGTCGGCCAATAGTTGCGCCGTGGGAACGCCTAAGCGGGATTTGGGAGTGCCGACGGCGGCATTTTCGAGTGCAGAAAGAATGTAGTTGCGCAGTTGTTTGGCGTCCCCATAAGAGATGGGGTGCTGTCTGCGCAGCTCTCCAATGCGGGCCTCTAGTTGGCGCTGGTTAAGTTGGAGGCGACAACGGGCCTGCTCCACGAGTTTGCCATTTAGATAACAGAAGGTTTTTTTAGCCATATAAGTAGAGCGTGACGCTGGAAAGCATCAAATAAAAGATGAGACAAAAATAATTAATTCTGAATCTTACTCAACGACGCCAAATCTAATAGTTAAGTGGCGGTATCGCTGGAGTGTGGGTTGGGACGTGCAAAGGAGAGGGTAGGGAGATATAGCTGGAAGAGCGGAATAAGGGGCGGGCGGAAGTTTGTTTCAGTACCGGCCTCGGCCTCCCTAGTTCCCTACCCCCCGCCAACGCCCATCCCCGCTCGTGCGTAAGCCCTGGCATGAGTTCCGCTTCCTCTTCCAAGCTGGCCATCTACGGCGCTATCGCGGCCAACGTGGCCATTGCCATCTCCAAGTTCGTGGCCGCGTTTATCACCGGCTCGTCGGCCATGCTCTCCGAGGGCATCCACTCCCTGGTTGATAGCGGCAACGGCATCCTGATTTTGTTTGGCGTGCACCAAAGCGCCAAGCCCGCGGATGCGCGCTACCCGTTCGGGCGCAGCAAGGAACTGTATTTCTGGTCCCTGATTGTCGCCATCCTGGTGTTTTCGGTTGGCGGCGGCATGTCCTTCTATGAGGGCATCGAGCACATCAAGCACCCGGCGCCCATCACCGACCCGACCTGGAACTACATCGTGCTGGGCCTCTCGCTGGTTTTTGAGGGCATTTCGTGCTTTCTGGCCTTCCGAGCCTTTAACGCCGACCGCGGCGACGCCGGCTTCTGGCAGACCTTGCGCCGCAGCCGCGACCCCTCGGTATTTGCCATTCTGCTCGAAGATTTGGCCGCCCTCGTCGGGCTGACCATCGCCCTGACCGGCGTCTATTTCGGACATTTGTTGAACAATCCCTTCCTCGATGGCGCAGCCTCCATCGGCATCGGGCTGCTGCTGGTGAGCGTGGCGGTGTTTCTCATCTACAAAACCAAGGGTCTGCTGGTGGGCGTGGGGGTAGAAGATGAGACGCTGGCCGACTTGCAGCGCATCGTGCAGGCCCAGCCCACGGTGCAGCAGATGCGCGCCCCGCTCACCATGTACCTGGGCCCGCAGGACGTGATTCTGGCCCTCGACATCGAGTTTGAAAGTCGCCTCTCGGCCGACGAAGTCGAGCGCGCCGTCAACGCGCTCCAGGACGCCATCCGCGCCGAGCACCCCGAGTTTCAGCGCATCTTCGTCGAAGCCAAAGCCATTCCGGAACAGCAGCGCGTGCCGAAAGACCCCGTGGGCAGCGCCGCAATTGACTGACTATGAGCAGTCCTGATAAGTCTAAAAAACCTAAGAAACTGTCATGCTGAATGCAGCGCAGCGGAGTGAAGCATCTCGCTCGGGGTGGTAATCCAATCGTATAGTCAAGCTGATTACTTCCCCAAGCGAGATGTCTCGCAAGCTCGACATGACGTTCGGTTAGCTTCATTGCCGCCCTCTGCTTCCTGCTCGCCCCAAATTCCCTACCCCCCCTCTTTCTGCCCAACCTCATGGCCTCTGCCAATTCCTCCAAGCTCGCCCTCTACGGCGGCATCGGCGCCAACATCGCCATTGCGGCCAGCAAGTTCGTGGCGGCCTATTTCACCGGCTCGTCGGCCATGCTCTCCGAGGGCATTCACTCCCTGGTTGATACCGGCAACGGGGTTTTGCTGCTCTTCGGCATTCGCCAAAGCCTCAAGCCGGCCGATGCGCAGCACCCGTTCGGGCGCAGCAAGGAGCTGTATTTCTGGTCGCTGATTGTGGCCATCCTCATCTTTGCCATCGGCGGCGGCATGTCCTTTTACGAGGGCGTGAAGCACCTCACCAACCCGGCGCCCATCACCGACCCGACCTGGAACTACGTCGTGCTCGGCCTCTCCATCCTGTTCGAGCTGCTGGCCTGCTACCTGGCCGTGAAGGCTCTCTACGCCACGCCGGCCGCCCAGAAAACCGGCTTCTTCACGACCCTGAGCACCAGCAAAGACCCGGCGGTGTTCGCCTCGGTGCTCGAAAACCTGGCCGCGCTGGTCGGGCTGGTGGTGGCGCTGGCGGGCGTCTATTTCGGGCATTTGCTTAATAATCCCTTCCTCGATGGCGCGGCGTCCATCGTCATCGGCCTGCTGCTGATGCTGGTGGCCATCTTCCTGGTGGCCAAAACCAAGCGCCTGCTGGTGGGCCTGGGCGTCGATGAAACCCAGCTGGCACAGCTCAACGCCATTATCCAGGCGCAGCCGGCCATCGAGAGCGCCCGCTCGCCCCTGACCATGTACCTGGGCCCGACCGACGTCGTGCTGGCCCTCGATGTGGACTTCAAAGACAACCTCTCGGCCGCCGAGGTGGAGCAGGCCATTGCCGCGCTGCAAAGCGCCATTAGCACGGCCCACCCAGAGTTTCAGCGCATTTTCATCGAGGCACAGTCCATCACCAAGCACAGCCCTACCCCTGCGCTGGGTACTCAGGCGCCCGGCTCCAACCCGCCCGGCGTGCTGACAGTATAGCGGGGCTTGGTCGCGTCTGTTTTTCCCTAAATTACGCTATGAATCCTGTTATTTCCGACAACCCGTTCCAATCCTTCTGGTGGGGTGGCTATGAATGCACCGACCAGCTCAACTGCTTCGGCAACCGCGTTGATTTCCTGCCCCTCACGGGACACTTGCAGCTGCTTGACGAAGACTATACCGACCTGAAGCAGCTGCAAATCAGCACCGTGCGCGAGGGCATCCGCTGGGCCCACATCGAAAAGATACCCTACCACTACGACTGGAGCACGGTGAAGCTGATGCTGGCCGCCGGCCGCCGCCACGGCATTCAGCAGGTCTGGGATTTGTGCCATTTCGGCTACCCCGACGACCTGACGCCGCTGCACCCTATGTTTGCCCGGCGCTTTGCCGCGCTCTGCCGCGCCTTCGTGGACTTTTACCGCGCCGAGCGGCCCGACGACGTGCTCATCGTGACCCCGATTAACGAGGTGAGCTTCATGTCCTGGCTTGGCGGCGACGTGCGCGGCACCTCGCCTTACTGCGTGGGCCAGGGCTGGGAAGTGAAGTATGGCCTGATGCGCGCCTACATCGAGGGCACGGCCGCCCTGCGCGAAGCCGACCCCGGCATCCGCATTCTCACCACCGAGCCGCTCATCAGCATTGTGCCCCCGCCGCGGCCCATTCCGCGCCATCGGCGTGAGGCCCGCCGCGCCCACCTCGACCAGTTCCAGTCGGTCGATATCCTGGCCGGACGCCTGTGCCCGGAGCTGGGCGGACGCGAGGAATACCTGGACATTATGGGCTTCAACTACTACTACGACAACCAATGGCAGCTGCCGATGTACCAGCGCCTGGGCTGGAACGACCCGGTGATGGACCCGCGCTGGGTGCCCTTGCGCACGCTGCTAGCCCAGGCCCACCGCCGCTACCACCGCCCGATGGTCATCAGCGAAACCAGCCACCCCGGCGAAGACCGCCCCATCTGGTGGCGCAGGCTAGGTGAGGAGTGCGCCGCCGTGCGGGCCCAGGGCCTGCCGCTGTGGGGCGTGTGCGCCTACCCCATCATCGACCGCCCCGACTGGGACCACCTCGACCGCTGGCACCAGTCGGGCCTCTGGGATGCCGAGCTGCAGCCCGGCGGCCTACCCCCCCTGCGCCACCTCGACCAGCCGGCCGCTGAGGCCTTCCGGCAGGCGCAGACCGTGGTGGCCGCCGCCGTGCCCCGCCCCAGGCGGCGCCGGCCGGTCAGCCTGAGCGTGTAAGGCAGCTCGGGGCAGTGGCGCCTCAGTGCAGGCACTTCATCAGGGTAAAGGGGGGTAGGAAATTATACTTGTCGCGATGTAGGGTGCGGGGCTTGCCCCCGCCCGGCGTCAGCGCAAACCGAGGCAACGGCGCGACCGGCGGGCGGGGGCAAGCCCCGCACCCTACCTCATTCTTGCAGGCCAGCTCTTGAAGGGTATAACTATTCCCTACCCCCTCTTTTTGTCCGGCAGCTTGAGGGCCGCCCTTGGAAAAGCAGCACTGGAAGCGGAAAGAGCTTGAATTTATCCGGAAAGGAGCGGCAAGAACGGCTTACTGTGCAGCTAATTTTATACCTTGCTGACCTGCGTTTTTCCTGCCTTTCAGCGCCATGCCTGCCCTAGCCCACCTTTACTCGCCCATCGGAATGGTGGAGCTGCGCGCCTCCGACGCCGGCCTGCACGCGGTGCGTTTTCTTGACAAAGGCGATGCCGTGGCGCCGACGCCCGCGGCGGCGCTGGCTGGCTGCCTGCGCGAGGCGCACCGGCAGCTGCACGCCTATTTCGGGCGCGAGCTGCGCGACTTTTCGGTGCCCTGCGCCCCCGAAGCCGGCACCGCCTTTCAGCGGCAGGTGTGGGCCGCGCTGCCCAACATCGGCTACGGCCGCACGGCCTCCTACCTGGATTTGGCCCGGCAGCTCGAAAACGACAAGGCCGTGCGGGCCGTGGGCGCCGCCAACGGCCAGAACCCGCTGGCCTTGGTCTGGCCCTGCCACCGCATCATCGGCGCCGATGGTAGCCTCACCGGCTACGCCGGCGGCCTGCTGCGCAAGCGCTGGCTGCTGGCCTTCGAGCAGCCCCTGATGCAGGGCGGCCTGTTTGGGTGAGAATAGACAATGGGTGAATGGGTGAAGTGGCCAACGTCAGAACACTTCATTGACCCATTGACCCATCCAGCCATTCACTCATTGACCATCCGCAGCAGCTCCTTGTAAATCACGTTGTTCTGCCAGTAGTGCTGCAATACCATCGGCACGTGCCGCTTGCCGGGCAGCACGGTGTAGGCCGCAGGGTGGCCCAGCGCCGCTAGCTGCACCTGAAACTTGCGGCTGCTGTGAAGGATGGAGGGGTAGGTTTTTTCGCCAATGAAAAGCAGAAACGGCGGCGCGGCCGGCGTGAGCTTATACAGCGCCGAGTGCGCTTTCCACCCGGCCGGGTCCTGGCCCCACGGCCCCAGATACTGGGCGTCGCCTTCGTACTCCAGCTTGGTGAGGTACTCGTACATGTCGAGGCCGGCGGGGTCGTCGAGCAGGGCGCCGCGCACCGGGTTCTGGGGCAGGCCGTGGCGGGCGAGCAGGGCATTGTCGGTGGCGAGCAGGGCGGCCAGCCCACCGCCGGCCGAGTGGCCCATCGTAAAGATGCGGGCCGGGTCGCCGCCGTAGGCTTTGATGTTTTGCACCGTCCAGGCCAGGGCGCGGGCGCAGTCGGCGGCCATCTGCGGAATCTGCACCTGCGGGGCCAGGCGGTAGTTGATAATGACCGCTACCACGCCCTGTTTGGCCAGCCGCCGGCCAATAAACGAGTAGAAGCCTTTCGAGCCGGAGTTCCAGGAGCCGCCGTGGATGAAGACGACCACGGGGTAGCCGCCGGCCGCGGGCGCCGCTTTTCGGGGCTGATACACGTCCAGCACGTGCCGCTTCGCGTCGAAGTCGGAAGCCGTGGCCGCCACGTAGGGCAGGTCGGCGGTGCGGCGGCTGGGGTAGGCCGCGGCCAGCTCGGTGGCCAGCAGCAGCGCGGCGGCCGTGAGCAGCAGGGCCAGCGGCGCCAGCAGCAGTCGGGATAAAGTCATTGGCCTGGGATAGAAGCCACCGGCAGCAGCCGGCGCCGGCCTGCACCTACGCCCTACCCCCCCGGCTGGTTTGAAGCCTGCCCAAACCCGGCGTCCCGGAACTTCGCCCGGCCCCGGCGCCTTGCGGGGCCGGCCGGTATCTTTGCCAAGTCCGGCCGGCTTTTCCCTGGCTTTCCCTTTTGCCGATGCGCTCTTCCTGCCTGTTTCTGACTTCTACCGCGCTGGCCGCGCTGCTGGCGCTGCCCCCCGGCGCCGCCCAGGCGCAGCGGCGCGGCCGTTCGGCCCCTACCCCCCCTCCCGCCACCCAGGCCGACGGCAGCCTGAGTTCTGCGCCCGTAGCGCCCGCTGCCCTGCCGCCGCGCCTGCGTCCGCTGTTCGGGGGCGTGAGCGTGGCGCAGGCCACCGCGCTGCTCGGCACTGCCCGCCTCGACGACGTGGCCCGCAGCTTCGCTTCGCGCGCCGAGGCCAGCGCTTTCTTTGCCCGCAAAGGCTTTGAGTATTTAAATGAGAATCAGCCCGATACGGCCACTTACCGCTTCAACCTGGCCTGGCTGCTGAACCCCCAGAACGCCGACGCCTACCACGGGCTGGGCATCATCGCCAGCGGCCAGCCCGCGGCCACCAGCGAGGCGCTGGCCCTGCTCAGCCAGGCGCTGGTGCTGGCCCCGGCCAACGCGGGCATCCTTGCCGACCTCGGCGCCAGCCACCTCAACCGCTACGGCCAGACCAAAAAGAAAAAGGACCTGACCACCGCCGATGGCTACCTGCAGCGCGCCCTCGCCCTCGACCCCAACCAGGCCGCCGCCTGGCAGGCCACGGCCCGCGTGCGCTACCACCAGGAAAAGTACGCCGAAGCCTGGGAGGCCGTGCGCAAAGGCCAGGCCCTGAACCTGACCAGCCTCGACTTCAACTTCATCACCGAGCTGCTGGCCAAGCAGCCCGACCCGCAGGGCATGTTTAAGTAGTGGTTGATAATTATTGGTTAGTGGATAATGATGAGTGATTAAGGTGTGCTTCGCG
>NZ_CAXTEF010000034.1:0-51179 GCF_964243305.1 uncultured Hymenobacter sp.
TGTTGAGTGAATACCATGCCCGAAAGATACAATCACCCCCGGTTAGACCACCGCCTAATTAGGGTGAGGTTTAACAGATTAAGCACACTTTACAAATCAATTAGAAAGGCTAAATAACCTGAGTAGATAGATGATGAGAACATTCGTCAGGATATCCTTGCTTATACTGCTTGACTTCATTGTTATTTGGTTGTGGGTGAAGCACATTGACCCGGACCCAAGTGTTTCTATCTACAGCATAGTGCTTGTTCCAACTGCATTCATATTTAATCTACTAATGGCAGGCATCGCTTATTTTATAAACAAGAAATATGTAAAAATATTTTTAATGAATTAAATCGCTTCGGCTATCATCATGGACTCGCTGTTTGTACAAGGCATAAATAGGTTTCAGAATGAAAATTTGGAGATCTGGGAGTTTACAAAAGCGGATACAATATTCGAGGTTGTCAGATACAAGAAAACGTATGACTTTTCTATGTCATACAGATTCAAGGCACACCCTGGTTTCTCTGTGGAATTTTTAGATGGTACTTACGTGCCAAAAAACGGAAAATTCATCTTGACTAACAATTCAAACACATATATAATAAGTAATGATTATTTGGTTGGGTTTAGAGAAGCAGGTGATAGTGTTAAATTAGGGAAGATAAAAAGATAAATGACTATAATATTTTTGATGTCACATTAGTAGAAATTGATTCCTATATCTCCCGCGCCAAGTGCGCCGTGAACACCGCTGCGAGCGCCGCCGTTTCGGTGCGCAGCCGCGAGGTACCGAGCGTGACGGGCCGAATGCCGCGGGCCAGGGCCATTTCGATTTCGGCGGGCGTGAAATCACCTTCCGGGCCGATGAGTACGCAGCAGCCTGGCCCGGCGCCGGCCACCTGCGCGAGGGCGGTGCGCTCGCCGGCTTCGAGGTGGGCGATGAAGGTAGTTGCGGGCACTAGCAGGGGTAGGAAAGCGGCGAAATCGGTCATTTCGTCCAACTGCGGCAGCCACGCTTGCCCCGACTGCTTGAGGGCGCTGATGGCAATTTTCTCCAACCGCTCCAGCTTCAGCTCGCGGCGCTCGGAGCGGGCGCAGCGCAGGAAGCTCAGGCGCTCGATGCCCACTTCGACGGCTTTTTCGACCAGCCACTCCATGCGGTCGAGGTTTTTGGTGGGCGCCACGGCCACGTGGGTGACGTAGGGGCGCGGCGGCACCAGCACGTGGCCAATGACTTGCAGCTGGCAGCGCTTGGGATTGGCGTCGAGCAGGTGGGCCTGGTAGCGGTGGCCGCGGCCGTCGAGCAGCTCCACGGCGTCGGCTTCGCGCAGGCGCAGCACCCGCACGGCGTGCTTGCTTTCGTCCTCGGGCAGGGGGTAGGCGGTGGCGGCGGGAGTAAGGTCGGGGGCGAAGAAAGTGGTCATGCGGGCATCAAGAATAAATAAGAACGTCATGCTATAGACCGTCATGCTGAGCGCAGTGAAGCATCTCGCGTGCAGCACTAATCTAATCGTTGCAGAAGCGGATTACTACCCCGTGCGAGATGCTTCACTGCGCTCAGCATGACGTGCTATCATGCTCATTCGGTTTCGATAACGGCTCCCAGCGCCTCCAGCACGCCGCGCGCCTTGAGCAAACATTCCTCATACTCGCGCTCCGGCACGGCGTCGTAGGTAATGGCCGAGCCAACCTGCAAGCTCAGGTAGCCCGAGTCGGCGCGGTAGTAGAGCGAGCGAATAACGACGTTGAAATCGAAGTCGCCAGTGGGCCAGACTACGCCCAGGCTGCCGCTGTAGAGGCCGCGCCGGCTGCGCTCGTACTTTTCGATGAGCTGCATCGCGCGGATTTTGGGGGCACCGGTCATCGAGCCCATCGGGAAGGCGGCGCGCAGCACGTCGGCGAGGCCCAGGCCGGGGCGGGCGGTGGCGGTGACCGAGGAAATCATCTGCCACACGTGCCGGAACGGGTAGAGGCCGAACAGCTCCGGCACCCGCACCGAGCCGGTCCGGGCGACGCGGGCAAGGTCGTTGCGCACGAGGTCCACAATCATCAGGTTTTCGGCCTGCTCCTTGGGGTCGTTGCGCAGCCGCTCGCGGGCGTCGGCGTCGGCGAGGGGGGTAGGGCCGCGGGCAATGGTGCCCTTAATGGGCTGCGAGAGCAGCTCGTCGCCGCGGCGCTGCACAAACCGCTCCGGTGAGGCGCCGAGCAGGTAGCGCTGCTGGCACTTGTAGAAGCCGGCGAAGGGCGCGGGCGCGGCGGCTTGCAGGCGCCAGAAGGCGGCTACGGGGTCCAACGTGACGTTTTCGGCGAAGAACTCCTGACACAGATTCAGCTCATACACCTCGCCGTTGAGGATATCCTGCTGCACCTGGCGCACGGCGTTCAGGTAGTCGGCGGGGGGTAGGCGGGCGCGCAGGGTCGGGCCGGCGGGGGGCTCCTCCGGCAAATCGGGTTGGCTGGTCGCGGCCAGCAGGGCGGCCAGCGCCTGGGGCGAGCCGTGAAATTCTATGGCCTCATCAGCGGTCCAGCGCAGCCAGCTGGCGGCCTCAAAAAAGTGCAGCGCGGGCCATTCCAGGTGGTCGGGATGGTCGCTGCGCAGAGCCTCAATCTCGTTTTTAAGGTCGTAACTCAGAATGCCGCAGCGGGGCGCGCCGGTTGAGGTTTTAAGCCAGCTTTCCAGCTCCGCCAACGAGGCCGGGCCCGCGGCGCCGGGCGCCGCGGCCACGGCCAGCAGCTCCGCAAACGGGCCGCCCGGACCAGCAAAATCCGCCGTAGGTGCGTAGTAAGCGCAGCAGGCATAATTGTTCGCCCAGGCCAGCGCCCGGCGGCGAAACGTGGCCGGCGTCAGGCCGAGCTGAGCGGGGGAGAGGGGGTAGGGAATGGAGGGGGGCATGAGCGGTTACTTCAGCCCGCGCAAAGCCACTTTGGCCTTGGCGTCGGTGCTGTTTTTATACTCGTGCCTGGGTGAATGCAGCACCGTTTCAAAATACTGCCGGGCCCGCGCCGGCTGCCCGGCCGCCTGCGCCAGGTAGCCGAGCTGCAAGGCGGCCTGCGGGGCAAAATAGTAGGGTGCGTTGCCGGCCACGGCCAGGGTGCGCTCGTAGGCCAGGCGGGCCGAGTCGAGCCGGCCCAGACCGTGGTAGGCGCGGGCGCGGCGGTAGGGCTCCTCTATCACATCGCGGGGGGGTAGGGAATTGAGACGCTGGAAGCCGCGCAACGTGTTCAGGGCCAGGCGGTAGTAGCCGCCGTCGATTTGCAGGCGGGCGCGGGTCAGGACCCGGTGCAGGGGCAAAGCGTCGCGCCCAAACCGCTGGGCGTAGGCGTCTTCTTCCACGTCGGTAGGCCCATCTTGCGCAATCTGGCGGCGGTAGGCGGCGGTGCGGGCGGCGGGCGCGCCGCCGAGCCAGGCGGCCAGGTAGAGCTTAAAGGCGGCGTCCTTGCGGTAGTGCCGGCCCTTGTACTCGGCCAGAAAGCGCTGATTTTCAGTTTCCGAAGCGGCGTACTGGCCCTGGTAGAGCAGCAGGTCGGCGGCCAGGTGGCACAGGTAGGGCACGGGCAGGTAGGCCGGGCCGCCGGGGCGGGCGCGGAAGGCCGCCAGGGCGGCATCGGCGTGGTGCTGGCGCCGGAAGTAGCTGATGGTCAAAAAGCTGAACAGTAGGTTGTCGGGCTGCTCGCGCCGCAGCGCCTCGATGAGGGTGGCCGCTTCCTGGTCGCGCTTGTAGTAGGTTTCACGGATGAGAGCTAGGAAAATGCGGCTTTCCGTCTGAAAATCCTGGGGCCGCCCGGCCGCCAGCGTGATATTGCGCAGGCCTGCTTCCACGTTGCCACCCAGGCCCAACAGGCGCAGAAACCAGCCGTAGCCATCGGGCAGCGAGCCGATGCCAAACTGGAGCAAGCCATACGTTTTGCGGGCGGGCACAAAATCCGGGTAGCTCGTGGCCACGGCCTGCACCTGCTGAAAGGCTTGCCGGAAATTCAAGGCGCCCACCACTTCGTGGCCAAACGCGACTTGCAGCACGGCCTGGTGCAGCCGGATTTCGGCGCGGGCGTAGTCGCGCAGCGCGCCGGGCGGGGCTTTTTCGAGCGTGTTCAGGCGGGCATTCTGGGCGCTTATCACCGGCTCGTAGCGGGCCGCGTCCTGGCTGATTATCAGTTCGGCGAAGTCGGCGCAGTCGGCCACGAGCAGCGTGCCGGGGGCTGTAGCGGGCTCGGCGCGCAGCAGCTGGCGGGCGGGCGGGATTTTCAGCTTCAGCACCTCGGCGTAGGCGCGGGCGGCGCCGGGCGTGAGCTGCTGAGGCGTTGTGGATTGCTGCGCGGGAAGTTCCCGCAGAGGTACGCAGAGGAAGACGCAGAGGAACGCTGAGAAAACGACTGCTCTCAGCGCTCCTCGGCGAAACCCTCTGCGTACCTCTGCGGGAAATGACATCTGCGCCGTTCAACAAAAAAGGAACGACCAACCGGCCGCTCCTTTCTGATAACTAACAACTATCAACTGACAACTAAGCGGCTACGCGCCCCTCAACATCGGCCAGAATCCGGCCGCAGTGCTCGCAGACGATGATTTTTTTGTGCGAGATGATGTCGGCCTGGCGCTGGGGCGGCACCGTGTTGAAGCAGCCGCCGCAGGCGTCGCGGCGCACCAGCACCACGGCCAAGCCGTTGCGCACGTTGCCGCGAATGCGGGTGTAGGCCGTCAGCAGGCGCTGCTCGATGGGCTGGGTCGATTTCTCGCGCTCCTGCATGAGCTGCTTTTCCTCCTGCTCGTTTTCGCCCACGATGGTATCGAGTTCGCCTTTTTTGTTGTCGAGGTCCTTGCGGCGCTCTTCCAGCTTCTGGCGGGTGCCGCCGATTTCGACGTTTTTCACGTCAATCTGGTAGGTTGCCTCCTTGATTTTTTTGTCGGCAATCTGAATCTCAAGGCGCTGCAACTCTATTTCCTTGGCAATGGCCTCGTATTCGCGGTTGTTGCGCACGTTCTGCTGCTGCTCCTCATATTTTTTGATGAGGTTTTCGGCGTCTTTGCTGGCCTGCTTGCGCTGCTTAATCAGCTCGTTGAGGCCGGCCACTTCCTCGTCAAATTTTTTCATCCGCACCTCGTAGCCGGCGATTTCGTCTTCCAAATCGCGCACTTCCTCGGGCAGGTCGCCGCGCACGCGGCGGATTTCATCGAGCTGCGAATCCAGGCGCTGCAAGGTCAGCAGGCCCTCCAGCTTGGCGGCAATGGGCACTTCGGCGGGACTCGGGGCGGCGGTATTAGCAGTCATAATATACGGGGTTGGTAGGGGTCTGCGCGAGTAAGACCGCAAAAGTACGCCCAAAGCGGACTAGTAGCAAATCCCGGAACACCTCGCCCGTGAACTGCTCGCTCTCAAAATGGCCCACGTCGCAGAGCATAAACCGGCCTTCGGGCCCGAAAAACTCATGGTATTTCAAGTCGGCCGTCACGAAGGCATCGGCGCCGGCCGCGGCGGCATTAGCCATTAAGAACGAGCCCGCCCCGCCGCAGATGGCCACCGTTTTGATGTCTTCTTCAAACGCCGAAAACCGCACCACGGGCACGTTCAACGTCGTTTTCAGCAGCTCCCGGAACGCGGCCGGCGCCAGCGGCGCGGGCAGCTCGCCGACCAGGCCGGCGCCCACGTCCTGGTGCGCGTTTTCCAGCTTAATCAGCTCATACGCAACTTCCTCATAGGGGTGCGTGGCCCGTAGTGCCGCCACCACCTTGGCCTGCTGGTGCAGGGGTAGGAGCACCTCCAGGCGCCGCTCGGGCAGGGTTTCGGGCCCGCTCGGCTGGCCAATGTGCGGGCTCGTGCCCACGCCCGGCGTGAACGTGCCCTGCCCATCGAGCTGAAAGCTGCACCCGGCGTAGTCGCCGACCTGGCCCGCGCCGGCCGCCCAGAGCGCGCGCAGCACCCGGCCAGCCACGTCGGCCTGCTGGTCCTCGGGCCGGTTGGGCACGTAGGTGATGAGGCGGGCCAGCCGGCCGGTTTGCGGGGCCAGAATGCGCGTTCGGAGCAGTCCGAGCTGGCGGGCCAGCCGGTCGTTGACGCCGCCGCGCACGTGGTCGAGGTTGGTGTGGGCGGCGTAGACGGCCACGTCATGTTTCAGCGCCGCCATGATGGTTTGCTCCGGCAGGTTGGCGCCGGTCAGCCGCTTCAGGGGCTTGAAGATGACCGGGTGATGGCAGACCACCACGTTGCAGCCGCGCGCCACGGCCTCGGCAATAATGGCGGGCGTGCAGTCGAGGGCGATGAGCACGCCGGTGATGAGGGCATCGGGCGTGCCGCACTGCAGGCCGGCGTTGTCGTAGCTTTCCTGGTAGGGCAGGGGTGCGGCGGCCTCCAGGGCTAGGGCGAGGTCTCGGACGGTCGGCATAAGAGTAGGGTGCGGGGCTTGTCCCCGCCCGGCGCGGGAACGATAATCGTTGGGTCAATAATTAAACGGCGCGAATGCCGGGCGGGGGCAAGCCCCGCACCCTACAACCCTGCTGCTTCGGCCAGTGCCGCTACGTAGCGGGATACGTTGGCCGCCAGGTCCTTGCGCCGGTACTGCATCAGAAACCGCGGATGGTCGAGCACGACGACGCGCCCAAACAGCTCTAGCTCGCCGTTCAGCTTCTGCAAAAACAGTCCGTTGCGCTTGCCCAGACAAACCACCACCCCGGCCCGGACGCCCAGTTCCCGCACCTGCTGCCGCAGCGAAAGCTGCATATCCGGCCAGAGCGCGGCGGTCAGGGCGGGCGCGTCGTAATAATTGTAGTTCAGGCCGTTGCGCAGCAGCGTGAGCGGATAAACTGAGCCCAGGTAGAAGTGCTGGTAGAAGCTCGCGGGCCCGCCCAGCTCGGTCACGACCTGGTACACGAACGTGCTCGACAGCTCCGGCGCCTGCCGGGGCAGCGCGTGCGCAATACCGCAAAACTCGGTGAGCGCGCCGGGGTCGGTGAAGGCGATGCCGGTGCGGCCCCCGCCGAGGCGGCCGGGATTGATGCCGAGCACGGCCACGCGGGGCTGGTCGTCGGCGTAATACTTTTGGGCAAACTGCGTGAGCAGCGCCGCGGCGGCCGGCTCGCGGTAGGGGCTTTCGGCCTGCACGGCGTTGGGCAGCGGGGAGGGGGGTAGGGGAAATTCGGTCAGAAAGCGCAGCAGGCGGTCGGCGAAAGGCATTGGCGGCGAGCAGGGGGGTAGGGAACAAAAGGAAAATAAAAGAACGTCATGCTGAGCGCAGCGGAGTCGAAGCATCTTGCTCGGGAAAGTAATCAAGCTGAATTAACGATTGGATTGCTACTGCACGCGAGATGCTTCGACTTTGCTGCGCTGCGCTCAGCATGACGTTCCTTTGCCCACTGCTAACTGTTCACTGATAACTGCTCACTGCTCACTGCTAACTGCTCACTGACTTTGACTTGGCTTCTGCTGCCATTTTCCTGGGTTTATGCGCTGGTGCTGGCGGGCCGCAACTGGCTCTACGACCAGGGCTACTATAAATCCGAAGCCGGTTTCGTACCCCTGATTAACGTGGGCAACCTGCGCGTGGGCGGCACCGGCAAAACGCCCCACGTAGCCTGGCTGGTCGGCGAGCTGCTGCGCCAGGGCCAGCGCCCGGCCATCCTGAGCCGCGGCTACGGGCGCCGCAGCCGCGGCCCGCGCCTGGCCGGCCCCGCCGATTCGGCCGCCACCGTGGGCGACGAGCCCTGGCAGTATTTCGAGCAGTTTGGGGCCCAAAACGTGCCGGTGGCGGTGGCCGAAAGCCGCCGCCACGGCCTGCGCCTGCTGCGCGTGCACCAGCCCGAAATCACCGTCATCGTGCTCGATGACGCTTACCAGCACCGCGCCGTGCGCCCGAATCTCAACCTGCTGCTCACGGAGCTGGCCCGGCCCTTTTACCTCGACTACGTGCTGCCCGCCGGGCGCCTGCGCGAGAGCCGGGCCGGCGCCCGGCGGGCCGACGCGGTGATTATCACCAAGTGCCCGCCCGACTTGCCGGCCGCGGCGCAGGCGGCCATCGCGGCCCACGTGCGCCGCTTCACGCGCTCAACTCAGGTGCCGGTGCTGTTTTCTTCCTACGACTACGGGCCGCCTACCCCCCTTCTGCCGGCCGAAGCCGCGGCGCCCACTGTGCCGACCGACAGCCCTGCGGCGCCGGGCAATATAGCCCTGCTGCTCAGCGGTATTGCCCAGCCCGGTCCGCTGCGCCAGCACGTCGAAAAGCAAGGCTACACCCTCACGTTTCAGGCCCGCTTTCCCGACCACCACCTCTTCACGCCCGCCGACCTGGCGCGGGTGCGGCGGCACTGGCAGCCGGGCCAGCCTATTTTTACCACCGAAAAAGACGCCACCCGCCTGCGCCGGCCCGAACTTGCCGGGGCCCTGACCGGGTTGCCGGTGTATACCATTCCGGTGCAGGTGGCGTTGCTGGCCGACGGCGCCGCCACGCTGCGCCGCGAGCTGTCCGCCTTATTTCCCGCCGCTATTTCCCATTGATTGAAGCCGCTATTTATTTTTGATTGGAGCCGGCCGCCGGCCGTCGTCGGGGTTAAAGCCCGGTGGGGGGGTAGGCGCTGGCCGGTCCTGGTGCCGCTGCTGTTAGTGCTGCTGCTCAGCCTGCTGCGGCCCGCCGGGCTGCGGGCGCAGGTGGTCGACGACTCAACCAAGCAGGTGTACGGCCCCAAAACCACCCGCGTCCTCTACGAGGCCGACCTGCTGCGCGACTCGACCCGCGGCGCGCTCCTCGACACCAGCCTCACGCGCTGGCCGCAGGCGCGGTTCTGGTTTCACGATACCACCTTTCAGCAGGATTTGGGCAATGTGGGCACGGCCTCGCGGCCTCTGCTCTACCGGCCCAATTTGGCGCTCGGCGCCCGCCTGGGCCGCAACGTGTTCGACCGCTACGCCCGCGACGCCAGTCAGGTGCCCTACTACGACTCGCGCTCGCCCTACTCGTTTTTTCGCTACATCCAGACCAGCGCTGGCGAGCAGGTATTTGAGCTAAGCTACAGCCGCAGCCTGGGTAAGAACTTTAGCGTTGGGGCGGCCTACGAGCGGTTTGCGGGCAACCGAAGTCTGGCCACAAATGGCGGCCGTGATGGCCTCACCGAGAGCAATAATGTGCTGCTGTTCACCCGCTTCCAGACTGAGGATGAGCGCTACCATCTGCTGGCCAACATCACGTTCTTCCGCCACCAGGTTGCGGAGCAGGGCGGCATTCGACCCCTGGCCGGCATCGAGAGCCGCCGCCGGCCCAGTGAGCTGTTCAACTACTCAAGCCAGCAAGTATACTTGCCTGAGGCTGCCAACCGCGACGAGCGCAATCAGCTTCACTTGGCCCAGACCTACAAGCTGCTGGGCCGGGGCCTGACCGCGTTTCACGTCTTCGACCTGCGGGGCCAAACCAACTCCTTCCGCGATACCCGAATTCAGGCCTCGGCGCCTGCCGACAGCACCAGTTCCAATTTTCTGTTCTACCCCCGCGCCCTAATTAATCCCACCGTTACGCTTGACCGGGCCTATTTCCGGCAGGCCGAAAACACGCTGGGCGTGCTGGGCCGCACCACGGCTGTCGAGTACCGCCTCTACGCCCGTCGGCGCGACGCCCAGCTGATTTCGCGCACTATTGCCGACGACGCCAGCAGCGCCAACCTGCGGCGCACGCGAGGCGCGCCTACCCGGCGCTTCGGCCAGGTGTTCGGCGGCGGCACGGCAGCCTTCCGCTACCGCCGCATCTTTGCCGTCGAAACGTCGGGCGAAGTCAAGCTCGAAGACGACCAGGCGTTGGGCGAGTCGTTTTTTGGCGGCTTTCTGGGCGAATACTGGCTGCGGGCGGCCGTGCGCACCGGCCCGCTCTCGGCCGAAGTGCTGCGCACCTCCTACGCGCCCACGCTCACCCAGCAAGAGTTTGTGGGCAACCACTACCAGTGGCAGAATATCAAGGATAAGGCGCCAACCTTCGACAACACCACTGCCGATCACCTCACCGTGGCCCTGCACCAGCGGCTGCCCGGCGGCACCGACCACCGCATCGAGCTGAGCGGCAGCCTGGTAAATATCGCCGGCCTCGTGTACTACAACCAGCAGGCCGTGCCCGAGCAGCGCAGCACCAACCAGCCCAACCAGCAGCTACTCATCGGCTTTGCGCGCCACCAAATTATGCTCGGCCGCTTCGGGTTTGATAATCAGGCTACTTATACCCACGGCGGCAACGTACAGGGCCTGCGCATCCCGGCGCTGGTGGCGCAGTCGCGGGTCTATTACCAGAACTATCTATTTCGCCGCGCACTGTTCGGGCAGATAGGCGTTGAAACCTATTTCCAGACCCGATACCAGGCCTTCGACTACAGCCCGAGCACCCAGCAGTTCTACCTGCAAGACCACTTCACCATCCGCCGCTACGCCGTCGCCGACGCCTTTTTCACCGCCGATATTGGACGCGTGTCGTTATTCGTAAAAGTGGCGTATTTAAACCAGGGCTTTTTAAAGAATGGCTATTTCACCACGCCATTCTACACGGCCCTACCCCGCCGAATTCAGTTGGGGGTGCGCTGGCGGTTTTTTAATTAGGAAGGGGGTAGGGAATTCAAAAGAACGTCATGCTGAACATGTGGCGCATCAAGCCAGCGATGAAGCATCTCAGGCGGTTAGTAATCAAGCTGTAGCAACGATTGAATTAGTTACCCACGCGAGATGCCTCGACCCTGGCTTGACGCGCCACATGTTCAGCATGACGTTCTTTTTTGCATTTTCGTACAGGCTTTATTAATTATAAAACTATGAAACCGGCAAAAGAAAAAACCATCCTCAAACTAAAGCTCAACACCGACCCGCGCTGGGTTGATATTGCGACCAAGAACATTGAGGATATTCTCGTGGACCATGCCTGGTGCGAGCAGAAAGCGGCCAGCACCGGCATCAGCATGATAATCCACTACCCCGAGAAAACCCGCCTCGTAGATGAGCTGACTGACCTGGTGGCCGAGGAATGGTCGCACTTCGAGCGGGTGCTGTTAGAGCTGCGCAAACGCGGTTTTCAGCTCGGCCGGCCCCGCAAGGATGAGTACGTGGTGCAGCTATTAGCGCACGTGCGCAAGGGCGGCCCGCGCGAGCGTCAGCTGCTCGACCAGCTCCTGGTTTCGGCCCTGATTGAGGCGCGCAGCTGCGAGCGGTTCAAATTACTCTGGCAACATATCGCCGACCCGGAATTAAGTAAATTCTACTACGAACTAATGGTTTCCGAAGCCGGCCATTTCGTGGCCTATGTTGATTTAGCCAAGGAATACTGCAATCCTCAGGAAGTAGAAATACGCTTGCAGGAATTGCTGAAGATAGAAGGTGAAATTGTGACAAGCCTGCCGGTGCGCGACGACCGGATGCATTAAGTTATCGCAAGATATTTTATGAAGAAAGACAAAAGAGTCAACTTACGCAAACTTTATGTCTAGCGAAGTTTCGTCTTGAAAGGGTACCACGAACTCTTCATGCCCTTGTACGAAATTTCTGGCCTTGTTATGAAAGCACAGAAGTCCGAGAGTGGTTTGACATTATACTCCGTCAATTCAATACTACTGCCATCATTGAGCAGAAGAAAAACGCCCTTGTAATTACCCCATCGCGACGTTAAAGTAGAGTTATAATAACTGACTATATCTGTAATAAGGATTTTTTGAGAGTTGTACAAACGGTAAAAAATAATTTCACCAATGTCTTCTCTGTACTTGATTTTGAATACGCCCAGCAGTGACAAAAGGATGAAAACCAAAATGAACACAAATAACAACAATCCTATGATTATTACGTCTTCTCTACCTGCGTAGTCATTTTTAATGAGACGCAAAATTGGAGCAGCAACCATCCAAATAAAGCATGGCACAAGAAGTATTCTTAATGCTAACATGATGGCATTGGGGTAAACTGTTTTCATAAGGTTTGTACATTAATTTATATTTCCACAATTGTTAAGCCAGTACGGTTACAGAATTAGCATCATTTAAAGTCCTGCCAGCACCATCCCCCGCACTTCCCCAAAGCCAATACGCACCCCGTTGCTCAGTTCGCCGTAGCCGCGCATAATTACAGTGTCGCCATCGAGCAGGAAGCTGCGCTCCGAGCCGTCGGGCAGGGGGAGGGGGCGGGTGCCGCGCCAGGCCAGCTCCAACATCGAGCCCAGCGAATCGGGCGTGGGGCCGGAGATAGTGCCCGAGGCGTAGAGGTCGCCGACTTCGAGGTTGCAGCCGTTGGAGGCGTGGTGGGCGAGCTGCTGGGCCATGCTCCAGTAGAGGTGGCGGAAGTTGGTTTGGCTGATAACAACCTCTTCGGTGGCGCCGGCCGGCAGCAAGGCCACTTCCAGTTGCAGGTCGAAATGGTGCGGGCCGGGCACTTGCAGGTAGGGCAGGGGGGTAGGAAGTTGGGCGGGGCCGGGCACCCGGAACGGTTCCAGCGCGTCCATCGTCACGACCCAGGGCGAGACGCTGCTGCCGAAGTTTTTGCCCAGAAACGGGCCCAGCGGCGCATATTCCCAGCTTTGCAGGTCGCGGGCGCTCCAGTCATTAAACAGGAGCACGCCGAAAATATGGTCTTCGGCCTCGGCAATCGGCACGGGGCTGCCCAGCGTAGTGCCCTTGCCCACGACGAAGCCTACTTCCAGCTCAAAATCCAGCTGCTGCGAGGGGCCGAACGTAGGCGCCTCGGCGTCGGGGGCCTTGCGCTGGCCCTGCGGGCGGCAGATGGGCGTGCCGCTGACCACGATGCTGCTGGCGCGGCCGTGGTAGGCTACGGGCAGGTGGCGCCAGTTGGGCAGCAGGGCGTTGGCCGGGTCGCGGAACATGCTGCCCACGTTGGTGGCGTGTTCGATGCTGGAGTAGAAGTCGGTATAATTCCGGGGTTTGATGGGCTGTAGCAGCTGCACGTCGGTTTGGCGCAGCAGGCAGGCGCGCACGGCATCTTCGTGGTCGCGCAGCTCGGGGTTGTCATGGCGCAGCAGCTCGCTCAGGCGCTGGCGCACGGCCCGCCACACGGGGCGGCCCAGGCCAATGAAGCGGTTGAGGCTGCGGCGCCGCAGCACCTTGGGCGGTAGCCCGGCCAGCAGCCCGACTCCATCGAAAAAGCCCTGCTGCTGCACGGCGTAGAGGTCGAGCACGTAGCTGCCGATGGCCACGCCCAGGCGCGGGCCGGTGCCGGGCGCGCCGGCGGTGGCTTCGCGCTCGAACACGCCAAAAGGCAGGTTCTGGAGGGGAAACGGGTGGCCGGGGGCAATATCAATCCAGGAGCGCAGGGCGGGGTCGGTGAGCATAGGCAGCCGGGCGGGGGGGGGGGTAGGGGAAGCGCGGCGCCGGGCTGGGCAAAGATAGCCGGCTGGCGTAGCCCTGGCGAAAGCGGCGCCGCCGCCGCTGAACCATAATATAGGGCCGTTGAAATTCGTTACTATTGCAGCCGGTCCGTCCTCCACTGCTCTTGCCCCGCCCTTTATGATTCACCCCGACACGGAACTGCAGTTTATCAGCCCTGAAATTGGCTTTGGCGTGGTTGCCACCCGTCTCATTCCCAAGGGCACCGTCACGTGGGTGTTCGACCCGCTCGACCAGACGTTTTCGCCGGCCCAGGTGCGGGCTATGGCGCCGCTGCAAAAGGCTTTTTTGGAAAAATACTGCTACCGCGACCACCTCGGCGACTACGTGCTCTGCGGCGACCACGCCCGCTTCGTCAACCACAGCTCCCGCTCTTCGTGCCTGAGCACGGCCTACAATTGCGAGCTGGCCGTGCGCGACATCTACCCCGGTGAAGAGCTGACCGACGACTACGGCTACTTGAACCTGGACGAGCCCTTTGATTGTCTGCCCGAGCCCGGTAGCGCCCGCACGCAGGTATTACCCGATGATTTGCTGCGCTACCATACCGGCTGGGACCGGCAGTTGCGCGAAGCCTTCCAGCACGTGGCCAAGCTGCCCCAGCCGCTGCTGCCGCTGCTCGACCCCACCTGCCGGGTGCAGGTGCAGGCCGTGGCCGATGGCTGGGCGCCGATGGAATCCATCCTGAGCTGCTACTACGCCGGCGCCGCCGAAGACGTGTGGCGCTGAATCAGTAATTAACGGTTGGTAATGAAGCTGTTTAGAAAATCGGCCGAAATACCCCAGACCGTCCTGCTGAGCGCAGCGAAGCATCTCGCACGGGGTAATAATCCAATCGTTGACTTGGCTTAACTACTGCCGCACGCGAGATGCTCCGCTGCGCTCAGCAGGACGGTCTCTTATCCACCCTTAATCACTAACCGTTAATCACTGATTTAGCGCGCCTCGACGGCCCGGATTTCGGGCACGGCCTTGCGCACCGAGTCTTCGAGGCCGGCGCGGGTCATCGGCGACATGGGGCAGGCCCCGCAGGCGCCTTCCCATTCCAGCTGCACCACCATATCGGCCGTGATGGCGGCCACGCGCACGTTGCCGCCGTCGGTCGCCAGGTAGGGCCGCAACGTATCCAGGGCCGCCTCGACGCGGGCGAGCAGGGGGTGGACTTCGGCGGAAACGGGGCGGGCGATGAGCGTTGGCATAATCAAATTTACAAAAAATCGGCCGCAAGTGCTGTAGCAGTTGTTTGAGTTAGCTGGGACAAGCACCTAAAGCAATGCTTCGGGGTGCTTGTTCCAGCCAACTTAAGCAGGCCCTCAGCGCTGCATCTCTACGATGCTGGTTTTCGGCGCCACGTTGTTGCGGATGCTCACCTGCCGGGCCAGTGCCTCGGCCAGCTGGGCAAACACCTGGGCTTCCGGCGTGTCGGCTTGCAGCACCATCGGCCGGCCGCCGTCGCCGGTCTCGCGGATGCGCTGCACCAGCGGAATCTGGCCCAGCAGCGGCACTTCGTGCTTCTCAGCCAGGGCTTTGCCGCCGCCTTCGCCGAAGATAAAGTACTTGTTGTCGGGCAGCTCGGCGGGCGTAAACCAGGCCATGTTCTCGACCACGCCCAGCACGGGCACGTTAATCTGGGGCTGGCGGAACATCTGCAAGCCCTTCTGCGCGTCGGCCAAGGCCACTTTCTGGGGCGTGGTGACGATGATGGCGCCGGTCACGGGCACGGTCTGCACCAGGGTGAGGTGAATATCGGACGTGCCGGGCGGCAAATCCAACAGCAGGTAATCCAGCTCGCCCCAATCCACTTCGGTGATGAACTGCTTGAGCGCCGACGAGGCCATTGGCCCGCGCCAGACAATGGCGCTTTCGGCCGGCGCCAGGAAGCCGATGCTCATCAGCTTGACGCCGAACTGAATGATGGGCTGAATAAGATTCTTACCGTTCGGCCCCTGAAACACGTGGGGCCGCTCCTCTTCCACGCCAAACATGGTGGGCATACTCGGCCCCGAAATGTCGGCATCGACCAAACCCACGCGGGCGCCGGTGGCGGCCAGCGCCACCGCCAGGTTGGCCGTGACGGTGCTTTTTCCTACCCCCCCCTTGCCCGAGGCAATGGCGATAATGTTCTTGACGCCGGGCAGCAGGTCGTTGTTCTGGCGCATGGTGGTCACGCGCGAGGTCATGGTAATGACCACGTTGGCGTCCTTATCGACCATCGTGTGGATGGCCCGCTCGCAGGCGTCGTGGATGAGCTGCTTGAGCGGGCAGGCCGGCGTGGTGAGCACCACGGTGAAGGCGACGGTGCGGCCGTCAATCTTCACGTTCTCAATCATTTTCAGCGTGACCAGGTCTTGGCCCAGGTCGGGTTCTTCCACGAAGCTCAGGGCGTGGAGAACGGCTTCTTCAGTTAGCGGCGTCGTCATAAATGCGGGCGGCAGCGCCCGGAAGGGGCGCACCGCAGGGATAACCCCGGCGGGGGCCGGCAGGTTCGGGAAGGATGCCGGGTAAGTGGCTGGCGCGGGGCCTTGGTCGGGCGAGGGGGGGTAGGGAGGCTATTGCTGGACGGCCGCACCGACGCCATCCTGCCCGAGCTGAACGGTTGCTGCCGGCGGGGTGGCCGGCGGGGTAGCCGGCTCCGATTTGAGCAGCCCGGCCGGCACCTCCAGCGCGCCGGTGTGAAAGTTTATCAGGCCGTTGCGCTCGTCCTCGATGTTGGTGGCCTGGGTGTACACGTCGCCGGCAATGGGCCGGGCGCGCAGCTCAGCCTTGAAGGCGCGGATGTCCTGGGTGCGCGAGTCGGAATCCTGCGGGCCACCGTAGTCGGCGAAGCCAAAGCCGCCCCACTCGCTCACAATCAGGGGTTTCTGGCGGCGGTAGAAGAACGGGTCGCCGACGACGAGCGGAAAGGCGGCGGTACCGACCAGCTCGCCGGCCACGAGGCGGTCAAGCACCTCCTGCCAGCGCTCCAGCTCCGGCGTGTAGAGGTGGGCCGTGAGCAGGTCCGACTTGAGGCGGCCTTCGTAGGAAATATGCTGCCAGCCGTCGTTATCGACCACCAGAAACTGCGGGTGGTTGATATTGAGGTAGTGATACATGTCCATGATGTACTGCCGGGTCTCGGGGTTGGTGGCAATATCCTGGCAGCCCCAGTCCTCGTTGTACAGGCTCCAGATGACCACCGACGGGTGCGACTCCATCAGGGCCAGCATCCGCAGCAGCTCGGCGCGGTGGTTCTGGCGGCTGCGCGGCGTCGAGGAGTGCGGGCTGGGCACCTCAACCCACAAGAGCAGGCCCAGCTCGTCGGCCAGGTTGTAGAGGCGCGGGTCGATGCCGGCAATGTGCACCCGCACCAGGTTGCAGCCCAGCGCCTGCATGGCGTGGAAATGTTTCCTGATTTCCTCATACGTGGCCGTACCGGGTTGATACAGAATGCCGTCGAGGTAGAGCGGCTCATTATTCAGATACACGTAGCGGCCCCGGCTCTCGATTTTGCGCAGCCCGAACTGGGTTTCAATCTGGGCCGCGTAGCCGTCTTCATTGATGAGCTGGGCCACGAGGCGGTAGCGGTGCGGGGCGCCGGGTGCCCAGAGCTTAGCGGTATCGGGCAGCTCCATCACCACGCGCTGCTGGCGCTGGCCGACGGCGAGCTTAAGCGGAAAATCGGCTTCGGCCAGCGGGCCGGGGGCGGGCTGGCTCAGCTCAAACACCTGCATCCGCAGCGTGTAGGCGCCGGGGTCCTGAATGCGGGTGGTAAGGTTGAAGCGCACGAGCCGGTCCTCAATCACGGAGTCGACGCCCACGCGCGAGCGCAGGCGGTTGCGCTCCACCATTTCCAGCCACACCGAGCGCACGGCGCCGGTCTGGGTCTGGTACCAGATACCGCCGCGCTTGTAGACGTGCGACTCCTGCTTGCCGCGGGGCGTCTCGGCGTCCATCGTGTCGGCGATGCGCACGGTGAGCCGGTTGACGGGCCGCAGAAACTCGTTGCGCAGCTCAAACGAAAACGAGGTGTACTCGCCGTAGTGCACGTCCTCGCCCTCAATCGTGCTCATCGGAATGCCGTTGAGCCAGACCCGCGTTTCGTAGCCGCAGGCGCCGAAGGTGAGCTGAAACAGCGAGTGCTCATCGTCTTCGGCGCGGGCGGGCAGGTCAAACTCGCGCTCATACCAGGCCACCACCTTGTCCTGCCAGGAGGCGGGCAGCGCTTCCTGCCGGGCGGCGGCCATGTGCTCTTCCACCGAGCCGGGCCAGTTGGCGCTATAGGGGTAGGCGTGGCCCAGGGCCCAGTTTTCGCGCAGCCCGGCGTCGTTGGCATCGACTTCAAAGCGCCAGGTGCCGTCGAGCAGCAGGTAGTTGTTGGCCCGCAGCACGGCGCGCGGCAGGGGGTTGGCGGTGTTGAGGGGCGGCGGCGAGGCCGAAAAGCCGAAATTGGAAGCGGGAGGATTCATGCGAGGAAATACGGGATTCAGAGGTCGGCCGCGGGGCCGCAAGATTACGACCTTAATGAAAATGGAGGGGGGTAGGGAAAACCAATATAAATGAGAACGTCATGCTGAGCCCCGCGAAGCATCTTGCCCGCTGACCAATTCAATCGTTGTTAAAAATTGATTAGTGACGGGCGAGATGCTTCGGCAAGCTCAGCATGACGTTCTTTTATTCTTTCTTGTTCAGCTAACAAACTAACTCACGTTTTCTGCTTCTTCTTTTTCGCGGCCGGAAACAGCACGTTGTTTAGAATCAGCCGGTAGCCGGGCGAGTTGGGGTGCAAAGCCAAATCGGTGGGCTCCTCCCCGACCAGGTGCTGATAGTCCTCGGGGTCGTGGCCGCCGTAGAACGTCCAGGTGCCCTTGCCCAGCGTGCCGTGCAGGTAGCGCGCCTCGCCGGCCGACTTGGTTTCGCCCATCAGCACCACGTCGGGCTTGATGAGCGACTTGCGAAACGCCGTGGTCTGCCCCATGAAGCCGTGCACCGTTTTTTCGTGGTTCTGGCAGAGCATGGTCGGCACTGGGTCGTACTTGGCCGAAAAGGTGAAGAGCTGGAAGTAGTCGTTCTGCTCGTTGAGGCCCCGCTCGTAGGGCTGCATGTCGATGTTGGAGTACTCGTAGCGGTAGGGGTCGCGCTCAAGGCGGAAGTTCTGGAAGGCCAGGCTGCGGTTGAAATTCAACTTGGATTGCGCTGCCGGGTCGGCCGGGTCGCCGTCGTACATGCCCTCGACCATATCCACGCCCAGCCCGGCCAGGGCAATATCGTAGGTGTCGGCCGCCGAGCACATGGCAAACTGGAAGCCGCCGCCGGCAATAAACTCCTGCATCTTCACCGTTACGGCGCCCTTCATCTCGCTCACCTTCCGGAAGCCGTGGCGCTTGGCCGCCGCCTCCGAGTCGCGCTGCTGCTGCTGATACCAGCTCGTGTTGCGGTAGGACATGTAGAACTTGCCGTACTCGCCCGTAAAATCCTCGTGGTGCAGGTGCAGCCAGTCGTACTTGGGCAGCTTGCCGTCGAGCACCTCATCGTCGTAAATCTGGTCGTAGGGAATCTCGGCGTAAGTCAGCACCAGCGTCACGGCGTCGTCCCAGGGCTGCTTGCCCTTGGGCGTGTAAACCGCAATTTTGGGCACTTTCTCCAGCTTCATCACGTCCATGTTGGCGTTGGGGTCGGCTATTTCCTGCAAGATGCCGGTGTAGCTGGCCTCGGAAATCACCTGGTAGGTGACCCCGCGCACGGCCATTTCATTCTCCAGGCCCGGCGTCACGTCGCAGGCAAACGAGCCGCCGCGGTAGTTAAGCAGCCAGTCCACGGGCACGTCCTTTTGCAAAAGCCAGAAGGCAATGCCGTAGGCTTTGAGGTGCTCCTTCTGGGTGTTGTCCATCGGGATAAAGACGTGGTTGGCCTGCGCCGCGAGCGGCGCGGCCAGGCTCAGCAGTAAAGCCAGGCTGGCCAGCAGCAGGGGGGTAGGGAAAAGACGCTTGAGCGGCATATGGGTCGGCAGAGGGGGGTAGGGGGCGCAACGGGGCGGGCTGGATGGTAGTTCAAGTTAAGCGCCGGCGGGCGAACTTTGGGAGTGCCAGCGCCAAAGGCAGCGTAGAGACGCATCTTTGCGTCTCGGCGTCCGCGCCAATTAGGAGGGCAGGAAATTGGCTGGGCATTAGTAGAACTGTTGTTCAACGCCGAGACGCAAAGATGCGTCTCTACATCTCGCACCGCATTTTTCGATTTGCGTAATTTAGGTCCCATGAACCTGCTCGAAAACATCCGCGAAGCCTTGCGCTCCATCAGCAGCAATCTGCTGCGCACCATCCTCACGGCGCTCATCGTCAGCATTGGCATTATGGCGCTGGTCGGCATCCTGACCGGCATCGACGCCATGAAGGGCTCGTTGGACCAGACCTTTGCCAGCCTCGGCGCCAACTCGTTTGACTTGCGGGCCAAGGGCTACCAAAACCGCGGCCGGCGCGGCGGCGTGCAGAGCAAGCAGTATTCGCCCCTGACTTACCTCGAAGCCACCAAATACAAGGAGCAGCTGGCCGGCGAGGCCGAGGTGGGCGTGTCGGCCCAGATTACGGGGGCGGCCGAAATCAAGGCCGGCGGCCAGAAAACCAACCCCAACATGCAGGTTGTGGCCGGCGACGAGAACTACCTCAAGATTCAGAACTACAACCTGGCCGAGGGCCGCGTTTTCTCGCCCACGGAGCTGAGCACCGGCGCCAACGTGGCCATTGTGGGCGACGAAATCAAGCAGAAGCTCTTCCCCGGCCGCAGCCCGGTGGGCCAGTACATCTACTCGATTAACCGCCGCTTTCAGGTGGTAGGGCTGCTGGAAAAAAGCGGCGCCAGCCTCGGCGGCGGGGGCGGCGCCGACCGCCTCGTGCTGTTGCCACTCATTACCGGCAACCAGCTTCCGCGCCAGCGCGCCCTCACGTATGATGTAAAAACGGCCGTCGCCAAGCCCGAAAACATGACCTTCGTGATGGGGCAGGCTACGGGCATCATGCGGGCCGTGCGCCACGACCGCCTCGGCCGGGAAGATTCCTTTGAGCTGGACAGCAGCGAGTCCTTGAGCCGCGACCTTGACGAGCTGTCGGGCAACATGAAATTCGGCGGCGGGCTGATTTCCTTCATCACCCTGCTCGGCGCCTGCATCGCCCTGATGAACATCATGCTGGTTTCCGTCACCGAGCGCACCCGCGAAATCGGCATCCGCAAGGCGCTGGGGGCCACCTCGCGCCAGATTCGGCAACAGTTTCTGATTGAGGCCATCGTGATTTGCGTGCTTGGCGGCGCGCTGGGCATCGTGCTGGGCGTAGCCGGGGGCAACGCGCTGGCCCTGTTCATTCCCAACAGCGTCTTTATTATTCCCTGGCTCTGGATTGCGCTGGGCCTGATTATCTGCGTGGGCGTCGGGCTCAGCTCCGGCATCTACCCGGCTGGCAAGGCCGCCGCCCTGGACCCCATCGAGAGCCTGCGCTACGAGTAGGGGGTAGGAAAACGAAAGCCACGTGGCCGGAGAACGCAGCCCGCCGGTTTGTTATACATTTGCTCAAATAACATTTGCGCAAAAATGACTACTACCACGGTGGGGCGCCGCTTTACGCAGTTGATTAATCATTTGGGTATGTCAAAAAATGCCTTTGCGCAATCACTGGGCAAGACGGCCACGGTCGTGCAGCACCTCGTCGAGGAGCGCAACAAGCCTGGCTACGACCTGCTCTGCAAGGTGTTTGAAGTGTATCCTGCCGTATCAAAAGACTGGCTGCTGCTCGGCCAGGGCCCGATGCTGACGGATTTTCCTACCCCCCCTCCGGGCGTCATACCGGCTCCGCCGCCGGTCGAAGCCCGGCAAGCCGGGAAGACCCCGGCGGCCATCAGTCCCGACCCGGCGCCGGCCCCACCGCCGGCATCGGCGTTAGCTTCCGAAGCCGACCCACTGCCCGCCGCGCCCAACGCCGGTGTTTCAGAGGCGCTGCTAAGCGGCGCCCTGCACGCGCAGCACCTTCAGCACCAGCTCGCCCTGGCTGAGCAGCGCAACCAGCACCTGCTGGAGCAGCAGCGGCTCATGCAGCAGCTGCTGGAGCTGGCTCAGCGGCGCTAGGACTAGGTTTCCTACCCCTCTAGTACCGCCCGAGTCGGGGCGCCATGCAGCCTCAGCCTTACCTACAGCGCTTTCACAGTCGGGGTACCTGCTTCTCGGCTCCCCTCTCTTTTGGAGAGGGACCGGGGGTGAGGTTTCGCCGAGTGCGCCAGGTGCACTGACCTGAAAACCGCTCTAGGGGGCGGTGATAGAGGGGTAGGGAAGTAAGAAAGTGATGAGCAAGGATAGTAAGCCGCGAGACCTTACCGCACTATCGACAGCGTATGCACCCCGCGCTGGAGGGGTAGGGCATAATTCGTTTTGATTAGCTGCAACCGCTCGGGTCCGCGCGCGTCGCCCACCACGCGCCAGAAGTCGAGGCTGCCCCGCGCCGTGGGGTCGTCGAGGTGCCCGAAGTTGGCCACGGCCAGCCGCCGGCTGCTGCGGTCGAACACGGCCGATTCGGGCAGCAGGCCGTCGAAGGCGAAATCGCCCGCCGCCGTCAGCTCACCGGTGACGGAGTCGAAGGCAAACAGGGACAGCGAGGCGTAGCGGCTGCGCTGCGCGTTGCCCAGGGGCTGGAAGGTCTGCTCCAGGTTTGTCGTCACCAGCAAGCGCCCGTCGGGGCTGATAGCCAGGCCCTCCGGGACGTAGCCGGTGAGCGCCCGCCCGGTAACCAGATGCACGGGGCCTTCGCCGGGCGGGCCGGGCTGGGCAGCGAGCTTCACGCACCGCAGCCCGCCGTGCGGCGGGCGGTTGGGCGTTGGCGCGGCGGGCCCGCCATTGGCGAAGAAGTAGCGCCCATCGGGACTAAAGCAGGTGAGCAGCGTGCCACTCAGCTCGATATCCACCGGGTTGCCCCAGGGCGTGAGCTGCCATTGAAGGCCGGCGGGCCGCACCTCGGCCAGCAGCAGCTGGTGCTTGGTCTTACTGGTGAGCGCCAGCAGGGGCCGGCTGGGGTGAAAGAGGGCGTGCACCAGCTCGTCGCCGGGCACCCAGCCGGGGACGGGCACGGCCGCCCCGCCCGAGAGCCGGCCCTGGGCGAAGTGGTAGAGCCAGAGCGGGGTCGCCCGGCCGTCGCCCTCCGGATGCACGGCCAGCGCCACCAGCGTTCCATCCGCGCTCACCGATACCGACTGGGCGCGCTGCGGCCCGGCTAGCTGCTGCACCACGCGGGGGCGCTGCGGGTCGGCCAGGTCTACCACCGTGATGGTGCGCCCGTTGGCCAGGCCGGCCAGCGTCACATCGGCCCCCGACGCCGGGCGTGGCCCCCGGGTTTCGATGGTGATGGCGTAGCGCCCGTCGGGCGTAGTCGTGACTGCCGCCGGCGGACCCGTGACGGAGTTGCTAATCGGCAGGCCCCGCACGCTGGCGGCGGCGGCCTTCCGCCCATCAAAGGCCACCACACTCAGCACGTCGGCCCCCGCCACGGGCCCCAGCTTGCCGTCGATGTAGGCCGAGGGCACCATGTCGGCATCCGAGAGCGCCAGCAGCAGCCGGGCCTGAAAAATGTCGTTTTGCGGCGGCGCGGCCGAAGCCGGCAAACCGGCCGGCGCCTGCGCCCGCGCCTCCTGGACCGGGACGAACAAGCGGCCCGCCGCCGCTAGCAAAAGGCCCGCTAAAAGATGAGGGTTGCGCTTGGCCATGAGCAGGGGGGTAGGAAACCCAGGGAACCAGGAAGGGAAGGAGAAATAAACCTAAACCAAAAGGCCAATTTCCTCGGCTTCCATCACGCCGGCCGCGCTCACGCCCGTCAGGCGCAGCGGCTTCAGCTCGCCCACCAGCAGCGGGTCGTATTTGGCTTGCACGCGGATGTAGTTGGGCGTGAAGCCTGCCATGAGGCCGTTGGTCACGTCGTCCTCAAACAAGACTTCGGTTTCCAGGCCGGTGTGCTGCTCGTAGAAGAAGCGCTTTTTCTTCTCGGAGAGGCTGCGCAGCTGCGTGGTGCGCGCCGAGCGCACGCGCTCCGGCACGCGGCCGGGCAGGCTGGGGGCCAGCGTGTCGGGCCGCTCAGAGTAGGGAAACACGTGCAGGTAGGAGATGGGCAGCTCGTTAAGAAACTGGTAAGTATCGAGAAAATCAGCTTCCGTCTCGCCCGGAAAGCCCACAATTACGTCCACGCCAATGCAGGCGTGCGGCATGAGATCTTTAATCAGCGCCACGCGGTCGGCGTAGAGCTGGCGGCGGTAGCGGCGGCGCATCAGGCCCAGAATTTTGTCCGAGCCGCTTTGCAAGGGCAGGTGGAAGTGGGGCATGAAGCGCCGCGACCCGGCCACGAGCCGAACCACCTCGTCGGTGAGCAGATTAGGCTCGCAGGAGCTGATGCGAAAACGCTGAATGTCAGTAGTTTCATCCAAAGATTGCACCAAATGAGTAAACGTTTCGAGCCGCTGCCTTTCGGGGCCTTGCAAGCCGAAATCGCCCAGGTTGACGCCCGTGAGCACGATTTCTTTTACGCCCGTTTCGGCCAGGGCCCGTGCCCGCGCCACCACGCTGGCCACCGAGCCGGAGCGGCTCGCGCCCCGCGCCAGCGGGATGGTGCAGAACGAGCAGGAGTAGTCGCAGCCGTCCTGCACTTTCAGGAACGTGCGGGTGCGCTCGCCGAGCGAGTGGGCGGCGTGAAACTCGGTGGCTGCCGCGATGGGCGAGGCCAGCACTGCGCCGGGCTGCCCGGCGGCGGGCCGCTCCAGGGTGGTAAGCAGCTCGGCGAGGCGGAATTTTTCGGCCGCGCCGAGCACGGCCCCTACCCCCGGAATCCGGGCAATCTCCTGGGGCTTGAGCTGGGCGTAGCAGCCTACGATGGCTACGAACGCGGCGGGGTTGCGCCGAAGGGCCTGCTGCACCACTTTGCGGCACTTGCGGTCGGCGTGGTCAGTGACAGAGCAGGTATTAATAACGTATAAGTCGGCCCCGGCTTCGAAGGCCACCTTCTGGCAGCCGCGCTCGGCAAACTGCCGGGCCAAGGCCGAGGTTTCGGAGAAGTTGAGCTTGCAGCCGAGGGTATAAAAAGCAACAGTTTCGGGCGTCATCATAGCCGGCAAAGATACGGAGGGGGGTAGGGATTGGGCGGAAGAACGATGCGTAAGTGGGCGGAAGAACGATGCGGAAGAACGTCAGGCAGAGCGCAGCGAAGCATCTCGCATGGGGAAGTAACGCAATCGTTGTTAGCCGCTGATTACTTCCCCACGCGAGATGCTTCGCTGCGCTCTGCCTGACGTTCTGCTGCTTGCATGACCGTTCTGCTTGCTTGTTTCTCCCCGCAATCACTTACTTGCGAAGTCTTCCAGCGAAAGCTGCTGATACGCCTTTCCCAACTCTAGCTGCGCCTCCGTGGCGCCGGGGCTGCGCCGCGTAACCCGGCGCCCGACGTTATCAAACGTGAGTGCGCCGGCCGGCGTGACGGTGCCAAACCCATCGGTGTAGCAGTAAAACGCAAACGGCACCGGCGCCGGGCGCAGCAAATCGCGGCTCCAGGGGTAATCGGTGGCGGGCAGGCCCAGCTGGCGCAGAAGCGTGGCGGCCACGTCGGTTTGGGAGCCGATTTCGGGCACAACACGGCCGCGCACTTCGGGGCGCAGGGCACCGCCACTGAGCACGAGCGGCACGTGAAACTTGGCCGGGTCATCGTTGGGCGTGTTGCCGGGCAGCGGGTGGCCGTGGTCGGCCACGAGCACCACCAGCGTGTGCTCCCACCAGGGTTGGCGGCGGGCGGCGCGGACAAAATCACCCAGCGCCGAGTCTGTATAGTAGACGGAGTTGCGAAACAAGTCTGCTTCGCTTTTGCCCGGAAACTTCGCCTTCATCGGCACGTCGTAGGGCTCGTGGCTGCTCAGGGTGAAAGCCGTGACGAAGAAGGGATTTGGGAGCTGGGGCAGGTCAGTCAGGAGGCGATTAAACAGCACGTGGTCGTGGGCGCCCCATTTGGAGTTCTGGTCCTGGGCCCGAAAGTCGCTGCGCTCGATGAGCTGCTCGTAGCCGGCCGTGCGCAGGTAGCTCTTCATGTTGGCGAAGGCCAGCTCGCCGCCGTAGTAGTAGCGGCTGTGGTAGCTGGCCAGGGCCAGGCTGCGGGCCAGGTGCGGCAGCCGGGCCGTCTTGCGCGGATACTTGATGATGCTGGTCGTGGGCTGGTTGGGGTAGCCCGAGAGCAGCGCCACGAGGCCCTTCTGGCTGCGGTCGCCGGCGGCGTAAATATGGTTGAACAGGACGCCGGTGCGGGCCAGGCTGTCGAGCGTGGGCGTCACGCCCGCCTCGCCGCCCACGCTGCCCACGAGCTTGGCCGTGAAGCTTTCGAGAATGAGAAAGAGCACGTTGGGCCGCGGCTCGCGCAACAGTGACGCTGACTTTATTGCGCCCGATTCCCTACCCCCCCCGGCCGGGTAAAGCGTCGCCACGAGGCGGCGGGCGGTGCTGTCGGCCAGATACGGGCGGGGCGTGCGCTCACTTTGCAGCTTGAGCAGCGCGTCGGCCACGTTCCAGATGGAGTTGATGGCGGCGTGGTTGGCGAAGGGCCGGTCCGAGAAATACACATCGCTCTGATTGACCGGAATCTGCTGGGTGCCGCCGCGTAGGGGCAGGGCCAGCAGCACCACGTAGAGCAGGCCGGCCAGCGCCGCCCGGCCGCGCCCAAACCAGGGGGGTAGGGAATCGAGCCGGCCCACCACCAGCTTGTATAAGCCCCAGGTGCCCAGCATGATAAGTCCGATAAGGGAGAAGAGCAGCCCCAGCGGCGCGCTCGTGGCCGTGGCCGCCATCTCGCCGGGCGTGCCGATGTATTGCAGCGCCGTGGCATCGAGCCGGAAGCCCCAGACGCGGTAGAGGTCGGCGTCGGCCATGACCAGGATGGTCAGCACCGCACCCACCACGGCCGTGTAGGCGCCCACCAGCCGCGCCAGCGGGAAGCGCGGCCCCGCCAGACTGCCGATGACAAAGAGCCCGAACGGTACCAGGCACAGGTAGGCCGTTATCGAGAGGTCGAGCCGCAGGCCATAGCCGAAGATGCCGAGCAGCGTGGCCGGCGGCAGCGCGGCCGCCAGCGCGTGGTGATAGAGCAGGAAAATGACCCGGCTCACCACAAAAAACACCAGCCAGAACAGGAAGTAGCGCGGCTGGAACGCGAAGCGTTTTATCACGGCGCAAAAGTAGAGCGCCCGCCCGACCTGAGGAGTTCAACTTAATTTTTGGAGCAGGTCTGTTGGCCTAAACTGAAGAGGATTCGTGGTACTTTGCCTGGTAAATAGTGCATTCACTACTGCCGGCGAGGCGAACCTAAGCACCTGACTGCGAAAAACCTACTGTCAATAACTTGCTAAATCGCGCCGGAGCCAGAGCCAATGAAGCCAGAGGGCTGGCTAATAGAAGGAAGATGTTTTCCAGGGGCGAGAATTGGATTTTAGCCCATATTTGGCAGGTATGCCCCTAAAAAATAAGTGGGTGATTGCATAAATAACCTATTGTTGGTTAATTTTGCCCCCTTAATCGACCCTCTTTTCTCTCACATGGCCATTCTTCGTTTTAAAGCGCTTGAGCTTGCCGCCCAGCGTCAGCCTATTTCCGTAACGCCCGCGGCCGTGCGGCGCTCCGACTCGTTCGGGCGCAGCGTGTTCAACCTCGAGGCAATGCGGGCCAATATGCCGGGCGAGTATTTCAAGAAGCTGCAAGGCGCTATCCGCCAGGGTGGACCCGTGGAGCGGAGCGTGGCCGACGCCGTGGCCGCGGCCATGAAAACCTGGGCTATGAGCAAGGGCGCCACCCACTATACCCACTGGTTTCAGCCCCTGACCGGCGCCACGGCCGAAAAGCACGACTCGTTTTTTGACCTGAACTCCGACGGCCGGCCCATCGAAAACTTCAAGGGCTCGGCGCTTGTGCAGCAGGAGCCCGACGCATCAAGCTTTCCCAACGGCGGCATCCGCAACACGTTTGAGGCCCGCGGCTACACCGCCTGGGACCCGACTTCGCCGGCCTTTATTATTGAAACCAGCGGGGCCCATACGCTTTGTATCCCGACCATCTTCGTCGCCTATACCGGGGAGGCCCTGGACTACAAGGCGCCGCTGCTGAAGTCGCTGGCGCGGCTGGAGCAGGCCGCCGTGGACGTGTGCCAGTACTTCGACAAGGACGTGCAGCGGGTGAACACCACGCTCGGCATCGAGCAGGAATACTTCCTCGTGGACCGCGCCCTGTTCGATGCCCGGCCCGATTTGGTGATGACCGGCCGCACCGTGTTCGGCCACTCGCCGGCCAAGGGGCAGCAGCTTGATGACCACTACTTTGGCTCGATTCCGCCGCGCGTGCACGGCTTCATGCTGGAGTTTGAGGAAGAAGCTAACCAGCTCGGCATTCCGCTGCGCACCCGCCATAATGAGGTGGCGCCCAACCAGTTCGAGTGCGCCCCGACCTTCGAGGACGCCAACCTGGCCGTGGACCACAATCAGCTCCTGATGGACATTATGGAGCGTGTGGCCCTCAAGCACGGCTTCAAGGTGCTCCTGCACGAGAAACCCTTCGCGGGCATCAACGGCTCGGGCAAGCATAATAACTGGGCCATGAGCACCGACACGGGCGTAAATCTGCTCGCGCCCGGCCGCAAGCCCAAGGAAAACCTGCAATTCCTGGCCTTTTTTATCAACACCATTCAGGCTGTGCACCGCCACGCCGACTTGCTGCGCGCCTCCATCGCTTCGGCCTCGAACGACCACCGCCTCGGCGCCAACGAAGCGCCGCCGGCCATCGTGTCGGTGTTCGTGGGCTCGATGCTGAACGGCGTCCTCGATGAGCTGGAGCGCACCGCCAAGCTGCCGCTCGACAAGGGCGACAACATCTACCTCAAGCTCGGCATCGATAAGATTCCGGCCATCTTGCTCGACAATACCGACCGCAACCGCACCTCGCCCTTCGCCTTCACCGGCAACAAGTTTGAGCTGCGCGCCGTGGGCTCCAGCGCCAACTGCTCGTCGGCGATGACCGTGCTCAACGCCATCGTGGCCGAGCAGCTGATCGACTTCAAAAACGCGGTTGACGCGCTCATTGAGCAGGGCAAAAAGAAGGAAGTGGCCATCGTGGAGGTGCTGCGCGAGTACGTGATTGAGAGCAAGAACATCCGCTTCGAGGGCAATGGCTACTCGCCGGAGTGGAAGGACGAGGCCGCGCGCCGCGGCCTGGCCAACGTGCCCACCACGCCCGAAGCGCTGGATGCGCTGGTGAGCGAGGAGGCCGAATCGCTCTTCGTGCGCCACGGCATCTTCTCGCCCGTCGAACTGCACGCCCGCCACGAGATTCTGCTCGAAGACTACACCAAGAAAATTCAGATTGAGAGCCGCGTACTGGGCGATTTGGCCATCAACCATATCATTCCCACGGCGTTAGCGTATCAGACCAAGCTTATTAACAACGTGCGCGGCTTGCGCGAGCTGGGCCTGGACGATGAAAACTCGCAGGTGACCGTGGACATGATTAAGACCATCTCGCGCCACGTGACCACGATTAAAACTACCGTCGACGACATGATTGAGGCCCGCAAGGTGGCCAACAAGATTGAGGGCGGCCGGGCAATGGCCATTGCCTACTGCCACGAGGTAAAAACAAAATTCGACCCCATCCGCCGCGCCGTTGACAAGCTCGAGCAGATGGTGGCCGACGAGGACTGGCCCCTGGTGAAGTACCGCGAACTATTGTTCCGGCACTAGCAGCCTAAGGGTTGGAACCCTGGCCGGTGTGGGGTGGGAATTTCTCGCCGCGCCGGGGTTGGGAAAGGGGTAGCCTACTAGGCTGCCTTTTTTTATGCCCAATTGCGACCACTGCGCGGACGTTGTAGGCCGCGAGCCAGCTAATTCCCTACCCCCCCTCGCGGACTGCAACGTCCGCGCTACTCCTCTACCACCTCGGCGCCGGTGCCGGCATCGGGCACAACCAGCTTCCAGGCCGTGTGGCGCAGCTCGTCAAGCCTGGTGAGGGTGTCGGCGACGCTCTCATGGGCCAGCATTTTATCAAACAAGCCGCTTTGGCGGCCGGCCTGCACCAGCTTTTCGAGCACGAAGGGCAGCACCCAGCCCACCACGCTGCCGGCCAGCGCCCCGCGCAGGCCCAGGCGCAAGAGCAGGCGCGTGGTCATGCGCTCCAGCAGGAGCTTGCGGGCGGCGGGCAGGGCCGTGCCGCGCAGAAAAGCCGCCACGGCCGCCACGTTGCCCTTGCGCACTTCGGCCCTGAGCACGTCCTGCACCGCGTCGAGGGCGCGCCGCGCCGTCTGCCGAAACAAGCGGCCGGTTTGCCAGGCGCGCAGGCCGGTGGTCTGGGCGACGGCGCGGGCGAGGGGGGGTAGGGCGCTGATAAGCTTCATAAAGAATTGGTCAAACTTTCTGAACCGGCTGCCAGGTTCGCGAAAACCGTGTAGCGGCGCGACACTGCGCGTCTGCATACGAACCCGAAAACTGTTCGGCCGCCGCCACCGCGCCAATCATCCTAAAGCCGCTGACCTTGGTCTTTTGCGGCAAAAATGGTATTTTCGCGTCCCTTCTCTCTTGCCGATTTTCCGGCCGCTCCGCATGTCCGATTTGTTACTCGACGTTAATTTACAGCAAATGCCTGATGCCTACCTGGCTGGCGACTGGCGCGTGGCCAGCCGGGTGCTCAACCGCACCGACCCCGGCAGCACCCTGGCCCAGGCCAGCCGGCTGGTGCTGGCCGATGAGCAGCGGCAGATGCAGGTGCAAACGCCCGAGCCGGCCCAGAACGCCACCGGCAGCTGGGCCGTGCTGCGCGACGGGCTGCTCAACCGCCCCTACCTGGCCCTGACCCTGCTCGCCGACGAAACCCGCGCCCTCGTCACCCGCCTGCGCCGCTCGCCCGACGGGCAGCGCAGCCTGCTCAATCTCTACTTCGCCTCCGGCATGGAAATGCTGCTCGAAATCCCGTGAGGCTGGCCGCAGGGAGGGGGGTAGGCGGCCTGACCAAGCCGCCACCCGCTTGTTGCGCGCTCATCTCGGCTGCCTTTTTGATTTTGCCACTGTTTTCTTCTTCGTGACTCCTTCCGATTCGGCGGCTTCGCCCGCCATCTTCGCCTCCGCCGAGCAGTTCCGATTTCTGGCCGACATGATTCCGCAGCTGGTTTGGATAACCGACCCGACCGGCTACCACATCCATTTCAACCAGCGCTGGATTGACTTCACGGGCTACACCCTGGCCGACAGCGTGGGCCCGGATATGTGGAACAACCTGCTGCACCCCGACGACCAGCAGCGCGCCCGGCAGGTGTGGGGCCACGCGCTGGCCACCGGCGCGGACTACGAAATCGAGTACCGCTTCAAGGCCCAGGACGGCTCCTACCGCTGGTTTCTGGGCTCGGCCCGGCCCCTGCGCGACGCCGAGGGCCGCATCACCACCTGGTTTGGCACCTGCACCGACATTCAGCAGCAAATTGAGCTGCGCGAGCAGCTGGAGCGCGCCTACGCTGATTTGGAAGCCAAAGTCACGTTCCGCACCCTGGATTTGGAGCATCAGGTGCAGGAGCTGAAGCAGCGGCTGGGAGAGTAAGGGCCGACTGGAGCATAAGACAATAAAATAAATAAGGAACGTCATGCGGAGCTTGCGAAGCATCTCGCTTGCGGCAGTAAATCAACCATTGATTACTACCGCAAGCGAGATGCTTTGCGGGGCTCAGCATGACGTTCTTTCATTTCGATTAGTCCGCTACCCGCCTCACGGCCCGTATTTTTGCCTCTGGCAACCTTCCCCTTGCGGGTTTGGTTTTGCAGCCGATTCCCTACCCCCCTGGTTATGAACAAAGCCTATTGCCCCAGCCTGACCGCCTACCAGCGCCGCCTGAGCCGCGTGGTGAACATCGGCGAGGTGCCGATGGGCGGCACCCATCCCATCCGGGTGCAGAGCATGACCACCGTCGACACGATGGACACGCTGGGCTCGGTGGAGCAGACCCTGCGCATGGTGGCGGCGGGCTGCGAGTACGTGCGCATCACGGCGCCGAGCGTGAAGGAAGCCCAGAACCTGCTGGAAATCAAGAAGGAGCTGCGCAAGCGTGGGTGCAACGTGCCGCTCATCGCCGACATTCACTTCACGCCCAACGCCGCCGAGCTGGCCGCCCGCATCGTGGAGAAAGTGCGCGTGAACCCCGGCAACTACGCTGATAAGAAGCGCTTCGAGGAAATTGAGTACACCGACGCCAGCTACGCCGCCGAGGTCGAGCGCATCCGGGAGCGGTTCCGGCCGCTGGTCCAAATTTGCAAGCAGTACGGCACGGCCATGCGCATCGGCACCAACCACGGCTCGCTATCTGACCGGATACTAAGCCGTTATGGCGACACGCCGCTGGGCATGGTCGAGTCGGCGCTGGAGTTTCTGCGCCTCTGCGAAGAGGAAAACTACTACGACGTGGTGCTCAGCATGAAGGCCAGCAACACGCAGGTGATGGTGCAGGCCTACCGCCTGCTGGTGCAGAAACTGGACGAGGAAGGCTTGCAGCCCTACCCCCTCCACCTGGGCGTAACCGAGGCCGGCGAGGCCGAGGACGGCCGCATTAAGTCGGCCGTGGGCATCGGCACGCTGCTCGAAGATGGCCTGGGCGACACCGTGCGCGTGAGCCTGACCGAGGCGCCCGAAGCCGAAGCGCCGGTAGCGAAGATGCTCATTGACCGCTACACCAGCCGGGCGGCAGAATCGGACCCAATTATGCCCTTGCTAAGCGAGGAGCCGCTGAATCCATTCCAATATTTCCGCCGCGTGACGCGCGAAGTCGCTAACCTGGGCGGCGCCAACGTGCCGCGCGTCGTGGCCGATTTGTCGCGTTTGACAAATCTGGAGTACAGTGACTTACGCGCCGCCGGGCAGTTGTATTCGCCGTTTCTGGACAAGTTTCAGATGTCGGATTTGGGCGCCGACTACATCTACACCGGCCAAATCCCTACCCCCTTCCTGCTGCCCAACGGCCTGAAGGAAATCGTGGACTACCGCGCCTGGCTCGATGCCGGCCAGCGCCCCGACCACTACCCCGCGCTCACCGCCGCTGAATACGCCGCGGCCGGCGCCGGGCACCCAGCCCTGAATTTCGTGTTTCACAGCCTGGCCTCACTCACCGCGCCCGCCCTCGACCAGCTGCGCCAGGACCTGACGGCCGTAGTTATCCTGCGCACCGACAACGCCCACGCCATGCCGGAGCTGCGGCGGGCGTTTTTCGAGTTGCTCAACGCCGGCGTCACCTGCCCGGTCATCATCAGCCGCCAGTACCCGGAGCTGCGCGCCGAGCAAACCCAGCTCTACGCCGCCACCGACGTAGGCGGCCTGCTGCTCGACGGCCTTGGCGACGGCATCGTGCTGAGCACCGAGCTGCTGCCGCCCCGCGAAAAAGCCGACTGGCTGACCACGATTGACGAACTTAACCAGCTCAGCTTCGGCATCTTGCAGGCCGCGCGCACGCGCATGTCCAAAACCGAGTATATCAGCTGCCCCAGCTGCGGCCGCACGCTCTTTGACTTGCAGGAAACCACGGCCATGATTCGCCAGCGCACTGACCACCTCAAGGGCATCAAAATCGGCATCATGGGCTGCATCGTCAACGGCCCCGGCGAGATGGCCGACGCCGACTACGGCTACGTAGGCGTCGGCAAAGGCAAAATTGCGCTCTACCGCGGCCAGGAAGTCATCAAGAAAGCCGTGCCCGAAGAGCGCGCTGTGGACGAGCTAATTGAGCTAATGCGCGAGGATGGGAAGTGGATAGAAAAGGAAATAGTGGGCGAGCCGGTAGGCGTGTAATTGTTGTGCGATAATCCAAAAAGGCATGACTAACATTTTATCTAGATTTTATAGTGCTTATCGTAAATTTTCAAAGTGGTTGCTCATAATCTTAAGCATTCCTTGCTTTATCTTTCCGGCAATAGTTATTATAAAAGCATGGGCTGATATTCCTAATTTTATGCTTGCATTAAAGGATGAAATGGTCAATAACTCTAGTTTTAGAGAAAAACTTGGTCCTAGTGTTGGCTATGCGATTTGGTTTGATAAAGACTTAGCTGATAAGAAGGTGATAACACCATTTTCAGTTACAATTAATGGGGAGCACGATAGTTCCTATGTCAAGCTCTTAGGCAAGTTTAGATACGTAACAAATGATAGTATATCGTACACTAAAATAGATACCATTTATAAACTCTCTGAAGCCAGATAGTTTTTACAGCGTAGTAAATCCATGATTGCTTGTCGTTTCATGCTTGCGGTAATTTTCTGCCGGCGGCTACCTGCATTTCTCCTTGCGGCGCGTGTCAATTATGTGCGCAATGCGCCAGCCCTCGGCCAGTTTCACCACTTGAAACGAATTGTAGCCGCAGTGGCTGAAAGTGTTGCCGAGGTAGAATTCATAGGGCGTCCAAACGCTGGCCAGGTTGGCGTCAATCAGGACTTTATCGAACGTGATGCGCTCGTCCCACACTTCCTTGTGCGGCGTGCCCACGGCCTTCACGAAGTCGCCGGGCTTTTCGGGCAGCAGGCGAGTTGTGCCGTTGCGCGAGTCAATCACGTGAAACACGGCGCCGGGCGCCAATGTGCGGCGCACGGCGGTGCTGTCGGCGCGGCGCATCCCGTCGAAGAAGGCTTTGATGGTCTGTTGCACGGCTTGCGTTTCGGCGGCGGGCGTGGGCACCTGGGCCGCGGCGCAGAGGGGGAGGGCCAGCAGAAAGGCCCCAGGAAGCAAGTAGCTGATAGATTGAATCACAAGTGGTTGAGTAGGGTTGCGGGGAAGGAGGGGGGTAGGAAAATCGGGCGCATTATGGGTGTAAAATTGTGTTTTTTCGCAATCATTCCCGGAGTCAACGTGTTATCTTGACGCACCAAAAGCCTCCACATCATGCAAGGTAAAAACCTGTTTAACTTCGGCCCCGCCCTCGGCTATTTCTTCCGCAAGAACGACCCGAACCGCAAGACAACCTTCAATCTCAAGACCATGCACTTCATCAATAAGCTGAGCATGGCCATGTTCCTGGTCTGCCTGCTGGTGATGGCCTTCCGCTTCTTCACCCGCTAACCCATCTTTAGCGCCGTGCTCAATATCGAAGAGTTCCGCGACTATTGTCTCGCCCTACCCGGCACCACCGAAGCCACGCCCTTCGACCTGGACACGCTCGTGTTCAAGGTAGGGGGCAAAATTTTTGCCCTGACCAGCATCGCCACGTTTGGCAGTGTTAATTTGAAATGCGAGCCCGAATTAGCGGCGCAGTTGCGCGAGGAATTCGACTATGTGCGGCCTGGTTTCCACATGAATAAAAAGCACTGGAATACAGTGCTAATCGGCACTGGCGTCACGGCAGCGCAGCTGCGGGAGTGGACGCGGCACTCGTATGAGCTGGTGCGGGCCGCGCTGCCGCGCACCGTGCGGACGGAGCTGGAAACTGCTGAAAACGTTTAACTTTGAATTATGCGCCAAGTTATTCTGACCGTTCCGGATGAGCAGTATGCCCCTTTGATGAAGGTGGTGAAGGCTCTGCCGTTTGAAATCAAGGCCAAAGCTCTAGCCGCCCCGAAGCCCAGGAAGATGACACCGGCGCAACAGGAGTGGGTCGATGATTTCCGCGAAGCCTTACACGAAGTGGAGTTGCATCAGCAAGGAAAAATTAAGCTGCGGACGCTTGATGACCTAATAAATGAGCTTTGAAATTATCTTAACAGATAGTTTTGAGCGCCGGGTTAAGCCCTTGCTTAAACGATACGCTTCCATAAAGCAGGATTTGGCACTGCTACGCACAGAGCTTCAGAATAACCCGCAGGCCGGAGAAGCACTTGGGCGCGATTGTTACAAAGTACGGTTGCGTATTCGCTCAAAAAATACCGGCAAAAGCGGCGGTGCCCGTGTGATTACCTGCGTCAAAATTGTAAATGAGCAAGTGTTTTTGCTTGCTATTTATGATAAGTCAGAACAGGATTCTATTAGCGATAAGGAGCGCGATGATTTGCTAAAAGAAAACGATTTATTATAAATGCACAAAAAAGCCCGCCGATATCGGCGGGCTTTTTTGTGCGACATATTTTTCAGAGTTATACCACTACGTTCACCATGCGGCCGGGTACCACAATCACCTTCCTGGCCGGCTTGCCCTCGCCGAAGCGGGCCAGAAAATCAGTGCCGAGCACGGCGGCTTCAATCTCGGCGGCAGTGGCGGCGGCCGGAAATTGCAGCTGCTCGCGCACCTTGCCGTTGAGGGCGACGGGGTAGTTAATGCTGTCCTCAATGAGGTATTGGGCCTCGAAGGGGGGGTAGGGGGCGGTGCTGAGGCTGCCGGGCGCGTGGCCGAGCAACTCCCACAGCTCTTCGGCCAGGTGGGGCGCGTAGGGCGAGATGAGCAGCGTGAGCGGCTCCAGGATGGCGCGCTTGTGGCAACTGAGGGCCGTTAGCTCGTTCACCAGAATCATGAACGTGCTCACCGAGGTGTTGAAGCTGAACTTGTCGATGTCCTCCTCGGCCTTGCGGATGGCTTTGTGCAGCGCCTTCAATTCCGGAGGGGTAGGGATTTCGTCGGTCACGGCGAAGTCGCCATCTTCGGGGTGGAAGAGGCGCCAGAGCTTTTTCAGAAACGTGCTCACGCCGCTGATGCCGTTGGTATTCCAAGGCTTGAACTGCTCCAGCGGGCCGAGGAACATTTCGTAAAGGCGCAGTGCGTCGGCGCCGAATTTGCCAATTAGAACGTCGGGGTTGACGACGTTATATTTTGACTTCGACATTTTTTCAACTTCGGGCGAAGTCAGAAATTTGTCAGATTTATTATTGTTGGCGGAGTGAAAAACACCATTTTGCCAGAATCCGCCTTGACAAACAAAAACAGGATTTTCTACATCAGGATGAGTTGAAATGTACTGCTCAATATTCATCACATTATTGTTGACAATTGAAATATCAACATGCAATGCAGATGTGAAACCTGCTAATAGTGGGTCGCCAGGTTGTGTTTCTGCTGATAAAAGATGTTCTGCGTCTTTACTGAAAAATATATCTCTGGTAGGTTTAGTAAACTTGACTCTCGCTTTTATGCCTGGAAGCGAGAGTTCTGAAAAAAGCTTGGTTGGTGCTTTGTCATCAGCGAGATTATTCCAAGCTTCAACTACTTCTTCCTGCGAAGCAGTAGTTTCAAAAACAGGCGCACCGCCTTTATAGCGAAGTATTTTCTCCGAAACTCCCAAAATCATCCCCTGATTAATCAGCTTCTGAAACGGCTCCTGGCCGCTGACCAGGCCCAAATCTTTCAGGAACAGATACCAGAAGCGGGAGTACAGCAGGTGGCCGGTGGCGTGCTCGGCGCCGCCCATGTAGAGGTCTATGCTGCCCCAGTATTTTTCGGACTCCTCGCCCACGAACCGCTCGGCGTTGTGCGGGTCCATGTAGCGCAGGTAGTACCAGCTGGAGCCGGCCCAGCCGGGCATGGTGCTGTGCTCGAAGTCGAACTGCCCGCGGTATTGCCAATCCTGGGCGCGGGCCAGGGGCGGCTCGCCGGTTTCGGTGGGCTTGTACTCGTCGATTTCGGGCAAAACCAGCGGCAGGTCGGTTTCGGCCACGCCGAAAGCGTCGCTGTCGCGGTAGTAAATCGGGATGGGCTCGCCCCAGTAGCGCTGGCGGCCGAAAATGGCGTCGCGCAGGCGGAAGTTGACTTTGCCCTGGCCCTGGCCTTTTTCTTCCAGAAAGGCAATGACTTTTTCGGTGGCTTCCTTATAGGTGAGGCCGTTGATGAAACCGGAGTTGACGTAGCGGCCTTCTTTGGTGGGGTCGGCCTGCTGGTCGAGCGCCTTTTGAGCGTCCGTCACCTGCACGATGGGCAGACCGAAGTGGGTGGCGAAGAGCCAGTCGCGCTGGTCGCCGCTGGGCACGGCCATCACGGCACCGGTGCCGTAGCCAGCCAATACGTAATCGGCGAGCCAGATTTGGATGGGCTCGTCATTAACCGGATTCAGCGCATACGCGCCGGTGAAGACGCCCGACACGGCCTTGACATCGGCCATGCGGTCGCGCTCCGAGCGGCGCTTGCTGGCCTGGATGTACTCGTCCACGGCCGCCTTTTGTTCGGGCGTGGTAAGCTGCTCGACCAGCTCGTGCTCCGGGGCCAGCACCAGGAAGGTGGCGCCGAAAATCGTGTCCACGCGGGTCGTGAACACGGCCACTTTCGCGCCCTCGTGCTGCTGCACGTTGAACTCGACCAGTGCGCCCACGCTCCGGCCAATCCAGTTGCGCTGCATCTCCTTGACGGCTTCGGGCCAGTCCAGATTATCCAGGCCTTTCAAAAGCCGGTCGGCGTAGGCGGTGATGCGCAGGTTCCACTGCGGCATGAGGCGGCGCTCGACGGGGTAGCCGCCGCGCTCGGAGAGGCCATCCTTCACCTCGTCGTTGCTGAGCACCGTGCCCAGCGCCGCGCACCAGTTCACATACGTATCAGACTGATACGCCAGCCGGTAAGTGTGCACGACTTCCAGCCGCTGCTTCTCCGAGAACAGCTTCCACTGCCCGGCCGTGAAGCTGTGCCGCTCACCTTCGTCGCCGGCCGCGCGGATGCCCTCGCTGCCATTTTCCTCAAAGCGCGCTTGCAGCTCGCGGATGCTCTCGGCGCGGTCGGTGTCGAGGTTGTACCAGGAGTTGAAGAGCTTGAGGAAAATCCACTGCGTCCACTTGTAATAGTCGGCATCCGAGGTGCGGATTTCGCGGCTCCAGTCGTAGCTGAATCCCAGCGAGTTAAGCTGGCGGACGTAGGTTTCGATGTTCTTTTCCGTAGTCAGGGCCGGGTGCTGGCCGGTCTGGATGGCGTACTGCTCGGCTGGCAACCCGAACGAGTCGAAGCCCATTGGGTGCAGCACGTTGTAGCCCTTGTGGCGCTTGTAGCGCGACACAATATCCGAGGCGATGTAGCCCAGCGGGTGGCCCACGTGCAGCCCCGCCCCGGAGGGGTAGGGAAACATATCCAGCACGTAGTATTTAGGCTTGTCGGAGTGGTTGTCGGCCCGGAAGGTCTGGTGCGCTTTCCAGTAGGCTTGCCACTTTTTTTCGATTTCGTCGGGGCGGTAGGCGGGCATTTTCGGCGGGGGTTATTCCCAGCAAAGGTACGGCGGCGCTTGGGACGCTTTTCTGCTGTCCACAATCGGCTTAGGCGTGTAGCTTTGCCGCACTGTGCGGTAGTCTCCCGCCAACCACGGTGCCTTTTCAGCTTCGGCTAGAAATGGCGAAGCCCGTGGCTGGAACCACGGGCTTCGGAAGTGGGTGATTTGTTTCGCTCCCTAATCCTTAGAACGATGGGAAACAAACCAAACAGCGGCGATGATTACGTGATAATCATCGTCAGGCTTCCGGTTAAGCTGCTCACGCAGTTTGGCCGGTGGCTAGTGTTGGCAGCTGGCACCTACGTGCTGCTGAACCACTAACCGAAGCCGGTAGGCGGGGTTCGCGCCCCGCCTACTTGCGGCTTAAACTGTTGGCCTGAGCCGGAAGTTGCGCAAATATGCGATTTTTTGGGAGAAGCCTTCGCCTCGCGCCATCGAAAAAGAAGGGCGAACTTCGCGATGCCAATTTATGGTTGGCGCGCCGCCTACCCCCTCATTTTTTAGCAATGCTCCAGCGAAGCGCTGGCGTCCTGTATGGCCCGGATTCCGAAAGAAACAGTTGACCAGATTCTGCACACGGCCGACATTGTCGAGGTGGTGGGCGACTTCGTGACCCTCAAGCGCAAGGGGCAGAATCTGTGGGCGCCGTGCCCGTTTCACAATGAGAAGTCGCCCTCGTTCTCGGTCAATCCGGCCAAGAGTCTCTACAAGTGCTTTGGCTGCGGCAAGGCCGGCGGCGTGGTGCAGTTCGTGATGGACATGGAGGGCACGAGCTTCCCGGAGGCGCTGAAATACCTGGCCAAAAAGTACGGCATCGCCATCCAGGAAGAGGAAAAGACGCCCGAAGAGCAGCTGGCGCAGAATGAGCGCGACTCGCAGTTCATCGTCTCGGACTGGGCCAAAACGCAGTATCAGCGCCTGCTGCTGAACTCCGAGGAAGGCATGAGCGTGGGCTACGCCTACCTCAAGGAGCGCGGGCTGAACCTGACCACGATTCAGCAGTTCGAGCTGGGCTACTCGCTCGACCAGTGGGACTACCTGATGAAAGCGGCCGAAGCCGCCGGCTACCAGCAGAAATACCTGGAGAAAACCGGCCTCGTGGTCACCCGCACCGACGACCAGGGCCACGACACCGGCCGGCGCTACGACCGGTTCCGGGGCCGCGTCATGTTCCCGATTCACAACGTGTCGGGCCGCGTGGTCGGCTTCGGGGCGCGCACGCTGAAGCGCGACGACAAGATGGCGAAGTACCTCAATTCGCCGGAATCGGACATTTACCACAAGTCGGACGTGCTCTACGGCCTGTTTCAGGCGCGGCAGGCCATCCGCAACGAGGAGCTGTGCTACCTCGTGGAAGGCTACCTCGACGTGCTGAGTTTGGCGCAGGGCGGCGTGAAAAACGTGGTGGCCTCGTCGGGCACCTCGCTCACCGAAGGCCAGATTCGGCTCATCAAGCGGTATTCGGATAACGTGACGGTGCTCTACGACGGCGACGCGGCGGGCATCCGGGCCTCGCTGCGCGGCATTGATTTGCTGCTTGAAGGCGGCCTGAACGTGCGCGTGGTGCTCTTCCCCGACGGCGACGACCCGGATTCCTACATCCGCAAAGTCGGCGACCAGCGCTTTAAGCAGCACTTGGAGCAGGCCAGCCAGGACTTCATCTCCTTCAAAACCAGCCTCGCCGCCCAGGACGCCGCCCGCGACCCGGTGAAGAAGGCGGAGGCCATCCGCGACGTGTTGCAAAGCATCGCCAAAGTGCCCGACGGGCTCAAGCGCCAAGTGTTCTTGCAGCAGACCTCGGCCACGTTCGGCATGGATGAGCAAATCATCATTACCGAATACAACAAGCTGGTCAAGAGCGCCGAGTACAAGGCGCGCACGGCTCCTACCCCCCCCTCGGCGGCCGAACGCCCGGCCGCGGTCCGCCCAACGACGGCCGCTCGCGCCCTGACGCCCGAGGAGGAAGCCGAGGTGCAGATGTACGGCGGCTCGCTGGCCGATGCCCTGCCCGTGGGCATCACGACGAGCCCGGCATTCCCTACCCCCTCGGCTGGCGGCGAAGCCGCCGGAGACGAGGACGACGTGCCCGACGTGCTACGCTCCTGCGAGCGCGAAATCCTGCGCCTGCTGGTGCTCTACGCGCCGTTCGTCATTCCCGGCCCCGGCTACACGGTGGCGTATTACCTGTTCTCGCAACTCGAAAACACGCCGCTGCAAACGCTGCTCTACGCCGACATCTGGGAAATCTGCCGCCAGCAGGTGCAGGCCGGCGCGTTGCCGAGCGCCCGCGAGCTGGGCCAGCACCCGCGCGCCGACGTGCGCTCCTTAATCTCCGATTTGGCCACTGAGCGCTACGAGCTGAGCCCGAACTGGCGCATCAAGGAAATCTACGTCGTGGCCGAGCAGGAGCAGCTGCAAGTGGCCTGCGACAATGCCGTGCTGCGCCTCAACAAGTGCCACGTGCAGCGCGCCCTCACCGCTTGCCTCGAGGAGCTGCGCGCCCCGGAGCTGAACGACGACCAGATGATGGCGCTGCTCGGCAAGCTTAAAGGGCTCAAGGAGTTGGATAACCAGCTGGGCAATATGCTGGGCACGGTGATTCCGCGCGGGGCGTGAGGAAACGACCAAAAAGGCGGTCATGCTGAACGCAGGGAAGCATCTCTACCGCATAAGTAATCAGAGGTAAACAACGATGGAGTTAGTCAAACGATGGAGTTAGTCAGCGGTAAAGATGCTTCGACTCCGCTGCGCTGCGCTCAGCATGACCGCCTTTTTTTGCTCCTAATACCAAAACACCTTGCTCAAACAGGCTAATTTCAACCGCCTCTACCTGGCCATCTTTCTCTCCGCCCTGAGCCTGATTATCGGCCTGGCGGGCTTCATGGGGATTGAGCGTTTTGGGCTGGTCGATGCACTCTACATGACCGTCATCACGATTTCGACGGTCGGCTTTGGCGAGCTGCACCCGTTCTCGGAGGCCGGGCGGCTGTTCGTGTCGGTGTATATTTTATACAATCTGTTCGTGGTGGCCTACCTCGTGTCGGTCGTCTCCACGTTTATCTTTGACGGCGAGCTGCGCAAATTATTCCGCATGTACCGAGTGGACCAGGAGATAAAGCGTTTCAGCGGGCACGTCATCGTGTGCGGCTTCGGCCGCAACGGCCGCAAAGCCTACCAGGAGTTGCAGATGAACGGCGCCCGCGTGGTGGTGATTGAGCAAAACGAAGCCTTGCTCAGAGACCTGAGCGAGGGCCGCACCGGCGAAGACTACGACGGCGACGGCGCCGCCGGCGGCAACATTTTGTCGGTTATCGGCGACGCAACGACGGACCTTATCTTGCAGCAGGCCGGCGTGGCGCGGGCCACGGCCCTGATTACGGCCCTGCCCCGCGACGCCGACAACGTGTTCGTCACACTCTCAGCCCGCGCGCTCAATCCGCGCCTCAACATCATTGCCCGCGCCTCCTACAAAACCAGCGAAAGCAAGCTGCTTTCGGCCGGCGCCAACTCCGTAGTGATGCCCGACGAAATCGGCGGCTCGCACATGGCCAACCTGGTCGTGCGCCCCGAAGTCATCCGGTTTCTGGATTTGATTTCGGGTTTGAGCGCTGATAAATTACGGCTTGAGGAGCTTGATTTTCAACGCGTGCGCCGCGACTTGCAGGGCCAGAGCATCCGCTCGCTCGATATTCGCTCGCGCACCGGCGCCACGGTCATCGGCCTGCGCCAGGCCAGCGGCGCGTTCATGGTCAGCCCCTCGGCCGACTATTGCCCCACTACCGGCGATGTGCTGCTGGTGCTGGGCAGTGAGGCGCAAATAGAGAGTTTGGAGGCGCAATTCCGGCAGCTTTAAAATCAGTTAACAGTGAGCAGTTAACAGTGAACAGTTTCGTGATTTTCCGTCAAGTTCGGTTATCAGTTAACTGCCTACTGAGTTGCTCACTGTTAACTGCTCACTGTTAACTGAAAAAATGCATCTTCTCCAGCTTTGTCCGCGGGTGCCGTTTCCGCTGCATGATGGCGGGGCCATTGCGATGTATGAGCTGACGCGCGGCCTGGCGCAGGCCGGGCACCGCGTGACGGTGCTGGCCGCCAACACGCCCAAGCACCACCAGCCCGCCGACGCGCTGGCCCACCTGGGGCCGAATGTGCGCCTGGTGACGGTCGACGTAGACACGACGGCTTCGCCGCTCAAAGCTCTGAAAAATCTGTTGGCCAGCGACTTGCCCTACACCATTGAGCGGTTTAATAGCCTGGCGCTGGCCGAAAAGCTAAAGCAGCTCATCGCCACCGAAGCCGTAGATTTGGTGCAAATCGAGGGCACGCAGGTGAGCTGGTACGCGGGCTGGTTGCGGCAGCACGTGGCACCGGAGCAGCTCCCGCCGCTGGTACTGCGGGCCCACAACCTGGAGTACCGCATCTGGGAATTGCTGGCCCGCGGTGAGCGCAACCCGCTGACAAAGTGGTATCTAGGCAAGCTGGCTAAGCGCCTGAAAGCGTTTGAGCAGTGGCAGCTGCCCCACTACGACGCCCTGGCCGCCATCACCGAAGCCGACGCGGCCCGGCTGCGGGCACTGGGCCAGCCGGGTGGGCCGGTCACGTTCATTCCGGCCGGCGTCGATTTAAGCCGCTTTCAGCCCTCATCTCAGCCAGTTCCCTACCCCCCCTCGCCGGCCCAACCCCAGCCCAAAACGCTGTTTATGATTGGCTCGCTGAACTGGCTGCCCAACCAGGAAGGGCTGGCCTGGCTGCTGCGCGAGGTGTGGCCCGCCGTGCACGCCGAGCTGCCCGACCTGACCCTGCACGTGGCCGGCTACGGCGCGCCGGCCGACTTGCTGGCTGCCCCGCCGGCCGGCGTCGTTATGCACGGCTTTGTCGAGTCGGCGCCCGATTTCATGCGCCAGCACGCCCTGATGCTGGTGCCGCTGCTGAGCGGCGGCGGGATGCGGGTCAAAATCATCGAGGGTTTGGCGCTGGGCAAGGTCATTCTCAGCACCAGCCTGGGCGCCGAAGGCATTGCCGTGCACGACGGCCGCGACATCCTCTTGCGCGACGCGCCGGCCGACTGGCTGGCGGCCATCCGCGCCTGGCACCGCGGCGAGCTGGACACCGCGGCCATCGGCGCCGCCGCCACGCGCACGGCCACCAGTATCTACGACAACCGCCAGGTCGTGCGCCGCTTCGAGGACCTCTACGCGCACTTGGCCCGTGCCGCGCCCGCCGCCGCGTCGCCAGCGCCGGAGAGGTAGGCGTTGCTGGCTAAAAAGAACGGCGCCCGGCCCGGCGCCGCCCACGGACCCGGCGCGTCGGGGGGGGGTAGGCCCGCAGCTCAAGGCCCCCGCGCGGTCCTGCCTAAGTTTGCGGTCTGATGAAATTGCTTGTGCTGCTGTCCCGCTTTCCGCATCCGCTCGACAAGGGCGACAAGCTGCGGGCATTTTACCAACTGCGGGAGCTGCACCGGGCCGGGTTCCACATCGGCTTGTTTGCCCTGCACGACGAGCCCGTGCCGGCCGCCAGCCTGGCCGCGGTGCGACCACTGTGTCGCGGCGGCCTGCGGCTGTGGCCCCTGCGCCGGCCCGGCATCGCGCGCCACATGAGCGCCGCGCTGGCTGCTGGCCGGCCGCTGCAAATAGGCTATTTCTACGACCCTGGCGCGCAGCGCTGCCTCGACCAGCTCCGGCGAGACCTGGAGCCCGACCATATCTACTGCCAGCTGGTTCGGATGGCCGAATACCTGCGGCCGGGCCGGCCCGGCGCGCCCGCGGTCCGGCCCGGCGTGGGCCTCACCCTCGACTACATGGATGGACTGGCGGCGGGCATGGCGCGCCGCACCGAGCAGGCGCCCGCCTGGCAGCGCCCGCTCTGGCGCCTGGAGGCCCGGCGGTTAAGCGCCTACGAGGCCGAGGTTTTTGGCTGGTTCGACCAGCACACGATTATCTCCGCCCAGGACCGGCAGCTTATCGCGCACCCGGCCCGCCAGCAGATTCAGGTGGTGGCCAACGGCATCGACCAAGCGTACTTTCAGCCCCAGCCCACGGCCGAAAAAACGTGCGAGCTGCTTTTTTGCGGCAACATGGCCTATCCCCCCAACGTGGACGCGGCCTGCTTTCTGGCCGAGGAGATTTTGCCGCTGGTGCGCCACCACCACCCGGCGGCCCGGCTGCTGGTGGCCGGCACCACGCCCACGGCCCGCGTGCGGGCGCTGGCCCGGCGGCCGGGCGTGCAAGTGAGCGGCTGGCTGCCCGATATTCGGGCGGCCTACGCGGCGGCGCGGGTGTTCGTGGCGCCCATGCGCCGGGGCACGGGCCTGCAAAACAAGCTTTTGGAGGCCCTGGCCATGCAGCTGCCCTGCGTGACGACACCCCTGGCCAACAACGCCCTGGGCGCCGAGCCCGGCCGGCACCTGCGCCTGGGCGAGTCGGCGGCCGAGTTGGCGGCAGCCATCAGCGGCCTGCTCCGCGACGAAGCCGCCGCGGCCCGGCTGGCGCGCGCCGGCCACGAGTTCGTGCGGGCCCGCTACGACTGGGCCAGCGCCACGGCGCCGCTGCTGACGCTGCTGCGGCCCTAGGCCCCCGCGAAGCAAACCGGTCTACCTGACCGGTAAGGCGGGCCCGCCGGCTGTAACTTCGCTGGGCCGTTGGTGGTTCTCAACCAAGCGGTCGCTGACTGGCGAACAGCCGGCATCGGGTTTCGGCCCGCTTTGCTCTCTATTCTTAATCTGCCCTATCCCCATGCTCGATTCCATTGAAGACGCCATTGCCGATATCCGCGCCGGTAAAGTGGTGATTGTGGTTGACGATGAAGACCGCGAAAACGAGGGCGACTTTATCTGCGCCGCCCGCTGCGCCACGCCCGAAGTCATCAACTTCATGGCCACCTATGGCCGCGGGCTGGTGTGCACGGCCCTCACCGAAACCCGCTGCGAGGAGCTGGGCCTGGACTTGATGGTCGGCCGCAACACGGCCCTGCACGCCACGGCCTTCACGGTGAGCGTTGACTTGCTCAAGAACGGCGTGACGACCGGCATCTCGGCCTCCGACCGCAGCAAGACGATTCAGGCTCTTATCGACCCCAGCACCAAGCCCGAGGAGCTGGGCAAGCCCGGCCATATCTTCCCCCTCAAAGCCCGCAAGGAAGGCGTGCTGCGCCGCGCCGGCCACACCGAAGCGACCGTGGACCTGGCCCGCCTTGCCGGCTTCGAGCCCGCCGGCGTGCTGGTCGAGATTCTGAGGGAAGACGGTGAGATGGCCCGGCTGCCCGACCTGGAGAAAGTGGCCCGGAAGTGGGGCCTGAAGCTGATTTCGGTGCAGGACCTGATTAAGTACCGCCTGGCCGAAGAAAGCCTGATTCAGCGCGAAATCTCGGTCAAAATGCCCACCGAGTGGGGCGATTTCGACTTGCTAGCCTACACCCAGCGCTCAAACGGCGCCAAGCATCTGGCCCTGATAAAAGGCGACCTGAGCGCGGGCACCGAGCCGCCGCTGGTGCGCGTGCACTCCTCCTGCGTGACGGGCGACATCTTCGGCTCGTGCCGCTGCGACTGCGGCCCGCAGCTGCACCGCGCCATGCGCCAGATTGAGCGCGAGGGCCGCGGCGCCGTCATCTACATGAACCAGGAGGGTAGGGGCATTGGCCTGTTGAACAAGCTCAAGGCCTATAAGCTCCAGGAGCAGGGCCGCGACACGGTGCAGGCCAACGAAGACCTGGGCTTCCAGAGCGACGAGCGCGACTACGGCGTGGGCGCCGCCATCCTGCGCGACCTCGGCATCCGGCAGATGCGCCTGCTCACCAACAACCCCCGCAAGCGCACCGGCCTCATCGGCTACGGCCTCGAAGTAGTGGAAACCGTGCCGATTGAGATTGAAGCCAACACGCACAACGAGAGCTATTTAACCACCAAACGCGACAAGCTCGGCCACACCATTATGCGCCCGGTGACAGCGGAAGCGGGGGAGGCAGAGAAGGCGGCGTAGGTAATTCCGAACCCCAGATTACCAGTCGAGCCCCGGCGGGGCGCCCCGCCGGTAGAACTTCCTACCCCCTCTGTTTGAGTTGAAGCCCCAGCGGGGCGACCCTGTGCGTTCGCATCAGCTGCGCTGACGGTTGGGTCGCTCCGCCGGGGCTTTATCGTTTTCCTACCCCCTCTTTTTCTGCCGAGCAGCCGCCCTGCCGGGACTCACCGGCTCTGACTCCAATCTGACTGCCTTCCGCTTTACTCTATCACCGCGCCCAGCCAGCGGCGCACCGGATAGCGCCGAAACCCGGCCTCGCGGTGGGGCGAGTGCTGGTAGACCCATTCGAGTTGCGCGGCACCGTCCTGGGCGAACTTGGCATCCTGCTTTCGGCGGTCTTCGAGCTGCTGGCGCAGGGTAGGGTTTTGGCGCAGCAGCTCGGCGGCCAGGTCCTCAAATACGTAATCTGAGAAGTGCTCTTTTTGCTGCAAGATGTTGTCGAACAGGCCCCAGGCGAAAAAGGAGTCCGTGGCCTGCGGCTCCAGTGTTTCGACCAGGTAGCGGGCAGCGGGCTGGTTTAAGTAAGCCACGTAGTCGCCAGCGGGAATAGTGCTTAGTGCTTGGTGCTCGGTGCTTAGTTTAACCTCTGAATGCAGGTAATGACCTTCGTAAGGGCGCGGGCTGGTTTGAAAATCGTCAATCAGGTAGGTCTCGGTGGGGCCTTGCGCGGCCTTTTTAAGCTGGCGCAGCTCAACGCCGTTCCGGCGCAGGCGGGCTATTACTTCCTCCCAGGCTTGCGGAATTAGATAAGCCACCGGCCGCCGGGCGCTGCCCGTGGGCCGGTAGGTGTTGTAGTACTTCACCGGCCGGGTGTAGGGCGCGGCGCGGTCGTAGTACAGCCGCGGCTGGCCGCTGACTTCGCTGGGCTTGTGCCGGGCTTCGTAGCCTTGAAACTGCACAGTTTCCACCTGGCTTTCGTCCAGCTTCCAGGCCAGCGGAAAGTCGGTTTGGGCAGCTACCTGCCGGGCCGCCCCGGCGCGGGCGGCGGCCAGCTGGGCGCTTTGCTGGCGCACGGTTTCGAGCACTGTCAGCAGGAAATCATACGTGGCCCGCACCCGCGGGCCGAAAGGCTTGAGCATGTGAGTTTCGGGCATGAAGGCAATGGTATTGAACAGCGCCGCGTAGCCGGTTGAGTAGCGCGGCGAGTCCGAAAAGCCGCGCAGGCCGCTTTCGGGTGTTTCGCCCTCAAAGTCCACGTAGGGCGTCATGGGCCACTTTTTTTGGCTCATGCCGGCGTAGAGGGTGGGTAGGAAATCCTTTTGCAGATACTGGCCCAGCGCCGGCGCCAGCTTGTTGTGCTGGGTCGCGATGAGCGTCATGGTGTACTGATAGTCAGCGCCGTTGGAGGTGTGCGTGTCGACGAAAATATCCGGCTGCCACCGCTGAAACAGCGCCGCGAACGAGCGCGCGTTGCGCGAGTCCTGCTTGATAAAGTCGCGGTTCAGGTCCAGGTGCCGGCCGTTGCCGCGGAAGCCGTAGGCGGCGGGGCCGTTCTGGTTCACGCGGGTCGTGCCGTTGCGATTCAGCATTCCGTCCACGTTATAAACCGGGATAATGACGATGGTCATTTCCTGAAGCAGCGCCTGCAACTCGGATTTTTGCAGCAGGTCGCGCGTCAGCATCAGGCTGGCGTCGATGCCTTCGGGCTCGCCGGGGTGAATGCCGTTTTGGATGAGCACCACGCGCCGGCCCAGCTGGCGCGCGGCGGCCGGTGTGGCCACGTCGGGCCGGCTCAGGATGACCTCGTGTAGCGGCTGGCCGCTGTCGGTGGGGCCGGCCGCGCGCAGGCGCACCTGGCGGGGGTAGGCAGCGGCCAGCCGCTCGTAGTAGGCCAGGCACTCGGCGTAGGTGGCCGTGGTGTTGCGGGCCGGGTCGCGCTCGAAGGGCGTGAGCCAGTCGGCGGGCGGCGTTGCGGCCGAAGCAGGGGGGTAGGGCAGGAGCATGGCGAGCGAGAGCAGAAGGGAAGCGAACATGGCCGCAAGTTGGCGACGAACCCCAACTCAGCGGCAGGCCGAAGCGCCCCCGCCTTACCTTTACGGCCTGCCGTTGATTGCCCGCTGCTAACTGCCCACTGCTAATTGTTAACTGAAATAATGCCCCTGATTTTAATCTCCAACGACGACGGCATCACCGCACCCGGCATCGCCAAGCTCGTGCAGCTGATGCAGCAGCTCGGCGAGGTCGTGGTCGTCGCGCCCGACTCGCCGCAGTCGGGCATGGGCCACGCCATCACCATCGGCCACGCCCTGCGCCTGACCGAAAACCGCGTTTTCGGCCCCGACATCGAAGCCTACGAGTGCTCCGGCACGCCAGCCGACTGCGTGAAAATTGCCAAGCACCACGTGCTCAAGGACCGCCGCCCCGACCTCGTGGTGTCGGGCATCAACCACGGCTCCAACGCCTCCGTGAACGTGCTGTATTCGGGCACCATGTCGGCCGCCATCGAGGCCGCCATCGAAGGGCTGCCGGCCATCGGCTTCTCGCTCTGCGAATACGGCCCGCAGGCTGACTTTTCGCACGTTGATAAGTGGGTGCTCGATATTGCCGGGCAGGCGCTGGCCCACGGCATTCCCGCCCACACGGCCCTGAACGTCAATATTCCCAAAAGCGCCAGCGGCCTCATCCGGGGCATCCGGCTGTGCCGGCAGGCGCGGGCCAAGTGGCAGGAAGAATTTGACGAGCGCCACGACCCCTATAAGCGGCCCTACTACTGGCTCATGGGTGAGTTTGTGAACCTGGACCCCGGCGCCGACACCGACGAGGCCGCGCTGGCCGAAAACTACGTCTCTGTTGTGCCCTGCCTGTTCGACCTCACCAATCAGGCCGCCCTCACGGAGCTGGCCAGCCGCTGGCAGGTGGCGCCGCCGGCCGCCGGCCAGGCGCTGCCCGCGCCGCCGCAGCCCGTGCCCGCCCAGGATTATGGGGTGGCGGCGGCGGAGAGTTAAGAGTGAAGGGTTAACTCTCCGCCCCGAACGTGAGCACGAACGCCGTGCCCTGCCCAACCACCGACTCTACGCCGAGCGTGGCGCCGTGAAACGTGGCGATGGTTTGGGCGATGGGCAGGCCCAGGCCGTAGCCTTCGGGCGCGCCGGGCCCGGCCTGCTGGAAGCGCCGGAAGCGGTCGAATAAATAAGGCAGGTGCTCGGCGGCGATGCCGGGGCCGGTGTCTTCGACGCGCAGCTGGTAGCCGGCGGCGGTGGTTGCGGCGGGGAAGGGGGGTAGGGGCCAGCCCCGCACCCGGATGCCGCCGCCCTCCCGGTTGTACTTGATGGCGTTGGCCAGCAGATTGCGCAGCAGCGTGTGCAGGAGCGTGGCGTTGGCCTGGGGCAAGATAAAATCGGGTTGCAGGTCGATTTCCAGCGTGAGGTCGCGGGCGGCGCGGCGGTCGTCCAGCTCTTCGGCGGCTTCGCGCACGGTGCGGGTCAGGCTCACGCGCTCCTGGCGCAGGTAGTTTTCTTTTTCAATGTTGGCGATAAGCAGCAGCGTGCGCACGGTGTTGCGCAGGCGGTAGAGCGTGCGCTGCGACTCGACAATCTGGTGGGCGTGGGCTGCGGGCAGGGTCGGGTCCTGGAGCATGTTCTCGAAGCGCGATTCGAGGATGCTGGCCGGCGTGAGCAACTCGTGGCTGACGTTGCTCATAAACTCGCGCTCCTTCTCAAACGCTGCTTGCAGCTGCCGCATCAGGGAATTCAGACTGGCGTCGAGCTGCTTAAAATCAGCCGTCGAAGTTGGCAATGCCGCAAACGAGAACTCGGCTGGCGAGCGGATGCCGCGCAGCTTGCGCGTCAGCAGCTCGCGCAGGGGCCGCAGCAGGTGGTGGGCAAACGCCGCATCAGTGAGTACCGTGAGCAGGGCGCCGGCCACCAGCACCCACAGGGCCAGCCGCCGCAGCGTGGCCGTGAGCAGCTCTACCGTGGCCAGCGACGAGCCGATTTCGAGCCGGAGCGCCCGCTCGCCGGGCCGGCGCGGCGCGACCGTAACGCTCAAAATCCGAAAGTCTTCTATCTCGCGGTCCACTTCCCGGCGCTCCTCGAAAATGCGCTCGGCCGTGGGTGCCGTGCCGGCGGGCAGCGGCGTGAGGCGCAGGTATTCCTGCTGCAAAATATGATAGTTGGCGTACAGCTCGCCGTGCTCGGTGCGCAGAAACGTGGCCAGCCCATCGCGCCGAATCAGGGCCAGCACCTGCCGCTTCTTGGCTTGCAAGTGCTCGTCGGTGTGGGCCACGGCCACGCGCTGCCCCACCGGCGGAATCACCAGCGCCCCGAGCAGCACCAGCAGCAGCTTGGAGAGGGCATTGAATAAGGCCAACTTGGCTTCTAGTCTCAATGGCTGAATGAGTGAATGGGTGAATGGGCGAATGAGGGGGTAGGAAACGCGCCGGGCGGGCCTCAGTGGGGCTAAATAGTATGTAGTAAATGAAGTATATAATATATTTCGAGCCCCAGCGGGGCGAAATACTGGTCAGTTTCGTTCAACTATTTATCTCGTCCCGCTGAGGCTCTGGTATTCTTGGGTATTGCCTCTCTACCACTAATTATTCGGCCCCGCTCGGCGCTTTTCCTACCCCCTCATTCAGCCGCTCACTCATTCACCGCTGCCGCCCGGTAGCCGATGCCGCGCACGGTTTCCAGAAAATCGGCGGGGCCAAACTGGCTGAGCTTCTTGCGTAAGTTCTTGATGTGCACGTCGATAAAGTTGGAGTCGGCCTCGG
>NZ_CAXTEF010000035.1:0-49355 GCF_964243305.1 uncultured Hymenobacter sp.
ACCTGATTTGCAGCTGCACCCCGATTGAGCAGTACGCCGACCAGCCGGAGCAGCTTGTGGACACTGATAAAGGGCCTTCTTATTAGGATTTAAAAGTTGAGAGCGAAAAGTTAAAAATCCCTACCCCCTCATCAGCCTTGAAACTGGATGAGGGGGTAGGGATTTTTAACTCTTAACTTTTAACTCATTTCATCCCTTGCTCCCCGAAGCAGCGGCGGTCCATGTAGCCGCTCACGGTTTGGCCGTTCTTGTCCAGGCGCACGCGCACGAAGTAGGCGTTGATGGTGTCGGTGACCTGGACCTCGCTGCCGGTGCTGGTGGTGGCCAGCACGGCGGAGGTTTTGGTCATGCCATCATACACCGGGCAATCGACGATGGTGGTGTGCGCCACGGGCGTGCGGTTGTTTGCCGTGGTGCTCATTCGCTCGTCGCGGGCGGCAGAGCAGGCCGCCAAGGTGGCCAGTGCCAGCAGCAAAGTAAACTTTTGCATATACGTACGTTAGGGAGGAGCTTATTCGGCGGGTAAGGTAAGGGTAATCAGCATAATTCCGCCATTAAATTCAACTCAGGCCGCTTAAAATTTCTGTCATTACGCGGCGGCGGCGGAACATCGGCCGGGGTGCCTGCGTTAGGGATGCAAGGCTGAGAATCTGAGCTTTGCCACCGCTGAGCTGCTTTTCAGACGCCTGCCACAGTTGCTTTTTTAACTTCTCTTATATGACCTCCATCACCCGTTTTCTGACCCGTCCGGTGGCATTCGCCGCCGTTGGTTTGAGCTTGCTGCTGGGCACCAGCGGCTGCGCTTCTTCGGCCCGCGTAGGCGTGTCGAACGACTTTGACCACTCCATTAATTTCCGCGCCTACAAAACCTGGAGCTACTACCCCCAGCAGGGCCAGGATACCGAAGGCGGCCCGGCCCGCGGCTACGAATCGTTTCTGGACCAGCGCATCCGCGCGGCCGTGGAGCGGGAAATGACCACCAAAGGCCTGACCAAAGTAACCAGCAACCCCGACGTGTTCGTGGCTTACACCGCCAAGGTGGAAAACAAGCAGCGCGTCAACTCTTACCCCGGTGGCTACGGCTACCCTTACGGGTATGGCTACGGCTACTATGGCCGCGGCATGGCGCCCGTCACCGAGTACAAGGCCGGTACGGTCATCATTGATATCGTGGACGCCAAGCGCAAGGAGCTAGCCTGGCGCGGCACGGGCATCGCGCAGCTCGACCAGAACTCTATCAACGAGGCCGAAACCTACCGCATCGTCAACAGCATCCTGGGTACTTACCCGCCCCAGGAAGGTAATCCCAGCAACCAGGCCCGCCGCTAAGCGTCAGCTGGTCTGCTGAAAGCAAAAGGCCTCGCTCAGTAATGAGTGGGGCCTTTTCTATTTATGAATTGCTTAGCGCCGTTGCGCTTGGTGAAGCACAGCTATAATCTCAACACCGAAATCTGCGGCCACGTAAACGAGCCGGTGGCTGCCGACTAATAGCTCACGAACCTGTTCAAAGCTACCTTCCGGCACTATACGGCCCAACTTAGGGTAGTCTGCCAGGCGTTGGGAAGCCACAATCAAGTCATCTTCCAGCTTATCAGCAGCACTAGCCGAATACTGACGCAGATAGTCAGCAATATCGGCCAGTTGCGTGAGAGCTTTATTGCTCCAATGAACGCGCACGCTGCATCTCCATTCGCTGCTTCATATACTCCTTTACTTCCTCAGCCGGTATTGTTCGGCCGGCCGCTACATCTGCCAGTCCTCGCTCAATGGAATGAAGAACATAAATTTCATAGAGCACATCATCCCACGTGGCCTGGGCAGACAGGTGCTGCGCCAGGGTAAGCAACTGGTCTTTTACGGCTGGCAGAGTAGGCATCATAGCGAAGACAGTTTGAGGGATAGAAAATAATTACACCGGCACGTTCACGTGGCGCTCGGCATGGTAGGAGCTGCGCACGAGCGGGCCGCTTTCCACGTACTTGAGGCCGCGGGCGAGGCCTTCTTCCTTGTAATGGGCGAAGAGGTCGGGGTGGATAAACTCGGCAACTTCGAGGTGGCGCTTGGTGGGTTGCAGGTACTGGCCCAGGGTGAGGATGTCTAGCCCATTGGCCACGAGGTCGTCCATCGCCTGATACATCGCGTCGCGCGTTTCGCCCAGGCCCAGCATGATGCCGGATTTGGTGCGCTTGCCGGCCAGCTTGGTGCGGCGGATTTGCTCGAGGCTGCGCTCATATTTGGCCTGCGGGCGCACGAGGCGGTAGAGGCTGCCTACGGTTTCGACGTTGTGCGACACCACTTCCTGGCCGCCGGCAATCATCGTGTCGAGGGCATCCCAATTGGCTTTCACGTCCGGAATCAGCGTTTCAATGGTCGTGGCGGGGCTGAGCTGCTTGATGCGCACCACCGTTTCGAGCCAGATGGCGGCGCCGCGGTCTTTCAGCTCGTCGCGGTTGACTGAAGTGATGACGGCGTGCTTCACTTGCATCAGGCTGATGGCCTCGGCCACGCGGCGCGGCTCGTCGGTGTCGTACTCGGTGGGGCGGCCCGTAGCGACGGCGCAGAACGAGCACGAGCGGGTGCAGACATTGCCCAGAATCATGAACGTGGCCGTGCCGGCGCCCCAGCACTCGCCCATGTTGGGGCAGTTGCCGCTCTCGCAAATCGTGTGCAGCTTGTGCTCATCGACGAGGCGGCGCACGGCGGCGTACTCCGGGCCGACGGGCAGCTTCACGCGCAGCCAGTCGGGCTTGCGCGGCTTGGCCAGCGCGGGGGGGGGTAGGGATTCGGCCAGCGGCTGAATAACGGGCAGCTCTATCATTTTATCAGTTAACAGTTATCAGTGAGCAATGAACAGTAAGCGGAAGCGGTGGTTTGAGGCTCTATTCCAGCTTACAAATTCAAAGCTTAATTCCATAGCAAATCAAATTTACACTCAACCAGCGCTTGGTCGTTTGGCTGACTGCTCACTATTAACTGCTAATTGCCAACTGCCCTAAGAGCGGTGGCCGAAGTATAGGGTCAGGTACACGGAGGGGAAAAACTGCTTGTTAAGCTGCACGTTGGCCGATGTGGCCTCGGGCTTGAGGATGGTCAGGTGCTTGGTGTAGGCTTCCAGCAAAAAGCCGGTTTCGAGGCCCGCCACGGCATCGCGGTAGCGGCCATACTCAAAGCTGAGGGCGCCGCGCAAGTGGGCGCCCGGCACAATACTGGTTTTCCCTACCCCCCCGAACAGCGAGCCACGGTCCACAATGCTTTCAAAAGAATGAATTTCCGGATCAAAAGCCTCCTCTTGAAAGTATTGCGGGTCGGGGCGCTGTCCGCCCGGCGTGCGGTCATAGCTAATATAATAGGGCAATAGCAATCCGAGCGTGGGTCCCGCACTAAGCAGACCGTTGACCTGCACGCCCGAATCGGCTGCCTTGCGGAACAGGATGCGCTGCATCCCGAAGGAAGGGCGCAAGGCGAACGCATAGTTGACCTTGCCCCGAACAACGGTGCCGCCGTAGTTGGGGGTTACCTCGCGCTGCTCCTTGCTGTTCTTGAGCATCACGCCCTCCAGGCTCCAGAAGCGCAGCCAGCGCTCATCCAGCACCCTGGCCGAGCGAACCGAAGCGCCCCCGATAAGCGCCCCCTGGGTATTGAAGTTGATGCCGAACACCACCTCCTTTTGGTACGACTGCTCATCGGACGGCGTGTTCAGGCCCAGCGGGCGCGCCTGGTCCTGCGCGGCGGCCGGCAGGCTCAAACCCAGTCCGGCCAGCAGGCCCGCGCCGGCCAGCAGGCGGCGGCCTCGCCCGCCGAAGGCGGACGGGTGTCCGGCACCGGTCGGGGCGGCGGTTTGTAGATTAGCGCTCCAGTTGCTTCTCATCGTCATCAGCAAGTCAAACCGTTAAAAATATGAGTACCGCCACCGCCCGCTACGCCGGCCAGCTGCGCACCGAAGCTACGCACGTGGCCTCGGGCAACCTGATTCAAACCGACGCCCCGCTCGACAACCACGGCCGGGGCGAAGCCTTTTCGCCTACGGACTTGGTCGCCACCGCGTTGGGCGCCTGCATGATGACCGTGATGGGCATCGTAGCCGAGCGCCACCGCCTGGACCTGACGGGCAGCACCTTTGCCCTGACCAAGCACATGACCGCCGAGTCACCCCGCCGCATCGCCCAGCTCGACGTTCAGTTTCAGCTGCCCGCCGCCCTGGCCCCGGCCGACCGCGCGCTGCTGGAACGCACCGCCCGCACCTGCCCTGTGGCGCTGAGCCTGAACCCGGAAATCCGGCAGCAGGTTCAGTTTGAGTATGTTAGTGCTTAGTGTCTGGTGCCTAGTTGTAGATAAAGCTGCTAAAACCAGGCACCAGGCACTAAGCACTAATAGCTGAGGCTACTTCGGCCAGGCGGATGCCCATGTGGGAGGCGTCGTAGCGGCAGGCGCCATCCTGAATAAGCAGGAGCTGGGGCGACTCGTGCGGCACGCCAAACTGCTGGGCCACGGCCGCCGACAGAGGCCGGTAACGCAGCAGGTCGAGGTAGTAGAGCGGAGTGTCGGCGGGCAGGCCGGCGGCGTCCCACTGGCGTTCGAGCTTGCTTTTGGCCGCCGCGCTGATAGAGCAGGTGGTGCTGTGTTTAAAAATGAGCACTGGCCGCTGCCGCGACTCTTCGGCGATGGCCGTGAGCTGCGTAGCGTCGGTGAGGGGTAGCCAGGGGGTAGTCATTAATTGAGTTATGATTTTTGAAGTATAGGTTGCGAGTTGCTGGCCTTGGCAAAATGGAGGGGGGTAGGGATGCCGGAGCCGGAGCTAGTGCGCGGGCTAGTGCTTGCGGCGGCCGGCCAAGGGTGAGCGTTTAACAGCGCGGGGGCGGTTCCCGTTCTCAAACCGGACCAAGTCGCTGCCTTCGGGGCGGGGCTGGTTGCCTTCGCCGCGTCGCAGGCGCCGGCCGGGCTGCAGGTGCGAGTCCGCATACGGGCTGGGCAGGCGGCGGGCTTCGCGCTGGGCGCGGCGCTGGTCGGCATCCTGCCGGCCCGCCGAGCGGTGGGTGGTTTGGGCGGCGGCTGGCCCGGCCCATAGGCCCAGCAGCAAGCTCAGGCTAAGACTAAGGAGCAAGGCCGGTATCGGCCGGAGCCGGGGTGGGGCTTGCGGGCGCCTTGGGCGCAGATTTGCCGGACTTAGGTGTGCCATGATGACGCGAGGGTTTTTTCTTGAACAGGTTGCGGAGGCGTTGCCAGGGACCAAACGGCGGCGGCGCGGGCTTGTAGTAGCGGCGGTGCCTGAGCTTGGGCTTCTTCATCAGCCCGTTTTTGTCATATTTTACTGTTGACTTATCGGCCCCGGCGCGCCTGGTCTGCCCATCGTCGGTTGCTGCGGTGGCAGTGGGGGCCGCGCCGCTGGCGGTACCAGGGTCATCGGCGGCGTCGGGGTCCTGGGCTTTCTTGCGGCGGGCCTTGGCTTCGTTGTCGGCGGCGCGCAGGCTGTTTTTCCGGCTCTTGCGGGCGGCGCGCTGCTGCTCCTTGAAGCCGGGCGGCAGGTTGGGGTTGGTGATGCGGTGCGGGTGCAGTAGGGTGCAGCCGCCAAGCCCGAAAATGCTCAGCAGCAGAAAGAAAAGCAAACGAGAGCCGGGACCCATCACCAGAAGCTAGCTAAATTCAAGCGAAAGATACGCCACCAGCTTTGAGCTTATCACCAGCTTATTGGCAGGGTGCGGCGCTTCCCTACCCCCTGCTTTTTGCCTAGTAGTTGCGCAGCATTTGCAGGCGCTCCTTCAGCCGCTGCTGGGGCAGGAAATTAGCTTCGAGCGGTGGGCTGAACGGGATGGCCGTATCGAGCGAGGCCACCCGCTGCACGGGCGCGTCGAGGTGCTGAAAGCAGTTTTCGGCCACCCAGGCCGCGATTTCGCCGCCCAGCCCGCCGGTCAGGGTGTCTTCGTGCAGGATGAGGACGCGGCCGTTTTTTTCGACCGTTTTTCGCACCGCTGCCTGGTCCCAGGGCAGCAGCGTGCGCAAGTCCAGAATGTCGGCCGCGATGCCCAGCTCCCGGCAGGCGGCCAGGGCCCAGTGCACGCCCATGCCGTAGGTAATCACGCTCAGCTCATCGCCTTCCTGCGCCAGGGCCGCCTGGCCGATGGGCGTCGTGTAATACGCTTCCGGCACCGGGCCGCTCAGGCTGCGATAGAGCAGCTTGTGCTCGAAATACATGACCGGATTAGGATCCTCGAAGGCGGCGCAGAGCAGGCCTTTGGCGTCGTGCGGGTTGCTGGGGTACACCACTTTCAGGCCCGGCACGTGCGTGAACCAGGCCTCGTTACTCTGGCTGTGGAAGGGGCCGGCGGCGGTGCCGGCGCCGGTGGGCATCCGGATTACGACGTCGGCGTTCTGGCCCCAGCGGTAGTGGCTTTTGGCCAGGTTATTCACAATCTGGTTGAAGCCGCAGGTCACGAAATCAGCAAATTGCATCTCGACCATCGCCTTGTGCCGCTTGATGCTCAGCCCCAGCCCCACGCCCACGATGGCCGACTCGCAAAGCGGTGTGTTGCGCACCCGCTCTTTGCCAAACTCGGCCACGAAGCCGTCGGTAATCTTAAATACGCCGCCGTAGTCGGCAATGTCCTGGCCCATGAGCACCAGTTCCGGGAAGCGCGCCATGCTCTGTTTTAAACCCTCCGAGATGGCATCGATGAAGCGCTTTTCCGGGGCGGGCTCGCTGGCGGAAGGGGGGGTTGGGATGGCCGCGAAAGGCCGGTACATATCGGCTACTTCTTCCCTCTCATCGGCCGTGGGCAGGGGTTCGGCGTCGGCTTCCTTCAGGCCGGCTTCGATTTCCTGCTTAATTTGCTCGCGGAAGGTGTGGCGGGCGGTTTCGCTGAGGATATTCTCGCTCAAGAGCCACTTTTCGTAATTATCCACCGGGTCGCGCTGGGCCCATTCCTGCATCAGCTCCTGCGGCACGTACTTGGTGCCGGACGCCTCTTCGTGGCCGCGCATCCGAAACGTGAGGGCCTCGATAAGCACCGGGCGCGGGTTCTGGCGCAGGTCGTCGGCCAGCTCCTTTACCGTATGGAAGACTTCCAGCACGTTGTTGCCGTCCACCTGCACGGCCTCCAGGCCGTAGGCGGGGCCTTTGTCGAGAAAGGACTTGAAGCGGAACTGCTCGTTGCTGGGCGTGCTCAGGCCGTAGCCGTTGTTTTCAATCATGAAAATGACCGGCAGCTGCCACACCGCCGCCACGTTCAGGGCCTCGTGGAAGTCGCCTTCGGAGGCGCCGCCGTCGCCGGAATAGGTGAGCGTGACTTTTGGATTCTTCGCCAGCAAATCGGCCAGCGCGATGCCGTCGGCTATGGCCAGCTGGGGGCCCAGGTGCGAAATCATGCCCACGATGTGGTGCTCGCTGGTGCCGAAGTGGAAGCTGCGGTCGCGGCCCTTGGTGTAGCCCAGGCGCTTGCCCTGCCACTGCGCGAAGAGCCGCCCCAGCGGCACCCCGCGCCCGGTGAACACGCCCAGGTTGCGGTGCAGCGGCAGGATGTACTCGTCCTTTTCCAGGGCCAGCGTGCTGCCCACCGAAATAGCCTCCTGCCCGATGCCCGAAAACCACTTGCTCACCTTGCCCTGGCGCAGCAGAATCAGCATTTTCTCCTCAATCAGCCGCGGCTTGAGCAGCTCTTTATATAAGTTCAGCAGCGTGTCATCGGAGTAGTGATGACGCTTGAAGGTCATGGCAGGGGGTAGGGCGAGGGCGGCGGAGTTCATGCGGCAAAGGTAGGGCGGGCGTAACGCCAGTAGCCCCGTAGCGCGGACTTTGTAGCCCGCGAGTCCGCCGTTCGGGTGTCGTTCACTCGCGGACTACAAAGTCCGCGCTACTAGCCCAGCAGCTCGGCGCACTGCCGCGCAATCGCCAGCTCCTCATTCGTCGGAATCACCAGCACCCGCGCCCGCGCGCCTACCCCGCTCAAATCGCGCAAACCCGACTCGCGCTGCTCGTTCAGCTCTTCATCCAGCTCCAGCCCGAAAAACGACATCTCCCGGCACACCAACCGGCGCACCAGGGCATCATTCTCGCCCACGCCGGCCGTGAACACAATGGCATCCAGGCCGCCCAGCACCGCCGCGTAGGCGCCGATGTACTGCCGGATGCGGTAGGCGTAGATTTCATACGCCAGCTGCGCGCGCGCATCGCCGGCGGCCAGCGCCCGGCTGATGTCGCGCATATCGTTGGCGCCGCTTAGGCCCAGCATTCCGCTTTCCTGGTTGAGCAAGGTGCTGACCTGCCCGGCCGAATAGCCCAGCGGCCCGAGCAGGTGCAGCAGCACCGATGGGTCCACGTCGCCGGAGCGGGTGCCCATCACCAGCCCGCTGAGTGGGCCGAAGCCCATGCTCGTATCCAGGGAGCGGCCGGCGCGCACGGCTGCCATGCTGCACCCGTTGCCGAGGTGAATGGTGATGAGCCGGGCGTCGGAATTTTGCAAATACTCCGCCGCCTGCGCCGCGACGTACTGATGGCTGGTGCCGTGAAAGCCATACTTGCGAATGCGCTGCTCGGCGTAAAGCGCCGTGGGCAGGGCGTAGCGAAAGGCGTATTCGGGCAGGGTTTGGTGAAACGCCGTGTCGAACACCGCCACCTGCCGGGCCTGCGGAAACAGCCGCTCGGCCACTTCAATGCCGCGCAGGTTGGCCGGGTTGTGCAGCGGCGCCAGGGCAAACAGCCGCCTGATTGCGGCCTTCACTTCCTCGTTAATAAAGGTCGTCGCGGCAAATGTCTCGCCGCCGTGCACCACGCGGTGCCCAACTACGGCTATTTCATCTGGGTTTTGAATGATGCCGCCGGGCGGCTCGGTCAGCAGGCGCACGACCTCGTGCAGGGCGGTTTCGTGGTCGGGCAGGGGTAGGGAATCGCGCCGCTCAACGGGCGGGGCGGCCGGGTTGGCCGAATTAAAAACCTTGTGCGTGAGGCTGGCGTCGGTGTTCGCGCCAATGCGCTCGACGAGGCCGCTGCCCACGGGCTGCGGATTGGGCCAGCGGAAGAACTGATATTTTAGGGAGGAGCTGCCGGAGTTGAGGACGAGGATGTTCATGCGGGAAGAGGGGGGTAGGGCAGTAGCGTGGACTCTGTGAGTCCGCGCGTGAACGAAACCCGAACGACTTATCTAGGCTACCCACGCGCGGACTCGCAGAGTCCACGCTACAGTTGCTGGCTCTGAATGGCCGTGATTATCACCGTATTAAACACGTCCTCCACGGTGCAGCCGCGGCTCAAATCATTTACCGGCTTGTTCAGGCCCTGCAAAACCGGGCCGATGGCCAGGGCGCCGGTCTCGCGCTGCACGGCTTTGTAGGTGTTGTTGCCGGTGTTCAAATCCGGGAAGATGAGCACGCTGGCCTGGCCGGCAACTTCCGAGTCGGGCAGCTTCTGGCGCCCCACGAGCGGGTCGACGGCGGCGTCGTACTGGATGGGGCCTTCTACTTTCAAGTCGGGGCGCTTTTGGCGAACCAGCTCGGTGGCCTGGCGCACTTTCTCCACATCGGCGCCCGCGCCGGACGTGCCGGAGGAGTAGGAAAGCATAGCAATGCGCGGCGCGATGCCAAACGCCAGGCTGCTTTCGGCCGAGGAAACGGCAATTTCAGCCAGTTGTGCGGCCGTGGGGTTGGGGTTCACGGCGCAGTCGCCGAATACGGCCACGCGGTCGGGCAGACACATGAAAAACACCGACGACACCACCGACACGCCGGGCCTGGTTTTGATGAACTGCAAGGCCGGCCGGATGGTGTGCTGCGTGGTGTGCACCGCCCCCGACACCATGCCATCAGCGTGGCCCTTGTGCACCATCATGGTGCCAAAATAGGACACGTCGCGCAGCAGGTCGCGGGCCATGTCTTGGTTGACGCCCTTGTCTTTGCGCAGCTCATAAAACGTTTCCACGTAATCCTCATACCCCTCGGATTGCACCGGCTCGATGACGCGCAGGTGGCCGGCGGGCAGGCTGATACCCAGCCGTTTGGCGGAGGCCGCGACTTCGGCTGGGTTGCCCAGGATGGTCAGGTCCACGATGTCCTGGGCCAGCAGCTGGGCGGCGGCCCGCAGGATGCGGTCGTCGTTGCCTTCGCAGAGCACGATGTGGCGCCGCTGCCGCCGCGCCATTTGCAGCAGCCGGTACTGAAACATGTGGGGCGTGATGCCCTCAGACTGAAAGCTAACCAGCTTTTCGAGCAGCTCCGGCCCGGCCACGTGGCGCTCGAAGGTGCTGATGGCCAGCTGCATCTTCTTTGGATTGTCGGCGCTCAGCCGCGACTTGATATTTCCTACCCTGGTTGCCGCCTCAAAGGTGCCCACCGGCACGCGCAGAATGGGCACCGCGTCGGGCAGGCCCTGGAGCAGGCGGCGGATGGGCTCGTCGGGTCCGGCGGCGCTGGCCGTGAGCACCAGGCCCGCCACGCGGGGGTAGGAGGCCGACTGGTTGGCTTGCAGCGCGCACACGATGATGTCGCCGCGGTCGGCGGGTGTCACGATGAGCACATTTTCCTTCAAATAATTCAGGAAGCTGGGCACCTGCATGGCCCCGATGATATTGTTATCCACCTGGTTACCCAAGCCCGCTTCGCCAAACAACAGCTCGGCGCCGAGCCCGGCCTGAATCTCGCGCATGGTGGGGTGGCCCAGGTTGGCGTCTTCGGGGATGACGGCCAGCAGCACGTCGGCGGGCAGCTGCGTGCGCAACAGCTCGCGCACGTCATCGACCTGCGCCGGGGCCACGCGGTTGGCCACGGCCAGCAGCACCGGCACCTCGCGGGCCTCGAAGCTGCGCAGCAAAGTCAGCACGGCGTTGACGATTTGGGCCGTGCTTTTCCCTACCCCCGTTACCACGAGCAAAGCCGGCACGCCCAGGTTTTTGGCGATGGAGACGTTGGCATCCAGCTCGAACGCCGTGCCCGCCCCCACGAAGTCGCTGCCCTCGACCACGGTAAAGTCGTGCTGCTCTTCCAGGCTCTTAAACTTGCGGATTACGACGTCAATCAGCTCACCCTGGGCATCGGTTTCGAGCAGGCGCAGCGCCTGCGGCCGGGTATAGGCGAAGGTGTCGGCGTAGGGCAGCGCGAGCTTGAAATAGCTGCTCACGGTGCTGATGTGCGGGTCGGGCTGCCCGGCCGGCTCGTCGTTGATGATGGGCTTGAAGTAACCCACGCGGCGCGCCTGGCCCAGCAGCAGGTTCACCAGGCCCAGCGCGACCAGCGACTTGCCGCTGTAGGGCTCAGCGGCGGCAATGAAAACGGCTTTCGTCATGCCAGGGCTAACGTAGGGGCTGGGCTTGGCGTTGGGGCGGGTGGTATGGCTGGTGAGTCTCAGTATTGAAATGCTACCCCCCTGCTGGCTTCATTGTTTTCACCAATTAATGGTATTGCTTGGCTTCGCAGTATCAGAGGTCGTGGAGATTATCGTGCACTGTTAATTATTATGCAGCTTACCTAGGCCGTTCGTGACTGGGAAAGTTGCATGATAGAGTGAATATGATTCCAGGGTTTACTTGAGTTAAGTTTACTCTATCTACCCTTTTCGTGAACTGTCGTCTCCCTGGCAAGTGGTTCCATTCGCCCCCTTGTGCTCGCTAGCGGCGGGTAAAGTGCACGTCGAAGCGGCCGTGGGTAAGGACGAGCGGAGTGCCAGCGCCTGCTAGACGTAGGTTCATGGTGAAGGTGCCTGCCACAACGTTCTGCACGGTGTCGAAGCACGTAATGACGAGCTGGCCGGGGGTGTCGGGCCCAGTGCTGCAGGTGTAGTGGTCCAGACGGGTGCTGTAATGTTGGCCGCACGCGACGATGCTGACGTCGGAGTATCTGCCTCGGGTCGGCGTGCGGTTGAGTGCGTAGGTACCCGCCCGTTGAATGTCGGGCAGAAAGAGGCCTACGCCTTGCTGGCCATCCCGCGAGAGCTCGCGCAGGACAAGGCTTAGTGAGCGGCCGACGGGGGTTTTCTCCCAATACCCCACCACCGGTTCGTCGGCGCTGAAGTCGCTGCGGAGGGGTACATGGGCCTGCCCGTTGAGCAGCCAGCCGGCGGTGGCCAGGCCCTGGCGGGTGGGCGCCGGCAGGCGGTCAAGCTCGGTTGCCTTTTTTGCGCACCCGCTGAGTGTGAGCAAACCGAAAAACAACAAGGTGCGGGGCATAGTCGCCAAAGAAGCATCGCCCAAAAGCAGGCAATGCCTCAAACGTACTACTTTCTTCTTGGCAGCCTCAATCATTCACTCCTTTCCTTGAACCACTAAACTAGCCGGTCAGCAAGTTCCGCGAGAGCGTGTAACAGCCATTCGCGGTGTGTACCGAGTTTAAGAAACTCGTTCACGAATCATAGTTTACGAAACGTGCTGAAGCAATGAGTTTCGTGAACGACGTGCTTACCGCTGTTTCTCCCTTAAAATTTTACCGCAACGCGGGCAGCTTGAAGGCTTCGAGCGCGCTCGGCTCGGCCATCAGCTGTTCAATCTCGGCCACGGTGCGCGGGGCACCGGCCGAGAGGTTTTCGTAGCCTTGTTCCGTAATCAACACGTCATCCTCGATGCGCACGCCGATGTTCCACCACTTCGCGTCGCAGGGCGAGCCGGCGGGAATGTAGATGCCGGGCTCCACGGTGATGACCGTGCCGGGGCGCAGCGAGCCGTAGGTGCCGCGGTCGTGCACGTCGAGGCCGAGGTAGTGGCTGGCGCCGTGGGGGTAGTAGCGGCGGGTTTCCCTGGGGTCCTTGATGATGCCGAGCCTGAGCAGGCCGGCGGTGATGATTTCCTGGGTGGCCTTGTTGGGCGCATTGAACTCCCTACCCCCCTTGCACTCCCGGAAGCCGGCTTCCTGCGCTGCCAGCACCAGCTCGTAAATCTGGCGCTGCGCCGGGCTGAAGGTGCCGCCGGGCGGCACCGTGCGCGTCACGTCGGCCGAGTAGCCGTGGTATTCGGCGCCGCAGTCCATGAGCAGCAAATCATTATCCAGGCGCTGGCGGTCGTTGGCTTCGTAGTGCAGGATGCAGCCGTTGGCGCCCGCGCCCACGATGCTGGGGTAGCCCTGTGCCTCGGCCCCAAACCGGCGGTACACGTATTCGTGCAAGCCCTGTATCTCCATTTCGCCCATGTCGGGCCGCACCAGCTTGAACACCTCGCGCTGCCCGGCGGTGCTGATTTGGATGGCCCGGCGCAGCAAGGTCAGCTCCTGGGGCTGCTTGATTTCGCGCAGCCCGTCGAGCGCCGCGCCCAGCGTGGCGCCGTCGTGGCGGCCGGGCACGATGGCGGCCAGCACCTGCCGCCGCTCGGCGTCGGTTTTGGCGGCCAGGTAGTTTTGGATGATGGGGTCAGCCGCCGCGGCGGGCACTTCCTGGCTCAGGCTGCTCAGATAGGCGGCCACCTGCGGGGCATTGTTCAGGCCGTGTTTCTGCATGGTGCGCAGCGTGGCCTGCCGCTCGGCATTGTAGTCGGCGGGCACGCCGGCCTGCTGCCGGAACGTGGCCACGAGGTCGTAGAGGTCGGCGGGGTCTTTGGGGTCGTTGCGGGTGTCGGTGGGCAGGTCCAGAAACAGAATCTGACTGAAATCGGCCCACTTGATGCCGGCGCCGGCAAAGTCCTTGTTGTCGGCCGCAAACTGGAATTGAAGCTGATTTTTGGCGCCGTCGCGGCCCAGGCGGCGGCCGGTCCACTGCTCGCGCTGCGGGTCGCGGGGCCGCGTGAACAAAGCCTCCGTGATGCCCGCCTGCCCGCCCACCGGGCGGGGCTCCTTAAATAAAACCAGCACCGCGTCGGGCTCATCGTAGCCGCTGAGGTAGTAGAGGTCGGGATTCTGGTGATAAACGAAGCTTACGTCGTTGGCGCGGTTGCGCTCGGGCGCGGCGAAGAGCACGGCCACGCTGCCGGCCGGCAGCTGCTGGCGCAGGGCTTCGCGGCGGCTTCGGTGAAAAGCGGGGGGTAGGAAATCGGCCGGCCGCGCCGACACGGCGCCGGGCGTGGCCGCGGCCGGGCGCTGGGCGTAAGCCGGGCCAGCCAGCAGCACAAGCCCGAGCAAGGCCAGTAGCGGCACCCGCCGCACGTTCAGAGGCCAGGAAGCAGCGGCGGACAAGGCCTTCATAAGAAATTGAGTGATTGACACTAATCTAAGCCAGCGCCGCCTGAACGACCGGGCAGACTGGCGGCGGGAGTTTCCTACCCCCTCCGAACGCGAGAAGACCAAACTCCGCGCAAGATATTGCCCCTGGAGGCAATCCTTGCGCGGAGTTCGGTCTTCTCGACGGCGAGCTTTCTCCAATCAGAGCTGGAGGCGGCCAGCGCGGAAACTAATAGGTGATAAAGCCTTCCTGCTTGGCCTTTTTCAACACGGCCATGATGCCGTTCTTGTTGATGGTGCGGATGGTGGAGGCGGCTACTTTCAAGGTCACCCAGGCGTCCTGCTCGGGGATGTAGAAACGCTTCTTCTGCAGGTTCGGGTAGAACTTGCGCTTGGTCTTGTTGTTGGCGTGCGACACGTTGTTGCCAACCTGGGTGTGCTTGCCGGTCAAATCACAAACTCGGGCCATGATATTCAGCTTAAAAAAAAGAGGAGACGATGCGGGGAAACGGGGCGCAAATATCGGCAAAAGTCTGGCAACGGCCAAATTAGCCGTCGAAATAGCCTGCCCGGCCCCAGCCAACCCGTGGCGCTGAGGGCCGCCAAAGGGGTTTGGGCCTAGCTTTGGGACCCACTTTCTCGCTTCTAATGCAGCGCCCGGCGCCCGGACTTTCCCGCTTTTTTGGCAGTATCAGCCTCGCCGTGCTGCTCAACCTGCTCGTTAAGCCCGGCTGGGTGGTGCTCGAAAACCTGGTGCAGGACCGCCTGGGCCACGCTGCATTTGGGCTCCTCGCGGCGCTCTCCTCGCTCACGGTTGTGGCGCTGGCACTGGCCGACCTGGGCCTGACGCAGTCCGGCATTCAGCGCACGGCCGCCGAGCCCGACTTCTTCACCGAGCACTTTCCTACCCTGCACGCGCTGCGCGGCCTTCTCAATGTGGTGGCCCTGGCGGCGCTGCTGGCTTTGGGCTGGGCGCTGGGCTACCGGGGCGCGCAGCTGGGGCTGCTGGCCGGCATCGGCGGGGCGTTGCTGCTCACGCAGTACGGCTTGTTTTTGCGGGGCGTCTTTCAGGGGCGGCAACACTTTCGCACCGATGCGGTGCTTTCGGTGCTGGAAAAGCTGGTGCTGCTGGGCGCGGTGCTGGCCCTGGTGGCGGTGCCCGGCGCCCTGAGACTGCCAAGCTACGTGGGGGCGCGGGTGGCGGCGGCGGCCTTCACCATCGTGTTGCTCTACGGGCTGCTGCGGCGCTTTTTCGGGCCGGTGCGCGCCCGCCTGAGCCGGCCGGCCAGCCGCGCGCTGCTGCGCCAGAGCCTGCCCTTTGCCCTCATCACGGTGCTCTACGGCCTCAACGAGCGCATTGATATGGTGATGCTGGAGCGCCTGGCCTCGCCGCGGGAAGCGGGCTACTACGCCGGCGCCTACCGCTGGATGGATGCGGCCATGATGTACGCCTGGACCGTGCTGCCGCTATTTTTTGCCCGCTTCGCCGGCGCCCGTCCGGCCGAGCTACGCCAGCTGCTGGGTCTGGGGCAGCGGGTGCTGGCCGTGCCGCTCTTGTTCGTGGTGGCCTTCGTCCTGTTTCGGGGCGAGGTGGTGTTCTGGCAGTTCAGCCACAGCTCCGGCGCCGAGGTGGCGCGCATGAGCAGCTGCCTGAAAATCCTGTTTCTGAACGTGCTGGTCCACGCCTTTTTCGCCATCTACAGCACCCTGCTTACCAGCACCGGCTACGCGCGTGCCGTGAGCACCGTGGTAGCCGGCAGCGTACTGCTGAATATCGGCCTGAACCTGTGGCTGATGCCGCGCTACGGCGCCCTGGCAGCCGCCTGGAACACTTTGGTTTGCGTGGGCTTCGTGTCGGCCGGCTACGTCTGGCTGCTGGCCCGGCGCACGGCCATCCCGGTGCCGGGCCGGGTGCTGGCGCGCCTGCTGCTGGCCTTCGGCCTGCTCTGCGGCGCCTGGTACGTGCTGCGCCAGGGCGTTTACCTAAGCTGGTATATCGAAACTGGCCTCATGGCCGCCGTTTTTGGGCTGATTGTGCTCGGTACGGGGCTGATTCGGCAAAGCGAGTTGAAGCAGTTAACAATGAGCAATGAGCGATGAGCAGTTGCCGGTCAGCCCCAGTGGGGCGCCCCAACCTCGTTGCGCAGTCGGTCGGGTCGCCCCGCGGGGGCTTTGGTCACGTGAGGGGGGTAGGGAATCTGCCGATGGGCCGCCCTGCTGGCGCTGTCGTTCAACTATTCACTGCTCATTGCTGACTGTTCATTGCTTATTATTCATTGCCTTAAACCCCCAGGGGCAGTGCCGGCAGCCGCTTTGGCAGCAGTAGCCGCGGCGAAGGTGATACTGGGCCGTGAACACCACGTAGCCTTCGGGCGTGTAGTACACGTCGCCGGCCTGCAAGGGGCGGGCAGCAAACTCGGCCAGCGTGGGGCGGCGCGGCGGCGGTAGCTGTTCCGGGGTTTCAGCGGGCATGGGGGGGTAGGGCGGCAATGCACTCAATCTCGACCAGCGCCTCCAGCGGCAGGCGCGACACCTCGACAGTGGTGCGGGCCGGGCAGTGCGCCCCGAATACGTCGGCGTACACGGCGTTCATGCGGGCAAAGTCGGCGAAGTTTTTCAGGAAAACCGTGGTCTTCACCACGTCCGCCAGGCCCAGGCTTTGAGCCGAGAGCACCGTGGCCAGGTTGGCCAGCACCTGCCGGGTCTGGTCCTCAATGGTGAGGGCTTCGATGCGCATGGAGGCCGGCACAAGCGGCGTCTGGCCCGAACAGAACACGAAGCCGCCCGCCGCAATAGCCTGCGCATACGGCCCCACGGCCTGCGGCGCGTCGGGGTGGTGGAGAATTTGCATACGGGCAAAGATAGCGGGCCCCGACCAGCGCCGGGGGCCGTGATAGCACCCTTAACCGGCGCGGCCTGCGGGCCGGTTAAGGCAATTTTCTCTCTTAATCGTCAGTTTAGTTTCTCTATGATGAAGTTGCTTCAACTCCTATTGGTCGGCGCGGCCCTGCTCGTGGGCCGCGCCGCCCCGGCCCAAACCGCGCCGGTACACGTGCTGCGCGCCGCCCCCACCGCGCCGGCCGGCCTGCGCCGCCAGCTGGCCCGCGCCGACTCGGCCCTGGCCGAGCCCTTGCAGCAGGCCCGCCGCACCCTGGCCCAGGCCCGCAAGCGCTACGCCGCCGGCCTGCCCGGCGGCACGCACTGCCTGGTGATGGTGCGGGTGCTGGCCTCCGACACGAGCTTCCGGCCGGTGCAGGCCCGCGTGATTGGCTGGCGCAACGGGGCCGTGCAGGCGCTTATCAGCCCGGCTCCTGCCCCCACTGCGCCAGCCAAAAGCCCTGATTTGCAGCCCGTCAGCTTTCCCGAAGCGGCCGTGCTCGACTGGACCTTCGTGGCGGCCAACGGCCGCGAGGAGGGTAACTTCGTAGGCAAGTACCTGGACCTGACCCGGCAGCTCGAACGCCTGCCATTCCGCTAGCTTTCCCTACCCCCGGCCGGCGCCCCAGAGCCTTGTCGTTCGTGCTTACTTTTGGGCTCCCATCGCCCTGAACTTTGTATCCTATGCAGCTCACCGCCCCTACCCCCCCCGCCGCCACCAGCCGCGCCGAGCAGCTTATGCAGCTCGAAGACCAGTACGGCGCCCACAACTACCACCCGCTGCCGGTGGTGCTGAGCCGGGGCGAGGGCGTGCACCTGTGGGACGTGGATGGCCGGCGCTACTACGACTTTCTCTCCGCCTATTCGGCAGTAAATCAGGGGCATTGCCACCCGCGCATCATCGGTGCGCTCACCGAGCAGGCCCAGCGGCTGACGCTGACCTCGCGGGCGTTTTTCAACGACCGGCTGGGGCCGGCTGAGAAGCAGCTCTGCGAGCTGTTCGGCTACGACAAGGCCCTGCTGATGAACTCCGGCGCCGAGGCCGTCGAGACGGCCCTCAAGCTGGCCCGCAAGTGGGGCTACCAGGAGAAGGGCATCGCCCCGAATCAGGCCCGCATCCTGGTGGCTGAGCACAACTTCCACGGCCGTACCACGGGCATCATCTCCTTCAGCACCGACCCCGACAGCACCGGCGGCTTCGGACCCTACAATCCTGGCTATCAGGTGGTACCGTATAATGACTTGGCTACGCTGGAAGAAGCTATCAAAGACCACCAGGTTTGCGCTTTTCTGGTCGAGCCCATCCAGGGCGAGGCCGGCGTGATGGTGCCGGCCGTGGGCTACCTGGCGCAGGCGGCGGCCCTCTGCCAAGCCCACAACGTGCTCTTTATCGCCGATGAAATCCAAACCGGGCTGGGCCGCACCGGCAAGCTGCTGGCCTGCGACCACGAGGCCGTGCACGCCGACATCCTGATTCTGGGCAAGGCCCTGAGCGGCGGCGTGCTGCCCGTGTCGGCCGTGCTGGCCGACGACCGGATTATGCTCACCATCCAGCCCGGCCAGCACGGCTCCACGTTTGGCGGCAACCCGCTGGCCTGCGCCGTGCTGCAAGCCGCTCTCGATGTGCTGCTCGACGAAGAGTTGGCCGCTAATGCCGCCCGGCTCGGCCAGGTGTTCCGCGAGCGAATGTGGCAGGTGCAGGCCCGCCGCCCCGACGTGATTGAGCTGGTGCGCGGCAAGGGCCTGCTCAACGCCGTCGTCATCCGCCCCGCCGCCGACGGCCGCACCGCCTGGGACCTGTGCGTGAGCCTGCTGGCGCGCGGCGTGCTGGCCAAGCCCACCCACGGCGACATCATTCGCTTCGCCCCGCCGCTGGTCATCACCGCCGAGCAGCTCCACGAAGCCTGCGACGTGATTGCGGAAGTGATGATAGGCTTCTAATTCAGAACGCTTTCAGAACGCTCACCCGATGGCGGGTCGCGGGCCCGGCGTTCGTCCCACAAAAGCCTGGACGCAGTAGCAACGCCGCGCCCGCGGTACGAGCAAGTTAATTTCGATTTTTCCTCCTGCCTGCATGGTGCCATTCCCTACCCCCCCCTGGCAGCCAATCCGGCTGCTGCTGCTCCTGCTGCTAACCGGCGCTGGCTGCCAGAGCGCCCGCACCGCCTTCGAGTTTCAGCCTCCTACTTCCGTGCCACCCGCCGCATCAGTGCCTGCCGGCGCTGCGCCCCGGTCCGCGCATAGTCAGCCAGATGGGAGTGTCCTCAGCAGTCCTGCCCTGGCGCGGCTGGCCCCACGGCCGGCCGGCCGGCCCCAGTTCCAATTACGGCGGCGCGTGGCCGCCTTAGTGGCACAACCCGTCAGCTCGCTGAGACATAATCAAAAACATAAGCAGCTGACCGCCAGTCTGCGCCCACGGCCAACCCGCCACCACGCCAATCCGGCGCCGGCCGCTGTGGCCGAAAATGGCCTGGGCACCACGTTCATCGGCATTCTGGGCATTGTGCTGCTGGCCGTGGGCTTGGTGGGCCTGCTGCTGGCTGGCTGGGGCGTTTTTGGCTGGCTGGCCGTGGCCGGCGCCGTGGGCCTGCTGATTTCCATTCTCGCGCCTTATTTCGGCTGGTAGGCCGGCGGCGGCCCGGCTGACACAGCTCCCTACCCTCCTCTTTCTTCCTCATGCCCTACGCCCTCGTTACCGGCGCCTCGCGCGGCATCGGCCGCGCCCTGGCCCTGACTCTGGCCCGCCGCGGCTACGACCTGCTGCTCGTGGCCCGCTCGGAGTCCCAGTTGCGCGCGCTGGCCCTCGAAATCGGCGAGCGCCACCAGCACCAGGCCCACATTCTGGCTCTTGACCTGGCCCTGCCCGCCGCCGCCGAGACCGTGGCGGCCTGGGCCGCCCGGCAGGCGCCGGAGCTGGCCGTGCTGGTTAATAATGCTGGCTACGGCCTCTGGGGCCGGTTCGAGCAGCTGCCCCTGGCCGAGCAGCAGAACATGCTGCAACTCAACATGCTGCTGCCCGTGGCCCTCACCCACGCGCTGCTGCCGCAGCTGCGCCGCCAGCCCAAGGCATACATCCTCAACGTGGCCAGCACAGCCGCTTACCAGGCCGTGCCCTCGCTCACGCTCTACGCGGCCAGCAAATCCTTCCTGCTGAGCTTCTCGCGCGGCCTGCGCTTTGAGCTGAAGGACGGCCCCATATCGGTCTCCTGCCTGAGCCCCGGCGCCACCGAGACTGGGTTTACCGACCGCGCCGGCATGGGCGCCGAGCTGCAAAAAACCGCCGCCCGCGTCTCCATGAGCGCCGACGCCGTAGCCGAAGCCGGCGTGGCGGGCCTGCTGGCCGGCGAAGCCGAAATCATCCCCGGCCTGCTCAACAAAGTGTCCGCCGGCCTCACCAGCCTCGTGCCCAAAAGCCTGACCGAGAAGATTGCGGCCGGCATATATGAGAAGTATTTATGAGCAGCGGCGGGGCAGCAAATCAGTAGCCGCCCACCAGTTTCCTACCCTCCCATGCCTGCCGAAACCAACCTCGACCGCCTGCTGCAAACCATGCAGCCCGTGCTGCGACCCGACGAGTATGTCTTCGTCACGCTGCCGCCCGGCGCCCCCGCGCCAGTGGGCACAAATCCGCTCGGCACGTTCCGGGAGGCGGAAGGGCTGACGCTAATTATAACCGCTGCCGAAGCGGCAGCAGCCGGACTGTCAGGCGCTTACCTCTGCCGGCTCATTACGCTGCAAGTGCATTCCAGCCTCGAAGCGGTGGGGTTTCTGGCGCGCATCAGCACCCGCCTGGCTGCCCACGGCTTGCCTGTCAATGCGGTGGCTGGCTATTATCACGACCACCTGTTCGTACCCACTGGCCGCGCCGAAGAGGCGCTAGCGCTGCTGGAGGAGCTACTGAAAGAAAGTTAAGAGTTGAGAGTTAAAAATCCCTACCCCCCTTATCCGACTTCAAGGCAGATGAGGGGGGTAGGGATTTTTAACTCTCAACTCTTAACTCCTTTCTATCCTGCTGTTGCGCCTTTAAACGCGGGCGCGAACACGGTTTGCACAAACTCTTCTAGCGTGGTGGGCGTGGTGTTGGCGGCGGTGCGCGGCTGGCTTATCATGGCCCCTTCCTCGTTTATGTTGCGGGTCATCTCGATGTAGAGGCCAGCCATGCTCTCACTCAGGCCAGCGCCCATCATGCCTTTCTTGGCGTCTTCGTAGGAGAAGGGCACGTAGGGCAGCTCCGGGCGGCCAATGGCTTGGCCGATGGCGGCCGTCGCCTCCTGCTGCGAGTAGTTGCGCGGCCCGAGCAGGTAGTGCACCGAGTGGTTATCGAAATCCCCGGCATCGAGCAGCTCCGCGGCTTTGGCGGCGATGTCTTTGGTAGCCACCATCGGAGACGGCAACTCCGGCCGCATGGCCGAGCCCACGATGCCCAGGTGCTGAATCATGCCCACGTTGGCGAGCAGGTTTTCCATGAAGTACGCCGGCCGCAGGTAAGCCACGCGCAGGCCCTCAATGGCATTGAGGCGGGCTTCTTGGTGGTGCAGGCCCACCACCGGGCCGGTGCCGGCGGGCGCGTCGGCCCCGATGCTGCTCAGCTGCACGGCCTGCTTGAGGCCCGAATCCCGCACGGCCTGGGCAATAAGTTCGCCGTTGTGGTCGTACAAGCCCAGCACGTCGGGCGCCGTCATGTCGGGCGGCGGAATCATCAGAAACGCCGCGTCGGCCCCGCGCAACACGCCGGTGAGGAAGGCGGCATCGTACAGGTCGCCGGCGGCGGCCGTGGCGCCGGCCTGCGTCAGAGCATCCAGCCGGGCGCTGGGCCGGGCCACGGCCGTGACGTGGTGGCCTTTGGCCAGTAGGTTGTGCACGAGCGCCGTGCCGATGTTGCCGGTGGCACCGAGCACCACCATACTTTTGGGAGTTGACATATCGAAAGGGGTTTGGTTAGAGTAAAGTAACCATCGTACTTTCACTAAAAGCAAGTACCTACGAAAAAGTAGGGTACGCACTCTGAAGTAAGAATTATTGACTTTCAGGTTGAAAAGATTTATGGCTAAGCTAACCAAACAGCAAGAGGCGACCATTCTCTACGGTCCTGCAACCCCCGACAAGCTCATCTGTACGGTGCGCGCCACGCTCAACCTGCTCGGCGGCAAGTGGAAGCTGCTGATTCTGGCCTCGCTGCTCGACGGCGCCCGCCGCTACGGCGAACTGCGCCGGCTGATGCCCGAAATCACGGAGAAGATGCTGATTCAGGAGCTACGCGAGCTGGAAGCCGATGGCCTTGTAGTCCGCACCGTGCACCAGCAGGTGCCGCCCAAGGTCGAGTATGCCCTCATCGGTCCTGGCGAGCAGGTGCGGCCGGTGCTGCTGGCGCTGCTGGGCTGGGGCACCGACTATCTGAGGCAGCGGCCGGGGGTAGGGATGCCGGCTGCGGCTGGCATGATGACGGGCGCGGCGGCTTAGCGTAGAGGCTACTTTTGGGGCTTCATCCTGTTTTTTGCCGCTTGAATCCTCCTTTACGCTCCTTTCGGCCCTAGCCTGCTACTGACCGAGTGACGGGCCTGCTGGCATTGGCCGCCGCGCCCGCTCTGGCCCAAACCGTGCCCGGCAACAGCAGCCCGCCGCCCGGAGGAACAAGTCTGGTAACTACTAGCGGCTGCGATAAGCTGGTAGCGAAGCTGTTTAGGAAGTCGGCCGAAACACGCCAGAACGTCCTGCTGAGCAAAGCGAAGCATCTCGCTCGGGAAAAAATCTACGGAACCGGACGATTGAGTTACTTCCCCACGCCAGATGCTTCGCGGGGCGCAGCAGGACGTTCTTTCGGCAGGACGTTCTTTCGGCTTCCTAAACAGCTTCAGCAAAAACAAAAGGCGGCCCCATCGGGGCCGCCTTTTGTTTTTAGCTTTAAAAAAGCTTAGAACGTGCGGTTGAACCAGCTCTTGATGTCCTCCACGGCGTGGCCAGTCTTTTCTTGCAAGCGGCCAAACCACTCATCCTGCCGGCCATCGGCGTAGTCGAGGTCATCATCGGTGAGGTTGCCCCACTTCTGCTTGGCCTGGCCTTTCAGCTCGTTCCAGTTGCCGCGGGCTTTCAGTTCAGTCTGGTCGTTGAGGTTATTCTGATTGAGGTCCATGAGTGAAAAAGAGTAGGTGAGAGGTAGTGTAGAGCTTGTACGGCGCAGCTTACGGGAAGTTTGGGGGGTAGGCCTGCCGGGCGGCCCGCACGCCATTCCAAACCCTGCCCTACCGCTTTTCTAAACAAGCCGGACCCTACTGCTTGCTCACCTTCAGCCGCTGCAACGTACCCTTATTCTGGATGAGCAGCATATACACGCCCGCGCGCAGCGCACTTACGTCAACGGCGCGGCCGCTCACCTTGGTTTGCAGCACGGTTCGGCCGGTCACGTCCACGACGCTCACCGGCGATTCCTCGGCCACGTTGGTGAGGTAGCAGGTAGTCTCGACCGGGTTGGGGTAGCTTGTTACCTGCGCGGCCGGGGCCTTGGCCGATGCAGTGGTGGTGGCTACCTGGTTGGAGTACACCCGCACCCAGTCGATATAGACATCAGCCGGGAACACGGCGGCGCTCGCCGAAAGCGGGCCGCCGTAGGTGTTGTTGCTGCCGCCGACGCCCGCGCTCAGGATGGCGTACATCTTGTGCTCGAACGGGTGCCACTCAGGAAAGAGGTTTGAGTATTCCGATTTGACGACTTTCTTGCCGTTGAGCAGCACCGCGCCGTTTTCATTTTCCTTGTCTACCACGCCGAAGGCCGCGCCGTCGTTGAAGTAGTGAATGTGGTACACGTTGTCATCGACGAAAAACTCCATGCGGTCCGAGAACCAGTCGATGCCGTAGGTGTGCCAGCCATTGGCCCCGATGTTGGGGTCAGTGGTGCCGGCCACGGCGCCGCCCTGGTACTGCGGGTTGCGGAAGCCGCTGCTCCAGCGGGTCTGGGCGTTGCCATCCACGGCCAGTTCCGGCCGCAGCGTCGCGTTCTCCACGCTGGAAGCGGTGACGGGCTTGTTGAGCGCCAGGTTGGTGGTGCCGCCGGCCGCGAACACTTGAAATTCATAGAGGGAGTAGCCGTACTGGTTGACCCGCAGCGTGCCCGTCATCCGCACGAAGCGGGCATTGACCGCCGTAAAGGTCACGTCGTCCGTGCCGCCGTCGCCGGTGGCGGTGCTGTAGGCGGGCTGCCAGGTGGTGCCGTCGGTCGAGGTTTCGATGACGTAGCTTTTGCCGTTGTTTTCCCAGTTCAGGTTTACGCGGCTCACGCTATAAACCGCGCCCAGGTCCACCCGGATGTTTTCCGGCCGGTCGGATAGCTGCTGCTCGGCATAGTTGTAGTAAGCCCCTTGCTGGCCGTGGTTCCATTCGGCGTACTGGTTGTTGTTGTACTGGTAGGCGTAGTGCACCGTGCCCAGGTTGTGGTCGGGGATGGAGCCCACGTACTCCATAATGTCGATTTCGCCCAACTGGGGCCAGGTCAGCTCCTGCACGCCGGCCGGGTGCTCGTTGCCCATCATCCAGAAAGCAAAGCCCTGGCCCTGGGTGCGCACGCCCTTGGGCCAGACCCGCGCCACGATGCGGTGGTTGGGGCCCCAGAAGGCCTTGTCCTTGGTGTTGATGCGCCCGCTGGTGTAGTTGCGGTCCATGAACGTCTCTCTGCGGGTGGTGATGCGCAGCGCCCCGCCGTCGGCGCCGGCAATGCCCTGCTCGACGGCCACGTTCTCGGGCCGGTCGGTGGCGCGGTCGAGCTGACCCGTGCCGAAGTCGCCGTTGACGCCAGTGCCGGTTTCGTAGGTCCACTTAGTTTGGTCGAGCACGGGCCCGTTGAATTCGTCGCTCCAAACCAGGTTGCGGGGTGGGCTCGTTTGACTTTGGGCGGCTATGCTGGTGCAGAGCCCGGCCGCTAGGAGAAGAATTTTTTTCATGCGGGTGGGAATAGGTAGTAAAAGATGAAAGGCTTAAGCAAGTCAGGGCTTAAAGATATAACGTTCCTGGTTTCCCAGTGGATTTTTACTGGTCAGAAACAAGGCTGACTTGGCGAACGCGGAGCGGCAGGTGGCCGGCGCCAACTGCCCGAAATGTAATTCTGCTCGCCTCGCATCCATCAATCAAGGGCAGGAAGCAATTTGGGTTCAGGCTGCCAGCTATCTTAGGCTCTTAACTGCTAACGGAGCGCTCCCTACCCCCCTTCCGCCTCCCGAGCCCGCTGATATACCGGAAACTGATAGAAGGGCCGCAGTAGCCGCACCACGTCGAGGGCGTCGGCCAGGGCTTCGTGGGCCACATCGGTATCGGCGAGTTGGGCGCGGGCCTTGCAGATGCTCAGGCTGGGCAGGCGCGAGTCCTTATGCCAGTTGAGGTAGAAGGCCGCCGGGTCGAGCGTGGCGGGCTCCGAGCGCACGAGGCTGCCCCAGCCGGGCAGCTGCCTGAGAAACAGCAGGTCGTAGGAGGCCACGTTTTTGCCGGCCATAATGAAGCGCACCCGGCCTTTGGCATCGGGCCGAAAGCCCTGGGTGAGCAGAAACTCACGCAGCTGGGGCAGCACGTCGGCGGGGGCGCAGTGGTCGGGAGGGGTAGGGGCACCCTTTTCGCCAGCGGCGGCCAGTTCGGCCAGCAGGCGGGCGTTCAGGGCCAGGGCGCCGGCCGTACCGCTGATTTCGGGGTGGCGCAGCAGGCGCCGGAAGCTGGGCAGCTCCGGCAGCGGAAGCGGACGCCGGGTGTCTTCAACCACCACGGCCAGCTCCAGCACCTGGTGGCGCAGCGGGTCGGGGCCGCTGGTTTCGAGGTCGAGGGAAAGGTAGCGCATGGCCCCTATACGCAAGGCCAGCCGCCGACAGACAGCGGCTAGCCGCTGTCTGATGCTGACCGCCGCGCCGTTGGCCGCCTCACTGCTGCTTGCTGACTTACTGCTGCTCGCTGAGCAAGGTCAGGTAAACTGCGCCCAGCAAGATGGCGGCCCCGGTGCCGTAGCCGGCCCAGGCCTTGCCGCGCTTGAGGCGGTTGGCCTGCTGCTGATAGGCGGCGCCATAATCAGAGTCTTGCAGCAAAACGGGCAGCGGCGCCCGCAGCTGTGGCGCGGGCACGGGCCGGCTGGATACGATGGCCGTACCCACTAATCCCGGCACGCCCAGCCAAAACGCGCCCGCCGAGCCCCAAAACACGCTGCGCCCGCGGTAATAGCGCCGGGCATCGGAGCGGCCCAGGCGCTGTCGCTCCGGGCCCGACAGCGTGTCGAGGCGGCCGTCGCCAAGCAGGGGCGCGGCCACCAGGGGGCGGGTGAGCACCTCGCGGGTGCCGTTGGCGTAGCGCACCAGAAACACGGCCGCCACGGGCAGCCGGAGCGTATCGGGCGTGGTGGCCGCCCCGGCCGGGGTGCCGGCCACCGGCGCGGGCAGGTAGCGCAGCTCGGTGGGCGTGATGAGCAGCACCCGGCCCGCCACCTCCTCACCATCGAGGCGCAGAATGACATCAGTAGCGGGCATAGGCGGGGGTGCCGGCGCGGCCGTTTGGGCGGGCGCGGGGCTCGTCAGGACCAGCATTAGGCTGAACAGTAGGCTGAGCACCAGGCCGATTGGCTGGCCGCAGGGGGGTAGGGAAAAGCGCATTGGGAAGGTGGTCTTGAAGTCGGTGAACCTGAAAATCCGCCCTTAATACTTGCGGGCATTGAAGCCAAACAGCAGGCTGATGCGCGCTCCGCCGTTGCCGGGCACCACGGCCAGGTTGACCGGAAAGTTGATGCCGTTGGCGCGGTAGGAGGTGCCCAGCGCCAGCACCAGGTTGGCGCCGAGCGGCGTCACGTTGGGCCCAATCCCGAACTCGAAGCCCTTGGGGCCGCGGATGCCCAGCAGCCCGCTCAGGCTCGGGATAAACTTGCCCTGCTCCAGGCCGCCCAGCAGCGGCACGAACTCGGCCACGGCCGACACGCCGTTGGGCATCCGAAACAAGCGGGTTTCAAACTGCCAGCCGAACTGAGTCAGAAACGGCTTCAGGTCGTCAAGCTCCTCGCGGGCCTTGTTCAACACGCCACCCGTGAGCACCGTGAAGCCGAGCCGGGGGCCGTCGAGGTGAATGTTCTCGAAGGGCTGCGTCTCGTCGCCGGGCACGGCGGCGCCGGCCGGCGCCGCGGTTCCAGCGGGCGCGGCCGGCAAGGTAGCGTCCGCGGCGCCGGGGCTTAGGGCCGGCGTTATGACCTCCTTGAGGCCATTGGCGTAGCGAATCATGAATACGTCGGAGCGGCGCAGCACGATGAGCGGCCCGTCGGGATTGTCGGCCCGCTTGTATTTGATTTCGTAAGGCGTGATTTCCACGACTTTAACCGAAAGCTCCTCACCGTTTGCTTTGGTAAGTACATCTTTGGTGAGCACAGCCTGGGCGTGGGCCGCGGCGCCTGAGAACAGAGCCAGCAGCAGAAAAAGTAGCGCGCGTATCATGGGTAGGGGGGTAGGGGGTAGGAAAAAGTAAATCCAGCCCAAAAGTCTCCCTTTGCATGTTGCTATGCTACACTATTTATGAGTTAATCAGACATTGAATTAAGAAAAATTTCATCGTAACGTGCTTATCATCAATAAATTGAATCGAAATAATCTGACAAACTAATTAGGCGGCTCCCGGTGCCGGATGCACGCAAAAAGCCCCGCTACGGGCGTAGCGGGGCTTTACGGGTAAGCAGCTAACGGAGTAGCGCGGCTTAGTTCTGGCGGGCAGGCGTCTCTTCCACCACTTTGTCGGCGGGGCGGTCCACTACCACGGCGGTGTCGCCGGGTTCGCGGGCCAGGTCGGCCTTCACGTTGTCGGCGGCATTGTCGACGGCCGCGCCGGTCTGGTCGGCGGCATTCTCAACGGCATCGCCGGTTTTCTCGGCGGCGTTCTCAGTGGCGGCGGCGGCGTTGTCGGCTTGCTTTTCCGAGCACGAGGTAGCGCCGAGCGTAACGAGGGTAGCAGCGGCGACGAGCAGGGTTTTGAAGGACATTTTCATGGGTAACGGGGAAGTTGGTAAAAACTGCTCCTTAATGCCGGCGGGCGCAAAAGGTAACCCGCCGCGAACGGTCAGCCGGGCCCAACGGCCGGGCTTGCGAGCTGAGCCGTTATCTTGCCCGCTATGGATGACCTTCGCGCCACGCTGGCCACGCTCAGCCCCGACGACCAGCGGGAATTTGGGCACTTTATGCAGCGCCAGAGCCCTAACCGCCCCGACCGGCTCGACTCGCGGCTGTATGAGTTGCTGCGCCGCCCCAAAGCCTACTCGCCGGAGCAACTCATTGCCAAGCTTTACCCCGACACGCCCAACCCGGCCGCCTACTACGCCCTGCGCAAGCGCCTGCTGCGCCAGCTGGCCGACTACCTGGTGCTGCGCCAGCGCCAGCACGACCCGACGGCCGCCGCCACCGTGCGCGGGCAGCTCACACTGGCTCAGTACCTGCTCGACGCGGGCGTGCCCCGCCTGGCCTGGGGCCTGCTGCGCAAAGCCGAAAAGCTGGCCCTGGCCAACGAGCAGTATGAGCCGCTGAACGCGGTCTACAACCTCCAGATTCAGTTCGCCGATTCGCCCCACGCCCCACCGCTGGAAGACATCATCCGGCGGCGCCACCTCAATAAGAAAGCCGCCGACGAAGAAGAGCGCGCGGGCATCGCCGACAGCCTGCTGCGCCTGCGCCTGCGCGAGGCCCGCACCAAGGGCCGGGCCGCCGTGCCCTTCGATGCCATCATGCAGGATATTCTGAAGGAATATGACCTGCGCGAAGCCTTCGCCCGCTCGCCCTCGCTGCTGTGCCGGCTCATGAGCATCGCCCGCTCGGCCATGCTGGTGCGGCGCGACTTTGTCTCGTTTGCGCCCTTCATCGAGCGCTGCTACCGGCTCATGGAGCGGCGCCACGGCTTCGCGCCGGCCCAGCAGGGCTACCAGCTGCGGCTGCTCTACATGCTGGCCCACGCCCTGTACCGGGCCCGGCGCTTCGCCGACTCGGTGACGTACCTGAAGCAGGGGCGGCAGCTGCTGGCGGCGGCTCCCGGCCGGGCGGCGGCCGGGCTGGGGCCGCGCTTCACGTTCCTGCTGGCCGCCAACTACGCCTTTCTGCGCCGCAACGCCGACAGCATCAACCTGTTGGAGCAGGCGCTGCGCGCCCGCCCGCCGCTCTCCGAAGCCGATGAGCTGACCGCCCGCCTCCAGCTGGCCTTCCATCAGTTTGCCGAAAATCAATTCGCCAAAGCCAACCAAAGCCTTATTCAGCTCGACCGCACCGACTACTGGCTGGAGCAGCACCTGGGCCTGGAGTGGCTGCTCAAGAAGACGATGGGCGAAATCCTCATTCAGTTCGAGCTGGGCAACGCCGAGCACGCGCTGGGGCGCCTGCACTACCTCAAGCAGCTGCTCACGGAGCGGTTCCCGGCCCAGGAGGCTACCGCCGATGGCCTGCCCGCCGCGCCGGCCGGCGGCGCCTACCGCTACGTGCTCGACTACCTGCGCCTGGTGCGCGAAATCCTCGAAAATCCGGCCGTGGCCGCGCAGGCCGCGTTTCGGCAGCGCCTGCGCCAGATGCCGGCCCTACCCCCCGTCGAGAGCGAAGACCTGCAATCGCAGAGCTTTTTTGCCTGGCTGCGCGCCCGTTCCGAAGGCCGCCCCTACTACCAGGTGCTGCTGGAAGTAGCTGGCAGCTGAGGCGTGCGGTGGCACGGCAGCTTGGTTTAAGCAAAAACAAAAAACCCGCCCCATTGCGGGGGCGGGCCTTTTTTGCAGAAGAAAGAGTGGCAGGACTGACTTACTGGGACGGGTCGCCCCCGCTGGGCTTGCCGCCGGTGGGGGAGTTGGTTTCGACTTTATCGGCTACGTTGAGGCGGCTCTCGGCGGGCTCGGTGGCCGGGGCCAGCATACTGTCGGCGCGGGCTTCGTTGGCGGCGGTGGCGGGGTCTGCGGCCGAGGTGGTGGTGCTGTTGGTGTCGGTGCTGGGCGAGCAGGCCACGGCGCCCAGAGTCAGAGCGGCGACAGCCAGCGTTTTGGCGAACAATTTCATAAGCAGATAAAAAGTAAGGAGAAGTTGAGCTTAATGAGGAAAACAGAGAAACGTAACCCGGCGCGCCAACGGGGCCCGGCGCGGCTGAGCTAACTTTTCCGGGGCGGGCCAAGTATAGCGGGGCACATTCCCATTTTCTTCTCTCCTTATGGATTCCACCGCCACCACGCCCCAAAGCACGCCTACGCCCTCTGTGCCCCTGACCGTTAGCGATAACCAAACCTCCGCCCTGCTCGACGACACGCTGACCCTGCTCGGCGCCGGCCTGCCGACCAAGGGCAAGGACGGTGCCCACGCCACGGCCGAAATTGACCGCTGGGAAGCCGTGCTGGCCGCCACCGAGCGCACTGGCCTGGCCAAAATCACGCAGGAGCTGCGCCTGCTGCGCGAGCAGCTCGGTGACCCCGAAACCCAGTCGCACGACCTGGCCGAAACCCTGGCCAGCCTCGGCGCCGAAACCGCCAAAGTAGCCGAGGAAGCCGCCAACGACTACACCGCGCCCCTCCAAAACCTGAGCAAGCTGCTCCTCAAGGCCGGCTCGGGGCTTTCGCGCTAAGCGAGGGGGTAGGGAATTGAAAAGCTACTTTTGCGGCCTATGAGCCCTACCACCGCCGACCTGCTGTCCTACGACCCGTTTGAGAACATGCGCTTCGGCCCGGCGCGCTGCTTTCTGAGCGGCGTGCCCGTGGCACCGGCCGACGCGCTGCCCGTGTTTGCCGACTGGCTGCAAGCGCGCTACAACTTGGCCGAGCGGCCCATTCAACTGCTCGACCAGCGCACGGTGGCCCTGCGGGAGCTAACCCTGCCGGTGAGCCCAGCCGTGCGCCCGCGCCTGCTGGCCCTGGAAGTGCAGGTGGCCGCCGCGGCGGCGCAGGGGCCCGCCGCCGTGCGGGCGCTAGGCGACGAAACGCTGTTTTTGTGGCTGGGCAAGATGTTCTACGGCATCTTCATCACCGAGCTACTTAATGAGCGCGAGCCGCTCATCATGCCCAAATATCCGCTGTCGGAAAACGCAGCTTTGCTCCGGCGCTTCCGCACGTTTTTTCAGCTGCTGCAAGGCCTGCGCGTGCCCGCCGAGTACGCCGATTTCGTGCCCGGCTCGGTGTTCGTGCTCGAAGCCGACGCGCAGTTTGAGCAGCCCGCCTTTGAGTACGACGACGACCTGAACACGCTGGTATTCAGCATCAAGCTTGATAAAACCGTGCTCGTCGCCTGCCTGGTCGATACCGGGCTGATTGGGCAGGCCATGCGCCAGGTGTATGCGGATGCGCAGCGCCCGCTGCACCCGGCGCAGGTGGCCGAGTTCAAGGCGCGGGTGTATTACGCGGCGCACCTGCTGCACGTCGTGCCCGACATTTACCCGCGCCCGCCCCGGCCCGGCGATACGCACCTCGTGTTCGATGCCCTGATTGACGACGTGGCCGGCGCCATCTTCAACCCCTGGGAAAACCCGGCCTACGCCCAGGCCCTGGCTGAGCTGACCCAGCGCTGGGGCCTGACCTACCCGCAGATTATGGCCGACCCCGCCGCCCCGCTGAGCCTGCTCTATGATGCCGACGGTCAGCCGCGGCCCGCCACCGGGCTTCCACTGGCGCAGGGGGGGTAGGGAAAGGCCAGCCACTTTCAGCGGCCTGTTTTTACCATCCGGCCAAGCAGGCCGTATGCAAAAGCCGGCTTCGCAGGGAGCCGGCTTTTCTGTTTTACCCCATTCTCCTTTCACCTACTCAGCTTCTATGATTTCCCTACCCCCCTCCCGGCGCTGGACCGCGCCGGCGCTGGCCCTGCTGCTGGGCCTGAGCGCCGCCTGCTCCCAAACCAAAACCGACGGTACCGCCGCCGCGCCGGGCGCCACATCCGAAACCCCGGCCGCCGGTGCCGGCGATAACGGTGCCGCGCCGGCCAATTCACCGCTGCAAGTGGTGACTGAAATCGCCGAGCCGCAGATGGTGGCGCTGGCCGTGACCGGCGACGGCCGCAAGTTCGGCACCTTCCCGCGCTGGGACCACAACCCGGTGAACCCCGTGGCGGAGTTCAGCGCCGATGGCCGCTCAGTCAAGCCCTACCCCAACGCGAGCTGGTGCACTTGGAACGACTCGGTGAAGACCGACCCCCAGCACCACTGGATTTGCCCGCAGGCCATTATCGTGGATAAAACCGGCCTGCTGTGGGTGCTCGACCCGGCCGCGCCGGGCATGAAGTTTATCGTGGCCGGCGGCCCCAAGCTGGTCTGCATCGACCCCAAAACCAATCAGGTAGTCAAGAACATCTCGTTTGGCCCCGACCTGGCGCCGGCCAAGTCCTACCTCAACGACGTGCGCATCGACACCGACAAGCAAATAGCTTATCTAACGGAATCGAGCCAGGGCGGCATCATCGTGATGGATTTGAAAACCCAGAAGGGCCGCCGCCTGCTCACCAAGCACCCCTCGGTGAAGGCCGAAAAAGGGTTGATTCTGAAAGCCAGCGGCACCCACGAGATGATTGATGCGAAGGGCAAGCCGATGATGGTGAACAGCGACGGCATCGCCTTGAGCCGCGACGGCCAATACCTCTATTACCAGCCCATCACGGCTCACCACCTCTACCGCATCAAGACCGAGGCCCTGCGCAACCCCGCCCTGAGCGAGGCGCAGCTGGGCCAGCAGGTCGAAAACCTGGGTGAGGTGCCCGCCACCGACGGCCTGGAAATCGACGCCCAGAACAATGTCTACTTCACGGCCTTCGAGCAAGACGCGCTCGTGCGCCGCAGTCCCGACGGCAAGCTCACCACGCTGGTCAAGGAAGACCGCCTGCTCTGGCCCGACACCTACGCCTGGGGCGCCGATAACACGCTCTACGTCACGGCCTCTGCTATTCAGAACGGCCCGACCTGGAACAAGGGGGTAGGGCTGCCCGGCACAATGTACCGCACGTTCAAGATGAAGCTGCCATAGGTTAAATCTCCAGCTTCTCCTTTACGATGGAGGCGACGGAATGCCACTCCCAAACCGCTTTTTAAAACTTAAAAGCCCGCTGTCCTTAAATTTAAGGAAGCGGGCTTTTTACGGGTATAGTCACGTGAAACTTCGTTCGGCCTCCTTCCTCGCGAACGGGAGGTAGGGGCAGGCCTGCGCAGGAAGAATCAGTAAATCAAAGGCTTACCCTTTGTATTGTAACGCCTTTAGTGAGAATGTTAATTTTCTCGCTCGGATGCGTCAGCACATCGAGGCAGCGGCGGTGGCGGCGGTTCATCGTGTCGTGCACGGTATAGATGCCGTCAAGCTCCGGCGAAATGCCGCGCACGCGTACTTGGTCGCCGTAGTCAAAATGGCCGCCCCAGCGCTTGAGCAAGTCGTTGGAGAGGGCCAGCCAGCGTTTTTTGCTACCATAGTGCGGCTTGATGCGCGAGTTGTCGGCCGTCACGAACGGCTCGGCGTCCGTCTGGCCCGGCACAGCCTGGTAGGTAGTGGCTGTCACGGTAAAAATGCGGCCAATTACCAATGGCCGCTTGTGGCTGATGGAGTAGCTCTTCACCGCCGTCGATTTGGCTGGCCGCCTAGTTGCCTTAGCCGGATGAATAAACCCTGATAAGCTTAGTAGCTGGGGAGAGGGGGTAGGGATTAGAAGGGAGGTAGTCAGGGCCGTAACGGCTACGAGCGCGTCTAAAAAGAGGCGGGCATTAATCATCAAATAGTGGTTCGTACTACTGCCGTTTCAGCCCGGCAGCTTGGGCAAGCGCCAATTCTTCAAAAAGACGAAAAACACTAACAATGAGCTAAATAGATAAGTTTTGGGGGTCTGAATTATGCAATAAAATGTTACTTTAAAGGGAAGAGATAGTAATGCGTAAGCGAAAGTTTATAGATTGCGAAACTGGAAAACAGCACATTTTATCAGGTTTAAAGCCTATGAAGCGGCCCGACGAAAACCGTTTCGTTCTCGGATGCTCCGTATGAGCTGGCCCAGCGACTTTTCGTTGAAACAGGTAGATTAGCTATCGTACTAGCCACCCTTAACTAGCCTTTGTTAGGAAGATGGCTGAGCGTCAAGCAAATTTGTTCAGGCGAATACAAGTTTTTGCTTGTCTGACAAGCGTATTACTTTTACGCAGCCTCACCAAGCTGCTGCACTTGCTACACCTATGGACACGTATTCTTACCTCGCCAACGCGGATGCCGCGGCCATTGAGTCGCTTTACCAGGCTTACCAGCAAAACCCGGAATCGGTTGATTTCGGCTGGCGCAAGTTTTTTGAGGGCTTCGATTTCTCCCAGCAGTTTCCGGAAGACGGCGCCACGCCCCTGAACGGCAGCACTAACGGCGCTGCGCCGGCAAACAGTAACGCTAACGACGCGGCTAAAGCGGCACCTGCCGCTCCCAAGGTGCCCGGCAGCAGCGAACAGCCGCAGCCCGACGACTACGGCGTGCTGAACACATCCGCGTCGACGAACAACGCGCCGGGCCTGGCGCAGGGCGAGGCCGCCACCGATAAGGAAGCGGCCGTCCGCAACCTGATTCATGCTTTCCGCAGCCGCGGTCACTTGCGGGCCAGCACCAACCCCGTGCGTGAGCGCAAAGACCGCAAGGCGCGGCTGGACCTGGCCGATTTCGGCCTGAGCGAGGCCGACCTGGACCTGACTTCGCGGCAGGGTGCCGAGCTGGGTTTGGGTGAGAGTTCGACGCTGTGCGACATTGTGACGGCGCTGGAGAAAATCTACACCCGCAGCATCGGCTTCGAGTATAAGTACATCCGCGACCCGCAGATTCTGGACTGGTTTCAGGAGAAAGTCGAGCGCGACTCGCTGGCGTTCAATCCGGGAGTGGAGTATAAGAAGCGCATTCTCAAGAAGTTGAACGAGGCCGTGGTGTTCGAGAATTTCCTGCACACCAAGTTTCTGGGGCAGAAGCGGTTTTCGCTCGAAGGCGGCGAAACCACCATCCCGGCGCTGGACGCTATTATCGGCAAGGGCGCCGAGCTGGGCGTGAAAGAGGTGATGATTGGCATGGCGCACCGCGGGCGCCTCAACGTGCTGGCCAACATCATGGGCAAAACCTACGAGCAGATTTTCTCGGAGTTTGAGGGCACCGCCGTGCCCGACCTGACGATGGGCGACGGCGATGTGAAGTACCACATGGGCTACAGCTCCGAAGTGGAAGCTGCTGGCGGACAAAAGGTTAACTTGAAGCTGGCGCCTAACCCCTCGCACCTGGAGGCGGTGAACCCGGTGGTCGAAGGCTTCGTGCGGGCCAAGATGGAGCACGGCTACGGCGGCGACTACCACCAAATTCTGCCCATTCTGATTCACGGCGACGCGGCCTTGGCCGGGCAGGGCATCGGGTATGAGCTGACCCAGATGTCGCTGCTGGAAGGCTACAAAACCGGCGGCACGGTGCACTTCGTGATTAACAATCAGGTTGGCTTTACCACTGACTTTGAGGACGCGCGCTCCAGCATCTACTGCACCGATTTGGCCAAGATTATCGATGCGCCAGTCGTGCACGTGAACGGCGACGACCCCGAGGCCGTGGTGTTTGCCGTGCAACTGGCCACCGAGTACCGCCAGCAGTTTCACGCCGACATCTTCATTGATATGGTGTGCTACCGCCGCCACGGCCACAATGAGTCGGACGAGCCCAAATTCACGCAGCCCACGCTGTATAATATTATCTCGAAGCACCAGAACCCGCGCGAGGTGTACAACGCTACGCTCGTGCAGCGCGGCGACGTGGATGCCGAGCTGGCCGGGCAGATGGACAAGGAGTTCCGCGACATGCTGCAAGAGCGGCTGGATTTGGTGAAGCAGAAGCCGCTGCCTTATAAATACCAGGCGCTGGAAAACGAGTGGCGTAGCCTGCGCCGCTCTAGGAATGAGGACTTCGACCTATCGCCCGAAACTGGCATCAGCGCCGAGGCCGTGGAGCGAGTGGCGCAGGCGCTGACCACGATTCCCGAGGGCTTTCGGCCCATCAAGCAGATTGACAACCTGCTCAAGGAGCGCCGCAAGATGTTCTTTGAAACCAAGGTGCTGAACTGGGCCGCCGGCGAGCTGCTGGCCTACGGCTCCTTGCTGCTCGAAAAGCACATCGTGCGCGTGAGCGGGCAGGACTGCCAGCGCGGCACGTTCTCGCACCGCCACGCCGTGCTGCACGACGCCGAAACGTCGGCGCCCTATAACTCGCTGAATAACCTGGCCGGCGAGCACGAGGAGCTGCGCATCTTCAATTCTCTGCTGAGCGAGTACGCGGTACTGGGCTTTGAATTCGGCTACGCGATGGCGAATCCGACGGCGCTCGTGGTGTGGGAGGCGCAGTTTGGCGACTTCGCCAACGGCGCGCAGACTATGATTGACCAGTTTGTGGTGAGCAGCGAAAGCAAGTGGCAACGCATGAACGGCCTGGTAATGCTCCTGCCCCACGGCTACGAAGGCCAAGGTCCGGAGCACTCCAACGCCCGCCCCGAGCGGTTTTTGCAGCTGGCCGCAGAAAATAATATTGTGGTCGCTAATATGACCACGCCGGCCAACTTCTTCCACGCCCTGCGCCGGCAGCTGACCTGGGAATTCCGCAAGCCGCTCATCGTGATGTCGCCCAAGTCGATGCTGCGCCATCCGCTGTGCGTCTCGCCGGTCGAGGAGTTCACCAGCGGGCGCTTCCGCGAAGTGCTCGGCGACGACTTCGCCGAGGCCAAGAAGGTGAAGCGTGTGCTGCTGTGCTCGGGCAAAGTCTACTTTGATTTGCTCGAAGAGCAGCGCGCCTCCGACCGCCGCGACGTAGCCATCATCCGCCTGGAGCAGCTGCACCCCTTCCCGCAGAAGCAGCTGGCTGCTGAGCTGGCCAAGTACCCCAAAGCCAGGCTGTTCTGGACCCAGGAAGAGCCCGAGAATATGGGCTACTGGAACTACCTGCTGCGCTTCATGCGCCGCGAGCTGGAAGACGTGATTGCGCGCAAGCCCTCGGCCTCGCCGGCCACCGGTTACAACAAGGTGCACGTCAAGGAGCAAAAGGAGCTGGTAGCCCGCGCCTTCGACAAGCCCAAAGAGGCCGTGGCGGATGAGAACATCAAGGCCGTCGCGGAGTCGGCCAAGAAGCAGGAGTAATTCCCTACCCCCCCCATGATCAGCGAAGCCCAGATTCAAGCCATCGTGGCGCGCATCGTCGAAGGCTACCAGCCGGATAGGATTATCCTCTTCGGCTCGTACGCCTACGGCACGCCCACCGAGGACTCGGACCTGGACTTGCTAGTCGTGAAAGGGGGAGAAAAGCGTCCGGTGTGGGAGCGTATGGCGGCGATAGAGAAACTGTTCGTTCGCAGCAAAGCTCCCGCGATGGACGTGGTGGTGGTGAACTCCGAAGAAGCTCGGCGCTACAGTCGGGGCCGGTATGGGATAGAAGCATTTGCTCTACAAAACGGCCGGGAGCTATATGCCGCAGCTTGACGACGAGACCAAGCGCTGGGTGGTGAAGTGGCTGCGCAAAGCCGATAAAGACCTGGCGTTGGCGGAGGATATTGTTTCTAACCCCTACCATTTCGACAGTTTGGCTTACCATTGCCAGCAGGCCGCGGAGAAATACATTAAGGCTGCGCTGGTTAGCTACGAAATTCGCCCGCCGCACACGCACAATCTGCGCGTATTGCTGGATGAGCTAAATTCGGTGCTGCCGGTGCCCGACGCGCAGTACGACGCGGCCCGCTTGCTCAACCCTTTCAGTACGCTTACCCGTTATCCCACGGAAGATGAAACCGAACCGCCCGCGCTAGAGCTGCTGGAGCTGGCCCGGCAGCTGCGCAATTGGCTGCGGCCCGCTTTAGCTTTGGCGGCTGGCGCCGGGCCGTATCCCACGATTTAAGTTTAACCAATTCCCTACCCCCCTCATGATCAGCGAAGCCCAGATTCAGGCTGTTGTGGCGCGCATCGTCGAAGGCTACCAGCCGGACCGGATTATCCTCTTCGGCTCGTATGCCTACGGCACGCCCACGGAAGACTCGGATTTGGACTTGCTGGTTATTAAGCAAAACGCTGAACCAAGGCGAATTGAACGTCTCCTAACGGTGCGTCATCTGCTTTGGGGAGGAGAAATGCCCCCAATGGATATACTCATCCGTACCCCGCAGGAATTGGCCCAGGCAGTGGCTGATATCTATACCGTTGAAGCCGAAGCAGTGGAAAAAGGACGAACTTTATATGCAGCCTAGCACACCTGCCCAACGCCGGGTAGCCACATTCCTGCGGATTGCTGACCGCGATATAGAAACTGCGGAATCGTTGCTGCAGAATTCGCCGCACCTTTATGAGAGCATTGGATTCAGCTGTCAACAGGCGGTCGAAAAGTATTTAAAAGCGGTTTTGCTTTTAAATCAGCTGCCTTCGCCTTTCATTCATGACTTGACCAGCTTAGCGACTATGCTGTCGGCGCGTATCACCTTCGACGGCGACGATGTGTCAGCAGCAACCATATTAAATGCTTTCGCAGTCGATTGGCGCTACGACACCGACGACGCGCCGAGCTATACGTCCGCAGACTTGTTGAACATGACTTACCGATTCCGCGACAAGCTGCGCCCGCTGGCGCTTGCTTTCCTGGACTAATTCTCACGCTTACTTCTTGCGCATCCCCATCTTATGGCCCTCGAAATTAAAATCCCCGCCGTTGGCGAATCCATCACTGAAGTCACCATCGCCAAGTGGCTCAAAAAGGACGGCGAGGCCGTGCAGCGCGATGAAGTAATTGCCGAGCTGGAATCCGACAAAGCCACCTTTGAGCTGCCCGCCGAAGCCGCCGGCACGCTGAAAATCCGAGTGGCGGAGGGCGAAACCATCGGCATCGGCACCGTGATTGCCGAGCTGGACGGCGCGGCGGATGGGGCTGCGCCGGCAACTTCGGCTCCGCAAGCAGCCGCTGCGCCGGCAGCCGCTGTTCCAGCCGCCGCCAGCAACGACCCGGTGAGCCAGGGCGAGCAAAATCCTGAAATCAGCGACCAGTCCGGCTACGGCGGCACCCCGGCCGGCCGCCCGGCGCCCGCCGCCGATACGCCCGGCGCGCCCGTCGGCGCCCCGCCTACCCCCACCTCGGCGGCCAATGCCCCGGCGGCTAGTCCCAACGGTGTGGATAGCAGTGCGGCAATGGAAATGAAGATTCCCGCCGTGGGCGAATCTATCACGGAAGTGACGGTAGCCAAGTGGCTCAAGCCCGATGGCGCCCAGGTGAGCCGCGACGAGGTAATTGCCGAGCTAGAATCGGATAAGGCCACGTTTGAGCTGCCCGCCGAAGCCGCCGGCACGCTGCGCCACGCGGTGAAGGAAGGTGAGACTATCGGCATTGGCGCGGTCATCGCGCGCATCGAGGGGGGTAGGGATTCGGCGGCCCCGGCGACCGCGCCAGCAGCGGCACCGGCGCCAGCAGCTACAGCGGCGGCGCCAACGGCAGCCCTGGCCCAGCCCGCCAGCAGCGGCGCGGCCACTTATACCACGGGCGTGCCGTCGCCGGCCGCGGGCAAGATTCTGGGCGAAAAGGGCATCGACGCCGCCAACGTAGCCGGCACGGGCCGCGACGGCCGCATCACCAAGGAAGACGCGCAAAACGCGCGGGCTCAGCCAGCCGCCGCGCCAGTTCCTGCCCCAACTGCGCCAACTCCCGCGCCCACGCCGAGCGCGGCTCCGGCCGTCGCGGCGCCTGCTGGCACGCAACCGGCCGCGGCCAGCGCGCCGCAGCCAGCCGGCGGCAGCCGCAACACGCGGCGCGAGAAGATGTCGAACCTGCGCAAGACCGTGGCGCGCCGCCTGGTTTCGGTGAAGAACGAAACGGCCATGCTCACGACCTTCAACGAGGTCAACATGCAGCCCATCATGGACTTGCGCGCCAAGTTCAAGGACCGCTTCAAGGAAAAGAAGGGGGTAGGGCTGGGCTTTATGTCCTTCTTCACCAAGGCCGTGTGCGTGGCCTTGCAGGAGTTTCCGGCCGTGAACGCGCAGCTCGACAACGGCGAAATCGTCTATTCCGACTTCTGCGATATCAGCATCGCCGTCTCGGCGCCCAAGGGCCTCGTGGTGCCCGTCATTCGCAATGCTGAACAGCTTAGCTTCGAGGGCGTGGAGAAGGAAGTGGTGCGCCTGGCCGGCCTGGCCCGCGACAACAAGCTCACTATCGAGCAGATGACCGGCGGCACGTTCACCATCACCAACGGCGGCATTTTCGGCTCGATGATGAGCACGCCGATTATCAACGCCCCGCAGTCGGCCATTCTGGGGATGCATAACATCGTGCCGCGCCCGGTGGCTGAAGACGGGCAGGTTGTTATCCGCCCCATGATGTATTTGGCCCTGAGCTACGACCACCGCATCATCGACGGCCGCGAGTCGGTCAGCTTCCTGGTGCGCGTGAAAGAATTGCTCGAAGACCCGGCGCTGCTGCTGCTGGGCGTGTAGCAGTCAGTTAAAGGTTGAGAGTTGAAAGGTAGAATCCCTACCCCCTCGTCTGGCTTAAAACCAAGAGAGGGGGTAGGGATTCTACCTTTTAACTCTCAACTTTTAACTTATTCTACCTGCGTCAGCCGCACGTAGTCCAGCATGGCCTGGTTCACTTCGCCGTTCATGTTCTCGTTGGCCGGCTCGTAGGCCAGCGTGAGCGTTTGAACACCCTTGGGCAGGCTAACCACAATCGGATTCGAGAAGCCCCAGTCCGACCACTCATCGACGCCGCGCTGCGGAAAGACGGCGGTGCCCAGCTGCCGGCCGGCCGCGTCGCGCAGGGTGCGGAAGGCGCATTTGTTGCTCGTGTTAATAGGGCCGTTGCCGTTGGCGTAGCGAAAGTCCACGGCGTAGCGGCCGGCGGCCGGCACCGGCACCTTCACGGTCAGCGTTTTGTGGCGCGTGGTGCTGATTTCGAGGAAGCCCAGGCCGGTGGCGCCCTGGTAGGGTAGGGCCGATTTGCTGGCGCGGTCGGCCAGCTCGATTTGCTGCCGCAGCTTGCCAGCATCCACGGGCAGCGGCTCGCTGGCGAAGCCTTCGTAGCCATCTTTATCAACGGCCAGTACTTGATACTCGGTGTAGCCGGTGGGCACCGGCACGTCAAAAGTTGGTTGGGTGGTGCGGGCCGCAAACTGGCCGTTGCGCAGCACCTGGTAGGCCTGGGCGCCCTCGACCGGCGCCCAGCTCAGGCGGCCTTTGGTGTAGCTGACGGCCGGCGTCATGGGCGAGACGTGGTGGGCGACTTGGTTGACGGGGCGGGGGGTAGGGAGCTGATTATCCAGCTGAATGACCAGCTCGTGGAGGCCGGTGAGCGTGGCGGGCACGGCGGCATCGGGCAGGGGCCGGCCGTCGAGGGTAATGCTCCAGATGCTGCGGCCAAAGCCGCTCAACTCGATGTTGAGCACGGCGCCGCGGTACTTGAAGTTGGTGAGGTGGCGGGTGCCGCGCAGCGCCTGCGGCACAAAGGGGCGGAACACCAGCCGGTCGGGCTCGAACTGCATCCCGAACAAGCCTTTATAAACTAGGCCCAGGCTGCCCGACAGGCTCCAGAGCATGTTGCTGGAATTTACCTGCGTGCCGGCAAAGTCGCCGTTGCTGGCCACGAAGTTTTCCTTATTGGTCAGAAATAAGGCCGCTGGGCGGTATACCGTGGCCAGGCTATGCAGAAAGGCTTTTTCGTAGCCCACTTGCGCGGCGGCCAGGCCCCAGAAGCTCTGCACGAAGGGCCAGACGGCGTTATTATGGTAGGGCGGGATGCCCGGAATCTGGGGGTAGATGCACGGGATGCCGTAGTCCATGACGGGCGTGCGGGCCAGCACCGAATCGGCCCGGCTAGCGTCGGCCACGCCGTAGAGCACGCTCAGGGCGCCGCCGAGGGCTTCGGCGCGGGGCGAGGGGGTAGGGAAGGTGCGGCCGTACAGATACTGCGCGTAGCGGCCCGCCTCCGGCAGCCACAGGTGCCGGTTGATGCCCGTGCGGATGGTGGCGGCCAACTGCTGATGGTGGGCAGCGACGGCCGTATCGCCTAGCTGCGCGGCCATCTGGGTCAGCACCTGGTTGGCTTGGAAATGCACGGCGTTGGTACCCAGGTTTTCGGACTGGTAGATGTCCACCGGCTGCATCCACTTGGGGTAGGTTTGCTCGCGCCAGTCGAGGAACGACGACTCGCCGCGCACCAGGCCCGTGGCCGGGTCGTAGGCGTTCTGCTCATCGTCCGTAATGCTCTGTTTAATAATAGGATAAACCTGCTTCAGCCAGCTTTCCTCGCCCGTCACCTGGTAAATTTCCCAGGCTGCGACGGCCCAAATCATCCGGTCAGTGGAGCAGGGGTAGGCGCCGCCGGTGCCGGTGTCCTGGATAATGCGGCCGTTTTTGACCTTGCGCAGCAGGCTGGTTTTGGCCGCTTCGGGCTGCAAGATGGCCTGGGCTAGGATGATGGAGTAGGAGATGTCGCGGGTCCAGACGCCGGCCCACTCCTTGCCGGTGCGGAAGGTGCCGTCGGCTTCGACAGCGCCTTTGCCTTCTTCCAGGGCCAGGTTGTAGAGCGCGTCGGGCAGCGGGTGGCCGGAGCTGTACTGCGGAAACTCGCTGGTATCCAGCGTCTGGCGCCACTCGGCGGCGGTGGTTTTGGCGTCGGAGTGGGCGTTGAGCACCAAAATGGCTTCGTAGATGCCGTTGCCGTCGGGGTCTTTTAATTCTAGCTGCGGCTTGTTGATGAGGTTGTCGAAATCCCAGCTCAGCGGCGTGGTGTTGCCGGCCACGAACACGTGCTTGAAATCGGCCTGGTAGAGCTTTTGGCCATTATAAAGCTGGTAGAAGCCCTGCTTTTGGAACGCGGCGAGTACGGGGCGCATATCGAGGCGGATGCGCAGCGGCGTGTTGGGCGCCAGAAACGTGTTGGCTGGCACCGGGCGGCGGTCCACGAATGGCCGGCCGAAGACGATAACGGGCGTTTCGAGGGTGGCGCCCGGCGCCCCATTTTGGGTAGTGGGTAGGGCCATGAACACGTGGTCCTGGCCGGGCGGCATCTCGTTGTCCTTGCCGTTGAGGCTGAACTTGAAGTTGACCTGCGGGCTCTGGAAGGCGTTGGCCGGGCTCTTATAATCGGAGGTGAGCTGGGTGCGCGAGACGGCCCGCGCCGTGTGCGGGCCCTGCACGAGGCGGTCGGCGTAGAGCGTGAAGGCCGCCGACTGGTAGAGCGGGGCGTTGGGGTCGGCGGGGGCGGCGGCGGTTGCGGCGGCCGGGGGGGGTAGGGAATTTGGGGCGGTGGGCTTGGTCATCTGACAGGCATTTAACAAGCCGAGCGTGAGCAGGATACCGATAGTGGCGGGACGGAAATACATGGCAGCAAGATAGGGGGAGCAGGGCTATTTCAGAATTCAGCTTTTGCAGAGGCGTTGCGGCAGCCGCCGGAACAGGGCGAGAACGCCGCGCCGCTCGCCGCGCGAACTCCGGCGATTCGCAGAATCATACGTTCAAGGCATTTCACCCAACCGACTTTTTTGCTTCACTGCTATGAAACAGCCCGTCAACCACGCCCCGGCCCGGTTCTGGCCGCTTGTCGGCTTCGCCACCCTGGCCGGGATGCGCAGCCAGAGCGCCCCGGCTTTCCTCACTCATTTGCTCACGCATCAGCCTAATCCTAATCTGGCTCGCTCGCCGCTGCGCTTCATGCAGAAGCCGCTGGTGGCCACGGGCTTCAAGCTGCTGGCGGCGGGCGAAATCGTGACCGACAAGCTGCCCGCCGCGCCCAACCGCACGGCGCCGCCGGTGCTGCTGGGGCGGCTGCTGTCGGGCGCACTGGTCGGGGCGACTTGGTATAAGTCGCGGCACGGCAGCGCCTGGGGCGGAGCGGCTTTGGGCGGGGCGGTGGCCGTGGCGGCCACGTTCGCCAGCTTCGCTTTGCGCATGGGTGTGAGCCGGGCGGCGGGGCTGCCGGTGGCCTTGGTGGGGGTGGGCGAAGATGCGCTGGTGCTGGCCGGCGGCGCGGCTTTGCTGCGGGCGCAAAAGCCGCCGCAAGGCCGGGCGCTGTAGCGCCTTAACATTAACGAGCCCGGCTGTCATCCTAAGCTTGCGAAGGACCTTATGACAATCGAACGAGTCGTGATGACGATAATCGTTCCGGCGTGAGAAGGTCCTTCGCAAGCTCAGAATGACACCCGGGCTCGTTAATTCTTCCGGCCGCCGAGCACCACCAGGCCCACGGCCAGCACGATGAGGGCGGCGCCGCCGAGCATCTGCACGCTCAGCTTTTCGCCGCCAAAGCCCCAGCCCAGCAGCACCGCCACTACCGGATTAACAAAAGCGTAGGTGCCAGCCAAGGCTGGCTCGACGACGCGCAAGAGCCAGATGTACGCCGTAAAAGCCACGATGGAGCCCAGCGTGACCAGATAGGCGTAGGCCAGCCAGGACTTGAGCGTGACCTGCGCCAGCGTGAAGCCGCTGGCTTCGCCGCGCACCAGGCCCACCAGCAGCATGGCCGCGCCGCCGCACAGCATCTGCATTCCGCCCGACAGAAACGGCGAGGGCGCCGGCTGGTGCTTTTTGGAATAGAGTGAGCCGACGGACCACAAAAAGGCGGCCGTGAGCACTGCTATCATGCCCAGGCCAGCGTGGCCGGGGCGCTGCACGGTGGGCGCGGGGCCGGCGTGGGTGGCCAGCAGATACATGCCGGCCAGGCCCGCCGCCAGGCCCAGCGTCACCCAACGGGTGGGCCGGGGCGCCACGCCGCTGAGCCAGCCCAGCACGGCCAGAAACATGGGCACCGTGGCGACGAGCAAGGCCGCCGTGCTGCTGGGCAGATATAGCACGCCTAGCGTGGTGCCGCCATTGCCAAAGCCCAGCAGCGCCACCCCGATGATGGCTGCCTGCCCCCAGCCGGCGCGCGTGGGCCTGGCCTCGCCGCGGCGGCGCATAAAGCCATAGAGGAGCCCGCCGGCCAGGGCGTAGCGGGTGCCCGCCATGAGCAGCGGCGGCATACTGGCCACGGCAAACTTCATCACCAGATAAGTGGAGCCCCAGATAAGGTAAACGGCGGCGAAAGCGGTGAGCAGCGCCGCCCGCGACGGCCGGGCGGCCAGGGGGAGGGTAGGGGACATCAGGGAGGCTGGCAGGTCAAACAGCCGCCCGAAATTACGCTCAAACCCCGCCGCCCGGCCGCGGCTTGGCGTCCCGAACCGGCCCGCAGCCGCACCTTTGCTTTATGAAAATTCTGAAATGCAGACTGCTGGCTTTGGTTTTTTTAGGGGGGGTAGGGATGCTGGGTGGTGGCATCCGGCCGGCGGCGGCCCAGCTGCTGCAAGCCCGGCCCGCCACCACCCGCGCCGATTCCTTGCGCGGCAACCAGGGCCCGCTGCGTACCTGCTACGACCTCAGCTACTACCACCTCGACGTGAAGCTGGACCCGGCCCGGCGCTTTATCAGCGGCAGCAACCTGTTTCGCTTTACCGCCACGCAGGATTTCACGCGCCTGCAATTCGACCTATTCGCCAATCTGAAAGTGGAGAAGGTAGTATATGGGAGTAGGGAATTGCCTTTTACCCGCGAGGCCAACGCCGTGTTCGTTTCCTTCCCTACCCCCCTTCGGAAGGGCCAGCGCGCTGAGTTCACGGTTCAGTATTCCGGCCTGCCGACCGTGGCCAAAAAGGCGCCCTGGGACGGCGGCGTGGTCTTTACTCAGGATGCCGCCGGCCAGCCCTGGGCGGCCACGGCCTGCCAGGGCGTGGGCGCCAGCATCTGGTGGCCCTGCAAAGACCAGCAGGCCGACGAGGTGGATTCGATGCTCATCAGCGTCAGCGTGCCTAGGGGCCTCAAGGACGTTTCCAACGGCCGCCTGCGCCGCATCACGGAGCTGAAGGATGGCTACACGCGCTTCGACTGGGCCGTGCAGAGCCCCATCAACAACTACGACGTGGCCCTGAACGTGGGCAACTTCCAGCACTTCGGCGAGGTGTATCAGGGCGAGAAAGGCCCGCTCACGCTCGACTACTGGGTGCTGCCGGAGAATCTGGCCAAGGCCAAAACGCAGTTTGCGGCCAACGTGCGGCCCATGCTCAAGAGCATGGAGCACTGGTTCGGTCCCTACCCCTTCTACGCCGATGGGTATAAGCTCGTCGACGCCCCGCACCTGGGCATGGAGCACCAGAGCGCCGTGGCCTACGGCAACAAGTACCAGAACGGCTACCTGGGCCGCGACCGCTCGGCCACGGGCTGGGGCGAGAAGTGGGATTTCATCATCGTCCACGAAAGCGGCCACGAGTGGTTCGGCAACAGCATCACGAGCCAGGACATTGCCGATATGTGGGTGCACGAGAGCTTCACCACCTACTCCGAAGCGCTGTTCGTGGAAAGCCAGTTCGGCAAGCAGGCGGGGCAGGAGTATATCCACGGCCAGCGCCGCAACATCCAGAACGACGCGCCCATCATCGGAATCTACGGCGTCAATAAAGAAGGCTCCTCAGACATGTACGATAAGGGCAGCAACCTGCTCAATATGATAAGGGTAGCGGTGAATGACGACGAGAAATGGCGCCGCATCCTGCGCGGCCTTTCCAGCGCCTTCGCCCGCCAAACCGTTACCGGCCAGCAGATTATCGCCTACATCAACCGCGAAAGCGGCCGGGATTTCAGCCGCGTCTTCGCGCAGTATCAGCAATTTAGCACGCTGCCGGTGCTGGAAGTCCGCTTCGAGAAAAACCAGCCGCAGGCCCGCTGGATTGCCAATGTGCCGGGCTTCGATATGCCGGTGCGGGTGCGCTTGAAAGGTGGCAAGTACCGGCTGCTGACGCCCACCACCAAGCTTCAACCCCTGGATTTGCCGGGCGCGACACCGGAAAACCTGGAAGTGGACACGTTCAACTTCTACGTCGGCGTGCTGGTTGAGTAGCGGACCGAACGCACCGTTTGGTCCGTCAGCGCACTGCGGAACACTGCGTTTTTAACACTGCGGGACACTGCGTGAAAGCGGACCCGCGCCGACTTGCGCCGTACCTTTGCTTAGCTGATTCTCACCGCCTACCCCGCCTTTTTATGGAAGCGCCAGCCCCAGTTGATTACCGCGACATCATCACCATCGAGCCCGGCAAGCGCAGCGGCAAGCCCTGCATTCGCGGCCTGCGCATCACGGTGTATGACATCTTCGGCTGGTTAGCCAGTGGCATGTCGGAAGACGATATTATCGATGACTTTCCGGAGCTAACCAAACGGGATATTCGCGCCGCGCTGGCGTTTGCCGCCGACCAGCACGGCCGGCTGCTGCGCGTACCAGCATGAAGCTGCTGCTGGATGAGAACCTCACGTTTCGGCTGACGAAAGCGCTGTTGCCGGATTATCCCGGTAGCTGCCACGTCAAGGATGTCAGTCTGCTGGAAACGGATGATATGCTGGTTTGGCAATGGGCGCAGCGTAACGGTTTCGCCATCCTTACGCAGGATGCCGACTATGAACAGCTAGCTCGACTACGCGGCCATCCGCCCAAAATCATCTACTTGCGCTTTGGCAACAGCTCACTGCTAAATCAGGTCAGCCAGCTTCGCCACTATCGCACCGTTATTACCGATTTCTTATCTGACCCAAAATCAGCCTGCCTGGAATTAAGCCAGGCCGCCCTGACCGACTTTTCTGCTGAATAACATTCCCACCCCATGAATCAATACGACGTTACCGTTATCGGCTCCGGTCCGGGGGGCTACGTAGCCGCCATCCGCTGCGCCCAGCTGGGCCTGAAAACCGCCCTGATTGAGAAATACCCCACCCTGGGCGGCACCTGCCTCAACGTGGGCTGCATCCCCAGCAAGGCCCTGCTCGACTCCACGGAGCACTACCACAACGCCCACACCACCTTCAAGGAGCACGGCATCAACCTGGAAAACCTCCGGGTGAACATGCCCCAGATGATAGACCGCAAAACCGGCGTGGTGAAAGCCAACGTGGACGGCATCGCCTACCTGATGAAGAAAAACAAGATTGAGGTTTTGCAGGGGGTAGGGAGCTTCATCGACAAGAACCATATCAGCATCGCGCCCACCGCCGGCGGCGAAGCCCGGCAGATTGAAACCAAGAACGTCATCATCGCCACCGGCTCCAAGCCCACGGTGCTGCCCTTTATCCAGCAGGATAAGGAGCGCATCATCACCAGCACTGAGGCCCTGAACATCCGCGAGGTGCCGGGCCGCATGGTCGTGGTCGGTGGCGGCGTCATTGGGCTGGAGCTGGCCTCCGTGTATGCGCGCCTGGGCACCAAGGTCAGCATTGTCGAGTTCACCGACAGCATCATCCCCACGATGGACCGCAGCCTGGGCAAGGAGCTGCGGCGCATCCTGGGTAAAATCGGCATCGAGTTTTTCTTCAGCCACAAAGTCACCGGCGCCACCCGCGCCGGGAATACCGTGACCGTGACGGCCCAGAATCCGAAAGGCGAAGAAGTGAAATTCGAAGGTGACTACTGCCTCGTGGCCGTGGGCCGCGCGCCCTACACCGCCGGCCTTAACCTCGAAGCCGCGGGCGTGCAAATGGAGGAGCGTGGCCGCATCAAGGTCGATGAGCACCTGCAAACCAACGTGCCGGGCATCTACGCCATCGGCGACGTGGTGCGCGGCGCCATGCTGGCCCACAAGGCCGAGGAAGAAGGCGTGTTCGTGGCCGAAACCATCGTCGGCCAGAAGCCCCACATCAACTACCTGCTCATTCCCGGTGTCGTGTACACCTGGCCCGAAGTGGCGGGGGTAGGGTTTACCGAAGAGCAGCTCAAGGAGCAGGGCAAGGCCTACAAAGTCGGTTCCTTTCCCTTCAAGGCCAGCGGCCGGGCCCGCGCCAGCATGGACACCGACGGCTTCGTGAAAGTCCTGGCCGATAAAACCACCGACGAAATCCTGGGCGTCCACATGATTGGCCCGCGCATCGCCGACCTCATCGCCGAAGCCGTCACGGCGATGGAGTTCCGCGCCTCTGCCGAGGACGTGGCTCGCATGAGCCACGCCCACCCCACTTACGCCGAGGCCATGAAGGAAGCCTGCCTGGCCGCCACCGAGAACCGGGCGATTCATATGTAGTTGAGGTGATTTTAATAAAAAAGGCTGGAGCTACAGAAGCTTCAGCCTTTTTTGTTGCACAACCGGATAATTATTTCGTCAACAGATTTTGAGAACGTCCAATCAATCTGTTGGCTTCCCAGGTATGTGTCAAGCCTTATTACACTAAGTGGCCCCGAACAGACCCCTTGTCCATAGCTCTGATTATAACTACTTTGCTCATTGCCCTTGTCATCAATAACAGTAATGTAGGTTGAGATATTGTCGAGTTCAGTTGAGGTAATGAGTATGTTGTTTGAGGGCATTTCTACTGTTCGTGTCCACCAGGCATAGTCAGGTAACGAAGCATTCCCTTTAGCCCCACAAATTATAGCCAACTCTTGGGGGCGGTGGTCTAAACAAGGGTGAGGTTGTAATTATCAATTACGATTTTAATAC
>NZ_CAXTEF010000036.1:0-46188 GCF_964243305.1 uncultured Hymenobacter sp.
GACCTCTTGCAAAACCTACCTTAGCGTACTGTCCGTTTTTACTAGACCACCCCAATTCTCGTCTACTTCATCTAAGAAGCTTTCATATGTAGCTTTCGCCTCGTCTTGTTTGGTTTTAAGTCCTTCAGTCAACCAGTGTTGCAGTAGTAGTTTTCTAGGCTTATTGTATACCCATCGGTCCGACGTCCTCGAAGCTTCTTCCAACTCAAAGGTGGCTTTATATATAGCCGACCTCATAATAACTGTTCAAAGGCCGCGTCCAAAGTTTCGGAAGCGAATGAATCCAGATAGTCTCGGGTTGTTTCTTCTGAGGCGTGCCCCATTGTTTCGCTAATGATGGCAATCGCTACCCCGCTACGCTTCAAGCTTGTGGCGAATGAGTGACGAGCCACATAAGTAGTAAGCGGGGTATCGATACCAGCAAGAGGTGCCAGTACCTTAAGGTCTTGGTTGACCTGCCCAAGAACTTTATGAAGGCGGTTCTTTACCTGGGTAGGCGTTTGATGCTTTACCACATCAAGTATAGGGAAGATGTAACTGTCAGGTGTGGCATGAGTAAAGCCTCGGAATCTGGCCACAATAGCAGCAGCTGGGGGCAAAAGCTTAAGGCCAAACTTGCCCTGCGTCTTTTGCCGCACATAGTTCAATCGAAACGTCGTAGCGCTTGCATCAGTGGCCGTGAGCGCGTGCCATCGAAGCTGCGCCAAGTCCACAAAGTTGATACCCCCGCAGTAGAAGGAAAAGAGAAATACGTCCTTCGCCAACTGCAATCGGGCCGTGTCAGGAGACAAGCCCTCCAGCAACCGAATAGCATCGCGGCTCACAGCTCGTTTCGTGGTGCTCACGTCGAACTTGCCTACACTGAATTTGTGGCGTTCGGCGGCCGTCCGAGCGAAGGGGTAGTGTTCGACTTTCGCCAAGCCGTTGGCGATGGCTTTATTGAGAACAGCCCTCAAGGTGCGGAACCTTAGGGAAAGGGTGATTTCCTCAGCCCCTGTTGAGCGTAGGTAACGCTCCCACTTGTCGCAAAATGATAGGTTTAGCCGTTCCAGCGGCAAGTCCTCCACGCTGTACTCGGCCACAATAAACTTAGCCAGTTGATTGCGCAGGTCCTTGTAGATGCCAGCATTTCCCGCCTTACCCGTGGCACGGTACGAACTGCTCAGTTCATCGCAATAGGCCAACAACTTCCCACTTCGGGTTTTGCTGCGATTTTCAGCAACACGGGTTGCTACTGAACGTGCATCGTGTTGCTCATCGGCTTCAGCGAGTTCATCGGCTGCCTCTTGATACTTGTCTTCCCAAGCTTGGAGAGCTTTCTTCAAGATTCGACGGTCGGCTGGATTTGGAAAGTTGTTCTTTATCCTCTTGTTCTCCTTGTCCCAGTGCTTAGGGTGCAAGCACAAGCCGGTGGCTAGGTACTTGCGCTTACGGTTCTTCGTTATGCGAACAAAAAATGGGTGTGACCCATCAGCGAGCGTGTTGCTGGTGTAGTACACTACCTCCACACTGGCCTTACCTTCTTTGTGCTCAGTAGTCTTGCTCATGGGGTGTAATTCGTTGTTTTGTCAATTACACAGCAAATTACACAAATGTAGTTAAGGGCCTGATATTGATGATAAGCTACAAGACTAAAAATCTTAAAAATACCCTTTAAATGCCATAGAATACACTATTAATAAAGTAAAGACTACGTAGTGGCTAAGCTTCCCAAGCTGAGGGTCGCGAGTTCGAACCTCGTTTCTCGCTCGTTTAGAATCAGCCACTTAGGTGTAAACTTGGGTGGCTGATTTGTTTTTGGTTTAAACCAATTTTGGTTGGATAGAGCCAGAAGAAGTTAGGTGAGCAGCTATCTTTTTCATTCCAAGCCGTAATTGCTGGCCTGAGTTGCGGGTGGGCCGCTTCGCAAGAGGTGTGTAGCGGCCTTGAATCTGCTGCGCGAGGCACTCGGGTGGTGGGCGAGCCCATAGAGCAAGTGGGTCCGGCCCGCCAAGAAAAGGTAGTTTGCCGGGACGAAATGCGCCCGCCATTTTTCAGTTTGGTGCTTTCCTCGGCAGCAGTACGGCCTATTTATCAAGGTAATAGCTTATGTTTTCCTTGGTTATGATGTCGAGTGGCAAGTACTTCAGCGCTCCTACTTCCTTCTTGAACAGGAGCAGGTCAGCCAGGGCGAAAATGCCCCGGTAGCCCTGCTTTTTCGGGTTTTGGTTAATCAGGAAGTCAATAATACCCTCGTTGAGAAAGTAGATGTTTTTTTCCAGCAAGTCGTAGCCAACGAGGCGGATGTCCTCGCGGTGGTAGGCTTGCAGGTAGGGCGCAATCTCGTAGGCCTTGGACGTGCTCACGAAAATGCCCTGGAGCTGGGTTTGCTCCCCATCCAGCAGCCGGTTGAGCTGCCGGGCAAAGGCCGGGTCGGCGGGCGGGGGCAGGTCGATGCTAACGATATTATGAAGCTTTCCGGATGGCGGCCCCCCATTGGCTTCGCCCGGCGGGGGGGGGGTAGGGAGCTGGGCGAAATAATCGCGGAAGCCGCGCTCCTTCTGCGTGACATGGACGGAGTTGGCCACGTCCTCGGCGATGTGGGCAATTACGAAGGTGCCCGGCTCGGCCTGCCCGAACTGCACCAGCTTGCCGGCCAGAAACCCACTCTGGTAGGAATCCTGCCCGACGTAGCTCAGCGCGGGCAGCCCGGCGATGTAGGTATTGAAGAGCACGTAGGGAATGCCCTGCTGCCGCCACTGCTCAAAAAAAGCCAGGGACTCGCGGTAGAACAAGGGCGCAATCAGGATGCCATCGGGCCGGGCGCGCGTCGCGGCCTCGGCTTGCGCCAGAAAAGAACCGACTTCGGTTTGATTATAGGAGTAAACCGTGACGCTCACCCCGTACTGCTTTAGCTCGCGGGCGGCTTTGTCGATGCCGTTGCGCGGCGCCTGCCAGTAAGGGTCGAGGGTGTGGTCGGGCTGCAGGGCGGCCAGCTGATAGGTGCGATTTGAGCCTAGGGTGCGCGCAATCAGGTTGGGCTCGTACTCCAGCTCCTTCATCATCAGCAGCACCCGTTGCCGCACCGGCTCGGACACCCGGCCGCGGTTGTGCAGCACCCGGTCCACGGTTCCGACCGACACATTGGCCTTGGCCGCAATATCCTTGAGGCGCACCGCATTTTTCTCCATTCGTATTCGCGCTTTCCTGGCCAGCTCACTTAAACTCCTTCAAAGGTAGGCGGGAAAGCCACTGGGTCGGCGGGTAAGCTGCGGCCGGAGGCAGGCTCTCTTCGTCTTCGCTTTTTCATACCTGCTTCACCAAACAAATAGTTGCTGCGGGCTCATGCCCTCCTTATTGCGTGGGCGCCCACGCGCCACCACTACTTTTTGCGTGCGCGCGCACATTTTTTTCTGCGGACACTTGCTTTTCATTCGGCGGGCAATTATGTTTGGGCCGGGTATGCCATTAGATGTTAAGAAAGTCCTATCGGAAGCTAAATGAAAGCGCGGTAGCCAGCTAATTAAGTACCCTACTTATCATCTTTAAACGACCACGTTATAAACGCCCGCGCCCTACCCCTCATTTAAGCCGGATACGCTTGCAGCTAGTAGCCAGCAGCAAGTAAGCTGCCCCGAGCTGCCTGGTTGTACATTCCTTCAGCTTGTCATTCGCACCCCGTCATGGAAGTCCTGAACTACTCCGAAACGACCTTCGAGAAGCTGCCGGTAACGATTTTCGAGGACTCCGGGGAGGGCGCTATGCGCGTGGCCGCCGAAATCGCCGACCTGATTCGGGAAAAGCAGCGCCGGGGCCAGCGGGCCGTGCTGGGTCTGGCGACCGGCTCGTCGCCCATCGGCGTGTACAAAGAGCTGATTCGCCTGCACCAGGCCGGCGAGCTGAGCTTTCAGAACGTGGTCACCTTCAACCTCGACGAGTATTACCCGATGGCGCCGGACGAGCTGCAGAGCTACGTTTATTTCATGCACGAGCAGCTGTTCAACCACGTCGATATCCGGCCCGAAAACATTCATATTCCCGACGGCACCCTCCCGATTGAAAAGGTCAAGGACTATTGCCGCGACTACGAGCGGCGGATAGAAGAGTGCGGGGGCTTGGATTTGCAGCTGCTCGGCATCGGGCGCACCGGGCACATCGGCTTTAATGAGCCGGGCTCGGCCATTACGTCGGCCACGCGACTGGTGAAGCTCGACCCACTCACCATCACCGACGCGGCCAAGGACTTTATCAAGGAAGAGTACGTGCCGCTGAGAGCCCTGACGATGGGGGTAGGGACCATCATGAAAGCCCGCCAAATCATCCTGCTGGCCTGGGGCGAGGGCAAGGCCCGCATCTTGCAGGAGACGGTGGAGGGCCGGATTTCGGACGCCGTGCCCGCGTCTTTCCTTCAGCAGCACCCCCGCGTGCAAGTGGTGGTGGACCAGTGGGCGGCCCTGGAGCTGACCCGCATCAAGACGCCCTGGCTCGTGGGCATGTGCGCCTGGGACGACCGCCTGATTCGGCGGGCCGTTATCTGGCTGAGCCTCAAGATGCAGAAGCCCATTCTCAAGCTCACCGATGAGGACTACAAGGATGGCAGCCTGAGCGACCTGCTGGTGGAAGCCGGCAACGCCTACAACCTGAACCTGAAGGTGTTTAACGCCATTCAGCATACCATCACGGGCTGGCCGGGGGGCAAGCCCAACTCCCACGACGCGCAGCGGCCGGAGCGGGCGCTGCCGGCCCGCAAACGCTCGCTAATTTTCAGCCCCCACCCCGACGACGACGTGATTTCGATGGGCGGCACGCTGCTGCGCCTCGTCGACCAGGGCCACGACGTGCACGTGGCGTACCAGACGTCGGGCAACATCGCCGTCTTTGACGATGACGCGCGCCGCTTCGCCGATTTTGCCCTGGACTTCGCCCAGAAGCAGGGGGTAGGGGCCGCGCAGATGCAGCAGGAGCACACCGAGGTAGTCGAGTTCCTAAAGCGCAAGAAGCTGGGCGAAGAGGACAGTCCGCTGGTGCAGGACATCAAGGCCCTGATTCGCAAGGGCGAGGCGGAGGCGGCCTGCCGCTTTTGCGGCGTCAGGGAGGCGAACGTGCACTTCCTGAACATGCCCTTCTACGAAACCGGGCAGGTGAAAAAGAAGCCGCTGGGCGAGGCCGACATTCAGGTAGTGGTGGACATTCTCCAGGAAATCCGGCCGCACCAGATTTTCGCGGCCGGCGACCTGCGCGACCCCCACGGCACTCATGCCGTGTGCTTAGACGCCATTTTCCGGGTCCTGGCCCGCCTTAAGGGCCGCGAGGCCTGGGTCGAGGACTGCTACCTGTGGCTCTACCGCGGGGCCTGGCAGGAGTGGGATGTGACGGAAATCGAGATGGCCGTGCCCATCAGCCCCGAGGAGCTGCTGCGCAAGCGCAAAGCCATTTTTAAGCACCAGTCGCAGAAAGACAGCGCCGTGTTTCCCGGCAACGACAAGCGCGAGTTCTGGCAGCGCTCCGAAGACCGCAACCACGACACGGCCCGGCGCTACGACCGGCTAGGGCTGGCCGAGTACGAGGCGATGGAGGCCTTCGTGCGCCACCGGTTTTAGGGGGGGTAGGGGGGCATAAGAACGTCATGCTGAGCTTGCCGAAGCATCTTGGCTGCTTGGTAAGCAGCGGCTAACAACGATTCAATTTCCTGTCCCCTTCACTCTGGCAAGATGCTTCGCGTTGCTCAGCATGACGTTTTTTTCATCTGTTTATTTCGCCCCAGCACTCAAGAAAGGACTATGAGACGCAAGCCGCTCCTGTTCGCAATGCTGTTGGCCCTGCTGCTGGTGCCGGGGGTAGGGCGCGCCCAGTTCCGGGTGGTGGGCTACCTGCCGGCTTGGCGTGGTGAGGTAAACACGGCGCAGCTCGCTCAGCTCACCCACGTCAACTACGCCTTTGTGCAGCCCACGCCCACCGGCGGCCTGGAGCCGCTCAAAAATCCCGACAAGCTGCGGCGCCTCGTGGCTGCCGCCCACGCTAGCGGCGTGAAAGTGCTCATCTCAGTGGGCGGCTGGCACGACGGCGACCACAGCGCCTTCGATGCCATTGGCGCCGACGCGAGCCGCATTAACACGTTTACTACTAATCTGGTCAATCTTGCCAAGGAGTACAGTCTCGATGGTATTGACATCGACTGGGAGCACCCCGACGCCAAAGCCGCCCCGAGCTTCGCGGCCTTGATGCGGCAGCTCGCCACCCGGCTGCACGGCCAGGGCAAGCTGCTGACGGCAGCCGTGGCCGGCGGCACCTGGGCGGGGCCAGGCATCCAGCCAGGCGTGTTCGCGGACGTCGATTTTCTCAACATCATGGCCTACGACGACTCGCCACCGGCCCACTCCACCTACGCCGGCGCGGCCCAGACGCTCGCCTACTGGCAGGGCCTGGGCCTGCCGGCGAGCAAAACCGTGCTCGGCCTGCCCTTCTACGGCCGCAGCACGAGCAGCGAGGAGCCCTACGCCGCGCTGGTAGCCCGCGGCGCCAACTCCAGCGCCGACTTGTTTGAGGGCGTGGGATATAATGGCCTGACCACCACTCGGTTGAAAACCAATCTGGCCCTCGACCAGGCCAGCGGCGTGATGATTTGGGAGCTGACGCAGGACGCGCCCGGCGCCAACTCGCTGCTCAGGGCCATTGCCGAGGTGGTACGGCAGCGCACCCGCGCGGCGCCCGCTCCGCGCTAGCGCCCGCCGGCGCCGTTATCCAGTGAAATTCATTGAGTTCGTTTCGCGGCCCTTTCCTACCCCCTCACTTCCTTAAAACCCTCTCTCATGCGAAAAATTACCTGGCTTACTTTCTTACTGCTCCTGAGCCTGCCGGGCTGGGCGCAGGCCCAAACAACCGTCACGGGCAAGGTGACGGACGCCAAAGGCGGGGCGCTGCCCGGCGTCACCGTCCTGGTGCGCGGCACCAACCAAGGCATTAGCACCAACGCCGAGGGCACGTACTCGCTCACGGTGGCCGCGCCCGACACGTCGGCGCTGGTGTTTTCGTCGGTCGGCTTCGATGCGCGCACGGTCCGCCTTGGCGGGCAGTCAGTTGTCAACGTAACCCTGAATGAGAGCACGCAGGCGCTCAACGAGGTAGTGGTAACCGCGCTCGGCATCGCGCGGGAGCGCAAGGCTCTGGGCTTTTCGGTGACCGAGGTGCAGGGTGAGTCCCTGACGCAGGCGCGGGAAGTGAACGTGGCTAACTCCCTGGTGGGCAAGGTGGCGGGCCTGAACGTGAACTCGACCTCCGGCGGGCCGGGCGCATCGAGCAACGTCATCATCCGGGGCGCGTCGAGCATCAACCAGACCAACCAGCCGCTCTACGTTATCAACGGCGTACCGGTGGAAAGCCAGCCCAGCCTCAACAACAGCGGCGGGCAGTACGATAACGGCCCCGACCTGGGCGACGCCATCTCCAATATCAACCCCGACGACATCGAGAGCATCTCGGTGCTTAAGGGCGCGGCGGCCTCGGCCCTCTACGGCTACCGGGCCAAGGCCGGCGTGATTCTGATTACGACCAAAAGCGCCAAGGGCAATGACGGCATTGAGTTCAACAGCAACTTCGTGGCCCAGCAGGTTTTTAACCTCACCGACTGGCAGTACGAGTACGGTCAGGGCGCCAACAACATCAAGCCCGACTCGGTGGCGGCAGCTTTGCTGGCGGGCAACTCCAGTTGGGGCGCCCGGATTGATAGCGTCAACAGGCCGGGTATTCCTTATGACAACACCCTGGTGCCGCAGTTCGACGGCGTGGCGCGGCCCTACGTGGCGCAAAAGAATAACATCAGGAATTTCTACCGCACCGGCAGCAGCTTTACCAATACCATTGCCTTCAACAAGAGCTTCACGGGTGGCGCAGTGCGTCTGTCGGCCAGTAACCTGGCCAACAAGTCGGTAGTGCCCAACTCGCGGCTCGACCGCCAGACGTTCAACTTCGCCGGTACGTTTGACCCGTTTAAGCGCCTGACCATCGACGCGCGAGCCAACTACATTCTGGAGCAGGCCAAGAACCGGCCCATCCTCTCCGACGGTCCCGGCAATGCCAACTTCAACGTGGCCTTTCTGCCGACTACCCAAGATGTGCGCGACCTGCGCGGGCCCAACGGCAACGGTACGCGGGCCAATGGCGCCGAACTCAACAGCGGCGACATCTACGGCACCAATCCTTACTTCGCCGCCAATAAGTTCGTCAACGACACTCGGCGCGAGCGCCTGCTCTCCTCGGTGTCGGCCCGCTACACCCTCGACAACGGCTTGTTCTTGCAGGGGCGGGTAGGGCGCGACGCCTACACCGACCGCTACACCAATGTGACGCCCTCGGGCACGGCCTACCGCACGGCGGGCAGCATCGCCGAGATAAACACGCAGTTCACGGACCTCAACGCCGACGGACTGGTGGGCAAAAGCTTCCAGGTCGGGGAAGACTTCGCCTTCACCCCGAACGTGGGCGCCAGCTACCGCCGCACCAAGCTCAACGGCTTCCAGAATTACGGCAATGAGTTCGCTGTGTTCGGCGTCAACTCGCTCGGCAACACCAAGAACCGCTCGGTGGGGCTGGTCTTCAGCGACCAGCAAGTACAGTCGGTGTACAGCTCGCTGGACTTGTCCTACAAGGACTTCTTGTTCTTGACCGGCACGCTGCGGCGCGACTGGTTTTCGACGCTGGCCACGCCGGGTCTCGACAACGACCTGAGCATCACCTACCCAGGGATAAGCGGCTCGTTCGTGTTTTCGGAACTGTGGAAGCCGGATTTTCTGTCGTTCGGTAAAATCCGGGCCGGCTACTCAAAAGTAGGTCAGGCCACCGACCCCTTCCGCACCCAGCTTAATTATTCGCTTTCCTCGAACACGCTGCTGGGCAATCCGTTCGGCGGCCCGTCCGACTCCAACATCCCCAACAGCAGCCTGCTGCCCTCACAAGCCACCGAGATTGAGGTCGGCACGGAGCTGTCGTTCGTTCAGAACCGCCTGCGGCTGGACCTGACGGTCTATAAGAAAAAGTCGTCGAAGGAGATTGTCAACACGCCGGCTTCCATCACGTCGGGCTATTCAGGCGCCGTGCTCAACGCGGGCGAGCTGGAAAACAAGGGCGTGGAGCTGCTGCTCACCATTCTGCCGGTGCGCACCACCGACTTCACTTGGACTTCTTCCTACAATGTGGCCTACAACAAGAATACGGTGCTCTCGCTGGCCGGCGGCCAGCAGCAGTCGGTGTATGCCACCTCGCGCTCGGGCGTAGGCTTCGTGGGACAGCAGGTGGGCAAGCCATTTGGGCAGGTGCTGGCTTACGACTACAAGCGTGACGCGGAGGGCAACATTCTTCTGACGACTACCGGCGTGCCGGACCGCGGCAACCTGACGGCATTCGGCACCGCCTTCCACCCCTGGACGATGGGCTGGAGCAACGACTTCGTGTACAAGCGCCTGAGTCTGGGCGTGCTGATTGATGGCAAGTTCGGGGGTAAGATTTTCTCAGCCACCGACTACTACGGCACGGTCGCTGGCCTGCACAAGAACACGCTGGTCAACCGCGAAGGTATCTTCGGCACTACGAAAGACACCTTGGATGCCGCCGCCTACTACGGCACGCTGGCCAGCAACGTCTCCCGCCAGTTTGTGGAAGATGCCAGCTTCATCAAGCTGCGGCAGGTGACGCTGGGCTACGCGTTTCCGAGCAGCCTGTTCGGTAATAAAATCCAGCGCCTGAACCTGAGCCTGGTGGCCCGCAACCTGTTTTTCATTCGCCGCCTCACCGACAATATCGACCCCGAGGGCAGCTACAGCGCCTTCTCGCAGGGCCTGGAGCTGGGCGGGGTGCCGCCCTCGCGCACCTACGGCGTCAACCTAAGTGCCAAATTCTAATAGCTAGACAGCCCAAAAGGCGGTCATGCTGGGCCCTATGAAACATCCCGCCCGTCACTTATTAAATCGCTAGGTCAAGCTGATTACTTTCCCCGGCGAGATGCTTCGCAGGACTCAGCATGACCGTCTTTTGGGTAGCTTCTGTAAACCAGCTTTTTGTCTCCTTTCTTTATGAAACGCCGATTCCCTACCCCCCCTCTGGCGCTGCTAAGTGCCGCCGCCCTGCTGCTGGCCGGTGCCTGCACCGACAAGTTCGCTGAAATCAACACCAACCCGACCACCTACAGCCAGGCTTCGTTCCCCCCGAACTACGTGCTGACCCAAACCCAGCTCACGTATACCGGCAGCACTGACTTTGCCTACGAGACCTGGCGCGGCAACCTGATTTACGCCTCCGGCATCGTGCAGGGCATGTCGGCGGTGCTCGGCTACTGGGCCGGCGACAAATACCGCCTCAATGAGGGCTACACCGCTGCCTATTGGGAGCGCAGCTACAGCGAGCAGGTTAAGCCCGTGACCGACCTGGTGGAATCGACCCGCGGCAAAGCCGAGTACAAGAACCTGCACCAGATTGCCCGCATCATGCGCGTGCTAGTCATGCAGCGCATCACTGATTTGTACGGCGACGTGCCCTACTCCGAGGCCGGCCAGGGCTACTACCAGGGCATCATCACGCCCAAATACGACGCGCAGCAGGCCATCTACGCCGACATGCTCAAGGAAGTAGAGGAGGCCACCGCCGCCCTTGACCCCGCCGCCGACGTGGCCAACGGCGACGTGTTCTATAGGGGCAACGTGGCCCAGTGGCAGCGCTTCGGCAACTCGCTGTTGCTGCGCCTGGCCATGCGCCTGACCAAAGTCGACGAGGCCACCGCCAAGGCCTACGCCACCAAGGTGCAGGGCAAAACCATGACCAGCAACGCCGACAACGCCTTCGTGCTCCATGACGAAGCCGGGGGCCGCGCCACCCAGAACCGCAACAGCCAGGTGCTGCTCGGCGACGGCGGCCAGGAGCACTACTACGTGAAGTGGTCGAAAACTTTTATCGACTATTTGAAAGCCAACAACGACCCGCGCCTGTCGAAAATCGCCGTCACTCAGCTCTACCTCACCGACGTCAGTAAAGTCCAGAGCACGAGCTTCAACACCGGCGCCGCCGCCCAGAAGGGAATGCCCAACGGCCGCGACCTGAGCGGCCGGCCCGGCCTCGACATCAAGACCGACCCCACTTTCACTTCCTTTCCCGACTACTCGTCGCCGCACCCCGGCATGATTAAGCGCACCGGCCCCACGTTCGTGCTCACCTACGGCGAGTCGGAGCTGCTGCTGGCCGAGGCCGCCCAGCGCTTCGGCCTGGGCACCGCCGCCGGGCACTACACCAACGGCGTGACCGCCGCCATGACTTACCTGAGCCAGTACGACCCCAGCATGGCCGTGACCCCGGCTGAGGCCAGCGCCTACCTTACCGCTCATCCTTTTAGCGCCGACCAAGCGCTGGAGCAAATCAATACGCAGTACTGGGCCCTGACCAACACCATGCTTGATTTCTACGAGTCGTGGACCAACTGGCGCCGCAGCGGCTTCCCGGTGCTCAGGCCGGTAGTGTACCCCAATAATGCCACCAGCGGGCAGATTCCGCGGCGCTTTCCCTACCCCACCGCCGAAATCACGAGCAACCCCGACAACTATAAGGCTGCCAGCGCCGCCGTGGCTGGCGGCGACAACCTGGTGGGCCGCGTGTACTGGGATAAATAAGCCCGCCCGTAGTTGAACCTAAAAGAAGCTTCGCTGCAAAGCCGAAGCTTCTTTTGGTTTTGGCTAACTGACAGCGAGGCGAGGGGCGCGGTAGCTAATTGCATTCCCTACCCCCTTTAGCGGCGTTAGCGACGAGACGCAGGGATGCGTCTCTACCTTGCCAAACAAGCTTTGCGAGCTACTCAAAAAATACCTATTCCCCTTCTTCTGCCCCACCGCCCACCAAGCCTACTTCTTCATGCCCTTCTCTTGCCGATTTCCTACCCCCCTCGGCGCGCTCCTGGCCGCCGCAACCTTGCTAACCACTATTTCCGCCGCCGCGCAAAGCGAAATACCCGGCGATAAGCTCGGCCTCGTGCCGCTGCCGCGCGAAGTCAAAGCCTACGCCGCCACCTACACGCTGCCCCAGAAAATCAGCCTCTACGCTAAAAGCAAAGACGAGCTGAACGTGGCCAGCCTGCTCAGGGACCAGCTCACGCAGCTCGGCCACACCGTGACTGTGACCACCAGCCGCCCGGCCGCCCAAATCAGCCTGGTCACGGCCCCTACCCCCTTGGCTTCGGCCGAAGCCTACCAGCTGACCGTGGACAAGGCCGGCGTGCGCATTTCGGCCAGCGGCGGGGCGGGGCTGTTCTACGGCACCCAGACCTTGTTGCAGCTGCTGCCGGCCCGGCCGGCGGCCACGGCCGCCGTGCCCTACGTGCGCATCCAGGACCAGCCGGCTTTCGCGTGGCGGGGCGGGATGCTCGACGTGTGCCGCCACTTTTTCCCGGTCAGCTTCGTGAAAAAGTATATCGACTTTCTGGCCGCCTACAAGCTCAACACCTTCCACTGGCACCTGACCGACGACCAGGGCTGGCGCATTGAAATCAAGAAATACCCCAAGCTGACGCAGATTAGCGCCTTTCGGAAGGAAACCCTAGTTGGCGCCCAGCAGCTGTTTAAGACACCCGCCGAGTTCAAGTACGACGGCACGCCCTACGGCGGCTTCTACACCCAGGAGCAGGTGAAGGATGTGATAGCCTACGCCCAGCAGCGTTACGTCACCATCGTGCCCGAGATTGAGATGCCGGGCCACTCGGTCGCCATCCTGGCCGCCTACCCGGAATTAGCCTGCAAGCCCGGCCCCTACGAAACCTGGACCATGTGGGGCGTCAACGAGGACATCGTGTGCCCGACCGAGCCGACCTTTCGCTTTTTCGAGGACGTACTGACGGAGGTTAGCGCCCTGTTTCCGGGTAAGTACATTCACATCGGCGGCGACGAGGCGCCCAAAACGCGCTGGAAGGAAAGCGCCGCCGTGCAGGAAATCATGAAGCGCGAGGGCTACACCGACGTGGAAAAGGTGCAGGGCTGGTTTAACCGCCGCATCGAGAAATTCTTACAGGGCAAGGGCAAAAAGCTTATCGGCTGGGACGAGATTCTGGAAGGCGGCATTTCGCCCAGCGCCACCGTGATGAGCTGGCGCGGCGAGAAAGGCGGCATCGAAGCCGCCAAAATGGGCCACGACGTGGTGATGACGCCCACCACCCACTTCTACCTAGACTATGGCCAGAACCCGCAGCCGCACAGCCCCTACGAGCCCCTGATGATTGGCGGCTACCTGCCCCTGGCGAAAGTCTACTCTTATAATCCCCTGCCTAAAGAGCTGACAGCCGAGCAGCAGAAGCACATCCTGGGGATAGGCGCTAATATGTGGACCGAGTACATCACGACGCCCGAAAAAGCGGAGTACATGTTGTTTCCCCGCCTGCTGGCCGCCGCCGAAGTGGCCTGGACGCCAGCTGCCGCCCGCCGCTACGACGCATTTCTGCCGCGCCTGGGCCAGCAGTTCGCCCACCTCGACCGCAAGCGAATCAACTACCGCGTGCCCGAGCCGCTGGGCCTCGACAGCGCCAGCCTGGTGCGGCAGGGCGACCGGGCCGTACTGACGCTCCGCTCGCTGGTGCCCGGCGCCCAAATCCGCTACACCCTCGATGGCAAGCTGCCCGACGAAACCACTGACCGCTACACCAAGCCCCTGGCCGTGCCACTGGGCCGCCAGCTGCTCGTGCGCGCCGTCACTATCGCTCCCAACGGCCGTAAAAGCCCGCCCGCCGAGCTGCGGATAAAATAAGGCTTCTTGCATTTGAACCGGGCCGCCGTTCAGCGCAGGAGCTGAACGGCGGCCCGGTTTTAGGCCGGTGTCTTTAGGCCGGTGTCTGGTGCTGTGGTTAGCAGCTGCTTTGGTTTTCTGGTTTGGCAAACGCTTTGTGAGCCGTTAGACAGAGACAGACCGGCCTTATTCCTTCCCCTTAAGCGGTGGGCAGCAGGTGGCGGCTTCACACGTACTCACCCAACCGGGATACGTGCCGTTTAATCCGGTTCATAAAGGCCTTAAGAATGCTGCCGTCTTGCAGGACTTTGCGCGGCGACGTATAAACCAGCGCCTTGGGGTCGGTCACCATCTTCAGGCTACCCCTGGTTTTGAGGCGCACGGCCATGCGGCCGTCTTCCGACTCTTCCACGTTAAGCTCGTTGTTGAAGACACGTGCCTGGTCGGTTTTGAAGCCGCCGGTTACGCGGCCCAGCTCGGCCACGAAGCCCATGTTAAACCCCAGCACATTCACGAACTCCTGGTTTTTCTTCCGCATCTCCACCAGAACGCTCGTGAACAGCTCATACACCCACAAGCCCTGGCGGCCCTGACCCGGCGGGGGCACGAAGCCATAGCGGCCGTAGACGCCCACAATCTCGTTGGGCTGTAGCATGGGCCGGGTCATCAGCTCAATCCAGGAGGGGGGGTAGAACGTATCGGCGTCGGCGCAGAGGTGGTATTTGCCCCTGGCTTTTTCCAGGCCCAGCTGCCGGGCAAAGGATATCCCCTGCGTCGATTCCAGGTAGCTTGTCACTCCTAGCACGTCGAGCACGTGCTGAAGCGAGTCGGTGGAATTGTTGTTGATAACAATAATCTCGACCTTGAAAGATGTTACGTTGGAAGCCAGCGACGAGAGCGCCCGGTAGATGTTGTTGGCCTCGTTCCAGGCCGGAATGACAACCGACACGTCGGGCTGTTCGTGCTTGAACGCGGCCAGGCGAGTGGATAAATCTGCAATTTCCGAGGGCAGCAAATCGGTAAAATTCTTGTTCTCGAAAAGATGCGGCTTTATCCAGGCCGGTAGGGAAAGTGGGGTCAGGTTCAAGTCGGTGATGGATAAGGAGATAAAATTTTTACTAAAAACCAACCAGAATGTTGGCTGCTGAGAGCAGAAACATTCAGGGCAGGGTGGGCGGGGGCTGAGAAACGAAACCCGGCACAATGCTGCGGGCAAGGTCGATGGCGGGCAAAGTTACCATCGCCTCGCTACTCCAGCGGCGGGGTAGAGCCGCAGCCTCTATATGCTGCTATACGCTGTTGCTTGGAAGAAGCCTTGGTGCGCTGGTGAGCCGGCCCGCAAACCAAGGGCCAACACCAGCTATCCAAACCCGACGCAAACTGCCAGATATGCTGCCGGCCCTGAGGTGCTGGTCGGGCAAAAGCAAAAACCGGCCAGCTGCCGCCCGGACCGGCGGCTCACGCCTCACGTTTCTGCGCCCGCTGCCCAGCGAACTGACAAAGACAGCGCCGCCGCTAACCGGCCCGCGCTCACTACCTGAAATCGTAGGGAAGCGTGAATAAATAATAGGACCGAGAAGTCTGATAATCAATAGTTTATTTGATAGACTGCTAGGGCAGAAGCTGCCGCGCGTGGAAGTTGCCGGAAGCCCTCGCAGGCAAAAGCCTGGTAGCCGTTTGACGTAGCAGCCAAGAATAGTCTTCATTTTGCGCTTAATTTAGCTTCAAGCCAGCAGGGGGGGGTAGGAAACGTAGCCTCTCCTGCCTCATTTATTTGGCCTTGCTCTGGTTTGTTTCTTTGTCTCTGCGGGCGGCCACCAGGCTATCAGTGCCTGGGCAGTAGCAGGGTGCTGCCTCTACTTTACAACCATAAGGCGCTATCTTCGTAAAGCGGCGTCCGAAACCAGGAATACATTTTCTTGCAGGTATAGTAATATATATCTAACTTTGCACAATGGTTGTATTTCCTGGCGTTGATTGGCAGAAGGTTAAGGCGGTTATCTTCGACGTGGATGGCACGCTCTATGCCCAGGACAAGCTGCGCGGCAAGCTGCTGACCGACTTGCTGGCCTACTATGCCCTGCGGCCGTGGCGCCTGCGCGAGTTGCTGCTGCTGCGCCGGTTTCGGGCCGAGCGGGAAAAGCGGGCGGGCGGCCATTTCGCCGGCCTTGAACAAGCTCAGTACGCCTGGTGCGTGGGTTCAGACCCCGTTGCGTTAGCCCAACTCCGGCGCGTAGTAAACCATTGGATGTTTCAGCACCCCAATCAATACTTGCCGGCTTGCACGTATCCGGGCACTACTTCCTTCTTCAACGCGCTGCGCCAGCGCGGCATCAAAATCGGCATTTACTCTGACTACCCCGCCCAGGCCAAGTTAGCGGCCATGCACCTCAGTGCCGATGCCGTCGTCAGCTCGACGGACCCGGAAGTGGACCGCCTCAAGCCAGACCCGCAGGGCCTGCGGCACGTAACCCAACTGCTGGGCCTGACGCCCGCCGAGTGCCTGTTTATCGGCGACCGGCCCGAGCTGGACGGAGCCTGCGCCGAACAGGCCGGAATGCCCTGCCTGATAGTGGAAAAGCAAGCTTTTCAACATTTCACGTTTTACCAAGACCTCGAACAGCAGCTCGCGGCTCAACCGAATAGTTCGGTTCTTTACCAAGCAACTTAGCTCCCATGACGCCATCTGATACGCTCACGAACACGAATGAGCCCGCCGTGCTGGTACCGGCCGGCCTGAAAGACTACATCGCCATCGCGCGCCCCGACAACTGGGTCAAAAACGTGTTTATGATGCCGGGCGTGCTGTTCGCCTTCATCATCTACCGCGTGCCGCTCGATGCCGCGCTGTTTGTCAAGCTGGTGTTAGGCCTGGCCAGCACCTGCCTAGTCGCCTCGGCCAACTACGTCATCAATGAGTACCTAGACGCGGAATTTGACAAATTTCACCCACTGAAAAAGAAGCGCACTTCGGTAGTGCGCGTCGTCAACCCCACGCTGGTGTACACGGAGTGGCTGGTGCTGGCCGTGGTTGGTTTGGTGCTGGCTTATCAAATCAGCATTCAGTTCGTGCTCATGTCGGCATTTCTGCTCTTTATGGGCGTGATGTACAACGTGCGGCCGTTCCGGACCAAAGAGCGGGTATACCTCGACGTGCTGTCGGAATCGGTGAACAACCCCATTCGATTCGCCCTGGGCTGGTTTATTGTGGCCCCGGCGCTGTCGCTCGCTACTTTCAATGCTGCGGGGTTTTTCAGTAGCCTGCCGCCGTCCAGTATCATTGTAGCTTACTGGATGGGCGGCGCCTTTCTGATGGCTACCAAGCGCTTTGCCGAGTATCGCCTGATTAAAGACCCGCAGCTGGCTGGCTTGTACCGCCGCTCGTTTAAGTTCTATACCGAGCACAGCCTGCTCATATCGATGTTCTTCTACGCCCTCACCTGTTCGTTTTTTCTGGGTATCTTCCTGATTAAGAACCGGATTGAGCTGCTCATTAGCTTTCCTTTCTTTGCCCTGCTGTTCTCCTGGTATCTGCGCATCGGCCTGCTGGAAAACTCGCCCGTACAAGGCTCCGAGAAGCTGTACACGCGCAAGTGGTTTATGCTCTACGTGTTTCTGTTCTGCGGCCTACTCATCACGCTTATGTTCGTGCGCATCCCCTTTCTGAGCAATCTGCTGGAAGAGCGCTACAACTTCAATCAGCTGTAGGCCCGGCCAGCTACAGACTCGTGTATCCAACAAAACGGGGGGGTAGGGCGGCGTTAGCTGCCCGCCGCCTAGTGGCCCTGCGCTGCGCAATGTCAGCCTATGCTCATACGTCCGGACCAGCCGCTTAAGCCCCCGCCCGGTTCTTCTGTTGTTCTCGGCGACGAGAGCGAAGCCGCTGGTTTCAGCTCCCAGCTCCAGCGCCGGCTGCTGTACGGGCTGCTGGCGGCCGGCGTGTTTTTTCGGCTGTTTCACTTTCTTAACAACCGTTCTTTTTTCATTGACGAGCTGTTTCTGAACGTCAATATTATTAAGCTCAACTTCGGGCAGCTGGCTACGGGGCCGTTCGAATACCAGCAGAAAGCGCCCCTGGGCTACCTGTGGACGGTACGCAGCTTGGTGGCGCTGTTTGGCCGGCACGAGCCGGCGCTGCGGCTGTTCTCGCTGCTGAGTGGGGTAGGCGCGCTAGGACTTTTCGTGCCAGTCGCGCGCTATTTTCTGCGTTCCTGGGGCGCAGTGCTGGCGGTTGGCGTACTGGCACTGGGCTACCCGGCCGTATATCACTCCGTCGAGGCCAAGCAGTACAGCACCGAGCTGCTGGGCACGGTGGCGGCGCTCTATCTATATATACGCTACCAGTCCGCTACCACCCTGGCGCCGCTGCTGGCCTGGGGCCTGCTGGGCGGCCTGCTGCTGTGGTTTTCTTTTTCTGTCATCTTTATCCTGGCCGCCATCGGCCTTGTCATCGGCTTGCGCGCCCTGCGGCGGCGCGATTGGCGCACCCTACTGCTCTACCTGGTGCCGGGTGGGCTTTGGCTGCTGAGCTTCGGGCTGCAATACCACTTCTTTATCGGGAAGTATCAGGATTCCGGGTGGCTGGCCGACTTCTTCAAAGTGAAATATGATGCCTACCTGCCGCTGGCCCGGCCCGCGGAAGCAGTGCAGTGGCTTTGCCTGAAGGGCTACGACTTCCTGAGCCATCCGCTCGGCGTGCTGCTGGAAGTGGATGACACCCGCTCCTACTTCGGCCTGCGGCACGTGCTGAAAATGGGCTGGCTGATGGCTTTGCTCTTGATTATTGGCGTCTACTACCTGCTGCGGCACGACCGGCAGCAGCTGCTCCTGCTCCTTTTGCCGCTCGGGCTGGCCCTGGTGGCGTCGGCACTCAGTCAGTTTCCCTTTTATCAGCGGTTTACGCTCTTTCTGGCGCCGCTGGCAATTCTGCTACTAGCTCATGGCGCTCAGTATGGGCAGCGGCTTTTCCTGCCCCGCCGGCGGGGCATCGTGGTGCTGCTGGCGCTGGTGCTGCTGCCCGCCTTTCTTAACTCAGCCCGGCAGGTTATCAACCCTGATTCCTTCTACAACCGGGAGTACTACCGCGACGTGGTGCTCCACGTCAATGAGCAGTACCGGCCCGGCGATGCCGTGTACGTGTACTGGAATATGCGCCAGGCCTACGAGTATTACCAGGCCGCCTACGGGCTGAAATACGGCGCTACCCTGGCTGGGCTCACCAAAAACCGCTCGGTTTCGCAGGCCGACTACCTGCAAAACCTCGACCCGGATTTTAAGGCGTTTGCCGGCCGGAAAAGGCTGTGGTTCGTGTACGATGTCAACAACCGCGATGCCATCGGCGACTACGTGAACCGGCCGGCCTGGTACCACGACCCGGCTTTTCCGCCCGGCCGCCTGCTGGACGAGAAGTTCGCCAGCATGGGTCGCCGGCTCGCGCACTATCAGCGCGGCAACTACGCCGCGACGCTGTATGAGCTACGGTAGCTGATTTAATCAGCTTATCGATACCGACGGCATGAAGCCAATCGAGGGGGGTAGGAAAGTACAATTGCGCTTTCCTACCCCCCTCGATTGGCTTCATGCCTGTTTGCCTAGTGCTGACAGGGCTGCGGCTCCGTTTTGGAAATGGCGCGAAACCGCAGCAGCCGGCGCAAAATGGGCGAGCTTTTCTGTAAAAGCTCATCGTTGGGCGAAGCAGTGGCCAGCGTGAAAGTGCGCCGCTGCCCATTGCGCACGTAGATTACCTGAGTCGGCCTGGTGCTGGCAATGTGGTTCTGAAACTGGAAGAAAGTGATTAACTTATTTTCATCAGCAACCTTTTGTAGCTGCGGCTCCGAGGAGTGCACAATCTCTATCATATCCTTCTGGTAGTCGAACACCTGGGCGCTGATAGGAATAAAGAAATGGTTTGTCACGCCGCCTTCGGTTCTTAAATTAGAAAACATAGCGAATGAAGACTCGGTCTTCAAGCCCAGGTAGGGGCTCATACCATTTAAAAATACTACCAGCGGGAACAGCAAAAATGCTGCATTGGCAATTTTAAAGGCACGAGGCGGCTCCTGACGCCGCTCGATTTTAAGCGCCAGTGAGAGCAGAAATACGAAAATGAAAAGAAAGCTGTAGAAAGCCCAGATTAGCTGAAAATAATCATTAAAAACCTTGGTGAGGACGCGAAGCAGCACCAGGCCACCCAGAAATAAAGCGAGCAGAATAACTAAGTTTCGGAAGCTAAACTGAACTAGCTGCTGCTTAAGCCGCGCCTGATACTCCACCAGCTTCCGATAGCCGATATAAATAGTGTTGCTGAAGCTATAGCGCGTGAAAAGAAAATACGCCCCGAAAACCATCGAGGAGAAATCGTAGAATCCGTTGAAGGAGTTGAAGGCAATAACGCAGTGAAACGCCAGACCGAGCAGCAACCCTGCATTTCGGGTTTTGCGAAAAATAAGAAGGAGAGGAATTAGGGCCTCAATAATAATGGTGAGGTAGATATTGGCTTTAATCAGGTTTTCTGAAATTGGAAGCAGCAGGTCCAGATGCTGCTCCTTGAGGAGCAAAGCCGCGCAACTGTTTTCCAGCGAGAAGAAGCCCGAGTTCAGCTTGTGCAGGACGACAAAAAAATAGAGCAGGAGCAGCTCAATTCGCACTATCGGGGCCAGCGTCTTGATAAAATCCGCCTTATTTATCCAGAAGCTTTGCCGCTTGATAATCAAGTAAATTAGCACCTGCGCAATCGTTAGATTTACGAAGGTGGCGAATAGCCAGTGGTTGCTTATCGTTTGCAACATGCTGGCCTCGTAGAGCTGCAAGGCCACGAAAATTACCAGCCGCAGCACCGAAGCCGTTCCTACTAGCAGGGCTAGCGCGGCGATGGTCAGCAAGACATAATGCAGGGCGCTGATGTAAATCCGCGACTGCGCCATGTGAAACAGGGTGCCAGTGGCCCACACCATGCAGAAAACCCGGTACCTTATGATGTCTTCAAAATCATTGCCGGCGGCGCGCTCAGCTTCGGCAGGCAGATAATTTGTACCAACGAGTGCGTCCGAAAGGGCCGCACGTGTTAACAGACGCATAGGGGGGTAGGAAAATTAGCCTAAACGTTTGCTCAGATTAACTTATGAGTAAGTGGAATCAAGCAACCGCCGGGGGGTAGTAAATAGATGAGAACGGGTTGGCGCAGGGCGTCTTGTGCGGATTGTACCAGCCGAGATACTTCACTTTCCGGCTTTCATCCATGCGGTTCTGGAAGAAATCGGTAGAAAGTAAATAGAGGGTGGTGATGGTGCGCACCAGCTGCGAGCGTTCCGAATCTATTTTAAACAAATAGTATGCCTTGGTTTTGAGCTTGGTGGTCAGAGTGCTGCCGCCGCCCGTGAGCTGGTAGTAATCCTCGACGAATTTTTCCACCCCGGCCTGGTCGAGTTTCAAAAAGCGAAACTCGTGCAGGATAATACCAGCCGTAGCCTTGACTGTGGAGCCGGAGGTGGCGGCCACCGCCGGCACGGCGATGGCCGCCGTGCCCAGACCCGCGATTTTAAGAAAGTTTCTGCGGCGCATAGCAAGCTGCTTAATTCGTTAACTTAATTATTTTCTAAAATCCCTACCCCCCTCAAAACGACTTATCGGCCGCGAACAGCGAGAGGGCCGAGAGCGTGAGCGTCGGGTTGGCGGGGGTGTAGGTGGGGAAGCTGCTGCTGCCCAGCACGAACAAATTGCGGTACTGATGGTGCCGCAAGTGCTTGTCGACTACGCCGTCCTGCGCCGTAGCACTCATGCGAGCAGTGCTCAGAATGTGGGCCTCGGAAGCGTAGGGCGGCTCGTAGAAAATCTTCTCCACGGGCAGGCACGACAGGATTTCGGGCAGGCGCTGCTTCATGCGCTCGATGCCTTTGAGGGTGTACTCCGAAGGTCCTTTAAAGTGCAGCTCGGGCTTGAGGGGGTCGGCGGTGGTGGCTACGCGGTTTTCCGGGTCGGGCAAGTCCTCGAAAATCATGCGGAAGCTGGCCAGGTTGCGCCACTTGCCGCTTTCGGGCCGAAACACCGGCGCGTTGCTGGACTCCATCAGACAGGCGGCGGACTCGCGGCGGTGGTCGCCGTCGTAGAGCATGTAGCCGTTGGCGTTGACCCAGGAGCTGCCGCCCACGCTCTGCATGTTGTCGAGGTACACGTAGGCTTGTAAGCCCAGCTGCTCACCCAGGCCGCGCCCAGTAAACGGGTTGGTGTCGCCGGAATTGAGTAGGATGTTGGCGTTGAAGATGGCGTTCGTGGCCAGGGCCACCACTTCGGCGCCGACGTGAAAATCCTTACCGCCCTGCCGGAAGCTCACGCGCCGCACCCGGTCCTGCACCAGTTCGAGGCCGTAAACCGGCGCGCCATAGAGCAGCTCCACGCGCGGGTCGGTGTGCACGCCGAAGTTAGAGTTCTCGACGGTGAACTTAGCATCGACCGGGCACACGCTGCACACGGCGCTGGCGCAGCAGGGGTTGCGGCCGTTCATGGCCACGCGGGCGCGGGCCGTGGGCTGGTTGATGTAGAGCTTGCCGTACTTCTCGTGTAGCCGCGTGTCGACGGCCGTGAACAGGTGCGGGGGCTGCACGTAGGGCTTGCGGCGGGGGTAGGGCGTCTCGGCCGGTCCCGACACGGCCATCAGGTCCTCGACCTGCTCGTAGTAGGGGTCCAGCTCATCGTACTGCACGGGCCAGTCGCTGGCCACGCCGTACAAGGTCTTCATCTTGAAGTCGTTGGGCAGAAAGCGCGGCGTGCAGGCGTACCAGCAGTTGGAGCTGCCGCCGTAGCCGACGCTGAAGTGCCAGTCCTTGCTGGGGCGGTTGTTGACGAAGGTCTCGTAGGATTCCGGATTGAGCTTGGCGTAGGGCGTTGGCTCGCCGCGCTTGTCTTTCACCCGCTCGGCCCGCGGGTAAAGGTGGCCGCGCTCCAACACCAGTATCTTGGCGTTGGCGGGGGCTTTAGCCAGGTATTGCTTCAGGAAAAAGGTTGAAGCAAAGCCTGTTCCGACCACAATCAGGTCGTAAGCGGTATATTTCATGCTCTCAAATCAGGTGCAAAGGAAGGATGGTCGGCAGGCGCAAAACGCCGTTTTCAGACCGCCCATTCTTACAAGAAACGGGCCGGATGAGTTCTGATTTCAACCGTGAAACTACGGATATTGCCGTTCTAATGTTGAGCTAGCTTTGCCCCGTTGCGAGGGGGTAGGGATGAGCTGGCCGGGCCGTAACCGCCGCCGACGCAGGGAGCGAGGGCAGCCGCACATTGAACACGTCGCGCAGCGCCCGGCGCGCCGCGTGGTAGCCGCACATGCCGTGTACGCCGCCGCCGGGCGGGGTCGAGGACGAGCACAGGTACAGCCCTTTGGCCGAGGTGCGGTAGGGCGAGAGCCGCAGCGCCGGCCGGGTGAAGAGCTGGCCGATGTCGAGCACGCCGCCGTTGATGTCGCCGCCGATGTAGTTGGCGTTGTAGTCCTCCATCTGCCGGGTGTCGAGCACGTGCCGAGCCAGAATGCGCTCCCGGAAGCCGGGCGCGTAGCGCTCTACCTGCGCCTCGATGGCCGCCGTCATGTCCTGACGGGAGCCGTGGGGTACGTGGCAGTAGGCCCAGGCCGTGTGCTGGCCCGCCGGCGCCCGCGAATCATCAAACAAGCTCTGCTGCGCCAAAAGCACGAACGGCCGTTCGGGGTGCTGGCCGCGCCAGGTAAGCTGCTCGGCGGCGGCAATCTCCTCGAACGTGCTGCCCAGGTGCAGGGTGCCCGCCTCCCGGCACTCGGGCGCGGTGAAGGGGATAGGGCCGGCCAGCGCCCAGTCGACCTTGAACACGCCCATGCCGTAGCGGTAGCGTCCCAGCTGCCAGCGGTAGAGCGCCGACAGCTTGTGCCCGGCAATGCTCAGCAGCTGCCGGGGCGTCACGTCGAAGAGCACGGCGTGGGCCGAAGGCAGCTGCCGCAGCGAGTGCACGTGGAAGTTGGTTCGGACCTGCCCGCCGAGCGAGACGAAATAGGAAGTCAGCGCGTCGGCAATCTGCTGCGAGCCGCCCCGCGGCAACGGCCAGCCCCGGCGGTTGCCGAGGGCCAGCAGCACCAGCCCGATGGCCGAAGTCGCCACGCTGTCGAGGGGCAGCTGGGCGTGCGCCGCCATGCCCGCCCACAGAGCCCGGCCTTCGGTGGTTCTCAGGTAGTGGTTGGCCAGAGCCTGGGCCGGCAGCAGACCCTTGAGGCCGAAGCGGGCCATCACCAGCGGATGGTCGGGGATATGCAGCGGGCCGAGGATGGCGGGCGCCAGCTCCGGCCAGTCAGTTGCGACGGGTCCTACCAGCTGCTGGTAAGTTGGCCCGTCGGCGCCGAGCCGGGCAGCAGTCTCGGCCACCGAGCCCAGCAGGGCCGCGGCGGTGCCGTTGTCGAGCGGGTGGGCCGCCGCCACCGGGGGGTAGCAGTATTCGAGGCCGTGCGCAGCCAGCGGCAGGGTCTTGAAGAACGGCGACTCGGCCGCCATTGGGTGAATAGCGGAGCAGATGTCGTGCAGGAAGCCCGGCAAGGTCAGCTCGGCCGTGCGCAGGCCGCCGCCCACGGTGTCTTTGCTTTCCAGCAGCAGCACCGACTGGCCCGCCTGCTGAAGCGTAATGGCCGCGGCCAGCCCATTGGGACCGGAGCCCACCACCACGGCGTCGAAATCGCGTTTAGTCAAAGCGGTAAGGAAAAGTGATTGGCGAAAGAAAACCGCCTATTTGGTGGTGGCCCGCACCTTGGCCACCGTGGTGGCAGCCACGGCTTTGCCGGTGTTGCTCCAGGCGCCGCGCACGTAGGTTGCCACCGCCGCAATCTGCTCGTCGCTGAGGCTGGCGGCGTAGCCGGGCATGGCGCCGTATTCGGGGCGGGCATTATAGCCGTGCAAGATGATGGTGGTCAGCTGCGTGGCGTCGGCGCTATTCACCACGGGGCTGCCGCGCAGGGGCGGGAAGGCGCCGGGCAGACCCGTGCCGGCGGCCTGGTGGCACTGCTGGCAGTTGCTGGCGTAGATGGCCGGCCCGTCAACCTTGGCCACGACGGCCGTCGCCGGGGTTGCCGCCGGGTTCGTGGCCGCAGGGGGGGTAGGAACCGTCTCGGCGGACGCCGCAGCCGCGCCCGCCGAGGCGGCAGAAGAGGCAGTGGCCGGCGGCGGGTTGGAATCACAGGCGGCGAGCCCACCAAGTAAAATCAGAGCGGAAAGCAGAAGTCGTTTCATAATTAAGGAGAGAAGCGCCGTGAGCCGGCTGGCCATTGGCGCGGAGTTGCGACACGGCCGCGGGCCGCGAAGTTTCCTGAACAACAGCCTTACGCGTATTTCTTCTTCAGAATGGTGAATACGCTCTTGATAAAGTCGCCGTCGAAGGGAGAGGTCAGCAGCGCCTTGGCCACGTATTTCAGTCCCGCCACCAAATCGCCCTGCGCAAGGGCGTAGAGCGCGCCTTCGCGCACCTGGTCCAGCTTCACGGCGTGCCACCACTCGCTGCTCAGGTGGCGCACCTGGGATAGGCGCTCGGCCAGGGAAAGCCGGCCGAACGGCCCGGCGAAGAGTTGCGCCAGCTGGCGGTCCATCAGCTGCTTCTGCCCCGCGCCCCAGTAGTGAAACACGAACTCGTCGCTGGGCATGAGCTGGGTTTGGGTGGGCAGGGCCAGCGAAAAAGCAATCTGCTCGACCGTCATCCAGCCGCTGCCGGCGTAAAAAGCGTCGTTCAGCGCCACGATATCGGGCATCAGGGCCGCGATTTCGGGTCGCAGGGCCAGCACGCCGGAATTCCACATGTGCTGAGTTCTCAGGAATTTTCGCGGCTGGCCGCCCACCTGAAACGTCTGGCTTTCAATCAGCTCGATAAAGCGGCGCGGATACTCGTCCTGGGCGGGCTTATAGCTGGCGTACACGTCCACCGCCTCGGCGTAGGTAAACTCGCGCTGGTGCAGCAGGCTCACGCCGGGCCGCAGGCGCTCAAGCAGCGCCTCGGCCGGCGCCACGAAAAATGTGTCCGAATCGCAAAACAGCAGCTGGTCGCCGGGATAATCGCGAAAAACCTGGTCCACGGTGGCGAGCTTGATGCGGTGCACGTACTGCTGGGGTCCGCGCATTTGCTGCATGGCCTCGGCTGTGAGGTGCACATAGTCAGCGGGCAGGTCGCCGAGGTGAGGCTTGAAAAAGTCGGGGCGGTCGGTGAATATTAGCGTGCGCACCTTGGCCTTGTCGCCGGTATACCAGGCCCAGAAGCTCAGAATGGCAAAAATGGCCCGCCAGTATTCAGTTTCCCGGCCGTAAGCGAGAATAACGTGTCTTGTCATAAGCTAAAGTTGGCGGAGGGGTTTGGGAGCAAAGAGGGGGGTAGGGAATACGCGGCGCGGCGGCTAGCGCCGGGCCGGCCGTAGCGACTCATCGAGCAGGTCCAGGATTTGCGCGTCGGTAGCGGCGTCGAACTTCCGGGCCAGAAACCTGGGCGACTGCGCCAGCTTGTTGGCGTCGGCCACGGTCAGCACCTTGGGGTTAGGGCCGCCCAGCGACCAGTCGATGTAGCGGTAATTATCATTGATGACGGAGTCTCTGAGGGGCGAATTCATTACAATCGTGGGGACCAGGAACTCATCCGAGCCCCAGGTGAAGCGGCTGAAGCGGCCCAGGGCGGGGTTTTGCTTCACAAAATCAAGCACGTAGGCCGCCGCGTCGCGGCTAAGCGTCCACCACGAGCCGTTGGGTCCGCCGTAGAGCGTGTAGGGCAGCGGAAACCGGCGCTTGGGCAGCAGGCGGTTGAGGATAGTTTGTATCGTATACTGATATTTGAACTCAAAGTAGAGCAGGTGATACTGCTCGACGCGGTTGATGGCGTGCTGCCACCAGTCGGAGCCCTGCGCCTCATACGAGAGGAAAGAATGCCCCTGGTGCCGGGCCAGATAGGCGTGCATACTCGCCGCCGGCTTGATGGGGTAGTCCTGCCCGCTCAGCAGCGCGATAAAATCATAGGTGGTACCGGTGCTTACTATCTCCTGCATACTCTGCAAGACACCCTCGGTGAACCGGTAGGAAGCCCAGCGCGCCCAAACCCGGTGGCGGATGAAGTACACTTGCGGCAGACCCCGCAACTGCGCAAACTCCTCGATGTCGGAGCGCTTATCGACGTGAATAAAAAAGTCAAAGTCCTCGTGCGCCAGCGCCTGAATCAGCCGCCTGATTTGGGCGGCGTTCTTGTGGACCATCAGAAGGTGCGCTACTCTCATATCCGTATCGGGAGGCTACTGCTCTAAGGAAGTAGCGTTAACTAGTTGGAATATTAGCAGTTACGTGCTGAAATCAGCCTGGTGCGGGCCACTTAGCGGGGTTTGGAGCTGGCGGCGGCCGGCACCAGCTTGCCGAGGAAGCGCGCCAGCAGGGCCCGGCCTTCGTCCCAGCCGGTGGCCATGATGGACTTGAGCGACAAGGGCAGGTGGCGGCGCAGGTGGAGGTAGCCAAACGTGAAGCCCGCGATGCCGGTGGGCAGGCTGGCCAGGGCCACGCCATAGATGTTGGGCCAAATCGTGAGAGCCGTTACGTCGCCCACTACATTGACCACCAGCATCAGCAAGACCTTGTACAGATTCAGCCGGGGCTGGTTGAGCACGTCGAGCGTGACGCCCACGAACCGGTCGATGGGGTAAATGATAGCCAGGGCCATGCCCATGCGCAGCAGGTTGGCCGCCTCGGTGTCGCCGTACTTGGCGCCGCCGATAACGTAGATGAGCAGGTCGGCCAGCAGCCAGGCGCCCAGCGTGGCCGGCACGAAGGCCCAGGTGAGCATCCCGGCGTTCTTGCGCAGCAGGTGCGCTACTTCGCCAAGCCGGTTTTGGTTGTAGGCCGCCGAAAGCGCGGGCATAGCCGTAGCTACGAAGCTGCGCAGCGGAATCTCAATGATTTCCATAAAGCGCCCGGCCAGGTTATAAACCGCTAGCGGGGCGGGGCCCAGCATGAACTTGATGACAAACGAGTCGGAGCTGCGCAGCATGGTGCTGCCCACGTAGCTGCCGACGCTGTACTTGCCAAACTCGGCCAGCTCGCGGATGCAGGCGCCGCTGCGGCGGCTCAAGCTGCCGAGCCGCGCCCAGCCCAGCACCAGAACCATGACACTGGTAACCACCGACGCGCCCACGTAGCAGTACACCACTTTCTCGAGCGAGGCGGTGCCGGTCAGCATCATCACCCCGATGCTGAGCACAAATAAGCCCTGCGAAAGCAGACGGATATAGAGAATGCGGTCGAAGCGCATTTCGGCTTGCAGCACGCACGAGGCCATGAAGTAGGGCAGCGTGGCCACCAGCACCACCCCGAACCAGCGCAGTAGCAGGGCCGTCTCAGCATCGGCCGTGCGGCCTACCGCTAGCCAGGCGCTCAGGCTGAGCAGGCCCAGCGCCCCCGTGATGCCCAGGGCAATGGCCCAGGCCGAGCCAGTGACTTCGCGGGCCCGGTCGGGCGTGGCGCCGGAGCAAGCCCGGATAAGGGCCGTGGTCAGGAAGCCCGCCCGAAACGAATCAGCCAGCCCCACCACCGTAATGAAGAACACCCACACGCCAATCTCCCGAATCGGCAGCGCCCGGAACAGGAGCGATACCGAGATAATACCCAGGCCCGACGCCGCCAGGTTGCCAGCCAGCGACATAAACTGGTTGTTGCCCAGGTAGGAGTAAAGCTTGGGAAATCGGTGGTTGGTCATCAGAAGCAAAGAAGGGGGTAGGCAGAGCTGGCGGGTGCTTTGGGCAACCCGCCGGCCCGCTTACTGAGCAGTGGCGCGCTGGGCTTTGTCCCAGGCGGCAGGCTGGGCGTTGCGCAAAAACCGGCCCGCGCCCTGAAAAACGGCCACGTTCATCATCGTGAAGTAGAGCGGCACCAGCAGCGGGCCCGCCGGCCGGCCCTGCGCCGCCCGCCACCAGCCCAGCGCCGCCGCGCCATAAAACAGGATTTGGAGCGCCAGCAGCCCGGTGTAGATACCGCCGTCGGTCAGGGCCAGGGCAGCGTTGAGGGGTAGGAGCAGCAAGAGCAACAGCGGCGTCAGGCTCCAGCGCAGCACCCGGTGCGAGAGGTACAGGAACGCCACCACCGGCTGGCGCAGCGGGTTGAGCAGCGGCAGCAGCCGGCTCATGGCCTGCCAGCCGCCGGCGCAGATGCGCACCTTGCGCTTCATCTCCTCCTTGAGCGAAAAAGACGGCGGTTCCATCGCGTAGGCCTGTGGCTCATACACCACTTGGTAGCCGGCATCGACGATACGCATGGACTGCACAAAATCATCGAGGATGGTGTCGGCTTCGAGCGGCTTGAACAGGCTGGTGCGAAACGAAACCAGCTCGCCGGCGGCGCCCATCAGGCTGTAAATATCCGAATCGCATTTCTTTAGAAAAGACTCGTATTTCCAGTATAGCCCCTCGCCGGCCCCCGACGTGCTGCCGTCGCTGAGCACCCGCTTCTCGCCCGACACGGCGCCGACCGCGGGGTTGGCGTAGTGACGCACGAGCAGGCGCACGGACTGCGGGTTGAGCATGGTGTTGCAATCGGTGAAGATGACGTAGGGCGTGGTCACGTGGCGAATGGCCCGGTTCTCGGCCATCGACTTGCCGGCCCGCGCCGACTGGTGCAGGTGCTGCACCTGCGGAAACCCGGCCAGCACCCGCCCCGAGTCGTCGGTCGAGCCATCGGTGATGAAGAGCAGCTGCAGCTGCTCGGCGGGGTAGTCCAGGGCCAGGCAGTTGCGCACCTTGTCGGCCAGGATATCGGCCTCGTTGTAGGCGGGCACAACCAGCGTTACGGTCGGCTCAAAGGTGCTGGGTAGGGGCCGGGCACCGCGCCGCGCCAGGCGGGCCCAGACGCCTACTACCAGGGCGTAGCCGACGTAGGTATAGAGCACGCCGGCCATCGCTAGCCAGAATAAAGTTTGCAGCATAAAAAAATAATGTTTAAATCTGAAGCACAGAAGGTTGAGTATAAGTACAATAGCGCAAGCGCTGAGCGTGGTATAGGGTACGGGCTGGTGGGTTGCCGGTGAAGTTACTTCACTCGCTCCCATTGCCCGGTTTCGGGGCGGTACTGCTTGAGGGCGCGGGCCGGGTTGCCGCCCACGATGGTGTAAGGCGGCACGTCTTTGGTCACGACGCTGCCGCCCGCCACTACCGCGTGGCGGCCAACGCGCACGCCAGCCGTGATGACGCTGTTGGCGCCAATCCAGGCTTCGTCCTCAATGATTATCTCGGCGGTGGTGCAGGGCTGGTCTTTGATAGGAATGTTCAGGTCAGCGTAGCCGTGGTTGAGGCCCGAAAACACGACGTTCTGCGCGATGATAACATCGTTGCCGATGCGCAGCGGGCCAATCAGCACGTTGGAGATGCCTACGAAGGTGCGGGCCCCGATGTGCACGTCGCCCATGCCATTGTTAACGGTCGCGTAGTCTTCAATCACTGATTCAGCTCCCAGGGAGAAGTTATTGAACGGCACCACGTCCATCCGGGTGCGCCAGCGCACCAGTGAGCGGCGGCCATATTTATGACGAAATGGATTCACAAACCACTTAACCCACAGGCGCGGACGCGCCTCGCCGGGCACGCTCAGCAGATACAGCACCAGACTTTTCAGCCGGGGGCTGCTTTTAACACGGTCAGCTATACTCATCAGGCACGCAGGATATAGTAGGATATAGCAAAAATAGAGGTACGGCAGTTCGGCGCTGACCAGGCTTAGCGTCGGTCGGCGTCAGCCGCCTACGAAGCCAGCGCCGCCCTGGCCGGCTGCCCGCCGGTTACCTGCTCGTAGAGCTGCTCGACTTCGCGGGTCATAACTTCAACGTTGAACTCTCGCAGCACGGTCTGGCGGGCGGCGGCTCCCAGGGTTTGGCGCAACTGCGCGTCGCCAGCCAGGCGCACAATAGCCTCGGCCAGCTTTTGCGGCGATTTTGGCGGGATGAGCAAGCCATTAACCCCATCCTGGATGGCCTCCTTCGTGCCATCGACGCCCGTCGCGACGATGGCTTTGGCCATCGCCATCGCCTCCAGCAAGCCAATGGGTAATCCTTCCCAGAGGGAAGGCAGGCAATACACGTCGAGGGCTCGCAGGAAGTCCGGCACGTCCTGCCGGGCCTCCAGAAACTTGAGGCGGCTACCCAGCTTCAATTCTTCGGCCAGTTGCAGGGTCGCTTCTTTCAGGTCGCCGTTACCGACCAGTAGAAACTGAATTGGCAGGGAGGCAGGCACGGCGGCAATGGCGCGCAGAAACGTGAACGGGTCTTTCTGCACCGTGACGCGAGCAATACAGCCCACCAGCAGCGTGTCCTGGGCGATGCCTAGCTCGGCGCGAATGTCTTTAAAGGTGCGGTCGGGATTATATTTCTGCAGGTTTACGCCGTAGTTGACCACCACGGCTCGCTTCATCTCGCTGAAAGCTCGGCCGTCCCGATAGTTGCTTTTGGACACGCAAATGGTGACGTTGGCTTGGCTGAGCAGCAGTTTTTCGCCGAGCTGCCGGGATTTGAGCAGCAGCGGGTTCTGGTCGACGTGAAACGACCAGCCGTGCACGGTGTAAAGGATGGGCAGCCCCAATTGCTTGGCGGCCCAGAAGGTGTTGGAGCCGGCCCGGGTCCCGTGGGCGTGCACTATATCAATCCTCTCATCCTTTAACAGCTGCTTCACTTGCGGCCACTTTAAGATATTAAAGGGCTTTTCCGTCTCAATGACGTGCGTTTTTATTCCCATCTCCCGCAGCCGGTCTACCATCGGGCCGGGGGTGAAGGAGAGCACAATGGGCTCATACAAGTCCTTGTTCAAGGCCTGCGTCAGGTCCATTACGTGCGTCTCGCCGCCGCCGATGGTGCCTTGCCGGATGGTTTCCAGAACTCTTAGTTTGCGGGGGGTTGACATTGGAGGTACTCAGGTTAGGGGAGGCGCCAGCCACGGGTTGGCGCCGGCAAAGCTACTTGCGCTCAGGCCGGCACGGAGGAAAGGCGCTTGGTGGTTTGCTCGACGGCGGCCGACAGCTTCTGCACGCTCGCAGCCCAGGTGTGGCTTTGGGCAAAGGCAATCCGGGCGGCGCTGCGGGCCGGGTCGTCGTCGGCCAGGGCGGCTTCGATGGCTTGGAGCCACTGCTCGGGGCCGTCGGCCAGGTGCACGTGGTCGGCAAACAGCTCCATCGTGCGGGTGGCCGTCGCCACTACGGGCTTGCCCATCGCCAGGTACTCATCGATTTTGAGCGGGTAGTTGCCGGCCGTCACCTCGTTGTTGGCCTGCGGGTTCATGCACACGTCGAAGTGCTGCAAGTAGGCGGCCAGCTGATTCGGCGCCTTTGAGCCCAGAAAGTGCACGTTGGGCAGCTCGTGCAGGTCGCTGGCCTGAAAATCAAAGTCCTCAGGACCGACTAGCACCAGGCTCCACTGCGGGCGCTGCTCGGCAATGGCGCGCAAAAGCTTGATATCCAGCCGGATGCCGGTTAGAAAGCCCGTGTAGCCGATGTACGGCCGCGGCAGGGCGCTTAGGTCGGGCGGGGGGGGGTAGGGAATATCGGCCTGGTACATCGACAGCACGCAGCCCTGCCCGATGTCGTAGCTGTGGGGGTTGTGCTGGCGGGCGTAGTCGTTCAGATAAGCCGAGTTGGCCACCACCGCGTCGGCCTGCCGCATCAGCTCCGCCTCCACCCAGGGCCCGTGCCGCTGGAAGTAGGGCACGGCCAGCATGTAGTCGCGCACGTAGTACGTAAAGGTGCGCGGCGCCAGCAGCTGCTTCAGCTCCAGGCCCTGGTAGATGATGCCGTCCTGAAACAGGTGGTAGGAATCAAACCCCAGCGCCTGCGCCGCCTTGCGGATGCTGCCGGCCAGCAGCGTGCTGTTCCAGCGGTTCAGGATTTTGAATAAGGAGCGCGAAGTCAGCCAGTTAATGGAAAGGCCGATGACGCCGGGCGTGAGCACCCACAGATTTTCTTCGGCCTGCACCAGGCCCTCCTGCCGGCCGAAGAGAATGCGCAGCCGCTTTTTCACGTCGGGCTGCCCAAAGTTTTTAATGGCCGTCTTGACATCCAGGGTGGTGTTGACGAACAGCACCCGGTTGTTTTTGGCCAGCTCCTTGGCCATGTTCTTGGCGTTGAAGCCCAGGCCAATGTCCCAGCTTTGCTGGCACAGCATAATGATGTTCTGGTGGTTCATAGGCCAGACGGGGTAAGCAGCCGGCTACCGGCGCGGGGTGGCCCGCAAGCCGCGCCGAACCCCGATAATGAGGCAGATAATGGCGGGTAAAAAAATAATCTCCCAGGGCATGGCAACGGGGGGGTAGGAAGCGGGTTAGCTCAGGATTGGGAAGGCGTGCCCGTGGCGTGCGGGGCGTGCGGCGTGGGTATGAACGAGGTTTTGGCTTTTCGGATTTGCAGCAAGGCCAGCAGCATGGCGCCGAGGGCCACAGGCAGATGCAGCACCGCTTGGCCTACCTGCCGGGTGTAGAGGCGCGCTGGCAAGGACAGCAGCAGGGCCGCGCCCGTGCCCGCCAGCAGCGCCAGCCAGAAGCCCGGCCCCGGCCCTACCCCCCCCCACAGCAGCGAAAGCCCCAGCAGCAGCCCCAGCAGGCCTAGCAGCAGCACCCGCGGCAGCAGCGCCGACTGCACTATCTTATCAAAGAAATCGATATTGCCCTGGCTGAGCTGCCGCAAACCCTCGCCGCAGTACTTGCGGAAATACTCAATTTGTGCTGCCAGCCAGCGGGTGCGCTGGTTGGCAAACACCTGCGAATTGGGGATTTTCTCGTCGTACACGTAGGCTTCGGGCAGATAGGCTATTTTGACCCGGTCGCGCAGGGTTCTGAAATCCAACTCCTTGTCCTCGCCGGCCGTGTCGCCAATATCGCGCAGCAGCCGGTGCAGGTAGCCGTATTCGAAGGCCATGCCCGAGCCGATAAGCGACGATGACATGCCCAGGCTGGCGTGGCCCTGCCGGAAGATGTGGTTGCTGATTTCCTCGTTGCAGGCGTCGAGCACGGCGAAGGGTGAGTTCAGGTTTTTGGCCGTGCGGTGGCCCTGCACCACCCGGTAGCCGGCGGCAAAAGCGTGGTTGACCTGCGCGAGAAAGCCGGGTGCCATCTCATTGTCCACGTCCAGGATTACGGCCACGTCGTAGGCCTGGGGGGGTAGGGAATCGAGGGCCGCGAGCAGGGCTTTGCCCTTGGTGCTGCGGGCAAACGTCACTTCCACCACGCTAGCGCCCTGCTGGCGCAGGGCCTGCACGGTAGCGGGCTGCAAGCCGTCGGCGATGACCTGCACATCGGCCGGACCGGCATAGTGGTGGCGCACGGCGGCGGGCCCCGTTTCCATAATCACGGCGTCGGCGCGGTAGGAGGGCATGAGCACGCACATGCGGCGGGGTGGGGCCTGCTCTGCTGCTGGCATAGCTGGTTGGCGGCGGTGGCCCGCCAAGGCAAAAAACAGCAGGTACAGCACATTGAACAGTAAGTAGCCGCCCAGCAGGTATAATAGTAGCGTTGGTAGAAATGCTAGGATAGTCATAGTTCAAATGGGTAGCGTGCCTGACAGGACACGAAAAAGCCTGGAGCAAATGCCAGGCCCGAAAGAAGCGGACGCTGTAAATGCTGTTTATACGCCCAAAACGGGCCGGGGACGCCCAAGGCGCGCGTTGGTAACCAGTTGAATCAGTCTATCAAACAAAAGAGCTACGCCAATGCAAAGCGCGGTTACGGCTGGCACTTCGTACAGATTGAGTCGCGCCTCAGACAGCACTTTAAGGTAGAGAAAGAGTATAAACAGGTGGACGATGTAGAGCGAATACGAAAACGACTCAATCCAGAGCACGAATCGGATAATAAAGGGCAGTTTCTGGCCCAGCAGATAAAGCAGAATGTTGGCCGAGAAATAAGCAATGAACATGAAATAGTCATTGAATGGGCTTCCTCCTCCGCCAGCGAGCTTGCTGATGAGCAAGGCTAGAACTATTCCGGCTATTAAAAACAAGCCATATCTGAACCCACCTAGTTGCAAGAGTCGGGGCAGGCATTGTTCTTTGGCCGCAATCAGTCCTAGGGCAAATACCCAGGTATATTGAATGACTGAGCTATGCCAGATGCGCTGATGCTGCAAGTCGAGCCTGACTATCAAAACACTGTACAGCAGGGATATGCCAAAAGAAATCAGGAGTAGTTTGCTATTGCTTACGTGCTTTGAAGCCAGTAGAAACAGAGGCCATAGCAGGTAGAATTGAATAATGGTTGAGATAAACCAAAATTGCAGCCCATAGCTGCTTATGTACTGCTCGCAAAACATTTTATACAGCAGCAAATGGCTGAGATAAGCCTGCCAGCTGTTAGGATAGATACCGACGAAATAGTTAATTAGTACAATCAGCGTCACCCCGATATAATAAGGCAGCAGTATTCTTTTGAAGCGTTTGAAGTAGAAGCTTCCCCAGGTCGTCGCTCTGGAGAAGTACAGCCCATAGCTGGAAGCAAACAAGAATATATAAATACCCGACCCGCCTAATAGACTGGCCTGGGCCAGTGGGGGGGGTAGGCGGGCGCGCTGCAGAAAATGATACAGAATAATGGTGAATATTGATAGGCCGCGCGCAAAGCTTATAAATACTTGTCTTTCAGAAGGAGAAGGGGCAATGGTCCGCATGAGCAAAAGGTTTACTGGGCTCAACGCCAACTGATTAATTAGCTAATGCTGGTTTTGATAATAGATTAGCTGCCAAGCTGTGGCGTCTTGGCCCCGCTACTGGGGTAGGAATTGATTCTGATGCACATTGCGGCCCCGCAAATGCCAAAAGATACCTTTCCATACCGCCTGCAGGTGCTTTATCTCGCTACGCAGCAAGTACAGCAGGCTCTGTTTGGGTGCTGCAACCAATAGGAAGAACAGAATGCCGCTCCACCGTTGCATGCCAGTGGCATTACGCCGGATGAATAACAGCCGGTTGCGGTGCATGTAGTAGGTCCGGAGCACGGAGCCGCGGCCTACCGATACTGATTCCTTGTGATAGACGGTGGAGCTTCCGACGTAGTACACCTGATAGCCGGCGCGCTTAACCATCTCGCACCAGTCCAACTCTTCGTAATACAGGAAGTACAGCTCCGGCATCAGGCCCGCCCGACGGATAGTGTCCATCGGTACGAGCATGGCGGCGCCGTGCGCGAGCTGGGTGGGGTAGGTGGCGTTATGCTGGCCCTCGTCTTTCTCCAGATTGCCAATGGTAGCGCTACGGCCAGTCCACGGATTGATGGCGCTGCTTCCCGCGTACTGAATCAACTGGTCGGTGCCGTAAAAAATGAGCTTGGGCGACACCATGCCAATGGTCGGATTGGCTTCCATCGCGGCTACCAGCGGCTCCAGAAAATCAGGCTCAACCTCGGTGTCATTGTTCAAAAACAAGGCGTACTTGCCTTTCGCAACGGCAATGCCCAGGTTGTTGCCGCCTGCGAACCCCAGATTTTGCGGCGAACAAATGAGCTGAACACCCGGAAACTGCTCGGCGATGCGCGTGGGCGCCTCGGTGGGCGAAGCATTATCTACTACAATCACCTCCACATGGGGGTAGGTGATGCGCGCTAGTGAGGCCAGCAGCGCACAGGTCACTTGGGCCTGATTGTAGTTGATGGTGATAATGGAAACCAGCGGCTCAGACATTCTCGGCTGCAACTGAGCGGGGCGTATCCAGGTCGGGACCTGATAGAATGAACACCCAAGTGAGGTATACTATCATGGATGAGGGCATCTGGTTCATAATCTCGTTAGCATAGCTGCCTAGTAGAATGCCACTGAAGCCGGCCGTCAGGGCCAGTAGCTTTTGCCGCAAGCCGGGGTCTCTGATGCGCCAGACGATGCCGGCGCATTTGCCCAGAGTAAAAAGGATGATACCAAACCAGATAAGGAAGCCCACGATGCCATACTGCCCCCAGACCTTAACGAAATAGCTGTCGGGTGGCACCTTTGAGAGAAAAGTACCCGCATTATATTTCAGGCCCAAGGAGCCCATAGTTCCGGCGCCGCCCCCAAAAGGCCGGCTGCTGAGGTACTCGCGCAGCAGCGCTTGGTTGGCCAGCCGTACTCGCAGCGATGGGTCATTAGGGTCGACGGCCGTGCGCATCCGAAAGACGTCGGCATTGCTATTGCCGATAGTAGTGTATTTGAGGGTCATGAACGCCCCGCCCGCCAGCAGGCAGCCCAAGATTAACACTTTAAGACGCTTACTGAGCAGCAGATAAACTAATATGCCCACTACCAGCACGAAAAAAGCCCCACGGGTGCCCGAGATGAGCATACCGTAAAGCAACAGCAAGCACGCGCTGGCTAACAAGAGCCGTTTTTGCCAGGAGTAGGGCCCTAGCGCCAGGATGAGACAAATGAGCGCGACGTGCGCCTGGGAGTTGCCAAACTGAGCGGCCTCGCTATAGCCGGAAAATACGCGCAGCTTGCCCCACAGAACGTGGGTGCGGGCCGCGCCCTGATTGAGCCAGTACTGCTCCATGTCATCAACGCCCAGGTACTTCTGCTTGATGCCGTACAGGGCACCCAGCGCGGAGAAGCCGATGACCAAATATATAAACATGTTCAGGTCCCGGCGCTGACGCAACACCAGGAAGCCTAGCGGCACGGTCATCAGCCAGAGTAAGGCGTTGCTGCGCAAGTCATAAAACCAGCCTTGCAGGCTGGCGCCAGCGGGGTTAACTACCTCCAAAAGGTTGATAACAAACCAAACCAGCGTCAACTTACACAGGTCATTTTGAACGCGGCGCCAGTCGGGCGGCTCAGAGCGGTAAAACAGAACTGCCAGCCAAGTAATAATTAGGATAGCTTCCATTGCCAGCCCGACCGGCACCTTGAGCACGTGCCGGCTCAGGTGGTTAATCAGAAAGCAGTAGCTGATATAAGCTATGAAGCCGGCCCTTGGGTAATAGAATACTACTATCGTGAAAAGAACTAGCAGTGGCATTGCTATCAGCAGCCCCGGCACGGCCGGCCCTGCCTGGCCAGCCAGCCAGCCCAAACCCAGCGCCCCGGCCAGCGCCGCCGGTAGCAGCCAGCGCGAGTTGAGCAGGGTTTCAGAAAAGGATGGGGTAAGCTTCATAGCAGAAAAATAAGAGACGGCTGCGCGGCGCAAATAACTGGTTTACCGCGCCTAGCTCATGGCTGCTTCGCCGTGGTAGAGGTCCACGCCGGAGAGCACGACTTCAACCGGGGCTGAGGTAGCGGCACGCAAGCGCTCCACGGTCTGGTGGTCGGTTTGGCGCCAAGCACGGGTGGCCGGGACGGTTAGGAACACCAGATTAAGTTGCCGCAGCACTCCCACCGGCAAGGTTGCCTCGCGCAGGGCCGGGAACTCAACCAGCACCACCTGCACGTTGGGAGCGCTGATTTCCGTCATATGTTTAGGCACCGCGTGCTGAATGAGCTGGTCGAGCGGCCAGCCTTGCACGGCCGCCATCTGGGAGGAATAGTAGAGTGAAGGCGCTCCCAGGTCCCCGTCTATTTCGTCACTGTCGGGGTAGAGCGATAGTGTTTGCACTCCCATTTCCTGGCACCGCTGGGCTAAAGCTTGGCAGAGGGTGGTTTTGCCTTCCTGCCGCTGCACGCTGAACACGCCTACTACGAAAGGCAAGGGGGTAGGCGACGTGTTAGCCTTGAGCAGAATATGCCGCACGAGCTGGTCGAGGCTGCGCTGCTGAGAGGCGTGCAGCTGCTTGGTAGGCTCACCATGAGAGTTGAGCGTGAAGCCAGCAACTGGCAGCCCGATGCGCCGCTCGGCCACGGCCGGGTTTTTCAGGGAGTTATCCAGCATCGCCAAGCCGACAATCAGGCCTCCGGTAAACACAAGACCACCGACGCCGCTCAGTAGCACTAGCACTAGCAGCAAGCTGTCTTTGGCGCTGGAGGGCAGATTGGGCGGGTCAATGACCTTGAGGTCCGCCATGAACTGCGTGTTCTGTTGGGTAGCCTTGCTCTGGTTGAGGTTATAGAGCACCGAGATGTAGTCTTTTTGGGCGATGTCGATGTCGCGCTCGATGCGCTTGAGTGTGGCGCCGAGCGGAGCCATGCGCTGGTATTCGCGGTCGAACTCCCGCTGGCGCTGGTTCATCACGGCCAGCTTGGCCCGGTTGGTTTCTACAAGCACCACATTCTGTACCCAATTATCAAGCAACTCTCTATTGGCTAAGCCCTCGGTTGTTGTGCTCTGAGAGTAGTAGGTATTCACATTGCCTTGCATGGCTTGCGCGGTTTGGTCGGCCTCTGCCTGTAGCTGCTTGAGTTTGGCAGCGGCGGCAGCATCCTGCGGGCCCGAGAGCTGCTGGTCGGCAATAGCCGCGTTCAAGCGGTTCAGCTTCTGGCGCTGGTCCAATAGCTGGCGGTTGTTGAGCAGGGTGTTTTGGCGCCCGCCCAGCCGCTGGTTTACTGCACTCAATCCGGCCTGCGCGCCAGCGTACTCCTGGCTTATCTGCGTTATCTGACTTACCAACTGCTCTTTCTCGGCCGCAATGTGGCTCGATTGCTCGTTGTAGTTGATAATATTATTGGCGCGATTAAAAGCCAGGTTCTCACTTTCGGCCTTCGCCAGTCGCTCCTTAGCTTTCTCCAGCTCCTTTTCGTAGTACGAAACGACCGAAGAAGTTTGCCCCTGCCGCAAGTTCTTAGACCGCTCCAGAAAAACCTGGGTTACCAACTCCAGCGTCAGGCGGCAAATTTCCGGGCTGTAGCTGTTAAAATCCAGCCTTACTAAGTCGCTCGACCCCACGCGCGAAGCCGACAGATAATCGAGCGCGGCCAGCGAGTAGGTTGAATTGGTGGAGTTCAGCAGTTTACGCAGGGCGTTCGCATTGTCGGCCTGGGCATAGCGCCGTACATTTTCTAGCGTAGCCTGTTGGGTGGGGCCCGTGAGTTGACGCCGCAACTCTGGCGATATTTTGGTGCTCAGGGCTTGATACGGGGCGGTATCGAGCAGCGCAGGGTTCTGGCTGGTGTGCCAGAGGTGGGTAGCCAGCAACTGAAATATTACCTCTTCTTTGGTTGAGCGGGCCCTAATAAGATTAACGAGGTTATCAAAAGCGTTGCTGGTCCGGTTATCGTTAGCCTCCGGATTGCCCAAGAGGGAATAGCCCGAGGCGATACCCGTATAGATAGTGGTGTCAGAAGAGTACGTCTTGGGAAGGTTGCGGGCAAAAAAGTAAGTTGAAACGCTAAGTACCAGCGGCACGAGCACAAGCAACAGCCATTTGCGCGCCAGCAGCCGGCGTAAATCAGATAAGCTCATCGGGTGGTCATTAAAGTTGAAATCTTGGCGCCCACTATTTCTTCCAATATCAGAAACGCCGTGTCGTACTGGTTACGGGCCGATTCCTGCGCGATAGAAGCGCTTGTAAGCTGACTATTAGCGCTTGAAATCTCCGGCAAAGTCAGTTGCCCCTGCCGGAACTGCCGCTCCGAGAGCTGGTAGTTGGTGCGCGCATTCACCAGCGCTTCCTGTTGCAGGGTGAGTACTTTCCGGGCCAGTACGACGGTCTGGTAGAGTTCGATAACTTGCTGGCGCAACTGGTCTACCCGGTCCTGCCGGGCTGCCTCGGTGCTTTGAATACTCAGGTCTGCTATGCGAACCGTGTTGCCCCGGTTTACGAGCAGGCTAAGCGGTATGGAAAGATTGGCGTTGACCGAGTAGCGAGGCGCGTTATTTATCTCAACACCGGGACTGGGAGCTTGATTACCACCAAAGGAAAACAGGTTTCCATAGCTATAATTTGCCCCTACAGCTACAATGTTATAGAGAGATTTTCGGGCCAGCTTAGCTTGTTCCTGGCTGATGGATTTCGAAATCTCCAGGCTCTTGAGCGAGGCTGAGTGCTGGATGGCGGCGGCAGTGAGCCGGGGTAGGGCGACAGTTGGAGAATCAAAAAAAATGGTTTGCCAGCTCTCGGTCGGGGCTGGTTTGGTCTGAGCCAGCGCCAGCGATGTGTGCAGGGCCAGCAGGCCGGCCAATAGTACTTTCCTCATACGTTTTCTTTCTGAAACAGCGCAGGAATAGTTTTCAATATGATTTGGATGTCCTTTTTGAGCGAGTAGTCTCGGGCATACTCGTTATCCAACGCCTTGCGCTCTTCTTCCGACATATCGCCGCCTTTGCCACGACGGCTCACCTGCCACAGGCCCGTGATGCCAGCCGGCGCGATGAAGCGTTTGGAGTACTCATCGGTGAGCAGCTTCTCCGCCTCATAGAGGGGTAGGGGCCGGTTACCGACCAGCGACATATCGCCACGCAGCACGTTGTAGAGTTGGGGCAGCTCGTCGATGCTGGTGTTGCGCAGAAACCGCCCAATCTTGGTCACGCGCGGGTCGTTTACAATCTTAATAAAGGCCGGCGTTTCGGCGGCCTTCTGCTGCCAGCGGTACTGCCGCTCACAAATCAGCTGACCCCGCTGGTCAATCAGCTGCTGCTGGCACTGCGTGCCTGCCGCCGCGCAAATCGTGCACAGACCCAGCGGCGCGGCCGACTCGGCACCCGCGCTCGACCCGCCGGTCTGGTACTGGTTCAGGCCCTTCATCGAGCCCAGCAGCTTGTCGGCATCCGAGCGCATCGAGCGCAGCTTCCAGAACTTGAACACCCGGTAGCCGGCCCCAACCCGATACGAGTAGTAGAAAACCGGCCCCCGTGATTCGAACTTAATAAGGACGGCGATTATCAGAAAAATAGGCGAGAGCAGCAGCAGCGCGATGCCCGCGCAGAACACATCCACGAAGCGTTTGCCCATCGGCATACGCAGCGCATGAGGCGCTGGCGCCGCGGCCGGGGCTACTTTGGCTTGCGCCAGAAAGTGCAGCCGCGTGAGCAAGCGCTCGTAGTCATTAGCCGCTGAGAAGGTCTGAGAAAACACCTCGCTGCCGCTAATCTCGACCAGCAGCGCGCGTAACGCGGGGGTCGTGTCTTCCTTCGTGAGCCAGAGCAGGGGCTGCGGCAGACGCAAATCCTGCTTGAGCACACGCATCAGTCGCAGCCCCAGCGACGAGGCCGGGCTGGCGGCGTTCAAAATGGCCCCGAACGACTCTGGCTGCTGCGAGCAAATGGTTAGGGCCTGCGCCGGGGTCGTCACGACCAGTACGTCGAGGTCAGCGGCCATTTCGCGCTGGAAATGGCTGGCCGCCCGCACATCGGTAGTCAGGTACATGACCACCATCTTGTTGCTTGTGGACGTCATATTCGTATCCGATTAAGCATGTTCTGAATCCGTAGGCTTAGCTCTTCCGGGTTGAAGGGCTTGACTAAATAGTCATCGGCGCCTAGCTTGAGGCAGAGAATCTTGTTGCTGGTGCTGTCTTTCCCCGAAAGGATAATCAGGCCTACGTCGCGGTGTCCGCTGCTGGCCCTGATTTGCTTGATAAAGTCGGGCCCGTCCATGACGGGCATATCGTAGTCGGCCACGATAGCGTCGGGGCGGTTGCCCTGCTCCAGCCACTGCATCGCCTCCAGGCCATTAGATTTCAGCACCACCGTATAATCCTGGCTGAAGTAGTGCTCCAGAATCAGCCGGATAGAGGGCTCATCGTCGACCACAAGTAGGGTTTTTTTCATAAACAGGATAAGAATCAGTGAGTTGGTGGTGGGACTGGTAACCAGTAAGACGGATAGGGCAGACTGCTCTTTTACTAGGGCCAAGTCAATAGGTTGTTACCATACTGCAAACTTTGCGAAACGGTAAGATAGCGCAGACTGCTAAAACTTCAGCCACCTAGACCGCCGCGCCTCAGCGCTCCACCCCATAAAATGCCGCGAAGGGCAGCCTGCTGCCGGTGGCGCGGCCAATCGGCCATCCCAAATAGCAAGCCGGCTCCTCTCATGCGGCATTGTACGGCAAAGGTAAGCAGAAAGATTCAATAAAATATATTTCTTATTATACAAGTGTTTAAACGGTATAACATCTCCTTGAGCCCATTCGCTCCTCAAGTATCCGGCCAATATCCAGCTCTGAATTGGATTAGTGCTGAAGCTTCACAGCCAGCTTATGGGTCAGCTCTTCCTGAAAAAGGGCGCAAAATAGCTCCGTGCCTTTTACGACGGCGTTGATCAGCGGTAGGAACTCCGCCTTGGGCGCCCTGGCTTCGGCCAGCTCTTCGAGCTTTTTCAGGTGGCTGGTTTCGGGCTGAATACTGAGGCTGCCAAAGGTGGTTTTCAGGCCGTGGGCAGCGTGGGCAACCGCGGTCCAGTCTTCGCGCTCAATGGCCTCGTGCAAGCCCCACACCTGGCCGGGCACCCGCTCGACAAACATTTCCAGCATCTTGGCAATGAAACTCTCGTCGGAGGCCAGCCGGCCCAGCATGGAAAAGTCGTAGTGCAGCCCCCGGCTGGCGGGCAGGTTCGGGGCGTCGGGGGGGGGTAGGGATGCTTGCGCCCGTTGGCTTACCTGCGCCAGAATCTTATAGAGCGCCAGCTCGGTGTAGGGCTTGGTGAGGTAGTCGGTGAAACCCAAGACATGACTGGACTCGGGATTAACCCGGATGGCATCGGCGGTGAGGGCAATGACAGGGACCTGCTGGTTGGGGCCGGGCGTGGCCCGCAGCCGGGCCGTGGCCTCAATGCCATCGAGCTGCGGCATCTGAATATCCATCAGAATCAGATCGTAAGGTCGTTGCTGGGCCTTAAACAAGGCTTCCTCGCCATTCTGCGCCATATCGACCTGCACCTGCCACTGGCCGAGCATCGACACGGCAATCAGCTGATTGACAGCATTGTCTTCGGCCAGCAGAATATGCAACCCTTGCAGCAAATCAGCCTGCGGCACGATGGCGGGCTCCTTCACCAAGGGGGCCTCGCTTACGGAATAGGGAATGGTGAAGTAGAAGCAGCTGCCCTGGCCGGGCTCGCTGCGCACGCCAATCTGGCCGCCCTGCAGTTCGACCAGGTTTTTGCAGATAGTCAGCCCCAGCCCCGTGCCGCCGTAGAGGCGCGGAATGCTGCTGTCGGCCTGCCGGAAGCTATTAAACACCTCCCCAAGGTGGTTGGGGTCGATGCCGATGCCCGTGTCGGCCACGCTGAAAGTGACCGGCAGCTGCCGGCCGGCGTTCGCGCTAGCGTCGATAGTGATGGTGATGGCACCGCGCTGGGTAAACTTGATGGCGTTGCCAATCAGGTTCACCAGCACCTGGTGCAGGCGGTAGGGGTCGCCCAGGGCCAGGGGTAGGGGCTCGTCGGGGGCCACGATGCGCAGCAGCAGGCCTTTCTCGTCCATCTTGAAGGTGAGGGAGCGGGCGGCATCCTGCACCGTTTTGAGAACATCAAACGGAATAGTCTCCAGACTGATTTTACCTGACTCAATTTTAGCGAAGTCCAGAATGTCGTTGATGACGACCAGCAGGTTTTCGACGCTGTACTGAATCATGTCCACGTAGTCGTCCTGCTCGGCCGAGAGCGGCTCTTTCTTGAGCAACTCGGCCAAGCCCATCACCCCGTGCAGAGGCGTGCGGATTTCGTGGCTCATGTTGGCCATGAAAATTTGCTTGGCCTGCACCGACTCTTCGGCCACGCGGGTAGCGCGCTTCAGGTCAGTGATGTCGGACGAGAACGTGAGCAGGTAGCGCGAGCCGTCGGTGCGCACGAGTGGGCTTTTGGTGGTGGAGTACCACACGGTGCTGCCGTCCTTGAGCTGAAAGCTTTCCTCAAAAGAGGCCGAGATGCTGGTGTCGATGGGACCTACGGGGCGGGGATAGCCGGGGGCCGGGGCAGCGCCGGGCTGCTTCGCGCTGGGCCGCGAGGGGCCATCCTGCTGACGCAGCAGCTGCACGTAGCTTTTGTTGGCCAGGATGCAGCGGCCCTGCTCATCCTCGACGTACACCAGGTTAGGGCTCGTGTCGATGACTTGGCGCACGAGACCCTGCTGGTCTTCGAGCTGCTGCTCGGTAAGCTTGAGCTGGCTAACGATATCGGCTAGGTCCTGGGCGGCTGTGGGCAGGGGGACAGGCACCGAGGCCGTGGCGCTTAGGGCCTCTAGCTGAGTGCGCAGCCGGGCCACTTCGGCTTCGGCAGCTTCGCGTTTGCGGCGCTCGGCGGCTAAGGTCAGCTTAAGGCTCATGAAGCGGGAAGAAACAGGCTGATAGAGCATTATACGAAATTAGAAACAAATAAGGCGCCAACTTGCCGCGCCGGCCGGCGCGGCGCCGGGTTCGGCGGCTACGGTTGAGGTGATTGCCCGACCGAGGGGGGGTAGGAAAATGGCCCGTCGAGGGCTTGTTATTTTGCTCGCGCCGGCCCAGTTTCCGGAGACGACTGCGAAGGCGAAAGACTTGAAGCAGGCATTATATAATGGCAGGAGGCCTAGTCACCGAAGCCGGCCTTGGCGGGAGGCCGGCGCTGGCGGGGTGAGGCGTAGCCGTGGCTGCTGCGCGCTGTCAGCCTGCTGCCGGGCACTAATAGGCCCGCGGGCACTCTTCCTGGGAAAAGTCGCCCGCGGGCCCGGTAGGAAATCAGTTTATTCGCCCAGGTAGCTCAGCTTCTGGTTAATGACCTCGGTGCCGGTTACTAGGCGCACGAAGTAGAGGCCGGCGCTGAGCCCCGACCCGGTCAGTGAGATGCGCCGCGTCGCGCCCGCCGTGGCCGGACCCGCGTACAGCTGCCGCACGAACTGGCCTTTCAAGTTGTAGAGCGCCAGCGTGGCCGGGCCGCTCTTCCGCACGCTGAACTCGACCATCGCCTGCTGGCTGAATGGATTGGGAAGAATGCTCACCTCGGCGGTCTGGGCTTTGCTGGCGCTGCCGGTGGCCAGGGCCGTGACGAAAGGCACGACACTATTACCGGGCACCGGCTCCTGCCGCACGCCGTCGGGGCGACGCCAGGCCACCGACAGGTAGCCCGTGCCCTGGCCCTGCTGGTGCAGGGCCTCGATGTAGTAGCGCTGCCCAGCTTGTAGCGTAACCGGGGCCGACTGCTGGCTGGGAGAACGGGTGTAGTCGTGGGCCGACGTGGTTCCGCTCGCACAGGTGGCCAGGCGCACTTTGTGGGTGGGGTCAGCGTCGGTGCTCAGCCATAGCTCCGCGGCGTCGTCGCCGGCCAGCCAGAAGGTATAGGCGCCGCTCAGGGGCGGGCAGACGTAGCCGCGCACGCGGGCCGCGTAGTTGGTGCCGAACTCGCCCAGCGTCTCAAACTGGGTCAGGGCACTGCTGCGGCTGGGCGCCGCGGTCAGCGAAATGCTGGCCAGGGTGCCGCCGCTTACGTTGTCCCACTGCTCACGCAGCAGTGTACCGATGCCGGCGCAGGTGCCGCCTGCAACCGGAGCAGCCGGGGCGGGAGCGGGGGGGGTAGGCGGAGTTGGGGGCGTGGGCGCCGCTGGGGGGGTAGGCGGTGTAGGTGGGGTGGGCGGTGTAGGTGGGGTGGGCGCAGCAGGGGGAGTAGGCGGCGCGGGGGGAGCAGGGGGAGTTGGCGGAGCAGGCGGAGTGGGGGCAGCAGGGGGAGTAGGCGGCGCGGGGGGGGCAG
>NZ_CAXTEF010000037.1:0-44265 GCF_964243305.1 uncultured Hymenobacter sp.
CGTCGAGCAGCTTTTTGCCGGCGTGGTAGGCCAGGGCGGCTACCCCTACTTTGTTCACGAGGTCGGCCACGGTGAAGGCCAGGTGCAGCCAGTTGTAGTTCAGGCCGGATTCTGGAAAGCAGCTCAGCACGTAGCCCACCGGGTAGACGCCCCAGGTCGTGACCGTCGTGAGAGCCATGAGGCGGTAGGCACGGCGCTCGACGGGCGTCACGTCGGCGGCGTGGCGCTGCCAGAACTGCCAGAGCAGATAGGGAATCACGAGGTAGCCGAGCGTGGAGATGGCGCCCCACAGCAGCTTGGCGCCTACCTGAATGCCGCCGGCCGGCGTGAGCTGCTGCTCGCCGATGTAGCCGGTGAGCACCATGAACCCGTCGGCCAGCAAGAGCCCGGTGAGCTGCTTGGGCACACGCTCGAACCTGAGGCGCAACATGCTGGTCATCTTCAGCAGCAGCAGCGGCGTGGTCACGGCCCAGTCGAGGTAGCGGTACTGCCCGATGGCGTTGTAGCCGCGCCGGATGAGCAGCTTTTGCGAGTCCGGGTCGTTGGAATAATGCGCCAGCTCGTGCAGCAGCTCATGGTAGAAATATGTAATAAGCACGTACGACAGGCCTGCCACGGCCGCAATAATGGCCCCATAGACCCGCGAGAGGCGGTGCTCCGGGGCTACACTAGCCTTGGTAGCGAGGGCAAAAATCAGACTACCCAAAAATGCATATACCGCCACGGTAAGGGTGAAATACGTGACCATGCTAAGCACGCTAACCTCCGCAGCAGTTGGGATAAACGAAGTGGAAAACTGCATGAACAACGAGCTGAAATGGGATGAGCAGAAGGAAAACAGGGAAGCCAAAGCAACTGCTGGCGCGGGTCCGGGCCCGGCCGCCGCGCTACTTTTGCCTCACCATTTCTATGCTAAATACGGGCTCCGGGCCGGATGCAGCGCGGCAGTACCGGCAGCCGGGGCAGTACGGGCCGCACTAAGCGCCCGTTAGGCCGAGCTTATTCCGGCTGGGCCCAGCCGGTTCGCCACTGGTCCGGCGCGTTAATTCCCTACCCCCCACCCCATGCCCAACCCGACTCCAATAGCTATAATCGGCGGGGGCCCGGCGGGGCTGCTGGCCGCCCAGCGCCTGGCCGAGGCCGGCCGGCGCGTGACCGTGTATGAGGCGCAGGCCACGGTAGGGCGCAAGTTTCTGGTGGCTGGCCACGGCGGCTTCAACCTCAGCAACGCCGAGCCCGCAGCGGCTTTTGCCCGGCGCTACGGCCCCCACGCCGCTTTTTTCAGCGAGCTGCTCACCGAGTTTTCGCCCGCCGATTTGCGGGCCTGGGCGGCGGAGCTGGGCATCAGCACTTTTGTGGGCACGAGCGGGCGCATCTTCCCCGAAGCGCAGCACAAGCCCGCCGAGCTGCTGCGCGCCTGGCTGGCGCGGCTGCGCGGGCTGGGCGTCGAAATCAAGACCCGGCACCGCTGGCTGGGCTTTGCCAGCGCCGAGCCGGCCAGCGGCCTGCGCTTGCGCGACGAGACGGGGGGTAGGGAATTCGCGCTTGAGCCCACCGCCACGCTGCTGGCGCTGGGCGGCGCGAGTTGGGCCAAAACCGGCTCCGACGGCGCCTGGACGGCGGCCCTACGGGAAATCGGGGTTGAGATAACGCCCTTCGCACCGGCCAACTGCGGTGCCGAGGTGGCGTGGTCGGCTTTTTTCCGGGAGAAGGTGGGCCGGGCGCCGCTCAAAAATGTGGCCCTCAGCTTGGCGGCAATTTCCTACCCCCCCTCGCCGCCGGAAGCCGTGCGCGGCGAGCTAATGCTCACCGGCTACGGCCTGGAGGGCACGCCGGTGTACGCCCTCACGACGGGCGTGCGCGCGGCGCTGGCGGCGGGTAGCCCGGCCGGGCTGCTCTTAAATCTCAAGCCCGACCTGAGCGCTGCCCAAATTGAAAGCAAGCTGCAAGCGCCGCGCCGGGGCCGCTCGCTGCCCGAGGTTCTGCGCCAGGCGCTGAACCTGGGTCCGCCCGTGCCCACGCTGCTGCGCGAGCTGTGCCCCGACGTGAGCAGGCTGCCAATGAAGGAGTTAGCCGCTTTGCTGCAAGCCTTGCCGCTGCCCATCACGGGTTTGCGCCCGCTCGACGAGGCCATCTCGACGGCCGGCGGCGTGGCCTTCGCCGAAATCACGGCGGAGCTGATGCTGCGCCGCCGGCCCGGCACGTTCGTGGCCGGCGAGATGCTGGACTGGGAGGCACCCACCGGCGGCTACCTGCTGCAAGCCTGCTTCAGCACGGGCGCGCGAGCCGCGGCGGGAATGCTGAGTTTCAAAGGATGAATTCCGGAACTGAATGGTGACAGCAGCTGGTTGGGCCTGCTTTCCTTTCTGCTTTAAGCAAACAGAACATTTTCTGCAAAAAAGCCCCAACCGGGTTTGGTTGGGGCTTTTTGTGCTGGCTGGGGCGACCAGGTAGCAGCCGCGCCTATTGCACGCTGAGCTGGCGGGTCAGGGCCACGCCATCGACGAGCAGGCGGCAGGTGTAGAGGCCGGGGGCGAGGCGGGCGGCGTTCAGCTCGGCCGAAAACTGGCCGGCGGGCTGGCGCTGCTGGTCGAGCACCTGGGCCACGCGGCGGCCCATGTTGTCGAACACAGCCAGGCTCACGACGGCCGCTTTTTGCAGACTGTAAGGCAGTTTCGTGAGGCCGGAAGCCGGGTTCGGATACACCGGGGCAAAGCCAGCAGCGGCGTTCTGCGTCGTGCGAGTGGCCGTGGCGGTCCCAGCAAGGGCCGGCCCCATCAGGTCGTCGAAGAAGAAGGTGGCGCCGCTGTCGGTGCCGGGAGCGAAGATGAGCGCAATCTGGTCGATGTCGGTGGCCATCACGGTCGGGTCGAAGGAGACGCCGGACGTGCCGGGTTCAAACTCAAATGTGAGCGTCTCCCAGGTGTTGGCCGCCGCCGTGGTGGTGGCGAAGAAGTCGCCCGCGTAGTTGCCGGCGGGATAATCCACCTTAGCAAAATCCTGAAATACCATCAGCACCCGCGTGCCAGGGCCGGGGCTCAGGAACTTGAGGCTCAGCCGCTGCCCGCCGGTGCGGTAAGCCGACACGTCGGCGAACTTGCCGCTCTTGGTGCGGATGGCGATGGTGGAATACTGGGCGGTGGACGACGCGCGCACGAAGCTGGCGACGGTGGGGCTGTTGTTGCCGGCGCTGACGGCCGGGTTGGCCACGTTCTCGGTGAGCACGCCCTGGTCCGGCAACGGGAGGTAGGCCACGAGGCGCGTGTTCTCGTAATTGTCGAGCAAGACGGGCGGGGTGCCGCTCGTGGGAAATGGCACCACGGCCGGGCCCATCAGGTCGTCGAAGTGGTAAGTGGCGCCGGCGGGGGCCCCGGTCGCGCCGGGCGCGATGAGCATGGCAATCTGGTCTATTTCCGTGGCCGTCGTGTTGGGGTCAAAAGAGCCTTCCGGCGACTCAAAGGTGAAGGTGAGCGTCTCCCAGGTGTTGGCCGCGGCTGTCGTAATGGCGAAAGCGAGGCCGGCGTAGTTGCCGTTCGGGTAACCGGTGGCTACTTTAGTCCGGTTTTGCAGCACCAGGTTGATGCGTGTGTCGGGGCCGGGGCTGAGGAACTTGAGGCTCAGCTTCTGCCCGCCGGTGCGGTAGGCCGATACGTCGGCAAAACGGCCGCTTTTCGGCCGGATGGCGATGGTTGAGAACGGGGCCGTGGCCAGGCGCACGAAGCGAGCCACCGAGGCGCTGGTGTTGCCGGCGCCGGGGGCCGGGTTAGCCACGGCCTCGGTGAGCGTCCCTTGGTCCGGCAGCGGGGGGTAGGCCACGAGGCGCGTGGTCTCGAAGTCATCGAGCAGGGTTTGGGCTGATGCTTGCTGGCCCGCGACCAGCAGGGCGGCGGCGCACAGCATCTTGGTAAAGATTTTCATGGGTAAAAAGAGAAAAGAGTGAATGGGTGGAAAAAAGAGACAGCACAGAAAAAACAGAAAAACTACTTCACAAACATCTGACTCAGACGGGTTTTGCCCTTGCTGAACACCAGGCGGTAGGTGCCGGCGGCCAAAAGGCTGATGTCCAGGCTGGGGCGGCTTTCCTGGCTCAGCACCACGCGGCCGGCGGCGTCGAGCACCTGCACGGTGCCGCCCTTCAGGTCGGTGGCCGAGGCCAGCCGCAGCGTGTTGCCGGTCGGGTTGGGGTAGAGCTGGAGGCGCAGGCCGGTTTTGGCGGGACGGGTGGGCGTGGGCTGGGCCAGGCTGTTGAGCAGGGTCGTGGCCGCGGGCACCTCCAGGGCTATTAATTTCTGGAATGCCTGGTCGAGCGTGGCCTGGGCGCTGGCGCTTCCCGCGTGAAACTTGCGCAGATTATATAGCCGGTATACCAGCTGCAGCTCCGAAACCGTGAAGGACACGCCCGTGAAGGCCTGAATCTGCTCCAGGGCCGCGAAGCCGAACTCCCTGGTCGGCTCCAGCATGGTACCCTCGCCGAAATCATTGAACGTGGCCAGTTGCACGAAGCTCAGCCGGCTCTGGTACTGCCGGGCCAGGTCCAGCGTCTGGGTCAGGGTCTGGCCGTTGTTGTGCGGAATAACGAAGGTCGGGCCGCCCCAGCCGCCCTGGGCATAAAAGGTGTTGAAGCCGGGGTAAGCCACGCCGCCGGCCGTAGCCAGGGTCGGCACCCGATTCTGGTAGAAGTTGCGCAGGCCGGTGAGGAAGTCCGAATAAATCCAGTTGTACTCGCCGGCGGCGTTGGCGCCGGCCTCGGCCGACTCATACCACAGCGTCAGGAACGTGGGGGGGGTAGGGAGCACGCCCAGAATCTGGGTCCAGTCGGCGGGCGTCTGGTACTTCTGCGGGCCGAAGGTGAGCACCAGCGGCTTGTCCTTGACCTTGATGTAGTTGGGCCGCGAGAAGTAGTTCGTGCCTACATACTGCATGTTGGCCTTGGCATCATTGAGCGTGGCGGCAAACTGGTCCTCGAACACCACGCCGAACGTGAGGCCGACATCGGCCGTGCGGGGCACCAGGGCGTTGGTGTTGCGCAGCAAGAGCGGCAGGTCGTTGCCGCCGTTGCCGTAGAAATCAACCAGCACGCCGTCCACGCCGGCGTACTTGAGCAGGAGCAAATGGTACTCGATGACGGCCGGGTCCGACGAGGCATAGGGCCCAATCAGGGGGTAGTAGTGAGCCGCAATCTGGCGCTTGCCCGTGGCCGGGTCGACGATGTTAGGGTTCTGGTTGGCCATCGTCCAGTGCAGGCCCCAGCGCCGGTTGTCGGACGTTTCGGGCGTCTCAAACCAGGGCATGTAGTGCATGTATACTGGCTGCGGGTTCGTTTTGGTCACCACCGCGGGCTGGGCCAGGGCCGCGCCGCCTCCCAGGAGGAGCAGGAAAAGTAGAAGTAGATTTTTCAAGTTGATGATCTAAATGGGGCGATGTGAAATGTAGGGTGCGGGGCTTGCCCCCGCCCGGCGTCAGAACGAAATTGTGGAAACGGCGCGAGCGCCGGGCGGGGGCAAGCCCCGCACCCTACCTCACGGCAGGGCCATGATGCTGACGGCCGCCCCGCCCCCCGGCGCCAGCCGCAGCGGCAGCTTGCCGCCGGCCCGCACCGTGGTTTTGGTGATTTTGTAGGCTTCGGGGTTGGTTTTCCAGTCGGCGTCCGGCGCGTCGGCATACACCGTGACGGCGTACTTGCGGCCCTTGGTCAGAAAAGCGAGGGGTAGGGAAGTTGTCCGGCCCCGCTCGTTGGTGATGGCCCCGATAAACCAGTTGTCCTGGCCCTTCTGCTGGCGGGCAATGGTGACATACTCGCCCGGCTCGGCTTCGAGCACGCGGGTGTCATCCCAATCTACGGGCACGTCCCGGATGAACTGAAAGGCATCGAGGTGCGGCTCGTAATTCTCGGGCAAGTCGGCCGCCATTTGCAGCGGCGAGTAGAGCGTCACGTAGAGGGCCAGCTGCTTGGCCAGCGTGGTTTGCACCCGGCGGGCGGGGTTATCGGCGTAGCCTTGCAGCTTGAAAATGCCGGGCGTGTAGTCCATCGGCCCGCCCATCAGGCGGGTGAAGGGCAGGATGGTTTCGTGGCTGGGCGCGTTGCCTTCAGCGAAGGCATTGTACTCGTTACCGCGGCTGGCTTCCGAGGCCAGCCAGTTGGGGTAGGTGCGGTGCAGGCCGGTGGGGCGCACGGGCTCGTGCATGTCAATCATGACGTGGTACTTGGCCGCCACCTCGGCCACGCGGTTGTAGTGGTTCACCATCCACTGCCCGTCGTGGTGCTCGCCGCGCGGCACGATGCGGCCCACGTAGCCGGTTTTCACGGCCGGGTAGCCGAAGCGGTTCATAAACTGATACGCCGTGTCGAGCTGCCGCTCGTAGCTCGTGGCCGAGCCGCTGGTTTCGTTGTGCATAATCATCTGCACGCCCTTGGCCTGGGCGTATTGCTGAATCTCCGGCACGTTGAAGTCGGGGTAGGGCGTCACGAAGTCGAACACTTCCTCTTTCCAGTTGCCGAACCAGTCTTCCCAGCCGGTGTTCCAGCCCTCGACCAGCACGCCGGCAATGCCGTTTTTGGCCGCAAAATCGATGTAGTGCTTCACGTTGGCGGTGTTGGCGCCGTGGCGGCCGGTCGGGATGAGCTGGCCCGCGGCGTTGAGCGTATCGGCCCGGCTGGCGTAGTTCCAGGTGCTCTTGCCGATTTGCATCTCCCACCACACGCCCACAAACTTCATCGGCTTAATCCAGCTCGTTTCGGCGACTTTGCTGGGCTCGTTCAGGTTGAGAATGAGCTTGGAAGCCAGAATATCGGTCGCTTTGTTGCTGACAATGAGCGTGCGCCAGGGCGTGTGGTCGGGGGCGTGCAGATAGGCTTTGTTGCCCGTCGCGTCGGGCACGAGGCGGGCCGTGAGCTTGTAGGTCTGCGGGTCCACGTGCAGCATCATGGCCGGGTAGTTAACCAGCGCGGCCTCGTGAATATTAAGATACAAGCCATCGGCTGATTTCAGCATGAGCGGCGTTTGCACGGCCTGCGGGTCGGGCGCCTCACGCACGGCAATGGACGTCGAAGCCTTGACCATCGCCGCGTTATTGACCGCGCTGAGCGGCGAGACGGTGTAGGAATACTCGTTCGTGTCGTAGTCGCCGGGAATCCAGAACGCCTTGTGGTTGCCGGTGAGGCCGAACTCCGTCAGCTCATCGGCCACCACGAAGTACTTCAGATTGGGCTGCTGCGGAAACTCGTAGCGAAACCCTACCCCATCGGCAAACACCCGAAACACCACATCAAGCCGCCGGCCAGGCGCCGCGGGCTGGCGCAGGTGCACGGTGAGCTGCTGGTAGCGGTTGCGGATGTTTTTCACCTCGCCCCAGACCGGCTGCCAGGTCTCATCCACGCTCTTGGTTTCGCTGCCTACCACCGTCAGCGGCCCATCAAATCCGGGTCCTTCCGCCAGCTTCAATCCCAGGCGCGAGGGTTGGATAACCGGCTTCTGATTATAGGTAACCGCATAGGTTGGCTGCCCACCGGGGGGTAGGGAAAATGTCAGCCGAACCGGGCCCTGGCTGGCCGTCAGCACGTTGGCCTGCTGGGCGCGGGCGCCGAAAGTTGCTAGCAGCAGCGGTAAAAAGCGAAATCTCATGTAGTAGCTACTTCAGAAAAATGGTCGGACTTGCTGCTTCGAGGCAGTAAGTTCGAGGCAATAAGTCCGTCATGCAGAGCGCAGCGAAGCATCTCGCGTGCGGCACTAATTCAATCGTTGTTATTCATTGGGTTACTTCCCCGAGCCAGATGCTTCGACAAGCTCAGCATGACGTTCTTTTCGCTCACAACAGCTACCCTAATACCCCGGGTTTTGGACAATTTTGGCGTTGGCGCTCACTTCGCTGGTCGGGATGGGCCAGGCGTAGGAGCGCTGGTCGCTCCACTCGATTCGGCCGCCCGTGGGCAGGGTGTTGCCGTAGTACTCGGCCTCGGCCGCGCCAATGCGCCAGCGGCCCACGTCGAACCACCAGTGGCCTTCGGCGAACAGCTCGGCCCAGCGCTCATAGTAGAGCGGGTTGTTGGCCAGATTGGGGTCGTTGGCGCTGGTCTTGTCGGTTAGCGACTGATAATCAACCGGTGAGGCTTGGTCCAGCGGGTAGCCATAGGCCCGGCGCTTGACTTTGTTCAGGTATTCGAGCGCGTTGGCCTCGTCGCCGCTATTCTGGCAGGCCTCGGCGTAGAGCAGGTACACGTCGGCCAGGCGCAGCAGGTAGTAGTTGGCGCCGTCAGCGGCGCTGTAGGCGAAAATGTTGTTGTCGGTGGTCACGTACTTTTTCAGGCTCCAGCCCTGAAACAGCGGCTTGATGCCCGCCCCGATGCCCGAGCACTTCACCACCGGCCGGTACTGAATGCCGTCGCGGCTCACCGAATCGACCCAAGGCTGGAGCGCGGCCACGTACAGGCGCGGGTCCACGGTCTTGTCGCGCCGCGCGTCCAGCGACTTTTGCCGCGTCACCGGGTCCATCACCCGGCGCGGATTGCGGAACGACGCCGCTTTACTCGCGTCAAAATTGGGGTTGGCGACCAGCGAGTAGATGGGCAAATTGTAGCCGAAGCGAAGCAGGTTGCGGTCGTGCATAAACTCGTTGCCGTAGCCCAGGCTGTTATTGGCGCCGTTTTCGGTGCCGTCGTCGCCGAGCAGGCTCGGCGACCAAATCAGGCCCTGGCTGGTGGTGAGGTTGGCGTTGGCGCCGTCCACGAAAATGCCGTAGCCGGGCGTGGTGCGGTCCACGTTAATCTCGAACAGCGACTCCTCGTTTAACTCGTTGCTGCTCTGCGCGTTAAACGCATTGCGGTACTTGCTGTACGGCATCAGCGCCTTGCCGCTGTTCTGAATTACGTCGAGCAGCACCGGCTTGGCGCTGGCGTAGTCCTGGGTGAAAACGTAGGCCTTGCCGAGCAGGCTTTTGGCGGCCCACTCCGTCACGCGGCCCACGTCGGTGCCGGTGCGCTGCACGCCCTTGAGCAGCTCGGCCGACTTCTGCAAGTCGCTGATAATGAAAGCCCACACTTCCTTGGCCGAGGCGCGGGGCTGCTGCGTGGCTTCCAGCGAGGTCGGAATGGACGAGAACAGCGGCACGCCCATCTTGTCCTCGCCGCCAGCCGCCGAGATGTAGCCCTCGCCGTAGAAGCATTCGAGGTGGTAGTAGTACAGCGCCCGCAGGAAGTAGGCTTCGCCGCGCAGCGTGTTCACCGCCTTTTGCTCCGAGGGTGCCATGCCGTTTTTCTCGTAGAAGTCGGCCCGGTCCAGAAAAGCGTTGGCGTTCTTCACGCCCGTGTACAAGCCTTTCCACAAGTCGTTGGCGTAGCTGTTGCCCACGCTCAGGTTATTCAGGGCCAGCTCCGTCCACGACCGCTCGCCGCCGTAGGCGAGGTCGGCGGTATGCTCGCTGCACGCAAAATCCTTGACCAGCATCTGAAAGCCATTCAGCTCGTAGGAGCGCAGGTTGGCATAAGCCGGCGTGAGCACGCCCGAGAGGGCCGTCAGGCTGGCCGGGTAGTCCCCGCTGCTGTATTTGTCGGGCTGGGTAACGTCGGAAGGATCTTTGGTGCAGCTGGCCGCCAGCAGCGCCAGAAACAGAAAAGTTGATTTCTTTAGCATCGTACTGATAGTGAATTTATTAGCAGAAGTTAAAAACCTGATTAAGTAAACACTTGCTAAATCAGGCGGTCATGCTGAGCTTGTCGAAGCATCTCGCGTGGGGTAGTAATCCACGGTAAACAACGATTGAGTTAGCTCCCCACGCGAGATGCTTCGACAAGCTCAGCATGACCGCCTGATTAGCTAAGCTCTAGAAAGTCAGGTCTACGCCCAGCGAGTAAATCCGGGCGTTGGGGTAGCGCAGGGGCGCGTCGATGCCGCGCAAGGTCACGTCGCCCCCTATTTCGGGGTCCACGCCGGAGTAGCTGGTGATGGTGAACAGGTTGTTGGCCATCACGTAGAGGCGGGCGTTCTTGATTTGGGCCCGTTGCAGCAGGCTACCGCCGAAATTGTAGCCCAGCTGTAAGTTCTTGAGCTTCACGTAGTCGCCCTTCTCCACGAAGTAGCTGCTCACGTTGGCGTAATTGCCGTTGGGGTCGGTGGCGAAGGTGGCCGGGGCACCGTTGACGCCGGGCGTGAGCACGCCAATACGCGGCTGCTCGGTGAGCCCGTTATCGCCCAGAAACGAGGCGCCGAACACCCTGGCGGTCGTGTTGCCGTCGCTGAACGGAAACTGGGCGTAGGGCGCTACGCCGTTGTAGAGGTCCACGCCGGCCACGCCGTTGAAGAGCAGGGCCAGGTCGAAGCCTTTCCAGCTCAGGTTCAGGTTTAGGCCGTACACCAGCTCCGGGTTGGGGTTGCCGATGGTGGTCTTGTCGAGGTCGCTGATGAGGCCGTCGCCGTTCACGTCCCGGTAGATTAGGTCGCCGATGGTGGCCTTGGTGCCGGCCCGCTGCGGGTGCGCGTCCACCTGCTCCTGCGTCTGGTAAATGCCCTCCGTCTCGTAGCCGTAGAACTGACCAAAAGGCAGGCCGGCCCTGGTGTAGGTCAGGAACTGGCCGGTCTGCTGGCCGAAAGTCGGGCTGCCGTAGTTGTTGTCGCCGGCCTGAATCGGGTTGCTGTTGATATTATCCAGGTTCAGCACCCGGTTTTTATTAAACGAGCCGGTCAGGCTGGCTGAATAATTAAAATCGCCGGCTTTGGCGCGGGTGCCCAGCACAAGGTCAACGCCGCGGTTGCGCACCGAACCGATATTAGTGTAGAACCGGGTCGGGATGCCCACGCTGGTTGGAATCGGCAGCGCGTAGAGCATGTCTTTGGTGGTTTTGTTGTACCATTCCACGGTGAAGAAAAACCGGCCGCTGAGAAACTCGGCGTCGAGGCCCACGTTGCTTTCGTACACGCTTTCCCACTTGATGTTGGGGTTGGGAATGAGCGTTTGGGTGTAGCCCAGGCTGGGCGGCGCGCCGGGCAGGAAGTTCTGCCCGTTCACGAACTCGTAAGTTGACAGAAATAAGTAGCTGGGAATGTTGCTGTTACCCAGCACGCCGTAGCTGCCGCGCAGCTTGAGCTGGTTCATGGTCGGCAGCGCGCTCTTCACGAACGGCTCCTCGCTGATGCGCCAGCCCACCGAGGCCGACGGGAACACGCCGTACTGATTGCCGGGCCCGAACACCGTGAAGTTGCCGTCGCGGCGGGCCGAGAGCGAGAACAAATACCGCTCATTGAAACCGTAGTTGAGCCGGGCGAAGGTGGACTTTATCAGCCCGTTGGGGTCGTAGCCGCCGGGGTTAATGCGCGTGATGGAGGCCGAGGTGGGTAGGAACGCATAGGAGGTGCCGCCCACCGAATTCTGGCTGCCGCGCAAGGCATCGTACACCGACTTAATCTGCTCGTAGCCCACCAGCGCGCTCACCGAATGCTGGCCGAACAAGTGGTTGTACGACAGCACGTAGTTGTTGAGCAGCGTGGTGGAGGTGGAGTTCGATTTGGTCAGGCTGTTGATGGGCGCCGACACCGCGCCGGTGTTGTACGAATCCTGGAAGTAGTTCTGATTTTCAGTGTAATACGTGTAGCCGAACGTGGTGCGGAAGCTCAGGTCCAATGGCAGGGCGACCTCGGCGAAGACGTTACCCTGGAAGTTGGCTTTCTTGTTATCAATGTGGGCCGTGCCAATCTGGGCAATCAGGTTGGGGCCGGCAAAACCCTGCGGGTTGCGGCCGTAGGGGTTGGCCGGGTCGTTGGTGTAGGGCGTCATCGTGGGCACCGTCCGGAACGGCGGGTTGATGGGCGTAATGGTCACCGGCTTGGTGTCGCGCTGCCACACGTAGAGCTGCTCGCCCACCTTGATGCGCTTGCCGAGCTGGTAGTCAGTGTTCACCCGCGCCCCAGCCAGCGACGAGCGGTTGTTGAGGTAAATGCCCTTTTGGTCGTTGTAGATGCCCGAAACCAGGTAGCTCAGATTTGGGCTGCCCCCCGAAATGGACAGGTTGTAGTTCTGCTCGATGCCGTTGCGGAAGATTTCCTTGCTCCAGTCGGTGTCGGGCAGCGTGTCGGTCTGCTCGATGCCCAGGTATACCGGGTCGGCAATGGTCTGCTTGAGGCGGATGAAATCGTCGCGGTTCAGCAGCTTCAGCGTGCGCGGCGTCGTGATGCCGTAGCGGGCGCTGAAGTTGATAACCGGTGCGCCAGCCTTGCCTTTCTTGGTGGTGATGATGATAACGCCGCCCGCCGCCGCCGAGCCGTAGATGGCCGCCGCGCTGGCGTCCTTGAGCACGTCGACCGAGGCAATGTCCTGAATGTTAATGTTATCGCCTGACTGCCGCACCCCGTCGATGATGTAGAGCGGCTGCGCGTTGTTGAGCGAAGACACGCCCCGAATCAGGATGCTGGCCGTGGCATCGGGCGCGCCGGAGCTTTTCACGACTTCCACGCCGGCCAGGCGGCCCTGCAAGGCTTCCTGCACGTTAGTGACGGGTAGCGACTTGATTTCCGTGCCGCTCACCGACGCCACCGAGCCGGTCACGTCGGCGCGGCGCTGCGTGCCGTAGCCTACCACCACCACTTCACTCAGCGCCTTGGTGTCGGACTGTAGCGTCACGTCAATCGTGGTCCGGCCGTTGAGTTGCAGCTCCTGCGAGGCAAAGCCGACGTAGGAAAAAACCAGCGTCGCGTCGCCCGGCACGTTGGCCAGGCTGTAAGCGCCCGTCGCGTCGGTCTGGGTGCCGCTGACGGTGCCGCGCACGATGACGTTTACGCCCGGCAGACCTTCGCCTTTGTCATCCACCACCCGGCCCGTGACGGGGCCGTTAGCGGCCTGGTCGCGGTGGGCAGCGGCTTTGGGGGCTTCGGCCCCGGCGGGGGGGGTAGGGATAGTGGCGTGGGCACCGCCAACCGGAACGAAGGCTGAGCCCGTCAGCAGCGTTCCGCCAATAATAGCTCGGCGCACTAGCTTTCTGAAGGATTGCCCACTGGGTAAGAAGTGTAGTGAAAATGACATAGAATACGAGCTAGAAAAAAGGATATCCGTTTGTTAGGTACCGCAAAGGCGTTTCAGCAATCGTTTGCGGAATTATTCAACAACATCACTACGCAAAGCAACCAGCATCTTTTCCAAGCAAAAAACAGTACAGCTAAAGTATAGCTAATCTGGTCTGCCACTCAACTTAAAGCATTGTTTTAATGCTGATTAAGTTTTATGAAATAAGCGAAAAGTACAGCTTTAAAATGGCTGTTTTAGCGGCTTGACCAATGGAATCTGCGGCTGGAATGCCGCTCCGGCTTCGCAATCCGTTGCCGCCTACCCCCCTGCTTTCCGCCAATGTACCTCGCTGCTGTTAGCGGAATTATTCACCTGGCCAGGCGCCAACTCCGGCAGCCTGAGCCGGCCGGCAGTGGCCTCGAAACAGGGTCAAGTCAGATGGCCTGAATGGCCCGCACCCGCGTCTCAAACTCGTCCTTGGGCACGAGCGAGCGGTTCTTTACCCTGGTCTTATAGGCGTAGATGGTGTTGATGGAATAGCCCAGCATCTGGCTGATTTGCTCGCTGTTGTCGATGCCGAGCCGGATGAGAGCGAAGATACGTAGCTCGGCCGTCAGCAGCTGATCGTCATCGAGCTGCACCTGGTCTTCCTCCCGGAACAGCAGATTGAACTGCGCGACAAACCGGGGAAACAGACGCAGAAAAACCGTGTCGAAACCTTTGAATAGCTCGCTGCGCTCGCGCTTGATGTTGATGCTGTCGGCCAGCTTCTGCACGCCGCCGTACTGCCGGGCGCTCAGCAGGTCGTCGAGTTTTTTCTTCAGCGTCTCCCGCTCGTCCAGGTACTGCGTGTTGTGGTGGAAGTAGTAGCCGATGTACTCTTCCTTGATTTTGTTGGCTTCCGCCAGGCGGGCGTTGGCCTCGGCCAGGCGATGGTTCGATTGGGTCAGCTCAGCGTTAAGCTGCCGTTGCTCGGCGTTGCGCTCGCGCAGCTCCAGCACGGTGGCCGAAATCAGACGGCCGGCCTGGCGCAGCTTGCGCAGCTGCCGGAAGATGACGGCCGCGAAAGCGGCCACGAAAACTGCCAGCACGGAAATCAGAATGCTGTACGCCCGCTGCGATTTGCGATGATTCTCAATGATATCTATCTTCTTACCGTCGATAACCGAGGAGAACTGGCTTATCTGAACCTGCCGCTGCCGGGCCTTGTAGAAGGTGGCTTCCTCCTGCGCCTCCTTGATGAACGTGTAAGCGTTGACCAGGTCGCCGCGCCGGTAGCAGTAGTTGGCGACCTCCGACATGGCGACCGTCTCTTTCGTGGCCGACTTTACGTCGGCAATGGCCGAAATCAGCAGCAGCTCGAAAGCCTTATCCTCTTGCCCGGCCCGGCTGTAGATGTTAGCTAACGTGCTGGCCGCGATGGCCAGCCGATGCTGGGAGAGCGTCGGCGGCTGGCGAATTTGGTTGTACACGGCGACGCCTTCCGCTAGGTTGCCGGTTCGCTGGGTGATGAACGCCTGCACCGACAAGCACTCGTAGGAGCCGGGCCGGCAGAAGCGCAGGGCCGAGTCGGCGCAGGCCAGCAGCTTGGTCAGGTAAACCGGCCGGTAGAACTCATCCTGATTAAAATAAGCTAGGTCGTTGTAGGCGCGGGCTTTAATAAAGTAATAGTCCAGCTTGTCGGCGTCCCTTAACCGGCCCGGCCTGATGTTGTCCAGCACCTCAAAGGTTTCTTTGAACAGCCCGGCCGAGAGCAGAATGAAGGCCAGCCGCAGCTTCGCCAGCTCTACTTTCTCGGGGCTGTTCAACCGTTCGGCCAACTGCTTGATTTTCTGACAGTAAACAAATGCGGAGTCGTACTTAAACGCCTTATACTCGTCGTACACCAGCAGGCCCAGCCTGAATTTGGTGCTGTCGTCGGCTTTATGTGAAGCAAAATCCGCCGTGAGGACCTTAATCCGGCGCCAGCGTTGCCCATCGTACTCTTTCTGGTGCGCCAGGGCCCGGTTCAATTCGGTCAGCAGGCTGTCGGTTGAGGCTGCTGTTCCGCGGAACGGGAGGGTAAATGACAGAGAAATGAGGACGATTAAAGCAATTCTCATTGAAAAGACAAAGCGCGGGAGTGGGCGGATAGCGCGCAGAAGTAAACTAAGGTAGCTTATGCGCCCGTTTGGGCCGCCGGGTGAAGCCGGGCCGCTAAGCCGGAGCAATCCCTACCCCCTCCTCCATTAGCAGCCACGCAGCACAGCCGGCCCGAAACTTCTGGCCGGGCCGCGGCATCGTCAATCTGCCAAGCGTAGGCGACCTTTTCTTTTTGCCTCAACTTCTTGACGGCCACAGGCTTGCAGGCGCACAAAAGCTTTACCGGGCAGCGGCGCCTCTGGCCGGTAACCGCCGCAATGGTTTCGTTGAGATGCCAGCAGCTCCCTACCCCCTGTTGCTACCAGTAAGCCCCTTTGCGGCAGCCAAACCAGACTTCACCTTATCGCGCCGACCACCTGACCTTCAGACCTTTCCCTGCGCGACGGCTTTTTGCTCGGCCTGGCGCAAAATCTGGCGGGCGTCGCCGAGCAGCTTGCGGCCGGGGTCGAGCTGCTCGCGGGCGATGAGGGCGAAGAGCAGCATAAAGGAGGCGAAGGGCAGCACGAAGCCCAGTACAAACCAGAGCCAGAACGAGCGCCCGTGCGAGTAAGCGCAGTAGCCGGTCATAATGGGAATGAACGACACGGCCACCCCTACCGCCAAAATCATGTCAACGAAGAGCATACGCGGAAAAGTTGGCGGTGGGCAGCTCGCGGGCTACGGGCTAAAATATGGTACCCCGAAATTACGCCCGCCGCCGGAAAGGCGCAAGCACCGGTCCGGTTTTTTTTTGGGTTTAAACCTACTGCGGAGGTGATTTTTGCGTAAGCCACGTCAGGCGCGGGCAACTTCTGCCGCCGCCCGTCGTCGTTCACGTATCCATGTGGGAACACCAAAGTCTGTTCAGAGTTTCGGCCCAGCTCTTTGCCGAAGGCGTTTTTAATTTGCTCGACCGCAGCCTGCGGCCCGAAGTCTTTCTGCTCGGCTTGGCGTCGGGCAAGGAAACCGACGCCCCGCAGGCCGTGATTATCGAGCCGCCCACGCTGCGCTACCAGCCCCTGGATTTTGCCGGCATCAAGGCCCGCGCCGCGGCCCTGGAAGCTAATGCCGGCCCGCGCGACATCGTGTATCACCTGCACCCCGGCGACCACGACCGCTTCGAGAAGCAGCACTGGTATGAGTTGATTTGCCAGGCCACCGCCACCACGCTCGACGAGCTGACCGCCGCCCGCCACGAGGACCGCCGCTCGTTCTGCTCGTCGCCGGTGAGTTTGCAGGGCTACCTGGTGGTGATTGTCTTGCAGCTGGCCGGCGACTGCTACGGCTCCTACCACGTGCTGCCCAAGCCTAGCGCCAGCAAGCCCGGCAACCTGCCTCACGCGGCGGTGCTGGAGTTTTTGCACGAGTGCACCCGCGCCCTGCGCGAGGCCGACACCGCCGACAACGACCAGCCCGTGCTCGACCGCGACTACAACGAGGTGCTGCGCGGCGCCGGCCGGCGCCTGATGCTGCGCGCCGCGCCGGCCGGCACCCACGGCCTCTACGACGCCTGCAACGGCATCGCGGCCCTACGCTACGAAGGCGACGAGGGGGTAGGGACGCTGCTCGTGGCCCGGCGCCAGCATCCGGCCCTGATTCCGGTGCTGACGCTGGAAACGCCCGTCACGCTGCGCGACCACCGCTCCATCCGCAAGCTGCTCGAACTCACGGAGGGCGACTCGGCCCTGATTTCCGACGCCTCGCAGGTGTTCGGCCTGGGCCGGCTCGTGACCGAAACCGATACCCGCTACGAGGCCCTGTTCACGGTCAATTTTACCCACCATTTTGGCTGGGAGATGAGCCACTCCGGCCACGTGATGATGAAGGTGGTCAGCAACACGCCGCGCCTGCCCCAGAGCCGCGTCGAGGCCGACAACTTTGCCCGCGCCGTAGGCCAGGTATTTCCCACCCTACCCCCCCCCGACATCGACTACCTCTGGGAGCTGGCCCTGACGGCCACGAGCCAGCCCAACGGCACCATCCTGGTGTTTACGGCCGGCGCCGCCGACGAGGCCCGCCGCCTGGCCCGGCAGTGTTTCCGGGTAGTGCCGCGCACCTTGCTGCCGCAGGTGCTGCGCCAGGCCACCAACATCGACGGGGCCGTGCTCATCGAGCCCAACGGCCTCTGCCACGCCATCGGCGCCATCCTCGATGGGCTGGCCACCGACCGCGGCGACTCCTCGCGCGGCGCCCGCTACAACGGCGCCCTGCGCTACGTCAACTCCTCGCGCTACCCCTGCCTGGCCGTTGTGGTGAGCGAAGACGGCTGGATTGACTTGCTGCCGGGCGGGTCAGCTAACAATTAACACGTATGCTTTAACCGGCCATCCTGCGCCGCTTAAAGCATACGTGTTAATTGTTAGCTGCAAACTACCCGTTCACCGAGCCCATCATCGCCTCGGGGTAGCGCATTCCCGCCGCGGCGCCTTTGGGTGCAATTTCATCGAGTTGGCGCAGCTCATCCGGGCTTAGGCTGACTTCGAGCGCGCCCAGGTTTTCTTCCAGGTAGGCCACGCGCTTGGTGCCGGGAATCGGGGCGAGGTCTTCGCCCTGGGCCAGGACCCAGGCCAGGGCCAGCTGGCCGGGCGTGCAGCGCTTTTGGGCCGCCAGGTCGTTGATGCGGGCCACCAGGTCGAGGTTTTTCTGGAAGTTTTCGCCCTGAAAGCGCGGTGTATGGCGGCGGTAGTCGTCCTCAGCCAGGTCCTCAAACTTCTGAATCTGGCCCGTCAGAAAGCCCCGGCCCAAGGGCGAGTAGGGCACAAAGCCGATGCCCAGCTCGCGGCAGGTGGGCAGAATCTCGTCTTCCGGCTCGCGGCTCCAAAGCGAGTATTCGCTTTGCAGCGCCGCAATCGGGTGCACGGCCACGGCCCGGCGCAGCGTGGCTGGCGCCGCCTCCGAGAGGCCCAGAAAGCGCACCTTGCCTTCCTCGACCAGGCGGCTCATGGCGCCCACCGTTTCCTCGATGGGCGTGCTGGGGTCGACGCGGTGCTGATAATAGAGGTCAATGTGGTCGGTGTTCAGGCGGCGCAGGCTGGCCTCGCAGGCCTGGCGCACGTACTCCGGCCGGCCGCTGATGCCGCGCTTGGCCGGGTCGCTGGGGTCGCGCAGGATGCCAAACTTGGTGGCCAGCACAATCTGCTGGCGCCGGCCACCGGCGAAGGCCCGGCCGAGCAGCTCCTCGTTCTTGTGGGGACCGTACATGTCGGCCGTGTCGAAAAACGTGACGCCCAGCTCCTGGGCGCGGTGCAGGGTGCGGGTGCTTTCCAGGTCGTCGGGCTGGCCGTAGAAGTCGGACATGCCCATGCAGCCGAGGCCGAGGGCGGAAACGGTGAGGCCGGCGCGGCCAAGCGTGCGGGTTTGCATAGCAGGAGGGGTTTGGTGGGGAAGGGGGGGTAGGGAAACTTAGTAAGCGCCTAACGGCGAAGCCAGCCTTTTTGATTTAAGATTTGATTCGAGGCTTGATTCGTGGTAAAAGCGGCGCGGGCAGGCCGGCGCTACCTTTGCCGCATGAAATTTCTGCTCGAAAAATCGTTGCTCGGCGCGGTGCTCAGCGCCGCGCTGGCCGCCTGCCAGCCCTCGGCCAAGGCCGAAAAGCCTACCCCTGTGGCCGCCGCCGAAACCAGCCTGCTCGACCGCCACGACACGCTGATGGCGCGCACCGCCCACCTCTACGAGCTGCGCCAGCAGTTGGCCGCCCCCGCCCTTAAAGCCGACCCGCGCACGCCCGCCGCCGTGCGCCGCCTGCTGGCCGCCGACAAAGCCATGATGAGTTGGATGAACCAGTACCAGGCCCCCGACACCACCGCACCCGCCGCCGCGCGCCTGGCTTATTTTGAGGCGCAGAGCCAGAAGCTAGCGGCCGTGGAAAAGCAGATGCGGGGCACCATCGACACGGCCACGGCGTTGGTGAGGGGGGTAGGGAAGTAAGACATTCTTACTAAAAAACTGGTCATGCTGAGCGCAGCGGAGTCGAAGCATCTTGCCAGAGAAAGTAATCAACTTGACCACACACACGATTAGGTTAGTGACGAGCAAGATGCTTCGACTCCGCTGCGCTGCGCTCAGCAAGACCAGTTTTTTCCAAACTATCCCGCCTCTCCTTCTCCTGCCTCATGCCCCGCCTTCTTTCGCTCCTTATCCTCGTTCTCACCGCCAGCTTCAGCGCCTGCACCAGCGCCCCGGAGCAGGCCCGGCGCCTGCCCATCCTGGGCGAGCGCGACGTGCGCGCCCGCGCCGATGGCGGTCCGGCCGACACCATTTTCGCCACCGCGCCCGCCTTTCAGCTCACCAATCAAATGGGCCAGCCAGTCACGAATCAGACCTTCGCCGGCCGGGCCTACATCACTGATTTTTTCTTCGCCACTTGCCCCGGCATCTGCCCTAAGATGCAGAGCGAACTGCTGAAAGTTTATCAGAAATACCAGGCCGACCCGCGTCTGGTGCTGCTTTCCCATACCATCGACCCCGAGCACGACACCTTGTCCGTGTTGCGCGACTACGCCGAGCGCCTCGGGGTAGGCCCCGGCCAGGCCAGCCGCTGGCACTTCGCCACGGCGCCCAAGGACACGATTTTCCGGCTGGCCAAGGCCTACTACACCGCCGCTATGCCCGAAAAAACCGCGCCCGGCGGCTTCGCCCACAACGGCACTTTTGCTTTGGTCGATGACCAGGGCCACATCCGCGGCCTCTACGACAGCCTCAATCCCACCGAGATGACGCGCCTGCAAGCCGAGCTGCCGCTGCTGCTGGCCGAGATAACCGAGCGCCACCCGGCTGCGCCCGGCGCTACGGCCGCGGCATCCGCGCCGGCCCCTACCCCCCTCGCCCGATGAAAAGCCGGCCGGGGGCATTCAGGCAGTGGTTTCGGCGCCGGTTGACACTTGGCCTACTGCTGAGCGCCGCGCTGCTGGCCTTGCCTGGTTGCTTCACCGACAAGCAGAACCAGGGCCAGCGCCTCTACGCCCAGCATTGCAGCGGCTGCCACGGCGAGCAGGGCCAGGGCCTGGGCCGCCTGATTCCACCCATCGCGGGCGCCGACTACCTGGCCCGGCACCGCGCCGAGCTGCCCTGCCTGCTGCGTCTGGGCCAGCACGGGCCCATCAAAGTGAACGGCGTGCTCTACAACCAGGTGATGCCCGGCCACGCCGAGCTGAGCCCGGCCCGGCTGACCAACCTACTCAACTACGTCGAAAACAGCTGGGGCAACCAGGCCACGCCCCGCACCATCCGTGAGGTCGAGGACCAGCTGCGCAGCTGCGGCGAAGCCCGCTAGCGCCGCCGCCGCGCCCTGGCGGGCGCGGGCTGCGCTTAAGTGGCCCCGCCGTCCGCAGGACAGCCTGTCCCCGCCCCTATCTTGCACCCTCAATCCACTTCACTTTTATGGGTCTGTTTGATTTTCTGAAGAGTAAGCCCGAGCCGGCGGCCCCTACCCCCCCGGCCGCGCCCAATGCCACGCCGGATGCGCCCACCGCGCCGGGCAGCACTACCTCCACCACTTCCACCACCGGCGGGCCGCGCTACCAGGGCGCCAAGTTCACGGCGCCGCCGGCCGCGGTGCCGGCCCCGCGCCTGCCCGAGCCGCCCCCGCTGCCCTTCCAGCCCACCAACGTGCTGGAGCAGCTGCTGCTGCTGGCCAGCACCGACGAAAACGCCCGCCCCGCCTTCTACCAGGCCTTGTTGCAGGAGGAAATCCTGATGGTGCTGGCCCCCGGCGACACGCTCGCCCCCGGCGAGGTGGTGCTCAACGAAGGCCAGGAAATTCAGCTCCAGGTGCTCAGCGATGGCAAGCTGCCCATTTTCTCGTCGGCGGCGCGGCTGCACGACGGCAACATGGCGGAGGCGGCGGCCGTGTCCTTCGTGCGGGTGCCGGGCGCAGCATTTTTCAACATGGTGCAGGGCCAGGACTGCGTGCTCAACCCCTTCTCGCCGGCCGGCAAGCTGCTGCCCAAAGAGGAGGTGGCCGCCCTGCTGGCCGGGCAGCTCTCCGGCGGGGGCCTGGCCCCCGATGGCGACCCCAGTGCCGAAACCCAGGTGCAGCTAACCCAGCCCGAAGCCTACCCCCCCGGCCTGACCGAAAGCCTGCAAGCCCACTGTGCCGGCAACCCCGTCATCGGGGCCGCCTACCTGGCCGAGATGACCGTGGCCGAGGCGCCCACCGCCCCGCGCCTGCTGCTGGCCTTCGATACCACGACTCCCGACCCGGCCTTTTTGCAGCAGCTCGGCCCCGTGCTCGACGGCAAGACGGGCCAGTACCAGTTCGTGGATTTGATGCTGCTCGATGTTAATTCCGACGAGGGCGTGAATCCCTACTTCCGCACGATTGAGCCGGTGTACCGCCGGGCGTAGAAACGAGTATCCCCGACGAGGCGACCTGGCGTGGGGCTGTACCCCGCGCCAGGTCGCCCCGTCGCTAGTATCTAGTCGCTAGTATCTATTCATTCGCGCGCGCCGCTTCGCCGCTGGCCGCCTGCTGCCGCGCCAGCACCTTTTTAAAAATCGGCCGCAGCCCTACGTAGAGCAGCGCCACTACCGGCACCGAGGCCAGCGCCCAAATCAGCACCGCGCCTAGCTCGGCGCGCCAGAGCAGGCGCAGCAGCCCCCAGCCATCGTCAGCAATGAGCTTTTTCAGCGTCGGCAGGCGCAGGTTTTGCACCTCTTCGCCGTGGCCCAGCACCGTGGCGCCGGCTCGCAGCAGCGGCACGAGCAGCAGCAGCTGTAAGGGGCTCAGCACGTGCACCACGAGCTGCATGGCTGCCACGTTGAGCCGCAGCCGCAGGGCCGTAGCCGAGCTGAGGATGGTCGTGAGCCCAATCGTGGGCGCCAGCCCGAAGGCCACGCCCAGCCCCACGGTCAGGGCGAGCTGGGTGGGTGAGAGGCCCGACTTCAGCAAATCGAGCAGCGGCTGAACCAGCCGGCGCCGCAGCCAGCCGGGCGTTTTGGCGGGGGTAGGGATGGGCGCGGCAGCGGCCGGCGGCGGGGGCAGGTCGGAAGAAGGCACGGCGGCAAAAAGCAAAAGACAATCGGAGTAACTTATAGCGCGGCGGCTACTGGCGCGCGGCGGCGCACGTGCGGCACGCTTGCCGGTAGCCGCCGCGCCACTTTAGCCGGCCGGCCTCTCCTACGGCATTAGTTCTAATTTGCGCTAAAATAGTTTGCCCAATCGGCCCCGCGCTATGTCTTCTTCCCATGTTGTTTCGGCCGGCGGGGTGTCGGTGCCGGCCTCGCGGGGCTGGCTGCGCGAGCTGGTCTGGCTGCTGCGCCGCGCCGCCCGCGAGCTAAGCGAAAACGACCCGCTGCGCCTGGGCGCGGCCACGGCCTTTTTCACCTCGTTTGCCCTGCCGCCCATCCTCATTATCCTGATTCAGCTGCTGGGCTCGGTGTTCTCCTCGACCGCCATCCAGATGATGCTGCTGGCTAAGCTGGGGCGCCTGCTCGGCGCGCCGGCCACCGGCCTGCTGAGCCAGATTCTGCATAACGTGACCAATGCCGGCAACTCAAGGCTGATTATCTGGCTGGGGTTTGGGTTTCTGGTGTTCGTGGCCACCACGCTCTTCACCGTCATCCAGCACTCGCTCAATCAGCTCTGGCACATCCGGCCGCGCCGCCACACCGGCCAGTTGGGCAATGCCCTGCGCGAGCGGCTGCGCTCGGGCGGCGTGCTGCTGGCCACGGCCGCCCTCACGCTGCTGGCCTTCGGGGCCGATGCCGCGCTGGCCTTGTTTGCGGAGTACATTGGCGACTTCGACGTAACTTTTGCCTACTACCTCGTGCGCGGCCTCAATGCGCTGGTTGGGCTGGCTATTCTCACGGCGTGGTGCGCCTACATTTTCCGCACCCTGAGCAGCGCCAAAGTGCCCTGGCGGGCCGTGAGCCGCGGCGCCCTGCTCACGGCCGTGCTCATCAGCCTGGGCGAAGCCTTGCTGGGCCGCCTGCTCGTGGCTCGCGATTTGGGCCCGATTTACGGACCGGCGTCGAGCTTGGTGCTGGTGCTCTTGTTCGTGTTCTACTCGGCCATGATTTTCTACTTCGGCGCTTGTTTCACCAAGGTCTACGCCCACCGCGTGGGGCTGGATATCAAGCCCAAGAAGTCGGCCGTGCGCTATAAGCTGGTGAACGTGAGCGAGGAGCACGAGTAGCGCCCTAATGGGCCTCTTCCCCCGTTTGTCATCCTGAGCTTGCGAAGGACCTTATCAGGCGAGAACAAGCACTAATCGATTGATTGCTACAAATCGTCTCAGCGCGAGAAGGTCCTTCGCAGGCTCAGGATGACAAACGGGGGGGTAGGGATGCCCGGCGTGGTACCTTTGCCCCGTGCAATCCCTACCCCCCTCCCCGTCCGCCTTCACCGATTTTAACCTCGCCCCCGCCCTGCTCGAAGGCCTGGCGGAGTTGAACTTCACCGAGCCCACCGCCGTGCAAACGCTGGTGCTGCCTGCCGCCCTCGACGGGCAGGACGTGGCCGGGCAGGCGCCCACCGGCTCGGGCAAAACCGCCGCCTATGGCCTGGCCGCCCTCAGCCAGATTGAGCTGGAAACCAACGGGATGCAGGCCTTGGTGCTGGTGCCCACCCGCGAGCTGGCCCTGCAAGTGCGCGACGCCCTCAAGGCCCTGGGCAAGCACTTGCCCAACCTGCGCATCGCGGCCTACTACGGCGGCCACGCCATGCGCGACGAAACCAAGGACCTGGAAAAGCAGCAGGCCCCGCAGGTGGTGGTGGCCACGCCCGGCCGCTTCCTCGACCACCTGGAGCGGCGCAGCATCATCCCCAATCAGCTGAAAGTATTGGTGCTCGATGAGGCCGACAAGCTGCTGGAATTGGGTTTTCAGGAGGAGATGGCGACCATCATCAGCCGCCTGCCGCGGCGCCGGCAGACGCTTCTGTTCTCGGCCACCATGCCGGAGAAGGTCTTGCAGCTCGTGCGCGCCAACCTTACCCGCCCGCGGGTGATGAACGCGGGCGGCGCCGAAGCCAGCACCCTGCCCGCCAGCCTGACGCTGCGCGGCCACGTGGTAGCCGCCGCCGACCAAAAGCCCGCCGCCCTCTTTCATTTGTTGAATCAGCCCGATGCCGGCCGGGCGCTGGTCTTCGCCAACACCCGCGACCGGGTGGAGGAGCTGACCCGCTTCCTGCGCGGCCGGGGCGTGGCGGCCGAGGCTCTGCACGGCAAAATGATGCAGCCCGAGCGCGATAAGGCCATGCTCAAGCTGCGCAACGGCTCGGCCACCGTGCTGGTAGCCACCGACGTGGCCGCCCGCGGCCTCGACGTGACCGAGCTGGACACCGTGGTGCAGTTCGACGCGCCGGAGCAGGCCGACACGTTTCAGCACCGCGCCGGCCGCACCGCCCGCGCCGGCGCCGAAGGCACCGCCCACCTGCTCGTGACGGCGCCGGAGCAGGCCAAGCTGCAAAACTGGCCCGCCGCCGCGCCTGTGCTCTGGGCCGCCCTGCGCCCCCCGTCCCTACCCCCCGCCGGCCCCAAGGCCCCCCGCCCGAGCACCGTCACGCTGCACGTATCAGCCGGCAAGAGCGACAAAATCAGCCGCCACGACCTGGTGGGCGCCTTCGTGGGCGTGGGCGGGCTGGAGCGCGAGGCCGTGGGCCGCATCGAGGTGTTTGATTATTACAGCTTCGTGGCCGTGCCCGAAGGCCAGGTGCAGGCGGTGCTGCAAAACATGCGCGGCGCCAAAGTGAAGAACAAGAAAGTGAAGGTGACGCTGGTGCGCTGATGCCCGAATCAGCAAAATTCCTACCCCCTGCCGCCCTTCCCACTGCCCGCCAGCTGCTCTTCATTTGCAGCCAGAATCAGTGGCGCAGCCCCACGGCGGAGGCGCTGTTCGACGGCCACCCGCACTACGAGGCGCGCTCGGCCGGTACGGAGGCCGGGGCAAGGGTGCGCGTAAGCGCCGGCCTGCTGGGCTGGGCCGATGCCGTATTCGTGATGGAACGCCGCCACGCCGACCGGCTACGCGAGAAGTTCGCCGAAGAGCTGGCCGGCAAGCCGCTCATCGTGCTGCGCATTCCTGATTTATATCAGTTTGGCGACGACACCCTGCTGGCCTTGCTGCGCGAGAAGTTAAAGCCGCATTTGCTCTTACTTTAGCGGCTAAATATTCCACTACCTGATTTTCTGCGCTTCATGCTCTCACGCTTACTCCTGCTGCTGGGCAGCTTTCTATTCGTCATCTTTTCCTGCCGCGGGCAAGCCTACGAGCCGGGCCTGCTGGTGCGCGCCAACGGCGACACGCTGCGCGGCGAAATCGAAAACAGCTTCTGGGTCGAGCCGCCCGCTTTCATCCGCTTCCGCCCGGCGCCCGGCAGCCCCAGCGAACTGTTTAAGCCGCGCCAGCTGCAAGCCGTCAGCTTCACGAAAGGGCGGTATTTCCGGTACGTGGCGCTGCCCCTCGACCAGGCTGCCGAAACCCGCCTTGACCGCCTTCCGCGCGTGCTGACCACGGATATCCGGGTCGATTCACTGCTGGCCGAAGTACTGCTCGAAGGCCCCCTGAGCCTGCTGCGGGTGGCCCTGCCCAACACGACGCACTACGTTCTCTATCAGCCCGACCAGCCGGCGCTGGACCTCTGCGCCCGGCAATACCTGCGCCCCGGCGACAACGGGAGCTGGGGCCTTGCCGAAGGCAACAACTACCGTGGTCAGTTGGGCCATTATTTTCGCGAGTGCCCGGCGGCCCTGCGGGCGGCCGAAAACGTGGCGTTCACGGCCAAAGGGCTGGCGACGGTGGTGCAGGCATATAACGAAAAGTGCAGCGGCGCGCCCCAGCAGCTTAGCCGCGATTTTCTGCTCCAGTCCTCGCCGCGGCGCCGGGTAGCGTTCACGGGCGGCGTGCTGGGCGGCGTGCGCTACAACAGTCTCACGAGCGACTCGCCCTTCCTGCTCCAGCAGCAGGTCGATGGCCGTCCGCATCCCTTTGTGGGCCTGTACACCGATTTATTGCAGCCCAATCGCCGGTTGGCCATTTATGGGGAACTCAGCCTGAGTTCTTTTCGCAGCCGGGGCGCCGGGTACTTCAAAGCGGGAACGGCGATTACCTCCTACGGCACTTACGATTACAAAGCCCTGCTGGGCACGGCCCGGCTGGGGCTGCGCCTGTTCTTCCCGCTGCCGCACGAGCAGCAGTGGCTGCTCGGTTTCGGCTATGAGCTGAATAAGAGCTTCCGTCCAGCCGTTACCCAGCTCAGCGGTCAGCCTGCCGCCGACGACGAGGCCCATACGCCGTTTCCTACCCCCGTGTTCGTTCCGAACGTGGGCGTGGGCTGGCGCCGCCAGCGGCTCACCCTTGGCCTCGATGGGCAGATGTACCGCAAGGTTAGTGATGTCCCGACGTTCTTCGGCTCCGACTTCGCGCTGCGGCTGGGCCTGGCCTACCGCCTGGGCCGTCACCCCGACGCGGCCCCTACCCCCCCTGCGGCGGCCAGGCCCTAGCTTCAACCCTGGTCCGGCGTCAACCGCAGCGGCCCGGCTTCGTTTAAGCGGCTCATGCCGTATCTGCTTTCCGCGCTGGCGCTGCTAGCCGTGCTCTTCGCCTTCTACCGCTACGCCACGGCCAATTCGCGCCGGACCGCCGCCGCGCTGGCCCAGGATTTTCCGGTCGCCTGGCGCGAGCTGCTGGCCACCCACGTCGCCTTTTATAATGGGCTGGCCGACGACCAAAAAGCCCGCTTCGAGCGCCAGATTCAGCTTTTCCTGGCTCGCACTACCATCACGGGTGTGCAAACCGAAGTAGACGAGCTAACCCGGCTGCTGGTGGCCGCTTCAGCCGTGATTCCGGCCTTTGGCTTCCCGGATTGGGAGTACCGTAACTTGGGCGAGGTGCTCATCGTGCCCGACGCCTGGCAACTGGAGAAGCGGGCCGACCAGGAAGTGAAGGCGCTGCAAGGCACCCTGCTGGGCTCGGTGCAGGGCTTCCAGAACTCGCACTACATGCGCCTGTCGAAGGCGGCGCTGGTGCAGGGCTTTGCTGATGCCCAGGACCGCCGCAATGTGGGCATCCACGAGTTTGCCCATCTGCTCGACGAGGCCGACGGCGTGATTGACGGCGTACCCAAGGCGGCCCTACCCCCCGACTTATTGAAGCCTTGGACCGAGCTGATGCACCGCGAGATTGAAGCCATTCGGGCCGGCAAATCCGACATCGACGCCTACGGCGGCACCAAGGATGCTGAATTCTTCGCGGTCGTGTCGGAATACTTTTTTGAGAAGCCCGACAAGCTCGCCGCCGAGCACCCGGAGCTGTTCGCGCTGCTCACCCAGGCCTTCCAGCAGCGGCCCAAGCCGGGTGGCCTGCTGGCCCGCTCGCGGCAGTTTTTGGGTAGTTCCCGTCAGTTGCTGGGCAACTTCCGGCCCGGTAGCGGTCGGCGCAAGCTGGGCCGCAACTCGCCCTGCCCCTGCGGCAGCGGCAAGAAATACAAGGACTGCCACCTGACAGCCGAAACCGCGGCGGCCTGACCCGGTCGGCAGCTTCTAAAGGGGGTAGGAAAACAAGAAACCCCGCGCACCTGAAGGCTGCGCGGGGTTTCTTTAGTTAAGTTCAGGAATGGGCCGGCTTAGTAGTTCGCCTCGGCAGCGGGCAGGTCAATCAGAATAAACTGGGCGTCTTTCTCGGCCCGGATTTCTACCACGTGCTCGTCGGTCATGCGGGCCTGGTCGCTCGGGCCCAACTCGGCGCCGTTCACGAAAATGGTGCCTTCCCTGACGTAGATAAAAGTCAGGCGGATGGGAAAAGTCTTGAACAGAATCTCCTTCTCGGCGCTCAGATTGGCCCAGTACACGGTGGAATTGGAGTTTATAAACACCACGTCCTCCAGCACTTTCTGGCCCGTGACGAGCGGCACCAGCTCGTTTTTCTTGCCACTCAGGAAGTTTAAATCCTTTTGCTCGTAGCTCGGCGCCAAGCCTTTTTTACCCGGAATAAACCAGAGCTGATATAAATTCAGCGGCTTGTCGGCGCGGTTCATCTCGCCGTGGGCCAGGCCGGTGCCGGCCGTCATGCGCTGCACCTCGCCGGCCTTGATGGTTGTGTTGTTGCCCATCGTGTCCTGATGCGTGATTTCGCCGTCCAGCACCAGGGTCACAATCTCCATCTCCGCGTGCGGGTGCTGCGGAAAGCCCGCCTGCGGCGCCACGCTGTCGTCGTTGAATACGCGCAACGGCCCGAAGTGCACGTTGTCTTTGTCGTGATAATCAGCAAACGAAAACAGGAAGTAGCTGCTGAGCCAGTTAGCGGGCGCGGCATGGTGGCGGGCCGTAGCGGGGATGTACTTGAGCATAAGCGAGGGGGGTAGGCGAAGGGTTGGGGTTGGGGCGCTTACGCGGCGGCTACGGGTGAGGTTGAGTTAGGAACTGCACCAAATAAAAATGTCATCCTGAGCTTGCGAAAGACCTTATCACACCAGAACGACTCGTTGCTACGATAATCGTTCTGGCGGGAGAAGGTCCTTCGCAAGCTCAGGATGACAGGGGGGGGTAGGGAAAGCAGAAAGCTTGCCCCGAAAACCTACACCTTGCGCATAGTCTGCACCTGCTGGGTCAGGTCCAGCACGAGCCCGGCCAGGTGCTCCAGCGTGACGCCGCCAATGGGGAAGCTGTTGCTGATATAGCTTTTGGCTTCCCAGATTTCGCGCACGTCGGTCACGCTCAGCTCGTAGGGCGAGTACACGGGGTTGTCGGAGTGCAGGCTGAACGAGGCGTCGCGCTTGAGCTTGTTGAAGACGCGCTTGAACACCACGCCTTCCTTGGTGCTCACCACGATGCAAGGCGTGCCGTCCTTAATCGTGTGCCAGTCATCGACGTAGCGGCCCACGATGACGGTGCCCGAGTTGAGCGGCAGCATCGAATCGCCCGCGATTTCAAAGGCGCGGTAGGTGCCGGCCGTGGGCAGCGTGGGCAGGCGGAAGCGGGGTAGCTCCTCGATGAATTCGGGGTCGGCGTAGCCGTTGAGGTAGCCGGCGGCGGCCTTGATGGGCACCAGCTCGATGTTCTCGTTCTCGTCTTTGTCCACCGTCAGGGCCAGGATGCGCAGGTTGCCGCCCGAGGCCGGGTCGGCCTCCACCTCGCTGGCATTGGAAATCACCTGCCGGAGCTGGGCGGCCTTGGCGTTTTTCTTCTTGCTAAAGTCGGTCGTCGCCAGCGCGTCGAGCGAGATGTTGAACAGGCGGGCCATGTTGACAAGCGTGGCCAGCCGGGGCTCGGCGCGGCCTTCCTCGTAGGCACCCACCAAGGAGCGTTTGATGCCGAGCTTGTCGGCCAGTTGCGCCTGGGTCAGGCCCAGCTCGCGACGCCAGAACTTCAAATTCGTGTTAATCATAATCGAAAAATGGGCCGGGAAAGCCGCGGAAGACGGGTCCGGCAGGCGGCATTAGCAACAAGAGCGGCAAGTTACTAATTCATTTAGCGATTAGGTATTTATCGAGCCAAAATCTTTTACAAAAAAATCGGAATGACTATTGATTGAATTCTTCCTTCTTTCAAAATACTAAAAAATCCACTTCGCATTTATGTTCAAACCCACTACTCTGCGCGTTTTCGCCATTGTCGCTATGCTGCTCTCCGTAATTGGACTAGCGCTTAGCCTGTTGATGGCCCAGGATTCGGGAAGTCTCATCTTTGCTATTGGCTCCTGGGTCTTGCTGCTATGGGCAAGCTACCTTGGTTTTCGACTCTCTTCCTACAAGCTCGATGAAGAGGAATACCGGAAAGTAGGCGTGAGAGTCTATTTGATTATCGTTGCTTTCGGCGCTTTCATGACGGTCGGCCTTATGGTAGGCTTGGCATTGTCGGCGGCGCTGCTCGCTACCCTGTGGGGGCTAAAGAAAAACTACGACGAGTGGATTCCTACCCCCGTCGTGGAAGATGAAGCCGGCTCAATTGTCGACTAATAGCTGTTTTCCCTACCCCCTCTTCCGCTGCTCATGCACGCTGGCCAGCCGGAGCTGGAAGTAGTCGTACTGCTCGCGCAGGTGGTCGAACAGGTCGCGCAGGCCGGGGGCGCCGCCGAGCTGGGCGCGGCCGACGGCAATTTCGGCCAGCTGCGTGTCGGAGAGGAAGTCCTGGATGCGCAGGTCGTAGCCTTTGACGTAGGCGCGCTCCAGGTGGGTGCGGATGGTGCCCACGGCCATGCCGCGCTGCTCGGCAATCTGCTCCGGCGAGAGGCCCTGGCGGTGCAGCTGGAAGGTCTGCTCCTCGCTGCCATTCACCTCGCGGTCGGCGTTCGTCGGGGCTTTGGGCCGGGCGGGGGGGGTAGGGATTGGGTCGTTGTCATCGGAATCGTTGAACGGGGGCACGTCGGCGGGGCCATCGTGGGCGGGCGGGCGCTGCTCGCCGTGCTCCAGAATCAGCTTGATGAAGGCTTCGCCGTAGGTCTCGAACTTTTTCATCCCTACCCCCGAAATGCTGAGCATGGCCACGCGGCTGGCAGGCTGCTCCTGGGCCATTTCCTGCAAAGTCGTATCTGTAAAGACTACATAGGGCGGCACCCCGGCTTCGTCGGCAATCTGCTTGCGCAGGCGGCGCAGGTGCTCGAAGAGGCGGCCTTCGGCGGTGCCGGCACCGGCTTGGGCAGCCGCGGCGGCTTTGCTGGCGCGGGTGGGCTTCTCGGCTTTGCCAGTAATTTGAAATTTCTTGAGCGGCAGCTTCAGTTCGCCTTTCAATACCTGGTGGCCGCGCTCGGTGATTTTGAGGGCGTAGCCTTCCTCATAGGCGATGTAGAACAGGCCGTCGTTGAGCATCTGGTGCACGTAGCTGTACCAGTCGAGGTAGGGCAGGTCGGCGCCGGCGCCATAGGTTTTTATCTGGTCGTAGCCGCCGCTGATGACGCTCTGGTTGCGCATTCCGCGCAGAATGTCAATCAGCAGGTTCACGCTGACCCGCTCGCGGGCGCGAAACACGGCCGAAAGGGCTTTTTGGGCGATAAGCGTGCCGTCGAAGGTCGTGGGCGGGTTGCGGCAGATGTCGCAGTTGCCGCAGTCCTCGGCCAGCGTTTCCGAGAAGTAGTGGAGCAGGATTTTGCGGCGGCAGGAGGCGGCTTCGGCGAACTGCTGCATCCGCTCCAGCTTGGCCTGGTTGAGCTGGGCCTGGCGCGGCGGCACGTCCTTGGTCACCATCTCGCGCATCTGCATCACGTCGGCGAAGCTGTAGAAGAGCACGGCGGTGGCGGGGCTGCCGTCGCGGCCGGCGCGGCCAATTTCCTGGTAGTAGCCCTCGATGTTTTTGGGCAGATTGTAGTGCATCACCCAGCGCACGTTGCTCTTGTCGATGCCCATGCCGAAGGCGATGGTGGCCACAATCACCTGCACGTCGTCCTGCAAAAAGCCTTCCTGGGCCGCGCTACGCTGGTTGGGCGTGAGGCCGGCGTGGTAGTGGGCGGCCTTGATGCCCTTCTGAATGAGCTTCTGCGAGATGGTCTCGCAGGTTTTGCGCGAGAGGCAGTAGATGATGCCGGCCTCGGTGGGGTGGCGGGCGATGAAGTCGAGCACCGCGCTGATGCGGTCCTGGCCGGGGCGCACGATGAGGTTGATGTTGGGCCGGTCGAAGCTGGACAGAAACACCCGCGGCTCGTGCAGGCTGAGCTGGGTGCGGATGTCGCGCTGGGTGAGGCGGTCGGCAGTGGCCGTCAGGGCAATGATGGGCACCTGCGGAAACTGCTCGCGCAAAACGCGCAATTGCGTGTACTCCGGCCGGAAGTCGTGGCCCCAGCTGGAGATGCAGTGCGCTTCGTCGATGGCGAACATGCTAAGCGGCACCCGGCGCAGGAAGTTCAGAAATCCCTCGCTGAGCAGCTTTTCCGGCGAGACGTAGAGCAGCTTGAGGTGCCCGCTCAGCACGGCTTTGGCAATGCTGCTGCCTTCCGCCGAGCCGACCGACGAGTTCAGATAGGCCGCCGAAATGCCGTTCGCTTTCAGCGCCTCGACCTGGTCTTTCATGAGCGCGATGAGCGGCGAAACGACCACGCACAGCCCCTCGGACACTACGGCCGGAATCTGGAAGCACACGGACTTGCCGCCGCCGGTGGGCATGAGCACCACCGTATCCCTACCCCCCAGAATGTGCTCGATGATTTCGGCCTGCATGGGGCGGAAATTGTCGTAGCCGTAGTACTGCTTGAGGGCGCGGCGGGCGGCAGTGAGCTGGTCGGATGGGGCAGTGGTGAGCGTGGCGGGCATAGGGCAGCGAGTAGGAAATATAAAATAACAGCGCCGGGCGGGAAGTTCCAACCGCCCTCGTGGCGGCCGGCAATGTCCCTACCCCTAGCTCCCGCTCGAACTATCCCCCGCCGGCGCCACCCGCCGCGACCCCGCATACAGCTCATACTTCAGCAGCCGGCAGTCAATGGGCCCGTTGAAGAGCGGCACGCGCCGCGCGGGCTTGAGGCCCACGCGCTTGGCCGCCTCCAGGTTGCCGGTGAACAGATACGCCTCGTAGCCCGGAAAGCTGGTTTTGAGCACGTCGCCGATGGTTTTGTAGAGCGCGGCCATCTCGTCCTCCTCACCGATACGCTCGCCGTAGGGCGGGTTGCTGAGCAGCACGCCGGGCGGCGGCTGGCGAGGGGGTAGGGCGTCTTTCACGTCGCGCACGGCCAGACGCACCACGTCGTCGAGGCCAGCGGCGGCCACGTTCTGGCGGGCCAGCTCGATGGTTTTCGGGTCGATGTCGGAGCCGCCGATGTAGGCCTGGGGCTCTTCCAGGCGCTGCGCTTTCGCGTCCGCCTGGGCGGTGGCCCATCGCTCGGCGTCGAAATCGGGCCAGTTCTCGAAGCCGAACTTGCCCTGGTGAAACAAGCCGGGGGCGATGCGCTGACTGATGAGCGCGGCCTCAGTGAGGATGGTACCGGCGCCGCACATGGGGTCAACAAGCGGCTTTTTGCCGTCCCAACCCGTGAGCAAAACCAGGCCAGCCGCCAGCACCTCGTTGAGCGGGGCCGCATTGGTGAGCTGGCGGTAGCCGCGGCGGTGCAGCGAGTCGCCGGCCGCATCGAGGCTGAGGACGACCTCGTTTTCCAGCATCCTGAGGTGCAAGCGGATGTCGGGCGCCTTGGTGTCCACGCTGGGGCGCTGGCCGGTGCGCTCGCGAAACTGGTCCACAATGGCGTCCTTGGTGAGCTGGGCCACGAAGAGCGAGTGCTCGAAGCTCGACTTGTTGACCACCGCCGTGATGGCGAAGGTCTGGTTGGGGCTGATGAATTCCTGCCAATTGATGCGGCCCACTTCGCGGTATAAAGCCCGCTCGTCGCGCGCGTAGAAGCTGGCAAAGGGCCGCAGGATGCGCATGGCCGTGCGGCACCAGAGCACGGCGTCGTACAGCAGGCGCTGGTCGCCGCGAAACTCGACGGCGCGGGAGCCGACGTACTCAATTTCGGCGCCGAGGTCGCGCAGCTCGCGGGCCAGTACGTCTTCGAGGCCAAACTGGGTGGTGGCAGTGAAGGGGATGGATGAGGCGGCGGAGGGGGGGGTAGGGGGCATGAGGTGGGAATGGGAATGAACAAGCTAAAAGGCGGTCATGCAGAGCGGTAGCGAAGCATCTCGCTCGGGGTAGTAGTCAAGCCTGACCACACGATTAGGTTACTTCCCCGAGCGAGATGCTTCGCTACCGCTCTGCATGACCGCCTTTTAAGCGGCATAAGAGATGACCAAGAAGCCACAAAGGTACCCGCCCCTATCTTCGCCGCATGGCTACTCCCCTACCCCCCCTGGCTTCAGCAACGCCCGCCCCGGCCCGCTCCTACGCCGGCCCGATGGTGCTGATGACGACGCTGTTCTTCCTGTTCGGCGCCGTCACCAACTTCAACGACGTGCTCATGCCCTACCTCAAGGACGTGTGCCAACTGACTGATTTTCAGTCCACGGCGGTGCAGTCGGCGTTTTTCGGGGCCTATTTTCTGATGAGCGTGCCGGCCGGCCGGGTGCTGGAAAAGCTGGGCTACCAGCGCGGCATCGTGCTGGGTTTGCTGATTATGGCCGGCGGGGCTTTGCTGTTCGTGCCGGCGGCCAACTCGCGCACGTTCGGCCTGTTTCTGCTGGGCCTGAGCGTGCTGGGGGCCGGCATCACCCTGCTGCAAGTAGCGGCCAACCCCTACGTGTCGGTGCTGGGGCCGGCGCGCACGGCGGCCAGCCGCGTTAGCATCGTGGGCGTGGCCAACGGGCTGGGCGGCACCTTGTCGCCGCTGCTGGGCGGGCTGCTGCTCTTCGGCGGCTCAGTGGCGGCCAAGGCGCGGCTGGCTTCCCTACCCCTCACCCAGCGCCTGACCGAGGAATCGACGCTGGTCAAGCCGCCCTACCTGGGCCTAGCCTTGTTTCTGGCTTTGCTGGCGGGCGTGTTCTTCATCCTGCGCCTGCCCGACATTGAGAGCCTGCCCGACGAGCAGGAGGCCGAAGCCGCGCCGCTGGCCGCCGGCCGCCGCTCGGCCCTGGACTTCCGGCACCTGGTGCTCGGCGTGGGCGCCATCTTTTTCTACGTCGGCGTCGAGGTCGGCATTGGCTCGTTCATCATCCGCTACGGCGAAAGCCAGAACATTCAGCAGCTCAGCGGCTTCACGCAGGCGCTGGTGCGGGGGCTGAACACGGCCGTGAACTTCGCCAGCCTACTCTTCGGCCAGGCCACGGCCCCGATTATTACCACGGCCGGCTTCACCAAGGCCGTGGGGGCGGTGCTGGTTTCGTCCTACTGGTTTAGTGTGATGGTGGGGCGCCTCATCGGCATTCCGCTCCTGCGCCGCTTCGAGGCGCGGCGGCTGCTGATGGGCGTGTGCGCGGGCGGGGCGGCGCTGGTTTTAGCCTCGGTGCTGAGCCGCGGCGAGACGGCGCTCTGGCTGGTGGTGCTCTGCGGGCTGATGAACGCCATCATCTGGCCGGTGGTGTTCCCGTTGGCCATCAAGGGCTTAGGCAAGTTCACCAAGCAAGGTTCTTCCTATCTGATTATGGCCATCGTGGGCGGGGCCATCATTCCGCCGCTCATGGGCCTGCTGGCCACGCACGGCGGCGGCTTGCGCGTGGCATTCATTTTGCCGGCGCTCTGCTATCTGTACCTGTTGTTCTACGCCCTGCGCGGCTACCGCCTGCGCTAGGCAGGCGTGGGGCAGCCGCCAATCCCTACCCCCCTCTTTATTTTTAATCCCCCAACTATCCATTTCCAATCCTCCAACTATCCCGCATGAAGTATCCCCTACCCCTCTCCCGCCGCCCGGCCTTCCGCAGCTTTGTGTGGCTGGCGCTGCCCGTGCTGCTGCTCAGCCTGGGCAGCTGCAAAAAGGCGCTGGAGCTGATTACCTTCCAAATCAGCGACTCCTCGACCGTGACTGTGCCGCCCGCCCCCCTGGGCTCCTACATGCTGCCCGGCATCGCCGTCACGTCCACCTCCACCAACACGTATCAGGTCAATAATACCAACGCCGACTACGTGCAGGACGTGACCCTCGACCAGCTCACGCTGAGCATCGAGGCGCCGGCGGGCCAGAATTTCAACTTCCTTCAGAGTATAAGCATCTCCATCGCCTCTGATGCCGCCGGCAGCGACAAAGTGCTGATTGCCTCGCTCAGCTCCGTGCCCCAGGGTGTGACAACCATCAATCTGACTCCGACCGACAGCAAGCTCGACAAGTTTCTGCGCAACGGCTCTTACAGCCTGATTACCAGCGCCGCCCTGAAGCAGAGCGTTACCCAGCCCATCCGGCTGCGCACCGATGCGCGCTACAACGTGCGGGCCCGCCAGCCCTAGCACTAACCACCAGCTAGTGAGATTAGAGCAAAAAAGAAGGACGCCGAGGCCAGGCTTCGGGGTCCTTCTTTTTTGCTCTAATCAGGTTGTTTCCTACCCCCCTGCGCGCCCGCAAGGTCCTTCCAAACAGCTCAATCGCCCAGCCGCTCACAGCTCCCGCAGATACTCTGGCGGCACGTGTTCGATGAGCCACACGCCGTTGCCGGCTTGATAGAACACCCCGCCCGCCGCGTGCAATGCGCCCGCCGCGACGGCCAGCAGCACCGGCCGGCCCCGGCGGGCGCCCACGCGGTGGGCCGTCGCTTCATCGGCCGATAAATGCACGTGGTGGCGCTTCATTTTAAGCAAGCCTTCGCGCCGGATGGCCGGCCGCGCCGCCGGGGCCGTGCCGTGATAGAGCACGGCCGGCGGCGCTGCCGGCGTGAGCTGCAAGTCGACCGCGACGCTGTGGCCCTGCTGAGCGCGAATGCGCTGCCCGCTTTCATCAAAGGCAAAGCGCTGCTTGTCGCTGCCGGCCACCAGCGTGGCCAGCTGCTCCCGGCTGAAGGGCGTGCCGTGGGCGGCGCAGGCGGTCAGCAGCTCGGCCACCTCTACCCAGCCGCCTTCCTGGAGCGTGAGGCCGAGGGCAGCGGGCTGGTGGCGCAGGTGCAAGCTCAGAAACTTGCTCAGGCGAATGGCTTGCTGGGAGGTCATGCGAGTTAGGAGCAGTTAACGGTGAGCAATGAATGATAAGCAAAAGAACGTCATGCTCACTATTAACTGCCCATTGCCCTACCCCTACCTTTGCGGCCATGACGCCCCTCCAGCTTGAAGAACACGTTTCGCTGCGCCCCTACAACACCTTTGGCCTCGACGTGCGGGCGCGCTACTTCGCCCGCTTCGCCTCCGTCGAGGAGCTGCGGCAGCTGCTGGCCCGGCCCGAAGTGCAGGGCACCGAAAAGCTCATTCTCGGCGGCGGCTCCAACGTGCTCTTCACCCAGGATTTCGCGGGCGTAGTGCTCAAAAATGAAATCAAGGGCCTCGAAATTATCAGTCAAAATACTGACTTAGAAGTTGATACAGCCCTACTGCGCGCCGGCGCCGGCGAAAGCTGGCACGGCCTGGTCGAGTATGCGCTTGACCAAAACCTGAGCGGCATCGAAAACCTGTCCCTGATTCCGGGCACGGTGGGCGCCGCGCCACTGCAAAACATCGGCGCCTACGGCGCCGAGCTGCGCGACACGTTTGAGCGCCTCGAAGCGCTGGAAACAGCCAGCGGGCAGCTGCGCGTTTTCGGCAAAGATGAGTGCGGATTCGGCTACCGCGAAAGCGTGTTCAAGGGGCCGCTTAAGAACCAGTTCATTGTCACGGCCGTCGTGTTGCGTCTGCACCGCACGGCCCGCCCCAACGTGCGCTACGGCGCCCTGACCGAAACCCTGGCCGACCTCGGCATCGAGGGCGACCCGACGCCGCGCGACGTGAGCCGGGCCGTGGTCCACATCCGCCGCTCGAAGCTGCCCGACCCGGCCGAAATCGGCAACGCGGGCTCGTTTTTCAAAAACCCCGAGCTAAGCCAGGCCAAGTTCGACCAGCTCCAAAGCCAATATCCTGACCTGCCCGGCTACCCCGTGCCGGGCGGCGTGAAGGTGCCCGCCGGCTGGCTTATCGAGCGGGCCGGTTTCAAAGGCCAGCGCCGCGGCGAGGGCCCCGGTACCCACGGCGTGCACGACCGCCAGGCGCTGGTGCTGGTCAATCACGGCGGCGCCACCGGCCCGGAGCTGCGCGCCCTGGCCGAGGAAATCATCGGCGCCGTGCGCCAGCAATTTGGGGTTGAGCTGCACCCGGAGGTGAACATCTTGTAATCGCTCCAAGTCGGCTTTCGCTCAATTCGGGGCCGACTTTGGGCGCCATACCCAGGGCTCTCTACGGGCTGTTTCGGCCCGCCTTAGCAGCTCAAGTCCTACCCATACTCAGGGCTGGCAGCGCACCGCGACCTAGCGGCGGGCGCTAAATGCGGCTCCGTGCTCGGCAGGCGGGGCCACGTAGGTAGTGTGGCTGTTAGTGAGCTGCCAGCGGCCATTCCGCCGCACGTAAAGGTCCGTGGAGCGATACTCCCCGCTGACGCTCTGCCCGTGCAGCGAGCCCATGAAGCTGGTGTTGTGCATCACCACGCCCACGTCGCCATACACCCGGATCTGGTAGTCAAACCCCTTGTTCACCACGGCCTTGGCCCGGCCACTGGCAACGGCGCGCAGAATATCGGGGCGCCGCAAAACTTGTCCTTTAGAGTTAACGAACACGTAATCAGGCGCCATAAGCTGGTTGAGGGCTTGCGCGTCGTTGCGTACCGTCGCCTCCGTCCACTGCTCGTTGAGGCGGCGCAACTCGCCTACCATCAGCGAATCGAGCGGACTGGACGTCGCGGCGGCGGCCAGAGCTGCCGGAACGTCGGCGGCTTCCCCAGCCACCGCCCCATCCTCCCCGGCGGCCGGCTCGTCCGCCAGAAGCGGGGTAGGCGCCTTTGTTGAGTCAGTCAGAGCCGGAGCAGTTTGGGCTGCTGCTGGCCAGGCGGCGATGCTAAAAACCAGAAGTAAAGACTTGGCAATGAGCCGGCAAATGTTTGGTAAGGCGAACATGATTACGGCTCGAAGAGAGGAACACTTTGAAGTTTTAGTAGCGCATCCCGGCCCGCACCACTAAGCTAGTCAGCAAGAGCACGCCCGTAAATGTAGTCAGCACCCCCACAGCACCGCCGCCTAATGCCAAAATTATACTTCGATTAGTACCACCATGTCCAGGAGCAATGTTGACACTTGTGCTTTTGGCAGGCCCTAAAACGCCCTTTCTACCTTAGTTTGAGACCCTACATTATCTATTTGTTAATGCCCTCATCAGCCCCTTCGGCGCCCCGCCGTAGTCACCAAGTTCAGCAAACAAGTCAGGCGACACCAAAGCGCTGAATGGCCTAATTCGCTCATATTAAAGCAGCTCTCTGCTCCATAGAAAAGTTGGCGCTTCGCGAAACGTAGTCCAGTGGCGCGGGGTCTGGCGAGCACGAAAAAAGCCCCGCAAGGTCAGGGACGACTTTACGAGGCTCTTCCGTTTTCTACGCTGCGGCACTTCGCAACCCGCTGTAGCCCGTTTGCCAACGGCCTACTTCAGCACTGCCACCGTCACGCCGTCGCCGCCGCGGTCGGCGTGCTCATCGGCCACCGAGGCTACGGCGCGGGTTGAGCGCAGGTAGTCGCGCACCACTTGGCGCAGCACGCCGTTGCCGCGCCCGTGCAGGAAGCGGATTTCGGGAATGCCCAGCATCAGCGCGTCATCGACGAAGCTCATGGTGCGGGTCAGGGCGTCTTCGGCGCGCTCGCCGCGCAGGTCGAGGCTGGCGTGGAAGCTGGCCATCCGGTCGGTGAGGTTGACGCTCTTGCCGTTGCTGCCGCCGTTGGTGCTGCCCCCGCCGAGCTTGCCGGCCGCCGCCTTGGCGGCCTGCTCCCGCTCACGGATTTCGGCCCGCCCCAGCTTTTCCAGCTGCGCCACTTTGACCAGCGTTTTCAGCCCGCCGAACAGCACCTCGGCCGTTTTGCCCTTGATGCCGACCAGCTCGCCGTAGCCTTCCTGACCGAGCAGCGCCACTTTATCGCCGGGGCGCAGCTCGCCGGCTTCGGCCGCCAGCTGCCGGGTAGGGCGGGCTTTGGGCGGCTCGATTTGCAGCTCCTGCCGCACGAACGTATCCAGCTTTTCGCGCGCTTGCTTGTTTACTTCCTTGTCGGCCTGCCCGCGCCGGATTTCGGTTATCGTGGCTTCAATCTGCTGGTTGGTGTTGCTCAGCAGGGCCTTGGCTTGCTGCTTGGCGGTGCGCAGCACTTCCAGGCGCGTGTCTTCGAGGTGCTGCTTGAGGTCCTGGTATTCCTGAGCAGCTTTTTTCATGCGGCGCTCCTGCTTTTCGGCCTCGGCGCGCAGCTTTTCCAATTCGGTCTTATCTTTTTCAAGGCCTTCGAGCAGGCGGTCATAGCGAATCTTGTCCTTGCCCACGAGCTGGGAGGCGCGCTCGACAATCTGCTTGGGCAGGCCAATTTTGCGGGCAATTTCGAGGGCGAAGCTAGAGCCGGGCTTGCCGGTTTCGAGCCGGTAGAGCGGCTGCAACTGGTCGGGGTCGTAGCGCATGGCCCCGTTCACCAGGCCCTCGGTCCGCTCGGCGAAGTTCTTGAGGTTAGTGTAGTGGGTCGTAATCACGCCAAACACCCGCGCCTGATTCAGCTCCGTGAGCACGGCCTCGGCGATGGCGCCGCCCAGGCTGGGCTCGGTGCCGGTGCCGAACTCGTCAATGAGCACCAGGCTCCTCTTGCCGGCCAGCGTCACGAACTGCTTCATGGCCAGCAGGTGCGAGGAATACGTGGACAAGTCATTTTCCAGGCTCTGCTCGTCGCCAATATCCAGAAAAATATCCTCGAACATGCCCGCCTCGGAGCCGTCACCGGCCGGAATCAGCAGGCCCATTTGCAGCATGAACTGCACCAGGCCCACGGTTTTCATGCTCACCGATTTGCCGCCGGCGTTGGGCCCGGAGATGAGGAGCAGGCGCTGCTCGGCGGTCAATTCCAGGTCCAGCGGCACCACCTGGCGCTGCTCCTGCTCGCCGTGGGTGCGGTTGTGCTCTTCCAGGGCCAGAAACAAGAGCGGGTGCCGCACCTGCCGCCAGCGCAGCAGCGGCTTGGCGTGCAGCGTGGGCAGGGAGGCATTGAGCCGCCGCGCGAGTTGACCTTTGGCCCGGATAAAATCGAGCGTGCCCAGGTACTGATACGCCTTGCGCAAATCCGGGATGTGGGGCCGGAGCTGGTCGGTGAGGGCGGTGAGAATGCGAATCAGCTCGCGCTGATAAGCATTTTCGAGGTCCTTGATGTCGTTGTTCAGCTCAAAAACCGCTTCTGGCTCGATGTAGACGGTCTGGCCCGAGGCCGACTCATCGTGAATCAGGCCCTTGACGCGGCGCTTGTGCTCGGCCAGCACCGGCAAAACCAGCCGCCCGCCGCGAATCGTGGGCTCGGCCTCGCCAATGACCCAGCCCTCATTCTTAGCGTGGCGGATGATGGTGGCAATCTGCTTGCGCAAGAGGCCCTGCCGCGTAATCAACTCCTGCCGAATCTGGCGCAGGAGCGGCGAAGCGTCGTCGCGCACCTGCCCTTCGTCGTCCACCACCTTGTCCAAACTGGCCAGCAGATTCCTATCCACCTGCACGCCGATGCCCAGCAGGCGCAGGGTCGGGTATAGGCTTTCCTCGGCCTGAGTGAAGAAAGTCAGCGCCTGCCGGATGGTGCGCAAGCTCATCTTCACCTCGAAGAACGCGGCCACGTCGAGGTAGGCGCCAGGCAGGCCGGCGCGCTTGAGCTGGGCGCCCACATCGTGGTAGTGAGTGCCGGGAAAGTCGGCGCCGGAGTTCAGCAGCTGCCGAAACTCATCGGCTTGCAGCAGCAGCTTGTGCAGGGGCTCGTGCTTGGTCTGGAAGCTCATACGGGCCACGTGCTGGCGGCCCAGCGCGCTCAGGCAGAGGCTTTCGAGCTGCTCGCGCAGCGGGGTGAAGCCGATTTTGGCTTCGAAGTTTAAGGGAAGCAGCAAGTAGAAAGTCGTTCGGTGGTTGGGCGCAAGTGCGAAGGTAAACAGCGGAGCGAGCGGGAAAGATTCGCCGGAGCATAGCAGTAATATTACTATCTTGCGCTATGTTTTGCCTCCCTGATGTTTCATTTCCTACCCCCTCTCTACAGTATGATATATAATTTACGCGCAGTGTCTATTCAACAGTTGGCAAGCCTGGCAGCGGGGCTGACTCTACTCGGGGCTGGCTTCCCCGCGCGGGCACAGCATTTTGCCCCGCTCGTGCCCTACCCGGCCGGCATCGAAAACGGTCCGCTCGGCCTGGTGATAGGTGATGTGAATGGCGATGGTAAATCCGACTTGGTTACGACTAGCGGCGCCGATTCCATTATGGTGCTGGCCGGCAAGGGCGACGGCACCTTTCAACGGGGCCGCGTGCACCTGGCCCAGTTCGGCATCCGGCCGGTGGCCCTGGCGCTGGCTGACTTGAACGGCGATAATAAGCCGGATGTGGTAGCCGCCGGCGCGGGCGCGGTGAGTGTCTTGCTGGGCGAGAACGGCTACTTTGACTCTGGAACATCAAGAACCTACAACCTCCGAATGACCGCTAATCCCGGAGCATTGGCCTTGGGAGACGTAAATGGAGACGGTAAGCCCGACATCGTTACGGTATCTAACAGTACGGATAACGCGACGGTGCTGCTCGGGCAGGGTGACGGCACGTTCGGCCCGGCCGCTATTTTTTCAACCGGCGCGGGCAGTCACCCAGAGGCTCTGGCGTTGCACGACGTAACGGGTGATGGCCGGCCCGACATCATTACGGCAGCTTCGCCGGCGGGCGCCGTATTGGCCGGCCGGGGCGACGGCACGTTCGGCCTGCCGGTTCCGTACACCAATAGCCCGGACGCCGGGGCAGGCGGCGTAGCGGTAGGCGACGCGAACAACGATGGCCAACCCGATATTTTTACCGCTGCTGCCTCCGGCATCGTCAGCGTGTATTTGCAGCAGGGCGCAGGCAGCTTCGCGCCGCCCGCGCGCTACCAAAGCAGTGCCTCGGTCGGCATCAGGGTGGCCGACCTGGACGGCGACGGGCGGCTTGAGGTGATAACGGCCGGCTTCGGCACCGACGCGGTTGGTGTACTTCCCGGCCTTGCCGACGGCACCTTCGGCCCGGCTGCCCGGTACCCGGCGGGCGTCAGCAGCCAACCTATCAGCGTCGCGGTGGGAGATGTAGACGGCAATGGCCGGCCCGATATTGCGGTAGCTAACTTCGGCCTGGCCCAGGTGGGAGTCCTCCTCAGTGTGCTGCCGGGCCTCTACACCAATACGCCGGCCGTGGTGGCGGCGGGCGCTACCCTGTCGCTGCACGGCACTAATCTGGCCGGCGCCACGGCGGTTACCTTTACCAGCACCACCAACGTGACGACGGCCGTCGCGGCGGCCAGCTTCACCGGCACCAACTACACGGCCCTGCCCAACACCATCAGCCTGCCCGTGCCCCCTACCCTGGCTGACGGCGCTTATGCGGTGGCCGTAGTTACACCCAGAGGCCCTACCAATAATTTCCGCTTAACGGTTGGCGGGGCGTTGGCGCTTTCGCCCGCGGCCCTCCTTGCCAAAAGCATCAGCCTTGCGCCCATCCCCGCGCACACCACCACTACTCTGACGGTTACCCCCTTGCCAGGGATAAGCTCAGTAGGCCTGCGCCTGTCCGACGCCCTGGGCCGCGTAGTTCATACCGAAAGCGTCGGGCTGTCCGTCACCGGCCTGCATCATGAGTTGAGCGTGCGCGGCCTGCCGCCCGGCCTCTATCTGCTGCACGTGCAGGCTGGCGCGATTCAAGCAGTTCGCCGCGTGTTGGTTGATTAAGACAGGTGATAGGTAAAATCAGCGAAGGACGCCGCCTACCCCCACTCCTTCGCCAAACAGCGCAAAATCGTACTTCACCGGGTCCAGCGGGTCCAAAAGGCGCAGGTTGGCGGTCAGCTCCTCAGCCGCTTCCCAGTCCACGAGCTTGCGGGTGAGCAGGCCCAGGGCGCGGGCCTGCCGCTCGACGTGCACATCGATGGGGCAGATTAAGTCGGCCATCGACAGCCGGGTCCAGAGGCCAAAATCGACGCCGTTTCCGTCGCGGCGCACGAGCCAGCGCAGGTACATGTTCACCCGCTTGCAGGCCGATTTGCGGGCGGGCGTGGCGACGTGCTTGCGGGTGCGGGCCGGCGCGTCGGGCAGGCTGAAAAACAGGGCGTGAAAATGGGCCAGCCGCTCGCGCTGCGTGGCACCCGCGCCAGCACTCAGAAAAGCCTCTTCCAGCGAAGCATGGTCCTGATAAAACCAGCGCAGCCAGTGCACGAAGTACAGCAAATCCGTGTCGCAGAACGTGCGGTGGCAGAAGCCGAGCAGCCGCTTCAGGTCCTCGTCCTGGTGCTGCGTGATGAACTGATACGGCGCGTCGTCCATGCGCCGCAGCAGTTCGTTGCACTTGTTAATGATGGTGGGCCGCTGCCCCCAGGCCAGCAGGGCGGCAAACAAGGCGCTGATTTCCACGTCCTGCCGCCGCGAAAAGCGGTGCGGAATCTGAATCGGGTCGTTGGCGATGAACGCGGGCTGGTTGTAGCGCGCCACGCGCTCATCGAGCAGGATGCGCAGCTTGTCTGTCTGAACCACGGATTTATCGGATTAAACGGATTAGTCGGATTTCGGGGACGATTCGGCAAGGCCCGGTTTCAATTTCCTACCCCTTCCTAAACTCAAAAGGCCACTTGGTGAGTGGCCTTTTTTAGTTGGCCGAATCGTCCCCGAAATTCGACTAGGGCGTGTTCTCAGCTAAGTGCTTACTTTAGGGTCATGAACGCCGACCGCA
>NZ_CAXTEF010000038.1:0-32171 GCF_964243305.1 uncultured Hymenobacter sp.
CGCCCCGGCTGGCGCAGTTTGGCGAGCAGGCCTCGCAGGGCTTGCAGCTCTTGTTTTTAAAATTCGGGCGCGAAGATGAAAGCCAGTCGGATGAGCTGGGCGTGGAGTATTCCTCGAAAATCGGCTACGACGCCGCCCAGATGGCCGATTTCTTCCAGACGCTCCAGCGCGAGCAGGAGAAGAGCGGCACGCCGGCCATCCCCGATTTTCTCTCCACCCACCCCAACCCCGCCGACCGCTACAACCGCGTGCACCAGCTGGCCGACGAGTGGAAAGCCAAGAACGGCAACCCCAAAAACCTGGCCGTGGGCCGCGACTCCTACCTGAAGCTCATCGACGGCCTCACCTACGGCGAGGACCCGCGCCAGGGCTTCGTGGAGAACAACACGTTCTACCATCCCGACCTCAAGTTTCGCTTTCCGGTGCCCGCGGGTTGGAAAACCCAGAACTCGCCCCAGCAATTTCAGATGGCTGACCCCGCCGGCAAAGCGCTGATGATGCTGGCCCTGGCCCCCGGCGCCACTCTGGAAGAGGCCGCGCAGGCGCTGGTCAAGCAGTTCAGTTTGCAGCCGATTAGTGAGCCCAGCCGCGCCGCTGTCAATGGGTTTCCGGCCCTGAGCTTCGTGGCCGACCAGGTGCCGCAGCAACAGCAAGGGCAGCCGCAACAGCAGGCGCAAGGCCAGCAGGCGCCCGGCGTGCGCGCCCTCGTGCAGCTCTTGCAAGACGGCAAAACCATCTACCTGCTGCTGGGCGCCTCATCGGCCGTCGATTTTGCCGGCTACCAGCCCACGTTCAGCTCGGTGATGGACAACTTCCAGCGCCTCACCGACCCCGACAAGCTCAACCGCCAGCCCGAGCACGTGCGCGTGAAAACCCTGAAGCTGCGCAGCACCCTGGCTCAGGCCCTGCGCACGCTCGGCGTGCCCGAAAAGCGCCACGAGGAAATGGCTATCCTCAACGGAATGCAGCTCAACGAGCAGGTAAATGCGGGCTCGCTCATCAAGCTAGTGGGCAAGTAGAAAGGCCACCGGCGCCGGCGTATGCTACCCTTACCAGCCTAAGCCGGGGGTAGGGAAAGCCGCCCGGCGCCCCGGCACGGCCCGAAAGCCAGGCGTTCGTCGTGGCATCTGATTTGTATAACGGCCGGTTTGACTTGTACTGCAACGTGGCTAGCCGTTCGGCTCGTTGCAGGCTTCACCGTCGCGCTGGCCGCGGCCCACTCCTTTTTACGCTTTCATGAAATTCTCTCTTCGCCGCCTACCCGCCCTCGCGCTGCTAGGCCTGCTGCTGCCGCTGGGCAGCGCCACCTCCCCTACGACTGCCAGCTCACCGCTCGCCGCCGCGCCAACGCAGGGCAGCAACCAGCCCGACCCGCAGGTGATAGCCCAGTTCGGCCTCTACAACAACCCCACCCTGCAACGCCTCATCGACGAGAAGGGCCAGCAGATGAACAAGGCCTCCGACCGCCCCGGTCAGTACGGCTTTACCATCGTCGACTCGCCCATCATCAACGCCTTCGCCACGCCGCAAGGTCACGTCTATTTCACGCGCGGCATCATGGCCCACTTTAATAGTGAGGCGCAGTTTGCCGGCGTGCTGGGCCACGAGCTGGGCCACATCACGGCCCGCCACGGCCAGAAGCAGCAGACGCGCGGCACCATCGCCAGCGTTTTGCTCGGCATCGGCTCCATTGCGGCACCCCGGCTGGCCCAGGCAATTGGCGGCGTTGTTCAGCAGGGCGCGGGCTTGTACCTGCTCAAATATGGCCGCGACCAAGAGCGCGAATCAGATAAGCTCGGCGTGAAGTATTCGACCAAAATCGGCTACGACGCCTCCCAGATGGCCGACTTCTTCCAGACCCTGCAGCGCACCGAGCAGGCCAGCGGCAGTCCGGCTGTACCCGGCTTCCTGTCCTCGCACCCCAACTCGGCCGACCGCTACAAGACGGTGAAAGGCCTCGCCGCCCAGGCCAAGCAGAACGCCGGCGGCGCCCAGCTCAACGTGGGCCGCGACTCCTACCTGCGCATGATTGACGGCCTGCCCTTCGGCGAAGACCCGCGCCAGGGCTTCGTGGAAGGCGGCGTGTTCTACCACCCGGATTTGAAGTTCCGCTTTCCGGTGCCGGCCGGCTGGAAGTCGCAGAACTCGCCAACCCAGTTCCAGATGGCTGAGCCCAATGGCAAGGCCCTGCTCGTGTTCCTGGGCGCGCCCGGCAACTCGCTCGATGAGGCCGCCCAGAACCTGGCCAAGGGCATCGGCTTGCAAGGCGGCCAGGCCCAGAAAACGACCATCAACGGCTTTCCGGCGCTGGTGTTTGAAGGCGACCAGCAGGCGCAGCAGGGCCAGCAGGGCGGCGGCGCCCACGTGTTGGCCCAGCTGATTCAGGACGGGCAAAGCATCTACGCCTTTGTCGGGCTAGCCGCGCCGGCCTCGTTTGCCACTTATGCCCGCCAGTTTCAGGGCGTGGCCGGCTCCTACGCCCGCCTGACAGACGCTGACAAGCTCAACCGCCAGAGCGAGAAAATCCGCATCAAAACCGCCGCCCGCGCCATGACCCTGAGCCAGGCTCTGTCGGCCGCGGGCGTCCCCACCAGCCGCCACGAGGAGCTGGCTATTCTCAACGGAATGCAGCGCAGCGACCAGTTAAGCGCGGGGATGCTGTACAAGGTCGTCAGCCGGTAGGAGCGAAGGCTGACCTACGGCTTCACCAGACTTGATAGCCGGATGCCCCCTCTAACACTAAAAAAGGCTGCCTTTCCGGGCAGCCTTTTTTAGTGTTAGAGGCCGCTTGGACCCGCTTCGAGTTGCTTTAGAACTGAGCTGACTTAGAACTGCTCGCGGCGGTCGTGGCGACTCACGGGTTCCAGCGTGGCATCAATCACGGTTGATTCGCCGGTCGAGGCCTGCTCGTCGGCGTAGCCGACGTAGCCGATAAGCAGTACTGCCCCCATCGGCGCCAGCAGCTCATAGGCGCCCGCCGCGTTAGTGACGGCCGCGCGGGAGGTGCCCTTGACCAGCACGGTGGCACCCGCCAGCGGGCGGCCCAGCTGATTAAAGATGCGGCCCCGCACTACGCGGCCAGCTGGTGCCGGGGAAGCGGAAGATGAAGAAGCCGCCCCGGACGCGGATGTCTGGCCCACTGCTTCGCTACCGGCGACGCGTCCGGTTAGCGCCGCGGCCGAGTCAGGGGCCGCTACCAGCGCGGCGGCCGAGTCAGGAGATGCTGGCGCCGGTGGGGTGCCGTGGCCCACCAGCCCGGCCCGCAGGGTGGCGCGCCCAGCCATCAGCTTAGCGCGCCGACTGGCTTTCTCGGGTTCCCGGCTGGCGGGGGGGGTAGGGTCGGGCTCAGCCACCTCTACTTCGGCTGGGGAATACACGGCCGCCCGGCCCAGCGACTCGGCGGCAGTGTTCACGGTGCGCCGGAACGTGGCGACCACGGGCTTGGGCACCAAGGGCTCATTGCGCACCCACTGCACGGCGCTGAAGCCACCCAGCAAGAGCAGTGTGCCCAGCGCCAACTGCACGCCCGGCCGGCGTAGCGGCCCCCAGGCCGACACGCTCGGCTGGCGCAGCAGCTGTTGCTGCACCCACAGTGGCGGTTCCAGGGCCAAGCCGCGCTGCCGGCGCCGGGCGGCGCTCAGCTCGTGGTAGCGGGCCAGGGCCACACCGCGCTCTACGCTGTCATCTTCCAAAACAATTTCCACAGCCCGAACATCGGTCGGACTGAGCGTGCCGCGCAGGTAGGCATCGCGGGTGGCGGACAGCAGCTCGCGGCTGCCGGGTTGAAACAAGTGGTCGGTATCGGATTGCACGGAGCGAGGGCAGAAAAGAGGGGGTAGGGAGGTGAGTATTCAGCGGACTGCCTCACTTGACCAGCTCGGCAATGGCTTGTTCTTGTTCGCGCCCGGCCGCGCGGGCGCGGCGGGTGCGCGCCTTGCGCTCGGCCGACTTGCGGGCCATCACGTACACGACCAGCCCGAAGCCGACCTTATTCATCACGTCGCCGAAGTTGTAAACCAGGTTGCGGTCGAGGTGAATGGCCTCGAACAGATTGAAGGGCAGCGTCATATAGCCCAGCGGATAGATGGCCCAGCCCAGCAGCACGAAGTAGGACAGGTAGTTGAAGGCCCGCACCACGTCGGGGTCCGTCGAACGGTCGGCAACCTTGGCCAGCGGCCCAAACCAGACCTCGAAGATGACCAGCAGGTAGCCCACGGTCGACACCGAGCCCCAGATGATGGCCTTATTCGGGCCGGCATTCTCGCCGAAGTAGCCCGTCGCAATCATGAACAGCCCCCCGAACACCAGACGCAGCAGCGAGCCGGACTTGGCGCCGGCCGGCCGCAGCAGCAGGTAGAACTGCGTGCACATCAGCGGCACCGTGAACAGCCACTCGGTGTAGCGAAACTGGGTGAGCGAGCCGGCCTGATTGACGTAGATGCTCTGCATAAAATAGTAGCTGCTGGCCGCCACCAGGCAGATAAGGCCGGCCACGGTCAGGTTCACGCGCCAGCGCTGCGGCACGTTGCGCCGCTCCAGAAAGAAGAATACTGCCGCGCCGAAAAGCGCGAACATGCTGTAGAAAAAGGTGTAGCTGGTCAAATCATTCTCGGGCAGGTAGAAGTAAGGCCGCGGGACGCCAGCTTCGAGGAGTAGGGGTAGGGGTAGGGACATGGACTGGAATGAAGGGGTTAGAAAAGTTAATTATCTCCATAAAGTCAACGCTCAACTATTTGTTATGAAAAACTAGATATTTATGAGTAAAAAAAACTTATATTTTTTAAATAAGCACGCCAGCCAATTTAGGTCTAATTAAAACTCATTATCGTGTAAAAAACGGGCCGGCGCGAAGGTTGATGCCCCCAATTTATTAGCGGAATAATCTTGTTGTTAGAGCGCCCATAGTGCGACTGAGCTTGCTCAGGCAATAGAACAGCCGCTACTTTTGCCGCTGGCATAGCCCAGTCGCATCGTGCTGGCCCAGGCGGGTGCCAGCGGCTCGCCTAGCTGGCGCCTACCCAGACCCATCCCTGTAAAAGGCAAAAAGGCCGCTGATGCTTCAGCGGCCTTTGGCGACGGTTGGGGCAGGGAGCCGGGGCCCTACCCTACACGTTGAAGCGGAAGTGCATGATGTCGCCGTCCTGCACCACGTAGTCTTTGCCTTCGACGGCCATCTTGCCGGCTTCCTTAATTTTGACTTCCGTTTTATATTCCTGATAATCGGGCAGCTTGATGACCTCGGCCCGGATGAAGCCTTTCTCGAAATCGGAGTGAATGACGCCGGCCGCCTGCGGGGCCTTGTCGCCGCGGTGAATGGTCCAGGCGCGCACTTCCTGCACGCCGGCCGTGAAGTAGGTTATCAGGTTCAGCAACTCGTAGGAGGCGCGGATGAGCTTGTTCAGGCCCGATTCGGTGAGGCCGTACTCGCTCAGAAACAGCTCCTTCTCCTCGGGGTCTTCCATGTCGGCAATCTGCGCCTCGATGGCCGCCGACACCAGCACGACCTGCGCGCTTTCAGCCTGCACGTGTGCGCGCAGGGCGGCCACGTGCGCGTTGCCATCGGGGGCAATGCTGGCCTCGTCGACGTTGGCCACGTAAATCACGGGCTTGATGGTGAGCAGCTGCAAGTCGGCCACGGCTTCCTTCTCGTCCTCGGTGGCGGGCACGGCGCGGGCGTTCTGCCCGGCTTCGAGAGCGACTTTGTAGCGTTGCAGCGCCCCGACTTCCTTCTTCGCTACGGCGTCGCCGGCCTTGGCGCTGCGCTCGGATTTTTGCAGCTTCTTGTCGATGCTTTCCAGGTCCTTGAGCTGCAACTCAGTGTCAATCACGTCCTTATCGAATACCGGGTCGACGCCGCCGGCCACGTGCACGATGTTGGGGTCGTCGAAGCAGCGCACCACGTGAATGATGGCGTCGACCTCGCGGATGTTGGCCAGAAATTTATTGCCCAAGCCTTCGCCCTTAGAGGCGCCCTTCACGAGCCCGGCGATGTCCACGAACTCGATGATGGTGGGCAGCACGCGCTTGGGGTTGACGAGCTGCTCCAGAATCTGGAGGCGCTCATCGGGCACGGTGATGACGCCCACGTTGGGCTCGATGGTGCAAAAAGGATAGTTGGCCGATTCGGCCTTGGCGTTCGACAACGCGTTGAACAGGGTGGATTTACCGACGTTCGGCAAGCCGACAATACCGCAGCGGAGGCCCATTTTCTGGAATTATAGATTTTGAGTTATGAATTATGAATTGCGGACAATTCAGGCGCAAAGGTACGGCGGGTAGTAGCGCACCGCCGGCACCCATTCCCTACCCCCTCCTGCTAACGCAAAGCGGCGCGAACAGCCCGCAGGCCACTCGCGCCGCCAGGCAGTTGCCGGCCGGGGGCCCGGCTCAGTAGTTATCGTCGCTGCGATTGGGGTCGAAGGCGGGGCGCTCGGCGTCGGGCGCGGGCCGCTCGCGCTCGTCGTAGGCGGGGCGGGGGCGGTCCAGCTCGGCTACTTCGTCGGCCGTGAGCAGCTCTTCGCGCACGTAGGCGATGGCATCTTGCAGGGCGTCGGCGAACTTGAGGAAATCTTCCTTGTAGAGAAAAATCTTGTGCTTCTCGTAGCTTACCCGCTCCTCGCCCTCGGGCTGGCGGCGCTTGCTCTCGGTGATGGTGAGGTAGTAGTCCTGGCCGCGGGTGGCTTTCACGTCGAAAAAGTACGTGCGCTTGCCGGCCTTGATGCGCTGGGAGTAGATTTCTTCCTGGTCGTGCTGACGGTCGTCCACGGCGTTTTCTAGGGAAAAGTGAAAGACAAACGGGCTGATTAAAGCGGTTGCGAAGCTACGAAGGGGGTAGGGAATTGGAGATTGAAGAACGACGAGGAAAAAAAGAACGTCATGCTGAGCATGTGGCGCATCAAGCCAGGAACGCAGCGGAGTCGAAGCATCTCGCTTGGGAAAGTAATCAATGGCTAACAACGATTGAATTACTCAGCGGTAGAGATGCTTCGACAAGCTCAGCAGGACCGTCTATTAATTTGATTACTACTCCACGCATGATGCTGCGCTCCGCTGCGTCTCTGCTTTAAGCGCAGAATGTTCTGCATGACGTTCTTTCCTGCCTGCCGTTCTTTAACGCTTGATTTCCTACCCCCCCTTTCCGCCGCCATGCCCGCCCCACCCCTCGACCTTGCCGCCGTCCGCTCATTTGAAAATCTCGAATTTCTGGCCCGTCAGCTCGTCGAGGGCTTTATCACGGGGCTGCACCAGTCGCCATACCACGGCTTCTCGGTCGAGTTCTCGGAGCACCGGCTGTATAATCCCGGCGAGAGCACCCGCCACTTGGATTGGAAAGTCTTTGCCCGCACCGACAAGCTTTTCGTCAAGCGCTACGAGGAGGAAACCAACCTGCGCGCCCACCTGCTGCTCGACGTGAGCCCCAGCATGTACTACCCCGTGCCCGGCCACGACAAGCTGCGCTTCAGCGTGCTGGCTGCCGCCGCCCTCACCACGCTGCTCACCCGGCAGCGCGACGCCGTGGGCCTGGTCACGTTCGCCGACACCGTGGAGCTGCAAACGCCGGTGCGCTCGTCGGGCCGCCACCGCCACACGCTGCTGCTCACACTCCAGCAGCTGCTGGACCGGCCCGCCGCCAGCCCTACCCCCCGCCGCACGACCGATGTGGCCGGCGTCATTCACACCATCGCTCAGCAGATTCCGAAACGCTCACTCGTCATCCTGTTCTCCGACATGCTGGGCCGCGGCGAGGCCGAGCAAACCGCCGCCCTGGCCGCCTTGCAGCACCTGCGCCACCAGCAGCACGAGGTTTTGCTCTTTCACATTCTGGACCGCGCCACCGAGGCCGAGTTCGACTTCGCCGAGCGGCCCTACATCTTTGAGGATGTTGAAACCGGCCAGGAAATCAAGCTCCAGCCCGCCCAGGTGCGCGAGCAGTACCGCGCCGCCATGAGCCGCTTCGAGCACGAGCTGGCCCTGCGCTGCGGGCAGTATAAGATTGATTTCGTGCCGGTTGATGTGCGCGAGCCCTTCGAGAAAGTGCTGTATGCTTACCTGGTGAAACGCGGCAAAAGCAAGTAGGACGGTCGACTGTTCTCCGCTGGTTGGTTCCTGCCTTCCCACCTTAAACTCCATCGCGCCGTGCTGCTTCGTTTGATTGTAATTCTCGTGCTGGCGGCGCTGTTGTTCGCACCCGTCACCGGCTACCTGGCGGCCATGCGCGGGCGCTCGTTCTGGCGCTGGTATGCGCTGGGGATGGTGCTGCCTTTCTGCTCGATGTTCGTAATCCTGCTCGTGTCCGCGCGCGACGAGCTGGCCGCCGAGCGCGCAGCCCGCCGGCCGGCCGCTCCGGAACCCGAGAAGTAGCCAGCTGCCTGGCCGGGGCAACTCACCCGCCCCTGGCCGTCGCGGCCGGGCGCGGCCCGACCTACCTTTGCGCGTCGGCGTCCTGGCCCGCCGCCGAGACCTGACCTTTTGTTTTTCTCCTTCTTATGTCTGCCTACACCGTCCTCCTGTTTCTGCATTCCTGGTCGCGCTGGCTGGTCGTAGTTTTCGGTCTTATCGCCCTCTACCGCGCCTACACCGGCTGGCAGGGCCGCCGCGCCTTCGCCGGCGCCGACAATGGGATAGGCGCCTCGTTCGTGGGCTCCATCCACTTGCAGGTGCTGCTGGGCCTGGGCTTGTATTTCGGCCTGAGCCCCTGGGGCCTGAAGGCCCTGCAAGCCGGCGGCGCGATGGCCGACCCGCAAAAGCGCTTCTTCGGCGTCGAGCACATCGCCGTGATGCTCGTGGCCGCCGTGCTGGCCCAGGTCGGCCGCTCGCTCTCCAAGAAGCGGCGCGACGACCTGGCCAAGCACAAAACCGCCTTCATCTACTTCGGCATCGCCCTGCTCCTGGTCTTGCTCATGATTCCGTGGGGCATCTGGAACCCCCACCGGCCGCTGGCGCGCGGGCTCTGAGCTAAGGCCACTGCAAAGTAGTCGGCGATGCCCCGCGCCACCGAAACAATTTGGCTTGCAGGCAGGTAGAGAGCGGGCATTGATGCGAAAGGTTTTCCTTGCGCTGCTCCCTGTCTTCTTAAGTCATCCCCACCGTGACGCTCCCCGAAAACAATTCTCGCCGCGGCTTTTTGCAGCGCGCCGGCCTGGGCCTGCTGGCGGCGGCGCTGCCCGCCCCGCTGGCCCAGGGCCAGACGGCCCCGTCCACTGCCAAGCCTGCGGCGGGGTTACCACCCGGCCCGGCCGCGGCGGCCGAGTCGCTGCGCAAATTGCAGGCCGGCAACCTGCGCTTTCAAAAGGGCAAGCTTCAGCACCCCGACGAGACGCTGGAACGCCGTCGCGACGTGGCCGTCAAGCAGGCCCCTTTCGCCACCGTGCTGGCCTGCTCCGACTCGCGCGAGTCGCCGGAACTGCTGTTTGACCAGGGCCTGGGCGACTTGTTCGTGGTCCGCACCGCCGGCCACGTGCTCGATAACGCCGTGATTGGCACCTTGGAGTTTGCCGTGGCCGAGCTGCACGTGCCCTTGCTCGTGGTGATGGGCCATCAGCGCTGCGGCGCCATCAAGGCCACGCTTGATGCCGTGACGACGGCCACCCTGGCCCCCGGCCAGATGGAGGCGCTGGTTGATGCCATCCGGCCGGCGCTGCTGCTGGCCCAGGGCGAGGGCGACACCCGCTTCACCAACGTGGTGAAAGCCAACGTGAAAGTAACCATCGACCGCCTGCAAAATTCCAAGCTGCTCTCCGAGGCCGTGGCCAAGCAGCAGCTGCGCATCATCGGCGCCTACTACCAGCTCGACACCGGCGTGGCCGAGTTTTTCGCCTAAACCCGCGCCTGCCCTTCCCTACCCTCCACTGGCGCGGCAACGCGGCAGCCGGCAGATTGCTGTCTTACAAGAGAAAACCCTGGCCCGCCGCGTTGCGGGCCAGGGTTTTCTCTTGTAAGACTTTGGTTTAATGCAAGTTAAATACTCATGCCGCCCGACGCTTCCAGGCGCTGGGCGTTAATCCAACGGGCCTCGTCGGTGCAGAGGAAAGCCACCACGGGGCCGATGTCTTCGGGCAAGCCTACGCGGCCCAGGGCCGTGAGCGAGGCAAGATGGGCGTTGATTTGCTTGTTATCGCGGGTGCGCCCGCCGCCAAAATCGGTTTCAATAGCGCCCGGAGCTACGATATTTACCTGGATGCGGCGGCTGCCCAGCTCCTTCGCCTGGTATTTAGTGAGCACCTCCATAGCGGCCTTCATGCTGGCGTAGGCCGACGAGCTGGGGTTGATAATGCGCGTCAGGCCCGACGAGATATTGACGATGCCCCCGCCGTCGTTGAGCAGCGGCAAGGCCTTCTGCGTCAGGAAGAACGAACCCTTGAAGTGAATAGTCAGGGCTTGATCGAACTGCTCTTCCGTGGTTTCGGCGAAGGGAGCGTACAGGCCCGTGCCGACGTTGTTGATGAGGAAGTCGAACTTAGCAGTGCCGAACGTGTCGCGCAGCGCGGTTTTCACCTGTTCGAAAAAGGCATCGAAGCCATTTACAGTGGAAGTATCGAGCTGCAGCGCTACCGCTTTCCGGCCCAGGGCGGTAATCTCGCCTACCACGCCCGCCGCCTCGGCCTGCTGGCTATGATAGGTCAGGATAACGTCGAGGCCTTTTTTGGCCAGGTGCTGGGCCATGCTTTTGCCCAGGCCGCGGCTGCCGCCGGTCAGGAGGGCGATTTTGGTTGTGCTCATCGGGATTGATTGATGGTTAAACGTTGGGTTACTTAACCATGCAAAGGTCCTACCCCCGCCCGGCCGGTTTATGGTGAGTAGCCCAGGTTAAATGGTGGATACTTCCGAAACTCCTTCCCGGTGCCCGGCCCAGACCTGCTCGCGGTACTGCTTGGGCGTGCAGCCGGCGAAGCGCTTGAAGAACTTGGTGAAGTTCGACGGGTCGTAGGTGAGCTGGGCGGCAATGTCGGCCACGGTGCGGGCCGGGTCGCGCAGCAGCTGCCGGGCGGCGGCCAGGATTTCCGCTTCAAAGAAGAAGCACGGCGGCTGGCCCGTGGTGAGCTTGAGCGTGTTGCTCAGGTGGGTGGGATGAATGCAGAGCTGGCTGGCGAAGTCACGAACTTCCAGCATTTCCGTGGCCCTACCCCCCACCACGTCGGCAACGTGCGCCGTCACGAGGCGCCGGTACTCGGCCGTGATTTCGTGCTGGCGGGCCAGGGTTTTCGGGGAAATGGAGGAAATGAGCGTGGTGGGCATGACTGGAAAGGGCTGGTTGCGCGTCAAAGCTAAATTTTCGCTAACTATTTAACCAGCAACCGCGGCTTCTGGTCACCGGCGCCTCGACGGGCCTGGGCCTGACGCTCGTGCGCAAGCTCCTGGCCGAAGGCTACGCCGTGGCCGCCACCTCCCGCAGCCTGGCCGAACTAACCCAGGCCGTCGCGGCCGACGATAACGCCCGTTTCCTACCCCTGCAGATGGACCTAAGCCGCGAGGACAGCGTGCGCCAGGCCCTGGAAACCACCATTAGCACCTTGGGCGGGCTCGATGTGGTGGTCAATAATGCCGGCTACGGGCAACTCGGCGGCCTGGGAGAAACCACCAACCCGGAAGCCCGCCAGAACTTCGAGGTCAACGTGTTCGGGCTGCTCAACGTGCTGCGCCACGCCGCACCTGCGCGAGCAGCGGGCCGGCCGCGTATTCAACATCTCCTCCATCGGCGGCTTCAACGGTGGTTTAGCCGGCTGGGGCATCTACTGCGCCACCAAGTTTGCCGTGGCCGGGCTGACCGAAGCGTATGCCACGGAGATGAAAGACTTTGGCGTCCGGGCCACGGTAGTTTATCCCGGCTACTTCCGCACCGATTTTCTCACGGCCTGCTCGATGGGCACGCCCAGCCAGCCGATTGCTGCCTACCAGGCCATCCGCGACTCGCTGGCGCTGCATCAGGACCAAATCGACGGCCACCAGCCCGGCGACCCAGGGAAAGCCGCCGCGCTCATCCAACTTAGCGGGGCCGGAATTTAGCCCTTGCACTTGTTTCTGGGGGAAGATGCTTACCAGATGGCCGACCACAAAATAGTCGCCGTGCAGCACGACCTGCGGCAGTGGCAGGGGGTAGGCGCGGCGACGGGCTTCGCGGTTGCGGCGTAGCTGCCATTACTCATTATACCTAAAAAAGCCGCTGCTGAAGTTCAGCAGCGGCTTTTTTGCCAGGGCCTCACTTATTCCCTACTGCCCCAGCACCATCGCAAAAATCAGCGGCGCCACAATCGTCGCGTCCGACTCGATGATGAACTTAGGCGTTTTCTCGCCCAGCTTGCCCCAGGTGATTTTCTCGTTCGGCACGGCGCCGGAGTAGGAGCCGTAGCTCGTCGTGGAGTCAGAGATTTGGCAGAAATAGCCCCACAGCGGCACGCCGTGGCGGCCCAGGTCCTGGTGCAGCATGGGCACCACGCAGATGGGGAAGTCGCCGGCGATGCCGCCGCCAATCTGGAAGAAGCCTACGGTGCTCTCGTGGGTGGCCTGCGCGGTGTACCAGTCGGCCAGATACATCATGTACTGGATGCCGGTTTTCATGGTGTGCACGTTCTTAATGTCGCCCGAGATGACGTGGCCGGCGTAGATGTTGCCGAGCGTCGAATCTTCCCAGCCGGGGCAGACAATAGGCAGGTTTTTCTCGGCCGCGGCCAGCATCCAGGAATTTTTGGGGTCAATCTGGTAGTACTGCTCCAACTCGCCCGATTTCAGAATCTGGTAGAAAAACTCGTGCGGAAAGTAGGCTTCGCCGGCCTTATCGGCCTGTTCCCAGAACTTGAGCACCGTGTGCTCCAGGCGGCGCATGGCTTCTTCCTCAGGGATGCAGGTGTCGGTGACGCGGTTGAGGTGGCGCTTGAGCAAGGCGTGCTCGTCGGCCGGCGTCAGGTCGCGGTAATTGGGCACCCGCTCGTAGAAGTCGTGGGCCACCAGGTTGAAGATGTCTTCTTCCAAATTGGCGCCGGTGCAGGAGATAATGTGAATCTTATCCTGCCGAATCAGCTCGGCCAGCTGAATGCCCATTTCGGCCGTGCTCATGGCCCCGGCCAAGGTGACCATCATTTTGCCGCCCCCGGCCAGGTGCGTGTTGTAGCCCTCGGCTGCGTCCACGAGGGCGGCGGCGTTGAAGTGGCGGAAGTGGTGCTTGAGGAAGTTAGTGACTTGCATTTTTTTAGTTGTCGGTTGTCAGTTGTTAGGTCGCATCAGCCGTAGCGCTACGCGACATTGGCTGGTACGGGAATTTCCAGGTCGCGGCAAATTTTGCGGGCGGTAGGACTTTTTATCTCCGTATGCCGCGGTACGGAGGTCACGGCCCGCGTAACTGGATTAAAGAACACGGAATGACTGCCGCCTTCGCGCTTCAGCACGCAGCCGTGTTCGTTCAGGTGCTGAAGCAAGTCCCGGCGCTTCACTACGCGGCCATATGAATCGGCTCCCGAATAATTTGGCGGTCGGGGCGCGCTTCTGTGGCCAGCTCGCGCCGTACCTCCAACACCATTTCCAGGGCCTCGCGCAGGTTAGCGCGCGCTTCCGCCAGGGTTTCCCCCTGCGTGTTTACGCCCGGTATCTCTGCGACGTAGGCCGCGTAGCCACCCTCCGGAGCTTGCTCAAATACGGCGGTGAATTGCAGGTGAGCTTCCATTTTTTGAGTTAAAAGTTGAGAGTTAAAAAAGATATCTGAAGAGAGTTTTAACTTTTAACTCTCAACTTCTAACTCAAATTCAACCCGGCTGCTCAATCATCAGGTTATGATTGGTGTAGATGCAGATGTCGGCCGCGATGTGCAGCGCGTCCTCGACCATCTGCCGGGCCGTCAGGTGCGGGGCGTGCTTCTTGAGGGCCAGGGCGGCAGCCTGCGCGTACATGGCGCCGGAGCCGATGGCGGCCACGTCGGAGTCGGGCTCCAGCACGTCGCCGGTGCCGGCGATGATGAGCAGCTCGTCTTTATCAGCCACCACCATCATAGCTTCGAGCTTGCGCAGGTACTGGTCTTTGCGCCACTCCTTGGCCAGCTCGATGGCGGCGCGGCGCAGCTGCCCGCCGTAGCCGGCCAGCTTCTCGTCGAACTTGTCGAGCAGCATGAAGGCGTCGGCCGTGGAGCCGGCAAAGCCGGTCACGACCTTGCCGGCTTGCAGCTTGCGGATTTTGCGGACGTTGCTTTTGGCCACGTGCTTGTCCATCGTGGCCTGGCCGTCGGCGCCGACGGCAATTTCCCCGTTGTGGCGAATGCCCAGCACGGTAGTGGAGCGAATTTTTGCTTGCATAAGCGGCAAAATTACAACGCTCAGCGCCAGCAGGGGGGTAGGGATTACGGCTAAGGGCCGGCGCGCGAAAAAGACGGTCATGCTGAACAGCGCGAAGCATCTTGCTTAGGGAAGCAATTCAATCGTTGTGAGCCGTTGATTACTTCCCCAAACGAGATGCTTCGCGCTGCTCAGCATGACGTGCTTTTTTGTTTCGCTCTTGACCACTCCCTACCCCTACCTGCTCACCCGAAGTTGCAGCTTGGCGAAGAGAAACCGCCCGTTGCTGCCCATCTGCACGGGGTCCCAGGCGCCGCCGGTTTCCGTATTTTGCGGGTCAAAAAGCGTGGGGTAGCGGTTGAACAGATTGGAGCTGCCCACTACTAGTTGGAGCTGGTTGGTCAGGGCGTAGTTCACGGTCAGGTCGGTGGTGACCCGCGCTTTGTACACCATCGGCTGCGGCACGTCGGAGAAATCGTAGAGCGTAACCTTGTCGAAGCGCACCAGGCGCAACAGCGCGCCAAAACGCCCCGCCTGGTAATCGAAGGACAGATTGACTTTCGAGGCGGGGGCCGACGCTTTCACGAACCCCTGCTCACGGGTGCCGAAGAAGTCGTCTTCGCGGCCGGCCAGTACGCCCGCCGTGCGGACCCGGTCGATGCGCAGGTTGTTGAAATTAGCCGCCAGGGTCGTGTTGAGGCGGCCGGTGCTCAGCGGGAGCGTGTGGTTCAGCACCACGTCGAGGCCCAGCGAGCGGGTGTCGGTGGCGTTGGCGAAAAATTGAGCCCTGCCCACACCCAGATTTTCCAGGTCCTGACCAATGACGGGGTCCAACACGTCTTCCCCCGTGTCGGGGTCGGTGTTGCGGGCGTTGAAGGCCGTGGTCAGCACCACCCGGTCGTTTACTTTGATGTAGTAGCCGTCCACGGTGAAACTCAGCGACGAGCCCAGGCGGCTGGTGAAGCCCACGTTGGCGCTGGTCGAAGTCTCCTCTTTCAGCTTCGGAATGCCCAGCTTCTGCGTGACCGGGTTGTCGTTGCGGGCCAGCAGCACTTCCACAGGCTGGCCGTTCACAAAGTTGGTAAACGTCGAGTTGAAATTAATCTGGGCCAGCGACGGGGCCCGGAAGCCCGTGCTGAACGTGCCGCGCAGGGTCAGGAACTCGGTCAGGTTGTAGCGGGTCGAAGCCTTGTAGTTGAGCGTGCTGCCGAAGTCGCTGTAGTGCTCGTAGCGCAAGGCGCCGGCCAGCAGCCACTGTTGCGTCAGGCTAAGCTCGGCGTCGAGGTAGGCGCCCACGTTGTCGCGTTGCGCCTTGATGGCGTCGCCGGGCTGGTAGCCCGGAAAGCCCTGGGAGCCGCCCACGGAGTTAGCCGGGTCGTAGTTTCTATACGAAGCCTCCTCGCCCGCAAACAGCGAGTACCATTCGCGGCGGCCTTCCACGCCGGCCGCCAGGTTCAGGCCTTGCAGCACGGTTTTAAGATTGCGCGTCAACCCCAGGCTCACCACATCCTGCTGGAGCTGGAAGCCGCCGGCGTTGAAGCGGGTGGGCGAGCTGGCGCCGAGGGAGGCGTTGAGGGTGTTGCGCAGGCCGTACTCGAAACGGTTGGAGCCGAAGTTGTTGCTCACATCCAGCTCAAACCCGCCCAGGCCCACGCGCACCCCGGCCACGGCCGAGGCGTCCACGATGTCGCTGGTGATGATGGGGTCGAAGCCGTTGGGGTAGATGGCCGGCACGTTGCGCTCGTCGTCGGCGAAGCGGGTCCAGGCGTAGGCGTCGCCTTTGCGCTTGCTGGCCCCGCCGAACACGTACAGGTGGGCCTTGTCGCTCAGGGCGAACTTGGAGTTGAGGTAGGCCGAGGCGTTGGCTATTTTCGGGTCGCCGTACTCGCGGCGGACCAGACCGTCGGGGCCAGTGGGCACGTTGGCGCGCTGCGTATGCTGGCGGCTGTTGTAGTCCAGCGTGGCATTGACGTAGCTGCCGCGCGCGCCCAGCCCCAGGCCGTAATTCAGGTTAGCGTTGAGGTTGCCGCCATCGAAATCCTGGTCGTCGCGGCGGTATTTGGCGGTGTAGGCGCCATAGTTGGCGTTGGCCGTCAGCTCGTTCATGCTCGTTTTGAGCACAATGTTAATCACGCCCGCGATGGCATCGGAGCCGTACTGGGCCGCCGCCCCGTCGCGCAAAATCTCAATTCGCTCGATGGCCGCCGTCGGAATCACGTTCAGGTCGGTGCCGGTGTTGCCGCGCCCGCGCGAGCCAAACAGGTTCACCAGGGCTGACTGGTGCTGGCGCTTGCCGTTCACCAGCACCAGGGTCTGGTCGGGGCCGAGACCGCGCAGACTGGCCGGGTCCACGTGGTCGGCCCCATCGGAGCCCGTCTGGCGGTTCGAGTTGAAGGAAGGCGCCACGAATTGCAGCAGCTGATTCACGTCGAGCTGCCCAGTTTTGGTCGTCACCTCCCGGATATCAATAATGTCCACCGGCGAGGGCGAGTCGGTGACGGAACGGTTCTGGGCCCGGGAGCCCACCACCTGCACCGCGTCGAGGCTGGTGCTGCTTTCGGCCAGGCTGATGCTGAGCGCGCCGCCACCAGTGGTTTCGATTTCCTTGGTGCTGTAGCCCAACGAACTGATAATCAGGCGCGGCGCGGCCGTGCGCGGGCGCAGCGAGAAGCGCCCGTCGCCGCCGGTCGAGGTGCCGTTGTTGGTGCCTTTTTCCACCACCGTGGCCCCAATTACGGGCCGCCCGGCCGGGTCGAGCACCTGCCCGCTGAGCGGGGCATTCTGGCCCCACGCCACCCCGCTCACGAGGCAGATGGAAACAAGTAGTAAAGCATTTTTCATCCGGAAAACAGGTGTTAGGTGGTAGTGAAAAGAGTAGGTAGGGACTAAGCTATGCTGCGCAAGCTACTGCTTTTCCGCACAAATTTTTCGCATAAAAAAACCAGCCGGTGGGGGCTGGTTTCTTTATAGGTTAACTCTTTGCTGTTAAATCAGCATCCGCAGCGGGTCTTCGAGCAGGCCCTTGAGGGTTTGCAAAAAGGCCGCGCCGGAGGCGCCGTCCACCACGCGGTGGTCGCAGCTCAGGGTCACCTTCATGAGGTTGCCAACCGCGAGCTGCCCGTCGCGCACGATAGCCGTCTGCTTGATGCCGCCCACGGCCAGGATGCAGGCATCGGGCGAGTTGATGATGGCCGTAAACTCATCGATGCCGAACATGCCCAGGTTGCTGATGGTGAAGGTGTTGCCTTCCCACTCGGCGGGCTGGAGCTTCTTGCTTTTGGCCTTGCCGGCCAGCTCCTTCACCTCCGTGGCAATCTGCGAGAGGCCCTTCTGGTCGGCATTGCGGATGACCGGCACGAGCAGGCCTTCGTCGACGGCCACGGCCACGCCAATGTTAATCTGGCGGTTCTGGCGAATTCGGTCGCTCAGCCACGACGAGTTGATGACCGGATGCTGGCGCAGGGCCAGGGCCGAGGCCTTGAGCACCAAATCATTAAAGCTGAGCTTGACCGGCGACAGCTCGTTGAGCTTGCTGCGGGTCTGCATGGCCTGGTCCATGTTGATTTCCATCGTCAGATAGAAATGCGGGGCCGTGAACATGCTCTCGGCCAGGCGCTTGGCAATCACCTTGCGCATCTGCGAGACGGGCGTATCGACAAAATCGGCGGCGGGAGCTGGGGCGGCGGCCAGGGCCGCCGGAGCGGCGGGGGTTGCGGCCGGCGCCGGCAGCGCTGCCTGAACGTATTCGTTCGGCGCCTCGTCGGCGGCCGGGGCGGCCACCTTGGGCGCGGCGGGGGGGGTAGGGGCAGCGGCAGTAGCCGCCGGCGCGTTTTCCAGGTCGCGGGCCACGATGCGGCCGTTTTCGCCGGAGCCCTTGATGGCGCTCAGGTTGATGCCTTTCTCTTTGGCAATGCTCTTGGCCAGCGGCGAGGCCAACAAGCGGCCGGCCGGCGCGGCCGGCGCTGACTCCGGGTTGGTGGCCGGGGCCGATTCGGGCGCGGCGCCCGCCAGCACCACTTCAACCGCGGCGGGTGCCGCCTCAGTCGTCGCGGGCGCGGCACCGCCGCTTTGCCCGCCGAGCAGGGCCTGAATATCAGCGCCTTCCTCGCCGATGATGGCCAGAATACCGTCTACGGCCACAGCCTCACCTTCTTTCGGGCCCGTGTAGAGTAGGGTGCCGTCCTCGTAGTTTTCTAGCTCCATCGTGGCCTTGTCAGTCTCGACTTCGGCCAGCACGTCGCCCGATTTCACTTTGTCGCCCACTTTTTTGAGCCACGCGGCAATAGTGCCCTCGGTCATCGTGTCGCTCATCTTCGGCATCCGCACCACGGTGGCTTTTTTGCCGTTGGCAGCCGGCGCCGGAGCGGCGGGGGTAGCCGCTGGCGGGGCCGCCACGGGAGCAGGCGCCGGTTGGGGGGCTTCCGCGGCGGGCGGGGGGGTAGGGGTGGGTGGCGCGGCAGCCGCGGCGGGCGCGGGCGCTACGCTGCCACCCTGGGCACCGCTGAGCAGGGCCGAAAAGTCTTCGCCGGCTTGGCCCACGATGGCCAGCACACCATCCACGGCCACGGCCTCGCCCTCTTTGGGCCCGATGTAGAGCAGGGTGCCGTCCTCGTAGTTTTCCAGCTCCATCGTGGCCTTGTCGGTCTCGACTTCGGCCAGAATATCCCCGGACTTGAGGCTGTCACCCACTTTTTTGAGCCACGCGGCGATGACGCCCTCGGTCATCGTGTCGCTCATCTTCGGCATTTTGATTAGTTCGGCCATCGGCTGCGGCGCGCTTGCGCTGAAAGAATAGGAAGAAGGCCAAAATTAGCCCGAAAAGTTGGACGCTGCGCATCCCCGGCCGATGAGCAATTATCAGGGAGCAATTAATAAGGAGCGATAGAGAATGAAGAGCGGCGGCAGGCCACTCACTGCTCATTGCTCATTGCTAGCTGGTTCAAGTGGGCCGTGTCCAGAAAGCGGCGCACGCTGAACAGCGAGCCGGTGAATTTCAGCTCGTAGAGGCACAGATTGCGGTGCTCAAACAGCTCCATGCAGCGCAGCGGGTAATGCAGCAGCTGGCAGAGCAGCACCCGCATGGCCCGGCCGTGCATACAAATCAGAACGTTCCGGTCGGCGGGGCGCGACTGGAGCAGCTCGATGAGCGGGCGCTGGCGGGCGGCCACCTCGTCGGGGCTCTCGCCGCCGAGCAGGCGCGCGTCAGTCTGGCCCCGCTCCCACTGCCCCAGCACGTGCTGGTATTCAGCGTCTTCCTCGAATGTGATGCGGGTGCCTTCGCGCACGCCCCAACTGATTTCGTTCAGGGCGGCGTGGCTTTCGTGGGGGTAGCCGAGGTCGATGAAGTCCTGCACCGACTCCTGGGTGCGGCGCAGCCGGGAGGTGTAGATGCGGTCGAAGGGCAGGTGCTGGTAGGCGGCGAAAAATCGCGCCGCCTGGGCCCGGCCAGTGGCGTTGAGGCTGGAATCGACGCCGCTGCCCTGCACGATACCCTGCACGTTGAAGTCGGTCTGGCCGTGGCGCACGAGGTAGATTGTCTGGACCACGGATTCGTCGGATTTGTCGGATTTCGGGAACGATTCGGCTTTCAGCCGGTCGGGTCGGCGCCGGGCCGGAAGCATTGGCTAAGCTAAGCATCGGCTAAGCAGCCGCTGGGGCTGGGGCGGCGCTTTTCCCCCGCTGGCCGCCCATTCAGGCCGGCCGGGCGCCCGCAGCCGGCTTAGCTTTGCCGAACATTGCCCAAAGTTCGGCGGTTTTGCAGGCGATACCGCCCCGCCACCAGACTTTATTTCAAGATTTTGGCTCCCCGATTTATAGTTTATAACTCAAAACTTATAAGTTAAAAACGAAGATGACGCTGGAAGAAGTGAAAGACTGGCTGGGCCGCCGCCCGACCCTGGCCGATGCGCTGGGCATCGAGCTGACGGCCCTCACCGCCGACTACCTCGAAGGCCGGATGCCCGTCGATGGCCGCACGCATCAGCCAATGGGTTTGCTGCACGGCGGCGCCTCGGTGGCGTTGGCCGAAACGCTGGGCTCGGTGGCCGCTTCGCTAAAGGTAGACCCCACCAAGCAGGCCTGCGTGGGCCTGGAAATCAACGCCAACCACCTGCGCGGCGTGCGCGAAGGCTACGTGGTGGGCCGGGCCACGGCCCTGCACGTGGGCCGCAGCACGCAGGTCTGGGAAATCAAAATCAGGGAGGAGGCAACCGATAAGCTGGTGTGCATCAGCCGCATCACGATGGCCGTCATTGACTTGCCGGCCGGCCCAGCGGCCGGCCAGCCTCACCCAGCGGCTGCCTGATGCCGCTGTCCTCGCCCGCCACCGCCGCGCCGTTGGGCCCCTGGCCCGGCCCGCCGGCCCCGGCCGAGGAGCGGCTGCGGGCGCTGGTGGCGTGGGCCCTGGCCACGGGCCGCCCGCTGGCCGTGTGGTCGGAGCCAGGGGCCCGGCACTGGCAGCTGCTCATCAGCCGCTCGCTGGAAGCCGCCTACACCGGCCTGCCTCCGGCTCTGGAGCCGGCCGCACCAGCCGGTTTCGCCTTTTTCCCCTTCCGCGACTCCGACCACAACCCGGCCCTGTTTCTGCCCGCCGATTTACTTTTCGGCAGCGCCCAGCCCGACTCAGTGGCCGTGGCCGAGCCGGCGCTTTGGGCCGAGTTTCTGGCGCACACCGCCACCATCCCTACCCCCCCTGCCGGCGCCAAGCGGCCCGGCGGCTTGCCGGCCGAGGGGGGGGTAGGGATGGCAGTGACAGCGGCGCCGGTGCCCCTGCCGGTGGCCTGGCCGCAGGCGCCGTCGCCGCTGCCGGCCGCCGCCACCGAGGCCGAGTACGCGGCGCTGGTGGCGGCGGGCGTGGCGGCCATCCGGGCGGGGGCAGTGCAAAAGGTGGTGTCGAGCCGGGCGGTGCAGCGGGCGCTGCCGCCGGGCTTCGATGCGCTGACGGCGGTGGCGCGGCTGCGGCGGCAGTATCCGCAGGCATTTGTGTCCCTGGTGAGCGCGCCGGGGGTAGGCACCTGGCTGGGCGCCACCCCCGAAGTGCTGGCCGAGGTGTTGTTCGACGGCCGGTTTCGGACGATGGCGCTGGCCGGCACCCAGCCCCTGACCGCCGGCCTGACGCCCCAGAATGCTATCTGGCGCCAAAAAGAAATCGAGGAGCAGGCCCTGGTGGCGCGCTACATCGTGAGCTGCTTTAAGCAGCTGCGCCTGCGCGAATACCACGAAACCGGCCCCCGCACCGTGGCGGCCGGCCAGCTGCTGCACCTGCGCACCGACTTCGCCGTCGACCTGGGCCGGGTGCCGTTTCCGAGCCTGGGCACTGACATGCTGCGCCTGCTGCACCCGACCTCGGCCGTGGGCGGAATGCCCAAAGCCGCCGCCCTCGACTTTATCGCCCAGCACGAGGGCTACGACCGCGCCTACTACAGCGGCTTCCTAGGCCCCGTGAACGTGGCCGCCCCCGGCGTGGCGCGCCTGTTCGTCAACCTGCGCTGTATGCAGCTGCGCGGCACCACCGCCATCCTCTACGCCGGCACCGGTCTCACCGCCGACTCGGAGCCCGAGCGCGAATGGCGGGAAACCGAATTGAAACTACAAACTGTAGCCGCTGTATTACAGTGAACAGTTATCAGTGAGCAGTGAACAGTTTGTTTAATCTGCCCCAAAACTGTTCACTGCTCACTGATAACTGTTCACTGATTTTTACATGCAGGCTGTTTATAATATTGCCGAAATCTGCGCTCAGCATGGCATTACCGATGTGGTGCTCTCGCCGGGCTCGCGCTCGGCGCCGCTCACGCTGGCGTTTGCGCGGCACCCGGCGTTTGCGGGGCGGGTGAAAGTCGTGCCCGATGAGCGCGCCGCCGCCTTTATTGGCCTGGGCATCGCGCAGGCCACGCGGCGGCCGGTGGTACTGGTGTGCACGTCAGGCTCGGCGGGGCTGAACTACGCGCCGGCCGTGGCGGAGGCGTTTTTTCAGCAAATCCCGCTCTTAATTCTGACCGCCGACCGACCCCCGGAGTGGATAGACCAGCTCGACGGTCAGACCATCCGCCAGCAGAATTTATATGGCCGTCACGCGAAAGGCGCGTTTGACTTTCCAGTAGACACCACGCACTCCGACGCCAAGTGGTTTTCGGAGCGGATTATAAATGAAGCTATTAACCTAAGCCGCGCCTACCCCCCCGGCCCGGTGCAAGTGAACCTGCCGCTGCGCGAGCCTTTTTATCCCAAGGCGGGCGAGGAAATGGTGTTTGAAAAGGACGTGAAGATTATTCGGGAAACGAGCAGCGTCTTGCGTCCTTCGCCAGAGACGCTTAATGAGCTAGGCGCTGCGTTTAATTCTTACTCACGAATTCTTTTTGTCTTCGGCCAGCAGCAGCGCCAACTTTGGCAAACGCTTCTTGATGATAATGGGTGGGATGATTATAAATTAGAAGAGCGAACAGGTGCAGTATTTATTGGCGATATCATCAGCAACGTTGGCAGTGAGAATGTCAGTATGGAGGAAGGCTTCTTCGATGTCACTCACTATTTACAGGACATAATTTTAGGGGGTAGTGCTGAAGAACTAAAAGCTAAACTAAAGCCTGAGCTGCTCATTACGGTTGGCTTATCCTTGATTTCCAAGTCGCTAAAGCAGTTTTTACGGCATTACGCCCCGCAAGAACATTGGCACATTCAACCGACTGGCGAAGTAGCTGATACCTTTAAAAGCCTGACAAGAATTATTAGGGCTGAGCCAGCGGAGGGCATTTTAACGCTTTTGGAAGCTATAACAGCAGACCATTTGCTTTCGGACCACAAACAAGAAGAGCGCGCTGCTTACCGGACGAGTTGGGACCAAGCCACTGGCAAAGCATTCCAAGTTTTGCGTGGCGAAAATGGGCTGCTTAAATTTGGCTTGCTTCACAAAACGAATATTTTTGGGGAGTTTGCAGCTTTGTCCCGCTGTATAGAAAACGCACTTCCAAACACTGCCCTGCACCTAGCCAACAGCATGGCCGTGCGCTACGCCAACATCCTGGGCATCCCGCCGGGACGCCAAATTGAAGTCTTCTGCAACCGCGGCACCAGCGGTATCGACGGCTGCACGAGCACGGCCGTGGGCGCGGCGCTGGCCCAGCCGGAGCGGCCGGTGGTGCTGCTGACCGGCGACGTGGCCTTTTTCTACGACCGCAACGCCTTCTGGCACAACTACCCGCTGCCCAACCTGCGCGTGGTGCTCTTTAACAACCACGGCGGCGGCATCTTCCGCATCATCGACGGGCCGCGCCAGCAGCCGGAGCTGGACGAGTTTTTTGAGACGCGTCAGGCGCTCACGGCTGAGAACACCTGCCGCGACTTCGGGCTGCGCTACTTTCCAGTTTCGTCGTTTGAGGAGCTGGAAGCGGCGCTGCCGGTTTTCTTTGCGGCCGAAACCGGCGCGGCACTGCTGGAAGTATTTACCGATTCTAAAACGAATGCCGAGTTCTTCGAGCAGTACCGCGCGGCGGTGAAGGCGGCATTTTAACGCGAAGTTTAGAGGAAGTTAAAACGAAGTTTCGCTAAGTTTTAACTTCCTCTAAACTTCGCGAAACTTACTTTTTAACTTCTTCTAAACTTCGCGTTAAATGACTCCCGACCAAATCACCTGGACGCCTATCCAAAAGTTTAAAGAGATTCTCTTCACGCAATTCGGCGGCATTGCCAAAATCAGCATCAACCGGCCCGAAAAGCACAACGCTTTCACGCCGCTCACGGTGCAGGAAATGATTGAGGCGATGGACGTGTGCCGCAACCGCACCGACATTGGCGTCATCATCCTGACCGGCGAGGGGGGTAGGGCCTTCTGCTCGGGCGGCGACCAGAGCGTGCGCGGCCACGGCGGCTACGTGGGCGCCGACGCCATGCCCCGCCTCAACGTGCTGGATTTGCAGAAGATGATTCGCTCGATTCCGAAGCCCGTGGTGGCAATGGTGGCGGGCTGGGCCATCGGCGGCGGCCACGTGCTGCACGTGGTTTGCGACCTAAGCATCGCGGCCGACAACGCCCGTTTCGGGCAGACCGGCCCCAACGTGGGCTCGTTCGACGGCGGCTTCGGCGCTTCGTACCTGGCGCGGGTGGTGGGCCAGAAAAAAGCCCGCGAAATCTGGTTTCTCTGCGACCAGTACGACGCGCAGGAAGCCCTGGATATGGGCCTGGTCAACAAGGTAGTACCGCTCGATAAGCTCGAGGAAACGACCGTGGCCTGGTGCCAGAAAATCCTTCAGAAAAGCCCGCTGGCCCTGCGAATGCTCAAATCCGCCTTCAACGCCGAGCTGGACGGGCAGGCCGGTATTCAGGAGCTGGCCGGCAACGCCACGCTGCTTTATTACCTGAGCGACGAGGCCAAGGAGGGCCAGAACGCCTTTTTGGAAAAGCGCCAGCCCGACTTTTCGAAGTTTCCAAAATTTCCGTAGCGGAACTTGAGCGTGCCGGCCATGTAGTAGCGAAGAAGATTTTCGCTAGCTTTCAGGATGCTCCGGCAGCTGCCAGTTGCGAGAATCCAAATCAGTGCCCCGTAAAGTGAACCGCTAAATGCGCTCTGCCTCATGAAATCGCTCTTCCTGCTTTTAATTCTTGGTTTCGGCGCCGCCGGTGGGTCGGCCCGGGCTCAAACTACGCAAGCCGCCGGGACCGCCCTCCGCCCAGCAGCCTCGGCTGACGCTGACACGCTGCTCGTCGAAGCCGCCTGCGGGCAGTGCCGACTAGGGTTGCCCGGCAAAGGGTGCGACCTGGCGGTGCGCCTGTCCGGTGGCCGCGCCTATTTCGTGACGGGCACCGGCATTGATGCCCACGGCGACGCCCACGCCGACGACGGCTTCTGCAACGCCGTCCGCCAGGCTCGGGTGCGAGGCAAAGTGGTAGCCAACCAGTTTAATGTGAGCTATTTCCAGTTGCTGCCCGCGCCCGCCACGCCTAAGGTGAAGTTCAAGCCCTAAAACCCGGTGGCCGGCACCGCTGCCGCTTGCCGTTTGCCCGATGGACGACCACGCCTACCACCAAGCCATCCGCCGCATCCGGCGCTTCCACTACCTGCACTACCCCGCGCAGGGCACCCTGATGGCCGCATTGGTGCTAGCCGCCGGCCGCCGCACGGCCAGCGGCACTGATATAAACCCGCAATTGGCGACCTGGCCGCTGCTGTTCATGGCGGTGGGCCTGCTGATGCTCGTCGGCGGCCTTATCTATCTGATTTCGGCCTACATCCGCCCCAACCTGCGGCGTCCGCCGACCGAAAATCTGCGCCTCTACCAGAGCCGCATCTTCCTGCGCAACAGCCTGCTAGGGCTGGCCTGCCTACCCCCCCTGGCCGCGCACGTGCTCACCGGCGACGGGTGGAATTTTGTGTTTTTCGCGTGCCTGCTGCTGGTGCCGTGCTGGCTGGCGGCGCCCACGGCGCGCAGCTATCAGCGCTGGCTAATTTCGTGAGGGTCAACTAGCAGTGATTCCTTTCTGCTATTTTGCCGACATGAAAACATTGACTTTACAACTTCCTGACGCAGTAGAAACTAATGAGCAGGAGTTGAAGCTACTGCTGGCTGGCGCTTTATATCAGCAGTCCAAAGCTACAGCCGACCAAGCGGCTGCGGTTGTTGATTTAACAAAGTCAGCTTTTCTGGAATTTGTCGAACATCAAGGATTGTCAGTTCTCAAACTGGAGAATGAAATCAAACTACTTGCCGACCGTATTCGAAATGTGCAGTCCCAACAAGACGCTATTTTTGAAATAAATCAGTATGGGGGCGGACCCGATGAGTCTTATATTCGAGCTAACAAAGACGGAATTTTGCTTTTGGCAGCAGAATTTCTAGTAGCCTCCGCACATTTTGAAGAGGTTCTTAATTCTGACACAAAAAGCGGAATTTCGATATCCTGCGATTGGGCCTCCGATGGAACCGTAGGACTTAATTATATTGAGCCTACCGCAAATACGCGGGAGGCCGACGAGCCTGTTGAGCAAAGTCCATTTTGGTCATTTCCCAAAAGCAAAGATGATTTAATAGGACTTCTACTAGCAATTGGTTTTATATCGGTACCAGTATTTGCTATTATTGGTATCGGCACGGTTGTTAAGTGGCTATTTAGTTAATTGGTCAAATAATGAATAATCTCCCCACCTCCCTGCTGCTCAACGGCCGCGAGTTTCACTACGCCGACATTCAGCAGTACCCGGCCAGCTCGCCAACGGAGTTGAACGGCTACGAGGCCAAAGTGCTGGATTTTGTGCGGCAGTGGCTCAATGGCAGCCTGGAGTTTGGCTTGCATACGTCCGGCTCGACCGGGCAGCCGCAGCCCGTTTTTCTGAAGCGGCGGCAGCTGGAAGCCTCGGCCCGGCGCACCGGCGACTACTTTGACCTGGGACCGGGCGAGCGGATGCTGGTGTGCTTAAACTGCGAGTACATCGGCGGGCAGATGATGCTGGTGCGGGGCCTGGAGCGCAACCTGCACCTGACCATCGTGGAGCCCGCGGCCGACCCGCTGGCCTTGGTGCCGGCCGGGGCGGCGTTTGATTTTGCCTCGTTCGTGCCCTTGCAGCTGCGCACGCTGCTGGCCGCCGGCCACGCCGGGCAGCTGAATCAGATGAAGGCCATTCTGGTAGGCGGCGCGGCCGTGGACGGCGCGCTGGCCAAGGCCGTGCGGGCGCTGAAGGTGCCCGTGTACCTGACTTACGGCATGACCGAAACGGCCTCCCACATTGCCCTACGCCGCCTCAGCGGCAAGGACGCCATCAAATCCACGGCCTACAAGGTGCTGCCCGGCATTCACGTGGGGCAGGACGCGCGCGGCTGCCTCACGGTGCGCGCCGACGTGACCGATGACCAGCTCATCACCACCAACGACCAAATAAAGCTGCTTGACAGCCACGCGTTTGAGTGGCTGGGCCGGGCCGATTTTGTGATAAACTCCGGCGGCGTGAAGGTGCCGGCCGAGAGAGTTGAGCTGGTGCTGGAAGTGGCCCTGGCCGAGCTGAACCTGGGCCGCCGCGCCTTCGTGACCGGCCTGCCCGACGAGCGCCTGGGCCAAACCGTGACGGCGGTGCTGGAAGGCGCGGCGCTGACGCCCGAGGAAGAAACCCGCCTGTTAGCCCTGCTGCGCGCTCGCCTGGCCAAGTACGAGCGGCCGAGGCAGCTGCGCTATTCGGAGCAATTCAGCGAAACGGCGTCGGGCAAGCTTGATAGGCTGAGCACGGTGCGCGGGCTAGGCTGAAAAAGAAGAAGCTGTTCAGGAAGTCGGCCGAAACACGCCAGACCGTCCTGCTGAGCCCCGCGAAGCATCTCGCTCGGGGAAGCAATCCACGGAACCGGACGATTGAGTTACTTCCCCACGCCGGATGCTTCGCGGGGCGCAGCAGGATGGTCTTTCGACAGGACGGTCTTTCGACTTCCTAAACAGCTTCGAAGTTAAAAGTTGAGCGTTAAAAATTAAAAATCCCAGCCTCTCATTCAGCTTTAGGCAGGAAAGGAGGGGGTAGGGATTTTTAACTTTTAACGCTCAACTTTTAACTCCCTCCGAAGGGTCGGCTGCTGCGCGGCCAGCGCCTGCTCCAGCGCGGCCACGGTAGCGGCGCCCTCCGACGGGCGCGGGGCGTGGGCCACGCGGATGCGGCCGTCGCGGCCAATGAGCCAGTAGCTGGGGACGGCCGGCGCCTGGCAGCTTTCAGCGGCCGAATTGCGGTAGTCTTTTTGGTTGAGCAGGTGCACGGGAAAAGCGGTTGCAGCAGCTGAGCGGAGTTTCGCCTCCCCGCTATTTCACGGGCACGTAGTCGAAGCCGAATGCTTTGGCATAATCGGCCAGCGGCCCCAGGTCCATAGTGGCGCGCCGCTCATCGACGCGCGCCTCGTCCTGGATGGGGAAAAACTCGGCCTTGCCCGTGGCCGTGTTCGTGCGCACCTGGCTGCCGTACACCTGCGGCTGGTCCTGAAAGACGAGCACCCGGTCTTCCATCAGGGCCAGGTTTTGCCTGGCCAGGCCGCCCTTGGCGGTTTCCTCGCGGATGAGGGGTAGGAATTTCTGGATGGTGGCCAGGTTGGAGTGCTGAATGACCAGAAAGGCTGCCATGCTGCCGGTGCGGCCCACCAGGCTGGCGCCCGGCCAGCCGTACTGCTCAATCATGGCCTTCACCCGCGCTTCGTTCTGAGCGTCCTGGGCGCGCATTTTCTCGAAAAGGGAATCAAGCTGGGGCGACTTCGGCCCGTAGCGCTGCTGCAAGGGGCCGATGGCGCGGCGACTGCCCTGGTCAGATTCGTAGATGGCTTCCAGCTCGCGCTTGAGCGGAATGTTCTGCTTGGCCTCGACGCGGGCCACGGCGGCTTCGGCCTTGCGCAGCAGCTGGGGCCAGCGCTGGTCGGCGTGCAAGCTGAGTAGGTCGGCGTCGGTTTTGAGGTGCGCCAGGTTGTCCCAGCCGGCTTGGGTGGCTTGGCTCAGGTAGCGAAAAGCCCGGGTGGCGTCGCCGGCCAGCGCCCAGCTGCACGCCGCGTTGTAGTACTCGCCCGCCGCGGTCTTGGCGCCGGGCAGCTTAAAGGCCTGCTCGTAGAGCTGGCCGGCCTGGCGGTAGTTCTGAGCCATGTACGCAGCAAAAGCCTGGCTTTTGAGGGCGGGCGCGGTGGCCTGGGCGAAGCTGACAGTGTTGATGACCAGGCTGAGCAGCAGGGAAAGCAGGTGTTTCATGCCTAAATGTAGGTAAAGTGCTGCTTTATAAGCCCCAATTACCTTACTTCCGGCGCTGGCGCTTCCCGGCGCAGGCCCTGCTGCGAAAACAGCCGGTCGTGGTGCTTGACCACCTTCAGCAAGTCATTCAGGTAGAGCTTGCCACGCAGGTAGAACACTGGCCCGTTCAGCTCGCGCTGCACGGCGCGGGGCGTGAGCAGCGGCTGCCGCCAGCCGGCGCCGGCCCCAAATCCGGCCCAGCGAAACACCCGCAGCTGGGCCGCCACCGACGGCTCGACCACGGCCATGAAGCGCCGGGGCGTGCGGTCGGTGCCGGCGCCGGGCGTGGTGTAGCGCACGTAGTTGGAGCCCAGCCCGATTTGCAGCGGCGCGCTCAGCTCCCAGCGGCGGGTGCTGAGCAGCACCCGCTCGGCATACCCGGCCAGGTAGCGGAAGCGCAGCACGGCGGTGGCCTCGGCCGGAATGCCCTCGGGCCGTGCCGTGCGGGTGGGCACGGCCGTGCTCAGAAAGTAGACGGCGGCGCCGGCCCGCCAGCGGCCGGGCCACTCCACGCCCAGCTTCAGGCCATTGAGCACGCAAAAGCGGCGGTTGAGAATGGAGTAGCGCGAGTCGTACTGGGCCACCACGCGGCGGTGCTGGCCGGCGCCCGCGGCAGCAGAATCGGGAGCAGCGGCCTGCGCCCGCGCCGCGCCAGCGGGCAGCAGCAATGCCAGCACCACCTTTCCCCACCCAACGCGCCCCAGGCTAGCCATATCCGGCGGGGTACGGCCGGCCGGGGCGCGGGTTGCCGCCGGGCGGGCGCGCTTCATCCGGGTGCGGCGCTGGTTCAGGCCGCGCTCTAGCCGCTTCGGGCCCAAAAATGAGGCGCTGGGGTTCGCCGCGGCCTAGCTTTGGCGGACCTTCTTCCCTACCCCCCCGGCCCGCCGCCATGCCCTCGCCCGACTTTCTTTTCACGGTCGCCAACCAAGTGGCCCTGGCCGGCTGGCTCTTGCTGGGGCTGGCTCCGCGCTGGCGCGGCACCCGCGCCGTGGTGCTCAGCGGGGCCCTGCCCCTGCTGCTGGCGGCCAGCTACGGCGGGCTCATCGTGTTCCAAACCCTGGCCCACCCCGCGCCCGGCGCCGGGTTCAGCTCGCTGAGGGGGGTAGGGATTTTGTTCCGCGAGCCCTGGGCGCTGCTGGCCGGCTGGGTGCATTATCTGTGCTTTGATATGGCCGTGGGCATCTGGCTCGTGCGCGATGCCCGGCGGCGCGACGTGCCCCACGCGGCGCTGTTGCCGTGCCTGGCGCTCACGTTTCTGCTCGGGCCGCTGGGGCTGCTGCTCTACAGCGCCGTCCGGCGGCGCTGGCCCGTGCGCAATGAGCCGTGCGCCGTGCGCCGTACGCAATTTTACTTTTGAAGTCTCCCTTTGTCTTGAGTTAAATATATGGAAAACAACCTGTTGAGTTCGACTTATTTAATGCACTCTGTGCCAGCCGTGGTGGGGCCGCGGGCCACTGGCCCCGGCCGGCTGCGCGAAGCCCTGCGCATTCTGCACCGCGTAAACCCCGCCCTGAGCGGGACGGGCTGGCTGAACGTGGCGCTGGCCGCCGGCGCGCTCGTGTTGCTGCCGCTCGACCAGCGCCTGGTCACGGGGCTGCTGGTCTGGTGGAAGCCGCTCAAGTTTGCCCTCTCGGTCACGGCCTTTGTCTGGACGCTGGCCTGGCTGCTGGCTGATTTGCCGGCCGCCGGCCAGCGCAGCGTGCGCCGCCTGAGTTGGGGCATTGCCGGCTGCATGGCCGTCGAGCAAGCCGTCATCTTTACGCAGGCGGCGCGCGGCACCACCTCGCACTATAACGTGGGCTCGGCGCTGGATGGGGTGCTGTTTGGGCTGATGGGCGTCTTCATCGTGCTTGCTACCGGGCTCACTGTCTGGGCCTTGTCTCTGGTTTGGCGGCACCGTCCGCACGGGCCGGCCGGCTACGTGTGGGGCCTGCGGCTGGGGCTGCTGGTGTTCGTGGTGGGCAGCGTGCTCGGCGGCTTCATGATTCACCGGGGCCAGCACACCGTGGGCGCCCCCGACGGCGGCCCCGGCCTGCCGGGCCTGGGCTGGAGCACCCGCGCCGGCGACCTGCGGGCGGCCCACTTTCTGGGGATGCACGCCCTGCAAGCCCTGCCGCTGCTGGGCTGGGCCCTGAGCCGCTGGGTGCCGCGCCGGGCCGCGCTGCTCACGGGCCTGGGCGCGGCGGCCTACGCGGCGCTGGTGGCCGGGCTGCTGGGGCTGGCGCTGGCCGGCACGCCGCTCTGGCCTAGCTACTAGCAGCTCATTCCCTACCCCCCCGTTCTGCCGCAACCGCCGCCCGACCCGCCGCGCGTATCTTGTAATCTCATTCAACGCTGGTTTCTATGGAGCCCATCAAGCTAAAAACGCCGGTGCTCGACCGCCTCACGGAGGAAGAGTTCGCCCAGTTCTGCCTCGACCACCGCGACCTGCGCATCGAGCGCAACAGCAGCGGCTACATCATCATCTTGCCGCCCGCTTACACTGAAACAGGCTTCATCAACAGCGCCTTGTCCTACCAGCTCGGCAACTGGAACCACCGGACCCGCCTGGGCCGCGTCGGCGACTCCTCGACCGGCTACACCCTGCCCGGCGGGGCCCTGCTCTCGCCCGATGCCTCCTGGCTGGCCGAGGAGCGCTGGCAGGCGCTGCCGCCGGAAAGCCGGCGCCGCTTTGCCCGCATCTGCCCCGATTTTGTGATTGAATTGGCGTCCAGCTCCGACCGCCTGCCCGACCTGCTGATGAAGATGCACGACTGGCTCGGGGCCGGTGTGCGCCTGGCCTGGCTGCTGGTGCCCAGCACCGAAACCGTCCACATCTTCGAGCCGCCCTACCCCCCGCGCCTGGCGCAAGGCTTCGACCAGGCGCTGAGCGGCGAGCCCGTGCTGCCCGGCTTCGCCCTGGAGCTGAAAGAGTTGCGGCAGGGGTAAGAGGTCATTAGCTAGTGAACAAAAGACCGTCATGCTCATCTGGCGTCCGCTTGTCGAAGCATTTCTACCGCGGACTAACCCAATCGTGTGGGTCAGTTGATTACTATGCGGTAGAGATGCTTCGACAAGCGGACGCCAGATGAGCATGACGGTCTTTTACCACTAATCACTACCTATCCAGCCAGGCCTTGAACGAGGCCACTTTTTCGCGGCTCACGAGCACGGTTTCGCCGGCGGGTGCGGCGGGCCGGAGGATGGTTT
>NZ_CAXTEF010000038.1:32271-42591 GCF_964243305.1 uncultured Hymenobacter sp.
TCGCGGCTCACGAGCACGGTTTCGCCGGCGGGTGCGGCGGGCCGGAGGATGGTTTGCAGGCGGGAGTTGGTGTAGTGAATGATGTCGTGGATGGCGGACTGCTGGGCCAGATACGCGCGGTTGAGGCGGAAGAAGCGGCCGGGGTCGAGCAGGCCTTCGAGCTGGTCCATCGTGTAGTCGACCACGAAGCGGCGGCTCTCAGTGGTTTGCAGCAGGGTGGCTTTTTCGAGGCTGAAAAAGTAGGCAATATGGGCCAGCGGCACCACTTTCAGGTGCTCGCCCACGCGCACCACAAACTGCTGCTTGTAGCTGGTGGCGGGCGCCGCGGCCGGCGCCTGCAACTGCTGAATAAGCTGCTGAAGCACGGCCGGGTCGAGCAGGGCCGGGCCGGGTGCCGCGGGGGCCGCCCGCAGCTCCCGCAGCTTGCGCAGAGCGGCGGCCAGCTCGGCCTCGTCGATGGGCTTGAGCAGGTAATCAATGCTGTTGACCTTGAAGGCTTGCAGCGCATACTGGTCGTAGGCGGTGGTGAAGATGACCGGGCAGGGCACGCGGGCCTGCTCAAACAGCTCAAAGCTGAGGCCGTCGGCGAGGTGAATGTCGAGGAAGAGCACGTCGGGCGCGGGGCGGGTGCTGGCAAGCAAGGCCGCGGCCTGCGCCACCGACTCGGCCGTGCCCACTACCGGCACGGGCGGCGTCTGCCGGGCCAGCAGCTCGGCGAGGCGGCGGGCGGCCAGGGGCTCGTCTTCGACGATGATTGCGCGCATATTTTCAGGGAGTTAGGAGTCATTGATAATAAATAGTGAGTAAAAAGGCGGCCCTGCTGCAAAGGTGGCCCTGCTGCGCGCAGCGGAGCCGCAGCATCTCGCTTGGGAAAGTAATCCAGCTTCACTTCACGCCTGAGTTACTGCTGCGAGCGAGATGCTGCGGCTGCGCTGCGCGCAGCAGGACGGTCTATTAGCCTGATTACTTCTCCGCGCGAGATGCTTCGCTGCGCGCAGCAGGACCGCCTTTTTATTCGTCGGCCATTGCCAGCAGCGGCAACACGACCACGAACTCCTCTCCTACCGGGCCAAACGCCAGCAGCTTATCCGTGAAAAAGGCGTAGCGGGCGGCCAGGTTTTCGAGGCCGCGGCCCGAGGCCTCGCCGGGCGCCAGGCGGCGCGGGCGGCGCGTATTGCGTACGGTGAGGGTGCGGGCGGCGGCGTCCAGGCGCAGGTGCAGGCGCAGGGGCTGGGCCTGGTAGGCGGTGTTGTGCTTGATGGCGTTTTCGAGCAAGAGCTGCACGGCCAGCGGCGGCACCATCAGGCCCGGACTCCCTACCCCCCTTCCCGCCGCCAACCCCTCCCACTCCACGCACAGGGCGTCGCCGAGCCGGGTTTTCTGGAGGAAAACGTAGGCTTCGGCAAAGCTGATTTCCTCGTGCAGCGGCACCAGCTCCTGGCTTTGGCTATCGAGCACGTAGCGGTACACCTGGCTGAGCTGGCGGATAAAGCGCACGGCGCGGGCCGGGTCCGGCTCCTCGACCAGGGCGGTGAGGGCATTAAGCGAGTTGAACAGAAAGTGCGGGTCGACCTGCCGGCGCAATGAGTCGAGCCGGGCCACGGCGGTTTCTTTCTCCAGGCGCTCGGCGCGCACGGCGGCTTCACGCCACTGAAAGAAAAACGCCCGGCCGTGGTTGAAGAGCGAGATGATGACCGTCACGATGAGCGGCAGCAGCACCTGCCAGTATATAGCCGCCGAAAAGAGCTGACTTAGTGGCCGTTGCCGCAGCAGCAGCAATACGGCGTTCATGAGCAGAATGACGGCCAGCGAGCCGCCCAGCGACACGGCCAGCGTGAGCAGCAGGCGCCGCCCCGGCCGCACGGTCCAGGCGTAGCGGCGGTTGAGCCAGGCCACCAGGTAGCCGTTGGTCAGCCACAATCCCGTCGAGTACAGCAGGGTGAAGGCGTAGGTGAGGGCGAAGCTGGAGGCGCTGCCCAGCGCCCCTGGGTTCAGGAGCACGCTGACGACCGCCGAAACCAGCAGCAGTATTCGCAGCGCCTTGCCCACGCCGATTACGTTGGCTTCCGGCGGCGAAAAAGCGGCGTCGAGCGTCGTGCCGAAGGGCACGGGCGCAGGGGGTGGGGTAGAGTTCATGAACGACTTTGAACGGTTGAAGCTACGAATCAGGCCGCTGAGAGGCCGCTAGCAGCTAACGGGCCAGGCGGGGCAGCCGGCGCAGAAAGCCGCGCAGGGCCGTGCCCAGCGCCGCCTGGTTTTCGAGCAGGGCGAAATGCCGGCCCGGCACCACCACCACCCGCTGGCGCGGAAAGCGAAACGACCGGTAGTGGTCCGGGCCGGTCACGTAGTCCTGCCGGCCCGTTATAACCAGCACCGGCATCCGCAGGCTGGCGGAGGCGGCCGTAAAATCCGCTAAATACTCCGGGTACCGGCCCTGAAACACGCTGGTGGCGAAGTCGTGGTTGGCCGGCACCCCGCGCTGCGCCCGGCTGATGCGGGCGCCGGTCGAGTCGTGGGCATACATCAGCTGGCCCAGGAGCTTGTGCTGCCCCAGCAGCCCCATCACCAGGCCCCAGCGCTGGGGTAGCGGCGCGGCCGAACCGGGCAGGGGCGGGCGCGGGGCGGCGGGCAGCAGGCCGTAGCCGTAGGGTATGGTAGCTTCCATGCTGGCGGGCAGGTTCAGGATGCTGTTGACCAGCACCAGGGCCTCCACCCGGTCGGGGTGCTGGCGGGCGTAGGCCGTGGCCAGAATGCCCCCGAACGAGTGGGCCAGCAGCACCCAGCGCACCAGGTGCAGGTGCTCGCGCAGCTCTTCCAGGTCCTGCACCTGGCGCGCCAGCGAGTAGTCCTGCCCGGCCGGGCTGCCCGAGCGGCCACTACCGCGCTGGTCGAGGTAAATCAGTTGTAGCCGCTGCCGCGCCAGCGCCGCGCCGGCCAGCGCCTCCACCGCCCCGCTGCCCGCCCCCGGCCCGCCGTGCACAAACAGGCAGGGCCGCCCCTGGCCCGCCACCCGCACATACAGGGCCACGCCGTCGGAAGTGGTGAGCTGCTGCCCGCCGGCCGCGGGCACCACTGAAACCACTGGCGAAATCAATGCCCGCGCCGAAACGGCGGGCTGCGCCGCGGCGGCAAGCGAAGTGGCAGCCAGGGCCAGGGCGAGGAGGGTAGCTTTCATGGGGTAGGGAAATAAGGATTAGAAGATGAGCGGACGGAGGCCGCCGGGGCTGATGATTCAAAAGTGGCGGCCGGCGCGGGGGCCGCAAAACCAGGGTTGCTGAAGCGTCAGTGGGGGCGGATGAAGTGCGGGACAGGGCGGATAACATCTCACGTCCCGGTTCGCGAAACCGTTCTAGCAATTCTGTACCCCCACCACCCACCAGTTGCGCATCACCGTGGGCCTACTACTCAAGAGCCTGCTGCTTGGCAGGGCTGCTCAATCAGTTCGGCTACCTTTGCTTTGCCTTACTCACCGCAGCTCCGATGACTTATCCTAGTAAAGTAGAAGAATCTCTGTTTCCTGATTATGTAACGGCCACGGAAAGCTTTGACGTTAGCCCGGCCTTGAAGTGGGCGGGCGGAAAACGGTGGTTACTGCCTCAGTTGCAACCTATTTGGCAAAAGTTTGCTACTCGCCGGCTGGTAGAGCCTTTCGTAGGCGGGATGGGCGTTGCGCTTGGGTTAAAACCGAAGCGCGCGCTACTATCCGATATTAATGAGCACCTGATAAATTTCTATCAATGGCTGCAAAAAGGGCTATTAGTTGAAATGGAGATGCGAAACGAAGAGACAGCATTTTATGAGGCCAGACTTCGGTTTAACCACCTCATTCGCACGAATCAACAATATTCGAAAGAGGCGGCCAGCCTTTTTTATTATTTAAATCGCACTTGTTTCAATGGCTTGTGTCGCTTTAATAGCAAGAATGAATTTAATGTACCGTTCGGACGCTACAAGAAAATTAATTACACCAGAGACTTCACTTACTACACTGCTACAGTCAACCGCTGGGAGATTCGCCACAACTCATTCGAGTTCAGTAATTTAGGTGACCATGATTTCTTGTACGTTGACCCGCCTTACGATACGCCATTTACACAATATTCCAAGGAGGATTTTGCCTGGGCAGACCAGGAGAAATTAGCGAATTGGCTTTGCCAGACGGACACGCCAATGGTGGTAACCAATCAGGCGACTGAGCGCATCATGCAGCTCTATCAGGACCTGGGATTTTCCGTCACTACGCTATTAGCGCCGCGGCGCATTGCCAGCTCGGGCGACCGGACTCCCGCCTTGGAAATGTTAGCTACTAAAAATCTCTAGATGGAAAGGTCGGACGCCATAGCATTGCTGCAACAGCTTATAAATCACGATTTAGTGCCGCTGGCCAACGAGCACGGCGTAGCCATATTCGTTAATAACAAGAAAAACAAAGGCTGGGCGGGCCATACCCTGGAGCGCTACTTAAAGCTCCCGCTTAACAGTTCCCGAACCCCAAATTTTGGAAGTTGGGAATTAAAATCAACCTCGCTCAAGTATAGAAAAGACGGCCAGCTGGTGGTAAAAGAAACCATTGCCATCACCATGCTGGACCCGGTCGAGGTCTTGCAAAAGGAGTTTGAGGAAAGCCATTTATACACCAAGCTGCGTAAGACGCTTCTGGTGGCCCGCATCCATGAAAGCCAGCAGGAAGAGCGCTCTATTTTGCACAGCATTGCCGCTTTCGATTTAGATGACATTCGATTAGTCAAAGCTTTGAAAGCAGACTATGAGTTAATTCGCGAAGCGGTTCGGAACGGCGAAAAATTATCCGGCGCGCTTGGTCGCTTTATTCAGCCTCGAACCAAAGGAGCGGGTCACGGTAGCACAAGCCGCGCGTTTTATGCGCGTAAAGAGTTGGTAGCCCATTTGCTAAATATTACGCCTATAAAATTCATCGACGATATAGTAGAGTCTTAGCTCATTCTATTTTTAGAATAAATTCTCTACCCCACTTAGTCTGGCGACTGACTCGGATTCGCTTTCTCCTTATTGCATAGGAATGAAAAGACCCACGAATACCATGCGCCCGGCGTCTGAGTCACGCAGCCCTAGAGGCTGCTGGTATCGGAGTGGCAGCGTAGCGGTGGCCGAATACCTGGTTGCGGCCCAACACGCTGGAGCCGGCCACGTGCACGATAGTCAGGTTTTTATGAAAGCTGGTGACGTAACTGAAATAAAGCTGGTGACGTAACTGAAATTCAGACTCAAATCTGGTAGCTCGGCGTTTCAAAGCTTGAAAGTTCGGCGCAGACGACTCGCGGGCTGCCACTGCCGGCCGTGGCGCCCGGTAGCGTATGCAGCTTCCCAAGCCAGTGTTTGCCCACCAATGACCCGTTATGGCGCGCCGCGAACGTAGGCACGGCCGGAACCAGACCGGCGCGTGGCGGGTGTCGGGCAGGCCGTAGCTGAGCCAGTAATTCAGGTTCTTCGCCGACTTACGGTCCTGCGGCACGAGCCCGCAGTGGGGCCGCATGTTGCTGATAATTCGCCGTCAGGGCCACCGGCGATTTCGCCCAGCGCGCCTTGTCACCACCATGTCGTCAAGCTGGGCGCAGCTGGTTTTCAAAACAAGTGGGGGCAGAGAAAGCGAGGCCTGGCCCAGGATTACGGACAGCTCGCGCGGCTCAAAGCCGAGGAGCGCGGCCACGAGCAGCAGCGGCCCGGCGGAAGTGGAAGCGGCCCGGCCAGCCCCTGTCGGCACCGGCGAAGGTCGTTTTTACAAGCACATTCGTACCCGGCAGGGGCTGAAAAATAAGGTCGCTTGTTTTTCAGCGGGCGCGTAATTTTACGTCCGCTCTTTTCCTGATTGGCTGCCCCACGGCCCCGCTCTGCTTATGCCCGATTCTATCCCTGCTATCGACTACCGCGCTCTGTTCCACCGGCTGCCGGACAGCTTCCTGCTGCTGGCCCCGGATGGCACCGTGCTCGACAATACCGATGCCCACGTGCAGGTTTCGCTGCTGCCGCGCGCGCAGGCCGTGGGGCGCAGCATCTTCGCCGCCTACCCTTCGGAGGCGCAGGGCCAGCGCGAGCTGGCCGCCTCACTCACGGAAGTGCGCCGCACCCGCCAGCCCCACGTCATGGACCTGCTGCGCTATGACCTGGCCCGCCCCGCCGAGCAGGGCGGCGGCACCGAGGAGCGCTACTGGCAGGCCTCGCACTTTCCCCTGCTCGACGCGCGGGGTGAGCTGCAATACATCTTGCAGCGCACCCAGGACGTGACGGCGGCCACGCTGGCCGCGCAGCGCGCGGCGCAGGTAGAGCAGGCCCTCGACGAGGAGCAGGACCGCACCCGCTTCATCCTCGAAAACCTGCCGGTGATGATTTGGACCAGCACGGCCGAAGGCGTTTTCGACTACTATAACGCCCGCTGGCAGGCCTACACCGGCCAGACTGCGCAGACCGGCCGCGACTGGCAGGCCGCGCAGCTGGTGCACCCCGACGACGAGGCCCGCGTGGCCCGCGAAATCAGCCAGGCCGTGGCCGCCGGCCGCGAGTACCAGGTTGAGTTCCGCCTGCGCCGCCACGATGGGCAGTACCGCTGGATGCTGGGCCGCAACGTGCCGCGCTTCGATGCCGACGGCCGGGTGACGATGTGGATTGGCGGCGGCATCGACGTGCACGACCAGAAAACGATGGTGCAGGAGCTGCTCGACACCACCGAGCAGCAGGCGGCCCTTTCGGAGCAGTCGTACCAGATAGCCCAGCAAGTCCAGCAGCAGCGCGGGACGCTCTACAATCTATTTATGCAGGCCCCGGCCAGCATTGCCATCGTGCGGGGCCCGGAGTATCGCTACGAGTTCGTCAACCCCAGCTACCAGGCCGCGCTCGGCAACCGCGAGTTGCTGGGCCGCCCGGCCCTGGAAGCCGTGCCGGAGCTGGGCGAGATGGGCCTGGCTTCGGTGCTCGACGAGGTGTACCGCACCGGCGAGCCCTACCACGCCCACGAGGTGCCGCTGGCCTTCGATGAGGAAGGCTCCGGGACGCGGCGCACGGCCTATTTCACCTACGTCATCCAGCGCTTCGAGGAAAACGGGCAGCCGGCGGGCATCACCAGCTACGCCTACGACGTGACGGAGCTGGTCGAGGCCCGGCACACACTGCGGCGCCTGGCCGGGGAGGGCGCGGCCAGCTTCCCCGGCTGAGAAACCACCTGCCCGACGGACCGCCCGTATTTTTTTAGTAAATACCCGGTGCCAGTGCCGTTTCTTTGCGTTTCATTTGGCCCTGGTTGCTAGTCAGATTAGAGCCGCCTTCTGCTTCGGATATGCCGCTCACCGCCCTTGATTTTCAGCAGGCCCGCATCAAGCAGGTGCTGTTCAAGTCGCGGCTGCGCTCGGTGCTCTACGGCGTGCGCGAGCCCGACGCGGCGCTCTTCGACTTCAGCCAGAACCCGCTGGCGCAGTGGCTGCTGACGGTGGCCCGGCCCCGCTTCGGCGCCCGCCCCGAGGTCGGGGCACTGGAGCGCGCCGTGCAGCAGCAGCTCAACACCGGCCACGACCTGGTGCGCCAGTACCAGCGCGGCCAGATGGAGGAAGCCCGCGGCGGCCTCGACAAAATCGACGCCGCCGCCGCCCAGATTGAGCAGCTCTTGCAGCGCTTGGAGCAGCAGTAGGGGGGTAGGGCGCGGGGCTGGCCCCCGCCCAGCGCCCGCGCCTGTCGTTCCCTACCATCGTTCGCGCGCCGGGCGGGCGGGGGCCAGCCCCGCGCCCTACTTACGCCGCGCGCAGCATCCAGATGGTGCAGCCGAAGTGGCCGCTCTGGCCCAGCGGGCCGGGCAGGTAGGCGAAGCCCAGCCGCTCGTAGAGGGGCACGGCCTGGGTTAGCTCGGGCAGGGTTTCGAGGTAAATCTGCTGGAAGCCGGCTTCGCGCGCCCAGGTCAGACTCTGCTCGATGAGGCGGCGGCCCAGGCCGGTGCCGCGGGCGGCGTGTCTCAGGTACACTTTCACCAACTCGGCCACGCCCGGCCCCAGACCGGGGGTAGGGAAAATGCCGACCCCGCCCAGCACGGCGCCATCGGCGGCTTCGGCCACGAAATACTGGCTGCGCGGGGCCTGAAACAGCTCGTGGAGGTGGTCGGTGGTCGGGTCGTAGTAGACCGTGCCGGGCTTGGCGGCGCCAAACTCCGCCAGTGTGGCCCGAATGATGGCGGCCAGCGCCGCGTTGTCGGCGGGCCGGATGGGCCGAATGAGGGGGGTAGGGATAATGGCGGACATGATGAGGACAGGCACTGTAGCGCCGCTGTGCGGACTTGGTGGTCAGGCGAATGCGCCGTTTGGCGATTCGAGTCGCGGACCACCAAGCCCGCACGGCGGCATAAAAACGGCGGGCCGCCTTTTTGCAAAAGCAGCCCGCCGCGAAAGTAGTAACCAGCCGGCCGCTCCTAGAATTGCACCTTATTGATGGTGAAGGTCGGCTGGGGTGGCATGACGGCTATCTTGTCGAGATAGGCGTAGAGCACGTAAGCCTCGCCGTCGCCGCGGCGGGTGAGCGTGGTGGGGAAGGTGGCGCCGGTGGCAAACGTGCCGCTGGCCTGAGCCGTGGCGAAGCCATCAGACGAGGTAAGCCGGAACACGCTGCTCTGCGCGTTAGCGGCCACCAGCAGGGTCTGATTGTTGAGCAGCAGCAGCCCGTCGCCGGCCATCAATGACTGGCTCGTGGCGACGACCGTGGCCGTGGGCGCGCCACTGCCGCCTGAGTTGGTCAAAGGCAGCTTGTAGAGCCGGCCCAGCGTCGAGTGCACCACCAGCAGGTAGCCGTCGGGGTGAAACACGATGCCGTTGAAGCCAAACTGGCCGGGCTGGGTGGCCAGGGCCGCGTTTTCGTAGAATACTGTGGCCGTGCCCGCCGCATCAACCTTGTAGATGATGGGCGAGGAGCTGTCCGTGACGTAGGCGTTGCCCTGGGCGTCGACGGCAATATCATTGGCGAAGTGGCCCTGGCCCGGCCGCAGCACGCCCAGGTCCACGAAGCTGGTGAGCGCGCCGGCCGCGCCGCCGGCGGGCACGTCGAAGATAGCCAGGGCGGCGAGCTGGCCGACGGTGGCGGCCGTGCTGCGGGTGCCGGCGCCGGGGTCCGAGACGGCCGCCAGCAGGCGGTTGCGGCCGGCGTCGAAGTTCAGGCCGATGGTGGAAATCAGCCGGGGGCTGTCGGCAAACAGCGTGTAGGTGCTGTCGCCGCGCACCTGGCCGATGGCGCCGCGCGTGAGCGAGCTGACGAAGTAGCGCTGCCCGGCAGCATCATACTGCACGCCTTCCGGGTACAGCCCTTTGCGGTTGATGGTGATGGTTTGCGGGCTAGCGGCCGGCGCGTCGTCGTCGTCATCATCATCGGAGCAGGCGGTGGCGCCGCCCAGCAGCACGCCCAGGGCCAGGGCCGTGCGCAGTAAGGGAAAGAAACGCATGATAAGGGAAAGAAAAAAGTGGGGTAGAATAAGTAGTCGTAGCGGCCCTGATACGGCCGGCCGATGGCTATAGCTGTCCGGTGCCCGCTAATTTTTGGCTCGCTGCCAACTGCCAGCCCATCGGAAGTGTTTCAACTTGTTATTGGTCTTCCCCAAAAGCCGCCGCCAGTAGCGGGCCCGGCGCGGCCAGCGCGGCCGGGGGGCGACCAGGAAATAGGGCCGGTGCCCGGCCAGTCGTAGAAAGCGGCGCTTTAAAGAAAAAAACCGGTCCTTATGCAGACAAGATAGAAATTTTTGATGTCAGATTATTTAGGCACGACATCTATCAGAAATATTGTTTTATTTTCAACATAAAACCTTTATTGTCAATTTATTGACTAAGGCGGATGCCTTCTGTAATGAGCCTGGCCAACTACCCTAAATCGGGCCAGGCGATGTCTGATAATTTCAACTTTTGTTCTTGTTTTCGGCAGCCGCCGTCGCAGCTTTGGCGCAGCGAAACCGCCTACCCCCCTGCTGCCATGCAACTCAACTTTTGTCAGGCCTTGCTGCCCGCCCTGACGACGCCGCCCGCGCCGGCCGGCGCCCCGGAGCTGGTATGCTGGCCGGGCGATGCGGCGCCCCAGCGCCTGACGGCGGCCGACCTGCGCGCGCAGCTAGTGGCGGCCCAGGCCAGCCTGGTCGGGCAGGGCGTGGGGCCGGGCCAGTCGGTGCTGGTGCTGCTGCCGCTCACCTCCGCGCTGCTCGTGGCCCTGCTGGCCCTGCTGGGCCTGGGCGCGGTGCCGGTGCTGCCGCCCGCCGGCGCCACGGCCGCCGGGCTGGGCCGGCTGATGCGCGGCGCCGGCGGCGATCCCCCGCGCGGCTGAGCGCGCGCAGTC
>NZ_CAXTEF010000039.1:0-27688 GCF_964243305.1 uncultured Hymenobacter sp.
GTCAGGTCCTGGGCCGGCTCGCTTTCGCGGCGCCGGACGCGCAAGTGGCTGGCGTCGAGAGCGAAAATGGCGCCCGTCTGGCCGTAGATTTCCATATCCTTGCGCGCATACGGCCAGTTCCAGGATGCCTGAATAATGGCCTCGGCGCTGGGGTAGGTGAGCAGGATGGTGGCGTCGTCATCGACCTTGGGATAGACGGCCGGCTTGAGCTGCCGCGTGACGGCCGTCACGGATAGGGGCCGCTCACCGCGCATGAGCCAGGTCATCAGGTCGGCGCCGTAGCAGCCAAAATCGATGAGCGCCCCGCCACCGTTCTGCACCGGGTCGGTCAGCCAGGCCAGGAACTCCTTATTAACCCCGATTTCCTGGGGCCCCTGGTGGCCATCGTGCACGACGACTTTACGAATCTCGCCAATAGCTTTTTCCTGATGCACGAGCTGGTAGGCCTGGTAATTAGAGCCATACCAGGTGGTTTCGTAGTTGGTGAGCAGGTGAACGCGGTGCTTTTGGGCCAGCGCCGCCATTTGGCGGGCGTGGGCCAGGCTCACGGCCAGCGGCTTTTCCACCATCACGTGAATGCCGCGGGGCGCGCAGGCCTGCACCACCGCCAGATGCTCGTAGATGCTGCCAAAAGCCGTGACGGCCTGGGGCTTGGTTTTCGTCAGCATTTCTTCCAGGGTATTATAGACCAGGCTCATGGACAGGCCATACTGCTTGGTGAAACGCTCGGCCAGCGCGCGATTAGGCTCGGCAATGCCCACAATTTCCACGTCGCCCTGCTTTCCGCGGCCCAGCAGTCCGTGCACGTGGGTGTGTGTCAGGCCCGCGATGCCCACCCGCACGGGGGCCGGTGCGGTACTCTGAGCGCTGGTTTGGGCGCCGACGGGCAGCCTGGTCAGACCCAACAGGAGCAGCATAACTAGCGAGGCGAGAGCGGAGCGCATGATTTTCAGAGTAGGTGAGGCGGCTGGAAGGTAGCGGAAAGATTTGGGTTGCCCGACCACCTGCCGAGGTTGTTCTCCGGTCATAAGCGGCTACTACTGGCGCTTCAGCGCCGCGGCCACGGCTTGCTGGAGCAAAGGCTCCATCAGGCGGTAGCCGGTCAGCGTGGGATGGACGCCATCGGTGGCCAGGGCAGGGGGTAGGCCCTGGCGCGCGTCGGCCATCGCCGTGTGGTAGTCCAGGTAGCCGAAGCGCTCCTGGCGAGCGTAGGCCTTAATCAGGGCGTTGAGGGCCACAATCTTCGGGGCTGGGGTCAAGCCAGGGCGCCAGGGAAAAGCGTAGGCGGGCAGCACCGAGCACAAAACCACCCGGATGCCGTGGGCGCGGGCCAGCTCCGCCATCGACTTGAGGTTGCCCAGCGTGGCCGGCGGCTGATACGGGCCCGTGTTCTCGGCCACGTCGTTGGTGCCCGCCAGGATGACCACCACGGCCGGGCGCAGGTCAACCACATCCTGGCGGAAGCGCAGCAGCAGCTGCGGCGAGGTCTGCCCACTGATGCCCCGGCCGACGTACTCGTAGGGCCCGCCGGCAAAAAAGGCGGGGTCCTGCTGAAGCCAGGCCTCAGTGATGGAGTTGCCCAGCAGCACCACCCGCGGCGTGGCGGCCTGCGGGGCGGGCAGCTGCTGGTTGGCCGCCGCGTAGCGGGCCAGGGCGGCCCAATCGGTGCGCAGCGGGTCGGCGGCAGTGGTGGGTGCGGGCGCGGGAAGTGGCACGGGCGCGGAGGTTGGTTGCGCCCGCAGCGGCCAGGAGAGCAGGCCGCCGGCCAGCAGGAAAAGCAGGAATCTTCTCATGGGTTAATGAAGCTGTTTAGGAAGTCTTAAAAACCAATTTAGAATGTCCTGCTGAGCTTGTCGAAGCATCTCTACCGCTTCGTTGAACGACCTTAACGAAGCGGTAGAGATGCTTCGACAAGCTCAGCAGGACCGCCTTTCGACCTCCTAAACAGCTTTTCAATAAAAGGAAAGAAGGCAACCAGTGAAAGCCGCCAGGGAGAGCAAAAGCGGCAATAGCCCAGCAAAGGGGGGTAGGAAATCAGAAGCCTGCCTGGTAAGCTGCCATTGGCGTGGCCGGTCGGCAAAGCTATCTGCCAGCCTCACACCGGGGCAGCTTGGGCGGCGCAACCACCGTCAGCCCGGCGGCCCGGCACCTGGCCCCGCTGTCTTCTGGTTTTAGACTTTGAAAAATGCGCTCCTGAACTGGAAGGCCTTTTTCAGGCGCCGCGCGCGGGCCCGGCCGAACTCTTTGCGCGGCGGGCGGCGTTAGGCGGCAACTTCCACCTTGCTCCACTTGCTTATGTTCGCTCTGTCGCTGGTTTCGCTGATGGTCCCTAGCAGCTGCCTGCAAAACGCGCCGGCCGCCGCCCAGCAAGGTCCGGCCCGCCCCGCCAGCACGCAGTCGGTCACGGTCGTCGTTTCCGACCTTGTGTCCACGCAGTCCACGGTCAAGCTGTATTTCTACAATGCGGCGTCCTCGTTTCTCAAGCGCGGGCAGTACGTGTTTTCGCGCTTCGTGAAGCCCGGCGGCAAGCGCGAGATTTCCCTGCCCGTTGATTTGCCCAAGGGCGAGTGGGCCGTGGTCATCACCCAGGACACCAACAACAACGACAAGCTGGACAAAAACTTTCTCGGCATCCCGACCGAGCCCTACGCCTTCTCCAACAACGTGCGCCCGACCGTGGCGCCGCCAAAGTTTCACGACTGCAAATTCATGGTCAATGACCCCGGCAAGGTGGTCAGCATCGTCCTCAAAAAATAACGATTCCCTACCCCCTTCTTTTTCTCAAAGGGGCCACGAGCCGAATCCGCTGCTAGCGGGTTCGGCTTTTTTCGTGGCAGCCAGGTTGGAATGGAGGTTGGGTTAAAAGCTGCCTGCCCTGCCGGAGGGCGCGAAACGGGTGGCCGCCGCGCGCCAGCTTTTCCACCATCTCCACGGCGCGGCGGGCGGCACTACTACAATTCGGGTGGGCCTGACCCAGGTTGCGGAGCTGCTGCGCGAGACGCTGGCCGAGGAAAAGCAGGCCACCGAAATCCTCACCGACCTGGTCAGGCAGCGCGTCAACCTCAGAGCCGAAGCCCTGTAAGCCGGGCTCGGCGCCGCTAAACCTTTCTCAGTAGGTGAACTGTTGTACCTACATCAATCAACTTGAGTTTATTTTTATGAAAATTGAAATCTGGTCCGACATCGTGTGTCCGTTCTGCTACATCGGCAAGCGCCGGCTGGAAGCTGCGCTGGCTGACTTCCCTCACCGCGACCAAGTTGAAATTCAGTGGCGCAGCTTCGAGCTGACGCCTGATTATCAGCCCGTTCCCGGCCGCGATGTGTACGCCTCACTGGCCGACAAGAAGGGCATCAGCCGAAGCCAGTCGAAGCAGATGCACGACCAGATGGCGGCCTCAGCCGCGCAGGTCGGGCTCGCTTATAACTTCGCCCAGGCGGTGCCGACCAACAGCTTTCTGAGCCATCAGCTACTGCACCTGGCCACGAAGCACGGCGTCAACGACGCGGCCAAGGAGCGCCTGTTTCGCGCCTATTACACCGAAGGCCGCGACCTCAACGACCTCGACACGCTGGTGCAGCTAGCTACCGAAGTCGGCCTTAGTGCGGAAGAAAGCCGTGAGGTTCTGCAAGCCGGCACCTATGCCGAAGCTGTGCGCTACGACGAATACCAGGCCCAGCAAGTCGGGGTGCGCGGCGTGCCGTTCTTCGTCTTCGAGGATAAGTACGCCGTCTCGGGCGCGCAGCCGGCCGAGCTGTTTGGGCAGGTGCTGGACACGGTGTGGCGCGAGGCGAATCCGCTCGTAGCGGTGGGCGCCGAAGGCGCCGCCTGCGGGCCGGATGGCTGCGATTAATCTCAATTCCACCGCTTATGCATTATACAATTCCCTACCCCCCTCTTCCGCTGGAGAGGGGGGTAGGGAATTTGCATTTACGCCCGTAGCATCGGCAGGTGCGGAATGCCATCCTCGTCGTACCCTGCCCCGCACTGCGCAAACCCAAACTCCTGGTAGAACCGCTCCAGGTACTGCTGCGCGCCAATCTTAATCGGCGCCCGCCCAAACAGGCGCTCACACCGCCTGATGGACTCGCGCATCAGCGCCTGCCCCAACCCGCCGCCCCGCTGCGTCCGCGCCACCACCACCCGCCCGATGCTGGCGTAGTCCGGGTAGCTCACGCCTTTGGGCAGCAGCCGCGTGTAGGCAGCTAGCTCGCCGGTTTCGGCGCGGCCCAGCAGGTGAAACGCGGCCTCATCCAGCCCGTCCATATCGAGGTAAGGACAGTTTTGCTCCACCACGAATATCTCGGAGCGCAGCCGCAACACGGCGTATAGCTCGGTCAGGGTGAGGTCGGCAAAGGGCTTGCAGGTCCAGGAAATGGGCATGAGGGTTATTTTTTAGGCATTCTCGCCACCTCTTTTAGCGTTACTACCCGATATTTAATCCCTAACCCAGCCGCTTGCTCCTCTACAGTTTTTTCAAAACCAGCCCGCTTACGCCGCTGATTTACCTGCGTCGGATTCTGAATGGGCCATACAAATAGCGGCTGACTTTCGCGCTTACCAGTAGCGGGGCTGACCACAGTATAGTTGAGCGCCTGCGTGCCGTAAACCTGCTCCTTGCCTTCACTCATGAGTTGGCGATCCAGCATCATGGCGTACCGAAAAAAGGGAAGCTCACCTTTTTCAGCCGCCAGTTTTATGATTGGCAGGTACTGTTTTATGGCCGTCGAATGCTGAATAATGAGCCAACCGGTTTCATTAGTAGGCTCGCCAACCAGCGACTTGCCCGGATAGCCATGCTGTTTCAGGATAGCTCGCATACGTACCAGATTAGCTGAATCAATGCGCTGCATCTGGCGGACGAGGTAGCTGCTCAGTTTCGCTTCTGGAACGCCAAGCGCGGCCACCAGCGGTTTAGGATTATGATTAATTTGCAAATCAAATAGCATGACCCGGTAGCGCTGGTCGGCGGCCTCCATATTGTCAAGCTCTTGCTTAAGCTGACGGTTTAATCTCGGCTGGGTAGTTGCAGGCAAGTTCCACAAGCCAAATGCAATAAAGAGTGCCCAAACCAGAGACTTCATAGCGGTAAGTTACGCTGCCACCGGCTCCTCCGCCCCCAGCTCGGCCAATATCCGCCGCGCCTGCCCCACGGATTTCACTTCTTCAATCGTGACAATGAGCTGGTCCTTTTTTTCCTTCAGATTTGCCCGGCGCGGGTGCGAGGAAACGTAGCTCAGCACCTGCCCGAATTCCGGCCCCTGGAAGTAGGCCTTGTGCTCGTCGCCGGCCGGCAAAAAGCCTTTGAGCGTGTCGCGCTTCAAAGTCATTTTCGAGAAGCCGATGCGCGCCGCCTGCCAGCGCAGCCGCACGATATCGGCGAGCTGCTCCACTGATTCCGGCAGCGGCCCGAACCGGTCCTGAATGCTGCCCAGCAGTTTGTCCAAATCCTCGGCTTGCTTGGCCCGGTCGAGCTTGGCGTAGAGCTGTAGGCGCTCCGAAACGTTGCTTACGTAGTCGCTCGGAATGAGGATGGGCAGGTCGGTCTCGATGTTGCACTCGGCAGGGCGGCCCGCGCCGGCCGCCGCTTGCAGGCGCTGCTGCTCGGCCGGCGTGCCGATAAACAGGTCCCGAAACTCGGTTTCCTTCAGCTCCGTCACGGCCTCGTCGAGCATCTGATGATAGGTTTCGTAGCCCAAATCATTGATGAAGCCCGACTGCTCGCCGCCGAGCAGGTTGCCCGCGCCGCGAATATCGAGGTCGCGCATCGCCACGTTGAAGCCCGCGCCCAGGTCCGAAAACTCTTCCAGCGTGCTCAGGCGCTTGCGGGCGTCGGCGGGCAGATTCGCCACCGGCGGCGTCAGCAGATAGCAGTACGCCTTGCGGTTCGAGCGGCCCACGCGGCCCCGCATCTGGTGCAAATCCGAGAGGCCGGCCAGGTGCGCGCGGTTGATAATGATGGTGTTGGCGTTGGGAATGTCCAGGCCCGACTCGATGATGTTGGTCGACACCAGCACGTCGTATTCACCCTCCACGAACTTCATCATGCGCTTTTCCAGCATCTCGCCCTCCATCTGCCCGTGGGCGAAGGTGATGCGCGCATCCGGCACGAGCCGCAGAATCGTGCCCGCCATTTCCTCAATATCCTTCACGCGGTTGTGCACGAAAAACACCTGCCCGCCGCGCTTCAGCTCCCGCGCCACGGCATCCCGAATTAATATCTCGTCAAATACGTGCAGCTCGGTTTGCACGGGTTGGCGGTTGGGAGGGGGGGTAGCAATTACCGACAAATCCCGCGCGCCCATGAGCGAAAAGTGCAGCGTGCGCGGAATTGGCGTGGCCGAGAGCGTAAGCGTGTCCACGTTTATCTTTAATTCCTTGAGCTTGTCCTTGGTCTTGACGCCAAATTTCTGCTCTTCGTCAATAATGAGCAGCCCCAAATCCTTGAATTTGATATCCTTATTCGTGAGCCGGTGCGTGCCAATCAGAATATCGGTTTTGCCATCCGCCACGCGCCCCAGCGTTTCCTTAATCTGCTTCGTGGATTTAAACCGGTTCACGTATTCCACCGTCACGGGCAGGGCCGCGAGCCGGTCGCGAAACGTCTTGTAATGCTGCATCGCCAGGATGGTCGTCGGCACCAGCACCGCCACTTGCTTGCCATCGGCCACGGCCTTGAAGGCGGCCCGAATCGCGACTTCCGTTTTGCCGAAGCCCACGTCGCCACAGACCAGCCGGTCCATCGGGTGCGGCTGCTGCATGTCCTGCTTCACGTCCTCCGTGGCCTTGGCTTGGTCGGGCGTGTCCTCGTAGATAAAGCTCGATTCCAGCTCGGCCTGCATGAATCCATCGTGCGAAAACGCGAAGCCCGGCGCCGCCTTGCGCTTGGCATAAAGCCGAATCAGGTCGGCGGCAATGTCCTTGACCTTCTTCTTAACCGAACGCTTCTTGTTCTCCCACTCCGGCGAGCCGAGCTTGCTCATCGTGGGCGGCGTGCCCTCGGCGCCGCTGTACTTGGCGATTTTGTGCAGGGCGTGAATGCTCACCGTCAGCACGTCGTCATCGCGGTAAACGAGGCGGATGGCTTCCTGCAGATGCCCGTTCATCTCGATTTGCGTCAGCCCCGCGAAGCGCGCGATGCCGTAGTCCTGATGCGTGACGTAGTCGCCGGGCTGCAAGGTTTTTAGCTCGCGCAAAGTCAACGCCTTTTTCTTCGAGAACTTGCGCGCCTCCTGCGCCCGGTAGTAGCGCTCAAATAGCTGGTGGTCGGTATAAACCGCTAATTCTAGCTGCTCGTCAATAAACCCCTCGCGCAGGGCCAGCAGCAGATGCTGAAACTGCACGTTGTGGTCCAGCTCGTCGAATATCGTGCGCAGCCGGTCGGCCTGCCGCACCGAATCGGCGGCAATTACCGTGGTGAAGTTGCGCGCCTGGTTTTCCTGCAAGTTCTTGACTAGGCGTCCGAAATCCTTGTTAAAACTCGGCTGCGGCTTGGCCGTAAATTGAAAATCGGTGGCGTTTTTAAAATAAAACCGCTTACCAAATTCTACGACGGCGAATTCATCCAGCAATTTCTTCAGATGCTTGCCGCTGTCGAATAAATCGGCCGGCCGGCTCACAATTTGCGCCCCGCCAATGTCGGCGACTAGGCTCTTGAAATTGCTTTCCGCTTTATCGAATAAATCGCCGACAATATCCAGCGTTTGCCGCACGTCTTTCACCCAAATGCAAGCCGTGCGCGGCAGAAATTCAAATAGCGACTCGCGCGTTTCCTGCAATAGCTTGGTTTGCACATTCGGCACGATGCTGATGCTCGGCCGTGGTTCCACCGACAATTGCGTTTCGGGGTTAAAGGTCCGGATGCTCTCAATCTCGTCGCCAAATAGCTCCAGCCGGTAGGGCAACTCATTGGCGTAGCTGAACACGTCCACGATGCCGCCGCGCACGGCGTACTGCCCGGCCTCGTACACGAAATCGGTCTTCTCGAAGTCGTATTCGCCCAGCAGCTCACCCAGAAAATGCACGTCCAGCCGCTCGCCCACCTTGGCCGTGAACGTGTTCCGCACCAGGCTCTGCCGGTTAATCACCTTCTCCGACAGCGCCTCGGGATAAGAAACCAGAAACACCCCATTGGCGCCTTTCAGCTCCGGGTTGCGGTTGGCGTTGAGGCTGTTGAGGGCCTCGGCGCGCATGAGCACGTTGGCGTTTTCGGTTTCATCGAACTCGTAGGGCCGCTTATAAGACGAGGGAAACAACAGGATTTCCGGCCCTTCCGGCAGCAGGTGCTGCAAGTCGGCCAGAAAGTAGGCGGCCTCACCCTTGTCGTGCAGAATGAACACGTGCGGGTAGGTGCTGTGGGCCGTGGCGGCGGCCACCACCGCATCCTGCGAGCCCACGAGGCCACGCAGGTGCAGGCGGGTCTCGCCGCCGCGCCCGCCCTCGTGCGGGGCCGCCGCGTCGGCGGGCGCGGCGGCCCCGCGCAGGCGGTCGGCGAGGGTTTGCAGCTCCGGCGCGAGGCGGTATAAACGAAGAAAATCAGCTACTTGCACAAGTCAGTCGGCTAGAAAGTAAACAAAGAAAAGCGCCCGGCCGGAAGTAATTCTGGTCGGGTGCGGGCAGGTAAAATCAGATTTCCCTACCCCCATACTACGCGCAAGGCCCGAAAGTTTCTAGCGTAACTTGGCGGCCGAGATTTGTCGGTTTAGCATAGTTATAAATCATGGATAATAAAGATTTGCCCTTGGTGATGGCCGAGATGCTGATTGAGATGCAGCAGTTGAACACGCGCGTGACCCGGCTGGAGGATGCTATGGTTGGCGTGCAGGGCGAGATAAGCAGCTTGCGCATAGAAGCCCGCGAAAACACCGACCGCCTCATCGATGCGCTAACCAAGAACACGGGCGTGATGATTGAACGCCTGATGCGCCACGACGACCAGCTGCGCGACCACGATGGCCGCCTTTCCAACCTCGAAAACCCGCCGCGCTAGCGGGCTTTGAATTATCGCAGTTAATTAATGGATAATAGTGATTTGCCGCTAATAGTGGCCGAAATGCTCATCGAAATTCAGCATCTTAAGGAGCGCGTGGCGCTGCTGGAGGGGGCTTTTCCCGAAGTGCGCGATGACCTGCGCGCCATCCATAGCAGCGTGCAGGATATGCACACGGGCTATGAGGAGCAAAGTGACAAGCTTAGCCAGGTATTAGAGAAGATTACAGCCATCATTCGGGAGCGCAACGCCGCGCCCGACAGCCCGCCGCCCGCCCCACCCGAGCCGCGGGCCGGCTCCGAAAATCCGCTTTCCTAGCCCGTGCGCGGCTCCTCGCACCTCGCCATCGGCCTGATTACGGGCGTGGCCGTGGCTGGCCTTGTGCCGGGTATTCCGTTTTCGCTGGCCGGCATCGCGCTGGCCGGCTTCTCGGCGCTGGCCCCCGACCTCGACCACCCCGAAAGCCGGCTGAGTCAGCGCCTGGGCTTCACGCAGGGCTACGTGCGCTGGGCCTTTATTGGGGTGGCGCTGGGCCTGGCCGCTTACACCTACCTGCTGGTGCCGCCCGGCGCCGAGCAGCGCCTGAGCTACACGGCGGCGCTGGCGTTCGGGCTGCTGGGCGCGGCCTTGCAGGGCGGCTCGGCCCGCAAGCTGGCGCTGCTCTTCACCGGCCTGAGCACCGTCGTGGCCGGTCTCTACGCCGAGCAGCTCTGGCTGAGCTTGCTGGGCACGTTCGTGGCCCTGGCGCCCTTCACCTCGCACCGCTCCTGGACCCACACTATCTGGGCGACGCTGCTCTGGACCTACCTCGGCCACCTGGCCAACCGCAGCCTGGGCTGGCGCGGCATCAGCTACTACGCCGGCGCCGGCTATGCCTGCCACCTGCTGGCCGACTCGCTCACCAAAGCCGGCGTGCGCTGGCTCTTGCCGGTGTCGGATTATGCGTTCAAGATTCCGCTCATCAGCACCGGTTCAAAAATGGGCAATACGCTGGAAGTCGGCATCTGCGTTGGCTATGGGCTGCTGGTGCTGGGGCTGGTGGTGGGGGGGCTGCATTTTTAGGAATGAGATGTAAAGAGTAATAATTATTAATGTCATAGTCCTACGCGCCGCCAGTGCCGCTCCCTACCCCCCCGGCCGGCGCCAAAGCCGCCCCCGGCCGCAGGAAAAAGCCCGCTGGCGTTGCAGAATCCGAATTAGTCTGTTAGTTTCGCCCCGTAAGCAGGCCATTATGGCCGCTCCTGCGGGGGCAATTATTACTTATCTGGTTAAAATTAGTGCCGCCGCCCACCGGGCTGTGGCTTTTTTCTAAGAAGCTTCCTGTTTGGGCCGGTCCCTTCCGGCGGGCAGAAACAGCTGGCAGCTTCTTTTTCGCCCTTTTCTCACTCCTGATACTTACCCCATTTACTACTACGACCATGAATCAGATGAATAGCCCATTAATCCGTGTTGGTGTCTTCTATGACGGCAATTATTTCCTAAAAATCAGCGACTACTATTATTTTCAGCACGAGCGCAAGGCCCGCATCAGCCTCGAAGGCCTGCACGAATTTATCCGCCACCAAGTGGCCGAAGAAGAGGACGTGGACGTGCGCCTGGCCCAAATCACGGAGTCGCACTTTTTCCGGGGCCGCCTCTCCGCCACCGAGGCCCGCGACAAAGACCGCCTTTTCCACGACCGCCTGCTCGATGACATTCTGATGAACCTGGGCGTGTCCACCCACTACATGGCCCTGAAAACCCGCGACGGCCGCCTCCAGGAAAAAGGCATCGACGTGTGGCTGGCCCTGGAGGCGCTGGAACTGGCCCTGCACAAAAGCCTCGACGTGGTGGTGCTCATCGCCGGCGACTCCGACTACGTGCCGCTCATTCGCAAGCTCAACACCGTGGGCACCCGCGTGATGCTGCTGAACTGGGATTTCAAGTACGAGGATTTCAAGGGCGAAACCCGCGTCACGCGCGCTTCGCAGCAGCTGCTGGAGCAAGCTACGTATCCGGTGGCCATGCACGCTGTCATCGACCGCGGCTTGCAGGAGCAGGATGAGGTGGTGGAAGCCATGTTCGTGGCTCCGGCCGAGCCGGCGGCCTTCGCGCCCGCTACGGCCGCCGCGCCTAAGCCCGTGCGCATTGCCGGCCCCACCGCCGCCGGCCCGCCCGGCACCATCGGCATGAGCACGATTAAAAACCTCAAGAACGGCTTCGGCTTCGTGGTGATGCCGCCCAACAACCTGTTTTTCTCCTACGCCGACCTCACCGAGGGCGACTTCAACGACCTGCGCGAGGGCGACTGGGTCGAGTTCACCGTCGGCCGCAACCACCGCGACGAGGACTGCGCCCGCAACGTGCGCAAGGTGCCCGCCCCGCAACTAGGCGACGAGGAGTATGAGCACATCAGCAACGACGGAATGCGCAGCGCGGTAGAATTGTAGGAAGTAAGTTGGTGTAATAAACGTCATGCTGAGCTTGCGAAGCATCTTGGGCGGATAGTAATCAATGGTTAACAACGATTGGTTTACTACCCGCCCGAGATGCTTCGCAAGCTCAGCATGACGTTCTTGTTTTATCCACCTTGCTTTATCTTACCCCATCAGCAGCTGGCCAAATTCGCGCTTATCGGCCGGGTAGCGGTTGAAGGTGCCGAGGCCGCGCGCCACGGCCATTTCCGGCCCGTCGGATTCAATCCGAAAAATGACGGCGCTACTGACGATGAGCCGGTTGCCGGTGTGCTCGACCTGGGCGCGGGCCACGAGCTGCTCGGCCAGGCGCACGGGGTGCAGGTAGTTGAGCTTGAACTCGACCGTGGAAACGAACTCGCCGCTGGTGAAGGCCAGCGTGAGGGCCGCCGCGCCCAGGGCCGCGTCCATCAGGCCGGCTACCACGCCGCCGTGGGCCGTGCCGGGCGAGGAAAGGTGGTCGGGGCGAATCTGCATCCGGTACTCGGCCTGGCCGGGGGCGGGCACGCTCAGGGCCATGCCGTTGGCCTGGCCGTAGTGGTTGATGCGGTTGTAGGCGGCCACCAGGGCGGCCCAGTCGGGAGCAGGCATTGAACTTGGGAAGGGGGGTAGGGAAAGCGAAGGACGAGGCCAAAGAAAAGCGCTGCCAGCCAGCCCTGGCGCCGAGCCCGGCGAAACCGTGGCCGGCGGCTGGCGTTAGTGGCCTGGCCAACGCCCCATTAGTTACCGGGAGCAGCTACCGGGAGCGGTTTGGAAGCTGCCGAAACAAAAACCGCGTCCTGGCTCCGGTTGGCCGCTACCTTTGGCCCCGAGGTAGCGCCCCGCCCCGGCTATTCAGCCGCCCTACCCCCTTACCACCTCACCACCTCACCACCCAATCACCGCCCGCATGGCTTCCTTCGACATCGTGAGCAAAGTGGACCCGCAAACCCTGGAAAATGCGGTGAACACGGCCCAGAAAGAACTCCTGACCCGCTACGACCTGCGCGACACCAAGGGCGGCATCGAGCTGAATAAAAAGGACAACACGATTCAACTTTCTTCGGAAAACTCGATGCGCCTCAAGGCCCTGGAAGACATTCTGCTGGGCCGCGTGGTGAAGCAGGGCATCGATGGCACCAGCCTCGACTTCACGGCCGAGGAGCAGGCCAGCGGCGCGCTGGTCAAGAAAACCATCAAGGTGCGCGCCGGCGTTGACAAGGACTTCGGCCGCAAAATCATCAAGGCTATCAAGGACGCCAAAGTCAAGGTTGAGGCCCAGATGCAGGACGACCAGGTGCGCGTGACGGCCAAGAAAATTGATGACTTGCAGGCGGCCATCGCCGTGCTGCGCAAGACCGACATTGGCCTGCCACTGCAATTCGTGAATATGAAGAGCTAATTGCCCTGCTGACGAAGGAAGCATCTTATCACGGCTGCTGACGTCAGAAATACTAACCCCAGCGGCGCCGACGTGATAAGGTTCTTCGCTGCGCTCAGAATGACATCTACTTCGTGTACGACTTCTCTGCCTTCACCCACGCCGCCACCTGGGTCAGCCTGCTCACGCTGACGTTCATGGAAATCGTGCTTGGAATTGACAATATTATCTTTATTTCCATCGTCGTCAACCGGCTGCCCGAAGCCCTGCAGGCGCGCGGGCGCACTATCGGGCTGCTGCTGGCTCTGGCCTTTCGCATTGGGCTGCTGCTGAGCATTTCGTGGATTGTGAGCTTGCGCACGCCGCTCTTTTCCCTACCCCTGCCCTGGCTGAATGAGCCCTTCGGCGTGACTGGTCGCGACCTGATTCTGCTGGCTGGCGGCTTGTTCCTGATTTATAAGAGCACCACCGAGATTCACGACAAGCTGCAGGGCCACGACGATGAGGGCGGGCCCGGCCGGGTGGCACCTACGCTCCCGGCCATAATTCTGCAAATCATCATCATCGACATCGTGTTCAGCTTCGACTCCATCCTCACGGCCGTGGGCCTCGTGGACAACGTGCTGGTCATGATTGCGGCCGTCATCATAGCGATGGGCATCATGCTGGCCTTCTCGGGCAAGGTGGCGAATTTTGTGAATAAGAACCCGACCATCAAGGTGCTGGCCTTGTCGTTTCTGATTATGATCGGCTTTATGCTGGTGATGGAAGCCTTTCATAAGGAAGTTGAGAAGGGCTACCTCTACTTTGCTATGGCCTTCTCGCTGGTGGTGGAAATGCTGAACCTGCGCCTGCGCAAAAAAGGCAAAGCTGCCCCCGTCGTGCTGCACGACTCGCAGTACGACTAAAAACTTGTAACGCGAAACTCCGTTTCGCCCCCGCGCCGAAAGGTTAGTTCGACTACTAATCCAGAACTAACTCATGCTGCGCGGGGGCGAAACGGAGTTTCGCGTTACCCGGCCTAGTGATTTACCGTCAGCTTGCGGGTGCCGATGGTGCCGGTCGAGGCCTGCACCCGCAGCACGTAGATGCCATTTCTCAGTTGGCGCACGTTGAGGAAGTAGCCCAGGCGCAGCTCGTCGGCCGGCACGTGAACCGTGCGCACGCGCTGGCCCAGCACCGACGTCAGGCTGATTTCCACGTCGGCCGTGGCTGCCAGTCGGGGGTCGTAGGCCCGCACGGTCACGGTTTCCTCGTCCTGCGTCGGGTTCGGGTACAGCTCCACGCCGGGCTCGGCCAGCGGGTCGATGCCTTGGGGCAGGGCAAAGCCAGCCTGGTTGTCGAGGGCGCTGACGGTGCCCTGCACGGCATCGTCGCCGAGGCCCCGCCGGGCAAACGCCCGCCAGATAATGGCCCGGTTGACGCCGCCAAAGTCGGCCTTGTCGGCGGCCAGAATGGCGTCGCGGCCGTCGGTGAAGCCGGGCCGGCAGGGTTGCAGCTTCAGGCCATCCATCACCAGCTGCATGGTTTTGTTGTTGCCGCCCTGGCCGTGGTAGAGGTCCGGGTCGTAGCCGTACCGGGCAATCATGGCCCAGTTCAGGTCCCAAAGCACGGCCGCCCACACCTCGCCTACGTCGTGAGTTTCGGTAAACTTGTCTTTGCCGATAGCCTCGTAGGTGAGATTATTAACGCTAAAATCGGTGCTGTAGGGCTTGGTGCGAATTCCGACGCCGTTGCTGGCCTGTGCCAGCACGTAGGTACCCACCGCGCGCGGCGTGGCGCCGGTGTCGCCGGGCCTGGTCGTGAACCAGAGGGCGAAGAAGTCGCTCCAGCCCTCGCCCATCGTCTCGTAGGGTATGTAGGCGGGGTCGTCGGTCTCCTTGCCGTTGTCGACGGGCAGGCAGCTGCTGCGGTGCGAAGGGCCGCCGGTCAGCCGGGTCGAGATGCCGTGGGTGTACTCGTGCGCCACGATGCCATTGTCGAACGAGCCGTCGCGGTCGGCGGCCAGCGGCGCCAGCCGCTGCACGGCCACGCTCACGGGGCTGCCGGCCGCCAGCGCCGCCTTGAGGCGGTTGCCATCGGCGAGCGAAACCATCAGCGCCGGAATGGTGATGCCATCGGGCGTGCCGCCCATCACGAAGGGCGCGCCCGCCACGTTGTTGACCATGACCACGGCCACGGCGCCGGCCTTCTGGGCATTAAGAATCTTAACCGAGAAGTTGCAGCCGCCGCGGTCAATCACGGCAATGTTGCCCCGAATTTCGGCTTCGTTGGTCAGGCCTTCGGTGGCGCAGGCGGCCGTGGGCGCGGCCGAGGCGTCATTGACCACCACCAGCCGGCCCATGAACGGCGTCAGCGGGAAGGGCGGGCCCACGGTGCCCTCCACGGCCGGATAGGTACCGGCGATGCTGGCGGGGCCCGCCACCTCGAAGCGCAGGCGAAAAGGCTGGGGCCACAAGAACATGTGCATCGACGACGAGTCGCCGTCGTAGCCGGGCGAGAAATAGGCTTGGTCGGTGTCGTCGGGGTCTTCGGCCACGGCCAGTACCGCATCCCTACCCCGGCCCTGACCGGTGTAGTTGGTTTCCTGAAAGTTGCCGCTGGCCTCATTGAAGCCGTACTGAAACGTGACGTCGTGCATCACGTTGTTCAGGTAAAACAGGTTGGTGATGGCCGCGTCGCGGTTGCCGAAGGGCGCCCTGGTGATGTCGTAGGGAAAGTCGAAGCGCAGGCTGGCCGTGCCCTGGGGCGAGTACTGGGGCCGGGCTTCCGGACCGGTGTAGGCGTACACGTTGTTGCCGCGGGTGATGGTATGCTCGGCGCCATCGCGGCCGTTGGTGTCGTGCCAGCCGTAGGGCGAGGCCAGCGGGTCGGCGGGGTTGGTCAGCAGCGTGCGCGGGCCGAAACCCGGCCCTTCGAGCGGAAACGCGAATACGTTGTAGCTCGCGCCATCAGCGGCGCCGCGGTGGGCTGTGGCGCCGGCCGAAGCCGGCGCAGTAGTGGCGGCCCCGGCGCGCGGCGCTACCCGTTCGTGAATAATGCGGTTGGTGCGGCGCAGCACCTGCCCGGTGGTGGCGTCTACCTGCGAGTGCCAGCGGTGGGTGGTGCCGGGTGGGGCCAGCTCCAGGTCCCAGGCCAGGCGCACCGTCCCGTCGTCCTGGCGCAGCAGAATGAGCTGCACCGGTATTTCGGCCCGCGAGAGGGCCTCGTCGCGCAGCGTGACGAAGGTGGCCGAGTTGGCGCCGGCGCCGGGCCGGGCGGCCGTCACGGCGCGCAGGTTGCGGGCCATCAGGCCCAGGGGACGGGCGGCGGCCGAAACCGCGGCCCCGGCCGTCAGGGCCGGCGCCGTGCTCGGTACCGCCGCCGCCAGCCGCGACACGAAGCTGCCGCTCTGGTGCAGCAGCCGGCCCTGGCGGTCAAAGTGCAGGCTCAGCTCGGCGCCCACCACCTCCAGCCCCCGGTGGCGCTGGCGCAGATACACGTGGCTCACGCCGTTGTGGGCGTCGGTATAAACGTCGGTCACCAGCGGGTCGGCCCGGTCCTGCTCACTCAGCCCGAGGGGGGTAGGGCGGGCGGCCAATTCGCGCAGCGCCCACGCCACGGCCGGCGGCCGGGCCGCTTCCTGGGCCCGGCCCAGCCGCGGCAGGGTCAGCACTGCAACTACTGACAATAGCCGTAGCAGCTTGATAGCAAATTGATTAAACATCAGTATGAGTAAATATTAGTATTAAATTAAAGCCCGAGCAGCCCCGAACAAATACGAAGCCCGCGGCCGGCCGGCGCCGCCGGACTATAAATTTATAGCCGCGCCGCCCGGCGAGCTTGCTCCATAAAGCAGCGGCGAAGCGGCAACTGATTTCGAGCAAACTTCAAGCAAATCAGAGGGCCAGCCAGAGGCACCGCGCGGCGGTTTGGCTTGGCCAACGGCAAGGGGGGTAGGGAATGCCGGCCGCTTACTCCGGTTGCCAGCGCGGTGCGTCGATGATACTTTCGAGCTGGTCTTCCAGCGCGTTGAGGGCAGCGGGGGCGCCGTCGTAGTCCGTCACCTTATGAGTGCGGCCGGCCTGGCTGAACGTCAGGTAGTAGGTGGGCAGGTCGGTGGCGCGCGACTTATAGGAAGTGGCAAAGTCAAAAAACCTGGCTTCCTCGAAGGCCCGCACCAGCGCCGCCTGCTCCGAGGGCGAGAGCTGCCCCCCGAACTGGCCCTGGCGCGGCGCGTTTTCGCGGCCCTCGTAGCGCAGGCGGCCATCGGCGAAAACGGTCAGCACGTCCACGGGGCAGGGGCCGTAGCAGGCGGTGCGCTCGAAGCGCACTAGCACGGGCGGCGGGGCCGGGGCCTTACTGGCCGAGGGGGGGGTAGGGCGGCGGCAGGCGGCCAAGGCGCTGCTCAGCCCCAAAGCCAGCGCCAGGAAGCTCAGCACAGGCCAGCGAAAAGTTTTCATGACTGGAACAAAAAAAGGGGTTTTTGCTTTGCCAACGAACTGCAATCTTCGCCGCTGGCCCGGATTTAATTTGCGGAATCAGCAACGCGGCTAGCGTAAATTTGATGCTTTAACCTGGCAACTACTTGTCTAGCTTCTTTTTTCTTTCTAAATGCCCAAAATCGTACTGCTGACCGCGGCCGTCTGGCTGAGCCTGGGAGCGGCCCTGGCGCAGCGCCTGCCCGGCGTGGAGCTGCGCCCGGCGCGCCCGGTGGTGTGCCCCGCACGGCCCGAAAACATGTTTACCCGGCAGGCGCCGCCGCAAGCTTTTCTGCACCCGAAAGCGAGCCGGCGCGGGCAGGCCGCCAGCATCACGGTCACCTACACCGACTTTACGCCCGAGGCGCAGGCAGCTTTTCAGTACGCGGTGAACATCTGGCAGAGCCAGCTCAACTCGGCGGTGCCCATTCACGTGGACGCGCAGTGGACCAGCCTGGGCCGGGGCGTGCTCGGCTCGGCGGGCACTACCACCGTGGCCCGCAACTTTTCGGGGGCACCCCAGGCCAACGTGTGGTACCCAATTGCGCTGGCGGAGAAAATCGCCGGCCAGGACCTAAATGGTCCCGGCCAAGCCGAAATCTCGGCCAACTTCAGCAGTGAGGCTAATTGGTACTACGGCACCGATGGCCAGACGCCAAGGGGCAAGTATGATTTGGTGACCGTGGTGCTGCACGAGCTGTGCCACGGCCTGGGCTTCGTGGCCAGCGCGGGCTACGACCCCGATACCAGCAACGGCGACTACGGCTACGGCTTCGACACCGGCACTGGTCCGGCGTTGCCTTTCACCTTCGACACGTTTATTGAGACTGCCGATGGCCGCCGCCTGACCGACGCGGGCATCTTCCCGAATCCGGGTACGGCGCTGGGCACCGAATTCATCGGCGGCCAGCTGTTTTTCGACAGCCCGCTGGCGGCGGCTGTCAACCCCGCGCCCGGCGACAAGCGCCCGCGGCTCTACTCGCCCGACCCGTACTCCAACGGCTCCAGCATCTCGCACCTCGATGAGGAAGCCTACCCCGCCGGCACGCCCTTTTCGCTGATGACCTACGCCGTGGGCGCCGCCGAAGCCATCCACGACCCCGGCGAGCTGACGCGCAAGATGTTCGACGAGATGGGCTGGTTTGTGACGGCCATCCGCCACGCGCCCCAGCTTGATATCGAGACGCCCCGCGCCGTGACCGTGACGGCCAGCGTGGAAAGCGACGGCACCGTGACGCCCGGCTCCGTGAGGCTGTCCTACTCAATTAATAACGCGGCCTTCACGACCGTGGCCATGACGCCTAGCGGCCCGGCCGGGCAGTACCAGGGCACCATCCCGAACCCTGGCACCAACGCCACCGTGCGCTACTACCTGAGCGCCTCGGACAACGAAACCCGCCGCATCTACACCGCGCCCGGCCAGCCGGCGCCCGGCATCAGCGCCCGCCAGACCTACCAGTACGTCATCGGCCCCGACGTGACGGAGCCGCAAGCAGCCCACACGCCGCCGCCGTATTTGTTTGATACCGACCTGCCCTTCCAGGTGGTGGTGCAAGCCGCCGACAACCTGGGCGTGGCCTCCGTCACGGTGCCCTACAGCATCAACGGGCGCGCCCGCACACCGCTCACGCTCGCGCGGCAGGCCGATGGTATCACTTACGTGGGCACTATCAGCTCGGCGGGCGGGCCCATCGTGGCCGGCGACGAACTCAGCTACAGCGTGGTCGTCACGGACCAGGCGGCCCGCGCCAACCGCACCACGCTGGGTCCCTTCACGGTGCCGATAGTAGGACTGAAAGCGCCCCAGAATCAATACGTTAATGATTTCAACGCGCCCACCAGCGACTTTGTGGGAGTTGGCTTCTCGGTGGCGCAGCCCGCCGGCTTCACCGACCCGGCCATTCACTCCGAGCATCCCTACCCCGACCAAGCAGACCTAACCTACCAGCTGCTGGTGCCGATTGTGGTGCGCAGCGAGGTGGGGCAGGACACGGTGAAATTCAACGAAGTCGTGCTCGTGGAGCCCGGCGAAGAAGACAGCGAGTTCGGCTCGGTCAGCTTTTATGACTACGTGGTAGTGGAAGGCAGCCTCGATGGCCAGACCTGGACGCCGCTGGCCGATGGCTACGATTCGCGGGCTAACCCGCGGTGGCTGGCGGCCTACAACGGCACGACCAGCGGCGACAACTCCACCGCCGTGGGCACGCCCGCGCTCTACGCCAAGCGCACCTTCAACCTGCGCGACAAGTTCAAAGCCGGCGACGTGGTGCAGCTGCGCTTCCGGTTGTTTGCCGATGAGGCGGCCCACGGCTGGGGCTGGGCCATCGACAACCTGAGTATTCAACGCCTAAGCCTCGCTGACCAGCTGGCCGTGAACGAGCTGAGCGTGTACCCGAACCCGACCAGCGCCAGCCAGGTGCAGGTGATAGCCAAGCTGGCCCGCACCACCTCGGGCCTGGAGCTGCGGGTGCGCAACGTGCTGGGCCAGGAGGTGCGGCGGCAGGCCCTGGCTGGCGCTGCCTCGCAGCTCGACCTGCCCCTCGATGTGAGCGGCCTGCGGCCGGGCCTCTACTTCGTGAGCCTTTTCGCCGGCGGCAAGACGATAACCACCAAGCTCATTATTCAGTAGCAGTGATAAAACGGCTCAAAAAGCCCCGCTAATTAGCTTTAGCGGGGCTTTCTTGATGAACAGGGGGGTAGGGAATCAGCCCAGCCGCTCGGCGATGGCCGCGGCCTGGTCCAGGGCCCGGTGCTGGGCTAGCTCCAGCAGGCGGCGGTTCAGCTCGGCGCGGTGCTGGTCGTAGAAAGCCGCCTCGGCGCCGGTAAACATCGCCGTTATCAGCCCCACGATGGTGTAGCGCAGCTTCACGTTGCGGCCCAGCAGCTCAGTGAGGTAGCGGGCCTGCTCGGCGGGCGGCGCGGCGGCAAACGGCACGTGGTGGTCGCGCAGAAAAGCCGCCACGGCGCGCAGCAGCGCGTCGTTTTGCAGCTTGAGCACCGGCCGCAAGGTGCGGTGCAGGAAGTCGCCCACGGTGCCGTCGGCTTCGGCCGGCAGCTCGGCGGCAATGGCGGGGCGCAGGGAAAGAAGAGTGGCGTCGCGGTCGGTGGTCATGGCATAATCAGCAAAAAGGATGAGTAAAAAAGCGGCTGTGGGTGGGGCGCTTGTTGGAGCGTCCTGCCCGGCAAACAATCAAAAAGACCGCCCTGTTGGAGGCGGTCTTTTTGGTTGTTTGCTTATTGACTGAAGCTGAAAGCTAAGCGCGCTTACTTCACGATAGCAATCTGGCGGGTCAGCCGCTCGTTGCCGTTGCGCACCAGCAAATGGTAGAGGCCCGGTGCCAGCCGGCTCAGGTCGAGCCGGTTGGTGTAGTTGTCGCGGGCCGTGCCCGTGTATACCACCTGACCCAGGTTGTTGGTCACCTGCACGTCGAGACCGCGCTTGGCTTTGGCATCGTGAATTTCGAGGTCGAAAACGCCCGTCGTAGATGGGTTCGGGAACACGCTCACGGCGCGCAGCAGCGCCTCGGAGGTGGTGGCCGTCACGACCGCGGCCGTGATGTTGAGGTCGTCGAGGTAGAGGTTGCCCTGCTCGGCCGCACTATAGACGTGGAAGCCAATGTACTGCGTGCCCGTACTGGCGGGCGTGAAGCTCGCCACGACTGGGGTGGAGGCCGCATCCGCTAGCGCGTAGTTCGTATTAACAATGTTTTCGTTGGTGTAGAGCAGCATCGTCTGCCCGGCGGGGGTGGCGGTGGGGCCGGCTTTCACTTCCAGCTTCTCCACGTAGGGCGAGGGGCTGTTGGCGATGCCCTCACCCCGGTAGCGGAAGGCGACCTGGTAGCGGGTGCCGGCCGCCAGGTTCAGCGCCGGCGTGAAAAACCAGTCATCAGCGGCCTTGCTGCCCGTGATGGCGCTGGTGTAGCGCATCGCACTCAGGCCGGAATTGGGCGTGGCTTTCGTGGTCGCCCAGGTGGCGCGGTCGGCGTTAGCGTCGAGCACCGTCAGGCCGCAGGACAGCGACTGACCGGCCACGGGAATGTCAAAGTTCTGGACGTAGGGAAACGACGCAATAACCGGGTTGGCGGCGCAGGGTGTCGTGAAGGTAACGGGCTTAGTAATCGGAACCAGGTTCGTGCCGGTCGTCGTGCAATTGCCGCGCATATACACCTGATAGGCGGAGGCGGGGTTCAGCCCCGTGAGCGTGAATGGGGAGGCGCTCACCGTGATGGTGGTACCTTCCTTGGCGGGGTCGAAGCCGGGAGAGCCGTAAATCAGCTGGTAGCTCGCGGGGCCGCTGGCGAGGGCGCTGAAGCTCACGCTGGCACTCGTGGAAGTTATGCTGCTCACCGCGACGCCGACGGGGGCCGGACAAGCGGGCGCCGCCGTGTTAAAGTCAACGGCCAGGCGCCAGCCTTGCTTCTGGGGCGGGAAGTTAAGTGGGCCACCCGAGCCGAATGCTAGGTAATAGTAAGAATCAAACCGGAGCGGAAACTCATTTTGATAATCTATGTACAAAGGGTTGTTCTGCTCTTCCAGCGCAATAATAAACGCAGGCGGCACCTGAATATTGGGAATCGGGATGACGGCGGTGCTGCTGGTTGCCGCGCGGGTTTGGATGGGCGAGGTGTAGAGTGCTCTACCGAGCGGGCCATCAATTCCACTGGCATCATACAACACGACTTTGTACGTCGTAGGGGTAGTTGAAACCGTGTCGGGGCCCAATGACAAGGTTACATCGGTGAGGGTGGCAGCAGTAGCCAGCTTGTATACTGCCACCAGAGCGGCTCCGGGAGAGCCAATCCCTACCCCTGCCAGACCGGCCGATGGCGCAGTTGGGTCGTAGTAGCTGACGCGGGTAGCACTCACCACCTGTCCGTAGGTTGCCGAGTTGTTTGTATCATCATCATCTGCCACCGTGCTCACCCGGACGGTGTTGGTGCCGGCGTTGAGGTTGTTGGGGTAGGCCCCAAACGTAATCGTGACCGTATCGCCGGGGGCCAGGTCCGGGATGACGGTGGTCGTGGTAAAGGTGTTCGCCCCGGTCACTTCAAGCGTGGCGACCTTCCCTGTTTGCTTGGTATAGCTCAGGTTGGTGATGAACGCTTTCACCTGGTGTGGCAGGTTGAGCGTAGTAGCCAGCCGGCCGTAGGTGTAGATGGGGCCGACGGCTAGGTTGTTGGCTTTCGCGGGAGTGAAGCTGAACGTGCGCCCGGCCTCCGGCGCTGGCGAGATCCGGTAGCGGAACGACTGAAAGAGGGCAGTGGGTCCGGTGGTGAATGTGGGCGCGGTCCAATCGTCGACGGAGCTTTTGATAAGCGAAACGTTCTGGCCCACGTCACTGCTAGCACCCTTAAGGCCAATAACAGCACTTTTCGCGGCATCGGCGGTGCCAGGTTTGGGTGCGTTGTACACAAAGTCAATCTGGTTGCTGCCCTCGTGCAGCTTGACCTGAAATGAGAAGTTGTCGTACTGTGTCGCTGCGACGGTCGCATCGTTAGCAGCAAAAGCCAACGCTTTGTCGGCGACGTTCTTCCACTGAATGATACAAACCCGGCTGCCCGCGGTGCCGGTCGTGGCGACCCGGTATTCCGCGCCCAGGGTGCCGCCAACCAGGTTGGCGCTGAAGGGCAGCAGCAGGTTAACGTCCGCGGGGTTGGTGCTGTTGAAGGGGCCCGACGCGGGCGCCAGCGCATAGGCATAGCTGGTGGTCACCGGGGCGTCGGCCCCCAGGCGCAGCAGCCCATTGGTGTTGAGGACAAACTGCGTGAACGTGGCGCCATTGTAAGTAAAGCTGAAGCCAATGTTCTGCGCGGCCGAGTTTGCCTCATCGGTGTCGGCCGTCGCAATGACGGTGCCCGTGGTGCCCAGGTCCTCATAGGTGCCCTTGGTGGTCGTGACCGTGTTGGGCACATACGCGAACTGGGCGCGCGCCGCCAGCACCGTACTGCCCAGTAGCAGGGCGGTCAGGCCCAGCTGCCGCAGCCGGGGGCGCCAGGCAGGTAGCCGAAAGTAAGAATTTGTCATGGGAAAGAAAGAGTAAGATGGTTGGAAAAGAGACAAAAAGCCCAGAAGAAGTGAGCCTGCCGGCCACGAGCCGAAACGGTCGGCTGCTGGCTGCTGGCAGTTGGCGGGGGGGTAGGGGCCGGCAGGTGGCTCCTACCCCCCCTGCCAGTAGCCAATCCCGCGAAACAGCCCGGCCGGAGCGGGGGCCAGGCTGTTTTCAGGCGGCGCCGCCGGCCTTAGTGCTGGACCGTTACTTTGGTCGTAAACGTGCCCTGCGTGGTCGTCACGCGCACCACGTAGAGGCCGGCGGCCAAGCCGCTGGTGGCTAGCTCAACGCCGCGCTGCTGCATCTGGGCTGCCGGCACCGAGGCTGCCGGCACAACTATTTTGCCGAGCAGGTCGAGCACCACCACTTGCACGGGGGCGGCGCTGCTGAGCTGCGTGCGGACTATCAGGCGGTCGTGGGCCGGGTTGGGGTAGGCTTCGAGCGGGCTGCCGCTCACCGCGCCGTTGCGGTTGGCCAGCAGCACGGCCTTGGCGTTGGGCGAAATATCGAAGGCCTCCACGACCCCATTCACGGTAGGGAGGCCATTCACGCGGTCGCCCTGCTTGGCACTGTAGCCCATGCCGCGCCGCGCGAACACGCTCCAGATAAGGTCGGCGTTAGCGGCCCGGTTGGTGGCGGAGTCGGCGCGCAGAATAGCGTCGCGCCCATCGAGGAAGCCCGGCTGGCAGACTTGCAGCTTACAGCCGTCAAGTATGAGCTTGAGGCACTTGTTGTTGCCGCCCACCGTCGGGGAAAAGAAATCCGGGTTGTAGCCATACTTGTAGATGAACTGCCAGTTCAGGTCCCACAGCACCGGAGTCCAGATTTCGCCTACATCGTGAGTTTCGCTGGCCTGGTTGGGGCCGGAGCCTATCGTGGCGTAGGTGTAATCGTTGCCCGTGGCCGACATGTTCGTTGAGTAGGGGTTGCTGCGCAAGCCGGGGCCAGTAGCATAGTCCGTGTCTATATCGTATGTAGCTACGTAGCGGTTGGTGCTGCCTACGTCGCCGGGCTGGGTCGTCATCCACAAGCCAAAAAAGTCGCTCCAGCCCTCGCCCATCGTTTGCAGGCCGGTACTAAAATTAAGGCAGTCCGCAGTGCCCCCACCGGTAAGGCGGACGGTGACGCCGTGCCCAAACTCGTGCGAGACCACGCCGTTGTCGAACGAGCCATCAATGTCCGGGGCGGGTACGGCCGAAACTACATTCAGCGTGCCGCCCGCTTGCAGCGCCGCCCGCAGCTTGAAGCCATCGGAGCCGCTGATGAAGATGGCCGGAATGCGCAGGCCTACCGTGTCAATGCCGCCAAAGGTAGCTAAACGGGGGGTGGCCACCGAGTCGAACATAATAACGCCCGTGGCCCCATTGGCCTGGGCTCGCTGCACTTTAGAAGCAAACTGACTGCTGGCCCGTGGGTTGAGCGTGGCAAGCTGGGAGCAGCCGCCGCGCTCGACAAAGGCAATATTGCCCTTGACGGCGTCGGCGTTCACGAAGGGCGTCACGCAGGCGTGGGCGCCCCCATTCTCCGATACGCCGTCGTTGACAAGCACCAGCTTGCCCGTCAAGGGCTTCTTAATCAGGCTGGGACCAAATTGGGCCTGCGCGAAAATGTATGTGCCGGCCGCGCCAGCAGGTCCCGCGATGGTCAGCTTATTATTGTTGGCGTCGCTGAACAAATACATCTGCATCCGGCTAAGCTCGCCGTCGGGGGAAACTGCCATATTAGCGTTATTGCGCCCGCTGCCGTCCTGCGCTTCCGCCAGCACGTAGTCGCCGTCTTTGCCAAACTTTTGTCCCTGGCTATTGACTGTCAGATTTTTATATTGAAAATTCCCCGACGCCTCGTCGAAGCCGTGCGCCATCATAACGTCGTGAAGCATATTATTCCAATAGAACAGGTTCGTTACGCTGGCCGCCACGTTGTTGGGGTCGCGCACGTCCTTGGTCCGGTCGACGGGGAAGTCGAAGGTCAGGTCACGTCCGCCATCTGGTGAAGCCGTCGTGGAGTTGCTATTGGGGCTTTCTAGCTCGCCGCTCGGATTGCTATTATCGTCGTAGGCGGCCACGTTGTTGCCGCGCGTGAGTTGCTTGCCGCTCGAAAGCAGCGAGTACGCATCCTCGAACGTGCCGGCCGGCGCTTGGCCTACCTGCCAGCCCAGGGGCGAATAGCGCGAGCCCACCGGCGCCAGCGGCACCGCCACGCGGGGCGTGAGCAGCGGATTCTCAAACGGCACGGGCACCACCGTCAGGCTATTAGCCGCCTGGGTGCCGAGCACCGAAGCTGGCGCCGCTGTCGCCTTGCGGGCGGCCACCTCAAAAGCCGGCACCTGCCGCCGCTGCCGGGCCAGCGTCCGGAATGCCTGCTGCCCGAATGCGGCGGCCTCGCTCACCACGTAGTCGCTCTTAGTCACGAGTCGGCCGGTTTGTGCATCGACGTAAGCATTCCAGCTGTGCTGCTGGTCGAGCTGGGCAATGCCCACGCGCCACACCAGCACGAGCCGGTCGCCCTGGCGGGCATACATCAGGCGCACGGCAATGTCCTTCTCCGAAATGCCAGCATTGTTGAAGCGAATGCCATCGGCCCCGCGGGCCTCAACCGTCCGGCGCAGGCCCACGGGCCGGGGCAGGCCCAAACTCACGGCCGCCGCCGTCACGGCCTGCTCGGGCGTGAGCGAAGGGGTAGGCGCGCTGGCCCGCGCCGCCGCGCCCGGCACAAAGTCCTGGTTGGCAAAAATCACCTTGCCATTGCGGTCGGTGTGCACGGCGCCCGTGGCGTTGAACACCGCCAGGCCATTCACGCGCTGCTGCAAATACGTGTGCGTGATGCCCGTGCTGACATCCGTGTAGAAGTTAGTCACGAGCACGTCGCCCACATCGGCCGGGCTCAGGCCCTGAGCCCTGGCTTTAGCCTGGAAGGCGGCAAGGGCGGTGGCCGGTGCGGTCTGCTGCGCCACGGCAGCGCCCGGTAAGGTTAGGGCCAAAGCCAGAACCAGGAGCCTGGGAAAGGTAAAAAAGCTTGTCATACGCGGAGGGTTAAGGTGTTGAGAGATTAGCAAGGGCGAAAGACCAAAAGTAGAGAAGTTCGTTAATGAGCAGCTTGCTGTTACTATTTCAGCAGTAAATAGCCTCTTAGCCTGACAATGCATAAAAGGCCAGTCGGCCACCGCAGTAGGCTCTTGAGTCAGCTGGCAGCAGCTAGAGGGGCATATTGATGGCTCTTCGCCGGAGCCAGCGCATAACTTTCGGTAATGCGCCATAACTATTTTGTATAACCAGGGGTAGGAAGCTGTTTACAATCAACTCAGCGGGAGCAAATTTGGAAGCCCCGCGGCACCATATTTTTCACGCACTTAATACTTGTCGAGGAGACGCACCCCAGCGCATGATGCCAAAGTGCGTCAGCCTGTGAGGCCTGACTATTTTCGGGCTTAAGAGGTCAGCGAACCAACTGCTGTCCACGCAGCCTGGCTAAGCCAGCACTCAGTTGGCGTTGACTACTAAAAGGCGGGCACACGCGGCCGTGGAGTCAGCCAGCAGCCGGTGCAGCGTCTTTTCTTCCTGTACCTGGCTCAGCACCCGCTGCCAGACCCCTGTCTTGCACCAGCGCCGGTAGCGGGTATAAACGGTGTGCCAGGGCCCAAACTGTTCGGTCGGCAGGTCGCGCCATGACACGCCGCAGCGCGTGCGCCAGAGCACGGCCTCGATGAAGCGGCGCGTATCCCGGGCCGTCATGCCCGGCGCGTGTTTGTGGCCCGGCAAACGCGGCGAAAGCCGCTCCCACTGCTCGTCCGTTAATAAAGTCCGGTCTTTATTCATGACGCAAAACGCGGTTTGGGTGAGTAGCTATGAAAGAGTAAAAGCCTGGCGGGCAACGGTCTGGCTATCTGATGGTGGCGCGAGCCGGCTTCGGCCAGCAGGGGGGGTAGGGAGCTTAAGCCGCGGCGGCCTCCACGGGTGCCCCGCGGCGCACCAGGGTCAGGGCCTGGGCCAGGTCCGCCAGCAGGTCCTCCACCTCTTCCAGCCCCACCGACAGGCGCACCAGCCCATCAGCGACGCCGGCCGCGCGGCGCACCTGGACCGGGGTCGACTCGTGGGTCATGGTGGCGGAGTGACAAATCAGGCTCTTGGGGCCGCCCAGGCTCACGGCCAGCTTGAACAAGCGCGTGGCCGTCACGAAGCGCGTGGCGGATTCCACGGAGTCGTCGGCCAGGACCAGCGACACGATGCCGCCGAAGCCTTGCGGCGGCTGCCGCCGGGCCAGCGCGTGGTTGGGGTGGGTTTCCAGGCCAGGATAGTACACGCGGCTGATTTCCGGCTGGGCTTCCAGGAAACGGGCGATGGTCAGCGCCGAGCTGCAGTGCTGCCGGATGCGCAGCGGCA
>NZ_CAXTEF010000039.1:27788-39902 GCF_964243305.1 uncultured Hymenobacter sp.
AGCCGGAAAGTACCGCCGTAAACGTCATCCAAGGCCACAATCTGGTCGCCGGCCGAGAGCAGCCGCACGACGGCGTCGCAGGCGGCCAGGCCGCTGGCGAAGGCGAAGCCGGCGTGGCCGTTTTCAAGGGTCGCCATCAGGTTCTCCAGGGCCTGACGGGTCGGATTGCCCGAGCGGGCGTAGTTGTAGCCTTGGTTGACGCCGGGTGCCTGCTGCACAAAGGTGCAGGTCTGGTAGATGGGCACCGAGATGGCGCCGGTTTGCGGGTCGACGGGGATGGAGTGGATGAGGCGGGTACTGAATTGCATGGCAAAGGGAGCTGTGACGTTCGAAAACCAGGGAACGCCCCTCACACCTACCCGCGGCACCTTAGTCAAGCATCCTTGTCAGCCGGGCATAAAAAAAGCCCTTCTGACAAGTCAGAAGAGCCATATCGTTTGCAACCGATGCGCCTCTTGCAACTTATCTTCTCCCAAGCCGACTTGCGCCGGCTCAGAACAGGATTTAGCACCTTGTATCGCTACTGGTTGCTAAGGCATCACAGGGCCTGTCCCTCCGCCTTTCTTGATAAGGTGCCCCGCATATACCTGAGGGGCGTGGCAAATGTAAGGCGGCAGAAAGGAGACTGCCAAGTTAAAACCAAGTAAATAAGTATAAAGCCATAATTTTTACCCAGGCAAACAGTAGAAATGCTACGCCAGGCTCTGCCAGGGCTGGCCGCCGCTTGTTTGGCCGCGTGTCGCGGCAGCGCGGCAGCAAGGGGGTAGGGAATTCGCTAATAACTTCTCATTCCCTACCCCCCTCAAACGTGTCAAACGTGCCCATCTTGCTCAGTACGTCCCAGAGCACGACGCCCGCCGCCACGCCCACATTGAGCGAGTGCTTGGTGCCGAGCTGCGGAATCTCCACGGCCACCTCGCAGAGCGCCAGCACCTCATCCTCGACGCCAAATACCTCATTGCCCAGCACCAGCGCCACCGGGCGCCCCGGCGTGGGCTGAAATGCGGGCAGCTGCACGCTGCTCGTGGTTTGCTCCACGGCCACGATCAGGTAGCCGGCGGCGCGCAGCTCGCGCACCACAGCCGCGGTTTGCGGCGCGTGCTCCCAAGCTACCGATTCGGTGCTGCCCAGCGCCGTTTTGGTGATTTCGCGCTGCGGCGGGCAACCGGTGATGCCGCAGAGCCAGATTTTTTCCACCGCGAAGGCGTCGGCGGTGCGGAAGACGGCCCCCACGTTGTGCAGGCTGCGCACGTTGTCGAGCACGAGAGTGAGCGGGCTTTTCGGCGTATTTTTGAAGTCGGCCACCGGCAGGCGGTTTAGCTCCGCCATCGTGAGTTTGCGCATGAAGAGGGGGTAGGGAAGTAGGCAGTCGGGTGGAGCAGGTGGCCCGCTGCCATCCGGGAAAGCAGATACTACTAGGAGAAAATAATGCGGCCTGAAGCTGAGACGCGGTTCTTAACCCCGGCGGCCCACGCCCGCAAGTACGCTCGCTGGCCCGAATTGGCCGCCGCCGGCCTGACCCTGGCCCTGGTTGCCTGGTTGTTTTTGCGGCAGCTCGGCGCCCAGCCGCTTCAGCTCTGGGACGAGTCGCGCCTGGCCCTGAACGCGCTCAATATCGGCCAGCGCCACGACTGGCTAGTCATGTACTACGGCCGTTTCCCGGATTCGCTTAACACGAAGCCGCCGGTGATGCCCATTTTGCAGGCCCTGAGCTTCGCGGCGTTTGGCTTTTCCACCTGGGCGCTGCGCCTGCCCGCCGCCGTAGCGGGCATGCTCACGGCGGCCGGGCTGCTGCTCTTCGCCTGGCAAGTGCTGCGCCAACCCTGGGCCGGCATCATCGCCGCGCTGGCCCTGGCCACCATGCCGGGCTTCAATGGCTACCACGTGGCGCGTACCGGCGAGTACGACGCCCTGCTGGCCCTGTTCACGGTGGGCTACGCGCTCAGCGCCTACGCCTACCTGCGCCAGCCCCGCCGCCGCTGGCTGGCTTTGTTCGGTGGCGCACTGGCCGGGGCCTTGCTGGTGAAGTGCGCGGCGGCCCTGCTGCCGCTGCCGGCTTTGCTCTTTTACGCCGGGCGCTACGCCCCGGCGGCCCTACGCGAGCGGCGCGTCTGGCTGACCGGGGCGCTGGCTTTTGCGCCCTTGCTGCTATTTTATGGGCTGCGCGAGCTGGCCTACCCCGGCTACCTGCACTTCACCTGGGACAACGACTGGGGCGGCCGGGTAGCCCGGCCGCTCACGGGCGCTACCGCTTGGTGGTACTACCTGCCAGCGCTGGCGCAGGGGCTTTCTGGCTGGGGCGGGGCCTTGCTGCTCGGGGGTGGGCTCCTGTTTTGGTCGGGCCTGAAAGTGCCGGCCGTGGCGCGGTTTGCGCTCTGGCAGGCGGCCGGGCTGGTGCTGGTGGCCTCAGCGGCCCAGACCCGGCTGCCCTGGTACATTGCTCACGCCTACCCCCTGCTGGCGCTGGCAATCGGCAGCGCTGCCGTTAGGCTGGCTTCGCGCCCGCCCCGGCGCGGGCCGCGGGCGGCATTGCTGCTAACCCTGCTGAGCTTGTCGGGCCTGGCCGCCGGTTTCGATACGCTGGGGCGGCACCGAGCGGCAGCCGCCGCGCCGCTGGCCGCTTTCGAGCAGTATGGCCCCGCCCTGGCCCGGCTCGACCGGCTGCCGCTACCTTCGCCGCAGGTACTGGTTTTATACGAAAATTATAACCCGCTGCTCGACTTCTACCGGCTGACCGCCCCAGCCCCGCGCCGGCTGGTGCTGGATTTTCAGCGCCTGCCCCGGCAGCAGCCTGAGGTTGGGATAGCGGAATTGTTGCCGGCCCAGCAGGTGTTAGGCTGTCTGCCGCGGGTGCGCCGGCTGGTCGAGCAGCGCTTCGCTACGACCCCGCTGGCCACGCTCGATTCGTGCTGGTGCCTGCGCCTCGACCGGCGCCGCTAGGGCCCGCGGCTCGCCCGCTTTATCTTAAATTGCTAGCCACTTTTCCGCGAGCCCAAGCTCACGCTTCTATTTTGACGCCCGCCCCGCCCAAATCCAAGTATCCGATTAAAGCCGTCGGCCCCGACCACCTGCCGCCCGCGCCGGTGTTCGACACGCCCCTGATGCGGCAGTACTACCAGCTCAAGCAGCAGCACCCAGGGGCGCTTTTGCTGTTCCGCGTGGGTGACTTCTACGAAACCTTCGGCGAAGATGCCGTCACCACGGCCCGCATCGTCGACATTACGCTCACCAAGCGCGGGGCCGGCACGGCTTCGGAGGTGGCGCTGGCCGGCTTTCCGCACCACGCGCTCGATACCTACCTGCCCAAGCTCGTGCGGGCCGGGCAGCGCGTGGCCATCTGCGACCAGCTCGAAGACCCCAAGCAGGCCAAGGGCCTGGTCAAGCGCGGCATTACCGAGCTGATTACGCCCGGCGTGAGCCTGCACGACCACACCCTGGAGCGCCGCGCCAACAACTACCTCTGCGCCGTGCACTTCGGCAAAACCGAGGCCGGCGTCTCGTTTCTCGACATCAGCACCGGCGAGTTTTTGGTCGCGCAGGGCGACGTTTCCTACCTGGGCAAGCTGCTGGAAAACTTCCGCCCCGCCGAGGTTTTGTTCTGCAAAAAAAGCCGCGCCGAGTTCGAGCAGCACTACGGCCCCGACTTCTGCACCTACGCCCTGGACGAGTGGGTTTTTGGCCCCGACTACGCCCACGACACGCTCACGCGCCACTTCCGCACCACCTCGCTCAAAGGTTTCGGGGTCGAAAATCTCAAGGAAGGCATCATCGCCGCCGGCTGCATTCTGCATTATCTGGCCGAAACCAAGCACGCCAACCTGAGTCACGTCGCCAGCCTGGGCCGCCTGGAAGAAGATAAGTACGTTTGGCTCGACCGCTTCACCGTGCGTAACCTGGAGCTGGTGCAGGCCCAGCACCCCGGCGGCGTGCCCCTCATCGACACGCTCGACCAGACCCTGACGCCAATGGGCGCGCGCCTGCTGCGCAAGTGGGTCGTGCTGCCGCTCAAGGAAGTCAGCCAGATTCAGCGCCGCCTCGATACCGTGGCCGCGCTGGTTGCGGACGAGGAATTGCTGGCTGATTTAACTAATAACCTCAAGCAAATCAGCGACTTGGAGCGGCTAATTTCCAAGGTGGCCGTGCGCCGCGTCAACCCGCGCGAGCTGCTGCAACTCGCCCGCGCCCTCGAAGCCGTGGCCCCGATGCGGGCGCGGCTGGCCGGCTCCGGCGTGCGCGCCCTCACCAAGCTGGCCGACCAGCTCAACCCCTGCGACAGCCTGCGGGAGGAGATTTCAAGCAAAATCAAGCCCGACGCGCCCATCCTCACCAACCAGGGCGGCGTGATTCAAAAAGGCATTGATGCCGAGCTGGATGAGTTGCGCGAGCTGGCGTTTTCGGGCAAGGACTACCTCTTGCAATTGCAGCAGCGCGAGCAGCAGGCCACGGGCATCTCGTCGCTGAAAGTGGCTTACAACAAAGTGTTTGGCTACTACCTCGAAGTCACTAACGCTCACAAAGACAAGGTGCCCGCCACCTGGATTCGCAAGCAGACGCTGGTCAATGCCGAGCGCTACGTGACCGAGGAGCTGAAAACCTACGAGGAGAAAATCCTCCACGCCGAGGAGCAGCTCTTCGTGATTGAGGCGCGCATCTATAATGAATTAACGCAGGCGGCGCTGGATTTCGTGGGCCACATTCAGCAGAACGCCCGCGCTATCGGCGTGCTCGACTGCCTGGCCTCCTTCGCCCTCACCGCCCGGCAGCACCGCTACGTGCAGCCCATTGTGAACGACGGCCCGGTGCTCGATATCAAGGCTGGGCGCCACCCCGTCATTGAGCGGCAGCTGCCACCCGGCGAGGACTACATCCCGAATGATATCTGCTTGAATCAAGATGAGCAGCAGATTGTGGTCATTACTGGCCCCAACATGGCCGGCAAATCGGCGCTGCTGCGCCAGACCGCGCTCATCGTGCTGCTGGCCCAAATCGGCTCGTTCGTGCCCGCCGAGTCGGCCACTATCGGCATCATCGACAAGATTTTCACCCGCGTCGGCGCCTCCGACAACCTGAGCAAGGGTGAGAGCACCTTCATGGTCGAGATGACCGAAACGGCCTCCATCCTGAATAATCTCTCGGATAGAAGCCTGGTGCTGATGGACGAAATCGGGCGCGGCACCAGTACCTACGATGGCATCAGCATCGCCTGGGCCATCGTCGAGCACCTGCACAACAACCCGAAAGCCAGGGCGAAAACGCTGTTCGCTACTCACTACCACGAACTGAACCAGCTAGCCGACGACTGCCCACGGGTGCGCAACTACAACGTCTCGGTGAAGGAGGCCGACGGCCGCATCCTGTTTCTGCGCAAGCTCGCGCCGGGCGGCTCGGCCCACTCGTTCGGCATCCACGTGGCGCGCCTAGCCGGAATGCCCACCTCCGTGGTGCTCCGCGCCAACGAAATCATGCACCATCTCGAAACCGAGCGCGCCGGCACCGGCCTCGACGAGGGCGCCGCCACTGAGTTTGACGACGTGCTGGCGGGCCTCGAAGCCCGGCCCGCCGCCGATGGGGAACAACTCCCTACTCCCCCCTTGCCGGCCAAGGCCCCTCGCCCTGGTCCCACGCCCCAGTCCACGGCCGCCGTGGCCACCACGCCGCGCCTGACCTCGCAGCTCAGCATCTTTGAGCCGGCCGACCCAGCCCTAGAAAGGCTGCGCGAGCTGCTGCAAACGCTCGACGTGAATACGCTCACGCCCATCGAAGCCCTGCTCAAGCTCAACGAGCTGAAGCTGGCGGCTCAAGGCAAGTAAAACAGACCGCATTAATTCCGGAACAGCTCGGTTCCCGAATCCCTACCCCCTTCGTCTAGCCTGAACCATCCCGAAATTCGACCAATCCGTTTAAGCTGCTTAATCCGTGGTCGAGGTTTTGTAGCTGAAAATGAAGTAAAAGCGCGTCAGTATCGACTTTTTTCACTCCTGGCCCTTGCCAAACGTACCGCAGGTACTACCTTTGTCGAACCATTCAGCGTTGCGCGAAGCAGTGCTGAACCTCCTGCGAGAGTAGCTCAGTTGGTAGAGCGCGACCTTGCCAAGGTCGAGGTCGCGAGTTCGAACCTCGTCTCCCGCTCCAAGTTCTTCATCAAAAAACGCTGTCTTCGGGCGGCGTTTTTTGTTTATCCATTTTTGAAATGGCCGCCACTTGCAAATGCCTGAGCACGGATGACGAGTTTCGGCAGGCCGTGGCCGAAAGCCTGTCGGTGGCGCAAGTGTTAAACCGAATTGGGCTGGTGCCGGCTGGCGGCAACTACAAAACCGTGTACGAACGTATCAAGCGGTTGGGACTAGGCACGAGCCACTTCACTGGCGCGGGTTGGAATGTAGGAGTGCGCTATCGGGCAATCAACAAAGCTGCTCAACTAAGCGAGGTGCTTATCAATGGCTCGATATACCAGTCTCATAAGTTGAAAATTAGATTGATAGAAGAGGGAATGTTCGCAAGAGTATGCTCCTCCTGTGGCCTTGAGAGATGGCTTGATAAGGTCATACCGTTGGAATTAGACCACATAAATGGTGTCAATACTGACAATCGAATTGAAAATTTACGTTTACTTTGTCCGAATTGCCACGCATTAACTGAAACGTACCGAGGAAAAAATCAACGAAAATTTATCTGCCAGAGTGGTGAAATCGGTAGACACTAGGGTCTTAAACACCCTTGCTGAATAGGCGTACGGGTTCGAGTCCCGTCTCTGGTACGAAAAAACCCGTTTGCAGCCCGCAAACGGGTTTTTTATCAAATTGGGGTACAGTATTGGGCACAAGCTCTTTAATTGCGCCCAATTTAAATCCTGGGCCAGTTCGTGCGCATCGTCGGCGGCTTTCCCTCTCGCTTTTCAGGCATGTGCCCAGCGGCAACACCGGCGGGGCCAACGTGCCCACCGAGCAGCCCATGCCGGCCGAGATATAGCTAATCCTCGACGGCCCGGCTGCCCGGTAGAGCCTGCCCACTCTGTACTACCAGCACCGCCCCGCACAAAACTGAATCCTCGTCGTCCAGCTCAAATGCTACCCCCGACACCGCTGCCACGGCTGCCATCGCGGCGCGGTTCGTCTCCCCGTCGCAGTCGAATACAGAATATGCTACGTATTCCGGCCCGCAGGCCAGCACGTCCACCAGCCCCGGCGCGCAGCTCAGCAGCGCCGGCACCTGCTCGGGCACTCGCGCAGACCCGGTTTTTGGGTTGGGCATACACAGCCCGTCAGCGGGTACTGCCCGCGGCGGCTGTTGGGGCAGGTAGAGCGTGGCGTTCATCATCGGGGCAGCTGGTTTCCCGCAAGTTTACAAATTTCCCTACCTCCTTCGGTATGGCTAGTAGCCTTCTACCCACTGGCAGGCTCGACTGCTTTGCCTTCCTGCCAACCTGCCGGCTCGCTATTCATCGACTTCAAAACCACCAGCTGCCCCGACCTGCCCCACTTCCTGGCCAGCGTCCAACAGTACGACTACGGCCGCCAAGCCGCCCTATACCTCGATGCGCTACGCGCCACCCGCTTCCTCATCATCGGCGTGCAGAAGAAAGACCCGCATCAGATATGGGTAGTCGACGCCACGGCTACCCCCGGTTTCGTCGAGCAGGGCCGCAAGAAGTATGCGGCGCTGCTGCGCCGCCATGCGGCTACCCCTTGACCACGAAAAAGCCCCTGCATTACCTACATATGCCTCTCGCGTGCAACGCAAGGCTTCAGTAAATGCCGAGGCTTGGTTCGTGCATACGCTCTGCTTTACGTACCCGATTAGTCAACTGGCCTACAACGCTTGGCACTCGGGTTGGTTTCTGGTTGAACAAATTTGCTCGCAACATCGCCAACGACGAGCGGCAGCAGGCGGAACTCACTGCCGCCGGATGGAACAAACCCGCGCTATGATTTGACCTCAGCTCCTGCGTTTTGTAATAATTGGATTGGGTTGACCACAGGCAGAAACGCACGGCTCAGGATTGTACCCGCACCGAGTGCAAGCAACTGGCCCCGCGTGGTAGAGTAAGCCAGTCCCAGCATTGTGCCGCCAATAGGGGCTGGCATAGCCGGCTCTAATCCTGGGGCGTTGGTTAACACTTTAGGAAGGTGCTTTACTTTAAACACTGTCTCAGTGCGAATCTCGCCGACTTCCACCTTCTCTATTGCGTCCTTTAAAACAACATGGATAACTACTCCGATTCGGACTCGCACGATGCATTTCTTGGCATCCATGTCTTGCTCGGTCGTGATGCGATAAACGAAGCTGCTCAACTGTTTGCCGGCAACTGCCGGGTCAAGCTGATTGTCCATGCGAAATAAAACGACCCGGCTTTCCAGAAACTTAATCTGGTCAACTTTAAATGTGGCCGAGGAAGCAGCGTTGGTGCTCAACAGAAAAGACGACGTGAAAAGTGAGGAGAATCTTAATAAAGGTCACAGACCTCGACTAATATAGAAAAAGCTGCCGGCTCGCCGGCAGCTTTTTTCGTTTGGGGCTTGGCAGCATGAGTAGCTGCCCGCGTCCTTTTTTCGTCGGGTGTGACAAACATTACCATTTTGTGCCACTCAGCACTGGTAAAGTCGTCCGTGGTCACTGTGTCGTGCAACGTCACGGCAGCCGCTTTGGTCTGCACTTCATGCGGCGTAGTTACCAGCCGTGTTCCTAACGCCTGCTCCAATCTAATAAGCATTTTCAACGTGAAGTTGTGTGTGCCAGACAGCATCCGGCTTACTTCCGGCTCTTTTTTGCCTAACCGGTCGGCTAGGTCACGTTGCGTAAGCCCCTGAGTACGCAGGGCATGTTTGATTTGGTCGGCAATCAGAAACGAACGTTCCACGAATTGCCGGGCCTCGGGGGCGATTTCGATTTGGCCGAAATACTTGCTAGCCATGATAAGGGGAGGGGGTTTGGGTTAGCCCGGTAGGTTCATTTGCTGATACGCGCCCTGCAACCGTTGGTTAGCTATCCAAACGGTCTGATTGTTCAGGCGGTGCTTCAGAATTTCGGCTACCTGGTTCATCATGCGAAACGCGGGCCGGGTGTCGCCTTCCTGCGCTTTTTTAGTGGTCTTGCGGCCACCACCGCCAAGGACAACTATATCGTCCGAGCAGATGAATCCATATAATCGCAACAGATTGCCATAGGCTTGCGGAGGGGGAAGCGCCACCGCATCTCGTTCTGGCCTGAACAGTACTTCGTCGCCGGGGGGAAGCGCCCCGCGCGTAGCACCAATTTCTTCCAGCGCGGCCAAGATAATATCCAGGTCGTGCCGGTATTCATGGCTGGCAATGAAACGGGAGATGAACTGGTCAGTTTCATTATCTTCTTCGTCTTCAAGCCGAACGGTGTAAAAATTCACCTTCGACATTTGGCGATACTCTTCGATGTAAACGACCAACTTACCTTAAAAGTTAAGTCAAAGGTAGACTATTTTTCCCTTGCAGCAAGTCCGCCAAAAATATTTAGCACGGTCAGCAAATGAGCCGCCCGTAGGAAGGGAACGAAGTTACATCCTTTTCTATGGGCACTAGCACTCAGTGAGCTAAGAGCATTAGACAAATATGATAAGGGCCTTAGCAGGTCCGTGCTCGTATCCGATGTAACGCAAGGCTTCAGTGAATGCCGAGGCTTGATTCGTGGATACGCTCTGCTTTACGCACTCGACACAATAGTGGTCAACTGACCGGAACTGTATATCAGGATATCAGGCGGCACCCAGTGCCTACCCTATACGTTCAGGTATCATGGCAGACGTACTTACTCCCGAACAGCGCCACCTCAATATGTCCCACAATCGGGGCAAGGACACCAAGCCTGAAATCCTGGTGCGGCAATATCTTCATGGGAGGGGCCTGCGCTACCGCCTTCACACAAAAGAACTACCCGGTAAGCCCGACATCGTTTTACCTAAATAAAAAACGGTTGTCTTTGTACACGGCTGTTTCTGGCACCGCCACCCCGGTTGTTGCTACACTACCACGCCTGGCACTCGAGTTGATTTCTGGTTAAACAAGTTTGCTCGCAATATTGCCAACGACGAGCGGCAGCAGGCGGAACTTACTGCCGCCGGATGGAAGGTGCTGGCAGTGTGATTGCAGGTTTGTCCCGACCTTGCCGGCTCATATAGCCACCAGCCGCGCTTGCTCCCCATTTATTCCGCCGTTTCTTTCAATGGCCTTATGCCCGGCGGCGGCACCCGGCCGTGGGCGGTGCGGGTGCAGGAAGGCCCCCGCGGCAAGCTGGTTCCGTTTGTGGTCAAGCTGTTCAAGGCTTCCCACCTCGACCAGCACCCGCACCTAGCGGCCGAAGTGTTCGGCTCCGTGCTGGCCGAAATGTTCGACCTCCCCCGCCCGGAACCGGCTTTGATTGAGTTTTCGCCGGCCTTCCGAGCTACGCTCGACGAACCGCAGCGACAACAGTTGACCGAAACCGCCCCCGGCTTGTTGTTCGGCTGCCGCCTGGTTGAAGGGCCCTACCCCTACTCCCGCGCCTTGCCGCTCAAGAAGCTGGAAGCCTACGAAATGGAAACTATCTACAGCTTCGACAACCTGATTCTCAACACCGACCGCCGCCCCGATAAACCCAATTTGCTCATGCCCGACGGCGAAGAAGCCATTTTAATCGACCACGAGCTTTCCCTATCCGGCATCGGGCGGGCGTTCAGCATCTAATCGAAGGCCGCTGGAAACACCTGTACCAGCGCCACCTGTTCTACGCTCCCCTGAAGGCCCGTGGCCCGGCCGCAACTGCCCCAGCCTTCGGTACTTTCACCGAATACCTGCGCGGCCTGAACCCCCAACTGCTCCGGCCCTACCACCAGCAGCTTTCGGACCTGGGTTGCTCACTGCCCGACTTCGATTTGTTCTTCGAGTACCTTTGTTACCAAAAGGCCAACGCCGGGCACATCCAAACCCTGTTGCGCCACACCCTATCGTGAATACGATCTACTTCAACCTTCTTAAGTACGTGCATTCCCCCTTTCTCGGGGAGGAGGTGAACGTGGGTATCCTGCTCTGTTTCCCCGAGCAGGGACGGTTGGAATTTCGTTACCCGGCCCGCTTCAAGCGCCTGCGCCACTTATACCAGTCATTTTCTGAGCGCCAGCTTCTGACCTATCTCAGCAGCTTCGGCAAGCGCGTGGCCCGCGCCAACACCGAGCTGAACACCGCCCTTAGCGCCGAACAGTACACCAGCTTCGTTACTCGCGAGCTGGTGCCCGCCGATGCGACCGTCCTGCGCTTCGGGCCGCTCACCAAAGCCGTTGCCCATGCCGACGATGAACCGCAGCAAGTAGCCGACCAGTACTACGAGCTGTATTTTGCCGAAACCCAGCCCGCGCCCCGCGCCGGCCAGCACAAGCGCGACTCCTTCCTGATTAGTAATTTTCGCCGCAACCTGGAAGCCCACGATGCGGGCGTGTTTCAGTTGTTGCGCCGCAATGTGGAAGTGCAAGCCGCCGCCACCGCTATCCGGTTTGATTACGTCTGGCAGAACGGCACGCAGAACTTCATCAAGCCTGTCAGCCTGGACCTGGCCGATGCCGAAGAAATCAACCGCAAGGCCGTGTACACCCACGGCTGGCTGCACCTGCTGGCGCCAGTAGCCGCCGCCGAAAACTACCGCTTCGACTTGTTGCTGGCCCTGCCTACCGACCGCAAGTTGTTCCCGGCTTTTGACAAGGCAGTGGCAATTCTGAATGCCACGGCCGCCCCCAAACAGCTTATTACCGAAGGTCGCCGTTTGGAGGAATACGCCGATAGCGCCGCCCGTTACCTGCGCCAACACTACCGGGCCGACCCGCTCGGGCTTTACGCCGACGTGCCACCCAACCAATAGCCCCGCTCCAACGGGGCTTTTCTGTGCTGGTACTGGCCCGGTGCCGTGCACATACCTGACTTCGCTCCCAGCCACTTCGCCCGGCGCCACGCCAGAAACTCTGGGTCCGACAGAAACCGCCTACTATCATCTCAGGAGCTATAAAGAAGAAAGCCCCCTGCACCACTTATCAATGCCTCTCGCGTGCAACGCAAGGCTTTGGTCTGAGGTGGTCCAGTGAAAACAGACAGTGGCCAGTCTTACCTTCCACTGCCCATG
>NZ_CAXTEF010000040.1:0-38703 GCF_964243305.1 uncultured Hymenobacter sp.
TCACGTCCGTCGCCGAGAAGAATGCGCTGGTCGGCCGCTTCCCCGGCCAGTACTGGTTCGGCGCCTCGGATGCGGCGGTGGAAGGCGAGTGGCGCTGGCAGAGTGGCCCCGAGGCCGGGCAGCTCTTCTGGCGGGGGGCGGCCACCGGCACGGCCCTGGGCTACGCCAACTGGATACCGAATCAGCCGGATGATTTTAAGAACCAGTACCGCCCCGCCGGCGAGGACTACGGGCAGTTCTACGGGCAGTCGGGCTTGTGGAACGACCTGGACGAGCGCGGCGTGGGCGGGCGCATTGAAGGTTACCTCGTGGAGTACGGGGGGGTAGAGGCGTGCACGCTGGTGCTCTTCGCCACGGGTACGGCCACCATCACGGTGGGCGGCACGGCGGCCCTGAACCGCGGGCTGGTCGCGCCGGCCACCGCGACGGCCGCGATGGCCAAGGCTGGTTTGGAGGCGGCGCCCAACCCCAGCGCCGGGCAGTTCCGCCTGCGGGTGACGGCGGCCCAGCCGGGCCTAGCCCAGGTGGAGCTGTACGACTTGCAGGGGCGCCGGGTCAAGGCCGTGTTTGCCGGTGAGCTGCACGCCAACGAGGTGCGCGAGCTGGCCGTGGACGCCCCGGAGCTGGCGGCGGGCGTGTATGTGGTGCGGCTGCAAAGCGGCCGGCAGGTGCAGCACCTGCGCATCGCCATCCACAAGTAAGCGTCCGGCCCACCAGCGTCGCGCGCTGTTTCCGGCAAGCCCTACCCCCTAATAACCGCCCTAGCCGTCCTGGCTGGGGCGGTTATTTTTTTGGTAAACTCTGTCAGTGAGCGGATAAGCGACCCACACTTCCAGCCGAATTAGAGGGCGGGGGGCGCCGCCGGGGGCGCGGCCACAAGTCCGACTCTGGCGCCAGCGGAAGCTAGCTGGTTGGTCGCTCATGACTCGGGTTGAGCCAGCGAGAGGGGGGTAGGGGCCACGGCGGCCTGACTTGCCAGCGGACGAGAGAAAAAACAGGCCTGGTTAAATATTTTAACTATTATATTTAAAAATAATAATAAATGACCGACTATCTTTGCGCAGCGCCGTAGTAGCTCCAAAGCAATCGGAAAATAATTCCACGCCGGCCCCGGCTGGCATGATTTATTCTAGATTTTTTTCTTCAATAACCACCGGCTGCGCTGGTCAGCCGGGCCTCATTCTTCTCCACCACCCTTTTTATCTCGTATGCTGCCCACTCCTACTCTGCGATTTTCACTGCTGCTACGCCAGGCGGCGCTGCTGCCCCTGCTTTGCCTGAGCCTGCTGACCCAGGCGCAGGTTCGCTATCAGTTTCCGCTCTACGGCTCGCTGAGCTACCAGACCGGCGGGGCCGGCAACCGGGCCGTTACATTTAAGGTTCGCAAGGCCGTCACGGTGGAGAAAAGCCGCCAGCGCGACGCGCTGCCCCGCGTGGGCGACGAGCTGAGCCGCGGGCAGCTTGACTTCGGCGACGGCTCGGCCCCGGCGCCGATTGCGCTGCGGATTACGGCCGTCGATGAAACTGAGCTTACCGGCGAGGCTATCATCACCCACACCTACGCCACGGCCGGCAACTACACGGCCTCGACCACCGACTGCTGCCTGTTGCCCAACCTGCAGAACAATGCTGGCCAGCCGCTCGGCGTGCGCACCGTCGTGGCTGCGGGCTCGGCCAACGGCTCGCCCGTGGCGGCCGTGCCGACCACCACGACGCTCGGTGCCGGCCAGGCGGCGGCCACCTACCAGCTGGCCGCCACCGACCCCGACGGCGACGCCCTGACGTACAGCCTGGCCACGGCCGCCGACCTGGGCCACAGCAGCTTTCAGAACGTGCCGGACCTGAGCGTGAACGCTCGCACGGGTCTGGTGAGCTTCAACACCAGCGGCGTGGCGACGCCGCAGGGCCTGGCCACCTTCAATCCGGTCATTAAAGTGTCGGATGGCAAAACCAGCATTCTGGTCAGCCATTTTCTGCGGGTAGTGCCCGCCGGCCTGGCCGCGCCCACTTTCACCGTGCCCGGCTTCAACGAAGGGCAGGTTCGCGCGGTGACGCCGGGCCAGACTATTGCTTTTACCGTGCAGGCCGCTAACGCTGATGCGGCCGGCGCCGTGACCCTGCGAGCTACCTCCCGGCCCCCGACTTCGGTGCTGACGCCGCCCCTGCCCGCCAGCGGCAACTCGGTGCAAACCACTTTTTCCTGGACGCCGACCGCCGCCGAGGCGGGCACCTACGTGGTGAGCTTTGAGGCAATCAACAGCCAGGGCTTGGTGTCGACTAAAGCCGTCACCATCCGGGTTGCCCTGGCCTGCGAAGACCCCGCGGCCACCCAGCCCGTAGCCAGGGCTGACCAGTTTACGACGCCAGGCACCCCGCTCCAAATCACGGAGGCGCAGCTGCTGGGCAACGACACCGACCCCTCGGGACGCGTGCTGCAAGTGGGCCGGGTCGGCTTTCCAACCAACGGCACAGTCACAACCAATGGGCGCACCTACACCTTCACGCCCGCCCCCGGCTTTATGGGCCAGGCCACCTTCACCTACCAGGTGCTGGCCGGCGGCGGCCCCAACTCCCTGACCGTGGCTTCCGTCACTACGGGCCACTACTACGAGTTCATCACCGCGCCCGGCATCTGCTGGGAAGATGCAAAGCAGCAGGCGGCGCAGCGCAGCTACTACGGCCTGCAGGGCTACCTGGCCACCGTCACTTCGGCCGAGGAAAAGGACGTGCTGGCCGGTCGTTTCACTGGTCAGTATTGGTTTGGCGCCTCGGATGCGGCGGTGGAGGGCGAGTGGCGCTGGCAGACGGGCCCCGAAACCGGGCAGCTTTTCTGGCGCGGAGCCGCCAACGGCACGGCCCAGACCTACGCCCACTGGGCCGACGACCAGCCCGATGATTTCAAGAATCAGTTCCGGCCGGCCGGCGAAGACTTTGGCTGCTTCTACGGCGGTTCGGGCCTGTGGAATGACCTGGACCAGTGCGGCACCAGCGGCCTCATCGACGGCTACGTGGTAGAGTACGGCGGCCTCGAAGAGTGCACCCCGCTGCTCTACGCCACGGGCACGGTCACCATCACGGTGAGCGCGCCGGGCCAGCCGCTGGCGGCCACCCCCGCCGCGGCGGCACCCAAAGCGGTGCTCGAGGCGCTGCCCAACCCCAGCAGCGGGCAGTTCCGGCTGCGAGTGACGGCCGCCACCGCGGGCCCGGCCCAGGTAGATTTGTTTGACTTGCAGGGCCGGCGCGTCAAATCGGTGTTTACGGGCGCGCTGCAAGCAAAGGAAACGCGCGAGCTGGCCGTGGACGCCCCGGAACTGGCCGCAGGCGTGTATGTGGTGCGGCTGCAAAGCGGCCGGCAGGTGCAGCACCTGCGCATCGCCATCCACAAGTAAGCCTAAGCCTAAGCCGCGGGCTTCGCGTTCCGCCAACTCCCTACCCCCCTTCCACGTCCTGACCTTGCCGGTCGGGGCATGGAAGGGGGGTAGGGATTTTTGTTAATGGCCTTAGGGGCTAGCCCGGCTTTCGCGCCGGCCGGCGCTGGTTAGCCGCTTCTATTTCAGGGTTGGGCGGGAGAGGGGGGGTAGGGAGTGCAAGCCAGAGTCAGCCCCGGCGAGGCTGGTAAAACGGAGGCTCGATCGTAGTAAAAAATTAATGTATAACTTTAGGATAGTACCATACGAGTCTCTTACTTTTGCGCTAGTCTAGATTAGGTGCAAAAAAATCAGTGAATCTTCTCAGCAACCGGAATGCGGGCTGGCTGACCGCATTCTATCTGCTATAGTGAGCAAGTCAACTGAACAGCTGGCTGGCTAGTCTGGGCGCTGTTCCTCATTTATTTTCCCATTTTCACCTTTCTCCCATGCCCACTTCTACTTGGCGACTCTCCTTACTGCTGCGCCGGGCGGCGCTGCTCCTACCTCTGCTTTGCCTGAGCTGGCTGGCGCAGGCGCAGATTCGCTACGAATTCCCGCTCTACGGCTCTATCAGCTATCAGACCGGCGGAGCTAATAATCGGGAAGTTCGCTTTAAGGTCACCAGAGGCGTTAGCGTACAGAAAAGCCGTTCCAGGGACGTGCTGCCCGAAGTAGGCGCTATATTTCCCTACGGGCTGCTTGACTTTGGCGACGGCACGGCCCCAGCGGTGATTCCTCTTACTATCACTTATATAACTGAGGCACAGCTACTTGGCGAGGGAATCATCACCCACACCTACGCCGCTGCGGGCAACTTTACCGCCTCTATTACCGTGTGCTGCATGTTGCCTAATCAGGAAAACAATGCTGGACAGCCGCTCAGCGTGCGCACCGTCGTGGCCGCCGGCTCGGCCAATGACTCTCCCATCGCATCGATTGCGTCAGTGGAGCCTAGCACTACCATACTTATAAAAGCTCCTCAGACAACGGCTACGTATCAGGTTAATGCCACCGACCCTGACGGTGACGCCCTGACGTACAGCCTGGCCACGGCGGCCGACGTGGGCGAAAGCGGCTTCACCAACGCGCCAGGCCTGAGCGTGAACCCCAGCACGGGCCTGGTTACCTTCGACAGGACGGGCGTGCTCACGCACGATGGGCTGTCAGTTTTTAACGCCGTCATCAAAGTGTCGGATGGCAAAACCAGTGTCCTGGTGAATCATATACTCCGGGTGGAGGCGGCGCCTGCCTCGACGGAGCCGTTTTTCACCGCCCCCTTATTTGGTAATGGGGTGCTTAGCATAACGCCGGGCCAGAACCTGTCTTTCGTGGTGCGGGCTCTCGACGCCGATGCCGGCGACCGGGTGACCCTGACGCTGCGGGCAGGTTCCGTACCCCCAACGGCGGCACTGACGCCGGACCTGCCAGTGAGTAGCAACCCCGCGCAGAGCACCTTCTCCTGGACTCCTACCGCCGCCGAGGTCGGCTTCTATCAAGTTTACTTCGTAGCGACAGACAGCCGAGGGTTGACTAGAACAAGGTACGTTTTCATTAAGGTTGACCCAGCCTGCGACGCGGCGGCCACCGCGCCGGTGGCCGTGGCCGACCAGCTCAGCACGGCCACGGGCAGCCCGCTCACCTTCACGGCAGCCCAACTGCTGGCCAATGACACCGACCCGCTGGGCCGGGCGCTGCAAGTGGGCCGCGTGGGCACGCCCAGCCGCGGCCGGCTCGTGCCCAACGCCGACGGCAGCTACACCTACACGCCCGACGCTGGCTTCGTGGGCCAAGTCAGCCTGTCCTACCAGCTGCAGCTGGCTGGCCCGGTGCTGGCCTCGGCGGCCACGGGCCACTACTACGAGTTCGTGAGCGCGCCCGGCATCAGCTGGATTGATGCCCGCACCGCCGCCGCCGCCCGCACCTACCAGGGCCTGCAGGGCTACCTGGCCACCGTCACGTCCGTCGCTGAGAAGGACGCCTTGGTGGGTCGTGCGCCCGGCCAGTACTGGTTCGGGGCCTCGGATGCGGCAGTAGAAGGCGAGTGGCGCTGGCAGAGTGGCCCCGAGGCTGGGCAGCTCTTCTGGCGCGGGGCGGCCACTGGCACGGCCCTGGGCTACGCCAACTGGATTCCGAACCAGCCGGATGATTTCAAGAACCTGTTCCGCCGCGGCGGGGAGGACTACGGCCAGCTCTACGGGCAGTCGGGGCTGTGGAACGACCTGGACGAGCGCGGGGCGGGGGGGCGGCTGGCGGGCTACGTGGTGGAGTACGGCGGGCTGGAGGCGTGCACCCCCGTGCTCTTTGCCACCGGCACGGCCACCATCACGGTGGGGGGCCCGGCAGCGGCAGCGGCGACCCTGAACCGGGGCGGGCTGACGGCGCCGGCCACCACGGCCGCGCCGGCCAAGGCTGGTTTGGAAGCGGCGCCCAACCCCAGCGCCGGGCAATTTCGCCTGCGGGTGAGGGCGGCCACGCAGGGCGCGGCCCAGGTGGAGGTGTATGACTTGCAGGGGCGCCGGGTCAAGGCCGTGTTTGCCGGTGAGCTGCGGGCTGGGGAGGTGCGCGAGCTGGCCGTGGACGCCCCGGAGCTGGCGGCGGGCGTGTATGTGGTGCGGCTGCAAAGCGGCCGGCAGGTGCAGCACCTGCGCATCGCCATCCACAAGTAAGCGGTTTCCTTAGCTCGATTCCAGATTCCCTACCCCCCTTTGGTCTCCTTAACCGGGACAAGGGGGGTAGGGAATCTGGCGTGAATGCCCCCGGCGTTTTCAGCAAGCAAGTCGGGAAGCAGACCACGGCCGGCGCCGGGCGGCGCTCAGGCCAGGTGCCTGATGACCTTGGCCGGGATGCCCACCGCCAGGCTGAACGGGGGCACGTCTTTGGTGACGACGCTGCCGGCGCCAACAATTGAGTTGGCCCCGATTTTTACGCCCGGCAAGAGCACGGCGCTGGTGCCCAGCACGCAGTTTTCGCCCAGCTCGACGTGGCCCGAGAGGTGAGAGCCGGGGCCCAGCTCGCAATAATCTTCAATCACGCAGTCGTGACCGACCACGCAGGCCACGTTGGCCAGCACGCCTTCGCCGAAGCGGATGTCAGCCGTGAGCACGACGTTGGTTACCACGTTGCAGCCGGGGCCGAACTCAACGCCGAACCGCCCGATGGTGGCCTTGGGCGAGAACGTAGACGTCAACTCGCCGCCCAGCTCTCGCAGGCGGGCCGCCATTTGCCGGCGCAGAGCCGGATGGCCCGTGCCCAGCACAAACGCCGGGTCTTGGGCCAGCCACCGCCGGGTATCCTCGGGCGTGCGCAAGATTGGAAACTGCCCGTAGAGCAGCGGCGGCAAGTCGGTTGATACGTCGTCGTAGAAGGCTAGCGGCGGCAGTGGGCCGGCCTGGCTAAGGATTTCCAGCACTTCTTTGGCGAAGCCTTTGGCACCGGCGATGAGCATAATAGAGGGGAGTTGGGGCGAGAGGAGGGGGGTAGGGCTAGAGGCTATTCAAGTCCACCAAGTGGGCCGTGAACTGCTGCTCCCGCCACTCTACTTCGCCCGCGTCGAGCCAGCTGCCTTGCAGCTGCTGCCTTAGAAAATCGGGCTCCCAACCGGTAGCTTCGGCAATTTTCTTGACTTTCACCTTGAAGCGGCAGCTGTCCAGGTTCACCTGGTTCTTGGTGGCCCAGAAGGCCGTGAAGTTGCGGATGCCCTTTTCCAGCCGCGGCTGGTTTATCTGCTTCGACACCACCAAGTGAGTCCACTTCAGCCAGATGGGCCCCCAGAGGTAGGCGCCGGGCAGGCCGCTGGGCCGGGTCATGGGCAGAAACTGCTCGGCGCCATCGGCGCCGGTGTAGGTGACGGCCACCAGGTGGGTGTAGCCAGCAAAGTGCTCGTCGAGCACGATGGGGTGGGTGGTGATGCCTAAAAAGTTGCGCGCCGGCCCCTCCACTACCCCCCAGCCGCGGGCCAGGCCCCGCCCAACCAGCGTAGTGTCCAGCCCGGACTTGCGCCGCAGCAGCTGCGCAAAAGACGTGTTGTACGACACCACGCCTTGCAGCAAGGTCAGCCCCACCAAGCCCAGCCCTGCTCCGGCCTGCTTAAAGTCGCGCCGGCTGAAGCCGCGCAGCAGCTGCACCTGGGCATCCGGCGCCGGCGGCGCGGGCAGGCCGTAGCCGTCGGCAGGCTCTCCCGCGCGGTGGCCGGCCACGAAGCCGTACACTGCCCGGCCCAGCCGCGCGAGGCCCGGCAGCCGCAGCAGCCAGGCCAGCGGCCGCAGATACCCGGTGGCGTGCAGCACCTGCACGCAGGTGTCGAAGCCCCAGTACACCCGGCCGCGCCGGTCCACGCTGGGCGCGTGAGTGAGCAGGGCTTCCGCCGGGATGCCTTGCAGCGCCGGCTCCCGGCCGGCCGCGGCCTGCGCGCTCTCAAAGTGCACGGCCCGGCGCCAGTCTAAGTGCTCGACAACCAGCCGGGTGCGGGCGTCGAACGGGCACTCGGCATCGTAATACAGCGTCAGGTGGGGCTGCGCCAGGGGGCGCAGCAGCCGGCCCCACCAGTTCGCGGGCACTATAAGCAGGTAGAGGCTGAGGAAGCCGAGCGAGAACAGCGGCACCGGCAGCGTGAAGAGGATGCCCAGGTGCAGCCCGACGCCAATAAGCAGAACCCAGGGCCGGAGGCGGCGAAACGGCAGCAGCAGCAGAAAGAAAAGCTCGAAGGCCAGCGTGACGTAACCCAGAAACCGGACCAGCCATTCCTGATTGAGAATCGGGGTGCTGTCAATGATGGTTTCGTAGGGCAGCGACAGTGGCGTCCACATGCCCAGGCCCGCCAGCCACAGCGGCGAGGTGAGCTTATAAAGGGCCGAATCGAAGTAGACAAAGCCGATGCCGACCACCACCGGCACGTAGTAGGCCAGTTGGCTGACCGTGGCGCGCGGCTCATACCGAAACGAGGGGGTAGAGTAGCGCAGCCGCTGCCGCAGGCGGTCGAGGGAGAGGCGGCGGCTGATGGGCAAAAACAGAAACAGCAGGCCCATGCCGATATACACCGGCGTCATCATGTAGCCGTAGCTTTTCAGCGAAGCAAAGATGACCAGCAGAAAGGCGTAGTTGGCCAGCGCCGCCAGCCGCGTAAACAGCCCCAGCATGAGCAGCACCAGCACCGCCTGCCAGAGCAGCAGCGGCACCGTCGAGCCTATTTCGGCCACCTCCACGAATGGAATGATGTCGAAGACCAAGTGGCGGAAGTAGAACAGGTGCAGGACTTCGGCCAGCAGCACCCCGCTGAAGGCAATGCGGAACACGGCCAGGCCCAGCCCGTCTACCTGCTTGTCGTATACCTGCTGAAACTTACTGAATAGCTGGAACCGCTGCCGGGGCAGGGTAAGGGTAGGCCTCATTGCGTAAGCAAAAAATAGTCGTTTATCAATAAATAATAGGATTGCAAATTTCCTGCCCGAATAACGGCAGTTTTTAGTTAAAAAACAGCATAAGCCTATTTAAGCGAACTCTATAAGCCGCCGATTCGAGGAGTAGTACAGGCTTACCAGCCGGCGGCAGCCGGCCCGGCAAAGGCTCAGGGCCCCGTCGGCAAGGCGGCGGGCCGGCGCCGCAGCAGGCCGCGGGCCAGCCGCAAACCGGCGCCCAGCAGCCCTTGCAGGCCGGGGCGGCCGAAATTGGGGCCCAGCCGCAGGGCCTGACCCAGAAAGCGGGCGGCCTCGGCGGGGTAGCCGCTGTTGGCATACACGTTGGCCGTGGTCAGGTAGAGCGCGTGCAGGTGGCGGCGCAGCGCCTCGCGGTGGGGGCTGCGGCGGTAGTGCCGCCAGAGCTGCTCGTACATCTGCAGAAAGCTCCGGATGTTGAGGTGGCGCGGCGTGCCCGACCAAATACCCCCCGGATGAATGCGGTAAACGCCCATCACGTCGGGCAGGAGCTTGGCCTTGCCCTGCTCAGCGTAGAGCACGGTGAGCGGAAAATCAATGGGCCGGACCGTGAACAGCCATTCGGGCCAAGTGGACAGCACGTTGCGCAGTACCGTGCTGCCGGTGCTGACGATGGTATAGATGGGAGTCAGAAAGTCCTCGAACGTGTACTCGTCCTTGGTAAAGACGCGGGCCGGCGCCAGGGGCCCTGGGTTGTCCCCGTGGAGGTCGGCCACGGGATGGAAGCAGATGCTGAAATCGGGGTGCTCGTCGAGCCAGGCCACCTGCTTGCGCAGCTTGTGCGGGTCGGTCCAATAGTCGTCGCCTTCGAGCAGGGCAATGTACTCGCCCCGGCAGGCTGCCAGGCAGGCCCGGAAGTTGGGGCCCAGCCCCACGTTGCGGGACTGGTAAATAGGCCGGACGATGGTGGGGTGGCGCCGCTCATACTCCTGCACGATGCGCCGGGTGTCGTCGGGCGAGCAGTCTTCGCCCACAATCACCTCATAAGCAAAATCGGTTTCCTGCATCAGCACGCTGTCCAGCGCCTGCCGCAGAAAAGGCTCGTGCCGGTAAGCCAGCACCACGACGCTCAGTTTGGGAAGTTGCAGGGCCATAGCGCGGCGCGGGCGGGGTTAGGCAGGAACGGCGTGGGCCAGGGCCAGGCGCACCAGGCCGGCAATGCGGCCGACCTGCTCGGCGGCCAGTTCGGGGTAGAAGGGCAGGCACAGCACCCGCCCGGCCACTTCCTCCGACACGGGGCAGCGGCGGCTGTCGGCGGTCCCGCTCAGGTAGGGCAGCTCGTTGAGGGAGGGGAAGAAGTAGCGGCGGGTGTCGATGCCGTGCTCGCTGAGCAGGGCCTTGGTGCGCAGCAGCTGCGCCGCCGCCTCGAACACGACTGGGAAGTAGGCGTAGTTGTAGTCCGTGTCGGGCGGGCAGACGGGGTAGCGCAGGGGCAGGCCAGCCAGCTCCTGCCGGTAGTGGCCATAGAGCGCGGCCCGCGCCGCGATGAAGCTCGCCACCCGCGGCAGCAAACACAGGCCCATAGCCGCGTGCAGCTCGGAGTTTTTGCCGTTGATGCCTAGGGCAAAGTGCTCGTCGCCGACGTGCCCGAACGACTTGAGCAGGTTGATTTTTTTCGACAACGCCTCGTCGTTAATAACGATGGCGCCGCCCTCGCCGGTGTGGAACAGCTTGGTGGCGTGAAAGCTGCACGTGGCCACGTCGCCGTAGCTGAGCAGCGAGCGGCCCGCCACCCGCGTGCCGAAGGCGTGGGCGCCGTCGTAGATAACCTTGAGCCCGTGGCGCCGGGCGACAACCTCAATCTGCACTACGTCGCAGGGGTAGCCATAGACGTGCGTAGCCAGGATGGCCGAGGTGCGCGGCGTAATGGCGGCCTCAATCTTATCGGCATCAAGGCAGAAAGCGCCTTGCTCGACATCCACAAACACCGGGGTGCAGCTTTCCCAGAGGATGGCCGAAGTCGTGGCGACGTAGGAAAAAGGGGTGGTAATGATTTCGCCGCGCAGCTCCAGGGCCCGGATGGCCAGCTGCAGGGCAATGGTGCCGTTGGAGGTGAAGTGCAGGTAGGGCACGTCGAGGTAGACGCGCAAGCGGGCTTCCAGCTCCAGCAGCAGCGGGCCGTTGTTGGTGAGGCGGGCGCGCTCCCAGATGCCGCTCAGGTAACTCACGTACTCCGCCAGCGGCGGCAAAAAAGATTTAGTAACCGTTATCAAGGGGCCGGCTGTAATTGGACTGGCTGTCATCAAAAATCAGGGCTTCTACGGCAAATCAGACAGAACAGCTACCTCAGCCGACTGCTGCTCCCGCCCCTCGGCATCCCTACCCCTGCTTTGAGCTGATAAGGCGAAGTTTAGCTGCCCGCTGGCTAAATCCAGCAGCCTGGCCGCCGGGCTTCGGCGCGACCTTGCTTGATGACTACTTGATGACTACTTGGTGAGCAGCAGCTTGTGGGTGAGCACCTGCTGGCCCGTGACGAGGCGCAGCACGTAGATGCCCTGGCTCAGGCCCTGGCCGTCGAGGCTGACCTGCTGCACCGCACCGGCCGCGCCCTGGCCACTGAAGAGCTGGCGCACGAGCTGCCCGCGCACGTCGTAGACGCTGAGCGTAGCCGGCCCGGCCGCCGCGAGGCGGAACTGCACCGTGGCCTGCTGGCTAAACGGGTTGGGGAAGGCCGTCAGCTCGGTGGTGGTGGCTAGCTCCTCGGTGGCACTCAGAGCCGGCTTCGAGGCTACCAGGGAGCTGGTCGTGGTCGGGGCAGCTACCAGCGTCGAGGTCGTCGTCGTGGCGGCGGGGGCGAGGCGGCTGCCGGCAACGGGGCCTTCGAAGGTGCCGCTGGGCAGGCGCATGGCCACCGAGACGTAGCCCGGTCCCCAGCCCTGCTTGTGCCGGGCCTCGATGTAGTAGCGCTGGCCCTGCACCAAGTTGATGGCCACCGACTTCTGGCTGGGATAGCGGTTGTAGTCGCGGGCCGAGGAGGTCCAGCCCGTGCAGCTGGCAATGCGCACCTTGCTGGCCGGGTTGTCGGTGGTGCTCAGCCACAGCTCGCTCTGGTCGTCGCCGGCGATATAGAAGGTGTAGGCGCCGCTCTGGGGCGGGCAGAAGTAGCCGCGCAGCCGGGCGCCGTAGTTGGCGAACTCCGGGGTGGTCTGCTCGCTGGTAACCGACTCAAACTGGCTGATGGTCGTGGTGCTGTGGGGCGCGGCGCCGAACGGGATGCTGCTCACGTAGCTGCCATCCACGTTGTTCCACTGCTCGCGCAGCAGCTTGCCGGTGGCCGAGCAGCTACCGGTAGTGGTAGTGGTAGTGGTAGTCGGGGTCGTCGGAGTCGTCGTGATGGGGGCCGCTACCACCGTGGTGGTCGGGCCCGTGAAAAACGAGGGCGAGCCGCTTAGCGTAAGGCCCTGGGTTGACTGCGTGGCCTTGCTGCCCGACGACGAGTAGTTCCACTCGTAGCGCTGTACGTTGCTCAGGCCCAGGGTGGAGGGGAAGCTGTAGCTGGCCGAGGCGTACTCCGACTGGTCCACTAAAGCCTTGGCCCAGAGCACGTACACGTAGGTGCCCTCCTTACTGAAGGCCGCCCCATCGACATTAGCGGGCAGGGCCAGCGCGGCGGTGCGGCCGGCGTCGTACTTATAGCCGTAGAGCAGCTGCGAAGTCGTCTTGAAGGCCTGGCCCAACTGCGTCTGTCTGGTCGAAGTGAGCGTGGCGCGGTTCAGGTTTTCGTAGAGGCCCATCAGGCCCAGCTCCATGCCGCCCGACACGGCCGTGCCCACGGCCGGGGCGTCCACGTTCTCGCCAATGGCGAAGTAGTAGTACTGCCGGATGGCGTTCTTCTGCGTCAGCACCAGCGACTTGATGCCGTAGTTGCGCTGGGCCTCATCGGAGCCGATGCGGCCGTCGGAGCTGCGGCGGCTGATATTCGACTCCGTGAGGGTGAAGAGCTTGGCCGGGTGCAGCGTGCCGTTGTAGCCGTACTTGGCCAGCACGGCGGCCATCGCATTCTTGTCTTCTATCAGCTTGGCCGCCGCGTGGTCGGAGGTGCGGCGGTGGCGCAGGGCGCCGGCCGCGCCGTCCCAGTAGTGCAGCGCGTAGGCGGGGTAGGTGTGGTAGCTCAGCACATCAAAGTAGGCGCCGCCGGTGCGGGGGTAGGCGGCCGTCTTGGCGCCGCCGTTGGGGTTGTCGGTGTAGCGCAGCAGCGCGTCTACGTACTGCGGGTAGCCCAGTCCGCCGGTGGTCACGTAGGCGTCGGGGCGGTACTTCTTCACCACCTCGTAGGTGATGCGCAGCATCCGCACGTAGTGGTAAAACGGGGCCCGGGTGTTCACCTGCTCGGCGGGGGTAGGGGCGCGGGTCAGCCAGGCGTTCTTGTCGTAGATATACGAGAAGTCGGGCTCATTCACCACTTCCCAGAAGCGCACCTGGTTGCCGTAGGTTTGCAGCAGCTTGTAGACGTAGTTGGCGTAGTAGTTATTGGAGTTGACCGTGCCATCCGAATTCCAGATAGGGTCATAAAGCCGGGCGAACAATTTCGACTCCTGCGTTTGGCCGGGATAAATCGTTTTGTCGCGGTGAGCTTCCGAGGGCTTTTCGATAAAGCAGGTAATTTCCTTCATGCCGAACTCGTTCACGTAGCGGCTGAATGTGGTAGCCCGCACGCCGTAGCCGTAGCCTTCCACAAACCACTCTGGCAGCGTCGGCCGCACCGAATGCACCCCGGTTTTCTGGCCCGCCGCCGCCAGGTTGTCGTCGGTCCAGTACGAGCCGTAGTAGCCGATATTGGAGCCGTACTGGAAGGGTTCGTTGTAAGGGCGCATCGACTCGTCGGCGGTCTGACCCATAGCGGCGGCAGAGCTGAACAAGGCCAGCCAGAGCAATAACGGACGCAGAAGTTTTTCGTGAAAATGTACCATTTTTTAGGAGGTTAAGGGGTTGGTGGTGAAGAGTGTTTTGGAGCCGGCAAAAGATAAAAGAGTGAGTGTTTTTATTATTTATTTGAGGCATGTACAATTGGAATGTCAAAACTAAGGCTCAGAATTTTCCTGGCCAATAAAAAATTTTGGCCTTTTCTAAAAATTCAATTCTTGAAAAAGTTAAACAGTTAAATAGTGATTAGCAAATACATGGACCGATTTGCCGGCTTGAAACTGCCGGCCGCGGCTCGTCTTTTTCGGGGTTAGCGGCTAGCTCAGGCGTAATTTTCGCCGCTCGAGCCGGCGCGACGCGGGCCGCTTCCCGGCGCCCCCGAAAGCGGCCTGCGCCGGGCCCTGGATAAGTGAAATCCTTACCTTGCTGCCATGAAAAAAATATTTGTCGCCGGCCTGCTGCTGCTCGTCAGCCGGTGCTCATCGCCGGTGGCCCAGCCGGGGCCGGGCGGCGTGGGCGGGCCCCTACCCCCCTACAAGAGCGGGATGCTGCCCCTCGACCCGGCCACGATGATGTACCAGCAGAACAATGTGAGCCAGCCGCCCACCGACCTTTTCCAGCCCCGCATCCCGAAACCGGCCGCCAACTTTAATCCCGGCTACGGCCTGCTGCTGGCCGAGCACACCATCATCATTGACCTGCCGCCGCAGTGGGAGGCCAAAAACCTGACCCTGCACCTGCTCGACGGGCCGGGCGAGTTCGAGGAGGGCCAGCGCTACTACGCCGTGGCCCGCGGCGGCGGCGGCCTCGAAAAGCTGGTTTATACCTTCACCGGGAGCCGCTATAATGAGGAAGTTACCGTCGCGCTGCCCCGCGAAACCGTGTATGAGCGGCTCGTGCTGCGCGGGCCCGCGCAGGCCCAGCCCGCCCGCCTCAGCATCAGCGGCGACTACCGGCCCTACCCCCCCCCCCGGCCCTCAGCCCGGCCGCGGGCGCCGCTGGCGGCCTACACCGGCACCAACGTCTTTCCCTGGAACCTGAACCGGCCCGACGGCCACGCCCCCAGCGAGCCCCGCTTTGCCGCCGTGACCCAGGCCTACGGTGGCCTGCTGCGCGTCTATCTGGAGCTGGAAAAGCTGGTGCCCGTGGCCGGGCAGCACCAGTTCAAGTACTGGAACCTCGATGAACTGGCCCGCCAGGCCCACGAGCGCGGGCCGGGCCTGCTGCTAACCATTGTGCACTCGACCAGGGCCGAGCTGGAAACCTGGCCCCAGGGCAACTACCAGGGCCGGCCTACCCTCGACATGGACGCCCCGCCCCGCGCTCACGACGCCGACCCCCTGCGCGAAGCTTCCTACCAGGCCACCGGCGAGGCCGGCTACCAGCTCGCCGCCCGCTACGGCGCCAACGCCAACATCCCGGACGCGAATCTGAAGTGCTACACCGTGCCCGAATACCCCGGCGCGCCCGTGGCCGGGCCCCGCAAAGGCCTGGGCTACGTGCGCTACTATGAAACTCACAACGAGCTGGACAAGGACTGGAAGGGCCGCGACCACTACATGGACGGCTGGCAAATGGGCATCTACCAGTCGGTGCTCTACGACGGCGCCCAGGGTCGCCTCGGGCCGACTTGCGGCATCAAAACCGCCGACCCCACGGCCGTGGTGCTCAACCCCGGCCTGGCCAAGGCCACGCCCGACGCCTTTCGGGGCATGATTGACTGCTGGAAGAAAACCCGCGGCTACCGCCCCGACGGCTCGCTCGACATTCCGCTCGACCAGTGGAACTACCACCACTACTCCACCAACGGTGGCGTCGCCCAGCACACCGGCGCCCAAACCCGTGGCGTGGCGCCCGAAACTGTTGACATGCGGGCCACGGCCCGCCGCATGGCCGACTTTGCCGCCCACTACGGCGGCGGCAAGCCCGTGGTGCTGACCGAAACCGGCTACGACGTGCAGCCCAAGTCGCCGCTGGCCGCCCTGCGCGAGGCCGACCTGCAGGCCTACCCCAATCGCGAGCAAGTGCCGGCGGCCCGCGTGCAGCTCACCCAGGCCGTCTGGAGCCTGCGCCTGCTGCTGGAAGTGGCCGCTGGCGGCGTCGATGGCATTGCCTGGTATCAGGCCTACGACGACAACGGCTCGGTGCCCTACATCTACCAGTCGAGCGGGCAGCTCAACAACGACAACTCGCGGCGGCCGGTGACTGACTTTCTGGTGCAGGCGCGGGCGCTGATGGGCCAGTACTCGTTTCGGGAGCGGCTGAGCGAGAACCCGCGGGTGGACATCTGGCAGGCCGGTGCCCGCGGCCCGCGCCTGGCCGTGCTCTGGCTGCCGGTCGAAGACGACCGCCGCAGCACCTATTCCCTACCCCCCTCGCTGCGCCCGGCCGCGGCCGGCACCTACTACGTGCCCACCGTGGGCGCCGCCACCATGAGTGCCCGCCCGCTCTTTGGCCCGGCCGGCGGGCGTCGGCAGGTGCCGCTGAGCGAGCGGCCGGTATTCGTGCCGCTGGCCGCCGCTCCCTGAATATTTCAATAGTCCGTTTGGTTTTTAAGTTGCCCGCCGGCCCGGCTCCGGGCCCGGCCAGCTCGCGACGGCTGGGCGCCAGTCCGGGCGCGGTGGCCGCCACTATTTTCAGCCCGGAGCCCCATTCGGTTAAAAAAATTCTAATAATAATTCAGCGAGTCAGCTTGCCTTTTGGGCCGCTACAAGCCGCAGGCGCCTTTAATAGGATTTGGTAAATATGCTAAATTCCCTGAGTAAGAAACCAATAATTAGTGCCACTACGTAGTTTCGAGCCTTGCATCCCCCACTACGCCCTGCTGTATGAATAAAGGAATGGTCCCGTTGCGCGCGTCTCAGTTGCTTGCTTTTTTCCTATTCCTGCTCAGCCAGTCGTGCTTTTCTCAAACCGAGGAACGAATTGCCATTACCGCTGCCACGCCCTACGGAGATACCGGGCAAAACTACCAGCCCTGGCTCGACGATAACCTGGCCAACGAGGTGGAAAACAACTGGTCAGAGGAAAATCAGAAGTACGTGGCGGTGATTCTGACGCTGGCTAAGAAAACGCAACTCAGCCGGCTTGCCCTCTACGACGGCCAGGGCGAGTTTGAGGACAAGCCGGCCTACCTCTTTGCCCTCAACAACGGCACCAAGACTTATATCGGCAAGTTTGATGGACAGCAGTACCAGGCCTGGGCTGACTTGCCCGTGAGCGCCACTGCCACGGCCGACGCCCTCATGGTGTGGAAGTTTGGCAATAATATTCCGCAAAAAATCAAGGTCTATGGCAACGGTGCGGCCGATGCGGACGCTTCGGAGAGCAGTGCGGCGCCTGTCGTGCTGGCGCCCCCGGCCCCGCTCAAAACCTCCACCTCGGGCCGCCGCATTACCATAGAAGTAACCTTCGACCAGGCGCCGGGGGCAGCCAGCAGCACGCTCACCGATTTGAAGTACGACAAGCAGGCCGTGCTTCAGTTTGAGGTCGATGATAACAACAGTGGGGCCGTACCAATTGCCAACTACCTGGCGCGGGGCAGCGGCCACCCTACCCTCACCGACGGCTGCGGCAACGCCGTGAACTACCGCCTGGCCGTGGCTGTGAACGGGCGCAGCAACTACGACAACCAGGACAACGGCAGCGGCCTGTCCGGCCGCGCCACCTGGGCCCAGCTGGCCGCCCTGGTGCAGGATGGCAACGCCTTGGAAAACCACGGCTACTACCACGACATGACGGGCAACTATAACTTTGGCGGTGACATCGCCCGCAACCTGCGCGAAAATGTGGCCTTCGTTTACAACCGCCTCAAGAACCAGGGTGTCGAGTACCGGATGCGCACAGTGGTGCGCCCCAACGCCGACCCCGGCTACGTGCGGGCCGCCGACGCGGCCGGCTACCTCGGCGCCACCTCGCAGGGCGAGGAGAACGGCTACGCGAAGTATCCGAAGTACGCAAAAACCGTGGACGTGCAAACCCTGCCCGCCGGTGGCTTCGTGCACCTGGGGCGCAATTTCTCCGAACTCAGCAGCTCGGAGCAGATTAATGACGTGAAGCAGGATGTGGACCAGCTGCTGGCCGGCAGCAACGCCAGTACGCACCTGCTCTACCGGGTGGGCACCCACCTGTCGTCCCTCTCGGCCGCGCAAAGCGTGTTCGGCCACCTCGCTGCTACGGCCAACGACCGGGTGTGGGTGACGCACATGGACGAGCTGCTGGAGTATTTGGAAGTAAAGCGCCGGGTGGTGAAGTCAGAGGCGCTGAGCGGTAACAAGCTCACTATCACCCTCGACTACGGTAACGTGCCGGCCATCAACCGCTACCGCGACCTTTCGCTGCGCGTGCGCGGCGGCACCATCCAGAGCGTGAAGGTGAGCGGCGCCGACCGCAGCTCCTACAACCGCCGCACGGGCCTGATTAACGTGTTTGAGCAGAACACGAGCTTCGCCGACCCGGCCAAGGATACGGGCCTGACCTCCGGCCCGGCCGATGCTGCGCTGCGGGCCGCCGTCCCGGCCCCCGCTCCCATCCCCGCCGAAACCCAGGCGCAGCTCAGTGCCTATCCCAACCCGTTTCTGACCCAAACTACCGTGCAGTTCGCCCTGCCTGAGGCGGGCCTAGCCACGCTGGACCTGCTCGATGTGAGCGGCAAAGTTGTGCGCCATCTCTTTGCCGGCCCCGTGGCCGCCGGCACGCCGCAGCAGCTGCCCCTGAGCCGGGAAGGCTTTACTCAGAAGTTCTACATCCTGCGCCTTATCACGGCCCGCAAGGTGCTGACTCACAAGCTGGGGCTCACGCCGTAGCGGCGGATATTTCAGGTAGAGCTAAGCCAAAAACTACGTCCCCGGGCAAATGCGGTCAGCATTCGTCCGGGGACGTAGTTTTTGGCTTAGAGCCGACGGGGGGGGGTAGGGAAGTAGCCGGAGCAGCCCGAGGCCGCCACGCCGCTAGTGCGGGTTGCGGGGGTAGTCGTAGAAGTAGTATTCGGCGGTTACTTTGCTGGCTTCGGCCCACTGCTCGGTGGCAAACTTCAGGCAGACTACGGCGGCGGTGGGCAGCTCCTTGAAGGAGGTGGGCGAGAGGGCGTTGGCTGTATCGGTGATGGTAGGGTTGTGGCCCACGAGCAGCACCGAGCCAGCCGTGTCGGGCAGCGCCCGGATGAGGGCCAGTAGCTCGTCCACATCGGCGCCGTAGATGCCGGCCTCCACCCGAATCCGGTCGTGGGGGTAGGGCAGCTCCCGGGCCACCAGCGTGGCCGTGCTCAGGGCCCGCACGGCCGGCGAGCTAACCAGCAAGTCGAGCACGACGTGGCGCCGGGCCAGGGCCTGTCCCATGCGCGGGGCGTCGTCGCGGCCCCGGTCGTTGAGGGGGCGTTCCTGGTCGCTCAAGTCATCAAAGCTCCAGCTCGACTTAGCGTGGCGCATCAAATACAAGGTTTTCATCGGCAGAACTGCTGGCAAGCTGGGTGAGATAGGGGAGCTGCTTTCCAGCGACGAAAGATAGGGGGGTAGGGATTATTTTGAATAGAAATAAAAAAAGCCCGCCGGAAAGGCGGGCTTTTTTCAATGAGGAAAAAAGGCGGTCATGCTCCATCTGGCGTCCGCTGGTCGAAGCATCTCGCGTGGGATGGTAACCTAATCGTCTGGTTGAGCTGATTACTTCCCCAAGTGAGATGCTTCGCTGCGCTCAGCATGACCGCATCCTTTTGGGGTTGAAACGAGAGCTACTCCTTCTCGAAACGCTGGTGGCTGGTGTGGCCGCTGGCGTCGGTCACGTCGAGGTAGTAGAGGCCGCGGGGCAGGCTCTGCACTTGCAGGTGGCCCCGGCCATCGTAGCGAGCCTGGCGCATCTCGGCGCCCTGCAGACTGTACACCCGCACGCTGGTTTGGGCCGGAGCGCTGAGGTTGGTCAGGTTCAGCACGCTGGCGGCGGGATTAGGATAGATGCTCACGGCCGAAGCGACCGGCGCGCTGGTGCGGGCGGCGCCGGCCGCAGTCGAGGTCAGCAGCGAGGCGCGGGCGCCGCCGCTGGCAAACAGGGCATTCATGCGGGCGCTCTGGCCCGAGGAGAACATGTACATGCAGGCGTCGTCGGTGTAGTCCATGTAGTTCATGCTCATGTCGCCCTGGTTGGCGCACGTCACGTGCGGGTAGGTCGGGCAGCCGTAGTTGCTCGTCTGCTGGGTGGGCGTGTCGCTCACCAGGTCATTGCCGCAGGAGGCGTCGCCCCAGATGTGGCGCAGGTTCAGCCAGTGGCCCACCTCGTGGGTGGTGGTGCGGCCGATGTCGTAGGTGCTGGTGTAGGTGCCGGCCGGGAATTTGGCCCGGCTGCCGAAGGCCGAATACAGGCACACCACGCCGTCGGTGCTGGCCGCGCCGCCCGGAAACTGGGCGTAGCCGAGCAGGCCCTGGCCCAGGTTGCAGGCCCACATGTTGAGGTACTGCCCGGCGGGCCAGGCGTTGTCGCCGCCGCGCTTCGAGTTCTTCACCGCGTCGTTGGTGCTCCACGAAGCGGTTTTGGTGTACTTGTGAATAATGCCGTTGGTCGGTGCGCCGGTGGGGTCTACGGTGGCGAGCTTGAACTGAATGCCGATGTCGGCGGCCACGCCCGCGAAGGCGGCCGGCGTCTTGCTGCGGTCGGCGTTGAGCTTGCGGAAGTCCTCATTCAAGACGTCAATCTGGCTTTGCACCTGCGCGTCGCTGATATTCTGGGCCGCCGTGTTGTAGAGCACGTGCACCACCACCGGAATGGTGATGACGGCCCCCGACGCGGTGAAGTTGGTCTGGGTGCGGCCCCCGGCGATGGCGCGACGGGTTTGGGCCTCAATGGCATCCATGCGCAGCTTCTGGGCCGGGTCGGCGGCCAGCTGGGCGTTCAGCACCTCGGTAGTGGCGCAGTTCCGGCCGGGCGTGCCCGAGGCGGTGGTGGGTAGCTCTGGCCGCGTGGGCAGGCCGCGGGTGGTGCCAAAATTCTGGGCTTGCACCGAAATTGACAGAAGAGTAGCGCTGGTCAAAGCCAGCGCGGCGGCGTAAATGTTTTTGACCATGTAAAAATGGGAAGAGAAGATTAGAAAGCTAATGCTGATGCAAAATAGGGATAATATTTTGAAATATTGGCAAGCAGAACCATAGTCTGCCTGTCAATATTTCAAAATACTACCCCTATTTTCTAGTTTGGCAATGGGCCGTAGCGTGGACGCTGCTAGCCCGCGCGTGAACGGTTTTGGCAGTGCCCACGCGAACTCGCAGAGCCCACGCCACGGTCGGCTACTCGGCCGGAGCGTACTGCGTCTGCGGGTAGCGGCGCTCGTGCAGCTCACGCACGCGCCGGGCCAGCAGCGCCCGCAACGCCTCGATATTGGTGCGCTCCTGGGCCGAGATGAACACCACCGGGTCGTGCAGCTGGGCCATGTAGGAGGCTTGCAGCTGTTCGAGCGGCGGACGAGGGGTAGGGAGTTCGGGGTCGATTTCCGGGTCGTCGTCCTCGAACACCGGCATGGCGTCGCCCAGGTCAGGGCGGTACTGGTCTATCTTGTTGAAGACCAGTAGCATGGGCTTGTCGGCGGCCTCAATGTCGCGTAGCGTGTCGTTCACCACCGCAATCTGCTCCTCAAAGGCTGGGTGCGAAATATCCACGACGTGCAAAAGCAAATCGGCTTCCCGAATCTCGTCCAACGTGCTTTTGAAGCTCTCAATCAGGCGCGTGGGCAGCTTGCGGATAAAGCCGACCGTGTCGGAGAGCAGAAACGGCGTCTGCTCCAGTACCACTTTGCGGGTCGTGGCATCGACGGTGGCGAAGAGCTTGTTTTCGGCGAAAATGTCGGCCTTGCTCAGCAGGTTCATCAAGGTTGACTTGCCCACGTTGGTGTAGCCCACCAGGGCCACCCGGATGGTGCCGGTGCGGGTTTTGCGCTGGGTATGGGCTTGCCGGTCCAGCCCTTCGAGCTGCTCCTTCAGAAAGGCAATCCGGTCGCGTACCACGCGGCGGTCGGTTTCAATCTCGGTTTCGCCCGGTCCCTTGGTGCCCACGCCGCCACGCTGCCGGTCCAGGTGAGTCCAGAGGCCGGTGAGGCGGGGTAGGAGATACTGATACTGCGCCAGCTCAACCTGCGTGCGGGCCGTGGCCGACTTGGCGCGCAAAGCGAAAATATCCAGAATCAGGAGCGAGCGGTCCAGGATTTTGACGCCCAGCTCGGCTTCGAGGTTACGCAGCTGCGAGGGCGTCAGGTCGTCATCAAACGCGACCATGCTGCTCTTCTCGTGCTGCACGTAGGCCTTGATCTCCTGGAGCTTGCCCTCGCCGACGTAGGTGCGGATGTCGGGCTTTTCGAGCCGCTGCACGAAGCGTTTGGTGGCCTGCGCGCCGGCCGTCTCAATCAGGAAGGCCAATTCATCCAGGTATTCGGTGGTTTGCAGCTCGCTCTGGCGGCGCGGCGGCACGCTCACGAGCACGGCGGTTTCCCGTTCGGGGGCAGTTTCGTAGGTGCCGTTGTTGCTTTTAGCCAGCAGGCGGCCGGCGCGGCCCTTCACGCCGTCAGTGACGCCGAAGTGCCGCTCGCTGTTGCCGGGCTTGCGGCCTTTGGAGGTGGGTTTGTTAGCCATAAGTAATGAAGAAGGTAGGCGGCCGGGCCGCGTAGTTGCCAAACGCGAAGGCCGGGCGAAACGTTGGGCCGGGCGGGCCGCCGCCCGGTATTTCGCGTATTTTTGAGCTATGACCCCTACAGTGCTCATCACCTCCCCGGCCGACCTCGACCCCCACGGCACCTATTCCTACGCCGACTACCTCTCCTGGCCTTTTGAGGAACTGGTGGAGCTGTGGCGCGGTAAAGTCATGCGCCGCATGAGCGCCCCCGCCGACCCGCATCAAGTGGCCGTGGGCAACTTACACCTAGCCTTCGGCAATCACCTTCGGCGGCAGCGCCGCCAAGTGCGCGTGGCGCCCTACGACGTGCGCCTGCCGCAGCCCGGCCGCACTACCGACGAAACCATTTACACCGTGGTGCAGCCCGATATCTGCGTCATCTGCGACCCCACGAAGATTGAGCACCGCGGCTGCCTGGGCGCGCCCGACTTGATTATCGAAGTGACCTCGTCCCGCACCGCCGCCCGCGACTGGAAAGGCAAGTTTGACCTCTACGAAGAAGCCGGCGTCGGCGAGTACTGGATTGTGCAGCCGCTGGAGCAGGATATCGCCGTTTTCGTGTGCGACGCCGCCACCGCCCGCTACCGCTTGGCCGGCGAATACGGCGGTCCCGGCCCCGTGCCCTGCGCCACGCTGCCCGGTCTGGGGCTGGACTGGGCCGACGTTTTCCCGGAGCCAGTGGCTTGATGAAGAGACTCTTATTTCTCGCCGAGGTCCGCTGAGGTTTACGCGCAGGCCCGCTGAGCGCAGGCGGCGTGGACGCTGCCAGATGACAGCATAAACAGATTGCTGGCAAAAAAGAACGTCACACTTTCCTGCGAAAGCGTGACGTTCTTTTTGTTTGGCCGTGCCGCTTGGCGGGGCCGACCCTCCGCTTATGGTCAAAATGAAGGGGTAGGGAATCAATAGAATGGCGCAAACTTTAAGCGGACAGTTAGCTCACGGCCGACCGTCCGCCCCGGCTTACTTCACCGGTTTGGCGGCGGCTTTGGCGAAGTCACCGGCTTTCACGATTGTCAGGTTCTTGTAGTCCAGATACTTGCGGGCGGCGGCGCTGACCTGCTCCGGCGTGAGGGCGGCAATGCGGCTTTCCAGCACCGTGTCGTAGGAGCCGAAAGTGCGGCCCTCGGCTTTGGTCAGGTACTGCGACCATTTGCGGGCCAACTGGTCGTCCTGGCTGCGGTCGACCTGGAAGCTTTGCAGCGCGGCCGACTTAGCGGCTTTCAGCTCGTCGGCCGTGATGCCTTTGCTGGCTAGTAGCTCTATTTCCTCGCGGTAAGCAGCTTCGAGGCGACCGGAGTTTTCGGGGTTGTAGATGGCGTAGGACATGAAGTTGCCGATTTCGTCGTTGTCGTCGGCGTACACGAATGAGCCCACGCCGTAGCTGACGCCCTCTTTCTGGCGGATGCGCGTGGCCAGGCGCGAGTTGAGGAAGCCGCCGCCGAGGATGTAATTGGCCATGTACACGGCCGCGTAGTCGGGCGAGTCGTCGCGCAGCGGGTAGCTCAGCCCGGCCACGAACATGGCATTGGCCTTGTCGTCGGTCTGGATGGCTTTGGCCGTGGCCGTCGCGGTGTTCTCGAAACGGCGCAGCGGCACCCGCACGAAGGCTTTGGGTGCTTTCCAGGAGCCAAGCTGGCTCTTCACGACTTTGCGCAGGGCCGGCTCATCGAAGCTGCCCACCACGGCCAGCGTGGCGGCCTGCCCGCCGTAGAAGCTCTTGTAGAAAGCCCGCACGTCCTCGACGGTCACCGCCCTGATGGCGCTGATTTCTTCGTCAAACGTCAGCGTCTCAAACGGATGGCCTTTGGGGTAGGGCGCGCTCAGGCGCTGCGCCAGGTTGAAGGCCAGCGCCTGCGGGTCCTGCTTGCGCGACTCGTAGCCGGCCAGGATTTCCTGCTTGAGCTTCTCCAGCTCCGCCGCCGGAAAGGTCGGATTGCGCAGGCAGTCCATGACCACGGCCAGCACGGCGGGCAGGTTTTGCTTGTTGGTCTGAATGCTCGCGTTGGTGCTTTGCCCGTCCCCGCCGATGTACACCTGCGCTTTCGCTTTGTCGAAGGCGTCGCGGATTTGGGGGTAGGAGCGGGTTTTGGTGCCGCGTTGCAGCATGTCGGCGGTCAGGCGTGCGAGCACAGCTTTGCCCGTCAGGCTGGCCTCGTCGCCGTAGCGCAGCTTTAGGCTCATATTCACCGCGTTGCCGCGGGTTTGCTTGGCCAGCAGGGCCAGCTTTACGCCGCCCTCGACACTGCGCTTGGTGCGGGCGTCGATGTTGGCGGGCGTGGCCTCGAAGGCTTCGCCGGCCGCAATGGCGGCCTCGCCTTTGTAGCCCTTGACCAGCATCGCCACGTCGGGCGCGGCCGGGATGGTAGCGCGGCTGGGCTTGGCGTCGGGGATAAACACGCCCACGGTGCGGTTGCTGGGCTTGAAGTAGCTGGACGCCACGCGCTGCACGTCGGCGGGCGTCACTTTGCGCAGCTGGTCGCGGTAGAGGTAGACGAGGCGCCAGTCGCCGCTGGCCACGAACTCGCTCATGGCCAGCCCGACCTGCTCGGAGTTTTGAAATAACAGCTCCACATCCTTGAGGCGCTTGGTTTTGGCGCGCTCTACTTCCTCGGCCGTAGGCGCCTGCCGGGCCACGTTGTCGAAGGTGTTGAGCAGGAGGGTGCGGGCCGAATCGAGGGAGCGGCCCTGGCGCACCTCGGCGTAGAAGTAGGCGAAGCCGGCATCGTGCAGGGTCGGCGCGAAGCCCCACTGGCTGGCCGCTTTCTTGCTCTCAATCAAAGATTTGTAGATGCGGCCCGACGGCTCATTGGTGAGCACATCCACGAGCACGTCGACGGCGGCGTAGTCGGGATGGGAGCCGGCCGGCACGTGGTAAGCCACGCCCAGGCCCTGCGTGTCGCCGACGCGGCGCAGGGTCACGGCGCGCTCGCCGTCTTGCACGGGCTCGGTGGTGTAGGTGGCTTGCAGCTTGCGCGCGGGGCGCGGGATGTTGCTGAAATACTGGTTTACTAGGGCCAGCGTCTTGGCCTCATCGACCTTGCCGGCCACGAGCAGCACGGCGTTGTCGGGCTGGTAGTGTTTCTGGTAGAAGGCCTTGAGATTGTCGACCGGCACCAACTCAATGTCTTCCTTCGAGCCAATGGTCGACTTGCCGTAGTTGTGCCAGAGGTAGGCCGAGCTGAGCACCCGCTCCATGAGCACGCGCTGGGGCGAGTTTTCGCCGCTCTCGAACTCGTTGCGCACCACGGTGAACTCGCTGGCCAGGTCTTCTTTCTTGATAAAGGAATTTACCATGCGGTCCGACTCCAAATCCAGGGCCCACTTCAGGTTCTCGTCGGTGGCGGCGAAGGTTTCGAAGTAGTTCGTGCGGTCGTACCAGGTTGTGCCGTTGGGCGAGGCGCCGTGCTCGGTCAGCTCCTGCGGCACGTTGGGGTGCTTGGGCGAGCCCTTGAACACCATGTGCTCCAGCAGGTGGGCCATGCCCGACTCGCCGTAGCCCTCGTGCCGCGAGCCCACCAAATAGGTGATGTTGACCGTCATCGTGGGCTTCGACTGGTCGGGGAAGAGCAGCACCCGCAGCCCGTTTTTGAGCTGATACTCGGTGATGCCCTCCACCGACGTGACGCGGCTCACGCCGGCGGGCAGGGCGGAAGCGGCCTTCTGCTGGGCCAGGGCCGGGCTGAAACTTAAGCCCAGCAAGGCCAGGGCGGGCAGCCACTGGCGCAATAAGCTACGGTTTTGCATGATAAAAAGAGAGGAAGGTGGAAAGGTGACTCTCAAAAGGTTACTGCGAATAAAGCAAAATAATCATGTAAAAGAGCAATACTTGGTTAACGAGGTTGCAAGCCGGTGCGCCCGACGTTTTCCGGCGAGGTTGGGGCGGCACGTGGGGATAGGAAAACCGGACCCGCGCCCGCGCGGCAGCTTGCTGGGGAAGCAGGGGGTAGGGAATGCGGAAAGCCCCGGTGAGGCGGCCGGTTTGGGGAAACCGGTCGCCCCACCGGGGCTTGCACTTGGTCGCGTCGGCGGCGCCGGTGCGGCTTACTTCAGGGTGAGCGAATACGCTACGACGGCCGCAATCTGCGGGGGCGTGAGCTGCTTCTGGAAGCTCGGCATCTTGCCCATGCCGTTGGTGACGAGGTAGGTGCGGCCGAAGGCGTTGAGGTTGCTTTTGGTCAGGTCGTGGGCGCCGTTGAGGCCGAGGCGGCCATTGGGGCCGTGGCAGCGGGCGCAGTTGCGGGCGTAGAGCACTTTGCCCGTGAGCGGGGGGGTAGGCGCGGGGGCGGCGGCCTGGGCCGCTGGGGCCAATAGCAGCGCGGCGGCCAGCGGCAGGAAGTTCTTCATCACGGCTACGCAACACGAAAACCAGACCGAAAGTAACCGCGCCCCCCGACCTTTGCCAATGGGTGAATGGGTGGCACCGGCTCCGCATGACGACCATTCATTCACCCATTCACCCATTCACCCATTCACTCATCGCCCTAGAATGCGCGTCGCCCTGGTTATCAATACGTCCTGGAACATCTGGAACTTCCGCGCCAGCCTCGTGCGGGCCTTGCAGGCGGCCGGCCACGAGGTGCTGGCCATCGCGCCGCCCGACGCTTATTCGCCGCGCCTGGAAACCGAGCTGGGCTGCCGCTACGTGCCCATCCTCATGGAAAACAAGGGCACCAACCCAGTGAAAGACGCGCAGCTCACGGCCCGCTTTTACCGGATTTACCGAAGAGAAAAGCCCGACGTGGTGCTGCACTACACCATCAAGCCCAACATCTACGGCAGCATCGCGGCGCGGCTGGCGGGTGTGCCGAGCATCAACAACGTGAGCGGGCTGGGCACGGTGTTCATTATCAAGAACTTCGTGAGCAAGGTTGCGCTGGGGCTGTACCGCTTCGCGTTCCGGTTTCCGAGCAAAGTGTTTTTTCAGAATGCCGACGACCGGCAGCTGTTTTTGGAGCACGGGCTGGTGCGAAAGGAAATCACGGGGCTGCTGCCCGGCTCCGGCGTTGATGTGGCGCGGTTTCGGCCGGCGGCGTTTCGGCGGCAGCGGCCGTTCGTGTTTCTGATGGTGGCGCGGGTGCTGTATGAGAAGGGCGTGGCCGAGTATTTCGAGGCCGCCCGGCTGTTGCGGGCCGCCAGCCCGGCTGGCGCCGTGCGGGTGCAACTGCTCGGCGGCCTGGACGAGGCGGGGGGGGTAGGGATTTCGCGCGCCACGTTTGAGCAGTGGCTGGCGGGCGGCGAAATCGAGTACCTGGGCCAGTCCGACGATGTGGCCGCCCACCTGCACCGGGCCGACTGCGTGGTGCTGCCCAGCTACCGCGAGGGCACGCCCAAAACCCTGCTCGAAGCCGCCGCCTGCGGCAAGCCCCTGGTCACGACCGACGTGCCCGGCTGCCGCGAAACCGTGCTTGATGGCCGCAACGGCTACCTCTGCCAGGTGCGCTCCGGCTCCGATTTGGCCGCTAAGATGCAGCAGGTCTTGGAGCTTAGCGAAGCTGATTTAGCGCAGATGGGCCGGGCCAGCCGCCATCTGGCCGAAACTAAATTCGACGAGCAACTGGTGCTGAAGCAGTATCTGGATGCCGTCGCGGCTGTGGCGTGCTGAGGCAGAGCCGCGGAAGCAGGCGGAAGATCGAAAGGTGCAACGATAAAATATAATATATAAAATATTTATTTAAAATGTTGTTTTCGCCTGCTGGCGGGCTTTACCTTTGCCCTGCATGGAAGCTAAAAAATTCGCCATCGACGGCCTGATTGAGTTCACCCCGCGCCTATTTGGCGACCCGCGGGGCGTGTTTTTCGAGAGCTTCAGCGCGCGCCTCATGGCCGGCGCCGGCGCCGATGAGCAGTGGGTGCAGGACAACCAGAGCAAGTCGCAGCGCGGCGTGCTGCGCGGGCTGCACTTCCAGCGCCCGCCTCACGCGCAGGCCAAGCTCGTGCGCCTGGCCCAGGGCCGCGCCCTCGACGTGGCCGTGGACTTGCGCCGCAACTCGCCCACCTTCGGCCAGCACCAATCGGTAGAGCTGAGCGCCGAGCGCGGCAATATATTTTACATTCCGGTCGGCTTCGCCCACGGCTTCCTGGCCCTGGAAGACGAGACGCTGTTTCTCTACAAGTGCTCAGACTATTACGCCCCGCCCAGCGAAGGCGGCCTGCGCTGGGACGACCCCGGTTTGAACATCAACTGGGGCACGGAAGTCGCGCCGCTGGTTTCGCCCAAAGACGCCATTTTGCCGCGGCTCAGCGAGCTGGAAAGCCCGTTTTAAGGCAGTTAGCGGGTAGGCAGGGGCAAACAGAACGTCATGCTGAGCGCAGCGCAGCGGAGCCGAAGCATCTCTACCGCTGACTAATTCATTCGTTGTAGAAGCTGATTACTTCCCCGAGCGAGATGCTTCGCGCTGCTCAGTATGACGTTCTGGTTGCGTCGGCCTATCCCCTTTCCACTGCCTTTAAAGCAGCTCTACCAGCGTTTCCAGGCCCATGCCGCGGCTGCCCTTGAGCAGCACCGGCTGGCCCTGGGGCGAGTGCTGGCGCAGCCACTCGGCGGCCTCGGGCTTGCTGGCGAAGTGCCGGAACGCAGGGCTCATGCTGGCCGCAGTAGCCATTTCGGGGCCGATTAGCACCACTTCCAAATCGCCCGCCTGACTCAGCTCGGCCAGCAGCCGGCCCAGGGCGCGGTGCTCGGCGGCGCTGGCCTCGCCCAGCTCAAACATGTCGCCGAGCACCACCACCCGGGGCTGGCCGGGGGGGGTAGGGCGCCTAGCGAAGCTGCGCAGCGCCGCTTCCATGCTGCTGGGGTTGGCGTTGTAGGCGTCGAGCAGCAGCGCATTGCCGCGGGCGGTGCGGATTACTTGGGAGCGGTTATTCTGCGGGTTGTAGCCGGCCAGGGCGGCGGCCACGGCGGAACTTGGCACCTCGAAAAAAGCACCCACGGCGGCGGCGGCGGCCAGGTTGGGGAAGTTGTAGGCGCCAGTGAGCTGGGCGGCCACTTCGGTGCCGTCCCAGAGGCGCAGGGCCAAGGCCGGGTCGGCGGCAAGCAGCGTAGCGGGGTAGGTATCAGTTGGTCCGGGGTAGGTGAGTAGGGGGGGGGTAGGAAAGTTGCCGGCCGGCGCGGCGGCCCGCGACCGCGCGGCTACGGCCGGCAACTGCGCGTCGAGCGTGTTTACGAAGAGTCGGCCGCCGCGCGCGGCCAGGTAGCGGAATAGCTCGCCCTTGCCCTGCGCTACCCCCGCTTCGCCGCCGAAGCCTTCCAGATGCGCCCTGCCGATGTTGGTGATGAGGCCGTGGGTGGGCTCGGCGTAGTGGCAGTACGAGGCGATTTCGCCCTGGTGGTTGGCGCCCATCTCGACCACGGCCAGCTCGTGCTCGTCGAGCCTGAGGCGCAGCAGGGTCAGGGGCACGCCGATGTGGTTGTTGAGGTTGCCGGTGGTGGCCAGCACGCGGTACTTGGTGGCCAGAACGGCCGTCAGCAGCTCCTTGGTGGTGGTTTTGCCGTTCGAGCCGGTGATGGCCAGCACGGGCCCCCGGAAGCGGCGGCGGTGCTCGTGCGCAAGTTCTTGCAGGGCTTGCAGCGGGTCGGGGGCGAAGGTGTAGCGGGCGGGCTCGGCCTGAGCCGGGGCGGGGTCATCGGTGACGGCGTGGCTGGCGCCTTTTGCCAGCGCCCCGGCCGCAAAGTCGGCGCCGCGAAAGCTGGGGCCATTCAGGGCGAAGAACAAGGTGCCCGGCTGCGGCTGGCGCGAATCAGTGGAAACCTGGCCGCCAGCGGCCTGAAACTTCGCGTAGAGCGCCGTAGTTGGAAACATTCAGTGAATGAGTGAGTGAAGCGCAAAGAACGTCATGCTAAGCGCAGCCGAAGCATCTCTACCGCAGCAGTATTCAGCGGTAAACAACGAATGAATTACGACGCGGTAGAGATGCTTCGACAAGCGGACGCTAGACGAAGCATGACGTTCTTTATTTTGTAAATCTGTTAAAATAGCAATCGACTACGCCCCCTTCTATGCCCCGTCTGCTCCTCGCCCTGCTCTGGCTGCTGCCGCTGGCCGTTGCCGCTCAATCGTCCGGCGGTTCTTCATTCGGCTTCGAATACCGGCCCAACGTGGCCCAGGTGGTGCAGGGCCCCGCCGACACGCTGCGCCTGGCCTTCGCCGGCGGGCTGAACACGCCGCAGTTCAGTCCGATTGACCTTAATGGCGACCAGCAGGCCGACCTCTACGCCTTCGACCGGCTCAGCGGGCGCTCCTTCACTTTTCTCAACGTGGCGGGGGTAGGCGGGGGCCGCGCCTGGCAGTACGCGCCTGACTATGAGTCCATTTTTCCCGTCGACCTGTTCAGCTGGGCTTTGCTGCGCGACTATGACTGCGACGGGCGCCCCGATTTGTTTACGTTCGCGCCGGGCGGCGACGTCCGGGTGTTTCGCAACGTGCCGGGCGCGGCCGACGGACGCCCCAGCTTCGTGCTCACCACCAGCCAGCTGCGCTACGGCGGCACTGGTCCGGGCGCCGGCAACCTGATTACGGGCGCCTACAACCTGCCCGCCATCCAGGACGTGAACGGCGATGGCCGGCTCGACATCCTCACGTTTGAGTATGCCAGCAGCAGCACCCTGGAGCTGTATTTGAACGACAGTCCGGCCTGCGGCGGGCTGAGCTTCGCGCTGAGTTCGGCCTTCTGGGGCGGGCTGCGCAGCTGCGGCTGCACCACCTACTCGCGGCCCGGCGTGAGCTGCCGCCCTACCCCCCCCGCCCCCAACCAAACCGCCCACACGCCCAGCCACAGCGCCCTGCTGCTCGATGTGGACGGCAACGGCACCCTGGATTTCCTGGCCGGCGCCGACAACTGCGACCAGCTGGCCACGCTGCTCAACGACGGTCCGAGCGCGGTCAGCCCCAGCTTCGGGCCGGCCGCCGGTGCCAGCCCGTTTGCGGCGGCGGCCGTGCCGGTGCTGCCGTCGGCCTATGTTTTCGACGCCAACTTCGACGGGCGCCCCGACGTGGTGGTAGCGCCCAACATGCTGGAAAACGACGAGGATTTGGCCAGCCTGCGGGCCTCGGTGCGCTTGTTTGAGAATACGGCCGCCGCGGGCGCGGCCCCGGCCTACCAGTTGGCGGCGCGCCCCTTTTTGCAGGGCGACATGCTCGACGTGAGCGAGCAGGCGGCGCCCGCGCTGGCCGACGTGGACGGCGACGGGCGGCTGGATATGCTGGTGGGCAACCTCGGCGAGCAGGCGGGGGTAGGGAGCGGCGCGGCTGGCTACCGCGCCAGCCTGCGCTACTTCCGCAACGTGGGCACGGCCCGCCGCCCGGTGTTCCGGCTCGTCACCGATGACTACCTGGGCCTGGCCGCCCGCGGCCTCACCCACCTGCGCCCCGCCTTCGCCGACCTCAACGCCGACGGCACCCTGGACCTGGTTTATGGCGCCACCACGCCGGCCAGCGGCGCCCACGCCTTTTATTTTCGGCTGAATGCGGCGCCGGCGGGCCAGCCCGTGAGCTTCGCCACGGCGCCGGAAAGCACCCTGCAAGGCGCCGGCCTGCCCACCCAGCCCAATGACACGGCCGGCTTTTTCGACGTGGACAACGATGGCTTCGTGGATGTGCTCGTCGGCACCAATGAGCCGGCCGCCGGCCCCGACCCGGCGGCCGGGGCGCTGCGCTACTTCCGCAACCGCGGCACCGGGCCGCTGGCTTCCCGCTTCGAGCTGGCCGAGGCTGACTTCGGGCGGGTGCGCACGGCGGCCGGCGAGCGGCCCGGCAGCCTGGCCCCGGTGGTGGCCGATTTCAACGGTGACGGCCAGCCCGACCTGCTGACCGTGGACGGCTCCGGCGATGCCCAGCTCTTTGCTAATGTGCGCGGGCAGCGGGCCACGGGTGGGGCCTTCGCCGGGCGCGCCGAGTTATTTTTCAACGCTCTGACCGGCCAGCTGGAGCCCGCCCGGCAGCGGGGCGGCGGCTTCGGGGCGCACCCGGCCGCCACCGCCGCCGACCTCGACGGCGACGGCCGCCCCGAGCTGCTGGTGGGTACCGAAACCGGCGGCTTGCTCAGCTACGGCGGCCGGGGCACGGTCCTGGCTTCCCACCCGCCCCAATTCCCTACCCCCTCCTTCGGCTTCAACCTCTACCCCAACCCCACCCGCGGGCAGCTCACGGTCGAGCTGCCCGCCCCCGCCCGCATCGAGGTGCTGGACCTGACCGGCCGCCGCGTGCGCGCCGCGGTGGCTTTGCCGGCCGGCCGGCCGGCTTTGGAGCTGCGCGGGCTGGCGCCGGGCGTGTATTTGCTGCGCGCCACCGCCGCCAATGGCAGCAGCGCCACCCGGCGTCTGACGGTGGAGTAGGGGGTAGGGAATCAGGCCAGGCCTGCGGGAAGCAATGCCCAGTTGTGGGCACTGGTTTTGGGTTGGGGCCTCGTCTATTTCAATACATTCGTGTGCTTATTTGCCCATCCTTTCCCGGTTCTGTGAAAAAACGCTTTTTCTGTTCTTTCCTCGGTGCCTTCTCCTTGCTGCACCTGCCTTCATTCGGCCAAGCGCAAAAAATCCCCAAACAGCTCGACGCCTTGGTTGCGGCGTATGCCAAAGCTGGGCAGTTCAATGGCACGGTGCTCGTGGCGCACCACGGCAAGGTAATTTTTACCAAAGGCTACGGCTTGGCCAACCGCGAGTGGAACCAGCCCAACGCGGCCGACACCAAATTCCGCATCGGCTCGCTCACCAAGCAGTTCACGGCGATGCTGGTGATGCAGCTAGTGGAAAAAGGTCGGCTCCGGCTCGATGGCCCCGTGAGCGACTACCTGCCCAACTACCCCAAGCCCAACGGCGACAAAATCACGCTGCACCACCTGCTTTCGCACACCTCGGGCATCCCCAACTTCGCGGCTTCGGCGGCTCGCGAAGCAGCCAGTCGGTTGCCGACCACGCCCCAGGCGGCGGTGCGCGGCTTCTCGGCGCTGCCGCTGGAGTTTGAGCCAGGCAGCACGTACCGATACAGCAATTCCGGCTACATTTTGCTCGGGGCCATTATCGAGCAGGTGACCAACAAGCCCTACGCCCAGGTGTTGGCCGAGAACATTCTGCAACCCCTGCACATGCAGGACACCGGCTACGACCTGCCCAGCACCATTATACCGAAGCGGGCCGCGGGCTACGAAAAAACCGCAGCCGGCGTGGTCAACGCCCCCTACCTCGACATGACGGGCCCCTACGCGGCGGGCTCGATGTACTCCACCGTGGGCGACCTCTACCAGTGGGAACAGGCGCTGTACACCACCCAACTACTCTCCGAAGCCGGCAAAGCGCAGATGTTCAAGCCCTTCAAGAACGACCACGCTTACGGGTGGAACACGGCCCGGCTTCTCATGGGCGCCGATACCGTGGCCGTGCTGCGCCACGCCGGCGTTATTAACGGGTTCCGGGCCTTCCTGCTTCGCGCCCCCAAGGACCACCACCTCGTGGTGGCGCTCGACAACGAGAGCAACGATTATACGCCCAAAATCAGCACAATGCTGCTGCGGGTGCTCTACAACCAGCCCGCCGTCGGCCCCGAGCCTGAGCCCCAGCCGCCGAAGCCTTAGAAGCTGTTTGCATTAGACCTTCAGGCTGTCAGCACGATGTGGAGGCGCCTGTTTGCATCTTGCCGTTGAACGGAAAGTAACCTTTCGGTGCGACCAACGAGACGCAAGCAGGTGTCTCCACATCCTGGCGACTGCTTTTTATTAACTCATGGCCTTGGTTAAAAGTTTGGTACAAAGGTTAAACGAGCGGCCACTCGGTGGGTGTACCACCACCAGCTGGTGGTGCACCGGTGGAGCCAGAAAGGAACTCCTTTTTGATAACCCCCGATGCCCGTTCATCCGACCGACCAGCCCAAGCGCGTCGCCCTCTACGCCCGCGTCTCCACCCTCGACAAAGGGCAGGACCCGGAGACGCAGCTGCGGCCGCTGCGCGAATACGCCCAGCGCCGCGGCTTCGCCGTGGTCGGAGAATACGTGGACCAAGCCTCGGGCACCAGCGAGGACCGGACGCAGTATAAACGGATGATGGCCGCCGCCAAGAAACGGCAGCTCGACGCGGTGCTGGTCTGGCGCTATGACCAGTTCGCCCGCTCGACCCAGGCGCTGGTCAACGCGCTGAAGGAATTCCAGAGTCTGGGCGTGGACTTCGTCTCTTACCAGGAAAACATCGACACGACCACGCCAACGAGCGAACTGATTTTTCACGTCATGGCCTCGCTGGCTCAGTTTGAGGGCGCCCTCATCAGCCAGCGGGTGCGCGCCGGCATGGCGCGGGCCAAAGCCCAGGGCAAGCATGTGGCCCGTCCCCGTTTGGCGACCGCTAAGCAGGAGGCCATTGCCCAACTCCTGAGCGAATTCCTGTCCATGAATCAGGTTATCAAGCAGTTAGATGTGGCCTATGGCACCGTCTACAATTACGCCCAGAAGCTAAAGAGTGCTTAGCGTGTGAATCCGCCCTTTTGGAAGAAGAACCTCGTAAACTGCCAATACACTTCGCTCGTACTGCAGCTTCAAGTCACTACTCCGCTGCCATACGCGGTACCCACACCTTTCGCTGCCGGTTTGTCCCCTACCTATCGCCCATTCTACTTTTCTCACCCAATGAAGACATCGGTATTACGCATCCTTTCGGCAGCTGCCCCCCCTCCCCAGCCCGTTCCCACCGGTCCGGCAGCCCGCTTCGGCAAGCTTAGGCTGGCCTCCCTACTGCTGCTGATTTTTTCATTGCCGCGCCCAGCCCAGGCGCAGAACGACGTCATGCTGCAGGGCTTCTACTGGGACGTGCCAGTGGATGTGGCCGCGAAAAACGGCACGTGGTGGGACAACCTGCGGGGCAAGGCAGTGGGCATGAAGAACGCCGGCTTCACCGCCCTGTGGGTGCCCCCGCCCTCCAAGGGCAATGTCGGCATTTACGACATGGGCTACGGTCCCTTCGACCACTACGACTTAGGCAACTACAACCAGAAGGGCACCACCGAGACCCGCTTCGGCAGCCGGACCGAGCTGAACAATCTGATTACTACGCTGCATCAGAACAACCTGCAGGTGTACGCCGACATCGTGCTCAATCATATGTATACTGGCGACGAGCAGTCGGAGCCAAACCCAGCCCTGAAAGCCTACGTGTTCAACGAAGCCAAGGTTGGCGGCGTCCAGCACCAAAGCTACCCTACCAGCGAAATCAAGTGGGTACTGCCCGCCCAAACGGCCGGCGACTATTACATCCAGATCAAGGGGTACAACCTACCGTCGGCCACTACGGCGGAGCGAAGCTATGAGCTGGTTATTACCTACGGGACCCCGGTAAACGGCTCCTACTGGTGGGAGAACGAGCCGAACAACGGCGGCGGGCAGAGCAACCCCTATCCCGGCTCCGGCATCCCGATGCGGGGCCGCAGCGACTCCGGCACCGACCTAGACGAGTACAAGGTGACGCTTACCAGCACCCAGGACATCGTTATCCGGCTAGTGCCCAAGCGGGAAGTCTCGGGTCAGTGGCTGGATGCGGCCGCTACGAACGGCTTCTACCCGGTGGCCGTCTGGAAAAACGGCACCCAGCTCAACTCCGGGCTACAGGCCCGGACCAATACCAAAATAACCCTGCCCGCCAAAACGGGCGCCGGCGAGGCCACCCTGGCCTGGGACTACCGGGATTTCCATCCCGTGGATGCCAATGATTTCCTCTCGTTTGAGGTCGGCGACGGGGTGCTGCCGAACGTGAAGTGGTTTGGCAACGACGTTAACACCTACAGCGCCGCGGTGCAAACCAAGTTCAACAACTGGGGGGCCTGGCTGGTCAACACCGTGGGCTTCGACGGCTTCCGGCTGGATTTCGTGCGCGGCTATCAGGAAGGCTTTCTGGCTAGCTGGATTAACAACCTGCCGAAACTCAATAACGCGCAGCGCTTCATCGTGGGTGAGTACTGGTGCAGCCCGGCGGGTAGTGTACCCAATATCAAGAGCTGGGTCAATAATATGGCCGGTCTGGGCACCGCCACCGCAGCCTTCGACTTTCCGCTGAAGTTTTCGCTCAACTCCCTGTGCAACGGCGACCAGAACTTCGACATGACCGCTCTGAACCACGCCGGCATGGTGCGCAACAATGGCGGCAACGCCCTGCCCAGCTCGGCCGTCGTCACCTTTCTGGAAAACCACGACACCGGCAAGGAACACGACAACTGGGTGACCAAGGATTTCAAGCTGGGCTACGCCTACCTGCTCACCCACGAGGGCCGGCCGTGCGTGTTCTACCCGCACTACTACGGGGTGCAGCAGACCGACTTCCAGAACAACAGCCTCACCGTGACGCCTCCAGCCGCTCTGAGAGACGACCTCAACAAGCTGATGTTTGCCCGGCGCACTTACCTCGGCGGCAGCCTGAGCGTGCTGAGCCAGACCGGCAACCCCTACCCGGCCGCCGACACCCGGAACGTGTACGTGGCCCGCCGCCAGGGCGGCAACGGGAAGAATGGCGCCATCGTCGTCCTCAACAACCATAACACCGGCACCAAAGGGCTGTGGGTTGACAGCTCGCCGGCCGGATTTCAGAACTGGACCGGCCTAACGCTGGTGAATGCGTTTGACCCTTCGCAAACGGCTGTGGTGCAGTCCGACGGCCGGGTAAACCTCAGCGCGCCGGCCCGCGGTTACACTATATGGGTCCGCCAAAGTGAGTACGTGACCTACAGTGCCCCGACTGCGGCGCGGGGGGCAGCCCAACCTCTTTCTTCTCCGAAGGAGGTTACCTCAGCCGGAGTAGAAGGGTTTCGCGTTTACCCTAACCCAGCTACCAATAAAATTAGCGTGATACCCGGAAATAACTTGTCTGGACCCATCACCCTCAGGATTCATAATGCGCAGGCACAGCTAGTATTGAGCAAGAAAGTATGGGTAGTGGCCGAGCTGCAGGAGGTGGCTATTGCCCGCCTGCCGGCTGGCCATTATACCGTGTCCATTGAATCAGCCCAAGGAATTGAAAGGCAAAGCCTGTTCATTGTCCACTAGCCGGTAAGGCAGGTAGCGCCGTTATATTCCCCGGTGGGGCTGCGCACGACCGACTCCGTATTGTGGATATTCGTAGAAAATGGGGTTCTTTTAATAACGGGACTGAGGTGGTCTAGCTAGGCCGCACAGAGTTGGGACGTAGTTTGGAAATGGGTTTCGAAGTGGTTGGGGGCGAGATAGCCGAGAGCGGAATGCCGACGCTCGGCGTTGTAATAGGCGAGATAGTGGCTGATTTCCAGTCGAGCTTCGATGAGATTGGCGAAGCTGCCGCCGTCGAGCAACTCGGTTTTGAGCCGGCTCCAAAAGGATTCAGCGTGGGCGTTATCATAGCAGTTGCCGCGGCGGCTCATGCTCTGCACCGCCTCGTGACGGGCTACTAAGTCCTTGAAGTTTGTGGCCGCGTATTGGCTGCCCTGGTCGGAGTGGACCACCAGCCCGGCCGCGGGCTGACGGATGGCCAGGACCCGACGTAAAGCTTCGCTGACCAAGTCTTCGGGCATGGATTCGCGCACATCCCAGCCCACGACCTTGCGCGAGTAGCGGTCGAGCCAGGTAGCCATATACAGCCAGCCGCCACCTTGTTGGGGCAGGTAGGTGATATCACCCACCCAGACCTGATTGGGGGCGGTTGGCGCGCGCTGGTCTAGCAACAGGTTCGGGGCAGCGCGCACGTTCGGGTCCGAGTCGGTGGTGCGGGGCACAAACGAGCGCGGCTGCTGGGCGCGCAGGCCCGCCGCGGCCAACGCCCGCCGGATGCGCCAGCGGCCGACCTAGTAGCCTTGCGCGTGCAGCTCGGCTCGCAAGCGGCGAGTACCGTAGCGGGCGGAATGCCACCTAAACGCTGCGCGCACAGCTACTTGCCAAGCTGGTTCCGGGGTGGGAGCTTGTCGGCGCTGCCAGGTGTAGTACGCACTAGCCGACACGCGCAGTACCTGGCAAAGCTGGCGCACGGACACATGGACCTGGCGCTGAGCGATGTAGTGGTAGGTACTCACCGGCTCGGCTGGCCAAAGATGACCAAGGCTTTTTTTAAAATGTCGAGCTCCTGCTCGGCCCGCTTGAGCTGGGCGCGCAGCTGGCGCACCTTCGGGTCGCGGGCGACCTCGACGCTGCCGACTTCGGCGGTAAGCTGGGCTTGCTGCCAGCGGTAGAGCAGCTTGGGGCTGATGCCGAGTTGCTGGGCAGCCGCCTGGGTGCTACAGCTCTCCGAGGCTAGACGCAGGGCCTCGGCTTTGAAAGCATCATCGTATTTGCGCCGTTTATCGGGCGTCTTCTTGCTCTTTTCTGCACTCATGACTCAGGAAATATACGTCCTGCTTCTGTGCGCCTAACCTAGACCACCTCAC
>NZ_CAXTEF010000041.1:0-37442 GCF_964243305.1 uncultured Hymenobacter sp.
CCCTGGGGCTTTGCTGTTTTCCCTACCCCCCTCGGCAACAGGCCGCCCTTTAAGGTTAGGGCCGCGAGGCGGTTTCACCATCTCACTATCTCACTGTTTCACTTCTTGCCCTGGCTCACTATCCATTCGCGGATGGTTTCCTGGGCTTCGGGCGAGAAGTTGGGCCGGGGCTGGCCGTTGACGACCGGCCACTTGGTGGGGTCGGGCTGAAACAGGTGGTTTACGCCCGGCAGCCGCTTGACGGTCAGGTCGATGTTTTTGTTGGCGTAGAGGCCCTTGCGCAGCGCGCCCAGGTTGGCGTCGGCGTCGATGATGAGGTCAGCGGTGCCGTTGAGCAGCAGCACCGGGCAGTTGATGGCCCCCAGCCGCTCGGCGGGGTTGAAGCTCAGGAAGTTGCGGTAGCGCGCCGAGGTCATCTCGGCGGCGCTGAGCTGCGCGGTGGCCGCGTCAATGACGGCGTTGTTCTGGCGCAGCATGTTGGCCACGATGGCCTGGGCCTGGGCGTTGTCGGGCGTGAGGCGGATGATATCGAACATGGCCTCCTGGCGCTTGATGGCGGTCTCCACCTGGTCCGGGGGGGTGCCCATAGTGCGCAGGGTTGCCGTCTGCTGCTGCACCAGCAGGTCGCGGCCCGGCAGGCCGGGGGCGGCCAGGGCTACCACGAAGGCGGGAGGCAGGGACTGGGTGGCCGCCAGCAGGGCGACGTTGCCACCCTCGCCGTGCCCCACCAGACCCAGCCGCGACAAGTCCACTTCGGGCCGGGTGCGCAGGTAGTTAAGCCCGGCCTGGGCGTCGCTCACCAGGTCCAGGCTGGTGACGCCGGCCGGGCCGGCCGACTTGCCGGCGCCGCGGTCGTCGAAGCGCAGCACGGCCACGCCGCGGCGGGTGAGGTAGTCGGCCAGCAGCCCCAGGGGCGCAAAGTCGCCCACGGTGCCGTTGCGGTCCTGCGGGCCACTGTCCGAAAGCAGCACCACGGCCGGAAACGGCCCCGGCCCCGACGGCACGGTGAGCAGGCCGCTGAGCTGAGCGTTGGCTTTGGCGTTGGTGAAGGTGGCTTCCTCTTCGCGGTAGGGCGGGGTCAGGCGCGTGGCTTTAACCGCGGTAACGGGCGCATCGCTGAAGAGCAGCAGCAGCGGGGCCGCAAAGCCCGGCTGCTGCCAGGTGCCGGTCAGCTGCTGGCCATTGGCCGAAACCAGGCCCACAAAGCGGCAGCTGGCTTCCTCGGCAAACAGGCGCACCGTGTCGCCCTTCACCTGCGTCTTCACCGCCATGCGGCTCACCTTCTGTAAAGGCACGTCGAGGGTGCTGAAATACTCGCCGCCAGTGAGCTTCACAAACCGGAAGATAACTTCAAGCTGGCCGCCCGGCACTTGCAGCTGGCCTTTCCAGAGCCCATCGAGCGCGGGGATCCCAGCCTTGGCTTGACGAACGGAGGGGGGGGTAGGGGCCGGCAGCGGCCGGGCGACGGCCCGGCTGCCGCCTACGCCTAGGGCCAGGACCAGCAGCAGCCGGCTTGGCAGGCGGGGCAAAATCCGGCAGGACGATGAAAAAAAATCAGATAGCATGGCGAGGAAAAGGCGGCGCTGAGGCAATATCCGGCTTCAGAATAATTCGGGCCGCACTCGGCGGCACGTGGTAAGTAGCAAATTAAATGCCTGAGCGCTAACGAGTAGTTTTCGTCTGCCTCCGGCTAGCAGCCCAAAGCCCCCATCTCGTGATTGAAATGGGGGCTTGACCTGCTGGCACCTGTATCTTACTGGCCGAAGCTATAAGCAGCTTTCAGATAAAGAAAGGCGCCGTTGAAGCCCATCTGCACCGCTTCGTAGGGGAGGGTATCGAAGTCGTAGGGCATGAACAGCGCCCCCCCGTGATTGGCGCGGAAGCTCTGCTCAAACTCAGCTACCGACTGTCCGGCTTTGTAGGCCGCGTAGGGGATGTGGCCATTGGCGGCGGCCTGCTTCTTGGTGTCGGGCAGCACGTTGAAGAGGTTGTTGGCGCCGAGCGTGAACGAAACAGCTTTGGCCGGCTGATACGTCACGATGAGGTCGGTGACGTACTTGGGCGTGAAGCGCAGGAAGTAGCCGCCTTCTTCGAGCAGGCCAAAGTTATAGTCGTAGTAGGCTACCTCGCCAAAACGGGTGAGGCGGGGCTGCACCGTGAAGGCGCCCATCTGAAAAGCGGCGGCAGCGAAAATCTTGGACGCCGGGCTGCCCGTCTCCAGCATTGAGAGGGGGCGCTGGTCGATGTAGTTGGCCCGGAAGTCGGTGTCATTCTGAATGCGCTCGAACCGGCCCGGCACCTTGGGGGTGGCCGTGGTGTGGTTGAAGTTGGCGGCCAGGCTCAGCTGTAGCCGGCCGCGGCCCACGGAGCGGCTGTAGCGGGCCACCAGGTCGAGGCCGCGGGTGCGAGTGTCGGCGGCGTTGGCGAAGAACTGGCCGAGCGCGGCATTGGCAGTAGTCAGGTAGTTGGCGTAGCCGGTGTTGGCCGCGAAGGCATCGGAACCAAACAGGCCCGATAGCAGAATGCGGTCTTCCACTACGATGTGGTAGGCGTCGGCGGTCAGCGTCAGGTCGGGGGCCGGGGTAAGCACGAGGCCGCCGCTGAAGCTGCGTGAAGTTTCGGGCGTGAGCGCGTCGAGGCCCACCTGCCGGCGGATTTCACTCTGGTTCGGAATCAGGCGGGCGTTGATGTTGCCGGTGGGCGAGTAGTACACCGTGGTCTGGGAGTAGTACTGCTGCTGAATGGAGGGGGCGCGAAAGCCGGTGTTGAAGCCACCGCGCACGGCCAGCCACTCGGCCAGGCGCAGGCGGGAGTTGAGCTTGTTGGTGAACGCCGACTGGTCGAAGTCGGTGTATTTCTCGTAGCGCAGCGCGGCGCCCACGGTCCAGTTCTTCACGATATCAGCTTCCACGTCCACGAAGGCGCCGTAGTTCTGACGGTTGGCGTCCAGGTCGGAGTCAAAGCTCAGAAAGCCCTGGGCGCCGGCGTTGGCGCCGGCCGGGCCCTGTGTGCCGGTGGTGTAGCCGGCCAGGTCGCCTTTGCCCTTGGTGAGCACGTCGGCGCGCAGCTCGGCGCCGAAGGCGACGTTGGTGCCGGCCAGCACCTTGTCGAAGAGGCGGCTGACGGTGGCGTTGCTCACGTTCTGCAGAAACGACACCGTGCCGGTGTGAAACTCGGTGGGCGAGGCCGCGCCCAGCTGCGGGTTCACCGACTCGCTCAGGTCGATGTTCATCCGGTTGTAGCCGGTTACGTTGCTCAGGTCCAGGCTCCACTTGCCCAGGCCGGTGGTGAGGCCCAGCGCGGCCGAGACGTCATCGACGGTGTTGTGCTGCACGGGCTGGTAGCCCAGCAGCGAAGTCAGGCCGGGCACCACGTCGTTGGGCGTGGCCAGGCCCACAATCCAGGGCTGCTTGGAGTTGCCGATGCGGTGGTTATAGGAGCCGAAGGAGTAGAAGCGGGCTTTCTCGGAAAGCTGCAAGCCGGCATTGTACACCAGCCGGAGGTTGGTGCTGCGGGCGTCGCCGTTGATTTGCTCAAACTCTTTGTCGCGCCCCCGCATCTGGCTTGTTTCCTCAGCCGGGTCGAACGAGAAGATTGGGTGCGACTCGGCGTTGCGGCTGGGGTTGCGGGAAGTACGGTCGCGGTAGTCGGCCTCGCCGGTCAGGTTCAGGAAGCCTTTCGCTCCCAATTTAAGGCCCTTGTTCAGGCTCAGGGTCGTGTTCAGGCCGTCGCCAGCCTGGTGCAGGCCGGTGTTCACCAGCACGTTGCCGCCGTTGTTGTCGGCCTTGAGGGTGAAGTTCATTACCCCCGCGATGGCGTCGGAGCCGTACTGAGCGGCCGCACCGTCGCGCAGCACTTCCACCCGGTCGAGGGCGTTGGCCGAGAGCACGTTCACGTCGGTGCCGGAGCTGCCTACCCCCCGCGTGCCGAGCAGGTAGGTGGCAGCCTGCGAGTGAAAGCGCTTGCCATTGACGAGCACTAGCATCTGGTCCACGCCCAGGCCGCGCAGCGAGCTGGGGTCCATGTGGTCGGCAATGTCCACCGCGTTCTGCCGGGTCGAGTTAAACGAGGGCACCACGTAATTAAGAATCTGGCCGATGTCGGTGCGCGGGGCCGTCAGGGCCAGCTCGCGCATGTCAATCACGTCCACGGGGGCAATGGCGTCGGCCGCGCTGCGGTCGGCGCGGCGCGTACCTACGGCCACTACGTCGGGCACCATCGTGAAGCTGAGATTCACCGGCTGGCCGACTTTCAAAAACACGTTGCTGACCACCTGCGAGCGGAAAGTGGGCTGGGTAATTTGCAGCACGTAGGGCCCGCCGGCCAGCAGCAGGTCAATGCCGAAGTGGCCCGTGGCATCGGCCGTGGTGACGCGCCGAATGCCCGTGGGCAGGTGCAGCACTACCACGGAGGTGCCCGCCAGCGGGGCGCCCTGCTCGGTTTGCGTTGTGCCGGTGATAGCGGCGGCGGTGGTCGAGACTGGGGTTGGGGTTGGGGCTGCGCCTTCGGTTTGCGCCCAGGCCTGCCCGCTGCCGAGGCAGGATAGCGGCAGAGCAACCTGAAATAGGAGTCGAGGTATTTGCATTTAAATTAACTAGATGATGGAAATGAAGAAAATAATACCCCCCCACAAACTGCGCTATTGCGCAGCCACGGCGGCCATTCACAAAAATCATACTCCCACTATACCTACAGCTTTGGCTACTCAGTAAACGCGCCTTTTAACTCGACCAAAGGTGCCTGGCCACCACCTGAGCGGCGCCGCTCAGGTGGTGAACGGCCGAGCTGCCGCGCCGAAGACCGGCCCTTTGTTCCTACCCCCCTATTCGCTCACAAAGACCCGCTTGACCCGCTCGCTCACGCTGGTGAGCAGCTCGTAGGCGATGGTGCCAATGCGCGAGGCCAGCGCCGGCAGCGGCAGGCCCGGCCCGAACACCAGGGCCGCGTCGCCGGCCTGCGCTGCCGGGATGTCGGTCACGTCAACCATGCACATGTCCATGCACACCGAGCCCACCAGCGGCGCCGGCCGCCCCTGAATCAAGACCTGCCCCACGCCGTTGCCGAAGCGGCGGTCGTAGCCGTCGGCGTAGCCGATGGCCAGCGTGGCAATGCGGCGCGGATGGTCGGCGGCGGTGCCGCGGCGGCCGTAGCCCACGGTGAGGCCGGGGGGTAGGGATTTGATTTGGGAGATGGTAGTGCGCAGGGCGCTGACCGGCCGCAGCGCGTCGGCCTCCTCGCCGCTGGCATCGACGCCGTAGAGGCCGATGCCGAGCCGCACCATATCGAAGTGCGCCTCCGGGAAGCGCAGGATGCCGGCCGAGTTCAGGGCGTGCTTGAGCACGGGCCGGCCCAGGGCAGCCTCCACGGCGGCGGCCAGGCGGCGGAAGGCAGCCAGCTGCTGGCGCGTGAACTCATCGAGGCGGGGTTCGTCGGCGCCGGCTAGGTGGGTGAGCACGCTGGCCACGGGCAGCCGGGCGCGGTGCTGGGTCAGCAACTGGATTAACTCCGGCAAATCGGCCTCATCGAAGCCCAGGCGGCGCATCCCGGTGTCGAATTTGAGGTGCAGGGGGGGTAGGGAATTTTCGGGGGCGTCGGCGCCCGGCTCCTCCTGGGCGGCTTCGAGGTAGTCGCGCAGGCGCTCCAGGGAGTAGATTTCCGGCTCCAGACGGTAGCGCCGCAGCTGCGCGAAGGCGTCGGGCGCGGGGTTCATCACCATGATGGGCAGGCTGATGCCGTTTTCGCGCAGCTGCACGCCCTCGTCCACGTAAGCCACGGCCAGGTAATCAACCCGCTGAAACTGGAGCAGGCTGGCCACCTCGTAGGAGCCGCTGCCGTAGGCAAATGCCTTGACCATCACCATGAGCTTGGTGCCGGGCGCCAGGCGCTGGCGGTAGTGCTGGAGGTTGTGGCTCAGGGCATCGAGGTTCACTTCCAGCACCGTGCCGTGCTGCTGCTGCTGCAAGGCCGCCACGATGCGCTCAAACCCAAACCGCCGCGCGCCTTTGATGAGAATGGTTTCGTGCTGAAAGCTGGTGGGCGTCAGCGCCGTAAGGAAGGCTTCGGTCGTGGGGTAGGATTGAATTATGATTTTTGAGTTATGAGTTATGAGTTGATTTTGAGAGTTTTGACTTGACGTAGCTAGCGCGTCAGCTTCGCTTGGTGCTACCAACTCATAATTCATAACTTTTAACTCATAACTTATTGCTGGGCCAATGGCCACCAGCCGGCTCACGCCATACACCGGCAGCAGGGCGGCCACGCGGGCGTACAGCTCGGCCGCGGGCAAGCCCGATTCGAGGACGTCGCTCAGAATCAGGGTGCGGCGGCCGGGGCGGGCCTGGCGGCTGAGCGCATCCAGGGCCAGGGTGAGGCCGGCCAGGTCGTTGTTGTAGGTGTCGTCGAGCAGGTAGCAGCCGTGGCGGCCGGGCTTCATCTCCAGGCGCATGGCCACCGGGTGCAGGCGGCGCAGGCGGCGCTGAATCTCCGTGGCCCCTACCCCCCGTTGCAGCAGCACGGCCAGGCAGTGCAGCGCATTTTCCAGCGAGGGCTCGTCGGTAAAGGGCAGGCTGAACTCCGCGCTTTGGCCGGCCCAGCGCACCCGCAGCGCGGTGGCAGCGGCAGGTGCGCCGCCGGGCGAGGTTGCGGCCGGCAGAGGGGGTAGGGATTCGACCTGCACATCGGCCGGCCGGCCGTGGCGGCTCCAGGTGAAGGTGGCGGGCAAATTCAGGCGGCTGACTTCCTCGTGCACCAGCGCGTGGTCGCGGCAGTAGAAAAGCCGCTCGAAGCCCGGCTGCTGGAAGAGCTGGAGCTTTTCGCGCAGCTTGTCCACCTCCGAGGCAAAGCCCGCGTCGTGGGCCGTGCCCAGGTTGGTGAAGAGGCCCAGCGTGGGCTGGATGACGGCCGCCAGCCGTGCCATCTCGCCGGGCTCGGAGATGCCGGCCTCGAACACGCCCAGCGTGTGGCCGGCGTGCAGCTCCCACACACTGAGCGGCACGCCGATTTGCGAGTTGTAGGAGCGCGGCGAGCGGCACACGAACTCATCGGGGCTCAGCAGCTGCGCCAGCCACTCCTTCACGATGGTCTTGCCATTCGAGCCCGTGATGGCCACGACCGGGATGTGGAACGCGCGGCGGTGAGCCGCGGCCAGGGTTTGCAGCGCCGCCAGCGGGCTGGGCACAACCACAAAACCAGCCTCCGGAAAATCAGCTAACTGATTGGCCAGCAAATAGTCTTCGGCCACCACGAACAGGCGCACGCCCTTGGCATACAGCTCCGGCAAGTGGCGGTGGCCGTCGTGCTGGGGGCCGCGCAGGGCAAAAAACAGGCTGCCGGCGGCCACGCCCACCCGGCGGCTGTCGAGCAGCAGCCGGCGCACGGGCTCGGCCGCGACGGGGGGGGTAGGGGCTTGCAGCACGTGGCCGCCGAACAGGGCAGGCAGGTCGGAAAAGAGCAGCATGGCCGGCGAAGTTACGCGGGGCCGGCCAGCGGTTGGCCGCCTTCAGCGCCGCGTTCGGGGGCTAAATCGGCTGGCTGAGCGAAATGAGCGCCCGGCGGGGAATTTGCCGGGATAGTTTTGCACAGTAGAATTAAATATCTAGTTTTATAATAGCTCAGATGCTCCAGTCGCTCCTCACCCACCTGGTCAGCCCTCATTCGCCGGAGCCATTCTCCTTTGTACCCTCGCCCGTGCCCGAAGCTCCGCTCACCCGCTGCCTGGTCGTGAGCGACAACGCCATGCACCGCATCACCCTCGAGCACTACGTGGCCCTGTCCGGCGGCCTGCGCCTGGTAGCTTCGCTCTGTGACGGCGTGGAAGCCTACGACTATTTGCAGCGCGGCGGCGAGGTTGATTTGGTTATTCTCGACCTCAGTTCAGCCGGCTTACACCCCGACGACATCCGCAGCGTTACGCACGGTGGCCGGCCCCGCTGGCTGATGATTGAGCAGATGGGCAATATTCCGTCCTTCTCCGGCCAGGCGCCGGCCGACGGGCGGCTGCCCCAGCCGCTGTGCTTCAGCCGGTTCGGCCAGCTGGTAGGGCAGGTACTGGGCCAGCGTCCGGCCACGGCCTGAGCGGGCAATAACGCGGACTTGGTGGTCCGCGAATGGGCCGTATATAACGATGTAGCTCGCGGACTACAACGTCCGCGCTACGTCCGCGCTCCGGCCGGCGGGCGCTACCTTCGGGGTGTTTTTTTCACCCTTGCTCCCGCCTGATGGCCGCTGTTGCTGCTTCCTCTTCGTCGTCTGTTTCGTCTGCGCCACGCTGGGCGCGCCTGTGGCCGCACCTGCTGGCCATTTTGTTTTTTGCCCTGCTGGCCGCCGTCTATTTTGCCCCCATCGTCTTCGAGGGGCAGAGCCTGGCCCAGCACGACATCACCCAGTTTCAGGGTGGGGCCCGCGAGGTGCAGCAGTGGGCCGCCACCCACAACGGCCACGAGCCGCTGTGGACCAACTCCATGTTTTCGGGGATGCCGACGTATTTGATTAGCGCCCACTTTTCGGGCGACTGGTCGCTGTACCTGCACAAGCTTTTTACGCTGGGTTTGCCCGCCGTGGTGGCCAACCTGTTTCTGGCCCTGGTCTGCGGCTACGCGCTGCTGGTGGCCGTGGGCCTGCGCCCGCTGGTGGCGGTGGCCGGCGCCGTGGCCCTCGGCTTTTCGAGCTACAACCTCATCATTCTGGCCGCCGGCCACAACACCAAGAGCCTGGCCCTGGCCTACGCCCCGCTGGTGCTGGGCGGCCTGCTCGTCACATTCCGGCGCGACAAGTGGCTGGGCGCGGCGCTCTTCACGCTGGGTTTGGCAATGAACATCCGCTCGAATCACCCCCAGATAACGTACTACCTGGGTTTGCTGATTGTCATTTTCGGGGTTATTGAGCTGGTGGCCGCCGTCCGGGCGGGCCGCCTGGCGGATTTTGGGGGCCGCGTGGGCCTGCTGGGGCTGGGCGCGGCCATCGCCGTGGGCGTGAGCTTCGGCCGCCTCTACACCACCTACGAGTACAGCAAGCTCAGCAACCGCGCCAAGTCGGAGCTGAGCGCCGCGCCGGCCGGGCCGGGCACCACCACCGAGGCCGCCAACCGCGACCGGGACTACGCCTTTGGCTGGAGCTACGGCGTGGGCGAAACCATCACCCTGCTCGTGCCCAACTTCTTCGGCGGGGCCAGCCAGATGGCGCTGGGGCCGGATTCCAACCTGGCCAAAGCTGGCCTGCCGGCCGAGTATTTGGGCAACCTGCCCACCTACTGGGGCGCGCAGCCCTCCACGAGCGGGCCGGTGTACGTGGGGGCGGTGGTGTGCTTTCTGTTCGTGCTGGGCTTGTTCGTGGTCGATAAGCGCACCCGCTACTGGCTGCTGGCGGGCACCATTCTGTCGTTGCTATTGGCCTGGGGCAAGAACTTCGGGACACTCAACAATCTGGTTTTCGAACTGCTGCCGGGCTACAATAAATTCCGGGCCGTGAGCATGGCCCTGGTCATCGCGCAGCTGGCCATGCCGCTGCTGGCGGCCCTGGCTCTGGGCCGGGTACTGCGGCCCGAGGCGGCCCCTGCCCTACCCCCCCTCGCGCCCGCCACCCCGGCCGGTGCCGCGCCGCACCCGGCCCTGGCAAAAGCAATGGCCGCCGCGGCCGGCAAAATCCCTACCCCCCCCGGCGCCGTCAACGAGGCCTACGCCCGGCTGCGCCCGGTGCTCTGGGCGGGCGCCATCACGGCGGGCGGGTGCGCGCTGGCCTGGCTGGCGAGCTTCAGCTTCGATTTTCAGGGCGCCGTTGATGCGCAGCTGACGCAAAGCGGCTTCACGCCCGACTTGCTGCGCGCCCTGCGCGCCGACCGCGCCGAGCTGCTGCGCAACGATGTGTGGCGGGCGCTGCTTTTCATCGGGCTGGCCTTGGGCGTGCTCTATTTCCACTTGAAAGGCCGGCTGGCGGCGCGCCCGGCGGCGGCGCTCATCGCGGCGCTGGTGCTGCTCGACCTCTGGGGCGTGGATAAGCGCTACCTCGGGGCCGATAATTTCCAGCCCCAGTCCATTGCCGCCAGCTTTCAGCCCTCGCCAGCCGATGAGGAGATTCTGAAGGATAAAGACCTGAGCTACCGGGTGCTAAGCCTGAAGGGCGACCCATTTGCCGACGCTACCACGTCCTATTATCACAAGAGCATCGGCGGCTACCACGGCGCCAAGCTGCGCCGCTACCAGGAGCTGATTGAGCGCCAGATTACGCCCCAGCTCCAGCAGATTTTCACCCAGAACAAGCTCGACGCGGCGCCGGTGCTCAACATGCTCAACACCCGCTACCTCCTCATCCCCGAGAATGCCCAGGCCAAGCAGCCCGAGCAGGCCGCCCGCAATCCCGGCGCGCTCGGCAACGCCTGGTTTGTAAGCCAGGTGCGAGCCGTGCCGTCGCCCGACCAGGAGATGGCCGCCCTCTCGACGCTCAATCCCGCCACGGAGGCGGTAGTAGACATCTCCAAGTTTCCTACCCAGAAAGCCGCCACCTACGACCCGGCCGGCTCCAGCATCGCCCTCACCGAGTACGCGCCCGACCGCCTCACCTACCGCGGCAGCGCCGCCCAGCCCGGCCTGGTAGTGTTCTCCGAAATTTATTACGCCGACGGCTGGCAGGCTTACTTGAATGGCCAGCCCGTGCCGCACCTCCGCGCCAACTACGTGTTGCGGGCGCTGCCCGTGCCGGCCGGCCCGCTCAGCATCGAGTTCCGGTTTGAGCCCAAGGCCTACGCCCTGGGCAATGCCGTGTCGCTAGCTTCGTCGGTGGCGCTGCTGCTGGTGCTGCTGGGGGCAGGTGCTTACTGGCTGCGCCGCCGGCCGGCGACTGAGCAGCCGCCGGAGCTGGCAGTATAGCTGGTACCACCCGGTTGTACCGTGCAATAGGGCCACTGAACGGGCTGTAGGGCACTTTTCCTATAGCTGTTTAGCGCATTCTATAGCTGGCTATAGTTCATTTACCACCCTATGAGCGGCGCGTCAATTTTGCTTCAGCCCATCAGCACGCCGGCGACCGAGCGGCAGGGCGTGCAGCTCTGGCTGTGGCGCGACGACTTACTCAATCCGGTGCTGCCCGGCAACAAGGCCCGTAAACTTAAGTATAATCTGCTGACAGCCAAGCAGCAGGGTCAGCACACGCTGCTAACCTTCGGCGGTGCCTATTCCAACCACCTGGCGGCCGTGGCCGCCGCGGGCCGGCAGCAGGATTTCCAAACCATCGGCTTGGTGCGGGGCGAAGAATCCCTACCCCTCAATCCGACGCTCAGCCAGTGCACCGCCAACGGAATGCAACTGCATTTTCTCACCCGCGAGCATTACCGCCGCCGGTCGGAGCCGGATTTTCTGGCTGAGCTACTCGCCCAGTTCGGCCCGGCCTACGTGCTGCCTGAAGGCGGCACCAATGCCCTGGCTCTGCGCGGCATGGCTGAAATCGTAGCTGACATTCGAGCGCACACAGATTTTGACGCGCTGGCCGTGCCCGTGGGCACGGGCGGCACGCTGGCCGGCGTGCTGCTGGGTTTGGCCGGGCAGGGCCACGCCGTGGGCGTCGCCACTCTGAAAGGCGCCGCTGGTTTACCCACTGAAATTGACTACCTGACCCAGGACGCGGCGGGCATCACGTACCGCAATTACAACCTGCTCACTGGCTACCACTTCGGCGGCTACGCCCGCTACTCAGCGCCGCTACTAGCCTTCATCCACGAGTTTGAGATGCAACACGGCGTGCTACTCGACCCGATTTATACCGGCAAGCTGCTGTTTGGGGTGCTGGATTTGGTAGCGCAGGGCTACTTTCAGCCCGGTAGCCGCGTGGTGGCGGTGCACACCGGCGGCTTGCAGGCCTGGGCCGGCTGGCAGGCGCGATACGGAGGCAGGGAATTGGAAGCGAATAGCTAGAGCGGCTCTCTAATTGGAGTACGTAGCCACCCGCCGCGGGCAACCCTACCCCCGGCTCTTTCCCTGCGGGCGAGGGGAGTCGGACGACTACTTGCGCTAGGCCCCTCGCCCGCAGGGGAAGAGCCGGCGGTAGGGTTGCCCACTTGAACAAGGGATACTACCCTGACCTGAGAACCGCTCTAAGTGCGGGCCGGTGCTACCACCGGCGCCGGGCCGCCCGACGGGGCAGCCGGCGCCGCCGTCAGCAAGTCCGTCACGCGGCTGATGTCGGCGCTTACTTTTTGCAGAAAGAGCAGCTGTTCCAAGAGCAGCTTGTCGTCGGGGGCCGCGGGTAGGGCGGGCTCGTTGGGCGGCAAGGGTGGGGCCGGGTCGGAGGGAGCGGCGCGCAGGCAGCTCAGGCTTTTGCCCAGGGCCGCGGCGGCGCTGGTCAGGGCGCGGCGGCTTTCGGTGGGGGAGGGGGGTAGGGCGGGCGCGGCCTCGCGCAGGGTGGCGGTGAGGGCGGCGATGCTAGACGAGAGAACGTGGTTGAGCACCACAAACTCGTGGGTTTCGCCGGGGTGGTGCTGCTTGCTTTGGGGCTCGGTGAGCATCCGCTGAAAGGCCGCCGCCAGGTTGGCGCCGCTCACGTAAACGTCTTTGCGCAGCAGGCGGTAGTCGTCAGGCGGCAGCGGCCCACCGGCCAGGCGGTCAGCCAGCTGGCGCAGGTAGGCCAGGTTGGCGCGCAGGGCGGCGGCCATCAGGTCGGTAAGCTGCTCAGATTCCCAATTGGGAAACAAGAAATAGCCGGCTCCGAAGGCAATAGCGCAGCCCAGCAGCGTGTCCACGATGCGCTCCTCGACCACCCCGATGTAGTTCAGGCCCAGGAAGCTGAATAAGATGAGCAGGTAGGCTGTCAGAAACACTACCGTGACCAGGTAGTTGGTGCGCTGAAAGCTGTAGGCCACCACCATAAACACCACCAGTATCCCAAACCGGACCTGGGGCCAGGGCAGCAGCCACAGCAGGCCCACGCCGAGCGCGCCGCCGGCCAGCGTACCGAGAATGCGCTCGGTGTTGCGCTGGCGCGTGAGGCTGAAGCCCGGCTTAAGCATAAACACCACAGTCATCAGAATCCAGTAGCTGTGCGGGCCGCGGGCCAGGCCTGTGCCCACCGCGAAGGCCACCAGGCTGGCCAGCATCATGCGGACCGAGTGGCGAAAGGTGCTGGATTGCGGGGTCAGGTTCTGGCGCAGCGCCGGCCAATCAACTTGCTGCGGCGTCACGAAGCGGGCGTGCTCGGCCGCGCGATTCGGGGCGTCGACCACGGGGGTAGGGAGTTCGGCGGTCAGGTCTTCCTCGAAGTAGCGGCAGATATCGTCCACCCGCTGGGTGATGTCGCGCAGATTAACCAGAATTTTCTTCAATGCCAGCGTGCTGCCGCCCGCGGCGGAAGCTGGAATTTCCTGGTCGAGGGCCATGATGCGGGCTTGCAGCTGGCTTAGCTCGGCGTCGAGGTCGGGGCCGGCCCCGCGGGCGGGCCGGTTGGCCTGAATGGCGGCGCCGAGGTCGTCGAGCGCGGCGGCCAGGTGCCGGATAAAGGCCGCCACGGCGGGCAGCACATCGCGGGCGCCGAAGGCCGCGCGCATGGCGGCGTAGTCGTAGTAGCCGGCCGTGATGCGCTCAAACAAATCCACGGTCTCGACAAAAGTGAGCACCAGGCGGCGGCCAGTGCCGGTGGTTTCGCTCACAATCTGGCGGGTGCGAAACAGCAGGTCGCGGGCGGCTTCCTGCTTTTCATTGACCACCACCTGCTGGGCCACGAGTTGCCGATAATCATCTTTCAGATCGGTGGCGGGCTCATAAAACCGGGCTTTCAAGGCCAGAAACCCGGCCAGCGCGTGCACGCACTCGCCCAGCGCCTGCTGCGCCGGGCGGTAGGGCCGCACCCGGTGCACCAGCAGGGCCAGCGCCGCGTACCACAAGCCACCAAGCAGCAGCAGGCCCGCGTGGGGCAGCACCTGCGGCAGGGCCGGCGGCTGCGCCAGCAGCAGCACCATCGTGAGCAGGGCGGCCGTGCCCACCGCGCCGGCCCGCGCGCCCCAGACCAGCAGCATGGTCATGAGGAAGCCGAGCAGGCCGATTTCCAGGCCCAGCAGCCACACGCTGCGGGCGGCCAGGCCCGTGAGCCCGGCGGTGAGGCCGACCAGCGCCAGCGCGGCCAGCATCCCGTTGCGGCGGTAGCGGGCGGGGCCGGGCGTGTCGGTCACGCTCAGGCACACAGCGCCAGTCGAGATGCTCAGCCCTTCGGCGAAGTGCCCCAGCTGGGCCAGCACCACGGCCGGCAGCAGAATGGCCAGCGTGGTGCGCACCGCGTCGGAGAAGTTCTGCCCGAACAAGAAGTACTGAAGGCGGCGCGTCGGCGGGTTCATAAGCAAGTGCTGGCAAGGCGTCCGGCGCGCTTACCCCTTGTCCTTTATACGAATTTCTGCGAAGCTGACTGTGTCCGGCCCAAGCGCCAGGCGAGCTGGCCCCTGCGGGCGGGCGGCAACGGCGCGCGGGCCGCGGGGCTGCTGAATTTACTTGAAGCGGGAAAGGCCCAAAAAACGCCCTGGCTCAGGCAAAGCTCAGCTGCTGGTTGTAGTTGCCCAGCACTTTCAGCGCAAGCTTGCTCATAACCAGGAAAGAATAAGTGGTTGAGAGGTTGGGTAAGTGATGGTGAGGACGTAAAGCGCGTAGGTAATCAGGGGGCAGGGCTTACTGCCAGCCCCCGCCCAGGGCGCGGTAGAGGTTGGTGACGGCTTGCAGCCGCTGCTGCTGGTCGCTGACGCCGTTGAGCTGGGCCGTGAGCAGGTTCTGCTGGGCCGTGAGCACCTCGGTGTAGTTGGCGAAGCCGTTGGCCAGCAGCGCCTGGCTGTAAGTCACGGATTTCTGCAGCGCATCGAGCTGCCGGGCCCGAATCGTGATTTTTTCCTCCGCAGCCTGGTAGGAATACAGGGCATCGGACACCTCCTGGCCGGCCGTGAGCAGGGCCGTCTGAAAGTTGAGCTGGGCTTCGAGCTGCTGGGCTTCCGACACGCGCAGCCGGGCGCGGTTGACGCCGCGCGTCAGCAGGGGCTGCACCAGGCCGCCGGCCAGCGAGCCGAACACGGCCGTGGGGTCGAGCAACTGGCTGAAATCGAAGGCCGAGTAGCCCCCGCTGGCCGTCAGGGTCAGGGCGGGGTAGAAGTAGGCGCGGGCGGCGTTGGTCAGGGCAAAGGCCGAGCGGAAGGCGTATTCGGCCTGCTGCACGTCGGGGCGGAAGCGCAGCAGCTGGGCCGGCACGCCGGTTGACAGGGTCGTGACCGGTTGCTGGGCGGCCAGCGTGCCGCGCCCGATGGCGGCGGGCGCGACGCCCAGCAGCCGGCTGAGTGCGTTTTCGGTTTCCCGGATTTGCTGCTTTAAGTCCGGGATGGTGACCTCGGCGGCGTAGCGGATGGCCTCGCTCTGCACCACGGCCGCTCCCGTCACGATGCCCGCCGCGCTCAGCTTGCGGGAGGTTTCCACGTCCTGGATGCGGTTCTGCACCGTTTGCCGGGTGATGGCCAGCTGCTGGTCCAGGGCCAGCAGCTGGTAGTAGTAGTTGGCGATGCCGGCCACTACGCTCGTCTGTACCGCGCGCCGGTAGGCTTCGCTCTGGAGCAGCAGGGCCAGGTAGGAGCGCCGGGAGTTGCGCAGCTTGCCCCAGACATCGGCCTCCCAGCTGGCGCTGCCGTAGAGCTGGTAGAAGGTGGTCGCGCGCAGCGTGCCCAGCTCGCTGGAGCCGGCCTGCCGGCTGCGCGCCACGCTGCCCGTGGCCGAGAGGCTCGGCAGAAACGCGGCCTGGCTCTGGCGAAAGTAGGCGTCGGCCTCCCGCACCCGCGCCCCGGCCACTTGCAGGTCGAGGTTGTGGGTAATACCCTGCGCGATAAGCGTTTGCAGGGCCGGGTCGGTGAAGAGCGTGCGCCAGGGCAGCTGCGCCAGCGTCACGGTATCGGTTGCGACCTGGTCGCGGTAGAGCCCCGCCAGGCTGGCCGCCGGCGCCCCGCCGGGCCGGGTGATGTGGCAGGAAGTCAGGCCGCAGAGCAGCAGCAGGCCCACTAGCGCCCGCACCTTGAAGTTGCGCATGTCAGGAAGGGTTAGGGCGGGCAGGGGGGGTAGGGATAGGGACGTTCGGGCGGAGACCTCACGTTCACCTCACCCCCTAGCCCCCTCTCCAAAAGAGAGGAGGGACTAGTTTCTAGTTTTAGACTTAGAATAGCCTAGCTTTTTAGCGCTAAAGACTAGTCCCCCTCTCTTTTGGAGAGGGGGCTAGGGGGTGAGGTGAACCGCCAGGGCCGGCGGGCTGAGCGGCACCAGGGGGGTAGGGATGGCCGGGCCCGGCGCGTCCGCGGCCGGCGCGGGCGCCCCGCTGATTTTCTCCTGTAAGGTTTGCATCAGGACAAACATGACCGGAATCACGAACACCCCGAACAGGGTGCCGAGCAGCATCCCGCCCACGGCGACCGTGCCGATGGAGCGGTTGCCGACCGCCCCAGCGCCGGTGGCGAACATGAGCGGCAGCAACCCCAGGATGAAGGCAAACGAGGTCATCAGAATCGGGCGCAGGCGGGCGCGGGCCCCGGCGACGGCCGCCTCCGGGATACCCAGGCCGGCCAGGCGCCGGTCGCGCGCGAACTCGACAATCAGAATGGCGTTCTTCGAGAGCAGCCCGATGAGCATAATCAGGGCAATCTGGAGGTAGATGGTGTCGTCGATGCCGAAGAGCCGGGCGAAGAGCAGCGCTCCGGCCAGGCCGATGGGCAGGGGCAGGAGCACGGCAAACGGCACCAGGTAGCTCTCGTAGAGCGCGCTGAGCAGAAAGTACACGAACACCAGGCACAGCCCAAAAATGTAGAGGACCTGGGAGCCGGCCGCGATTTCCTCGCGCGTGAGGCCCGAAAACTCGTAGCCGTAGGAGGCGGGCAGCGTTTGCTTGGCCACGGCTTCGATGGCCGTGATGGCGTCGCCCGAGCTGAAGCCCGGCTTAGGACTGCCCGTGACGGTGGCCGCCGAGTAGAGGTTGAAGCGGCTCAGCGTCTCGGGCCCGAACACCCGCGTGAGGGTGACGAACTCGGTGATGGGAGCCATCGTGCCATCGGTGGCGCGCACGAACACGCCGTTGAGGCTCTCGGGGTTGGTACGGGCGGCGGCTTCGGCCTGCACCAGCACCCGGTACTGCTTGCCAAACTCGTTGAAGTTCGAGGCGTAGAGCCCGCCGAAGTAGCCTTGCAGCGTGGCCAGAATGTCGCGCGAGTTCAGGCCGGCCTGCTGGGTGCGGGCCACGTTGATGGCGACCTCGTACTGCGGAAAGTTGGGGTTGAAGCCGGTGCTGGCAAACAGGATTTCGGGCCGCGCGCTCAGGGCGGCGATAAACTGCTGGCTGACCCGGCCCAACTCGGCGATGTCGCCGCCGGCCCGGTCCTGCACCTGCACCTCGAAGCCGTTGCTGTTGCCGAAGCCTTGCAGGGTCGGGGGCGAGAAAAAGATAATCTTGGCGTCGCGGATGCCGGCCGTGCGGGCAAAGAGCTGGCCAATGGTGGCGGCAATGGGCTGCTTGGTGCGCTGGTCCCAGGGCTTGAGCTTCATGATGACGATGCCGTAGGAGCTGCCCGTGCCGTTGAGAAAGCTCTGGCCCGTGACGAGGGCGTGCACGCTCATTTCCGGCAGGCGCTGGGCGATGCTATCGACCTGATGCACCACCTGCTGGGTGCGCGCGAGCGAGGCAGCCGGCGGCAGGCTAATGTCGGCGAAGACGATGCCCTGGTCCTCGTTGGGCACGAAGCCCGAGCGCGCCGTACTTAGCAGCCACCAGAGGCCACCCCCAAACCCGACGATGAGCAGCAGCGCAACCCACGCATACCGGCTCAGCCAGCCCACGGCCTGCTCAAAGCGCTTGGTCACGGCCTCAAAGCCCCGGTTGAAGGCGGCGTAGAAGCGTTGCAGCAGGTTGAGGTGGGCCGGGACCGCCGCGACGCCCGCCTTGGCAGGGGTGGCGGGGTCTGCTATCGGCTGGGCGGGGCCGGCGGCCGGCTGCGGCTTGGGCTTGAGCAGTAGCGCGCACAGCGCCGGGCTCAGGGTCAGGGCGTTAACGGCCGAAATCAGCACGGCGATGGCCAGCGTCAGGCCGAACTGCTTGTAGAACACGCCCGCCGAGCCGGTGATGAAAGCCACCGGCACGAACACGGCCGACATCACCAGCGTGATGGCGATAATGACCCCGCTAATCTCGCTCATAGCTTCCACCGTGGCATCGCGGGCGGAGGTGGCGCCTGCGTCGAGCTTGGCGTGTACGGCTTCCACCACCACGATGGCATCGTCCACCACAATGCCGATGGCTAACACTAACGCAAAGAGCGTGAGCAGATTCAGCGTGAAGCCCAGCAGGTTCAGAAAGAAAAACGTGCCCACGATGGCTACCGGCACGGCAATGGCCGGAATGAGCGTGGAGCGCACATCCTGCAAAAAGACGAACACCACGATGAACACCAGCACGAAGGCGATGACGAGCGTAGACACTACCTTGGCGATGCTGGCGTTCAGAAACTCGTTGGCATCGACCAGCGTCGCGTAGTGGATGCCCGCCGGAAACGCGGCCGCGGCCTGGTCCAGCAGCTTTTTGCTGTCGTTGACCACTGCCTGCGCGTTGGAGCCGGCCGTCTGGTAGATGGCGATGATGGCGGCCGGCTTGCCCTGGCTGGTCGTGGCGCTCGAATACGTGAGGGCGCCCAGCTCGATGCGGGCGATGTCCTTGAGGCGCAGCACCTGCCCGGCCGCCGTGGTGCGCAGCACGATGTTGCCGTACTCGGCGGGCTGCACCAGGCGGCCCTTGTACTTGATGATGTACTGGAAGGGCTGCGGGCTGTTTTCGCCAAACTGTCCGGGCGCCGCCTCGATGTTCTGCTGGGCCAGCGCCGCCGTCACGTCGGCCGGAATCAGCCCGTAGTTGGCCATCGCGGCGGGCTGTAGCCAGATGCGCATGGCGTAGTTGCGCGCGCCGAAGGCCGAGGCCTCCCCTACCCCCGTGATGCGCTGAATCTGCGGAATCAGGTTCAGCAGGGCGTAGTTCTGCAAAAAGGTCTGGTCGTAGGTGGGATTGTCGCTGTAGAGGGCGAAGATGAGCAGCTGGCTGCTCTGGCGCTTGGCCACCACCACGCCGGTCTGCGTCACCTCGATGGGCAGCAGCGGCGCGGCCCGGCTCACGCGGTTCTGCACGTTCACGGCGGCCAGGTCGGGGTTGGTGCCCTGCTTGAAAAATATGGTAATCGTGGCCTGGCCGGTGTTGTTGGCCGTCGAGGAGAGGTAGGTCATGTTCTCGACCCCGTTGATTTGCTCCTCCAGCGGCACCACCACCGAGCGCAGCACCACGTCGGCGTTGGCCCCGGTGTAGGTCGCCGACACCTGCACGGTGGGCGGGGCGATGTCGGGGTACTGCGAGACGGGCAGCGCGCGCAGGCCCAGCACCCCCAGAATCACCAGCAGGATAGAGATGACCGTAGAGAGCACGGGCCGGTCGATGAATAATCTCAGCATAAGTGGGGCGGCGGAAGAAGAGAAGTTAAAAGTTGAGAGTTAAAAGTTAAAATTCAGGCTGTGTGCATTTTAACTTTTAACTCTGTATAATAGGAAGTGAAAGCGCCCTAGTTGGCGCGGGCCGGGGCGGGGCGGCCGGCCACGGGAAATGGTGCGGGGCCCGCTCCGGCGGCCGTATCCGCCGCCGTGGCCGGGCGGGGCCGGATGGTCTGGCCGTCCTTGAGGGCGCTCACGCCCTGGGTCACCAGCTGGTCGCCGGCTTTCAAGCCCTGGGTTACCACGTAGTTGACGCCGTCGGTGAGGGGCAGCACCGCGATGGCCGTGTTGCGCACTTTGCCGCCCGGCCCGACCACGTACACGAAGCGCTTGCCTTGCAGCTCATACGTGGCGGCCTGGGGCACGAGCAGGGCGTTGGCCAGCCGCTGCGGGACGCGCACCTGCCCCGTGGCGCCGCTGCGCAGCACGCCGTCGGGGTTCGGGAACGTGGCCCGCACGCTCACCGAGCCGGTTTGGGTGCTCACCAGCCCGCTGGCCGCCTCGATGCGCCCGGCCCGCGGGTAGAGGGTGCCGTCGGAGAGCACCAGCCGCACGCTGGGCAGCTGGCGCAGCTGCGCCTGCAAGGGCCGTCCGTCGGCCCGCTCATTGAAGGCCAGGGCCTGCTTTTCGTTGATGGAGAAATAGGCCCGCACGCTGCCGATGCTGGCCACCGTGGTCAGCGGCGGCGTAATGGTGCTGCTCACCAGCGAGCCCAGCTTGTAGGGCAGGGTCCCGATAACCCCGTTCGAGGGGCTGGTGATGCGGGCGTAGCTCTGCGTTTTTTGGGCGCTAAGCAGGTCGGCGCGGGTTTGGGCCAGCGTGCCCTGCCGGGCTTGCAGCGTGTAGCGGTAGGCGTCGAGCTGGTAGCGGCTCAGAATCTTGCTCTCGACCAGGGGCACGGTTTTCTGCACGTCTTTGCCCGCGGCGTTCACGTCGGCCTGGGCAATGAGGATGGCGGACTGCGCCGAGCGCACGGCCTGGTCGGCCTCGTCGCTGTTGAGGCGAAACAAGAGCTGGCCCCGGCGCACCCGGTCGCCCTCATCGACCAGAATCTGGTCGATGAAGCTGCTCACCTTGGGCAGAATCTCCACGTCGGCCCGCCCTTGCAGGATGGTCGGGTAGTCGGAGTGGAGCACCGCCGCGCGGGGCACCAGCGTCAGCACCGGGTAGTCTTTGATGGGCGGCGGCCCACCGGGCGGGCCGCCGGGTCCGGCGCCGGGCGCACCCGGTCCGCCCGCGGCTCCCGCGCCTTTCCTGGCGCCGCAGGCTGGGGCCGCCAGCAGCCCGCCCAGCAGGCCGGCCACCAGCAGCGCGTGGCGGGCCGCGGTTTCTTTACGTAGTGAGTTCATGGAAATTTCCGAAGAGAAAGGCGGGATGATCCAGGTCAGTAAGCAGTTAGCAACCAGCGGCTACCTATAGCTGGCTTTGCCGGCGGTGCAGCAGCCCCGGCCCTTGCCAATCGCCGTCGTACTTGCTGCCGTTCGCAAAAAAGGACGGGGTGCCCTTGACCCCGCTGCGGGCGCCGCTTTCCAGGTCGGCTTCTACCCTGGCCGAAACAGCTGCTTGCTGCCGGTCGCGGTCGAACTGCTCGACGTTGAGCCTCAGTGCCTTGGCGTAGCCGGCCAGGTGGCTCGCCGCTAATTGGCCCTGGCGCTCATACAGCGCGTCGTGCATTTCCCAGAACCTATTTTGCGGGCCCGCCGCTTCGGCGGCCAGGGTGGCGGCCTGGGCGTGGGGTGCGCACCGGAAAGCGAGAAGTTGCGGAACACGAAGCGCAGCCGGGGCCCCAGGGCCTGCCGCGCGGCTTTAATGAGGGGGTAGGCCTCCCCACAATAGCCGCACTCGTAGTCGCCGTACCCGGCCAGCATGAGGGGCGCTTTTTCGGCGCCCTGAGCGTGGTCCTGGCCCCCGACGACCGGAGTTAAGTGCGGGCTCATGCTTGCCAGGGGGTAGGGGTGTCCAGTTTTTCCAGGGCCGCTAGAATGCTGCCAGAATGCCGTCCGGGCCCGGATTGAGACCAGCGGGCGCGTCATACACGCCGTAGCGCCGGGCACCTTTGCCCTTGGACTCGAAATCGGCCAGCAGTGGAAAATGCAGCTGGCAGCTTTGGCTGAAGGCCAGGTGGCGCCACGTGCTGTCCACGGAGATGCCCAGCAGCGGCGCCTGGTGCCGGTCGAAGAGCTTACGCGTGGCATTGAGGAGCGACATCTCGTCGCAGCACACCGGGCTCCAGTCGGCCGGGCAGAAGGCCAAAATCACCTTTCGGCCCCGCAGCGCGCTCAGCTTTATCTTCTGGTCGGGCGTGGAATACAGTTCCAGGTCCGGCGCTTGGGTTCCGACGGCGAGCATAGCACAGGGAGAAACTGGGGAGGTGATAAGCATAAATCCTCCATAAATCCTCCAGAAGCAGTTGGAGGTAGCGCCAGGGCCGCCCAAACGAGGGTGGCGACGCGACACTTTGCGTCTGCTCGCGTGAGGTGGGGTGCAGTAATCCATTCTGTCTGACTACCCTACCCCACCTCACACGAGGAGGCGCGAAGTGCCGCGCCGCTACCCTCGCTGCCAATGAACTCCAGCTGCTTTTCAGCCGGCGGGCCGGCCGTCAGGAGGCTCGGTGGCGCTTGTGGGCAGGCAGCGGCTGGCCGCGCAGGTTGTGGGTCACGCCGTCCCTTATCTCGGAGTAAGCTTTCCCCGACCAGTCGGTGAGCCACCACAGCAGCAGTAGCGCGGCCCCATACCCCATGAAAAACACGCGGGCCGTCGGGTGCGCCGCCGAGAAGCGGAACAGAAAAGGCGAAGCGATAAAAATCAGCCCGCTGACCAGCTCCAGCCACCCGTGCGCGCGGTAGGGAATGATTTCCACGACCCCCATAGAATCAGTGGTGGCGAGCACGACGAGCAAATACGCCCCGGCCAGCCCGTAGCACACTGCGGCGTAGATGCCCGTGGCGCTCTCCGCCGTGGGGGCCATCGCCAGGAAAATAATAAGCATGTAGTCCAGCGCGCCGTGCGCGGTGGGGGAAAGCCATTTCATAGCAGTAGAGGATAAGTGGAAAAGGAAACGAGTGAGAGCCCGCCGCTAGCCGTTGGCTTTGCGTTTGGCCCGACTACGGCGGATAAGCCCGCCCGCCACGAAGGCCAGCGCGACGCCCAGGGCCACGAAGCGGCCGGGGGCAATGCTGATGAAGCGGCTGCCCGTGCTGCTAATGTCGATATAGCCCACCGGCCGCACCATCATCCGGCGCCTCATCCCACCCGGCCTCCGGTTGGCCGCGCCATTCATCGCGCCATTGGCGGTTGCCTGGCGCAACATCCCGCTCATCCGGCCCCACAGGCCCCCGCCCGTGCCCATCGCGGCAACTATGGCCACGGGAATAATAGTGCGCCCCTGCGCCGTAATCGGCTTGCCAAACGCCTTGCCTGCGGAGAGCCGGCCGCTCGGCCGGTTCAGCGGTATTTCGGGCGCCGTCTGGGCAGGCGCTGCCTGATTAGGCACGGGCGGGGGCTGGCTGGGGGCGGTCGGGGTAGATGCCGCCTGGCTGTTATCGGTTGCTGGCATGAGTGAAAAGTCTTTAACTGGTTGGAAATACAAAAACAGGCGGGGGCCTCTCTAGCTCTCTGGCCTTGAATTGGTTGGGGCGCCTACTGCGCCGCGTTGCCGGCCCGGCAGTCGGCCAGGCGCTGGCCCACGTAGCCCCAATTGACCACGCTCCACCAGGCGGCCAGGTAGTCGGCCCGCCGGTTCTGGTGATTCAGGTAGTAGGCGTGCTCCCACACGTCGTTGCCCAGCAGCACCTGCTTGCCCAGGGGCAGCACCGTATCCTGATTGGGCAGGGCAAGAATTTCGAGCTGCCCGCGCCCAGGGGCGCACGCCAGGAACACCCAGCCCGAGCCAAACACCTTGGTGCCGGCCTCGCTGAAGGCTTTTTGAAACGCGGCGAACGTGCCGAAGCTGTCGATGAGGGCGGCGGCCAGCGCCCCCTTCGGGCCGGTGCCCGCCTGGCCGGGGGCCATCAGGTTCCAGAACAGCGAGTGGTTGGCGTGCCCGCCGCCCTGGTCGCGCACGGCCGGCCGGATAGCGGCGGGCAGCCGGTCGAGTTGGCGCAGCAGGTCTTCGACGGAAAAGCCCTGCCAATCGGGATAGTCCCGGAGCGCCTCGTTGAGCTTGTCCACGTAGGCCTGATGGTGCTTATCGTGGTGCAGGCGCATGGTGGCCGCGTCGATGTAGGGTTCGAGCGCGTCATACGCATACGCTAACGGCGGCACCACGAACGGGTAGCGGCTGGGCGCGGCGCTGGTGGTCAGGGCTGGGGCGGTTGCGGTTTGGGGCGGCATAAGCATGACAAAAGAGTCTTAAGGAGTGGTTGGAGTAACAAAAGCGGTCCGTTGCCTTTTGGTCCGTTGCCTTTTAAGGAGTTATGCGGGCTTATCAAAGCCCCCGGCGCCGCAAGCCGGGCGCGGGCAGGGCGGTAGCAGCCGGTGTCAAACCAGTCGCCAAACCGCCCCGAGCCAGCCGGGGGCAGCGGCTCACAAAGGACTGGTTTGGTTGCGGGGGAAAGTATGCGAAAAATCATTTTCGCCACCTGATTTTTGTCAGGAACCCGGCCTGACTGCCCCGGTATCCTTTGCCGCGAAATGCGCGCTGCTTCCGTCCGGCGCTGCTTCGCGGCGAGGACTGCGCCGCACGCCCGGCGCTGGTTTGAAGACAAGCCGCGCCGGCGGGCTTACGGGCGAACAGCCTTGGTTGCGGCGCGCTTTGCCCGTGCTGCTCCTGGCAGCCGCCGGGCGGGGCTTGCCGCCGTCAGCCAAGTCCGCTCGGAGCGGCGGCGCGTTTTTCAGCGTACCGGCCGGGGCTACTCAGCCGGCAGCGGGTTGGGCGACGTGAGCTTGCTGAGCAGCAGCGCCGCCTGCCCGTGGCAGCGGGCAGGCCCCGGCCGTCGAAGCGGCGCACCACGGCCGGGTGGGTGGCCGACTACGACCTGCTGGGCGAAGGGAGGCCCGAATTCCTGGACGAGACACGCGCCGTCGGCGGCCCGGAGCTGAAGTAGCTGTTCGGGAACCGCAAAGGGCACTTGATTTGCAAAAAGCAGGACATCTACCTCGAAGACGAGGAGCCGACGCGGGTGTTCTTCGGGAAAGCGGGCCGGGCGAAAACGGTGAAGACGACGGCCGGCGGCAAGGAGCTGATTACGGGCCGCTACGGGCCGGGCGAGTTTTTTGGCTACCTCCCGCTGCTCGAAAGAAACCCGCTACTACGACTCGGCCGTGGCCGTGGACGAGACGGAGCTGGTGTATATCACCAGGGACGATGTCACGCTGCTGCTGCTGTGCGACCCGGCCGTGGGCCGGCAAGTTTATCCGCCTGCTGGCGGGCCGCGTCGGCGAGCGAAAACGCAGCTGCTGGGCATGGGCCCACAGTTCCATCCGGCGGCGCGTAGCCGACGCGCTGCTACACTTGCACGCCCAGGCCGCCGGGGCCGCCGGGGGCCGCATTCACAGCGCGCGCGAGGACCTGGCCGCCGTCGGCACGGCCCCCGAATCCGTCATTCGCACCCTGAGCGAGTTCAACCAGAACGGACTAATTAAGCCAGGCCTGAGAACCATCCGGGTGCGGGAGCCCGATAAGCTGCGCCGCGCCGCTGGTAGGTGCCTGGCCGGGCTGATAAATGTCAGCTTCGGCTCCTGATTTTCGTCATGGGACGGGCACGCCTCCCTGCTGAACCTTGCAGTGTTATTGCCCCCGGCTACCAGGCGCTCCAGACGCGACTGGCGCGGCCGGCCTCGTTGAAAAGTTGAGGATGAAGCGGTTCCAGTCACTGGCCCTAAGCCTAAGCTACCTATCCGGCTTGCGTCCCTTCTGGCTGCTGCTGGCGCTGCTGGCGCCGGTTTGGAGCCAGTCCCCGCAGCCGGCCTTCTACCCGCCCGGCCTCCGGGCCGTGCTCAACCAAGTGCAGGCGCAGGCGGGCCCGCGCCGCTGGGCCGCCTGCGCCTGCACCTGGGCGCAGTACGACCAGCTCAGCAGTGGCAAGCCCGCCCGGCAGGCGCAGCAGCTGGCCCTGTACTTCGGCGCGGGCGGCAACTACCACGCCGCCGAAGTACAGGGCCAGCTGCTGCGCGCCCGAAGGCTCACCCCGCTCGAAACCGACGTGCGGCTCGTCGCGCAGGATTTGCAGAAGCTGATGGGGGAGCTGAACGTCCTCGCGCCCTGATTTTTCTCTTCTTACCTCTACTCCCGACTGGTACCAGCCACTGCCTGGCCAACCGCGCAGGCTACCCCTCCGACGAGTCAGTGATGCCTTTTACCAGTTAGTACTGACTTGATAATGAATCGGCTGTGGCCGGGAGGGCGGGGGCTACCCTCTCCTCTCCGGGCCGGTGACACGACAGAGCCTCCACCGATTATGGGCGGGGTGCGTCGCGTTAGGGACCAGGTAGGCCCGGCCGGGCGGCCTCTCTCCCACGCCTTTTTCCCCACTCCCATGCTTTTTCCTACCCCCCATGAGCTTCGACGACGCGCACTGGCATTTGCTGTTTAATCATTGGCCCATCCTGGGGGCGATGCTGACGATACTCGTGCTGGCCTATGGCCTGCTGCGGCGCCTCCCGGCCGTGGTCACGCTCAGCTACTGGCTGCTGCTGCTCATGGCCGCGGCTACCGTGGCTACCATGCAGGCTGGCCAGGCCGCGCAGGACACGCTGAAACAGCTCGGCCTGTTAGATAAAACGCTGGCGCATAAGCATATTCAGGCGGGCCGTCAGGCCGCGCTGGTCATGTATGCCACGGCCTTGCTGGCGCTGCTGGGGCTGGCCTGGCCTTGGGCGCGGCAGCGCCGCTTCTGGCCCGCGCTGGTGCTGGCCGCGACCGTGCTGACCAGTGGGCTGATGGCCTACGCCGGCCGCTTGGGCGGGCTCGTCCGCCACACCGAACTCCGCGCCAACCCCCATGAGCGCCCGGATGGTCAGCCGGTCACCGTGAAGCCTCCCTGAGCCTCTTGCCTGGCTTGGGCAACAGCCCGCAGACTATCAACTGACTGACAGCTTTTCGCCATCAGCTTCAGGCCTTTTCTACTGCCAATCGGCAGTCGGCGGCCCCAACGCCCTCCACGACCAACTCTGGCCTGGCCCCGCCAACGACCGGGCCCGCCACTCCGCCGCCAGCGGCGTCGGGAGCCGGCGCCTTCCGGGCCGGATGGCCGATTTGCTGAAACTTCCAAACTCACTGCGTACCATTTTCCCATTTCCCTACCCCCAACCACATGGCTGCTTTCCCCCAAACCGCTGCTCCGGCCGCCGCCCCGCCGGCCGCCCCCATCCCCCAACCGCTGGACGGCAAGCGCGGCGGCACCGACCCCGGCCCGCGCAACCTAGCCCGCGACCTGCAAGGCCCCGACCTGCTGGCCGCCCCCATCACCGACCACGGTACGGTGCCGAACCTGCGCTTCTCGTTTAGCGACTCGCACAACCGCCTCGAACCCGGCGGCTGGGCCCGCGAGGTGACCGAGCTGGCCCTGCCCATCGCCACCGAGCTGGCCGGCGTCAACATGCGCCTCAACGCCGGCGAGCACGAAACCGGCGTGCGCGAGCTGCACTGGCACAAGCAGGCCGAGTGGGCCTACATGACCGTGGGCCGCGCCCGCATCACGGCCCTCGACGAGCAGGGCCGCAACTTCATCGACGACGTGGGCGTGGGCGATTTGTGGTATTTTCCGCCCGGCATCCCGCACTCCATTCAGGCGCTGGCCGAAGGCTGCGAGTTTCTGCTCGTGTTCGACGACGGCAGCTTCTCGGAAAACAACACGTTTTTGCTCACTGACTGGCTTTCGCACGTGCCCCGGTCGGTCATCGCCAAGAACTTTGGCGTGACAGAAGAATCGCTGAAGGACCTGCCGACGAAGGAATGGTGGATTTTCCCGGCCCCCGTGCCCGGCCCGCTGGAGGAGGACCGCATCCCCGACCCGCAGGGCGTGTCGCCGACGCAGTATTCTTACCACCTGCTGGCCCAGGAACCCCAGCACTTGAGCGGCGGCACGGTCCGCATCGTGGACGCGCGCAACTTCCCGGTGTCGAAAACGGTGGCCGCCGCCCTCGTAGAAGTCGAGCCCGGCGCCATCCGCGAGCTGCACTGGCACTCCAACACCGACGAGTGGCAGTACTACCTCGCAGGCCAGGGCCGCATGGGCGTATTTGCCTCGGGGGGCAAGGCCCGCACCTTCGACTTCCAGGCTGGCGATGTGGGGGCCGTGCCCTTCGCGATGGGCCACTACATCGAAAACACCGGCACCACGACCCTGCGCTTCCTGGAACTGTTCAAGAGCGAGCGCTACACTGATTTCTCGCTCAACCAGTGGCTGGCCCTCACGCCCCCGACGCTGGTGAAGGCCCACCTGCAAGTGGGCGACGAGTTTATCGCGCACCTGCAAAAAGTAAAGCCGGTCGTGGTTATGCCGCCGGCGCCGGCCGCGTGAGTTCTTTTCCCACGCGGGCCCCTCACCCCCTAGCCCCCTGTCCAAGAGAAAGCTATTGGCTTTTTCAAGCTAGCTCCCCCTCTTTTTTGGAGGTGGGGCCAGGGGGTGAGGTGCCGGCAAAGCCCCGGTCTGAAGGTTTTTTCTTTCTTTTCCTCCCCTCCACATGGCTGACTACCCTTCCGTTACGGCTGCCGCGCCCGGTCCGGCGGCGCCGGCTATCCCGGCCCCGGTCGCTGCGCCCGGCCCGGCCATCGCGCCCGTGGCCACGCTGAGCTTCACGCTGGCGCTGGTGGCGCTGTCCGGCTACGTCGATGCCGTCAGCTACCTGCGTTATAATAAGCTGTACGTCTCGTTTATGACCGGCAACACGACTTCCCTGGGCGTGGCTATTGCCAAGCACGACGCCAGCGAGGTCATGTTGCTGTTCGGGGTCATCGCCCTGTTCGTGACGGGCGTGATGGCCGGCAACCTGCTCGCCCGCCGGGCCGGGCCGTGGAGCCGCACGCTCATTTTGCTCGTGGTGGCCGCCTTGTTGCTGCTGGCTGGCGTCTGGCCGGCCGGGGCCATTGCCTGCCTCGTGCTGGCGATGGGCGCGCTCAATGCCACGGTGCACAAGGAAGGCAGCGTGGCCGTCAGCCTCACCTATGTCACGGGCACGCTCGTGCATTTCGGCGCAGGCCTGGCCGACCTGGTTAGCGGCCGGGCTCCCGAGAAAGGCTGGCCGGGGCCGGTCACGTTCTGGCTGGCGTTTCTGGGCGGGGCGCTGGCCGGAGGCGCGCTGCTGGTGCAGTGGGGGGCGCTGGCGCTGCCGGTGGCGGTGGGCTGCAGCCTGCTGCTGGCCCTGGTAGCCTGGCGCGTGCGCGATACGCAGTAGCCAGGGGAGCGTCCGCGCCCGCTTCCTGGCAGGAAGTAGGACTTTGATAACCAACCGTTAAGCTAGATTCGGATGAAAACGCTGCTACTTCTGCTCGGCGGCTGCGCCGTGGCCACGGCTGGCTACGGCCAGAACAACCGCCTCACTGACCACAACACCATCGGCTGGCTCGTGTACGTAGGCGACCATAAGCTGGCCCCGAAGTGGACGCTGCACACCGAGTACCAGGCGCGGCGAGTGCACGGGCTGCGGGTGCCGCAGAACCAGCTCATGCGCCTGGGCCTGGGGCATTTGCTCACCGCGCGGGTAAAGGTCTCGGGCGGCTACACCTATTTTCAGACCTTCCGCTACGGCGCCTACCCCACCGTAGCGGGCCGGGCCTCGCCCGAGCAGCGCCTCTACCAAGACGTGACGCTGAGCGACCCGCTGGGCCGGCTCACCCTCAGCCACCGCCTGCGCCTGGAGCAGCGCTGGCTGGGCACGCGCGACGACCACGGCGAGGGCGCGGTGGGAAAATGGACCTACCAGAACCGCATCCGCTACCAGCTCGCCGGCGCCTGGGCCCTGCAAGGACCTACCCTCGACGACGGCGAATGGTACCTGAACGCCTATGACGAGCTGTTCATAGGCTTCGGGCCGAACGTGCAAAACAACATCTTCAACCAAAACCGCCTCTCGGGCGGGGTCGGCTACCAGTTCACGAAAGACGCGAAGGTGGAGTTGAACTACCTCCACCAAATCAGCCAGCACGCCGGGCCGGACCGGAACTCGGGCCGGCCGGTGTTTGAAGACAACCAGGGCTTCTGGCTCAACGTGGCTTACAGCCTGGACTTCACGCGCAAGGCGGCGCCCTAGCCGCTCGCCCTACCCCTGCCTGGGCCCAGCCCACGCCGAGCCAAGGTAACGAGCCAAGGTAAGCCGTTGACAGGTACTCCTGGCAAAGGGCCGCACCCGGTCGGCAACTTGCTTTTCCTATTCTGATGCTGAGCAACCGCCTTAACTTTGCGTTTCCTACCCCCTTCTTCCACCCCGAACTGGCCCGGCAGGCCCACGCGGGCACGCCCCGCTACGGCCATTTCGGCCACCTGGCCGGGGGCATGGCGAGGCTCCCCCGACCCGCCGGCTGTGCACGATGAGATGGCTAAGCTGCTGCCCAATTTGCAGCCCCAACGCAGCCACGTGGCGCAAAACCAGGACTGGCCGCCGTCCAGCAGGCCCACAACACCACCGGGGCAGCCATGCGCGCCTCCTACGCCCTGGATGACTCCCGCTACAGCGGCGGCAGCGTGTTTGACTTGCGCGAGGAGCAAACTGAATAGCCTTTGGGTGGCCCGGCCCGCTCCTAAGAACACTGGCGCAGCGAACCGAAAACACTGCTTTCCAGCATTCTAAAGGCCCCAACGATTTCTGTTCCTGCTCTTGGGCTACCCCAGTCTTACCTGGGCTGATCCGAATTGCCCAGCATATGATTGAAGACTCACCGGAGTACACGCCGAGGTGAATGACATACATGGGGGCGTAAAAGGGGGCGTCCCTCGCGTAGGGAACCCCCGGTTTCGCGTCGGGAAGGACCGAGACCCCCAGACGCAAAAAACCCGGAAAACCCCTTTCCCGACGGGAGAAGGCATTTTCCGGGTGCTCCGGGTGTGTACTACTGAGCCTCTTATTGGACTCGAACCAACGACCTGCTCATTACGAATGAGCTGCTCTACCAACTGAGCTAAAGAGGCTTGTGCCCGGCGGCAATTCCGCTTGGGAGGACAAAGATAAAGCGCCGCCACCAATGCGCGCAAGCAACGCCTCAAAAAAGCCGGCGCGCCCGCACCGGCCAACTCCGGTGCGCCGCCGCGCGTTGGAACGGGCAGCTGGTTTTCCCACTCCAATTTCCTACCCCCTCGCCATGCCCCGCACCCGCCTTACCAAACTCGCCCAGCATCTGACCGGCGGCCTCGCCGGTGCCCTGGCCCTGACGCTGGTCCACGAAACCGCCCGTCGCCTGCGCCCCGAAGATGCGCCCCGCATGGATGCGCTCGGGATGCGCGGCCTGCGCAAGCTGCTGGGCAAAGCCGACGCGCCGCAGCCCGACCACGCCACGCTCTTTAACCTGACGATGGCCGGCGACATCTTCTCCAATACTCTGTATTACAGCCTGATTGACACCGGCCGCCACGCCCTGACGCAGGGCCTGCTCCTCGGGCTAGCGGCTGGCGTGGGTGGCGTAGTGCTGCCCGGCCCGCTGGGCCTGGGCACGGCGCCCAGCGGCCGTACCCCTCAAACCAAGGCCATGACCGTGGCCTGGTACACGCTCGGCGGGCTGGTGGCCGGGGCCGTGGGCCACGCCCTGCGGCGGGCCGGCAAGCGCCGCCGCTCGCGCTAAGGCGCCTGCCAAAATAGAGGGGGGTAGGGGACTGCCCCTACCCCCTGCTGCGGCGCAGCCCAGCGCGGAGCGGCGGCTTCGGCGGGGCCGAACTGGGCGGGGCACACCAGTGTTTGACTTACCGGACGGCCGTACTTTACGGCCGCATTCTCGCTGCTTTCTCCTCTCTCATGGTGCGCGCCTGGCTGATTCTGCTGGTTACCTTTCTTTTCATTCGCTACGTGCTGCCGGTCGTGTTGCGGCTGTTGCTGAGCGGTTTTGTGCGGCGGCAGGTGCGCCGGGCGCAGCAGCACACGCAGGCGCCGTTTGGCGGGCCGGGTGCGGGGCAAGCGCCACGGCAGTCGCCGGCGCCGGGTCAGGTGCGGGTCGACTACGTGCCGCCCACGGCTAAAACTACCCAGCCAGGCGTGCCCAAGGCGGGCGAGTATGTTGATTATGAGGAAGTCTAGACCACGGATTTATCGGATTAGACGGATTAGTCGGATTTTGTAGCCGATTCTATTTTGCCTTTTGCCCTGTTTACCAATCCTTTCCTTGTAAAAGAAAAAGCCACTCAAGAGTGGCTTTTTCTTTCCAGCGTAAAAAGCAGAATCGGCTACAAAATCCGACTAATCCGTCTAATCCGATAAATCCGTGGTCTAGAAACCCAGGCCCACCCGCACGCCGGTCCCGACCCGCTGACCTGATTGCAGGCCAGTGAAGAAATCTACCCGCAGCAGCTTGAAGATGTGCTCAATCCCGAGTCCCAGCTCCAGGTAGTGGCCGGCCTGGGCGGTGTGCAGGTAATTAACCGTCGCCACTTCCTGCCACTTGAGGCGGCGCAGCAGCGGTACTTTGTTGAGGATGAAGCCGTTGAAATGGTGGTCGAAGTGGCCTTCGACATACCTGTGGCGGGAACTGAAGCGGTAGTAGTCGAGCAGTTGAAACTGGCTGAAGTCGGCGGCCAGAATGGTTTGGTTGCCCGAAAAGTGGCGGTAGTCCATAAACGGCAAATCCCGCGGGCTGTTCACGAAGCCGCCCACGGCCACGCGGTAGGCGCTGCGGCCGAATAAGCCCAGGCTGAAGTTGTCGCGCAGGCCGGCTTGCAGCAGCACGTAGCGCACGTCGGCGCCGAGCACGGGCAGGCCGGCGCGGCCCTGCACGTTGAAGGTCGGGTACTTCGAGCCTAGGTTGAACTTGCCGTCGGGCCGGTTGATGTAGCGCGTGCCGGGCCGGAAATCTACACTCAGGCTCACGGTGGCCGCGTCGCTACGGCCGAAGCCAGTGCCGCCGGGCAATTCTTCGGCCACGGGCTGATTAGACGTGAAGGCGCGGCCCTTCACGTCGGTGATGAGGCGCTCGGTCTCGTTTTGCAGCTCGTAGCGCCGGAAGTAGCTGGCCGCGGCGCGCAGGGTCAGGCCGTTGAGCGGCTCGGTGGCGTAGTTGAGTTCCAGGCCCTCGCGGCGGTAGAGCTTGGCGTAGTTGCGGTTGCGGTAGAGCGTATAGAGCGAGTTGATGGCCGGCGTGAGCTGGGTGTTGCGGTCGAAGTTCTCGATGGTGCGGCCCGCCGTCAGGCCCACCTGCCGCAGCCGGGCCGGGTCGAGCTGCCAGGCCAGGCTCAGGCTGGGGTTCAGCTCCTGGCTGCTGAAGCCGTAGCGCAGCGCGGGCGTGAGGGTGAAAAAGCGGCGGTCGTCGCTGCGCTGCGCGAACGTGGCCTGGGCATTGGCCACCACGCCTTCCACCGTATTATACTGAATGATGTTGGTGAGCGCGGCCACCGAGATACTGCGCTGGGCAAAGGTATTGCGGTACGTGTAGCCGGTGAGCAGCAAGGCTTTATAGTCGAGCTGGTTGCGCTTGCGGTCCAAGGAATCCTGGTACGGGCGCGAGCTGCGGATGGCCTCGGTGCTGTCCTTCACCTGGTAGTCCCGGGCTTCCTCGTCGGTGAGCGGCACCGGCCGAATCTGGCTCCAGTAGGCGGTGTCGCGCTCGTTCACGCCTTTTTCGACGAGCTGCACCTCGCCGGTTTTCATGCGCGCGAGCGGGTCGTTGCGCAGCGAGTCGCGCCCGGCCTTTTTTACCTGCTGGCGCACGGCCCGGCTCAGGCCGCGCAGCTGCGGCTTCTGGCGGCGGATTTCCTTGGTCAGCTCGGTGGTGGTGGGCGGCGCGACGGTGGCGGCGGCATTGGCGCCGGCGGGGGGGGTAGGGGTTTGCGTGGCGGGCGGCGCGGGGTAGGTGGGCACCACGCGGCTGTAGTCGCTGAGCACGGCGTTGACATAGCCCGTGCCTTTAAAGCCAAAAGCCGAGAAGCTGGCCGTCAGCTTCTGGCTCTGGATGACCCACACGTGCGGGGCGCCCGGCGCCGGGGCGTAGAGCTGCTGGATGTGCAGGTCGCTCACGTACTCGACGCCGGCGTTGGGCCCCAGGTGCAAATCGACCGAGTGAATGCGCCACGAGCCGTCAATAATATAGAGAAACCCGCTGAAAGTGGGGTCGTTAGCGCGCCGGGGGATGACGCGGATTTTGTGCACCAGCTCGCCGCCCTGGGTCGAGCTGCCCACCAGCTCGTAGCGGTAAAAGAGCAGCGCGTTGGCGGCAATAGGCGAAATGAAGCCGCGCTCCGACAAGCCGCCGGGCTTCATCACGTTCTGGTAGAAGCCCAGGTTGCGGCCGGCGCTGGCCCGGTTGAAGCTGATGCCCCGCGAGTCGCCGCTCACCCGCGAGGACAGCATGTGCTCCTTCACCACGTCGGGCTGCCGGAACGAGATGTCGGACAAGGTTTCGGAAAGATAAAAGATGCCCGGCTTGATGTCAGGCCCTACTTTGATGAGGCCCAGCACCTTGCCCGGCGTCTCGTTGAAGCGCAGCAGGCTCTTGATGTAGGAGCGCGCCCGGAAGGCGGCCACCTCGCGCTGGTGGTAGGCGCGCCACTGCTGGGCCTGCTGAATGATGGCGTAGGCGGGGTCTTTATCCGAAGAGCGCACCGTGACTTCGCCCAGGTTGTAGGCTTCGGGCGTGAGCTGGACGTTGAGCACCGTCACGGAGTCGCCGCCGAGCACGCGCACGGCGGCCGTCTGGGGCCGGTAGCCCACGTACTGAAACACCAGCTCGTACTGGCCGGGGGCCAGGCGCAGGGCGTAGCGGCCCTGCTCGTTGGTGCCGGTGCTGGTGGCCGCGCCGCGCACAGCCACGTTGGCGAAGGGCAGCGCCTCCTGGCTGGCGCCCGTCACCTGGCCCTTGACGAGGCCCGCGCGGGCCGGGCCGGCCACTAGCATCAGTAGTACCAGCAGCGGGAAGTAGAAAGGCTTGGGAAATAACATGGGGGTAGGACGGGGCGGAAGAGCCTCTAAGTTACGGGCACCGCCCTACAGATACCGCCGGGCGCGCCGACGTTGCCTGTCAAGGCTGGCTTCTTAGCCAGGCATCTTCCTTTTTCCTCTTGAGTAGGATATTGTTCCTCCTGAGCAGGATATTTTTTAGCAGGAGCAGGATAGTTCTAACCAATACTAGGATATTTTTCAGCAAGGGCAGGGCTGCCTCTAACCGGAGTAGGATGTTTTCATTCAGTTGCAGTACACTTTTAAGATGGAGCAGCCTGTTCTCCTGCTTCCCCACGCTCAGGCCACTGCGTCTTGCGCCACGGGCTTGGGCTGCCGGCTGGTGTACCAGGCGTTCAGGCCCACGCCCAGCAGCAGCTGGACCATGCCGGCGTAGGAGCCCGGCGGGAAGGTTTCGCCGAACACGACGTAGCCAAAAATCAGGGCGTAAATCAGGCCCAGGTAGTCGAGGCTGCTCACGCTGGCCAGGGTGCTGGCCTGGTAGGCTTTGGTTTTGTAGAGCTGCGAGAGCTGCGTGAAAACGCCCGTAGCCAGCAGCGCGGCCCACTCCGGCCAGCCCAGCGGCTGCACCCAGTGAAACATGCAGTACAGCGCCGCCAGAGGCGTGATGATCATCTGCGAATAAAACACGACCACCAGCGGGTCGGCCCGCCCGCGCAGCTTGCGGATGGCGTTGTAGCTCAGGGCCGAAAACCCGGCCGACAAGATGCCCAGCCCCACGTACAATGGGTCGACGCGGGCATCGACGCCCTGCACCCAGACCACGCCCAGGAAGGCCATCAGGAAAAACACCAGCTGCCAGGTCCGCAGCTTCTCGCCCAGCCACCAGATGCCCAGCACGGCCGTGAACACCGGCGCCAGGTATTGCAGCACCACGGCCGTGGCCAGCGGCATCTCCTGCAGCGTGATGTAGTAGAGAGCCAGCGCCACCGCGCCCGTGGCCGAGCGCGTGAGCAGCTCGCGGCGGTGATTGGGCTCGCCCCAGGCCGGCCGGCCACTCCGCCACAAGGCGGCATAGCTTACGCTAAGCGAAAAAACCGAGCGGAACAGAATAATCTCCAGGGCCGGCAGGCGGTGCAGCAGCTTCACGCTCACGTTCAGCAAGGCAAACCAGAACGTGGACCAGAGCATGGCGCGCACGCCGGGCGAGAGCTTCCCCATGAGGCGGCAAAAGTAGAGCGCCGCCGCCGCCAGCAACTGCTGCCGCGGCCCACCGGTTCGCCTTGGCCCCTGAATGATGGCTTGGCGGGCCTTAGTGGAAAAGCCGGGGGTAGGGAATTCAGAATGTTCAGCAGGACGTTCTGAATTCCCTACCCCCGGCTTTTCGCTTACCTTCAACCCATGTTCAAATCAGCCGATAAAACGCCCAAGTTCTACACGCCCGGCGAGGCGCTGCAAAAAATCGCGGCCTTTTGCGCCTACCAGGAGCGCACCCACAAGGAGGTCGAGGCCAAGCTGCGTTCCTACGGCCTCGATGAGGACGAGGCGGGCGAAATCATCATCCGTCTCAGCCGCGAGAAGCTGCTCGATGAGGTGCGCTTTGCCCAGGCGTTCGTGCGCGGCCACGTCAACCAGAAGAAGTGGGGCCGCCGCCGCATCCTGCAAGACCTCAAGCAGAAAGGCCTGAGCGAGTTCTGCATCAAGGCCGGCCTGAAGGAGGTCGACGGCGACGTTTATTATCAAAACCTGCTCGACCTTTTAGCGAAAAAAGACCGCCAGGAAAAGGAGAGCCACCCGCACAAGCGCCGTCAGAAAATCTCGGTGTTCCTGACCGGCAAGGGCTACGAGCAGGATTTGATTAAGATGGCGCTCGATGAGTTTGGCAAAGTGCCGGGCGCGGACGACGAGTAGCCGCGGCCGGCCCTATATCAGGTCGCAGTACCAGAAGCCCGTCGCCAACGGGTCCGGGGCGGCGGCGGGTGGCGCCGGGGAATATTGTCGATAGACGATTTCGCCGATGTCAAATTTAATGGGCTGCCGGAACAAGGGCCCGTCGAAGACGAAGGTGTGAAACTCGCCGTTTTCGCCGCACGGGTCTACGCCGGCCGGCAAATCGCGCAAGAACTGCTCATCAATTAGGCGGCCCACGAAGCTTTGGTCCAGGTATTTCGCATTGACGCAGGTCGTGATGGTTTGGAAGCCCAGGTCCAGAAACTCGCGGATGAGCGTCGCCGTGGGCACGCCCCAGAGCGGAAAAGCGGCCTGCCAGCCCGCGGCGGCCAGCTGGGTTTCGCGGTAGCGCCGCAGGTCTTCCAGAAAGATGTCGCCAAAAATGGCCGTCGTGGCGCCTTCGGCGCGCAGCTCGGCGAGGGCGCCGGTCAGCAGGCGCTCGTAAACGTCCATCGGGGGCATTTCGGGCAGGAAGAGTTTGCGGCAGGGCAGCCCGATGCTGGCCGCCTGCTGGTCGAGCAGTGCTACGCGCACGCCGTGCATCGAAATGCGCTGGTGGGGCTCGCTGAGCGTGGTGAGCAGGCGCGTGACCTCGTAGCGCCCTGCTCGCAGCACCTTATAAAGCGCGAGGGCCGAATCCTTGCCCCCGCTCCAGTTAAAGATAGCCGGCTGTTTCATGGTAGGGCAAAGTAGGCGGCGGCACCTGCGCAGGGCTAGGCTGAAGGCACAAGCACGGGCGACACCTGCCAAGGTAGTTCCGGAGGAGCTGGGGCGGCCACTTCAAGAAAGCCAGGGGGGGGTAAGGAATAGCAGGCAGCAGCCTCGTCGGGCCGGCCCGGCCGCACCTGCTCAGCAACCATCGAATGAGCAGGTTGAGCGAAAATCACCGCGATACTTCACTGCTTCGGCCCTACCCCCGGCGGCACGGCCAGCGGCTCGCCCAGCATCACGCGGCGGCCGGTCAGGGTGCAGCATTGCAAAGGCAAAAAGCCAGCTACCGGGGCGGTAGCTGGCTTT
>NZ_CAXTEF010000042.1:0-33157 GCF_964243305.1 uncultured Hymenobacter sp.
GGGGCTGACATCCAGCAGGTCCCGACGGCGGGCCGACTGGTAGAGACGTACCCGGCGGACCGGTACGGACCTAGCTGCCTTGTTTTTGGTTATACAGCTGCTGGGCGGCCGCTGCACGTTGTTTGTTCCTGCCCCAGCCGGGCGCTGGTGAAAAATATTACGGCCTACGAACCCAATCTGACGGAGTGGTTGTCTGATTTCATAACCCGCAAATCATAGCAATGGAAACAATCCAGGAAATGTACGCTCGCGAAGAAGCTGACTTGCGGGACGAACTGGTGACGCATCTGATGCAGGTGGATGGGCGCGTGGTAGTAGTAGAAGACGTGCCGGCCCGCGTGAATCAGGTGACCGGCGAGCGGTTATTTTCGCTCGAAACCGCCGATTGGCTGTATCAGCTGGCCCAGGGCACGGCGCCGACGGCGCGGGCGCGGGTTGAATAGGCGTACGTGTATTCGTTTGCTCACTAGCATCTAGAAACAACTTTCATGCGCTCAGACTCTGCTATGGTGCTCTTCCCGATGAGGCGTTGGTTACTATTGCCGCTGCTCGGCGCCAGCCTGCTGCTTGCCGGACCCGTTACCGCGCAGCAGGGGGGTAGGGATTCGGGGTTTGCGCCGGTGCCGGCCGCCACGCTGGCCCGCGATTACACCCGCCGGCAGGAGCACGACAAGGCGGTTTTTCTCTACGAAAAGCTGAAGACCGAAGAGCAAACCAGTCCCGCCGTGCTGCCCGACTACCTGGCTTCGCTGCTGGCACTGAAGCGCTACAAGGACGCCGAGAAAGTAGTCAAAAAAGCCATCAGGCAGCGGCCCGACGAGGCGGCGACCAACGGCGTGGTGCTGGGCACAGTGCTGGCGGCCGGCGGCGACGCGGGCGCGGCCGACAGGCAGTACGGGCGGGTGGTGAGCCAGCTCACGGCGGCGCAGGCGCCGGTGGTGGCGCAGGAGTTCAACCGGCGCGAGCTGCCGCAGTGGGCCGAGCGCAGCTACTTGCGTGGGCGCGAGCTGGCCCGGAATGACACCGAGTTTGCCCCGCAGCTGATTCAGCTTTACACCCAGAGCCAGCAGCAGGAAAAGGTACTGGCCGAGACGCTGCGCCTGGTGCAGCAGGATGAAAAGCAACTGCCTTTTGTGCGCAACATGCTTCAGAATGCGCTGCGGGAAGAAAAAGACTTCGACGCGCTGGAGAAGATTTTGGTCAAGTCGGTGCAGGAGCATCCCGACGCGGTGGCGTATTCGGAGCTGCTCTTGTGGCTGCAAGTGCAGCGGCGCGACTTCACCGGGGCCCTGGTGCAGGCGCGGGCGCTGGACCGGCGCAGCCGCGCGCAGGGTGGCCGGGTGCTGGAGCTGGCCGGCATTGCCCAGCAGAACAAAGACTACGACAGCGCCATCGACGCTTACGCCTACGTGGTGAAGGAGTACCGCGACGGCCCATTCTACAACCTGGCCCGGCAGCGCCTGCTGCAAGCCCGCGAGGCGCAGGTCAAGGATTCCTACCCCGTCGATTTAGCCAAGGTGCGGGCGCTGGTCACGGAATACGAGGCGCTGCTCACGGAGCTGGGCCGCACGGCCGACACCGCGCCGGTGCTGCGCAACCTGGCGAATCTGTACGCCTTTCAGCTCAGTCAGCAGCCCAAAGCCATGAGCTTGCTGCAAGAGGTCGTCAACCTGCCGCGCGCCAGCTCGGAGGTCGTGGACGAGGCTAAAATCACGCTCGGCGACTTGTACTTACTTAAGGCCGAGCCCTGGGAAGCCACGCTGCTGTATTCGCAGGTCGAGAAGTCGCACAAGGAAACGCCGCTGGGTTACGAAGCCAAACTGCGCAACGCCCGGCTGAGCTACTTCGCCGGTGATTTTAAGCTGGCCCAGAGCCACTTAGATATTCTTAAAGAAGCCACGACCCGCGAAATTTCCAACGACGCCATGCAGCTCGCCCTGCTGATTCAGGACAACACGGTGGAAGACACGCTCGGCCTGGGCCTGCGCGACTACGCCACTGTCGAGCAGCTCGTGTTTCAAAATAAGCTGCCCGAAGCCTTAAAAAGTCTGGATGCGCTGCTGGAAAAATACCCCGGCCAGTCCCTGACCGACGATGCCTGGTATCTCAAGGCGCAGCTACTGCGCCGCACCGGCGACTTTGCCGGCGCCGTCGCCACGCTGGAAAAGATTACTGGCAACGCCAAAACTGACGTGCTGAGCGACGACGCGCTGTTTCTGCTGGCCCGCATTCAGGAAGAAGACCTGAAGGACCGCGCCAAGGCACAGGCGCTTTATAATGAGGTACTGGTCAAGTTTCCGGGCAGCATCTACGTGGCCGAAGCTCGCAAGCGCTTCCGCAAGCTGCGCGGCGACGGGGTGCAGTAGGGTTAAGTAGAAAGAGGGGGGTAGGGAATGGAGCCTGGGTTAGTGGCCGGCGGCTTTGAGCAGGTCTAGAGTGTGTTGCAGGCAGTGGGCGTCGCCCCAGGCCTGATGGCCGGGAATGACCAGCCTGGCCTCCGGAAATTGGCTTATCACGCGCTGCATAGTGGGCACCCAGGCGATGGGGTTGGCGTCGGCGAGGTTGCCCAGGTCCTGCGCCTCGGTACTTTTAATGAGGCAGCCGCCCACCAGCAATTGCTGCTGCGGCAGCCACACCACGATGTTGTCGGGGACGTGGCCCGCGCCGGGGAAGTAGGTGCGGAAGGTCTGCCCACCCACGGTGAAGGTGGTGTCGGCGGGCAGGCCGCCGCGGGCCCAGGCGGCGTCTTCGGCCCGTAGCTTCTCGGCGGTGAGCGCCGTGCTGACTACGCGCACGCCGCGCCGGTGCAGCCAGTTAGCGCCACCGGCGCGGTCGCGGTGGCTGTGGGTGACGATGCAGAGCGCGATGGGCTGCCGCCACTGCTGCCGCACCCAGCGGCGCAACTGGCGGGCCTGGCCGGCGTTCCAGCCGGTGTCGATGAGCACGGCGCCTGCGCTGGTGCGCACGACCAGGCCGTTGGTGGTGGGGTAGGGGGTGAGGTACGTGGTGTGCACGTAGCAGTCGGGCGCTACAAGGGAGAATTTGGTGGGCTGCGCGGCGGCGGTCTGGACAAGGCCGGGCAGCAGAGCCGCACCCGCCAGCAGCAGGCGAAAGCAAAGACGCATGGGTAAAAAGGTTAGCCGAAAAACAAGAACATCAGCCCCAGCACCACAACGAACACCACGTACATCAGCCCGTCAGAGAGGATGTACGGCTGGTATTTATGGTAGAATTCGCGGAGCTTGCGCATGGCCGGGGGGTAGGGAATCAAGCGGGTGAAGGTACGCCCAGCGGCCCGGCGCGGGCGTTTGTGCGTACTTTTGAACTTATCCCGCTCCTTATTCTATATGCCGCTGCCCATTCTTAAACGCTGGAATTATGCTCCCTCGCCCGACCCGGCCTGCGCGCAGGCGCTGGTCGAAACCCTCGCGGTAAGCCCAACCGTAGCCGGGCTGCTCTGCCAGCGCGGCATCCGCACCGAAGCCGCCGCCCGCGACTTCTTCGCCCCCGACCTCGACTACCTGCCCGACCCGCTGCTGATGCAGGATATGGACCGCGCCGTGGGCCGCCTGACCCGCGCCCTGAACGAAGGCGAAAAGGTGCTGGTCTTTGGTGACTATGATGTGGACGGCATCACGTCGGTGGCCGTGGTGATGAGCTTCCTGACCCCGCTCTTCGGCGCCGCTCGCCTGCACGACTACATCCCCGACCGCTACACCGAAGGCTACGGCATCTCCAGCAAAAGCATCGAGTACGCCGCCGAAAACGATTTTAAGCTCATCATTGCCCTCGACTGTGGCGTGAAGGCCGTGGCCGAAGTGGCGTATGCCGCCAGCCTGGGCGTCGATTTCATTATCTGCGACCACCACCTGCCCGGCGACGAGCTGCCCGCCGCCGTGGCCGTGCTCGACCCCAAGCGCGCCGATTGCCCCTACCCCTACAAAGACCTGGCGGGCTGCGGTGTAGGCTTCAAGCTGATGCAGGGCCTGAGCGAACATCTGAATCTGCCTCCGGAACCGCTCTACGAGCTGCTGGATTTGGTGACGGTGAGCATCGCGGCCGACATCGTGCCCATCACGGGCGAAAACCGCATCCTGGCCCACTACGGCCTGCGCCGCCTCAATAGCGAGGTGGCCCTGCGCCCCGGCCTGGCCGCCCTGCGCGAGCTGGCCACGCTGCGCGAAGGCCCGCTGGGCATCAGCTCACTCATATTTGGCTTCGCTCCGCGTATCAACGCCGCCGGGCGCATGGGCGACGCCCGCCGTGCCGTGGCCATGCTGCTGGCTCCCGACCAGCAGGAAGCCCGCCACACTGCCGAAGTGGTGGACCGCATGAACCAGGAGCGCCGCACCTCCGATTCGCACACCACGCAGCAGGCCTTGGCCCTGATTGCGGCCAGTCCGGAGCTGCAAAACGCCCGCACCACGGTCCTCTACCAGCCCGACTGGCACCAGGGCGTGCTCGGCATCGTCGCCTCGCGCTGCCTCGACCAGTACTACCGCCCCACGGTCATCCTCACCAAGCGCGACGGCAAAGTGACCGGCTCGGCCCGCTCGGTGGCCGGCTTCGACGTGCACGACGCCCTCGAAGCCTGCGCCCCGCTGCTGGAGCAGTTCGGCGGGCACCGCGCCGCCGCCGGCCTCACCTTGCGCGAGGAGAACGTGCCCGCTTTTCAGGCGCAGTTCGAGCAGGTGGTGGCTGAGCGGCTGGTGGATACCCAGCTGGTCAGGCCGATTGAGATTGACGCCGAACTGCATCTATCCGATATCACTGAAGAGCTATGCGCGCAGCTGTCCCAGCTGGCGCCGTTCGGGCCGGGCAACCCGCAGCCCATCTTCGCTACCCGTGGCGTGCGGGCGCTGCCCAACTCAGCCCGGCCCGTCGGCCAAGGCCACCTCAAGCTGCGCCTGCTGCCGGCCCACCCCACGGCCGAAGAAGCCGCCGCGCCGGTCGAGGCCATTGGCTTCGGGCTGGGCGCCTACCTGCCCCGCCTCGTGCAGGACGAGCACGCCAGCTTCAACGTCTGCTATACCGTGGAAATGAACGAGTTCCGCGGCCAGCGCACCGTGCAGCTCAAGCTGCTGGACGTGCAGTGGGAGTAGGACAGTGAACAGTTAGCAGTGAGCAGTTATCAGTTAGTCCCAGCGGGGCGGCTCATCAGTAGAATCCCTACCCCCTCATCCGCACCAAAGTCCCGGCAGGATGACCCAATAAACCAGCGCCGTTCGTGCGGCCGGTTGGGTCGCCCGGCTCAGGCTTGGGCATTTTTCTGCCCCGTTTCTACCGATGGGCCGCCCCACTGGGGCTGACTGATAACTGCTCACTGCTAACTGTTCACTGGTTTCTGCTCACCGCCAGCGCCCACCAAATCAATAGCCCTTGCAGCGGCAGGCGGCCCCAGGCCAGCCAGGCGGGCACGTGCAGCTGCTCATGCGCCACGGCCATATAAATATTAGCCGGAAACACGGCTAGCAGCAGCGCCACCAGGCCCCCGGCCGCCAGCCGGCGCGTGCGCCGCGGCAGCACTAGCAAGCCGAGTCCGATTTCAAATGCGCCGCTTACGTAAACTAATAGCAGCGGCGCGGGCAGCCCCGGCGGCATGATGCGCAGGTAGGGCTGCGGCGCGAGGAAATGCAGCACCCCGGCCCCCACGAACAGCAGCGCCAGCGCGGGGCGCGAGAAGCGGGTGAAATGCCGGAATCGAGCGTTCATGCGTTAAGCGGATAAGGTCCAAAGCTACCTGCCAAGTTGCGTCGCTATAATTCCCCTTCCCCGTAGCGGAGGGGGGTAGGCGCGCGGGAGATGCCGAGGGCGAACCAGGCCCGCTACCTTTGCCCTACTTATGATTCTTCGCGCCGATAACCTGTTCAAGAAATACAAGGCCCGCACCGTCGTCAACGACATGTCGGTGACGGTGGCGCAGGGCGAAATCGTGGGCTTGCTGGGCCCCAACGGCGCGGGCAAAACCACCTGCTTCTACATGATGGTGGGCATGGTGAAGCCCAATTCGGGCCACATTTACGTCGATAACGAGGATATTACCCGGCTGCCCATCTACCAGCGGGCGCGGCGCGGCGTGGGCTACCTGGCCCAGGAAGCCAGCGTGTTTCGGGATTTGAGCGTCGAGGAAAACATCCTGGCCGTGCTCGAAATGACTGCTCTTTCCAAGGCCGCGCAGAAGCAAAAAGTCGAAGACTTGCTGAACGAGTTCAGCCTGACGCACGTGCGCAAAAACCTGGGCAAGGTGCTCAGCGGCGGCGAGCGGCGCCGCACCGAAATTGCCCGCGCCCTGGCCGTGGACCCCAAATTCGTGCTGCTCGACGAGCCCTTTGCGGGCGTCGACCCCATCGCCACCGAGGAAATTCAGGGCATCGTGGCCCGCCTCAAGGACCGCAACATCGGCGTGCTCATCACCGACCACGACGTCAACGCCACGCTCAACATCGTCGACCGCGCCTACCTGCTCTTCGAGGGCAAGCTGCTCAAGGCCGGCACCGCCGAAGAGCTGGCCGCCGACGAAACCGTGCGCCGCGTCTACTTAGGCAAGAACTTCGAGCTGAAGCGGACAGTCTCAAGGGAGTTATGAGTTAAAAATTATGCGTTATGAGTTGCCCAACCGGCGCGTTAGGCGGCTTTTAACCAGCAACTTATAACTCATAATTTTTAACTCATAACTCAAGGAACGTGCTCGACCAGCTTCTCGCCGCCGCCGTGCAGCTCGGCAGTTTGCCGCGCCTGGCGCGGCTGCGCGAGCAGCCCCACGAGACGCAGCAGCGGCTGCTGGCCGGCCTGCTGCGCCGGGCTGGGCGCACGGAGTGGGGTAGGCGCTACGGCTTCGGCGAAAACCCGACGATGGCCGACTTTGCCCGGCGCGTGCCAGTGAGCACGTATGAGCAGCTGTACCCGGAGCTTGAGCGCGTCATGCGCGGCGCGCCCGACGTGCTCTGGCCGGGAGCCGTGCGCTGGTTTGCCAAGAGCAGCGGCACGACCAACGCCCGCAGTAAGTACATCCCCGTCACTGATGAGAGCCTGCGCCAGGGCCACTACCGCGCCGGGCGCGATATGCTGGCGCTGAGCACCCATCTGTACCCGCGGGAGCGGCTGCTGGCCGGCAAGACGCTCTCGCTAGGCGGCGCACTGGGCCCTAATCCGCTGCGGCCGGCTTTGGCGAGCGCGGGGGGGGTAGGGAATTCGGAAGAGCAGCAAACCGGCGATGTGTCGGCCATCATCATGGCGCGGCTGCCAGGCTGGGCGCAGGCTCTGCGCACCCCGCCGCTGCACTTAGCTTTGCTCGAAGAGTGGGAAGAGAAAATCGAGCGCATTGCCCGCCATGCGCTGCGGGCCGACGTGCGCGTGCTGGCCGGCGTGCCCACTTGGATGATTGTGCTGCTGCGCCGCGTCACGGCGCTGGCCGGCGCCGCGCATATCACCGAGGTCTGGCCCAATCTGCGCTTGTTTCTGCACGGCGCGGTGGCATTCGGGCCCTACCGCGAGCTGTTCCGGCAGTTGATTCCGGACCCGCGGATGCGCTATCTGGAGATTTACAATGCCTCGGAAGGCTATTTTGCCTTGCAGGACCAGCCCGATTCGGAGGATATGCTCCTGCTGCTCGACCACGGCATCTACTACGAATTCTTGCCCGCTGAGCAATTTGAAAGCCCGAACCCGCGGCCGGTGCCGCTGCGCGACGTAGAGCTGGGTAGGAACTATGCCCTGGTCATTAGCACTAACGCCGGCCTGTGGCGCTACCTCATCGGCGACACGGTGCGCTTCACCTCGCTGGCGCCCTACCGGCTGCGCATCACGGGCCGCACCAAGCACTTCCTGAATGCTTTTGGGGAAGAAGTTGTGATTGAGAATGCCGAAGCTGCCGTGGCCGCCGCCGGCCGGGCCACGGGCGCGGCCGTGCGCGACTTCACGGCTGCGCCCATCTACTTCAGCGCGCACGAAGGCGATTCGCGCGGCGGCCACGAGTGGGCCGTGGAGTTTGCCGGTCCGCCGCCCGCCGAGCCTGCCCGCTTCGCCGAGGTGCTCGATGCCACGCTGCGCGCGCTCAACTCCGACTATGATGCCAAGCGCCACCGCGACCTGGCCCTGGCCCCGCCCCGGCTGCGGGTGCTGCCGGCCGGCACCTTCGAGGCCTGGCTGGCTTCGCTGGGCAAGCTCGGTGGCCAGCACAAGGTGCCGCGCCTGAGCAATTCGCGCCAGGTGCTGGAGGCCGTGTTACGCGTGGCCGCGCGCACCTGAGTGGGCCGGTGGGCCAGCGCCCCGCAACTGGAAAAGCGGAGACTGGCACTGCAATAGCGGCCCGCGCCCGGAATCCCTACCCCCCTTACTCGTCCAGAACGCCGTTGAGCAAGCCGCCGAGCACACCACCGCTTTCCTTGCGGGCATTGCCGCCGGCCGGAGACAATGCCTGAATCAGCTTCTTAATCGGCATGGATTGCAGCCACACCCGGCCCGTACCGCGCAGCGTGGCCAGCAGCAGCCCCTCGCCCCCGAAAATCATTGATTTCAGCCCGCCGGCACGCGTAATGCTGAAATCAATGCCCGGCTCAAATGCCACCACGCAACCCGTATCGACGCGCAGCAGCTCATTATTCAGCTGCTTTTCGATGACCGTGCCGCCGGCGTGAATAAAGGCGCGGCCATCGCCGCTCAGGCGCTGGAGGATGAAGCCCTCGCCGCCGAAAAAGCCGGCCCCGAGCTTCTGGTTGAGGTGCAAACTGATTTTGGTGCCGCGCGCGGCAGCCAGAAAACCATCTTTCTGCACAATCAGACCCTGCGGCAAGGTGCTCAGGTCCAGCGGAATGATGGTGCCGGGGTAGGGCGCTGAAAACGCCACCTTGCTCTTGCCGGCCGCGCCGCGGTGCGTGAAGTGCGTCAGAAACAAACTCTCGCCCGTAATAAGCCGGGTGCCGGCCGAAAACAGCTTGCTCAGCAGGCCCTGGTCGGGCGCCGAGCCGTCGCCCATACGCGTCTCGAACGTAATGGCCTCGTCCATGTACACCATCGCGCCGGCCTCGGCAATCACAGTTTCCTGGGGGTCCAGCTCAACTTCGAGCACCTGAATGTCGGCGCCGAGAATGCGGTAGTCAATTTCGTGGGAGTTCATGGCCGGAGAGGGGGGTAGGGGATGGCCAAAGATAGGTGCGGGCTGATATAGTAGGCCCCACCGGACTCGTTAGCTCAGTGCGCACCATTTTCCCGCTTTGAGCGTTAGCGGGAATAGTTTTCAACTAACTTTATAGTTTAATCAAAATACTCTTTGCCATGCGCTCGTTCCCGCTTTTGTTATCAATCAGCGGCGCGCTGCTGCTGGCGGCCTGCGCCGGCTCGCGGCCGGCCGGCGGCCCGCTGCCGCTGGGCTTCGGGCCGCGCAACCGCTACGACCGTCACGACCAGCCCCAGGGCCGCTGGCGCACCTACTACGATGAGGCCCGCAAAGAACCCTACACGACGGGCCGCTACCGCCACGGCCAGCCCATCCGCACGTTCAAATACTACGCGCCCACCGGCGCCCTCGACCACTCCGAGAAATACGGCCGCGAGGGTTTTTGCGAAGTTACCTATTGGTATCCGAGCGGCAAGCCCGCCCGCCGCGGCCAGGCGCAGTGGCTGACCGGCGGCAAGGGTGCCCGCTTCTACTGGTTTGGCCCTTGGGCGAGCTTCAGCGAGCAAGGCGACACCACCGCACTCGATGCCTACGATAACGGCACGCAGGCGCGTCGCATCCATTTTGAGCAGGGCCGCCGGGCCTGGGTAGAGGCCTATGACAAGTACGGGCGGGTGGTGAATACTACGCGACTGTAGGCAAGGACAGGCTGAGCATAAGGCGCCGGGTTTGCCCCCGCCCACCGTCCGGGCCAGTTGCTTTAATAACTGAATCTGGCTCGTTCGTGCGCCGGGCGGGGGCACGCCCCGCACCCTTTTTTATTTCCTACCCCTCGTCGTCCGGCAACTCCTTGCGGGCCTCGGCGGCTTCGGCGGCGGGGTCGGCCACGTCCTTTTTGCGCTTGGCCTCGCGGCTGGTGCGCTTCATAAAGTCCTCGTCGGTTTCTTCGGGCTCGGGGTTGTGCTCGGCGTCGGCGATGGGGAAGGCTTCATCTTCCAGCTCCTCGGGAGTCGGCTTTTCGCCGAATGCGCCGGCGCGGTCGACCAGCTTTTTGTCGCGCACGTGGCGGCCCAAAAAGGAGTTAACCTCCTCAATGGTGTAGTTGGAGATAATCTCGCCCAGCGGATTAACTTTAATCTCAAAGCCTTCCAACTCCTTGTGGACGCGGGCTTTCTTGTCGGGGTCGGGCTTCTTGCTGGCGGCGGGCTTGGTGGGTTTCTTGGCCATGATGAGTCAATGAGTAATTAATAATGAGCAATGAACATTAGATGGGGGCCGCCGGTACCTTAATGGAAAACCGCAGGGCCGCGCCGTAGCGCATACGGCGCGGCCTGAACCTAAGATTTACTAATATCCCGCACGAACGGCCGCTCCTATTCCACTAGCAGCCGGACGGATTGGGGCCCGGCGCGCACGACATACACACTGGCCGGCAGTCCGGCGGGCAGGGGCAGCGTAACCTCGCCCCTGGGGCCTGCCGTCGCCGTCCCCACGGTGCGGCCCAGCGCATCAAGCACCTCGACAAGCTGGCCCGCGGCCAGGCCAGTTGCGCGCACTGCGCCCTGCGCGGGGTTAGGAGCCAGGCTGAAGCGGGCAGGGGCCGCGCTAGGTCCGGCCGCGGCGAGCCCAGTGCCGCCGTTAAGGCGAATGCTCACCGTGCCGGCGTCTACGTCCGCCGTGAGCAGGTCGAGGTCGCCGTCCTGGTCAAGGTCGGCCGCCACCAGGCCCAGAGCGCCCGCCCCCATGACGTAGTCAGTGCGCGAGCCGAACGTGCCGTCGCCGCCATTGAGCCAGGCGCTCACTGTGCTGCTGCCCTGGCTAGTGGCCAGGAGGTCGAGGTGGCCGTCCCCGTTCAGGTCGGCAACGGCCGCATCCAACGGATTCTCGCGCGCCACCAAGTCGGAGCCGCCGGGGAACCGGCCTTGTCCGTCGTTGAGCCGCAGGCTGACCGCGCCGGGCCGGTTGTAGCTGCTCGCCATGAGCAGGTCGACGAAGCCGTCGCCATTGAGGTCGGCCGCCTTAAGTCCGGAGGGACCACGCGCCACGGCATAGTCGCCGCCTCCGCCGAACACGCCGCGCCCATCATTGAGCCGCACACTCACCGTCGACCCGAAAGCGTCGTCGTAGCTAGCGGTAGCCAGGTCCAGGTCACCATCGTTGTCCACATCCGTGCTCACCAGGTCCAGGGCCCCGCGGCCCACCGGATAGTTGCCCCCACCACTGAATGCGCCGCTGCCATCGTTGAAGCGCACGCTGACCGTGCTGACGCCAGTCGTAAGGCCGGGGTTGGTGGCCAGCAAATCCAGGTCGCCGTCGCCGTCCACGTCGGCGGCCGCGACGCGGCCTACCTGAGCTGCACTCACCAGGCCCAGGCTGGGGGTCTCGCGGAAGCTGCCCTGGCCCTCGTTCAGCAGCACCCGCACCGAGCTACCCCGGTTCGGCACGAGCAAATCCAGGTCGCCATCACTGTCCACATCGGCGGCCACCACCTCGCCGCTGCTGCCGCCCGGCAGTGGTTGCGGCTTGAGCGTAAAAAAGCCCCGGCCCTCGTTGAGTCCCACGCTGGTCGAGTTGTTGCTGGCTACGATAAAGTCCAGGTCGCCGTCGCCATCCAGGTCCGCTGCCGTCAAGCCAAATGGGTCCAGGCCCACTGCTAACTGCTGCGTAATGGGGCCAAAACCTCCCGTGCCGCCCCGCACGGCCACCGTAAACTGCTGCACCCGCGGCGCGGCTAGGAGCGCTCCATTAGCGGCTTGCGCGGCGACGGTCGTGGTCACGCTCACTACCTCACCTGGGTAAAAGTCATAAGGTTCAGGCCGAAAGGTGAGGGCATTGCCGCTAACCACGGCCGGGGTCGCCCCGCGGCTGCGCAGCCCGCCGCGCTGGGCTGAGTACACCTTCAGCGCCGCCGCTGAGCTAGCCGTCAGCGGCTGGCTGAACGTGACCGTGACCGGGCCGGTGCGGGCGGCGGCCCGCGCGTTGGCAGCTGGCAAGGTGGCCGTAATGGTGGGCGCCTGCGCTACAGCTACTGCCGGGGCCAGCAGCAGGAAGCAGTTTCGCAGCGCGAAGCGTAGTGTTGATAGCATGTAGGAAATGTTAGGTAATTAGAAAATCGGGCACAAAGGTTTGTAAAGCTAGGAACCAACGCGCGTTGTAGTATATAGTATAAATTTATATAATTGTCTGTTAGACACTGTGCTGCTGGCTGCTCAAACAAACGGGGGCGACGGGCTACCGCCCGCCGCCCCCGTCTTGGGCGTTTCGCAATCCTACCTAGCCGAGCCGGCTTACGGCGGCCCGCAGCCGCTGCGCCACCTCAATTATTCCCAGAATGCGCAGTGTCTCAAACAAATCCGGGCCAGCGGCGCCGCCCGTCACGGCCACGCGCAGAGCTTGCAGCACCTGGCCGGGCTTGAGGCCCTGGGCTTCCATTACTTGGTTGAATAGCGCTTTCAGGCTCTCCGCCGACGTGTCGGCTGCGCTGGGCAGGGCGGCGGCATAGGCCGTGAGGGCCGCACCCACCTGCGGGTTCCACTTCTTGCTGACGACCTGCTCGTCGTAGGAATCCGGCGCCTGGAAGAAGTATTTGGCTTCCTGCCAGAAGTCCTGCGGGAAGCTCACCCGCTCCTTCATCACGCCCACAATCTGGGCGGCTTTTTCGGGCGTGCAGTCGAGGCCGTGGGCGTGCAGCGCATCCAGCAGGTAGGGCGCCAGCTCGGCGTCAGGCTTGGCGCGCAGGTAGTGCTCGTTGAACCACTTGACTTTGTGCTGGTCGAACTTGGCCGGCGACTTGCTCACCCGCTCAATCGAGAAGGCCTCAATCAGCTCGTCCATTGAGAAAATCTCCTGCTGCGAGCCTGGATTCCAACCCAGAAACGCCAGGAAATTGACCATTGCCTCCGGCAGATAGCCTTCTTCGCGGTAGCCGCGGCTCACGGTTGGCTCACCGGTTTCAATGTCCAGGCCGCGCCACTCCAGCGGAAAAACCGGGAAGCCCAACTGGTCGCCGTCGCGCTTGCTGAGCTTGCCCGTGCCATCGGGCTTGAGCAGCAGGGGCAGGTGCGCGAACTGCGGCATGGTGCTTTCCCAGCCCAGATACCGATACAGCAGCACGTGCAGCGGCGCCGACGGCAACCACTCCTCGCCCCGGATGACGTGCGAGATATCCATCAAATGGTCATCGACAATATTGGCCAGATGGTACGTCGGCATCCCGTCCGACTTCATTAGCACCTTGTCATCAATGCTGCTCGAATGCACCACGACCCAGCCGCGAATCATATCCTGAAACCGGATTTCCTCCTTGCGCGGCACCTTCAGGCGAATCACGTAGGGCGCCGCGTCGGCCAGCAACTGCGTCACCTCGTCCTCGGGCAAGGTGAGCGAGTTGCGCATCTGGGCGCGCGTGATGCTGTTGTACTGCGGATTGGGCACCTTGGCGGCTTGCAGGCGCGCGCGCATGGCGTCCAGCTCGTCGGGCGTGTCGAAGGCGTAGTAGGCGTGGCCGCCTTGGATGAGCTGGTCGGCGTACTGCCGGTACAGGGGCTTGCGCTCACTTTGCCGGTAGGGACCGTGGGGCCCGCCCACGCCCTGGCCCTCGTCAATCACGATGCCGCACCAGGCCAGCGCCTCCAGAATGTAGTCCTCGGCGCCGGGCACGAAGCGGTTCTGGTCGGTATCTTCGATGCGAAGCAGCATTTTGCCGCCCAGCTTGCGGGCCAGCAGGAAGTTATACAGGGCCGTGCGCACGCCGCCAATGTGCAGCGGCCCGGTCGGCGAGGGCGCAAAGCGCACCCGAACGTCTCGTTCAGTCATGGTGCAAAGGTAACGGGCAGTGGCGTGGACTCTGCGAGTCCGCGCGAGCGCCGTTTAGGTTTAGGCGAGCCGTTCGGGTTTCGTTCACGCGCGGACTCGCAGAGTCCACGCTACCATTCAGTCCCGGTTTCGGAAGCCCAGCCACAGCAGCAGCCCCAGCAGCGTCATCCCGATGCGGATGGCCCAACCTACGTTGGCGCCCCACTGGTCAATCCAGGTCAGAAACACGTACTGAATGTTGGGATTAATCAGGCGCAAAGCCAGCGAAATCAGGCCGACGAGCAGCAAGCCAAGTCCAAGCTCTTTCATGGGAAGAAGGGGGGTAGGGAATTTGCGTAACGAGCTGCGCGGCTGGCTATTGCGCCGCCACGGCGATGCAGGAAATCTCTACCTCCACGTCGCGCGGCAGCCGGCTGACTTCCACGGTTTCCCGCGCCGGTGCCGTGGCCTCGTCGAAGTAGGAGCCGTAAATCTGATTAATCACGGCGAAGTTGCCCAAGTCTTTGACGAAGATGCTGCACTTCACCACGTCGGTCAGGCTCAGCCCCGCGGCAGCCAGCACGGCCGTCAGGTTCTTCAGCACTTGCTGCGTTTGCGCCGCCACGTCGCCCGCCACCAACTGCCCGGCCGCGTCCAGCGGTATCTGGCCCGACACGTACACGGTGCTGCCTGCCTTCACGGCCTGCGAGTAGGGTCCAATCGGCGCGGGCGCCTGGTCGGTGAGGATGATTTGGTGCGGCATGGTTGGCGGCGGGAGAGGGGGGTAGGGATATCTTTGAGGCCTAAAGTAACGGCGAAACCATGCACATTCTGGTCATTGACGGCGGGCACGTAGAGGCGGAGTTCCGGGCCAAGTTTGGGCCGGGGCATGAGTACAACTTTTTGACTCTCGACCCACCAGAAACAGCTGCCGCTTGGGAGCAACTCGAACAGCTAGGGTCTGAGCTACTGAGTGCTGCCGATGTACTCTTTTCCTTTAGTGAAGGCTTATGGCCTCTTTTCTTAGAAAAAAAAGGTCAGGCACCATACTTTGCCGAAGCTTCTACCAATGTGATCACCCAGTTAGGTAAAGGATTCGCCTCCATCTTCGGCTTCTGCGGCCTCCCTACCCTGCTCAACCGCCCGCTGCTCGAAGTCAGCCTTTACCACGAAGCCAACCGCGCGAAGCTGGCCGAAACCTGCGCCGCCCTCGGCACCGACTACCGCGTGGTTGAAGACCGGGTAGGTTTGGTCACGCCCCGCGTTATCTGCATGATTGTCAACGAGGCCTGCTACACCTTGCAGGAAGGCACAGCCTCCATCCAGGACATTGACCTGGCCATGAAGCTCGGCACGGGCTACCCCCGCGGGCCCTTCGAGTGGGCCAACGCCATCGGCGTGGCGCGGGTGCACGCGGTGCTGGAAGCCATGTGGCACGACACCCACGACGAGCAGTATAAAATCTGCCCGCTGCTCAAGCGGCAGGCGCTGCGCGGGGAGCCATTCACCCTGAACCACTGATTACCGCGGATTTTGCGGATTAATCGGATTTTGTAGGCGATTCTGCTTTTGAGAATTATAACGAAAAAGGCCACTCGCACGAGTGGCCTTTTTCGTTTTAGGGGGTAGGGAATTAAGTGGGATTGATGTGGAATCGCTTACAAAATCCGATTAATCCGCAAAATCCGCGGTAATCAGTGGTCCTTACTCCACCGTCACGGACTTGGCCAGGTTGCGGGGCTGGTCCACATTGCAGCCGCGCATGACGGCGATGTGGTAACTCAGCAGTTGCAGCGGAATCACCGACACGAGCGGCGTAAGCACCTCCGAGGTGTGGGGCACCTCCACGACGAACTCGGCCATCGCCGGAATTACCGTGTCACCTTCGCTTACCACGGCGATGATGCGGCCCTTGCGGGCTTTCACTTCCTGAATGTTGCTCACGACCTTCTCATAGGAGCTGTCCTTGGTGGCGATGACTACGACCGGCATGTTCTCGTCAATCAGGGCGATGGGGCCGTGCTTCATCTCGGCGGCGGGGTAGCCCTCGGCGTGGATGTAGCTGATTTCCTTGAGCTTAAGCGCACCTTCCAGCGCCACCGGGAAGTTGTAGCCCCGGCCCAGGTAGAGGAAGTTGGGCACGTCCTTGAACTCGGCGGCAATAGCTTGTATCTCGGCGTCGAGCTTGAGCGCCTTTTCCACCTTAGCTGGAATCTGGCCCAGCTCGGCCATCAGCTCGCGCAGCTTGGGCTCGGCGATGGTACCGCGCTTCTGCCCGATAAGCATGGCCAGCACCGTCAGCACCGTGACCTGGGCCGTGAAAGCTTTGGTGGAAGCCACGCCGATTTCGGGGCCGGCGTGGGTGTAGGCGCCGGCGTCGGTGGCGCGGGCAATGCTGGAGCCCACCACGTTGCAGATGCCGAAAATCGTGGCGCCCTTGCTCTTGGCCAGCTCGATGGCGGCCAGCGTGTCGGCCGTCTCGCCGCTCTGCGAGATGGCCAGCACGATATCGCGCTCCGTGATGATAGGGTTGCGGTAGCGGAACTCCGAGGCGTATTCGACTTCCACCGGAATGCGCGCCAGGTCCTCAATCAAATACTCGGCTACCAAACCGGCGTGCCAGGAGGTGCCGCAAGCCACGATGATAATGCGCTGGGCGTTGACAAATTTCTGCTCATATGCCTGGAAGCCGCTCATAATCAGCTGTCCCGACTCTAACTCCAAGCGCCCGCGCATCGAATCCAGGATGGAGCGCGGCTGCTCAAAAATCTCCTTGAGCATGAAGTGCTCGTAGCCGCCTTTCTCAATCGAGTCCAACTCCATTTCCAGGTGCTGGATGTAGGGCGTCTGCTCCACGTCCTCCCGCGAGCGAATCTCCAGCCTACCCCCCCTGATGACGGCAATCTCGTGGTCGTTTACATACACTACCTCGCTCGTGTACTCGATAATTGGGCTGGCATCCGAAGCCACGAAAAACTCGCCCTCCCCGATGCCAATCACCATCGGCGAACCCTTACGGGCCGCGATAAGCTGGTCGGGGGCATCGGTGCTGAGTACCACGATGGCGTAGGCGCCCACCACTTCGTGCAGGGCCAGGCGCACGGCTTCTTCCAGCGAGCACTCGTTTTGCTTCTGAATCTCTTCAATCAGATTAACAAAAACTTCCGTGTCTGTATCAGAATGAAATGTGTGGCCCTGCTGCTCCAAGTGCTGCTTGAGGGCGGCGTAGTTCTCGATGATACCGTTGTGAATCAGCGCGATGCGGCCCGAGGTAGAATAGTGCGGGTGGGCGTTGCGGTCGTTGGGCTCGCCGTGGGTGGCCCAGCGGGTGTGGCCCATGCCCACGGTGGCGTGGGTATCCTTGTCGGCCAGAAAGGCTTCGAGGTCAGCGACCTTGCCTTTCTTTTTATAGACGTTCAGCGCGCCATTCAGGAGCGCCACGCCGGCCGAGTCGTAGCCGCGGTATTCGAGCCGGTGCAGGCCTTTAAGGATGATGGGGCAGGCCTCCCGGTGGCCTACGTAAGCAACGATACCGCACATAATGTACTTTTCTGGAAAGAAATAAAAAGGTCGGCGGCGCCTTATCAAAAAAGGTGCCGCCGACCAAAGGAAATGAACTAGCGCAGTTGCGAGTAATATACGCGCAAATGAATATTATTAGCGTCCGTCACCGCCCGGTTCAGGGTTAGCGGCTGCGGTATCTTGGCAAGACTGTTCTGGATGACAATAGTGGTGCTGCGCAGCATCGGCGTCAGTACCAACGCTGCCGGTAAGGGCTGGTCAGGGCCCAGGCCGTTGGGCGTCAGATACGCTTGCAGGTAGCTGGTTATCAGCATACTGTAATAGGGGTTGGTCGAGCCGGCATCTACCAGATTAGCGCTGGCTTCAAAGTCATTGCGCTGCTGGTTCTGGCCGTCGCGCTGCACTACACGCTCGGTTGGTACGCCATCCACGGTACGCAGCAGCACCTGGTTGGCGGCGTCTACTTCCAGGGCGTAGAAACTGGGGGGGTAGGGAAATACGCCCGTCGTGAAGGGCTGCACCGGTACCCGCAGCTCAGCCCGGTTGATGGCCACACCGGGCGTGTTGCGCAGCGCTTCCAGCTTGACTAAGTCGCTGAAAGTGATGCGCGTGCCCAGGCCCGTGCCCGCCTGCAAGTAGCTGCGCCCATCGAGCGCCGCCGCCGGCACGGCCTGGCTCTGGTTGCTGAGCGCCGCCAACTGGCTGCCGCTGCGGTCAATTCTCAACTGCGTGAAATAGCGCGGGTCGCTGGCGGCGCCGCTGCCGCTGCTATTCAAGCCCGGCCCGAAGAACAGGCTGTAGCTGCGCTTCTTGCGCGCCGGCGGCAGCGGCGCGGTCTGGGCGCTGTCGTAGCTGAAGCTGAAGCGCAGCTGCGCGCCGGTCGTTGCACTGCGGCCGAAGCCCACAATGCTGCCCTCGTAGCCGGCGCTAGGCGCCAGCACAATGCCGGCCAGCAGCGCATCAAGGTCAGCCTGGGAAAACGTGCTGGCGCTCATCTTCTCAAAGATGCTCGCGAACAGCGGTTTAGGTGAGTCGTTGGGGGCCTGCAACACCTGCCGAACCAGCTGATTCGGCACGGTGGTTATCACCGTGCCGCTGCCGTCGCTGGCGGGCTGGGTCAGCTGGCGAGTGGCGTTGAGCGGCGCGCTCAGATTCGTGGCAATGGCTTCGGAACTGGCCTCAAAATCCGAGACCCCCGTGTAAACTACCTGCTCACTGAGCTTCGTGGCCAGCGGAAATACGTCGTAGCGCAGCGGTGCGGCGGCCGTGCCATATACCTGTTCGAAGGGTGCAAACAGCACCACGGAGTCAAGTGCGAACTGGGTGCGAATGCCAGGCAGCGTGGACTTTAATTGGCCCGGCAGGTCCGCCAGGGCATTGCTGGGCCGCAGGTTAAGCACCGCCCGCGCCTCAGTCAGGCCCGTCACCTGGTCGCGCAGGCGCCCTACCAGAAAGCGGTCCGACTTCAGCGTCAGCGCCGGGTCGAGCAGCACGGTGGCGGCATTGACTGGCAGGTCGATATAGGTGGAGCTGGTGGGCTCGGTGTCGGGCAAATCGACGGTCAGGTCGCCGGTGGTTTCGCAGGCGGTCAGCCCTAAAAAAGACGCGCCGGCCAGCAGGGCCGACGCGCTAAAACTACGGTAGCGGCTAGTTAGCCAGCTCATTGTAAAGAGCATAGTAGGAGGAAAGCAGGTTGTCGCCGGTGCCCACTTGCCCCAGCTGCTTCTTAAGCGAGTATTCCTGGAACAAGCCGTTCACGTCGTCGCTGAAATCCTCATCCGACTTCACCACCGAATCGGCGTACTCCATGCCCATGCGAATGAAGCCATTGCAGTCGCTGCTGGCCAGGCCAGCCAGCATGGCATCGTCGATGTCCAGCATCTTAGCTTTCTCGACGATGTTGCCCGCAAACTTGTTGTCGAAGGTATTATTGTAGACCGTAAACACCGATTTGGCGTTCTTGAACACCGGGTCCTTCTTGTAAGTCGTCTTGAGGTAGAGCGGAATCAGGCCCGTCATCCAGTCGTTGCAGTGCACGATGTCGGGCGACCAGCCCAGCTTCTTCACGGTCTCAAGCACGCCCTTGCAGAAGAAAATAGCGCGCTCGTCGTTGTCGGGGTGAAATTTATCGTCCTTGTCGACCATCACCGACTTGCGGTGGAAGTAGTCTTCGTTATCAATAAAATAAACCTGGAGCTTAGCGGTCGGAATCGAAGCAACTTTGATGATGAGCGGCTTTTCGTCTTCGCCGACGGCGATGTTGATGCCGGAGAGTCGGACGACCTCGTGGAGGCGGTTTTTGCGTTCGTTAATGCAGCCAAAGCGCGGGACGAAGATGCGAATTTCGGCGCCCATTTCCTGCATCCCCTGGGGCAGCCGGCGCAGCATTTCCGCTACCTTGGTCGTCTGCAGGAAAGGGTCAATTTCGGTGGCCGCGTACAGAATGCGAAGCTTCGACATAAAGGGGTGGGGAAAGAAAGTAGGAGCAGGCCAGAGTTTGGCCGCACAAAATTAAACAATTTTGAGCGGAAATTCAATCTTACCCGCTTGCCCGGCCCCAAAATGGGTACTTTGGGCCCTTCCTACCCCATGAAGACTCTCACAACCGCGGCAGAGTTGCACGCTTTCACCGAACAGGCGCGCGCCGCCGGGCAGCGTCTGGGCCTCGTGCCCACGATGGGCGCCCTGCACGAGGGGCACTTGCAGCTGGTGCGCGCGGCCGGGCAGGACTGCGATGTGGTGATAGCTACCATCTTCGTCAACCCCACGCAGTTCAACAACCCCGACGACTTCCGCCTCTACCCGCGGGTGCCGGAGGCCGACGCCGAACTGCTGCGCGCGGCCGGCTGCACGGCCCTGTTTTTGCCGTCGGCCGAAGAAATGTACCCGCAGCCGGCGGTGCTGCGCTTTGATTTTGGGCCCTTGGAGCGGGTGATGGAGGGCGCCCACCGCCCCGGCCACTTCAACGGCGTGGCGACGGTGGTGAGCAAGCTCTTCCACCTGGCGCGCCCGCACCGGGCGTATTTTGGGCAGAAAGACTGGCAGCAGGTGGCCATCATCCGGCAGCTCGTGGCCGATTTATCGTTTGACCTGGAGCTGGTGGCGGCCCCCACCATCCGCGAGGCCGACGGGCTGGCCATGTCCTCGCGCAACCGCCGCCTCCGCCTCGCAGCGCGGGCCGTGGCGCCCCGGCTGCACGAGGTGCTGCAAGCGGCGGCTTTGCAAGTGAAGGGGGGGGTAGGGGCCGCGCAAGTGCAGGCCGAGGCGCTGACCGCGCTGGCGCAGGAGCCGGCTATCACGCCGGAGTATTTTGAGGTAGCTGACGCGCAGACCTTGCAGCCGCTTCAGCAGTACGAGCCCGGCCGGGCCGTAGTGCTGTGCCTGGCCGCCCACCTGGATGGCGTGCGGCTCATTGATAATGTGGTGGTAGAGCCGTAACGCGCGGATAAGCAGCGGCTTCGCCGCAGGGAGAGGGGGTAGGGATGGGCTTCACAGCTTATAAACTGAAACTGAAGTCAAAGTTTAAAGCAAAATGCGGCCCTGTACAATCCGTATCTTTGCCGGCCATATCTCCTTCCGCTTTACCCGCGTCATGCACATTGAGGTTCTCAAGTCAAAGATTCACCGCGCCAAAGTCACGCAGGCCGAGCTGCACTACGTGGGCAGCATCACCATTGACGAGGACCTGCTCGACGCGGCCAATATGGTGGAAAACGAGAAGGTGACCATCGTCAATGTCAACAATGGCGAGCGGTTCGAGACCTACACCATCTGCGGGGTGCGGGGCTCGGGCATGATTTGCCTCAACGGTCCGGCCGCCCGCCGCGTGGCCGTGGGCGACATCGTTATCATCATCTCCTATGCCTTGATTGACTTTGCCGAAGCCCGCGCCCACAAGCCCACGCTGGTGTTTCCCGACCAGCACAACCGGCTGGGGTAGCCGCCTGTCATGCTGACGAAGGAAGCATCTTATCACGGCTGCGTTCGTCAGAGAAAACAAATCCATGCAGCGTGGGCGTGACAAGGTCCTTCGCTGTGCTCAGGATGACCGCCATTTGAAACAACTACTTACCATCCTCAAGTACGCGCTGCTGCTGGCCATCTCGGGCCTGCTGATGGCCTACGCTATTCGCGGGCAGGATTTGAGCCGCATCGGCCAGACTCTGCGCGAGGCCAACTACGGCTGGCTGGCCCTGACCTTGCTGCTCTCGGCGCTGGGCTACGGCAGTCGGGCCTACCGCTGGAAGATGCAGCTCGACTCGGCCACAGGCACGGCGCGGACATCTTACGCCGAAGTCTATCACGCCATGATGGTCGGCTACCTGGCCAACCTGGTCTTGCCGCGCATGGGCGAGGTCATCCGCTGCTCCATTCTGCGGCGCACCGGCGGCGTGCCGGTCGAGATGAGCCTGGGCACCGTGGTGGCCGAGCGCATCATCGATGTGGTGGTGCTCCTGAGCTTGCTCGGCGCCACGCTGCTGGTCGATTTCAATAAGTTCTGGGCCTGGGTCACGGACTGGCTGCTGAAGGGCCGCTACGACGCGCTGGCCCGCAACCAGACTACGCTCATCGTCGTGGCCGCTATGGCGGCTGTGCTGCTGGCAGGCGCCCTGTTTGGGGTGCTGCGCAACCTGGAGCGCTTGCAGCAAAACGCCGTTTTCAATCGCCTCGTGGGCTTCGCGCGCGGAATGCTGGCCGGCGTGTTCAGCGTGCTGAAGCTGGAGCGCAAGGGCCTGTTTCTGTTTCATACGCTCTTCACCTGGTCGGTTTATTTCCTGACCAGCTACCTCACCTTTTTCGCCTTCCCCGAAACCAGCCGCCTCGGGCTGGGCGCCGGGCTGGCCGTGCTCACGTTCGGCGCCTTTGGCATGGCCGCGCCGGTGTCGGGCGGCATCGGCACGTTTCACCTGCTGGTGCAGAGCACTTTACTGGTATATGGCATCTCCAAGGAAGGCGGCATTGCCTACGCGCTGGTGGCCCACGGCGCCCAGACGCTGCTGGTGGTGCTGATGGGCGGCATCAGCTTCGTCGCCAGCATGGCCCGCACCGGGCGGGGCAAGGAAGTGGTGAGCGGTGAAATGGTGAGCTAGTGTGAATAGTGAAGTGGTGAGCGTCCGTCATCCTGAGCGCCGCGAAGGACCTTATCGAGTTAGAACAAGTCGTTGTTACGCAAGTCGTTCCGGCGGAATAAGGTCCCCCACCAGCGCAGAATGACCGACACTCACCATTCCACTATCTCACTATTTCATCGCCCGCCCGTGCCCACCGCCGACAAAATTCTGACCCGCGCAGCGCTGCCCGCCACGCTGGCTTCCTGGCGGGCCGCCGGCCGGCGCGTGGTGTTCACCAACGGCTGCTTCGACCTGCTGCACCTGGGGCACGTCGACTACCTGGAAAAAGCCCGCGCCCTGGGCGATGCGCTGGTCGTGGGCCTCAACACCGACCGCTCGGTGAGCTGCCTTAAGCCCGGCCGGCCCTTGCAGGACGAAGCCGCGCGGGCCCGCATCCTGGCGGCGCTGGCTTTTGTCGATGCCGTCGTGCTGTTTGGCGAGCCTACCCCCCTCGAATTAATTGAACTCGTGCAGCCCGACGTGCTGGTGAAAGGCGACGACTATGCCGTAGCGCAGATTGTGGGCCATGAGCTGGTGCTGGCCCGCGGCGGGCAGGTGCTCACCGTGCCGCTGGTGAGCGGCTACAGCACCTCGCGCATCGTGGCCCGCATCCGGGAAATGGGCTGAGGTGAAAAGAGGGGGGTAGGAAACCTGCGGGGAATAGAAACTGGGAGCGAAATTGGGCGCGCTGATGTTTAATTATCGCAAGCTCAAACGGCGCTCCGGTCAGCTCGCAATAGGTTTTTCTTCATCCTTTTCCTTTCTCTGCCATGTATATGTTTTTGATTCTGACCATGTTGGTCAGCTTTTTCATTCAGTGGCGCCTGCGCAGCAAGTTCGCTCAGTACGCCAAAGAAGGCCTGCGCTCCGGCCTGAGCGGGCGCGAAGTGGCCGAGCAGATGCTGGCCGACCACGGCATCCGCGATGTGCGCGTGGTCTCCACGTCCGGCTCCCTGTCGGACCACTACGACCCCACCAACCGCACCGTCAACCTGAGCGAGTCGGTGTACGCCGAGCGCAGCGCCGCCGCGGCGGCAGTCGCCGCCCACGAGTGCGGCCACGCCGTGCAGCACGCGCAGGGCTACTCGTTCTTGCAGTTGCGCTCGGCCGTCGTGCCGGCCGTCAGCGCCGTGTCGCGCTTCATGCCCTTCATTTTGCTGGCGGGCGTGCTCCTGATTAACCGCACGCCGGTGCCGCTGGGCCTGGGCATCGCCTTTTTTGCCCTGACCACACTCTTCAGCTTTATCACCCTGCCCGTCGAGTTCGACGCTTCCAGCCGCGCCCTGGCCTGGATGGACCGCCGCGGCATTGTTACCACGCAGGAGCACACAATGGCCAAAGACGCCCTCTGGTGGGCCGCCATGACCTACGTGGTAGCGGCCATCAGCTCGCTGGCCACGCTGCTCTACTACGTGAGCATTTTTATGGGCGGCAATAACCGCCGCTAGGCACTTGGTCTGCTCAGCGTTTTTGATTAGAAAAAGCCGCCCGGATGACCGGGCGGCTTTTTTATAGCCGCTCAACTATTCCCCTTGGCCGGGCGTTATGGGCGGGCCTGATTGCCTAATTTTGTGACCTGAACACTGCTCATTTCCCGCCCTACCCCCTCCTTTTTTCTTACCCCATTATGACTACTGAAACCGCTACGCCGTCCATTTTTCAGCTCACCGAGGAGCAGCTGGCTGTGCAGTCCGCCGCCCGCGACTTCGCCCAAGAGCTGTGGGCCGGCGTGATTGAGCGCGACGAACACCAGAAATTCCCGGCCGAGCAAGTGAAGAAAATGGGCGAGCTGGGCTTCATGGGCATGATGGTAAGTCCCGACTACGGCGGCTCGGGCCTCGACACGGTGAGCTACGTGCTGGCGATGGAGGAGATTTCCAAAGTCGATGCCTCGTGCTCGGTGATTATGTCCGTGAATAACTCGCTGGTGTGCTGGGGCCTGGAGAAATACGGCACCGAAGAGCAGAAGCAGAAATACCTGCCGGGCCTGTGTTCCGGCGAAATCATTGGTGCCTTCGCCCTGAGCGAGCCCGAAGCCGGCTCCGACGCTACCAGCCAGCGCACCGCAGCCGAGGACAAGGGCGACCATTACCTGCTCAACGGCACCAAAAACTGGATTACCAACGGCACCACGGCCTCGGTCTACCTGGTCATCGCCCAAACCAATCCCGAGCTGAAGTCGCGCGGCATCAACGTGCTGATTGTGGACAAGGACACTCCGGGTTTCGTGCAGGGCCCCAAAGAAAACAAGCTCGGCATCCGCGGCTCCGACACCTGCTCGCTGATGTTCACCGATGTGAAGGTGCCCAAGGAAAACCGCATTGGCGCCGACGGCTTCGGCTTTAAGTTTGCCATGCAGGTGCTGGCCGGCGGGCGCATCGGCATCGCGGCACAGGCGCTGGGCATTGCCTCCGGCGCGCTGGAGCTGAGCCTGAAATACGCTAAGGAGCGCAAGGCCTTCGGCGTGGAGATTGCCAAGCACCAGGCCATTCAATTTAAGCTGGCCGACATGGCCACCGAGATTGACGCCGCCCGCCTGCTCTGCCTGCAAGCCGCCGCCGACAAGGATGCAAACCAGGACTACGCCAAATCTGGCGCGATGGCCAAGCTCTTCGCCTCGCGCGTGGCGATGACGCAAACCGTTGAGGCTGTGCAGATTCACGGCGGCTACGGTTTCGTAAAAGAGTATCACGTGGAGCGCTTGATGCGCGACGCGAAAATCACCCAGATTTACGAAGGGACCTCCGAGATTCAGAAAATTGTAATCTCGCGGGAAATCCTAAAATAGGACAGCACGTTGTCGAAGTACAATATTTCAACCCAGATTAAATCCTAACCAGATTTAATCCGGGTTTTTTATTAACTTTCAAATAATTGGACTGTTTCTTGTACTACCTGAGTACAATTTAATTATCTTTGATGCACAGCAGAAAACTTAACTAATTATGGAAGACTACAACAAGGTTATCGAATCGCTAGGAGTCCACTATATCAAGGCCAAGAACCTGATTCTGCATCAGCCCTTTACGGTCAAGAACCACTACGACGTCGGCAACAACCTCATCCTGCTGCACAAGGGCAAAATCACCTTCGGCGATGATGAGCACGCTGTGGAGGAGGGGGAGATGCTCTTCATTCCGGGCGGCCGGGCTACCCGCGTTGCCTACGGCGAGGGGGGTAGGAACCGGGTTATTACCAATGATGACCTCATCAGTAATAAAGATAAGTTCTTCTCCAGCAACGACCAGCTCGATTTTATTGGTGATGCTGACGAGAGCCACAGCTTCGTAAGCTTCGAGGCCAAGGTGTTCGACTCGGTGAACTTCTTCGCCTCGCTCGATGTGCCGGCCTTCCTCATCAGTGGGCAGAGCAAGCTCGCCAACCTAGTGATTAAGGTGGTCGAGGAAAGTATGCAGGATTTGCCGGGGCGCGAGCGGCTCATCGCCATCTACACCGAGAACATCGTGGTGGAAGTGGTGCGCTACGTGCTGCGCAACAACATGTTCGTCGAGCAGCTCGCCACCAACAGCACCTACTTCAAGGACCCGCGCCTGATTGACTTGTTCAATTACATCAAGGAGCACCTCGGCGGCGACTTGTCGAACAAAGTTCTAAGCGGCGTGGCCAACGTGAGCGAAGATTACGTGGGCCAGTATTTCAAGATGTTGACCAACATCAACCCGCAGGACTACATTGAATACCAGCGCATGGAGCGCGCCGTGTTTCTGCTGCGCACAACCAAAAAGAGCATTCGCGAGATTGGTAAGGAAGTTGGGTATAAGGACACCGCTTATTTCTGCCGCCGCTTCAAAATGATGTTCGGCATTCCGGCCGGCAAGATGCGCCGCCGCGAGTCGGCCATGAACATCTAATCCCTACCCCCCCTTATTTATCGCAAGTGCGTTGTTATTTCGAGTAGACTGGCTATTAGTCTAACTGTTAGAACATCATATAATTATTGTTAAAAAAGCCCCGCTGGATTAACCGGCGGGGCTTTTTACTTTTCCTTGCGGAACCTTAGCCGTAGAAATTCTGGCTTAACCTGTTTGGCTGTCATACCAGCACCCTATGGCCGACCAGCGCAGCCCGTAGCTGCTCAGGTGAGTGGAAGTGGATGCCGGTCAGTCCTAGCGCTTCGGCAGCGCGAATGTTAGTTGCGTTGTCATCAATGAAGAGCGTCTGCACCGGGTCAAGGGCGTAGCGCCGCAGCAGCGTATGGTAGATGGCCGGGTAAGGCTTGCGAGTTTGCTCGGTTCCCGACACCACGATGCCCTCAAACCAGGCCAAAAAATCGAATGTCCGCTGCGCGTAGGGGAAAGTTTCGTGCGACCAATTGGTGAGGGCGTAGAGCCGGTGCCGCCCGGCCTGCCGCAGCTCTTCCAGCACGGCCACGCTGCCAGCAATAGGGCCACTGAACATCTCGCCGAGCCGGTCATAATAGGCCCTGATAGCCGCCGCGTGTTGCGGATGCTGCCCCACGAGCAGGGCAGTAGCTTCGGCGAGCGGGCGGCCGGCGTCCTGCTCGTCGTTCCAAGCCGGGGTGCAGACTGTAGCTAGAAACGCTTCCATTTCGGCTTCATCGGCGAAAATCCTGCGGTAGAGGTAACGAGGGTTCCAATCGATGAGCACGCCGCCGAGGTCGAATACGACGGTGGTGAAAGTAGAAGTGGCCATATGGGGAGCAGCTGGTTAGGCAAAGTGAAAACGGCCGGATTACGGGCTCAGACGGTGATTTTGACCAGATTACTATCAGGGTCAGCTACTACGCTTTCGTAGTAGCCATTGCCAGTAGTGCGCGGTGCGCCTAATACGGCGTAGCCCTCCGCCCGTAAGCGTTCGGTAAGGGTGTCGACGGCAACCGGGCTACCGGTGGCGAAGGCCAAGTGCGCGTAGCCGACTTGCGGCGCGGCCTCGTCGGCAGTCGGGTGCAACGCCGGGCGATGCATGAGTTCGAGGCGGGCGCCCGAAGCGAAGCACAGGCAATGAAAGGTAAAATGCTTCACCGGATTATGGTGCTGCTCGCCGGACGCGGCGCCAAAATAGGTGACGTAGAATTGCCGAGCCCGTTCTAAATCGGTGGTCCAAAGAGCAACGTGTTCAATGCGCATGGCCAGCTTACAAGGCAGATGAAACTGTTTCTGTGGAGGGTTTAGCTTAACACCAAAGTTCCAGTCAATGTGAGCTGTCAGAGAATGGCCCTCATCTTAAACCGCTACGCCCGCAAAGCTCCGTACCACGGCCACGGCTTCGGCCAGAAACTCGGGCGCCTCCTCCAGCCGGTTGCCAACGACCACAACATCAGCGCCGGCCGCCAGGGCCATGTGCAGCTTCTCACTGGTGTTCAGGCCGCCGCCGACAATGATGGGCGTTCGCACTAGCTGGCGCACGGCCCGAATCATAGCGGCCGACACCGGATTTTGAGCGCCGCTACCGCCGTCGAGGTAAGTCAGGCGCAGGCCGAGCTGCTCGCCGGCCAAGGCAGTGGCGGCGGCGATGCTGGGTTTGTCGTGGGGCAGGGGCGCGGTGCCACTCACGTAGGAAGCCGTAGTCGGCCGGCCCGAATCGACCAGCATATAACCCGTGGGCAGCAACTCCAGGCCGCTGGCCTTCAGGCGCGGCGCCGCTACTACGTGCTGACCGATAAGAAAATCAGGGTTACGGCCGGAGATGAGCGAGAGCAGCAGCAAGCCATCGGCGGCGCCATCGAGGTGCAGGCTGTGGCTCGGAAACAGGAGCACCGGTACGCGGCTGTGCGCCTTAAGCAACGCAATGAGGGCAGCCTGCTGCGTGGTTAGCACCAGGCTGCCCCCCACGAAAAAGTAATCAATCGGGTGACGCTCAACCAGCTGAAGCAAATGGCGGCAGCCAGCTTCGGTAAAATCGTCGGGGTCCAGCAGCACGGCCAGCGACTTGCGGCCGTGCTGCTGGTTTTCAATCAGGTGGTCAAGAAGCAGGGTGCTCGGTGGGGGCATCCGTGAGAGTCAGGCTAACGGCGGGCGAAGAGGGGGTATGCACGGGCGGCGAGCCATAAAATGAGGTCGTGGCCGGCGCGCTCGCAAGGTCGGCATTTTTGCCGGTTGCCCGCGTGGGCTGCTTGTCATTCATCTTATTGGTGATGTAAGCCAGCGCAGCAGCCGTGGCCTGCGCCGCGACTGCCTTGCCCGTGGTGGTACCCAAGAACGACATCACCATGCCACCCACCCGCTTGCCCAAGGAATTTTGACTCTTGGCTTTCGCATCATCAGGCCAGGCTACATCCACATCATCGGGAGCAGTTTGGAAGTTCTGAGAAGAGCGGTAACCCGATAATGAGTTCTCCTGCTCAGAAAAATTCTCCGACTCGGGCAGCCGGCGACTGTCGTCGTAAGCAAAGGACTGCGCGGGCTGGTAGCTGCCGCCCCGATGTTGATGCACGGCCGGCCCAAAATCGAGGCGGCCCAATGGTAAGTCATCCTGGCGGTCGTCGTCATCGCCAAAGCCATTATCAAATCCCTGGCCGCTGCCTACCCCCTGCCGCTGTCCGAACCCATCGAGGTCATCGTTGTGGTCATAAAGGTCAGGCTGCTGGTCGTGCTCATCGTGGGCCATGAAGACTCGGGCCGATTCGCGGGCGGAGTGTGCGCTCCGGCTCGAGTAGTCATCGAACTGCGTATCAAAGTTCCTGTCGTTCGAGTCGTGACCATCGCCGCGAAACTCAGCGCTGCGGTCAAGTGAAAAGGCTTCGTCATCCAATTCGAAGTCGTCGTCAGCATCAAAATCATAACGGCTGCTGTAATCCTGGTCTTCCTGATACGAAGCAGCGCGGCTTGGCTTATCCTTGTTCTTCTTGCGCTTGCTTTTGCCACCCAAAACCCTGGTAATCAACCAGACACTACCAGCGAGACCTGCGCCCACCAGCGCCACTTTGCCGACCTGCGTGCCTTGCTCCTTGATATGCTCCACGTCGCCGCGCAGGGCACGCTCATATTCTTGTTTTTTGCGCTCCAGAAACTCACGCTCGTCTTCGAAGAGGGGGTTGTTCAGTTCGTCAGCCATGATGAAAGAAAGATGCTAGTTGCGGTTCGGATGGGAAAGAGGGGGTAGGAAAATCGGCGGGCGCGAATTAATAAAAGCGCAGAAACGGCTAGAAGACAGGCACCAACTGACGCTCAAGCATTCGCTTCGCGCGGCTTAGACTTGCCGCTTATCAGCCTTGTAAATGGAGTTTTTCAGCAGCTTGTCGGCCATGCCGTGAAAAAATTTCTTATCGACGCCAACCACGAACAGCACGAGCAGCAGCAGGTAGAAGGCCGTGACAATGCCAAACCCCCAGAATGAGCTGTCCAGGGCTTCATTGAGGGCGAGACCGGCGAAAACGCTCAGGAAGATGAGGAAAAACAGGGCTAGAATGGCCATAGAGGCGCCGTGCAGGGTGGCGATGAGCGTAGTACCCACTTTTTCCTGCACTTCAAGGCGCACGATGTCGATGCGCGTGTCGAGGTAACCCGTCAGGTTGCCAATAAGGCTGTCGTTGCGGGGTGTTTTGGTGGTGTCGTCGTCGAGAATCATACGGCGCGAAAGTTGTTAGCGAAAAAGGATAGAAAGAAGGGCCAGGGTAAGTCGGGTCGCGGGCGGCCGACTTGCGTGGCGTTTGCTTACGGAAAAAATGGGGGCGGGTCTAACTTTTCAAGGTTTGGCGCGGCGCGGCGGTGGCATCTTGCCGGCCCTACCCCCGCCAGAACCAGCAAACTGCCGGTTCTGGCACCAAGTGGAAGACTCCGACTGCCACCTTAGTACTGTTTTTTTCGTTTCAGGAAGTAGCGACTAATTCGCCTCGTTAAAATTTGTGACCCAGGACCACTACCAGGTGCTCGGTGTGCCGGCCAACGCGGCTGCGGACACTATTAAACGGGCCTACCGGCGCTTGGTGGTGCAGTACCATCCCGACAAGCACGGCGGCGACTCGCGCTACGAGGAGCAGTTTAAGGCCGTGAGTGCTGCCTACCGCGTGCTGGGCGATGCCGGCCGGCGCGCCAGCTACGACTTTCAGCTGGTGCAGGCACGCCTGCGGGCCGAGGAAGAGCGGCGGCGCCAGCAGTTTCGGCCGGCCGGCCAGCAGGTATACGGCGTGCCGATGCCGCCCCCCGCGCCGCTGCGCACGCGCCGCCCCGCCGCCGCCCGCGAGCGGCACTACCAGCCCATCCCGAAGCAGAAAGTGCGCTTTACGCGGCGCGACTACGCCCTGGTGGCGGGCATTTTAGGCCTGATTACCCTGTTCGGAACTGTGCTGGTGCTGAGTCTCAATCACTGGGTAGGCCGAACGAACTACGACAAGGCGCAGCAGGCTTTTCTACGTGAGCAGTGGAGCACGGCCGCTAGCCTTGCTGACCAAGCCATTTCGTTTCGGCCTGATTTCGCGCCCGCCCGGCGCCTGCGCGGCGAGATTGACGAGCTGGTGTATCAGCAGCCCGAGGCGGCGCTGACCAACTACCAGGCCGCTCTGGAGCAGGAGCAAAACCCCGCCGCCGCTGCCCGCCTGCACTACCGCAGCGGTCGCTGCCAAATGGCTTTAAGTCAGTTCGCCGAAGCCGAAACCAGCTTTTCGCGGGCGCTGGAGCTTAACCCAGCCCTGACCCGCGCCCATTTGGCTCGCGGCGAAAATCGCCTGCTGGAGCTAAATCAGCTCGAAGCTGCGCTAACCGACCTCGACCGCGGCCTGCAGCGGCGCGAAACGGCCGGCCTGTCGCGCCCCTGGCGCTACGTGCAACTGCGGGGCGTGGCCCTGAGTCGCCTGGGCCGCCTGGCTGAGGCCCGCCGCGACTACAGCGCCGTGCTAGTGGCGTGGCCCCGGTCAGGCCGCACCACCTTTCTACTGGGCCGGCTGGCGCAGCGGGAAGGCAATGAGGCTGCTGCCTGCGAGTTTTTTCGGCGCGCTGTAGACCTGAACTACGAGTATGCCCGCGCGGCTTCCGCCCTGTGCAACGTGCCGGCCGCTGTACCTGAGGAGGAGGCTATACTGGCCGACTCCACCGGGCTGAAAGTGGAGCGCGCCGACGCTGAAGCCAGCACGGGGGGTAGGAAAGTCAACCTTCCAAAGCTCAGCAAGCCCAAGGCGGCCGGTTCGGGCCAGCGGCGCACTAGCCCAAACTGGCCGCCCGCCCGGCGGCATCCTGCGCCCGCGCTTGTGTCAGCCAAGCATAAGCTTCGCCCTCGGCGCTGAAGAAGGCCACGACATAAGGCGAGTCGCGGTACGCCGCAGGCAGTGCAAAGTTGGGCGCGGAGGTAATAGCCTCTAGCAGGGTCGGGTTGGCCAGGTACGCCACGTGCAGACGTCCGCCCAGTTGGCTGGCCACAGCCGGGAAGTAAGTGGCGAGCAGCCAGCGAGTGATGTCCGGGTCGTTGGATTCCCGGTGCCGGATATCCTGCAGCCAATAGCAGGCCTGGTGCTGCCCGGCGATGATGGCCAGCTCCTCGTAGATGGGCGCCAGCAGCGTGGCTGATAGCGGCTGCCGCGTCCAACGGCTGACCAGTATTCCCAGGTCAGGCCGGAAGGCGGTGGGCATCAAGTCAATAAGCTGGGAGGAAAGCATAGTGGAAGTGCCGACTACCTGGCTGGCGGGGGTAACGGGCGGCGTGAGTTAGCAAAACTAGCGAAACCAGTCCGGGCCCCAGCCTTAAAAAACCAATGAGATGAGCGCCTTCGCTCAGGCCGCCGTCCCGACGCCGGCCGCGGGGGTAGGGTCGCTAGGCCGTCGCAGCGCATCGGCAGCCAGGACCGCCGCGGCCAGCACCAGCACTGCTCCCAGCAGGAAAGGCGCGCCCGGAAACCGCACCGGCGCCCCCGGCCGGGTGAAAAACGCAAACAAATTGGTCATCAGCAGTGGGCCGACCACGCCGGTGGCGCTCACGAGGCTGGTGAGGCCGCCCTGCAGCTCGCCCTGCTCGTCGGGCGGCACCTGGGCCGAAATCAGCCCTTGCAGGGCCGGGCCCGACAACCCACCCAGGCAATAAGGCACCAGAAAAGCATACATCATCCAGCCCCGCGTGGCGAAGGCAAACAGCACGAAGCCAACCACATAGAATAGCAGGCCCACCAGAATGGCGCGGGTGGTACCCAGCCTCGGGATGGCAACGCGCACCAGGCCGCCCTGTACCAGGGCCACGCCCAGACCCACGGCGCTCAGGGAGTAGCCCACCATGTCGGAGTTCCAGCTGAATTTGAGCATGGTATAGAACGTCCAGACCGACTGCGTGGCCGAGCCGGCCAGGTAGAGCAGCACCAGCGCTGCCACCAGCCCCAGCACCGCCGGGTAGCGCCGAAATTGCAGCAGCGAGCCCACGGGATTGGCCCGCGCCCACTCGAAGGGCCGGCGCCGGTCGGCAGCCAATGACTCGGGCAAAATAAAATAGCCGTAGAGGAAGTTGGCCAAGCTCAGCCCCGCCGCCACTATAAACGGTACCCGCGCCCCGTAGTGGGCAAACACGCCGCCCAGCGCCGGCCCAATAATAAACCCGACCCCAAACGCGGCGCCGACCAGCCCGAAGTTGGCCGCCCGCTTTTCGGGCGAACTCACGTCGGCGATGTAGGCGGTGGCGGTGGTGAAGCTCGCGCCCGTGACGCCGGCGATGATGCGCC
>NZ_CAXTEF010000043.1:0-26804 GCF_964243305.1 uncultured Hymenobacter sp.
TCATTGCCGGCGGCACCGAAAGCATGAGCATGGTGCCCACCGTGGGCTGGAAAACGGTGCCCAACTACAAGCTTGCCACCGAGCACCCCGACTACTACATGGGCATGGGCCTGACGGCTGAAGCCGTGGCGCAGGACTACAAAATCTCGCGTCAGGACCAGGACGAGTTTTCGTACAACTCGCACCAGAAAGCCATCAAGGCCATCCAGGGCGGCAAGTTTCAGAAGAGTATCGTGCCCATCACGGTTGAGGAAACCTACCTCGACCAGGCCACGGGCACGAAGAAAACCCGCTCCTACGTCGTGGATACCGACGAAGGCCCGCGCGCCGATACGTCGGTAGAAGCATTGGGCCGGCTCAAGCCGGTGTTCGCGGCCGGCGGCTCCGTTACAGCCGGCAACTCCTCGCAAACCTCCGACGGCGCCGCCTTCGTGCTGGTGATGTCGGAGCGCCTGGTGCAGGAGTTGAACCTGGAGCCCATTGCCCGCATGGTCACCTACGCCACCGAGGGCGTCGACCCGCGCATCATGGGCATGGGCCCCATTAAGGCCGTGCCGAAAGCCCTCCGGCAAGCCGGCATGAAGCTCGATGACATCGACCTGTTTGAGTTGAACGAAGCATTCGCCTCGCAGTCGCTGGCCGTAGTGCGCGAACTGGGCATCGACCCCGACAAGCTCAACGTGAACGGCGGCGCCATCGCCCTAGGCCATCCGCTGGGCTGCTCTGGCGCCAAGCTCAGCATCCAGCTCTTCGATGAGCTGCGCGACCGCGGCCAGAAGTACGGCATGGTCACGGCCTGCGTCGGCGGCGGCCAGGGCGTGGCGGGGATATATGAGCTGCTGAAGTAAGAACGAAGTGGTCGGACGAATCGCCCGAAGGGCTTCGTCCGACACCACTATTCGTTGCTGATGTTTGGCGTAACTCAGTGGATGTTTAAATCAACTCCACTAAGTGCCGACAAAAACACTAGGATAACGAACTCAATAAGAAGTAGCGTGGCATATATTGTAGTAAATATTTGGCGCTTCCTTTCATAAGAAAACATTATGCCGCTGATGCACAAGGTAATTATAATCAAATTCCAGAGCAACACGTAACGTCCTGACATGCTGCTATTTGCCTGGCCTATCGGCTCGTCAAGCAAGTCATAAATCGAGAAATAATAAGCATAGTTCACCAGCAAAAACAAAGGAATCAACCCTTGGTAAAGTGGTTTAAGAACATCTTCTATGTTTTGGTTGCGCATGAGCTAAAAATAAAGTGTCAATACCTGTACTCCATATTCGATGACTTTCTAGTAACTGTTATGCACAAGTCTTTTACGCCGAATGCTGTTCTAGCAGTTGTGCTTATAGTAGAAATGCTTGTTTGGATTCACATTCCGCGTAGCCATGCTAAATGGTCAACGACAGGTTTCACAGACAAGCTTTTACTAGGGCCAAGTGTTCTTGGGGTGATACTATATTGGCTATATTATAGACACGCCGATAAAGTGATGTTAAAAGGTTTTGCGATAATGTTCTTAGTAATCTCCTGCATTGCCTACTTTCTCCTGTTATGGTTTTCATTTATGGCCCTGAAAACAGGTTACGCGCACGCAAGCTTAGAATGGGAAGCGTTGATGATTTTCGTGCCTTTGCTGTTTAATATAGGATTACTTGCTCACATATCATCTCGTTCGCATTAACCCAGTTGCCCCGCTGGGTTTTTCTTCCCCAAACTACTCGGCAAGCCTAACATTTTTTTGTATCTTGCGGTACTAAATATAGCGGCCGGCTGTTGTGCTAAAATAGTAGGCGTGCCTAACACTTTCGCGTAACATCTCTCACCTTTTTCCTACCCCCCTTACCGACATGGAAGTATCCCAAAAGCCCGTCCTGAAGGGCGGCGAATTCATCATCAAGCCCACGGACGCGCAGGACGTGTTCACGCCTGCCGACTTCACCGAGGAGCAGAACTACATGCACCAAACCTGCCTGGACTTCGTGCAGACCGAGGTGCAGCCGCTGCTGGAGCGCCTCGACAACCACGAAGAAGGCCTCATGCGCGGGCTGATGGAAAAGGCCGGGCAGCTCGGCCTGTTCGGGGTGAGCATCCCGGAGCAGTACGGCGGGCTAGACATGGACTTCCCCACGGCCCTGCGCGTGACGGAGGGGGTAGGGGGCGGCCACTCGTTCCCAGTTGCGTTTGCCGCCCACACCGGCATCGCCATTCTGCCCATCCTGTTTTTCGGCAACGACGAGCAGAAAGCTAAGTACCTGCCCGGCCTCACCAACGGCGAGTTGATGGGCGCCTACTGCCTGACCGAGCCCGGCTCGGGCTCCGATGCGCTGGCTGCCAAGACTAAGGCCATCCCTACCCCCGACGGTAGCGGCTACGTGCTAAATGGCCAGAAAATGTGGATTACCAATGGTGGCTTCGCCGACGTGTTCATCGTGTTTGCGCAGGTCGATGGCGACAAGTTCACCGGCTTTATTGTGGAGCGCAATACACCCGGCCTGAGCCTAGGCAACGAGGAGCACAAGATGGGCATCAAGGGCAGCAGCACCCGGCAGGTGTTCCTATCGGATTGCATGGTGCCTAAGGAAAATGTGCTCGGCGAGATTGGCAAGGGCCACCTCATTGCTTTTAATGTGCTCAATATCGGCCGCATCAAGCTGGCCGCGGCCTGCCTGGGCGCCTCCAAAATGGCCGCCTCGCTGAGCGTAAAATATGCCAACGAGCGGGTGCAGTTTAAACTGCCCATCAGCAAGTTCGGCGCCATCCGCCACAAGCTGGCCGAGCAGGCGGTGCGGATTTACGCCGTCGAGTCGGCCATCTACCGCGCCGGCATGGACATCTACCGCATGGAGCAGCAGCTGCTGGCCGAAGGCAAGGGCCACAACGAAGCCTTGCTGGGCGCCGCCCGCGAATTCGCCGTGGAGTGCGCGATGCTGAAAGTGGAAGGCTCGGAAGTGCTGGACTACGTGGTGGATGAGGGCGTGCAGATTTACGGCGGCTACGGCTACTCGGCCGACTACCCAATGGACCGCGCCTACCGCGACTCGCGCATCAACCGCATCTTCGAGGGCACCAACGAAATCAACCGGATGCTGGCCGTCGATATGATTCTAAAAAAGGGTCTGAAAGGCGAAATTGACCTAATGGGTCCGGCGCAGGCCGTGCAGCAGGAGCTGCTGAGCATTCCGAGCCTGGGCGAAGCGGACGACTCGCCTTTTGCAGCCGAGAAGAAAATCATTGCCAATCTCAAAAAGGCCATTCTGATGGTCGCCGGGACAGCGGTCCAGAAATACACTGCCACGCTAGCCAAGGAGCAGGAAATTCTGATGAACATCGCCGACATGGCCATCAAAACCTACACCGCCGAAAGCGTCCTGCTGCGGGTAGAAAAAGAGATGGCCACCAAAGGCGAAGCGGCCCTGAGCCGCGAGTTGGACATGGCCCGCATCTACCTCTACGACACTATAGATATCGTGGACAAAGCCGCCAAAGACGCCATCGGCAGCATGGCCGAAGGCGACGAGCAGCGCCTGCTGGCAATGGGCCTCAAGCGCTTCACCAAAGCCGAGCTGTTCAACGTGAAAGAGGCCCGCCGCCGCGTGGCCGCCGGCCTGATTGAGGCCAACGAGTACGTTTATTAATCACGGATTCTTCGCATTTTGTAGGCGATTTATAATTGCGAAAAGGCCGCTCCTGACTTAGGGGCGGCCTTTTTTGTTTATTTAATTTGCAGTCGTTGCGCTCTGCGTACCTCAGCGTCTTTCTCTGCGCACCTCTGCGGTAACTTCCCGAACGAGCCCTACCCCCTCACTACTTACTCAAGAACGCCGCTACGGCTTGCTGCCAGCGCGCTGGGTCGCGCCGGGCGTAGCTTTCGTGCTGGGCCGTGGGGTAGGTGACGAGCTGTTTGGGGCCTTGCAGGGCGGCGAAGATGGCGTCGGTTTCGGCGTGGGTCACGCGCGGGTCGCGTTCACCCCATTGCAGCAGGGTAGGGACGCGCACGGCGCGGGCGTAAGCCACGGCGTCGTGCGAGAAGCCCCAGAAGCCGTTTTGCAGGCTGCCGGTGAACACGATAAGGTGCGAAAGCGGCTCTTCCGGGATTTTCAAGGAGCGCAGCCGGCCCTTGGAAGCATCTAGAATAGTGGCGAAAGGACACTCCAGAATCAGGCCGGCGGGCTGCATCTGTGGGTGCTGGCTCAGGCCGCGCAGCACCGAGACGGCGCCCATGCTCATGCCGTAAAGATAGATTTCGCCGGCCGGCTGCTGCCGCGCCAGCCAGTCGTAGGCCGCTTTCACGTCCTGGCCTTCCTCATAGCCGACCGACGAGAAGTTGCCGTCCGAGGCGCCGGAGCCGCGAAAATCGACTTGCAAGGTGCTGAAGCCCAGGCGCCGAAAGCCAACTGCTTCGAGATTCAGGCCGGCACGCTGACTGTGGTAGCCGTGAAACAAAGCCACGGTGCCGCGGGACTGGGCCACGGGCACGTACCAGGCCGCCAGGTGGGTGCTGTCGGCGGCGGTCAGGCGCACGTTCTGGTAGGTGGTGTCGGGTGCGGGGCCGTCTACGGGGCGCGAGTTGGGCAAACCCAGCAGGGCATATTTAGCCAGAGTGAAACCCGACGGCTTACCGCTCGTGGCTGGCACTGCTTCCGCGTCGAAGTGCGTGAAGCGGTAGGATTGATTGAAAATTATAAAGGCGAACAGGGCCAGCATGGCAGCCAGCGCCCAGGCCAGATGGCCAACTAGCCGGCGCCACAAGGGCCGCGCGGCACGGAAGATGTTCATACTACGTCAACTTAAAAAGCACTGAACCCCCGGCTCCTTTCCTATTCCCTACCCCCTCACTTTATGCTAATCTTGTTCAAGCGCAGGGCCGCGGACTTTTTGCTGGGCCGGGTTACACCGACGATGTTTTTGGCGTCGAGCCAGGTGGTAAAGTCTTTCACGTAAGCCAGCTCCTGGTCGGCAGCTACGCTGATTCTCAGGCGCTGGGGCGCCCCGATGGCGCCCGTGACGCCATTGATGGTCCGCAGGTACAGGTCTGACTTTTTATCGAGTGTTTCCAGCGTGAGCAGCTGCACATTCGAGCCAAAAGCGGCGGCCCGAAAGCCGATGCCGGTGTAGGCATCCACGGCCGGCGCTACCTGGTCTTTGGCCAGAATGGTTTGCCAGCCCTGACCCATAAACTCATTATAGCCAACTAGATGCAGCTCGCGGGCGTGCACCGGCAGGGTCGGCCCGCCTTCCTCATAGTGCTTTTCGGCGATGACGACCAGGCGGCGCTCCTCAGTGAGCAGCAGCTCGGCCAGGTAGAGGTCTTGCAGAGGGGTAGGAGCCGCGCCGGTAGCTTCGGTCAGCTTGGCCAGGTAAGCGGGTGTGAAGCGCACTTCGGGCGCGATTTTCACGTCGCCGGCACCGCCGAAGTCAAAGCGCACGGCTTTCAGGCTGTAGTAAGCGCCGGTCTGATAATCAGCGCACAGCGCAGCGGCGTAGAGGCGGCCATCGGCCAGCACCTGAAACCGGGCGTCGCGAATGGTGATGGGCCGGCCCTCAAACGTGCCGCCGGCCGGCAGGCTAAGCGCCCGCACGGTATTGTCGGCGGCCACGGCGGCGTAGCGCCGCACGCTGAGCTGCTTCATGCCGCTGCCAATGAGGGCCACGAACTGGGTGCCGTCGTTGGCCAGGTGCACCGTGGGCGAGAAAAAGTCGCCCTGGTCGCGGAAGTCATAGGTGCGGGCGATGGTCTGGCTCAGGTTCTGGTCGTAGAGCACGCCCTGCATACTTTTCACCTGCTGGTTGCGGGTAAAGTAGCGGAAGGCTAGCAGCCGGGCGCCATCGGGCGAGACGGCCACGCCCGGCCGCCGCTCGCGCGGCAGCGCCGTGACCACAACTTTGCGCGGCCCGAACTGCCCACCGTCCAAGCTCACGGGCTGCACGCTCAGGTTCTGGCCGGCGTCATCGGCATGATGAATCACGACCCACACCTGCGCCGGCCCGCGGCTGAACGCTTCCACCGTTTCGCCGGCCGCCACGGGCACGGCCGTGCTCCACAGGCGCTTTAAATCAGTATCATACCGCTCAACGGCGTAGCCGCCGGCCGACTGGTGCGCCAGAATCACGAAGCCCGCGCCGCCGGGCAGGGGTAGGGATTTGCGAGGCACGCGCTGGTTGTAGCGGTCTTCTCCCTGCTCGGGCAGGTAGCTGAATGGGGCCGACTTTCCATTTTGAGCCCGCGCCGCTTGCGGCGCCCCAGCGAGCAAAACCAGGAAGACAACTAATAAGAGAGGGTGGCGCACGGGCAATAAGCGGCAGATGTAGTTATTCAAGGAGGGGGTAGGAAAGTAGAGGACGTAAAATTACGGCGCTGCCACGGCGGTTCAGCTGCTCAGTAGAGTGGTCCGCCGAGTAACAGATGAAGCCTAACGAAACGATAACTTCTGGGAGCAACTCTGAGGCGGATTGTTCGTTTTCTTTGCGCCGCAACGGTTCAGCTGAATCTGGCTTGCTCCGCCCCTGACTTGGCTTAAAATTTGCCGGCCGCCGGCTCACCAATTTAGTTCTGTGTACTACTATCTGCCCTTGGTTTAGATACGCTACCTATCAGCTATGAAGTTTTTTTTGAAATTCGCGGTGCTGCTCGCGCTGATTATCGGCGGCAAGCTCAGCAAAGCGCCCCGGAATGCCGTGCTGGTCGCCGCCCCGGAAGATACCGCTGCCCGCAGCGTTCTCGTGGTCCAGCGTCAGCGTACCCCCCCTCTGCCCCGCAACCCCCGTCACCAGCCGGCGTCGGCGCAGCCTCAGGTGCTTAGCGTATTTTTCAAGTAGCCACCACAGCGCACCGATGGGTTTGGCGGTTAGGAGGGGGGTAGGGATTTTCGTCTAGCTGATGCGGCTCCAATTGACGGCCGTGGCGGGCAGGCTCTCGATGTGGCGGCGGATGTTCTGGTTTTCGGGCTGCGTCAGCGCCGGGTCTTCGGCCAGCAGCGCCGTGGCGGCGGCCCGGCTCTCACTCAGGATGCGGCCGTCCTTGGCTAAGTCAGCGATTAATAAGTCTAGCACGCCGCTTTGCTGGGTGCCCATCAGGTCGCCAGGGCCGCGTAGCTTGAGGTCAATATCGGCGATTTCAAAGCCGTTGTTGGTGCGCACCATCGTTTCGAGGCGGGTTCGGGAATCAGAGCTGAGCTTGTAGCCGGTCATCAGAATACAGTAGCTCTGGTCGGCGCCGCGCCCAACGCGCCCGCGCAGCTGGTGCAGCTGCGAAAGCCCAAACCGCTCGGCCGATTCAATCACCATCACCGAGGCGTTGGGCACGTTCACGCCAACCTCAATCACGGTCGTGGCGACCATAATCTGGGTTTGGCGCTGCACGAAGCGCGCCATTTCGTAGTCCTTTTCCTCCGCCTTCATGCGGCCGTGCACGATGCTGATTTGAAACTCTGGGAAGGCCCGCGCCACGCTCTCGTAGCCGTCGGTCAGGTCCTTGTAGTCGAGCGTTTCCGACTCCTCAATCAGCGGATAGACAATGTAAATCTGGCGGCCCAGCTTAATCTGGTCGCGCATAAACTGAAACACCTTCAGACGGTTAGCGTCGTAGCGGTGCACCGTCACAATGGGCTTGCGGCCAGCCGGCAGCTCGTCAATCACGCTCACATCGAGGTCGCCGTAGAGCGTCATGGCCAGCGTGCGCGGGATGGGTGTGGCCGTCATCACGAGCACGTGGGGGATGACGTGGGGGTTTTTCCGCCACAATTTCGAGCGCTGCGCCACGCCGAAGCGGTGCTGCTCATCCATAATTGTGAGGCCGAGGTTGCGGAACTGTACCACGTCTTCGAGCAGCGCGTGGGTGCCGACCAGCATCTGCATCTCGCCGTTGCGCAGTTGCTCATGCAGCACCCGTCGCTCGCTCGTGCGCGACGAGCCGGTGAGCTTGCCCAGGTTCAGGCCGAGCTGCTCGGCGTACACTTTCAGGCCCTGGAAGTGCTGGTCGGCCAGAATCTCGGTCGGCGCCATCAGGCAGCTTTGCGCGCCGTTGTCGGCCGCCATCAGCATGGCAATAAAGGCGACGATGGTTTTGCCCGAGCCTACGTCGCCTTGCAGTAACCGGTTCATCTGCTGGCCGGTGCAGAAATCCTTGTAGATGTCGTGGATAACCCGCTTCTGCGCACCAGTTAAGTCAAACGGCATCAAATTCTTATAAAAGTGCACCAAGGTTGGCACTTCGCGGAAAATCTGGCCCGCCAGGGTCACCTTGCGCTGGTCTTTCTGGCGCAAGAGCTTGAGCTGAATGTAAAACAGCTCCTCAAACTTGAGCCGAAATCGCGCCGCCTGCAACAGCTCCGGCGTCTGCGGGAAGTGAATCTGCTGCATGGCCGTGGCCTTATCCATCAGCGCATATTGCTGAATTAGAAATGGTGAAAGCGTCTCGGTAATCTGGGGCAGCGCGATTTTGAGCAGGTCGCTCACCATGCGAGCAATGGCCTTGGAATCAATCCGATTGTAGTTTTTGAGCTTTTCCGAAGTGTTGTACACCGGCTGCAAAAAGCTCTGGCCGGGCTTAGCCTCGCTTACTTCTTCCAATTCCGGGTGTGCCATCTGTGGCCGCCCGTTGAACATGGTCGGCTTGCCAAAAACGATGTATTCCTGATGGTTCTTGACCACTTTCTCCAGGAAGTTCACGCCTTTGAACCACACCAAATCAAGCTCCCCGCTGGCGTCGCTTATCTTGGCGACCATGCGCTTCTTGGGCCCCTCGCCAACCACTTCGCGCCCACGCAAAACGCCCTTCACCTGCACGTAAGGCAGGTCTTCTGTTAAATCAACAATGTTATAAAACTGGGTCCGGTCGAGGTAGCGGAAGGGGTAGCGCTGAATCAGGTCGCCGTAGGTGAACAGGTTCAGTTCCTTGCCCAGCAGCAGTGCCCGCTGCAAGCCCACGCCACGCAAAAACTCCAGCTTGGTGTTAAAGAAGTTACTCATTTACAACGCCTGTCATGCTGAGCTTGCGAAGCATCTTATCACGTGAGAACAAGCGCTAACCTCTGATTACTGCGTCGTTCAGCGGTGATAGGATGCTTCGTAAGCTCAGCATGATGGATTTATTGATACTTAAGCGTATTGAGCATCTGCACCATGTCGCGCTTCACGTACTCAATCACCGGTGCCAGCGAGTCGTTATCCGTCGCCGTGCGGAAGTAGAGCGCACCGCGAAAAAAGTGCTTAGTGCTATCGGTCGTGTAGAACTGAAACTGGCTCGGCACCTCGCCTTGCAGCTCAAACACCGAGGCCCGCATCCCGTTGGGCGTCCGCATAATGCGCTCGTCAATAGCCGTGGCCTTGATTTGGTGCTTGCCGGTGAGCTTGCGAGCATCTTCCATCATCTTGTTGTAGAGCTTGCGGTTGCGCTGCACGTCCATGTAAGTGATTTGCACATTGGCGTGTAAATCAGGGTAGTACACGTTCAGCCAGTGCGGCTGCGCCAGGTAGGACGAGTCGCGCAGCACCTTGGCGTACCTGGAGTACTCGAATGAGTACGGATGGCCCGGCGCGAGCTGCCGGTAGCGCGGCGGCGGAAGGTCGATGCGGTTGTAGCCCTTGGGTTTGGGCGTGTAGTCGGGCGCGGAGGAGCAGCCAGCAAGCAGCAAAAGCGGCGTCAACAGCAATCCGATACCGGCGGCTGCTTGCCGCGGCCAGGCTGCCCCGGCTTTGCTGAAGCTCGTTAGGAAGGGTAAGCTCATCAAATAGGAAACAGGAATCAAGTCAAAGGTAGCCGCAAACCCGGCGGCTCTCAACGAAAAATGCTCCGGCACAAGTGCCAGGGCAGGACCCCAAATAAGCCATCTAATCGGTTAACATCACTTCAATCTGTGGTCCTAGAAGGGCAGCTGGTCCAGCTCCGGCTCCTGGCGGAAGCTTTGCAGCGCGTCCGCTTCGTCTTCGGCCGCGGCGCCGTTGGCCGCGCCATTGCTGCCGGCCGGCCGGCCGCTGAGCATGGTAATCTCATCGGCGACAATCTCCGTGATGTAGCGCGTCTGCTGGTCTTTGTCCTGATACTGCCGGGTGCGTAATTTGCCTTCCACATACACCTGCTGGCCTTTTTTAAGGTATTTTTCGGCCATCTCAGCCATGCCGCGCCAAGCCGTGATGTTGTGCCATTCGGCCCGCTCGATGCGGGTGCCGGACTTGTCTTTGTAGTAGTCGTTGGTAGCGAGCGTGAAGCGGGCCACGCTCACGCCGCCTTCGAGATGCCGCACTTCGGGGTCTTTGCCGAGGTTGCCGACGAGGATAACTTTGTTGATTCCGGCCATGATATACAGCTTGTTGAAAGAGAAAAAAGAGCCTTTTTTAGACGGCGTTTAGGGTATAAAAATAGCCATAAAGCACCTGAAGTGCAAGTAGTTGCGAAGAATGATGTGGGCTTTGGCTAAGCGTTGTGAGGCAGTTCGGTCCGACGGCGTGGGCATCCGACCTGACTGCCACATGGCCCAAATGCTGGGCGGGGGCAAGCCCCGCACCCTACCTCAAATAGTTGCTAATCAATACCGCCTTTGGCAACTCCTCAATCTCTGCCGCCGAATAGGCCTGCAAACCAGTGTCGCGCAGCGTGGAGGGGGGTAGGGGCTGCGCCAACCACACCGGATGAAACTGCGCCTCAACTTTCTGATGGCTCAATACGTGGCGGAAGGCGGCAGGCGCTTCGGCCACGCGGCTCAGGTCCAGCTCGCCGCCCAGCGCCTCGATGTGGCGCAACACCTCGCTTTCGGGTAGGGTAGGAGAGTCGGTTTCAGCCAGCGCAAAGTCATAGAGGCCTTGCCAAATGTCTTTCTCAGTGCGCCGCCGCAGATACACCTGCTCGCCGTGGCGCAGCACGAAGTAGTGGAAGTAGCGGGTGCGCGTGGCTTTAGCCTTGGCCTTCACTGGCAGCAGGGCCACGAGACCGTGCTGGAAGGCGTAGCACTGGCTTTGCAGCGGGCAAAACAGGCAGTCGGGCTTGACGGGCGTGCACTGAATGGCCCCGAACTCCATGATGGCCTGGTTGAACTCGGCCGGCTCGTCGTGCGGAATGTGCTGGTCGGCCAGGGCCTGAAACTCCTTGCGCGAGGAGGGCGCGGCAATGTCGGAGTGCAGGCCGAAGATGCGCGCCAGCACTCGAAATACGTTGCCGTCAAGCACCGCCACGGCCTCATTAAAGGCAAAGGACGCAATGGCGGCGGCCGTGTAGGGCCCTACCCCCCTCAGTTTCAGCAAACCCGCGTAAGTGTCAGGAAACTGGCCGCCGAATTCTCGCACAACCTGCTGGGCAGTGTGGTGCATGTTGCGGGCGCGGGAGTAGTAGCCCAGGCCCTGCCAGTGGCGCATGACCTCCTGCTCCGGCGCGGCGGCCAGGTTCTGCACCGTGGGGTAGGAACTGACGAAATCGAGGTAGTAGGGCAGGCCCTGGGCCACGCGGGTTTGCTGCAAGATGACTTCCGAGAGCCAGATGGGGTAGGGGTCGCGGGTGAGGCGCCAGGGCAAATCGCGGCGGTGGCGCGGGTACCAGGCCAGCAGCGCGGCGGCCAGAAACGAGGAATTAGCTAAGCTGGGAAGTGGCAAAATTTTGAGGACGAATTGTTTGAACGCCAGCCGGATTCAACCCCAACGTTGGCGGAACCGAAAAAGCGGGCTACCTTTGTGGCCCGATTTCACGGGCGAACAGCCTTTCGGGCAAGGGCTTACGCCGAAAACGGGTTCACTTCCCGCCCCGCAGTTCTATTTTTTAAACACCTAAGTACAAGCACCAACGTGACGAAAGCAGAGGTAATCGCCGAAATCTCGCAGAAGACCGGCATCGAGAAAGCAGATGTGTTGATTACGGTTGAGTCGTTCTTTAAAGTAGTAAAGGACGCCATGGCCGAGGGCAACAACATCTATGTGCGCGGCTTCGGCTCGTTCGTGAACAAGAAGCGCGCTCGCAAAGTAGCCCGCAACATCTCGAAAAACACGTCGCTCATCATCGACGAGCACTTTATCCCGAGCTTCAAGCCGTCGAAAACTTTCGTGGCCAAGATTAAAAACAGCAAAAAAGTTAAGACTTCGAGCGCAGCTTAGGGTTATTTAACTCATTAATTCTCAATACTAATGCCGGCCGTGCCGCCGGTGCCTGGCTTCTTGGAGTCAGTCCGGCGGCCGTTTTTTAGCTAATGGCTGCTTCCCGTCCTGCTGCTCACCAACTTGTGGTTCTGGCCGTCGCCCTGGCGCTGGTCGGCGCTTTGTTTGTGTTGCCGAAGGGTATCGTGAAGCCCAAGGAAGGAAAGGCTGAGCTAAGCAGCGATGCCGCCAAAACCGCCAACCGCGACGGCGGTGGTCCAAACACCAACGGCTCCAAGGCCGAAGCCTCCTCCGGTCCGGTGCCGGCCAACGCCACGGATAACAATGGGCTGGGCAGCGAGGGCGGCAACCCCAACGGCCCTGCTACGGCTGCGGCGCCGCATACCTCGGCCTCGCCGGCGCAGCGCAGCGAAATCAGCGGCCTGCTGGCGAAGTTCGCGGCTGAGCGCAACGCCACGACGCGGGCCGCGCTGGCGGCTACCCTAGCGGCGCGCTACGAGCGGGTCGAGCGGTTCGACAGCGCCGGCTACTACTACGAGCAGGTTGCTGCCTCGTCGCCGAATGCGTCCAACTTGCAGCGCGCGGCGGATGCTTATTATCAAGCATTTAGCTTCGCCGCCACGGAGGAGCGGGTGAAGCTGCTGGGCGGCAAGGCGCGGGACCTGTACGGCAAAGTGCTGAAAGCCAACCCCGGCAACCTCGACGCCAAAACCAACCTTGGCATGACCTACATGGCGTCGGAGAATCCAGTGAAGGGCGTTGGGCTACTGCGCGAGGTGCTGGCGGCCGACCCACGCAATGAGAAAGCCCTGTATAATCTGGGTATCTTATCGGTACAGAGCAATCAGTTCGACAAGGCCGTGGAGCGGTTCAAGGAGTTGGTGAAAGTCAACCCAAACAACGTCAACGGTCAGTTTTACCTGGGTGTGGTTTCGGCCCGCACGGGCGACAAGGAACAAGCTCGCCAAGCGTTTACCAAAGCCAAAAGTCTCAGCAACGATCCGGCCCTGGCCGCAAGTGTGGCCGAGGAACTGGCAAAATTGAAGTAGCTTTTTGTTTGTCAGCTTTGCTGATTTCAAAGGGGGTAGGAACCTAAAACTCTCCGCTTTGGCCCTGAAAGCCTGACAAACGTTTTTCTTAATCACCCCATCCTATCACTTAATCACTCACGAAATGCCCTGCGGTAAAAAAAGAAAGCGTCATAAAATCGCCACTCACAAGCGCAAGAAGCGTCTGCGCAAGAACCGGCACAAGAAGAAGTAAGCCCTGCGGGGTGCAGTAGCGACCGGCCGGGGCTGATTTGAATCGGCTGGCCGGCCGGTCGTCTTTCTCTCACGTAGCCTCCGAAGGCGGCTGGCAAGTGCTTTTCCCGCGGCGCGAGGGAAGCTGGGACATTTCTGGTCCTGGCTTCCCTTTGGCGGTTTTGGGCGGTTCTTAAGCTGGGCAAGGACGCAGGTTACTCTAACACAATCAATCCATTGAGTAACGAATTAATTATTAATTCTACTCAGGAAGGCGAACGAATTGCCCTGTTGCAGGACAAGCGGCTAATTGAATACCACTTCGACCGCAACGATACCAACTATTCCGTTGGCGACATCTTCCTGGGCACCGTCAAAAAGGTGATGCCGGGCCTGAATGCGGCCTTCGTGGATATTGGCTACGAAAAGGATGCCTTCCTGCACTACGGCGACCTCGGCGAGCAATTTCCCTCCCTCACGAAGTGGGTGAAGGGTGTGCAAAACGGGCAAACCAAGACCGCCAGCCTGGAAAACTTCACGTTTGAGCCGCCGCTAGAAAAAGTCGGCAAGGCCGACACGGTGTTTAAGCGCGGGCAGCAGATGCTGGTCCAAATTGTAAAGGAGCCCATCTCGACCAAAGGCCCGCGCGTGAGCACCGACATTTCGATGGCCGGCCGCTACCTGGTGCTGATGCCGTTCACGGACAGCATCAGCGTGAGCAAGAAAATCGTGAGCCGCACCGAGCGCGACCGGCTCAAGCGGCTGATTGCCAGCATCAAGCCGCCAAATTTTGGCGTCATTATCCGCACCGTGGCCGAGGGCCGCGAAGTGGCCGAGCTGGACAAGGACATGCAGAGCATGGTGGCCAACTGGGAACAGCTGTTCGAGACGCTGCGCAAGGCCAGGGTCAACGACAAGGTGCTCGGCGAGCTGGGCCGCACCTCCTCGATGCTGCGCGACATGCTCAACGAGTCGTTCGACAGCATCACGGTCGATGCACCGCCGATGTATGAGGAGATGCGCAGCTACTTGCAGAAGATTGCGCCCGACAAGCTAAGCTTACTTAAGCTGCACAACAACAAGATTAAAATCTTCGAGCAGCTGGGCGTTGAGAAGCAGCTGAAAACGCTGTTTGGCAAGACCGTGAGCGTGCCCGGCGGCGGCTACCTCGTCATCGAGCACACCGAAGCGCTACACGTTATCGATGTGAACTCGGGCAGCAAGAGCAACCAGGAGAATGACCAGGAAGCTACGGCATTAATGATTAACCTGCTGGCGGCCAAGGAAGTAGCCCGGCAGCTGCGCCTGCGCGACATGGGCGGTATCATCGTGGTTGACTTTATCGACATGAAGGCGCCGGAAAGCCGCAAACGCGTCGAAGACGCCGTGCGCGACATCATGAAAACCGACCGGGCCAAGTTCACCATTCTGCCCATCACCAAGTTTGGGCTGCTGCAAATCACGCGGCAGCGGGTGCGCCCGGCCGAAACCATCGTCACCGGTGAGGTCTGCCCGACCTGCGGTGGCACAGGCAAGATTTCGGCGTCCATCCAAGTCACCGATGAGATTGACAACAGCATCGAGGACCTGCTGGTGAACCAGAATCAGTCTGGCATCACGCTCAACGTGCACCCATTCCTGCACGCCTACTACACCAAGGGCATCGTTTCGCGCCAGCTCAAGTGGTACCTCAAGTACTACAAGTGGGTGAAAGTGCTGAAAGACAGCAGCCTGGGCCTGACCGATTACCGCATCGAAGACGAGCGCGGCGAAGAAATCGAGTTGCGCTCGTCCTCCGCTGCCATGAGCAAGGTGCAGGACCGCGAGATTGAGTTTACGGATTAACTAGTTGACTTTACCCCAAAGTAAGGGGGTAGGGAAGTAAACAAAAAGCCCCGGCCGCGTTAGCAGCCGGGGCTTTTTGCTCAAAAAATGAAGCTATTCAATCCGTTAAATCTGCCTAATCTGTGGTCAGAATTTGATGCCTAAGTCCAGTGCTACTTCGCTGTTCTTGATAGTTACGTCTTTGATTTTGGTGTTGCGCTCATCATCAAAGTAGCTGTCGATATTCACCAGGCCGCGGTGGTAACTTAGGCCCGCGAATATTTTGGTATTGGAACCAAGCTGATACTCGGCGCCGGCACCTACCAGCACGTTGGCATCAATAAATTTAACGTGGTCGGACGCTTTGGTCTCCTGATTGGTGGGGTCCACGTAGCGCTTTTCGCCGTTAATGCGGGTGCCGACCGGCACGGCCAGCGCGCCGCCTAGCTGGAAGTAAACGCGGGTGCCGGGCGAAACTTCGTTGGTGAAAAGCTTGACTGTGGCGGGCAGCTCCAGGTATTGGATGGCAATTTTCTGCTGGAAAGGAATGGTGCCCTCTACATAAGTAAACGTGCCGCCGCGGCCGGTTAGGAACAGGCCGGTGCTGAAGGCGTAGTTTTCGCCAAAGAAATAATCCACCAGCAGGCCGCCGCCGAGGCTAAGCTTGCCATCCCCATTCTCAAACTTGTTGTCTGAGGGTCCATCGGCGCGCAGACTGGTGATGGAAGGGGAAAGTTTGAGGCCGATTTCAACTTGGGCGAAGGCGGTGCTCGTGCCAGCCAGAGCGAGCAGCGTGAAGAGCAGTTTTTTCATGAAGAGGGGGTAGGGATTCAAATAGTGACGGTTGGTGTGCCGCTGATGCGTTTTGGCTAATTTTACCGGAAAGATAGACTTGTGAACTTCAAACTGCCTACCGGTTATGCCTCGCGCTGGTCGCGCCTGAGCCCTTTCGTTCTGGTTTTGGTTCTGTTGGGGCTGGCGGGCTGTGGGTCTGACTCCACCGCCGGCTGCCGTCCCGACCCGGCTGATGACGCGCCCGCCGCGCCCTTTCGATTGCAGCGGCTCGAACAAACGTTCTTGCAGCTGAAGCGCCCCGCTGATGCCCAGCAGTTTCTGCGGCGGGCGCCGCTGTTCGCCCGCGCTTACCTGCAACGGCGCAGCCCCGCCAACGACACCGCCCTGACCCGCGCGCTCGTGCAGATGGCCACTAACCCCGACCTGCAGAAGCTGGGCCGCGAAACGGCTGCGGCCTTCCCTGATACTGCCGCGTTGCGCCGGGACCTGGGCCAGATTTTCCGGCGCGTGCATCACTACTTCCCGGATTTTAAGCCGCCGCTGGCCACAACATATGTCAGTGGCCTGCTGGGCAAGGATGTGTTTGTGAATGACAGCTTGCTGGTGGTGAGTCTCGACTATTTCGCCGGGCCCCGGTCCAGCTACCGCCCTGATTTGCCAGGCTACATGCTGCGGCGCTACCGGCCGCCCTTTGTGCTACCCACCGTGGCGCTGCGCATTTCCGACAAATACAACCGGCACGAGCTGACGGCCAATACCATGCTCGACGCCATGATTCACAGCGGCAAGGCGCTATACTTTGCTGGCCAAATGCTGCCTTGCACGCCAGATTCACTTTTGCTGGGCTACTCCGGCAAAGAGTTGAAAGGAGTGCAATTCAACGAGGGCAAGATTTGGGGGCATTTTCTGGAAAAGAACTTGCTCTACAACACGACGCCATTTCTGGTGCAGAAGTATGTCGGCGAGCGGCCCAACGTGCCTGAAATTGACCGCACCGCGCCCGGCCGCATCGGGCAGTGGGTCGGGTTGCAAATTATTCGCAAGTACATGGCCGAGCACCCCGATGTCTCCCTACCCCGCCTGATGGCGGAAAGAGGTTCTCAGCGTCTGCTTACGGAGTCGCACTACCGACCGAAGCGGTGAATGGGTAAATGAGTAATTGAGTGAAATAGCCTACGTCAGCCCACTTCACTCAATCACTCATTTACCTATTTACTCACTAATCTCATGCACATTGCCGTTTTCAGTCAGTATCACACCAACCCTGACTGCCCGGCCACGAGCCGGCACTACGCGTTGCTGGCCTACATTGCCCGGACGCACCGTGTGACGCTGATTACGACGACGGCGTGGGCGGGGCAGCGGCTGAGCCAGGAGTTTGCCTGGGTGCCGGCAGGCGTGGAACTGCGCACCGTGGACGTGCCGTATCGCAACAGCATGGGGACAGCACGGCGGGCGCTGGCGTTTGCGCACTACGCCGCCGGGGCCGTGCGCGAGGGACTGCGGATTGATAAGCCCGACGTGATTTGGGGCATCAGCACGCCACTGACGGCTGCCTGGGCGGCGGCGCAAGTGGCGCGCTGGCGGCGGGTGCCGTGGGTGTTTGAAGTGCAGGATTTGTGGCCTTCATTCCCTATTGCGATGGGCGCCGTGCCCACAGCCTGGGCCCGGCGGCGGCTCTTTGCTTTGGAGCATCGCCTCTATCAAAGTGCCGCGCACATTGTGCCGCTCTCACCCGATATGACGCGCTACGTGGCAGGAACTGGTACTGACATCGCCAAAATCACTACCGTTCTCAATGGGACTGACCTCGACCTAGCAACCTGCGCTACGCCCGCCGCTGTCGCCGCCTTGCGCCGGGAGCACGGGCTGGAAGGCAAGCGGGTAGTGCTGTATGCCGGCACCTTCGGCCGCGCCAATGATATCCCTACCCTAATCGCGGCGGCCGAACTGCTGGCTGCCCAACGTCCCGATGTGGTCTGGCTGTTTCTGGGTCACGGCTATTACGAGCCGCTGGTGCGGGCGGCGGCCCGCTGCCCGGCCATCCGGCTGGTGGGCGGGCAGCCGCGTCATGCCGTGTTCAGCTGGTTTGCGCTGGCTGATGTGTCCGTGGTTTCGTTTCTAGATTTGCCAGTGCTCGATGCCAACTCGCCGGCTAAGCTCTACGACTCGCTGGCGGTTGCTACCCCGGTCGTAGTCACCAATCAGGGTTGGACCAAGCGGCTAGTAGAGGAGCATGGCTGCGGCTGGTTTGTACCGGCAGGGCAGCCGCAGCAACTGGCGCAGCAGCTAACTAATTTACTATCAGCGGTAAATACAGCATCTTTGCTAGCTGCCGGAGAGCGCGGCGCGGCACTAGCGCGGCAAGAATTTGACCGGCAAAGCTTGGCGAAGCGAATGCAACATATCCTGGAAAACGCCACAGCGTGCTAGAATACAATTAGCGCGCTTTGTGCTGTTTTGTACTAGATAGCCGCTGCAATGTGGCTTCTCAGGATGCAAAATAAGTGGAGTCTTGCACGAAATCAGCTCCGGTGTCTTCCGGTTCCGCAGTTGTCGTTGGTAGCTTGTTGGCTTTCGCCACGGCTTTGGCGTATTCCAGCGTGCCGTAGGTTTTGCTAAAGTAGCTGCAAATGTCGGTTAGCGGGCACACCCAGCACTTGGGCTGCCGGGCCTGGCAGATGTAGCGGCCGTGCAGAATCAGCCAGTGATGCGCCCGTGAAATCAGCTCCTCCGGGATGTGGCGTACCAAGGCCTTCTCCACGGCGAGGGGGGTAGTGGCCGTGAGCGGTACCAATCCAATGCGCCGCGACACCCGAAACACATGCGTATCGACGGCCATTGCCGGCTGATTATAAATGACGGATGCGACCACATTGGCTGTTTTGCGGCCCACCCCCGGCAAGCGCTGCAACTGCTCAATCTGGCTCGGCACCTCACCACCAAATTCTTCGCTGAGCAGGCGGCCCAGGCCAGCCAAGTGCTTGGCCTTGTTGTTGGGGTAAGAAATGCTGCGGATGTAAGGATAGATTTCTTCGGCCGTGGCTTCGCCCAGGTGGGTAGGGGTAGGGAACCGCTCAATGAGCGCCGGTAAGGTCAGGTTGACGCGCTTATCAGTGCACTGCGCGCTCAGCACCACGGCTACGAGCAGCTCATACGGGCTGCGGTAAGCCAACTCCGTGCGCGGCTCGGGGTAGTTGGTGAGGAAGTAATCCAGGAAGTAGCGGAATTTCTCGGCCCGGCGCATCGCGTGGCAGGTTGGTGAACAGCAAGGGGGTAGGAAAAGAAAACGTCATCCTGAGCTTTGCGCTGCCGAGCAAAGCTCAGGATGACGCTCCCAAAAGCTGTTTCAAGTTAGCTCCCGTGCTGCTAAAACGGTGTAGAGACGCGACACTTCGCGTCTCCTCGCGGGTAGCAAGGGTAGAGTAATCCTTGATAGAATTGATTACCCTACCCCTCCATCTGTGAGGAGACGCGAAGTGTCACGTCTCTATACCTATTCCGGCGAGATTCGAGCAGCGTTCTTGAAAACCAGAAAAACAGGTGCTCTACCCCGCCGCCAGAAAGGTGCGTGAGTAAGCCAGCACGTTGGCCGTAGCGCGGGCGCTGGGCACTTGGCACAAGTCATCAAGCGTGCGCTGGGCCAGCAAAAGGTCGGCGCAGGCGGTGGCTAGCTCGGCGTCGTGGAGCAGGTGCTGTTCCACTTCTTCCTGCTCGTCAGGAGGCAATTCGTTGTACACGTAGCGAAGCAGGGTCTCGTAGGGTAAGGTTAGTATCATGAAAGAGGGGATTGGCGGACATTTTCTTCCGCAGGTTTATTAGCGCGTAGCGCATCCGGCCCAGGGCCGTGTTGATGCTCACGCCGGTGGCGTCGGCAATTTCCTGAAAGCTCATGTCGCCGTAGTGGCGCATCAGCAAGACTTCTTTCTGCGCGGCCGGCAGCTCCTGAATCAGGGCCCGCAGATGAACGTGGGTTTCCTCGCGGGCCATTTGCTCATCGGCGCCTTCATCGGCCAGGCGCAGCGAGTTGGCCAGCACGGGATTATCGTCGAGGCTGGTTTGGGGCGCCCGCTTGGCGCGCCGGAACGAGTCGATGGCTAGGTTGTGGGCAATGCGGCAAATCCAGGAGGCAAACTTGCCCTCGTCAGCGTAGCGACCGCCTTTGAGGGTATGGATAGCCTTGATGAACGTGTCCTGCATGAGGTCTTCGGCCAGCTCCTCGTCGCGCACGATGAGCAGAATGGTGGTGATGACCCGGCTTTTGTGCCGGTCGAGTAACTGCGCGAAGGCAGATTCCTGACCGGTTAGGTAAAGCGAAACGAGAGCGGAGTCGCTCGGCTGCATGGATTCCATAAAGGGCTACGGATAAGGGGAACGTAGAGCTTTAGGTCAATAGTGTGCAGCAGGTTAAAAAAAAGAGAGGAGCGACGAGGAGAATGCTAAAAACTGTCAGGCAGTCGGATTCTTTTCAAATGTAAGCAGCGGGCACTGGTATTTGCAAGCGGCAAACTGCCAAATCACCCAGAATTTCGACGAAGCCCGGAAAATTTACTTTGAAACTCGCTTGCGTCCTTTGCTGAGAGCAAGGGGGGTAGGGAATGGTTGCATCGCGCTTCTATAGTTAATTGCCAGCTGCGCTGCTCTGGCCCGAGAGGGCCTTAGCCGCCTCCAAAACTACCTTTGGTCTGCCGGCTTGAATAGCTGGCTTTAGTCCTTTGCTTCGCTGATTTCATGGCTGACCTTGCCGCCCCTGCCGTCCACGACCCCTACGCCGCCCTGCGCCTGCCCGATTTCCGCCGCCTGCTCTCGGCGCGCGTCTGCCTGACGGTCGCCACGCAGATTCAGGGCGTCGTGGTGAGTTGGCAGATATTCCAGCTCACCGGCGACCCGCTGGCTCTCGGCCTGATTGGCTTGGCCGAGGCCATCCCGAGCATCGTCGTCTCGCTCTACGCCGGGCACGTGGCCGACTCAGTGCGCCGCAAAAACATCATCGTGACGGCCGTGGTCATACTGCTGGCTTGCGCGGCGGCGTTATTCTGGCTCACGCAGCCGGCTGGCGCGGCGCTGCTGGCGAAAGACCGGCTCTTCACGCTGCCGTTATATGCCGTGCTGTTTGTGAGCGGCATTGCGCGCGGCTTTCTGGGGCCAGCGCTATTCTCCTTCATGCCGCAGCTGCTGCCCGACCGGCCCAGCCTGGCCAACGCCATCACCTGGAGCAGCACGACCTGGCAGGCGTCGGCGGTGCTGGGGCCGGCCATTGGCGGGCTGCTGTTTGCCAAGCTCGGCATCCAAACGGCCTACGGCGTCGATGTGACGCTCACGGCGCTGGCGCTGCTGCTGTTTTTCAGCATCGCCGGCCGGCCCCTACCCCCCCGCGAGGGCAAGAAGCTCAGCTTGCAGGAGAGCATTCTGAGCGGCGTGCAGTTCATTTTTGCCAATCAGATTGTGCTGGCCGCGCTGTCGCTGGATTTGTTTGCGGTGCTGTTTGGCGGCGCCGTGGCGCTATTGCCCATCTTTGCCAGCGACATCCTGCACGTCGGCGCCGATGGCCTGGGCTACCTGCGCGCCGCGCCCGCCGTGGGCTCGGTGCTGATGGCCGTGCTGATGACCTTCTTCCCGCTGCGCCGCCGCGCCGGTCGCAAGCTGCTCTGGGCAGTGGGCGGTTTTGGGCTGGCAACCATCGCCTTTGCTTTGTCAGAAAGCTTCTGGCTCTCCTTATTTCTGCTGTTCCTGACCGGCGTATTCGATTCGGTGTCCGTTATCGTGCGCTCCACGCTCATCCACACCTACACGCCAGAATACATGAAAGGGCGCGTGTCGGCCGTTAATAACATTTTCATTGGCTCCAGCAATGAAATTGGCGGCTTCGAGAGCGGCGCAGCGGCCAAGCTCATGGGCACGGTGCCGTCGGTCGTGTTCGGCGGTTTGATGACCTTATTGGTCGTAGCCGTCACCAGCTGGCGCGCCGGCCAGTTGCGCGAACTGGACCTGACGCCGCAGGAAGCAAAAGCCGCTTAGAAGCAGTTAAAAGTGTAGAGTTAAAAATCAAAACGCAGGTAGTCCTTTTGACTCTACGCTTTTAACTGATTTCAACTGATTGTCTCGCCCCGTGAAGCCCCCGCCGCCCGTCTTCCCTACCCCCCCTTACCGAATCAGCCCGCTGACTGGCACGGCCATCGTCATCGCCAACATGGTCGGCACTGGCGTTTTCACCAGCTTGGGCTTTCAGGTCCTCACTATCCAGAGTGGCTTTGCGCTGCTGATGCTGTGGGGGGTAGGCGGGCTGATTGCCCTGTGCGGGGCGGTGAGCTACGCCGAGCTGGCGGCAGCCCTACCCCGCTCGGGCGGCGAATACCATTATTTATCGCGCATCTACCATCCGGCGTTGGGCTTTTTGTCGGGCTGGGTGTCGGCTACGGTCGGCTTTGCCGCGCCCACGGCCCTGGCGGCGCTAGCCCTGGGCAAATACGCCCAAAGCGTCTGGCCCGCGCTCAATGCTACCGCTTTATCGGTGATAGTCGTTGGTGTATTGACGCTTGTGCACGGCACGAGCAGCCGGGTTGGCAGCCGCTTGCAGGTAGTCGTCACGGCCCTGAAGGTGGCCGTACTAGTGGTTTTTATCGGCGCGGGCTTGCTGGCCGGGCCTGCCCAGCCCTTGCGCTTCGCGCCCGATGCCGCCGGCTGGCAGGCCGTGCTGAGTCCCGCGTTCGCCGTCTCGCTAGTGTACGTCAGCTACGCCTACTCCGGCTGGAACGCGGCCGTGTACGTGACGGGCGAAATCAGCGACCCGCAGCGCAACGTGTCGCGCATCCTGCTCAGCGGCACGGCCGTGGTGCTTATTCTATATGTGGGCTTGAACTACGTTTTCCTGCGCGCTACCCCGCTCGCCGAGCTGAAGGGTCAGCTTGAAGTCGGCTACGTGGCGGCCAACTCGCTCTTCGGGCCCGCCGTAGGTCGGCTCATGGGCGCCGTCATCGCCGCGTTGCTCGTCTCCACTATCAGCTCGATGATTTTCGCTGGTCCCCGCATTGTCCAGACGATGGGGGAGGACCTGCCCGCGCTACGCTGGCTGGCCCTGCGCAGCCGCGCCGGCCTGCCCGTGCGGGCGCTGGCGCTGCAAACCGGCCTCACCTTGCTCTTCATTCTCAAGCAGGACTTCAGTGCCGTGATGGTCTACGCTGGCTTTATCCTAAATCTGTTCACTTTCCTGACGGTATCCGGCGTCTTCGTTCTGCGCTGGCGCCAGCCCGAGCTGCCGCGTTCGTACCGAGCCTGGGGCTACCCCTTCACACCGTTGCTGTTCCTGGGTCTGAGCGGCTGGACGCTCCTATTTATCCTGCGCGATAAGCCCACGGAATCCCTCTACGGTCTGGCTACGCTGCTCGGCGGCTTGCTCGTTTATCTGCTGGCCCGTCGCGTGGGCGCCCCGGCTTTGGAAGCGCCGGCCAAAGCCTGACGCGGGCTCAGCCCTCTGTTTAGTTGCGCGGTAACTCGCGGCGGCCATTCTATATGTTGGCCCGATTGGTTGCTCTCATTCTGTTCCGCTTTGTTTATGCGCGTTGCCCGACGGTTGCTGCCCGTTTTGCTGCCCTTGCTGGCAGCCTGCTCTGATTCTGGTAAAAATCAATCGGTGGCTGAGTCAGCCGCTGGTAGTCAGCCGCAGTCAGCTACTGGCCAGTCAGTCCCTACCCCCCCTAAACGGGCCGACTCGCTGGTAGCGTCGGCCAAGACCGCCGCCCCGCGCCGCCTCGCGCCGCTCACCGACACCGCCGCCGTCCAGGATGTTGCGGCCTATCTCGGTGGCCTACCCCCCAGCCGCACCGGCAAGCTCGCCCCGTTAGCCGCCCAGCCCGCCTGGCAGGTCTTTGCCGCCGATGCCGACAAAAGCTGGCAGAAATACCGCCTCACCCACACCGCGCCCATGACCAAGTGGGCCCGCACCGAGCTGGATTCGGTTCAGCAAGTCAGCCCGCTCATCTTCTATCCCTTCAGTGGCCCCGATTTTCTCAACGTCTTCACCCTCTTTTCCCGCGCCGAAACCTACGTCATGGTTGGCCTGGAACCCGTTGGCAGCATCCCCGACCAAGCCACGCTGCAAAGCCCCGACCTGTTCCGGTCGGTGAAAGCCTCGCTCTGGTCAGTGCTGAACTTCAGCTTTTTCCGCACCAACGACATGGCTGTGGACCTCAAATCGGCCCAGCTCGACGGCGCCCTACCCCTCATCATGCTCTTCGCCGCCCGTACCGGCAACCAGCTCATCGCCGTCCGCCCCGTGCAACTCGACGCCGACGGCTACCTGCAACCCGCTGATACCGCCCAGCGCCCCAATCCCAAAAGCGTCCCCGGCGCCGAGATTAAAATTCGAGCCGCCGACGGCAGCGAGAAGACTATCTACTACTTTTCTGCCGACATCAGCGACGGCAACCTGAGCACGCATCCGGCCCTGTTGCGCTACCTGCGCAGCGCCGGCCCGCTCACGACCTATGTCAAGTCGGCCACGTACCTCATGCACAAAGCCTACTTCAGCAAAATCCGCAACCTCATCCTCGACCGCAGCCAGTACGTGCTGCAAGATGACTCCGGTATTGCCATGAAATACTTTCCCAAAGGTTGGCAATTCACCTATTACGGCACCTATAAGCGTCCCATCAATCTCTTCGCCAAGCACTACCAGCCCGAGCTAACTGCCGCCTATACCGACTCCCTGCATCGCCCGCGCCCGCGCCCGCTGCCCTTCGGCACCGGCTACAACTGGCGCCAAACCGACTCCAACCTGCTGCTGGCCCGGCGTAAACAAATGCCCGCCAGCTAAACTAGCTGAGTTGAGCTTTTCATAGCCTATCCCCGCGGGGCCGCCGTCACCCACGGCGGCTCCGTATTGCTTAAACCTTATTGTAGTAACCTGTTTTTATGTCATTTACCTTCCCTACCCCCCCTTGTACTGCTACAAGCCTGCTCCTACTGACCATTGTCTTTCTGACCGTCGCGCCTCGCCAGCCGCCAGCTTCACCGCGTTTTGCTACCAGCACTTTTAAGGAGAAATCAGTTACTGATTCGCCATTGCTGGATTCCCTGCTTCACGCCGCGCCCACGCTGCGCCGCGTCGCCGACAATCCTACTTATGAGTTGCAAGTCATCTACACCCAAATAAACCGCGACGCCCAAAACCAGCCGCACTTCACCGAGCACCGCTACCACATCAATCCGCAGCAGTATTTTAACCCCGCCAGCCTCGTCAAGCTGCCCGTTGCCGCCCTGGCACTGGAAAAGCTGAACGCGCTAAAAATTCCGCGTCAGACCATCATGGCCACCGGCGCCGCCTACCGCTGCCAAACGCCCGTGCCCTTTGCTGCCCCCGCCGATTCTGACCGTTGGGCTACGCCCGCTAACTACATTAAGCGAATGCTGCTCGTGAGCGATAACACGGCCTACAACCGCCTCTACGAATTTCTTGGGCAGCGTCCGCTCAACGACCGCCTCGCCCAGCTCGGCTACCCTGATGCCCGCATCACGCGCCGCTTTGCTCCCTGCGACACCGCCGCCAACCGCCGTACCAATCCCATTACCTTTCTCACCCTGCAGCGCGATACAGTCTATAGACAGCCCGCGCTTACCAACCCGCAGCCCTATGCCAGCCCGCTCGGCCGCGTCACCAAGGGGCGCGCCTACTATAGCGGTAGCCGCCTCGTCCGCCAGCCCTACGACTTCACAACCGCCAATTTTCTCGCCCTGCCCGACGTAACCGACCTGTTGCGCCGGCTGCTGTTCCCAGAGTCCCTACCCCCCCTTCAGCGCCTGAACCTCACTCCCGGCGACTACGCCTTTCTTCGCCGCTATCTTCACGCTACGCCTCATGAGTCCGGCTTCACGCTCTATAGAAAGCCATCCTACTTCGATGCCTATAAGAAGTACCTGTATTACGGCCGCCGTCCCCACGCTCTGGCCGACCCTAGCCTACACATCTATAATATAGTAGGTATGTCCCACGGCTTCCTCGCCGATGTCGCCTACTTCGCCGACCAAGCCAACCAGTCTGAGTTTCTACTCAGCGCGGTTCTATACGTCAATGCCGACGGTATTATCAACGACGGCACCTACGAGTACGACAGCATCGGCCTACCCTTCCTCGCCCAACTCGGCCAGCAGGTCCGAGCCTACGAAGCCCGGCGCGTCCGCTCATTCCATCCTGTTATGACTGAATTTTTCCTTTTCGACCCCATCCGGTAAGTATCAACTCAAAGCTTATTCAATCGCTCAAGGTAGGCTAAGGTATTGAAAGCAAAAGCCTCACAACATTTTTCATTTCCTTCAGAACTTTTTCCCACAGAAATCTTGTCTATTCCCTTGCCAGCGTATGAAACGCCTGCTACTTTTGCACTCCCAAATCGAACAGACAAGGGGCAAAACAAAAAACAGGGTAGGAAAAACTAAAAGAATTTTCCGCACCGCTTGCACAGTTCGAAAAGCTTGCCGTACCTTTGCAGCCCGCTTCAACCGGAAGCGTTTTTAAGCCTGAAAGTTAAGAGGAAAAATATTAAATCTTTTCGCTTATTAACTTGGTAAGTCAAAAAAATCTCTTATCTTTGCACTCCCTTAACAAAACAAGGGCTTGCAAACGGCAAGAAAGTTACCCGGCTTAACAGCCACACTGCTTCTCCAACTGGGAGTCGCACACGTTCTTTGAATGATTGGAAAAGACAAATGGTAAAGCTCACCGCAAGCAATTGCGAGGAGCAATAACCAAACGTAACATTGATTTTGAACTCGTCAATACGAGTCGGATTAGCACTCGACATGGCTCAGTCTTCGGATTGAGTAACAAGTAATTTTACAATGGAGAGTTTGATCCTGGCTCAGGATGAA
>NZ_CAXTEF010000044.1:0-26065 GCF_964243305.1 uncultured Hymenobacter sp.
CATGACTCAGGAAATATACGTCCTGCTTCTGTGCGCCTAACCTAGACCACCTCACGGTACTACTCGACGACGTAACCTTGCTGCCCAGCAGCGCGACAACAGTTAGCACTACCTATGATGTAACACTAGGCAAGACTTCCGAAACGGACGGTCGGGGCCGGACCACTTACTACGATTACAATCTTGCTGGTGAGCTGGCTACCGTGCGGGACCATAATAGAGCTATTGTCCGGCAATTTCGAAAATTCGTCGCGGGACAAGCCGTTGGGGAGCAAACGCCATCTTCCGCCACGTTTGCCTCCTTCAAGGTAGAAGGCTCGATGCACGATGGGGATGAACTGCTCCTCTCAGCCAATACCAGTGGGCGGCCCGACCTGGAGTACAGCTGGGACTTTGGCGACGGTACCAAAACCAGCTACTCCACCTCCTACAGCACCACGCACCGCTTTAACACGGGAGCCCAGGACCGCACTTACCAGGTCCGATTGCTGATTCGTATTCCGGCGCAAATGCAGGAATTTAGTGGAACTCAGGACGTACTCATCACCAAGAAGCCCTTGGTGCTCACTTCCTGTACAGCTGGCGTGGTGGCAGTCGATGACTGTAAGGTGGAGAGTCCAAGCGTCAGCACGAGTTGCAACCCTTCTGCTCCTACGAATAGTACCGCGTTTTCCGTGCTGACCAACCTGCCAGGCACCTATACCTACGTCTGGGAGAAAGCTCAGCCGATGGGTGGCTACACCACCTGGGAGACCATTTCGGGGGCTACCTCCTCCTCGTATGTCGTCACCTTTATCTATGGGGTTGGGCAGTACCGATGCACGGTCACTGGCGGCGGGCAGGTGGGGGTATCGGAGGTGTTCAGCATTGAGCACTATTCCAGCTCCAAGGATATCCAATATCCCTGCACCCCCAAGTAGAGTTCATTTCGGCCTCAGTACTCACCCTTTGCGGTCAACCACTTTTTCGTCCCGTGATGCCTTCTCTCTACTTGCGGCGATTTGCTCTGTCCTGGCTACCCCTCGTGCTATTAGGGTGCGTGTTGAGTACCCGCGTATATGGCCAAAGCCGGCAAAAGCCGGCGGTCACACCTGTGTATAATTTACTGCCTGGAGAAGGGCAGATAACGCTGTCCGGGCCTACCCAGGTTTGCGTGAATGCACCGGCGTCCTTTACATCCGTTGGCTCGGGATGCAGTGGTTGGTACTGGATGGCTGACGGCGCGACCATTTCCCAAACTCAGACGACCAACAGCTCCACGGCTGCCATCTCCTGGTCGGTTCCTGGTACTTACACGGTCGAAGCCTCGGCCTTCTGCTCTGCTGACTCCTACGCCTCCAAGACAGTCACCGTCGTAGCGCCGCCTACTTACCAGCCCATCACCATTGCCGGTTCCGCTGCCCAGAAGACTTCCACGAGCGCCGTCATTTGTGCTGGCGGGTATCTGGACCTAACTCCCCCATCGGGCTCCAGCAACTGGTCCTGGACGGGCAACGGTATTAACCGCACTACCAACGGGACTGTGATAACTTCAACGGATGGGCGCGGGACCATTCGGGTTATTCCGACGGACCCCAGTAATGTTTACACGGTTGTTTACAAACCCGGCACCAGCCCTTGCCTGGCCACCAGTACATTCACTATCAAGGTTGCCCCCTCTCCGGAAGAACGACTTACAATTCAGAACACGTCGCGTTTCGGGCCTGGTAGCCTGCCGCTCGCCGTCACGAACCCTAACCCGGTTTATGCCTACGCCTGGTACGAGACAGCTACTAGTGCTACCAGTGCTACTCCTATTCCAAATGCGGGCGCAACCTTCACTACCCCGTTTCTATCCCAAAGCCGTAGCTACTATATCGAGCGGGCTACCTGTGTTGACCCAACCGGCCGGTTTGTGGTCTCCGTCGTGATAAAGCGGGTTAGAGTAGTAGTAGCCGGCGCTGTTCCAACCGCGCCCGTGCGCCTGGCCTACGGTGCGGGCAGCCCTTCCGTTACGCTCCAGGCTGAGACGAATCCGGTAAGTTCGGGACCCTTCACGTGGCTGCTTAATGGCAGTCCGCTGGCCGGCGAGGCCGGCTCGCAGCTCCGGGCGACGCAAGCGGGCAAGTACACGGTCCGCGTACCAGGCACCGGGTCAGACTACGAGTCGGAGCCGGTCGAGGTGGTGGACCCCCTTGCCGGGCAGACGACGAATGGGCAGCTCCTGACGTATTCCATCGACGTCAAAGTACTAAAGCCGAACGTGACGGACCCAGCGCGAGTAAAGGAACTGGCTCCGACGGAGCGAATGCAAACCGTTACCTACGCCAACGGCTTTGCCCAACCTATGCAGCAGGTCGCGGTGCAGGCTGGCCCGGACCAGCAGGACATCGTGCAGCCCTTCGGGTTCACCGGGACGGCCACCACGTTTCAAAGCTTGATGCCCTTCCCCGTGACCACGCTGGTCAAGCCGGCCGGGCTATACGAGGCGGACCCACTCACGAAGCTCGACGCTTACTATAGTTCCAAGGGGGGGCTCCCCTACTCCCTTACGACAACTGAAAGCTCCCCGCTGGGGCGACCAGTAGACCAGGCCCAACCCGGCCGGCCTTGGGCAGGTCATACCAGCAACATCAGCTACCAGGCCAACGGGGCCCAGGAGGTACGCCAGTGGAAAGGCTACAATGGGAATCAGTGGTACGGGGAAGGGCAGCTAATCAAGCAAGTACAATTAGACCCCGATAACCGGCGCACGGAAATATTCAAGGACCAGCTAAACCGCGTGGTGCTCCAGCGCAAGGTGACGGGCACCGGCACCAGCCGCAAGACGTTTGATACCTATAACGTGTACGCCGACGCCGGTTACTTGCAGCTCGTCATTCCCCCGGCCGCCGTGGAGGCGCTGGGTTACGCCAATCAATGGGACATTGAGGCCCTTTCCACTACTAATCCTACTTTTAAGAAACAGTGGCTTTACCAGTACACCTACGATAATCGCGGCCGCCTCATTGAGCGGCAATTTCCAGGGGCCGACCCAGTGTTTCTGGTTTACGACAAATTTGACCGAGCCATCCTGGTGCAGGATGGCAACCACCGGGCGGCTAATAAGTGGCTCTTTACCAAATTTGACGCCCAGAACCGACCGGTGGTCGAGGGCCTCTACAGTCAAACCATCGGCCGGGCCGACCTGCAAGCCCAGGCGGATGGCACCTCCTTGAGCGCAGAATTTGAAAGTCGTCTTAACGGCGGGTACACGACGACCAGTACTTTCCCGTCGGTGCAGGATGGCAGCACCGGCACCGTGCTGTCAGTGACGTTTTATGACGATTACGACTTAAATGCCGACGGACAGCCGGACTATGCGTAGAGTCCACAGGCGCTAGGCGCTGACCCGCAGCCCGTAGCGACTACCCAGGTGCGGGGCCTGAGAACAGTAACGCGCCGCCGCGTAGTGCAGCCCGGTGGCCAGTACGGCATGTGGCTGACCAGCGTCCTCTTCTACGATGAGTACGGCAACCTGATTCAGAAGCAAGGCAACAACCTTCAGCAGACGGGCGCCAGCCTGGCCGACGTGACCACCCTGGTGTACCGGGCGCAGGGCTTCGTGCCGCAGGTGCTACGCTCGGTCAAGACGCAGCAGACCGGGGCCGCTTACCCTGTAGTGGTGCGCAACCGCTTTGCCTACGATGCCGCCGGGCGGCTGCTGCAAACCTGGCAGCAGCACCAGTTCAAAGGGCAGTGGGAGCCGGAGGTGCTGCTGAACAGCAACCGCTACGAGAGCTTGGGGGAGCTGACGCAAAAGAGGCTGCACAGCCGCGATGGGGGCGCCAAGTTCTTGCAGTATGAAGACTTTGCCTACAATCTGCACGGGCAACTGACGCGCATTAACAACAGCAATATTTTGACTAACAATTACGACAACGATCTGTTCGGCCTAGAGTTGACTCGGGAGTCAAGCAATTCGACCGGCAACGTGCCCCGCTATGATGGCGGCATCTCAGCCGTAAGCTGGGCGACTCACAACGAGAAGCAGACCAACCAGCCGGAGCGGGAGCGCAGCTACCGCTTCACTTACGACGGGCTGGGCTGGCTAACGGAGGCCCGCTATTCCGCTCGCAACCGGCCGTGGGAGAATTTTACGCTGGAGGCAGGGGCCTACAACGAGACCATGAGTTACGATGCCAACGGCAACATTAACGGCTTGCAGCGCTACACTCAGGACAATTCCACTGCTACGCCCGTGGTCTTAGACCAGCTTTATTTCGGCTACTACGGCACGGGCAACCAGCCCAACTGGATTGACGATAGCGGTGGTGACCAAACTCGGGGCTTCAAGGAACGCTTTGAGAATGTCGAGTACAATTACGACCCCAATGGCAGCGTCACGCGGGACGCGAATAAGGCCGCTACGTATGTTTACAACACGCTTAATAAAGTAGAGCGGCAGGCAATGGGTACCGGCTCCATCAGCTATACTTACGATGCCGGGGGCACAGTGCTGAAACGGGAAACCGTGAGCGCCACTGGCACCCAGACGGAGTATTACGTGGACGGCTTCGTGTACGAAGTATCGCCCGGGTTTTCGGGCCTGCGCTCCGTGCCTAGCCCGGAGGGCCGAGCCCTGGTTACGGCGGCCACCGATACCAAGCTCACGTATGAATACCACCTGCGCGACCACCTGGGCAATCTGCGGGTGGCTTTCCGGGCCCAGGCCAGCACTGAAGATTTGCGTCTTTCGTCGGAAGACCCTAGCCAGGAAGAAGGTCCCTACCCCAGGTTTGAAAACGTCACGGCCACGCGCAGCCAAGAAACAAGCGCCTACCGCGGCTCTTATGTAGCATCCGTTACCAGCGCCAAAGCCGGACCAGCCGTTTCCATCCCCGTAGCGAATGGCGACCGGCTGAAGGTGCGGGTGTATTGCAAGACCCCTAATGGCGTGCAGACTTACTTGGTGGCACCTCCCACGACCATGCTTCAGGCAGTGCCTACGGTTACGGCGGCGCTGACTCCTAACATCCTGCCTATTACCGAGAAAGGTCGCGAGGAGCCGGGCCGGCCGCGCTACACGCCAGGCATTCAGGTGAGCGTGACTGGCCTGCTGAGTACCTTAGTTGCCAAACCACGGGCCAAGGCCACAGCTGCCATTTTAGCCGGTGGTCCTGGACCACTTGGTGACTACAATGCTTACCTGACTTGGGCACTGACCGACTCGAAGGGAACTTTCGTACGGTCTGGTAATAAAGTGGTTCCGGTTTACAGCGACAGCCAGTGGCGTCAACTCGACCTGGTACTGACCAGCGCTGACATAGACCTGACCAGCGACGAGGCGCGCACAGGCACGCTCCGCATTCAGGAAGTGAACTATGGCAGCCGGCCGGTGTACTTCGACTCGCTCACCATCACGCACCCCCAAGACCGGGCCCTGGTCTCCCAAGAAAATCATTACTACCCCCTGGGTATGGCCATGAGCGGGGTAGCAGTGAACACGCAGCCAGCTGCCAAAATTAGCAAACAGCAGTTTAACGACGGCTCCGAGTTGCAGGACGAATTGCTGGGGGCCGACAACGGCGTGTACAGCACTTTTTACCGCACATATGATCCTACTATCGGCCGCTTCAACGGCGTGGATCCGTTGGCTGACGAATATGTGGACTGGAGCCCGTACCAGTTTGCGCTGGGCAATCCAATTGCTGCTAATGACCCTACGGGCGCGTTGACGGCCTATAACTCCTGGGCCGACTTGATAAATGATTTCTTTGCTGGCGGCGCAGCTGAGGGTCACTACACTAGTGGGGATGGCGGGGGGGGGCGATATCAGTAAAACATCCGATATTTACAATCGGGGCGGTGAAATAGGATACTATTCATTTTCCTCGTCCTCGGTTGGCAGTGCTGACCCAGGTAGAGTAGGACAAATGAACCATCCTGGTTCAGTACAGCTAACAGCCACTTTTGTGGCTATGTCTCCGGTTCTCTCCTCATCTCCACCTTTACAACCGTTACCAAATTATAATCCTTATAGCGGCGCTCTAAATGGGGCAGATTTGGGTGTTGCTACATTAGGAGCGGCCTTGGATACTGAGGAACATTTTTTAAATAAATTTGTCAAATCAGGTAAGTGGATTGCTAGAGGCTGTTATGCACTTGTGGCGAAATTTGGGGTATGGCAGTTGTTCGTACCTACCCCAGTGATGTACCAGACGAAGAGTGGGCGTTTGCCGCCCCCTATTTAGCTTTGATACGTGAAGAAGCGCCCCAGCGGCACTACCCCTTACGGGCGCTGTTCAACGCCTTGCGCTACTTGGCCCACACCGGCTGTCCCTGGCGCTATCTGCCCCATGATTTGCCGCCCTGGCAGGCCGTGTACCAGCAGTGGAGCCGCTGGCGAGATGCGCGTGTGTTTGAGGCCATCGTGCACGATTTAAACGGGTTGCAGCGCGTACTGCTGGGCCGCCCGGCCACGCCCACGGCCGTCGTGCTGGACGGGCGCACCTTGCAGAGTACACCGGAGAGTGGGCACCGGGCGGGCTACGATGGGGCCAAAAAGCGCAAGGGCAGCAAGGCCCATATCGCCGTCGATACGCTGGGGCACTTGCTGAGCGTGGTGATTACGCCGGCCAACGAGCAGGAGCGGGCACAGGTAGGCGAGTTGTGCCGGCAGGTACAGGAAGTGACAGGGCAAACCGTCCAGGTGGGCTTTGTTGACCAAGGGTACACGGGAGAAGAAGCCGAGTACGCGGCAGCTGTGCACGACATTGACTTGCAAGTGGTTAAGAAGCCCGAAGGCCAGACAGGCTTTATTTTTCTTCCGCGTCGTTGGGTCGTGGAGCGCAGCTTTGCCTGGCTCAGCCGTTTTCGCCGACTCGGACGCGACTACGAACGTCTCAGTGCGACGCTCCAACAACTGCATTTTGTTGTCTTTGCTTGCCTCATGCTGGCCAGACACGTCCTAAGTGCATAACAGGCTCTAGGGGCAAGGTATATACACCCACCTTTCGTGGCAATCAATATATTAACAAGGCCAAGGCATTATCAAAGCTGGAACGTTATGCAGGGACCATAAAGAACTTGAGTAAAGGGCTCCTGATCGTGGGGGCGGTTGTATCATATGCGCAATATATGAATGGTGACATTAGCGGCTATCGAGCAACAGCTAATATAGTTATGGGCGTAGCTGGCTCTTTTTGTCCAGCAGTCGGCATTGCTTATGATGTGATTGAAGCATCGTATGGAGACGAGATAGAGGATATATTGTGGGACGGAAGACCTAAAGGCGAATGAAAAAATCACTGAATACATTGCATTCGGCACTGTTCTACCAAATATTGAGGTTCGTAATGTGGGTCAGAGTTAAGGACACTCAAGAAACGACTGCTATACTCAATCTATCATTCTTAATGTTTATGAATGTCATTTCGCTTTATTTAGTGCTAAGGAGCACTATTTTACCAAGCTTCAAGTTAGACTCCGCTTTATTTTATGTATCTGTGTTTTCATTTATACTATTATTTAACTATATTAAATTATTTAAAATAAATAATTATAATGATATACTAACTGAATTCAACTCTTATAGAAGTAAGAAACATACTTACTTAACGATTATATATGTTTTTATTTATATCGTAATATTTATGTATTTTTCGGTGCTCATTAGAAACTCAAACTCTTAGTAGCCATCTGTGTTTGAGAACAAACACGATATGCTTAAAAATACAATATCTTATATTAATTTCTTGTATGAAAGATTCATTAAGCCTATTCTGCCTACTAGGTTTCACTTACGGGATAGTTATTCCCGTTCAAGCTCAGCTAAGCTCTCCTGTCATTCTTCAATTTGGCAATAAAATTACTCTACCTATTGGAGCTATTCCTAGTGCATTAGCTCTAGCTGACTTTAACCAGGATGGCCGCCAGGATATAGCTGTATGTGAGCGAGGACTAGGTGTCATAGGAATATATATATAAACTACTGCGGGCACTTTTCCCGCGCCTGCCGCTACCTACCCGGCCGGCAGTTCCCCCAGCGGGTTGGTAGCCGTCCGACTAAATGAGGTGAATGGTCGTCCATTTAACGACTTGGTGGCAATAAGTGGCCCTAGCTACAAATGGACCTTTCTGCGCAACAACGGCGACGCGCAAGGCTCTTTTACCGAGTTGACTTCGCGCCTCTTCGGCACCGGGCAACTCAGTGTTAACCCCCAACTGACGGCAGCCTATTTAAACCGGGACGGTTTTATTGATTTTGCTTACACTTACGACAACCCGAATCAGGGCCGTATCAAGTGGGACGCGGGCAACGGCGGCCGGGAACTATTCGGTCAGAGCAGTTACTATGAGGCGCCCTTTACGCCGACGAATCTGACGTTAGAGGATTTCGATCGTGACGGCAACATGGACGTGGTCACGGCTAACACCACGGCCAATGAGATTGTGGTTATTTCAGGCGCCGATGCCCTCCGCAATGGTCCTCAGTGGTTTAATACAGGAGGAAACGTGACGCAGTTTGCCAGCGGGGGCAGCCGGCCAGTTAAGGTAGCGACAGGTGATTTGAATGGCGATAATCAGCCCGACCTGGCCGTTGCTCATGCCGGCAGCAATGAACTGACCGTTTTTCTAAACCTGGGCAGCTTCCGTTTCGGCTCTCCCTTCACCTACCGTCTTTCGGGCGCTCCCCGTCAGGTGATGCTCCAGGATTTGAACGGTGACGGCTACCCCGAACTGCTCGCCCTCACCGCTGACAACAAGCTTCAGGTGTTCCAGCATACACAGGCTGGGGGCACAACCCGCTATGGTACGCCCCTGACCTTTTCGACCGGCCTTAATCCAACCATCATCCAATTAGCCGATATGGACGGCGATTATGTAACTGATATTGTGGTGGGCTGTGAAGGCGACAATACAGTTCGTGTTTATTTAAATAAATCCCTAGCGCAGCCCACGGCCACTCGTGCGGCGCGGCTGGCCGGCGTAGAGGTATTCCCAAATCCGGCTACCCATCAAGTGCTGGTGCGAGTGCCTACTACTCTGCACGGGTCATTTACAGCTACTCTGATGGACCAGTTGGGGCGCACGGTACGGCAGCAGGATATGCGTCAAAGTCTAACTTCTATTCCCGTAGCCGACCTCGCGCGTGGCCTGTATGTGTTGCGCTTGACGGGCGAAGCAGGTACGAGCAGTACGCGGATTACATTGGAATAATCATGAAATTTGGCCAGTAGTTTTTGCTCAGTTTAGTCTGTTTGAAGGTTTAAAACAAACATATACTATAATTCTTGCGGACCTTTTTAATTGGCATCCTCAGCAATTTCGCTTTCCTGGAGACTAGCAGGCGGTATTTCCAGTCGCAGCAAACGAAGCACAGTAGCCTTCCGAAACCAGTAGCCGCGCCGGGTACGGTAACCGTGGGCATTTAGCTCTTCAGCAATGGCGGCGAACGTCAGGCCGTCCCGCCGCAGGGGCATAGCTAAGCGCCGGGCCTGCTTATTGGGCACGGCCTCCTGCGCGTTGCGCAGCACGGCCGCCCGGCCCAGCGCCCGCGAGGCGGCCGTAAAGTTTTCGGGATTACCGGGCGTGAACCCTCTGGCTTTCTTGGCCGAGAGGCCGCGCTTGGTTGAATCCGAAATATCCTTCGCACCCTTCTGCGCGACGGCTGCCAGGATGTTAATCGTAAACTCGTCGGCATTAGGAATGTCACAGGCTTTGAAGCGTACCCGCTCTTCCATGAGCTTGGAAGTGAAGTAGACGCTACGGGCCAAGCGTGACATCTCAGCCACAAGCAGTATCGCCCCCGCTGTGCGCGTGTCTGACGATGGCTTTGGCCATCTCCGGCCGGTTGGTTTTGCGTCCGCTCTCCACCTCGATGTATTCGGAGAGGATGCGGTCGCCGGGTTGCAGGAAGCGGTGCGCAATCAGACGCTGGCCTTCGAGGCCCAGGCCGCTTTGCCCCTGGCGCTGAGTCGAAGCGCGCAGGTAGAGAATATAGTCCATCAAAGCTATTTGAATCGGGAAAAGTCAGGCCGAAGCTACGGGGTTTCATGTTAAGGACGGTCGTCCTTAACATGAAACATCAACAAACGCGGTTGAAAAAGCTGGCGGCTAACTGCCCACTTGTCCTCTTCAGATTCCCCACTTGGTGGTAGCAGTGATGGGCAACCTAATAATCTCTGGCGAGCGGGTAGCCGATTAGCCGATTAACATTTGTACCAAACTTTTAACCAAGGCCACTCATACAGCTGGTTGGGTTAATTAGCCAGGGGTGGAGACGCCTCCTGGCGTCTCGGCGTGGGCGCCAGTGAGGGAGGTAGGGAATTGTTAGCAACTTATGCCGCCCCATCGTTCAATGGCGCGTACGCCGAGACGCCAGGAGTCGTCGCTACACCACATTGAAACCGCTGCTTAGTCAGGGCGCTTCCTCTAGATTCAGCAGCTCGAACTCGTCCCCATCATTCAGCACCGGAAACTGTGCCCGAAACTCCGTGAGCGGGGCGCGGGCCAGGGTGCGGGTCATGGTAGTTTCGAGGTCGCCGACCTGCACCAGGTAGTGGCCCTGCATGTCGAGCAGGGCCGAGTCGCCGGCGTAGGTGTGGCCCAGGCCGTCGGTGCCCACGCGGTTGACGCCCAGCGTGTAGGCCACGTTCTCGATGGCGCGGGCCCGCAGCAGGGCCGACCAGGCGTGGCGGCGCACGGCGGGCCAGTTGGCCACGTAGAGCAGCAGGTCGTAGGGCGCCTGGGCCGCATTGCGGCTCCAGACCGGGAAGCGCAGGTCGTAGCACACCAGCGGGCAGATGCGCCAGCCGCGCCACTCCTCCACCAGGCGCTGCCGGCCGGCCGCGTACACGTGCTGCTCGCCGGCCAGCGTGAAGAGGTGGCGCTTGTCGTAGTAGCTCAGGCGGCCGTCGGGGCGCGCCCAGAGCAGGCGGTTGTAGTAGCGGCCTTCTTCCGCGATAATCACGCTGCCCGTCACCACGGCGTTGTGGGCGGCGGCCTGGGCTTGCAGCCAGGCCACGGTGGGGCCGCTCATGGGCTCGGCCAGGGCCGGGGCGTCCATGCTGAAGCCGGTGCTGAACATTTCGGGCAGCACAATCAGGTCGGACGGCGCGGCCAGGTCGCTTAGGCGCTGGCTCAGGTGCGCGCGGTTGGCGGCCGCATCGTGCCAGTGCAGCTCGGCTTGCAGAAAAGTGACGGTCAGTGTTTCCATAGGATAGGGGGGTAGGGAGTGGGACTGCAAGGCGGTCATGCAGCGCTGCGCGCTGCATGACCGCCTTTTGGCGCGGCCTGGCGCATTGCCCCTAGCCGCTTCGCCGCCTCGCGCAAGGTCGTTTCCTCTTTGGCAAAGCAAAACCGGACCAGCCCGGCGTCATAGCCATCGTGGTAGAAAGCGGAGAGCGGCACCACCGCCACGCCCGCCTCCCGGGCCAGGCGCTCGGCAAAGGCCCGGTCGGGCTGGCCGGCGGCAGGGGGGTAGGAAGCCAGCTGGAAGTAGCCGCCCGGAGTGGGCATCAGCACCCAGCCGGCTTCGCTTAGCAGCGCCCGGAACAGGTCGCGCTTGGCTTGGTAAAACGCGGCCAGCCCGCGGGCGTGGGCATCGGTGGGGTCGGCTGCGAGCACGTCGGCCAGTGCGTGCTGGGTGGGCGTGCTCACGCTGAACGTCAGGAACTGATGCACCCGCCGCACCTCGGTGGTGAAGGCGGGCGGCGCCACGCAGTAGCCCACTTTCCAGCCCGTGGCGTGGTAGGTTTTGCCGAACGACGAGAGCACGAACGCCCGCTCGCGCAGCTGCGGGTGCTGGCGGGCGCTGCGGTGCGGCTGCCCGTCGAACACGAGGTGCTCATACACCTCATCAGAAAGCAAAAACACCTCCGTACCGGCCAGGATGTCGGCCAGCGCCTGCCAGTCGTTGGCCCCGAAAACGGCGCCGCTGGGGTTGTGGGGCGTATTGACCATCACCATCCGGGTGCGCGGCGTGATAGCCGCCCGCACCGCGTCCCAGTCGGGCCGGAAGTGCGGGGCCGGCAGGCGCAGGTAGCGCGGCACACCACCTTGCAGCCGGATGGCGGGCCCGTAGAGGTCGTAGGCCGGCTCCAGCACCAGCACCTCGTCGCCGGGCCGCACCACGGCCGCGAGCACCGCGTATAGCGCCTCGGTGGCGCCGGCCGTGATGGTGATTTCGTTTTCCGGGTCGGGCGCGAGTGCGTCAGGCTGCAAGCGCCCGACCTGCGCCGCGATGGCCGCCCGCAGCCGCGGCAGCCCCGGCATGGGCGCGTACTGCTGATGGCCAGCGAGGCGGGCGTGGCGGGCCAGGGCCTCTTGCAGCTCCAGCGGTGGGTCGTAGTCGGGGAAGCCCTGGGCCAGGTTCAGGGCGCCGGTCTGCTGGGCCAGCAGCGTCATTTTGGAGAAGATGCTGACCCCGACATCGGGCAGCTTGGAGCTTAGGTGCATGGCAGGGGGGTAGGGAAGTGGGCGGCGGGCGGCAAGTTTAAGGCGGAAAGCGGGGTTTGGCGTTTGGCGTATTCAAAAACAGCAACAATTAGGTAGCGACGGACACCATGCTGACCTGTTCGTGGGCGCGGTCGGAGCGAAGCCCTAACATTCAGTCGGTATGACAGCGTTAGCTCAACATTCGTTAAAGGCCGGAACTCAGCAGCAGGGCCCAAATTTCTACTTCCACTGCCAGCGCGGACTCCGCCGGCCCTGGCTCTTCAACCGCTACCCCCTATGATTTACGGAATGTGCTTCGACGGCAGCGTGGTGCGCGGCTACGGCGACGATGGCCGCTGGCTCAGCTTCTCCAACACCCGCGCCACGGGCCACGTCGAGCAGATGGAGTTCAACTACCGCCGCGCCCGGCAGATGGGCCTAACCCGCTTCCGCGACACCGTGCTTTGGGACGAAGCCCACCGCCGCCCCGACTACCGCTGGCTCGACCGGCTGCGGGCCGTGAGCGAGGGCCAGATTGAACTGACCCTGAACCACTACGGCCTGCCGGAGTGGGTAACCGAGGACATGTTCTGGGGTGCCGGCGCCGCCGAGGCAATGCACGAGCTGGCCTACCGGGTGGCCCGCCGCTACCAGGGCGCCTTTCGCTCCTACAATCTGGGCGTGGAGCTGGGCATCTGGACCGACTGGATTGCGGCGCCGCAGAGCCGGCAGTGGCCCTTCGGCGGGCGCGACTGGTGGGCCGTGTACCGCCAGACCATCGCCATCACCATCGCCATCGCGCAGGGCCTCAAGGCCGGCGACCCCGGCTGCCTGACTGCCATGAGCGAGCCCTGGGGCTGGGGCGACATGCCCTACCCCGACCAGGCCCGGCCCTTTGCCACCACCCTGGGTCGGCCCGACGCGGTGGCCGACCAAAACGGCTGCCCCACCTGGCGGCAGGGCCACGCCGGCTTGCTCGACATCGTGGGCCTGAACATCTACTTCGAAAACGACATCCCCGGCATGTTGGCCGCCGCCCGCCAGCTTTTCCCGAACCAGCAAGTCGTGGTGGCTGAAACGGCCAACGTCTACCGCCCCGACTGCCACCCGCCTGCGCGTTGGTGGGCCAAGTTTGAGGCCCTGAACGAGCCGGACCTGGAAGTAAGCTGGAGCCCCGGCCTCACCATCCTGACCCACGAGCTGGGCGAGCGCATGGGCGGCAACCTGCTCAGTGAAGACGGCACCCAGCACTGGTACCGGCCGGGGGTGAACAAGCCCGTAGCCTGAGTTTTTTCAGAGAATTGCCGTCTTGCGCCCAATCAGGCGGCGGCACCTGGCAGCTGAGGCAGCTACCTGCGGAGCGAACTTAGCATAATACAGTTTATAAGCGTCTTGCTGGCGTAATAGTAGAGGTTAGGCTTTGCCTGAGCTTAACCGCGCTACTGTTCAGATTGGGAATATTAGGAAGCTAGATTTCTGTAAATCACGTAAAAAAAGCCGCCGCTGGTGTCCCTGCTATTCTCTATTCCGTACTAGTTAGTACACCTATTCATTTACCAAATTTTCCATAAAAAACGATGGCAACCGAACAGCTCAAACCCCTCATTCAGCAGGGCCTTGCCGCCCTCAAGGCCGGCGGCCAAATTGCGGCTGGCGCCACGGCTGAGATTCAAAACGACGTGCGCAACCCCCAGCTCAAACAGGCGTTGGAACAAGGCAGCCAGACCTCGCAGCAGTGGACCCAGCGCATCGAGCGGGCCATCCAGGAGGCTGGCGGCGGGGGCGAAGCGCAAAACCCCATCCTGGAAGCTCATGTCGAAGTGAGCAAAAAAATTCGGCAGCAGGCGCCCGACGACGTCTCGCGCGACCTTGGCATCATTGCCGCCGGCCAGCTCGCGCTGCACTACTGGATTGCTTCCTTCGGCACGCTGCGCACCTACGCCGGGCAGGCCGGTCTGAGCCAGACCGAGCAGGAGATGCAGGCCTGCCTCGACGAGGCCAAGCAAGCCGACGACCAGCACACGGAAATTGCCGAGCAAATTATGGGGCGAACTGAGTGATTGGTTTGTCTGAACGCATAAAAACCCCCGGTAACTGATGTCGCCGGGGGTTTTTGCGCGCTATTCCCTACCCCCCTCCGCGCACTCAGACGGCCGGCAAGTGAATCGTGAACGTGGTGCCCTCGCCCACGTGGCTGCTGACTTCGATGCGCCCGCCGTGGCTTTCCACCACGCGGTTTACTAAGTACAAGCCCATGCCGGAGCCCTCAACCTGGGGGTGGAAGCGGCTGAAGAGCTGAAACAGCTGCCCGCCGTGACGGGCCATATCGATGCCCAGGCCATTGTCCTGCACCGTCAGGATGGGGTGCTGATCGGTGGGGTCGCGGCGGGCACCCAGCCGCACCAGGGGCGGGCGGCCGGGCATGGCGTACTTGAGGGCGTTGCTGAGCAGGTTGAACAAGACGCTCTGGAGCTGGGCGCGCACGAAGGGCAGCGCCGGGCAGCCCTCGAAATCCAGCTCGATGCGGGCTTCCAGGCTTGTTATCTGGGGTTGCAGGCTGCCGATAACTTCTTGAGCCAGTGGTTCCAGGTCCACGAGTTGAGTAGGCACCGGCTGCTGGCGGCGCTGCACCTGCACGATGGCCGTCAGGTCTTCAATCGTGTCGTCAATCTGGCGCAAGGCCTTCTCGAACATGTCAATCAGCAGCACCGCGTCGGGGTCGCGGAAGTAGGCCGTGCGGGTCAGCTCCTCGAAGATGCCGGCCATGTTGTTGATGGGCTGGCGCAAATCGTGCGAGGCGGTGTACACGAACTGGTCGAGGTCGTGGTTGGTCTGGCGCAGCTGCTCGTTCTGGGCTTCGAGCTGCTGACGGGCCTGCTTCTGGTCCTCGATGTCGGTGCAGGTGCCAAACCACTTGAGGATGGCGCCATCGGGGCGGCGCTGGGCACGGCCCTGACCCAGAAACCAGCGGTACAGGCCGTCGTGCTGACGAAAGCGGTACTCAACTTCGAAAAACTCGCCCGTGGCCACGCAGTGCGTCCAGCGCGCGTTGGTCGGGGCCAGGTCGTCGGGATGAATCACGGCCGACCAGTTGGCCCGGCCATCGGTCTGGGCCGGATCGAGGCCAGTGTAGTCAAACCAGCGCTGATTAACGTAGTCGTTGCCGCCCACGCCGGTGCTGGTCCACACAATCTGGGGTACGCTCTCGGCCAGAAACCGAAACTGCTCCTCGCTGCGGCGCAGCGTCTGCTCCAGCTCGCGCTGGTCCTGAATGTCGGTGTTGGTGCCGTACCAGCGGCGCACCTGGCCGGTTTCGTCGGTTTCGGGCGCGGCCTCGCTGCGGTGCCAGCGGTAGCGGCCGTCGTGGCGCCGCAGCCGAAACTCAGTATCGTAGGGCTGGGCGCGCTGCACCGCGTCGAGCCAGCGGACGGTGGTGCGGGCGCGGTCGTCGGGGTGCACTACCTCAAACCAGTTGGCCAGGTTAATCTGGCGCATGTCGCGGCCCAGGTAAGCGGCGGCGCGCTCATTAAAATAGTCGAGCAGGCCCTCGCGGCTGGCCGTCCACACCTGCTGCGGAATCTTGTCGGTGAGGGCGCGGTAGCGGGCCTGGCCGCGGCGCAGCTCCTCCTGCAATTCGCGCAGCTCGTGGATGTCGGTGTCGGAGCCGTACCAGCGGGTGAGCGGCCCGCCAGGATTGTTTGGGGGCTCGGGCACGCCCTGGCTCAGGTGCCAGCGGTAGGCGCCGTCGTGGCGGCGCAGGCGCAGCTCGTAGCGCCAGGCCTCGGTGCGCCGGGCGTTGCGGTCCAGCTCCTGCTGCACCCGCCGCAGGTCGTCGGGGTGCACGATGGAGGTCCAGGCCGCGTTGACGTCGGCATCCGCCGCCAGCCCGGTGTAGGCGTACCACTGCGGGCTGACGTACTCCACGCCGGCCGGGGTCGTGATGTAGGTAATCTGGGGCAGGGCCTCCGTCATAATGCGCAGGCGCCTGTCCTGCCGGTGCAGGGCAGCTTGCAGGGTTTCGGCCTGCTGGCGGTCCTGCACCTGTCGGCTGACATCGACCACAAAAACCAGAATGCCGGTCGTGCGGCCCTGCTTGTCGCGCAGCGGCTGATACGTGAAGTTGAGGTGGCGCCGGGACAGCTCGCCGGTGGGGCTGCGCAACTCAATCAGGGCTTCGTGGCTCACGTAGGCCTCGCCGGTGCGGTACACCTTATCGAGTAAGTCAATAAAGCCCTGCTCGACGACCTCGGGCAGGCACTCGGCCACCGGCCGGCCCAGCCGGACGCGGTGGCCGGTCAGCTCGTCGTAGCCAGCGTTGCGGAACGAGAAGCGGTGCTCGGGCCCGGCCACGGTGGCAATGATGGCCGGCGCCTGACCCAGAATCTGGCTCAGCAGCTGGTCGTTGGCCTGGCGCTGCTCGCGGGCCTGGCGCAGCTCGTCGATGTCGAGCATGTAGCCGTAGCGCTGGCGCAGCCGGCCCTCAGCGTCCAGCTCCGGCACGGCCTCGGTCAGAAACCAGCGGTAGCGGCCATCGGCCCCGCGCAGGCGCAACTCAATGCGCCCGAGCTTGCCCTCGCGGATGCTGGCCTCAATCTCGGCGGCCGAGGCGGCCTGGTCGTCGGCGTGCAGCACCTGCGGCCAGTCCACGTCCACCTCGGCCCAGGGCCTGCCCGCCGGCCGCCCGGTGTAGGCGTACCACTGCGGGCTCATGTAGGTCGTGGCCCCTTCGGCGTCGGTAGTGAAGGTGATGAGGGGTAGGGATTCGGTGAGGCGCCGCCGCTGAATGTCGGCGGCCTGCACCTGAGCCTGCAGCGCCGCCGCCTGCTCGCGGGCCCGCACCTGCTGGGTTACGTCGATGCCAAAATTCAGAATGCCGTTTATCTGTCCCTGGCTGTCGCGCAGCGCCTGATACGTGAAGTCCACGTAGTGTTCGCGCCGGTTGCCGGCCGCATCCAGCAGCTGAGTCGGAGTGGCAAGGTTGGTGATAATCTCGCCGGTGTGATATACGCGGTCGAGCAAGTCGATAAAGCCCTGCTCGATTACTTCGGGAAAGCACTCGGCCACCGGGCGCCCCGGCTGGGCGCGGTGGCTGACCAGCTCATCGTAGGCCGGATTGGTGTAGGAGTAGCGATGCTCCGGGCCGGTCAGCGTGGTAATGAACGCCGGCGCCTGGCCCAGAATCTGGCTGAGCAGCTGGTCGTTGGCCTGAAGCTGCTCGCGGGCCTCGTGCAGCTCGTGCACATCGGTGGCCGTGCCAAACCAGCCGGTGGGGTGGCCCAGCTCGTCGTGCTGGGCCTGGGCGCGGGTCACAAACCAGCGGTAGCGCCCGCTGGCGCTCTCGCGCAGCCGAAACTGCACCTCGGCATCGGTGCCGCTCACCACGGTGGCCGTCCAGTAGTCGGAGGCGGCCCGCCGGTCGTCGGAGTGCACGGCGCTCAGCCAGCCGCTGCCCGCGCTCTGAGCCAGCGGCAGCCCGGTGTAGTGCACCCACTGCTCGCTCACCCACGTCATGCCGCCGTGGGCGTCGGCAGTCCAGACCAACTGCGGAATGGTACCCAGCAGCCGCCGCGCCTGCGACTCGCGCCGGCGCAGCCGCTCGCCGGCCAGGTGCTGCTCGTGCACGTCGAGGCTGACGCCGCGCCAGCACTGCACCCGCCCGTCGGCGTCCAACTCCGGGGCCGACTGGCTCAGGTGCCAGCGGTACTCGCCATCGTGGCGGCGCAGGCGCAGCTCGCCGGTCCAGGGCTGGCGGGCGTCGCGGGCCGGCCCAAACGTGAAGGCCAGCCCGGCCAGGTCGTCGGGATGCACGGCGCTGGTCCAGGCCGTGCCCAGCTCGGCCGGGGCTGCGTCCTGCCCGGTGTAGGCAAACCACTGGGGGCTCAGGTACTCGGTGCGGCGCCCATCGGCCGAGGCCACGTAGCTGATAAGGGGCCAGCGGTCTAGCGAGGAGTCTAGCGAGGAGTCTAGCGAGGACGCCGCGGCTTGGGCGTCGGCGGGGGGGGTAGGGGCCGGCGGCGTCGGGGTGTCGGCCGGAGCCGTTTCCAGGCCCAGCAGCAGCAGGCTTTCCACGGCGCCGTACAGGTTGCGGGTGGGCTCTGCCCGAAACGAGCGCGCCGGGCCGCTGGCACCGGCCGGCCCGGCCACGGTGAGTTGGGCCGGCCGGCCCGTGGTCCACACCTCGCGCAGCACCGCCGCCGTGGCGGCCGGCAGCTCCGGCCAGACCGCGGCCAGCGGTTGGCCCGCCAGCAGGCCTTCTCCGAAGAATGCCCGCCCCCGGACCGACACGCAGGCCACCACCAACGGGCCCGCCGGCGCGTGCAGCACCAGCAGGGGTAGGGGCAACTGGTCGAGGGTGCGGAGCAGCCGCTCAGAATCAAGGTCAGCCATGAGAAGGGACAAGTTGCTGGCCCAGCAGCCGGACGGCTACTAAAGCAGCCAAAGATAGGAACGTAAAAAAGCCCTCGCCGGGGGTGCAAGGGCTTTTATTAATTAAAAAATCTGAAAGTATGAATTAATAATTGTCGGCTGCCAGCGGCTGCCTCATAATCCACATTGTGACGAGCTTACAACTGCTGGCCTTCCTTGAGCAGCTGCGGAAAGGTCTGACGCACGTGCGCTACTTTGGCGGCCGACACGTGGGCGAGGTAGGGGTTTTCGGGGTGCAGGCGGTAGTAGCCCTGGTGGTAGTCCTCGGCGGGCCAGAACTTGGTCAGCGGTGCGAGCTGCGTCACAATTGGGGCGCCGTAGGCTTTCGACTTATTAACGCGCTGCATGGTGGCCTCGAGCAGCTGCTTTTCCTGCGGCGTGCGGTAGAACGCGGCCGAGCGGTACTCCGGGCCGGTGTCGGGGCCCTGGCGGTTGAGTTGGGTGGGGTCGTGGGAGGCAGTGAAAAACACGTCGGCCAGCTGCTGGTAGCTGATGAGCTTGGGGTCGTAGTAAATCTGGACGGCCTCGGCGTGGCCGGTTTCCTGGCCGGCCACCTGCTCGTAGGTAGGGTTGGCCACGGTGCCGCCGGCGTAGCCGCTCACCACCTGCCGGACGCCGCGCAGCTGCTCAAAAGCCTCTTCCTGGGCCCAGAAGCAGCCGCCGGCAAACGTGGCCTGGGCCAGGCCCGTCAGGTTGGCCGGGGCGAAGCCGGCCGTCGAGCGGGTGGGGGTAGCGCTTTTGGTGGCCTGGGCCTGAGCCGACTGTTGCTGGCCGCAGCCAAACGTGACGGCCAGCACACTCAGGCCGGCCAGCATTTTAAGGGACGTATTCATAGGAAATGATGGATTGCAAAGAGGAAAAGGCGCCGCGGAGGGCGGAGTAGCTGGTTAGACGGCCCCTGACCGTCTTCCTTACAACCCCAACAAGCGGCGCCGCGGCGGAGTTGCCAGTTACGAAAAACGGGCCGCCTTAGCTTGCGCAGCTGCTGCTCAATCCGGGCCCGGCACCGGCCCGCTTCGGCCTGCTGCCGGCAACCTGCCCGGCTGCTGCGCCGGGCGGGGAAAATCGGTCATCCTGAGCCTGCGAAGGATTTTCTCACGCGGGAACGAGTCGTTATTACGATTATCGTCCTTACGTGATAAGGTCCTTCGCAAGCTCAGGATGACCGACTCTTTAGCTCTTATTTCTTACCCCCATTCCTGGTAACTTACTTATTCCACGTGCCGCACGCCGCTGCTGCCGCCCGAATGGACGCTCGTCACGCGCCCTTTGCCCTTGTAGCGCAAATCCGAGCCGCCGGAGGCGCTGGCCTCCAGCTCGCCCTCGACCCAGGCGTCGGCGTCGGAGCCGCCGCTGGCCTGGATGCTGGCCGTGGCGCTTTGCAGGCCGAAGCCGTGGTAGTCAGAGCCGCCGCTCACGCTGACTTCCTGGCGCTCCACTTTGCCTGATAAGTTCAGGTCGGAGCCGCCGGAAGCTTCGGCGCGCAGGGTTTTGGCTTGCAGGGTCAGGAACACGTCGCCGCCGCCGCTAGTCTGGATGCGGAAGTCGTCGGCCTGGATGGTCGTCTGGCCGTGAACGTCGGCGCCGCCGCTCACGCTCACGCCCGTCAGACGCGGGGCCGTGACGTAAACCCGGGCGCGGTAGGGCCGGTTGGCCACCTTCCAGGGCTGAAAGCCTTCTTCCCAGTGCACAGCGAGCGTGCCGTTCTTCACTTCCGTCACCACGCGGGGCAGCGCGTCGGCGGTGCTCTCCACCGTCACGGCCGCCGTCGGCCCCTGGGTCAGGTACACATCGATGCCGCCGCTGGACTCAACCATTTGGAAGTCGCTCGTTAGTGGGCGGTCTTGCTTCTGCTGGGCCTGGGCGGCGCCAAAAGTGAGGCCGGCCACGGCGGTGGTGGTCAGCAGGCGGGCGAGGAGGGAGGTTGCCATGCGAGAGGGGGGTAGGGAATTGAGAAAGGAAAAGGAGCTGGTTTGGCGGCGGTTACCGGCCGGCCGGGGCCGACGTTACGGGCCGATGAAAATATATTCCCGGCGGTTGCCCCTACCCCTGCCTACCCCGCCAAACTGCCTTACTTTGTAAAAAACCCGCCCTACCCATGCCCACCCGCGCCCAGGCCCCCCCGGCCGTGCCCCGCCTGACGTATCTGCGCGACGTGGAGTTCCGCGACCTCGCGCCTCTGACCGTCCTCATCGGCCCCAACGGCAGCGGCGAATCCACGGTGCTGAATGCGTTAGACTTTTTGGCCGAGGCAGCACGAGGGAATACGGTGCAAGCGTGGGAGAAGCGGAATCGTTTTGCTAGAATCTGGATGTGCTTTAACATGAGCAGTTGTTGTACCTTCGCCGGCCGCAACTCTCAGCAATACAAGTAGTGCGAGTGCAGGGAGTATAAATCAGTCGCAGTGTGTTTCACGGTTTTAATATTCTAGTCTCCGTGTCATGATGCGTCCCAACGAATACCACGTAATACTTCAGAATTTTCCGACGACACCAGGCAAGTTGCCTTTACGCCTAATGGGGCCGCTTAGCGAGCGGCTTTTGAATCTGGCTGTGAGCGTAGTACGTCTCAATTTTGAGGGCCGTAGTGACCGGCCCGGCAAGCAGCCGGAATGGGTACGCTCAGCCGCAGATATAAGCTGCACAGCTTTGGAGCGTGATGGTAAGACAGGGTTGTCGCTGGAAGCTCCTCAACTAGGTAATGTGTTAGTAGGCGGAGCTTATCAGGAGTTCTTTAAGGAGCCACTTGGCACTGGCGATGTAGCTCGCGAATCAGCTTTGGGACTCACTATCCAAGCCATTCAGCAAGCTACTGGTCAGATTGTTTCTCCTAATAGCGGCGGACTAGTGGACCGGGGGGTCTTACGTCAGATGCAGAATCTGGCTGACTTATTTCCTGCTGACGATGACGAAGCTAGCTTGTTAATTCACAATGAGCAGCCCAGCAGCCGAGTAGTTATTAATCGCCGGGTGTTGCGAGAGTTGAAAACTTCTGGCGTTCAGATTCCTGCTCCTGAACGAGTTCAAATAAGTGGGCAGCTTGAGGCTATGCAGTTTTCTGCGGCCGATGCGCGTGTGGTTGTAGGAAACCGCAAAATCCGAATCCACGTGCCAACTCCACTGTTGCACGGCCTTGGTCAGTTTTTCGGCCAAAATGTGTTGGTGCAAGGTCAGGCTAACTTCAACGCTGCTGGTCAGATAACAGCTATTGAGGCCAAGTCCATCGCCGAAGCTACCCCACAGCAGCTTACATTTTTTCAGCAGTTGCCCCGCTCACTAAGTACGGCGCCTAGTCTTGACCAGCTTCGCAAAGAGCAAAATTATAAGGGCAATGATGTTGCTAGAATGCGTCAGTTAGCGCGGGAAATGAATATTCAGGCGTCATATGAGGACCTGCTTGAGCAACTGCGCGACCACGCCTAATTGAAATGCCATACGTCATTCTGGATACCAACATCGTGCTGGCTTATGTGCGCGGTCATCAGCCCGTAATTCAACTATTTGAAGCTGCTTATCCGCCTCAGCAATACGATTATGTTATCAATGTCGTGACGCGGGCCGAAATGTATGTATTAGCCCGCTGTAATAGTTGGGGACCTGCTAAGTTGGAGAAAATGAATGAGTTGCTCGACAGCTATCTACAGGTGAGAGTAGATTCGGAGCCACTATTTGATTCCTATGCGCGCATAGATGAGTTTGGCCGAAAAAGCCCGAATCCGTTACGTAGCACGACGGCTCGCAACATGGGCAAAAATGATTTATGGATTGCTGCTACTGCGAATCTGTATGGTGCGGCCCTCGCGACCACTGACGGAGACTTTGACCATTTAGCAACTCATTTCTTCCCGCTCACCTACCTAAAGCAGTAGATTTGCTCACATATTATTCCTAATTAAATCAAAGACATTGCTTAGCCTCGTAGAATAGGCGGAAAGGGTTTTTGGCCTTAGTTTTAACGCCATTCCCTACCCCCTATGCGTCTCGCAACCCTGGCCGCGCTCCTGCTATCCCTACCCCCCGCCCTGGCCCAAAGCCTGCCCGTGCTGCCCCAGAACCCGCCCGGCCTGAACTGGCAGCAGGTGCGCACGCCCCACTTTCAGGTGATATTTCCGGCGGGGCTCGATACGGCGGCGTGGCGCACGGCCGCCCGCCTGGAGGCGCTGCACGAGCCGGGCGCGGCCACGCTCGGCGTCAGTCCGCGGCCCATCAGCGTGGTGTTGCAGAACCAGACCACGGTCTCGAATGGCTTCGTCACGTTTCTGCCCCGGCACGCCGAGTTTTTCACCACGCCGGAGCAGGGGCAGGGCCTGGGCACGGTCGACTGGCTCGATGGGCTGGCCGTGCACGAGTACCGCCACGTGGGGCAGTTCGAGAAGGCGCGCACGGGCATCGGGCGGGTGCTGGGGCCGCTGCTCGGCGACGGTGGGCTGGGCGTGGCGGCCGTGGGCGTGCCGCAGTGGTTTTTCGAGGGCGACGCCGTGGGCACCGAAACTGCCCTCACGCGCAGCGGGCGCGGGCGCATCCCGGCTTTTAATGTGGGCTTGCGGGCCAACCTGCTCAGCGGGCGGCTGTATTCGTATCAGAAAGCGGTGAATGGCTCGCTGCGCGACAACGTGCCCGACTGGTACGTGCTGGGCTATTTTATGACCTCATACCTGAAGGCGCACTACGGGCCCGGCGTGTGGGCAAAGGCGCTGGACCGCTACTATAAATTTCCCTTCTACCCCTTCTCATTTTCGCGCGGCATCCGCCAGACCACGGGCCTGACCGTGGAGCAGCTTTATGCCCGCACGATGCAGGAAGTGGACTCGACCTGGCGGACGCAGCAGGCCACGCAGCCCGCACCTACCCCCGCCACGGAGCTGAGCGGGCAGGCAGCGACGCCGGTTTTTACCCAATATCAATACCCGCAGTACGTCACTGAAAACACAGTTTTGGCCCTGAAAACCGGCCTTGATAATATCCCGCAATTCGTGCTACTGGGCCGCCAGGGCTCAGACCCGTTGGGGCGCGAAAAGCGTGTGTTCGCGCCCGGCCAGCTCAACCTGCCCGAACAACTGAGCGTGGCCGCCGGCCGGGCCGTGTGGCCGGAGTTTCGCTCCAATCCGCGCTACGGGCAGCGGGTGTATTCGGAGCTGAAAGTGCTGGACGTAGCTTCGGGCCGGGTGCGGCGCCTGGGGCGGGGCGGCCGGTTTGCGGCGGCCAGCCTCTCGCCCGGCGGCCGGCGGCTGGTGGCCGTGCGCACCGATGCGGCCTACCAGCACCGGCTGGTTTTGCTCGATGCCGACACCGGCGCCGAGCGGCAAACCCTGCCCAACCCCCGGAACGACTTCTACCAGCAGCCGCGCTTTCTGCCCGATGGCCGCCGCGTGGTGGCCGTGGCTCTGAGCGCGGCCGGCAAAACCCTGCAAGTGCTGGACCCCGAAACCGGCCAGACCCGCAACCTGCTGCCCGTGGCCAATATAAATCTGAGCAATCCCCAGCCCTGGGGCGACTACGTGCTGTATAATTCGCCGCAGTCGGGGGTAGATAACATCTACGCCGTGGCGCTGGTCTCGGGCCAGACGTTTCAGGTTACTTCGCGGCCCTTCGGCGCCTATCATGCGGCCGTCGCGCCCGGTGGGCGCACCCTGGCCTTCCATGAGGTGCGGGCCACCGGCGCCCGCGTGGTCGAGATGCCCCTGGACCCGGCCACCTGGACGCCCATCCCTACCCCCCCTTCGGCCGCCAACCCCAGCCAGCAGGCTATCTACGCCGAAATCCTGGCCGCCCAGGAGCCGGCCGGCCGCCGGCTGCCGCGCCTGCTGGCCCGGCCCGACTCGGCCCAAGCAGAGGGGGTAGGGAATGCGGCTTTCGCCACGGGCCGCTACCGGCCGCTGGCCCACGCCTTTAATGTGTTCAGCTACGGCGTAGTGCAGAGTCCGGCGGGCAACGCCGTGGCGCTGGGGCTGCGCTCGCAGGATTATCTGAACACGACCCAGGGCTTCGCCGGCCTGAGCTACGACGCAAACGAGCGCACCCTGGCCGGCCTGGCCGCGCTCAGCTACCAGGCCCTGCCCGTGGTGCTCGATGCCACGGCGCAGTATGGCGGGCGCGACGTCACGATTGCGCTTGACCGCCGCCGGCCCCTCGATAGCCTCGCCCGCGACCAGTGGCGCTACAGCCGCCTCAGCGCCGGCTTGCGCTTGCCGCTCACGCTCACCCGCTCGAAGTATTTGCAGGCGCTGTCGCTGAGCACGTACTACTTGCAGGAGCGCGTTTACGACTATGACCTGCCCCTGCGCCGCCGCTCCGAGGTCGGTGCCAACCAGCCGCTGCACGCGCTGCAAACCTCGCTCAGCTACGTGAGCCAGCTCCGGCTCAGCGCCCGCGACGTGGCTCCGCGCGGCGGCGGCACGCTGCTGGCCACCTGGCGCACCACGCCCTTCGGCACGCGGCTGCAAGCCCGGCAGGTGGGCGTGCAGGGCAGCGTGTTTGCCCCCGGCCTGGGCCGCCACCACGCCCTACGCTTGCGGCTCGGCTACCAGTGGCAGGACCAGGCGCAGTACCAGTTCGGGGCCGCGGTGTCGTTTCCGCGGGGCGAGCGCTACGTCAGCTTCGATAAGCTGCGCACGGCCAGCCTCGACTACAGCCTGCCGCTGGCTTACCCTCACCTCGCGCTGGGCCGGGTGCTCTACGTGCAGCGCCTGCGGGCCACGCTCTTCGGCGATGCGGCGCGGGGCGAAAGCGCGATTGGTGAGGACCGCTACCGGCTGAACTACCGCAATGTGGGAGTAGATGCGCTGGCGCTGTTCAACGTGCTGCGCCTGCGCACGCCCATCGAGGCTGGCGTGCGCGTGGTGTATGATACCTACCGGCAGCAGTGGACGGTTGAGGCGCTGGCGTTCGACATTCGGATTTAAGCACGGCAAGCAACCCCAAGGGGGGTAGGGAATCAATCGGCGGCATCCCTACCCCCCTTGCCGATAGGCGAAGCAGGCGCTGGGAAAAGTGGCGGCTTCCGGCGCCTCACTTCTTCAGCTGCACCGTCCGGCCTTGCTTGGCCGACTCGCGGGCGGCCTCCAAAATCTCGACCACCACCAAGTTGGTATTAAGCGCGGAAAGCACATCTTCCTTAGCCTGACCCCGCACGACGGCCGTCAGGTACGCGAACGGGTCGTGGTAGGGCGCGGGCGGGGCGGGCGCAGTCAGGTCCTGGGCCGGCTCGCTTTCGCGGCGCCGGACGCGCAAGTGGCTGGCGT
>NZ_CAXTEF010000045.1:0-26058 GCF_964243305.1 uncultured Hymenobacter sp.
CCGGGTACGTCTCTACCAGTCGGCCCGCCGTCGGGACCTGCTGGATGTCAGCCCCATTAATTCGGCGCTCTATCATCCGGTCGCTGGCGTGGGCCGCTACTTCTAGTAAGCCCGCTGCCGCCTTGCGAGCCAGCTCCTCCAGGTTTACATTATCTATAAATTCCAACATGAGCGCATAGCTGACCCCACAAAAAAGGGCCGTCCCCGAAGGCACGGCCCTACGGCAATTGCTTGTCGGTCAGACCCTAGTAGAACTTGGCGCGGTTGTCTTTCACGTTGGCGTGGGCCTTGATGGCCTCGTAAATCTGACCATCGAGGCGGCCCTGACGCTGCTGGGTGAGCTGCTGACGCAGGGCTTTCACGTCGGCCACGGCCGGGGCGGGCTCGGCTTTCACCTTCTCCATCACCAGCACGCCCTGCTCGCCCTGGATGGGGGCCGACTTCTGGCCCGGCTTCAGGGCCAGGGCGCGGCCGGCGGCCAGCGGCTCGGCGCCCACGCCGGGCAGGTTGCCCTGGCCGAGCGCCACGTTTTCGGCGGTTTGCACCTGGGCGGCGGGGCCGTAGGCCTTGGCCAGCTCGTCGAGCGGGCTGGTTTTGCCTTGCAGCTTGGCCATAATTTGCTTGGCTTTCTCCTCGTTGCGTACCTGCACGCTCAGCTCCGGCCGGAGCGCGGCCACGGTGGCCGTGCCCTTGGGGCGCTCCTCGGTGAGGGCAGCAATCACATACTGGTCACCGACTTCGAACACCTCCGAAACGTCGCCGATTTTGGTTTCCGCGCCATTCGGACCCAGGCCGTAGGTCCAGCGCACCAGCTCGCGGGCACTCTGCAAGTTGTTGACGCTGCGGGCGTTGCGGTCCAGGTACTTGGCTTCCTGCTTTTGCAGGGTCTTGTCCTTGGTCGGCAGCTGGCGGAAGGCCTCCAGGCTGGTAGCCTGGCCGCGCAGCTCCTGGGCCTTGGCGTAGGCCGCCTCGCGGGTCGCGTCGCTGGGTACCAGCGCCTTGCGCACCTCAGCTACCTGGTAGGTCTTAAAGGTCTTAGGCTCAGTAATTTTGATGACGTGGTAGCCAAATGAAGTTTCGACCAGATTGGGCAGCAGACCGGCGGTGCTGGTGCCGAAAATGGCTTTCTCGAACTCCGGCACCATGCGGCCCTGCGAAAACCAGCCCAGGTCGCCGCCCAGGTCTTTGGTGCCGTCGGTGCCGAACTGCCGGGCCATTGCCGCAAAGTCAGCGCCGGCTTTGATTTTAGTCAGAATGTCCTGCGCCTTGGCTTTGGCGGCGGCTTTAGCTTCCGGCGTGGTGCCTTCGGACTTGATGAGAATGTGGCTGGCGCGGGCGGCGGCCACCTTGCCCTCCTTCACGCCCGACACCTTATAGAGCGCGTAGGTCCCGTTCTCGGTCAGCGGGCCCACCACCTGGCCGGCGGTGAGGGGTAGGGATTTGCGCAGCGCCTCGGGCAACTCGGCCGGGCTGCGATAAGTGCCGTTGAAAGGCTGGTCGGAGTTGGCATTGACAAACAGCGAGTCAGCCGGCGCCGACGCAAACTGTGTGGCCAGCGTGGCCACATTGGCTTTCACGGCGGCGCTGTCTTCTTTCGAGGCCACCACCGGAATACTGATATATTCCACCGAGCGGCCTTCCTCGACCTTGTAGCGGTCCTTGTTCTTGTCCAGATATGCTTGCAGCTGCGCATCGGTCACCTTCACGGCCGAGTCGGAGAGGCTGGCGTAGGGCACGAACAGGTAGCGCAGGGTGGCCTTGGTGTTCTGGCTTTCGTTGAAGCGCCGGGCTTCGGCCGAAGTCACGTACACCGAATTCTTCAGCAGGTTGACGTACTTCTGAGCCAGCCGGTCGGTCACCATGTTGTTTTCGTAGCTGTACCAGGCCTGGCGGCTTTCGGGCGGCAGCTTGTCGAGGTTGCGCAGGTACTCGCGCACCTTGCTCACGTCGAACTGCCCGGTTTTGGGGTCAGTAAACGCCTGGCGGATGCCGGGGCTGATGTTCTGGCCCTGCACCATGTCCACCTTTTCCTCATCCGACACGCTCAGGCCCAGCTTCTCATACTCGGGCTGGAAGGCCAGGCGGTACAGGGTCTGGTTCCAGGCCTGGTCGCGCAGAAAGCCCAGGGCCTGCTCGTCGGGCGGGCGCTGCTGCTGAGCCGTGAAGCCCTGCTTGGCCTGCTCCAGGGCGGCCTCGAAGTCGGCGCGCGCCACTTTCTGGCCGGCTACTTCGCCGATGACGTTCTGGTCGCCGCCGAAGAGCCGGTTGTTGCCGCCCACCAGGTCGCCGCCCACGATGAAGAGCACCATGCCGATGGCCACGGTGCCCACCGCCCAGCCCGATTTTTCCCGAATCGTGTTAATTAATGCCATTTAGCTAAAAATACAGACGTTGCAAAAAGTCAAAAGAGGCGCAAAATAACCACAAAATAGCCGAGTCGTCAAGCCGCCAACCCAAAAGCCAGCCGGCGGCGCGCCCGGCTACCGGCGCTTGCGGCCCGGTTTCCTACCCCCCCTCGGCGGCTCAACCGCTGATGAGGGGCGTGTGGCCGCCGCCTGCGCCGCCGCCTTGGCTTCGGCGGCCTCTTTCTGGCGCCAATAGCGCAGCGGCAGCCAGCAGCACATCGAGACCATAAAAATCCAGTAGTTGGCTTGCAGATTCTGCAAAATTATCGTCTGGTAAACGCCGATTACGAAGCTGACCACGCCCAGCGAGAACAGGATGGTTTTGAACAGGCTAAGGTCGAATTTCATAGTTTAAAATAAGCGGGCCGCCCGCCCTACCCCCCTGGTTTAGCCTTACTTGGCCGGGGCGCTGTCCACGGAAAAGGTGCCCGTGACCCGCCGGAACGTGTAGCGCGACAAATCCTGCCGGGCCGACATGCCGTAGCCGGTGAGCCGCTCGTAGGGCGTGGTGATGGTCACGAACATCGTCGAGTCGCTAAAAATCCGCCCTTTGGCTTTGTCATAAAACAGCTCTTCGGTGCGCAGCTGCTCCTGCTTGGCGGGGTTGTCGACCCGCACGTTGCCGCGCATGATGTAGAGGTTTTTGGCCTTGTCCTGCTTGCCGTAGTTGGCGGCCAGCGTGCTGGTCAGCGAGCCGTCTTTGCCGTAGAACTCTACCCGTACGCCTTTCTGCCACACCTCGTCGCCGTTCTCAAAAAGCTGCTGCAGCGGCGCGGTGAGCTTGATTTGCAGCCGCGCCGAGTCGCTGAGCAGGTTGATGACGTTCTCCGTTTCAATCAGCGGCCCGTCGTAGGTGAGCTTGGGCACCGCTTCTTTCTTATCCTCGCAGCCGCTGAGTGCCGGCCCCAGCGCGAGGGCCAGCATCAGCGTCCCTACCCCCCTCTTTGCCATCAGGCGTCTGAACTCGTTCAATTCGATTGGTTTGTTAAATGCGCGCTCTACTGGAGGCGGCGCTTGATAAACCAGCGGTTGTTCAGCGAAACGCCGAACTGCACGCGCAGGTAGTCTTCCCGCACGTTGCTCTCGCCGTCGTTGCCGCGCAAAAAGCTGGTGTTGCCGCGCCGCCCGTAGGCGAAGCCCAGCGAGAACGTGGTGGCTTCCAGCGGCGTGGCCGTGGGCAGCGGGAAGGCGAAGCCCCAGGTGATGGCCCGGTCATACAGCGTCTGGCCTGCGGGGCGGAAGGGCATCTGGGCCACGCTCAGGCCGGCGCGGTAGGTCACGCGGCGGAAGTAGTGCTCCACCGAGCCGGGGTCGGGCGTCAGCTCGCCGCCGACTCCGATGCGCAGCGTGTTGTCGAGGCTGCCGCGGACCTGGTCGAAGCCCTGAAACTTCGACCACTGCTGCCGGGCCACATCGAGGCTGGCCGTCCAGTTTTTGTCGTTATCCACCGTCACGCCCAGTTGCAGCAGGCCCGGCAAGGTGGTGTAGCCGGTGCCGGCGGTCATGGCCGTGGTGTCGGTGATGCCGGTTTGCAGGTTCTGGCGCTCCTGCGAGCGGGTGCGGGTGCCGCGCAAATCGGTTTGGAAGCTATAGACGCCGCCCACGTTCAGGTTGAGCTGGTTGCCGAACTTGTGCCGGTAGTGCGCGCCGCCCCGGAAGGTGAAGTCGGCGTAGCGGGTCTGGTCGCGGTCGAGCACCTGCGTGGCCTCAGCCACCGCGGTGCCCGCCGGCACGATGACTGTGCCGACGCTCTGGTCGACGGTGCCAAACACGTAGGACGCCGTGGCCCCCAGGTTGAAGTCGCGCAGCACGTGGACGCCCTGGGCGAAGTACACCTCCGAAAGGCCGCCCGTGCCCCGGCGCTGCACCAGCAGCTGCGCCGTGGGGTCGTCGGCCACGGTTTGCGTGGGAGTGGTCTCGTAGTTGACGCCCGTCAGCGGCTTGAGGCCCACGGCCGCGCCCCAGCGGCGGCTCAGCGGCACCGAAAAGGCCAGGTAGCCGAGCGTGGCGTTGGCGTTGCGGCTGCTGGCGGTGGCGTTTTTCACCGTCCGCACCTGCCCGGTCAGCACCGCCTCGAAGGTCGTGCGGGCCGTGTAGTAGAGCAGGGCCGGGTTCAGCTCGTTCACGTTCACGGCGTTGGGCGCGGCCAGGCCGGTGCCGCCCATGCTCAGCTGCCGGATGCCCCCCAGGTTGGGGTTGTACTCGCCGAGGCCGATGCGTGAGTACGGCGAGTTGCCTACGCCCTGGCCGGCGGCAGCGCCGGCCAGCAGCAGCAGGCCACTCACCCCCGCGCTTTTCACTACTTTATGAATCAACATGATACGCTAAAATCCGGGATAAGCCGAGCAGCACCAGCTCGGGGACGACAAAGATACGGCCTTGCAGGCGGGTGGCGAAGTAGGGCGCGTCGCCGCCCGTGAGCAGCACCCCCAGGCTGGGGTAGCGCCGCCTGTAGCTCGTCACGAAGCCCTGCGCTTCGAGCACGGCGCCATTCAGTACGCCGCTTAACATAGCAGAGGCGGTGGAGGTGCCAGTTAGTTGCACGGGCAGCTCAGCCGGCGGCAGCTCCAGCAGCGGCAGGCGCCCCGTGAACTCGTGCAGCGCCCGCAGCCGCATTCGCAGTCCCGGCCCGATGCTGCCGCCCCGAAACGTATTGTCGGCCGTCACCAAATCACACTTCAGCGCCGTACCAGCATCGATAATCAGCGTGTTTCGCGCCGGCCGCAGGTAGGCGGCGCCCACGGCGGCGGCCAGCCGGTCGGCGCCCAGGGTGAGCGGCGTGGTGTAAGCATTTTGGAGGGGAATGGCCGTTTTACCCGGCTCAAACAAGAGCACCTTTCCTACCCCCCCTTCTTCGCGCAAAGCCGCCAGCCAGCCGGCGCTGTCGGCCGTGACGGCGGCAACTATTGCCTGGGTTGGCGAAGTGCGCGCCAGCAGTTCAGGCAACTCCACCAGTTGCGCCAGCACGCCCGATTCGGCCAGCTGCCCGGCCCGGAAGAGGCCGTATTTGGCGGCCGTGTTGCCCAGGTCCAGAACGAGCATTGGCATCTGAGAGGGTGTAGGGAAAGTGTTTAGAACGTCATGCTGAGTGCAGTGAAGCATCTCTACCGCCTCGTTGAACAGCTCGGAGGAAGCGGTAGAGATGCTTCACTGCACTCAGCATGACGTCCAATTGGATTTCGACCGAATTTCCCTACATCCTCTTAGGAGTGGGTGAATGAATATGCTGGAGCGCCGCGGGTGGTCGGCTCGTCATTAAAATGATGACCTCTAATTCAATTTTCCTACCCCCCTCGTCGGGCCCCAACGCGGCGGCGCAAAGATGCGGCGCCATCCCTCAGCCGGGAGCACAACGAAAAGGGGCTGCCCGACCAGTCGGAGCAGCCCCTTTGCCTACGGTGAGCCTTGCTGGCTAGCGCTGAATCATCAGCAGCTGCCGGATGGTCACGTCCTGATTGCTGATTTGCACGGCGTAGACGCCCTCTTTCCAGCCACTGACATCGAGCTGTATGCCCGCCGTCAGGTCCGGGGCCAGGTCAATGGTCTTGAGCAAGGTCCCCTGCATGTTCAGAATCTGGATTTTCACCGGCTCCGAGAGCGGCATGGTAGCGCTAAAGGTCAGCCGCGAAGCCGCCGGATTGGGGAACATACTGATGCTCTGGGCCAGCTGCTCCTGCAAAGTGGCGGTGGAAGAAGTCGCCGGCCGGATGCTAACCGGCTCGCTGTAGTCCGAGATTTCGTCGGCGTCCCTGGCCAGCACCCGGTAGTAGTAGGTTACCCCAACCTTAATCTGCGTATCCGTGAAGGAAGTAGCGTTGGTCGCCAGGGTGGCAACCGTGCTGAAAGGCGTCCGATTCATCCCGTTCTGCGTGGCCCTCTCCACCACGTAGCCGGTTTCGTGGGCCGAGCGGTCGGCCCAGCGCAACGCCACTGAGCGCACGCTGGCAACCGCCGCCGTCAGGTTGGCCGGGGCCAGGAGGGGCAGGTCAATCAGGGCCGTGTTGCTCCAACTCACGCTGGGCTTGGTGGCGTTGAACGCCCGGACGCGGTACTGGTACGTCACCCCGTCCACGACTTTGGCATCGGCGTACTCGCTAGTGTTTTCGGCTAGCGTCGCCACCGTCTCGAAGGCCGACTGCGTCTCGCTCTTGCGCTCCAGCACGTAGCCCTGCTCGCCGGTGGCGTTGTCTACCCACTTGAGCTTGACCGCCGCCGCGTCGAGCTGGGCGGTCAGGCTGCCGGGCTCGCCGATGACGATGGGCGTGTAGATATTAATCAGGCCGGGCTCGGGGAAGGCCACTACTTTGTCCACGAAGATGTGAAACTCGCCCGGTGCCAGGTTGAGGTTGCCAGCGGTAGCGGCTACCTCCACGGCCTTGCCGGAGAAGAAGTCGTACCAGGTGCCCGGGTGCTGGAAGCCCGGCTGAATGCTGCCCGCCGACACCCCGAAGTTGCCTACGATGGTCACGTTCATATCGGCGTGGCTGACGTTAATCTTGCGAAATTGCCCGCTGGGCGTCCAGGAGAAATCACCTTTTTCGAATACCTGGCTGTACTTGTTTACCAGATTAATGATGGCCGCCGTCGTCTTGTAGAGCTTCACCCGCGCCTTGTCCTGGTGGTAGTTCAGGTTGTCGGGGGCGCCCCACGGAATCGGCTTGTTGCCAATCCGGCCGTTGTAGTCAATGGAGAAGTCGTAGCCCAGTTCCCCAAACTGCCAGAGCATCTTGGGGCCCGGCAGGGGGTAGAAAAAAGCCGAAGCCAGCTTGACCCGCTCCAAGGCAATGTCGAACTGCTTGATGTTGTAGTCGCCGCTGCTCAGGCCCTCGTCGCGGTTGCGGACCATCAGGCGCTCTTCGTCGTGGCTTTCCATGTAGGTTACCAGGCTTTTCTGCTGCCAGCCGCGGGTGCTGGAAAGGGCCCGGCTAAGGTCAGTGTCGGTCCGGCCGCTGGCCACGTCGTTGTAGGGGTGGTTCAGGTTGCCCCACAGCATGATGCCGTAGTCGGCCAACACCTTCTCCTCGTCGTTGTCGGCCAGGTGCTCCAGACTGATGTACGCGTTAGGTTTGGCCGTCCAGATTTTATCGGACATGCGCTTGAGAATGTCGATGCGCGACTGGTCGTAGTGCCCCCAGGCGGCCACGTCATCGGGGTTGTTTTTCTGGGTGAAGCCCTTGCTGAGGTCGAAGCGGTAGCCATCGAACTTGTACTCTTCCAGCCAGTAGCGGTTCACATCGTCGATGTAGCGCTTGGTGTAGAGGCTTTCGTGGTTAAAGTCGTAGCCCACGTTGAAGGGGTGGGTAGGCAGCTGGTTAAACCACGGGCTCGCCGCCGTCGGCTGCGCCTTGGCGTCGTCAAAATACATGCGCACCATCGGGCTTTGGCCGAATTGGTGGTTGAGCACCATGTCCAGCAGCACCACGAAGCCCTGCTCGTGGGCTTTGTCGATGAAAGCCTTCAGGTCGTTTTTGGTGCCGTAGTACTTGTCGGGGGCAAACATATAGCTAGGGTTGTAGCCCCAGCTTTCGTTGCCCTCGAACTCCGTCACCGGCATCAGCTCGATGGTGTTGACGCCCAGCCGCTTGAGGTAGCTGAGCGTGTCGGCCAGGTCGCGGTAGCTGTGCGAGCCCAGAAAGTCGCGCACCAGCAGCTCGTAGATAACCAAATCCTCCTTGGCCGGCCGCTGACCCGTCACCTCCGGAAACTTCCACTGGTAGGGCTGCTGGCCGGTTTGCAGCACCGTCGCGATGCCGTCCTGGGTCCGGTTATAGGCCACCGGGTTGGGGTACAGGCTGGCCGGGATGCTGCCGTCGTTGTACGGGTCGGCCACCTTGTCGGCGTAGGGGTCGCCGATTTTGATGGTCCCATCCACCCAGTACTGATAAACGAACTCCTTCCGGGCGGTGAGGTTATTCAGCTCCAGCCAGAAATAGTCGCCGTCGGGCGTCTGGTTCATTAGGTAGGCGTCGCTGATTTGCCAGCTGTTGAAATCGCCCACCACGTACACGAACTCCTTTTTCGGCGCTAGCAACACCAGCGTGGCCTTGCTGGGGTCGGTGGGATTGTAGTTGATGCCGCTGTGCAGTCCGGCCGGCAGGGCCGCCACTACATTGGGCTTGCGCAGCCGCACGGCCAGGGTTTTCTCGGCCGCAACGGTCTGGCCTTCTATCTGGGCCGTCACCCGCAGTTGCAGGCTGGTGGCGGTGCCGAGCGGGTAGTTATAGCTAATGGTCTGGCTATTGCTGGCCTGGGCCACGGCCTGGTAGCCGCTGCCCGCGTTGACTTCCAAACTGATGGTGCTGGCCACGCCCGACGCCTCTGCGCTCAGTTGCAACGGCTGGCCGACGATGCCGAACACCTCGGCCGGGGCCGGAGCCGTAAAGCGGACGTAGTTGCCGGGATTAAGCGCCGCGAACACGTCGCCCCCCACTTCGGATTTACCAACCTGCGTGCCTTCCGCGTTGCGGAACACCATGCCCAGCCGGAACACCGGGACGCCAGCCGCAACGCCGTAGTATTGCCGCACGCTGGGCAACGTAATCTGCCATTTGTTGGGCTCGCCGGCTACCGGGGTCATGGCGCCCAGGCCGTCGTCCTGACCCCAGTTGCCCACCGCGTTGCTCCAGGCCGTGCCGTCCGGCCCGCTGAGCACCACGCCCGAGTGCAGGTACACCTTGCCGGCCCCCACCAGGCCCGAAACCCCTTTGCTGGCGTCGTAGATGATGGTCACCGACTCGTCGGCCGTGGGCCGCGCCGGGCTGAGCACCACCACGCTGCTCGTCGTCTCAAACCCGTACTCGCGGGTCAGGTCGTTGAAGGTGATGGTATAGGTGCCGGCTCCCACGGGAATATTAGAGCCCGACAAAATCCCTACCCCCGTCGGAAAAGTGGAACCGCCCCAGTTAACATCCCAGGCATTGTTGGCCCGAAACTTCACCTCGCCCGCGGTAAGAGTGACGTTGGCCAGCATCCAGGTGTGGCCGTCGGCGCCCTTCGTCAGGGGAGTGGAAGCATCCCAGCCCTTGGCCGTGGCCGAGCCGATAAGGCCGACCGTCTCGTAGGTCGGCGCGCCCAGGCCCTTGAACAGGTACTCGCCCGTCACATCATTGAAGGTGGCGGCGTACTCGCCGGCCGTGACGGGAATGTTCGACCCGCTGTGGCTGGCAACTCCGGCCGGGAAGCCGACGCCGCCCCAGCTGACATCCCAGCTGTCATTGGCCCGGAATTTCAGTTCCCCGGCGCTCAGCACAACCCGGCTCAGGGTCCAGCTATGGGGGTCGTCGGTGCTTTTCACCAGGGCCGTCGAAGTGCCCCAGCCGCTGGCCGTGGCATCGCCCACCAGCCCGATGGCGGCGTAAACCGCCGGGTTCAGGGCCTCGAAGCGATAAGCCCCGGTCACGTCATTGAAGCTGACCGTGTAGTAGCTGGCCGTGGGCACTTGCAGGTTGGCGCCCCCGCGGCCAGCCGTTCCGGTCGGAAAGTCCGAGCCGCCCCAGTTCACGTCCCAGCTGTCATTAGCCCGGAACTTGGCTTCGCCCGGCGCCAGGCGCAGCGTCAGAGTCCATTGGTGCGGGTCGCCGGCATTGGCCAGCTTGAGGGGGGTAGAGGCATCCCAGCCTTTGGGGGTGGTGGTGCCGATGAGGCCGACCGTCTGGTAAATGTCCTGCGCCCGCCCTAGCGTTGCCAGGAGCAGAAAGACTAGCAGCAGGTTAACTCTAAGCGTAAATCTTTTCATGCATTGCGTTATTTTAAGAATGAGTAATACTGAATCCCGATTCAGGTTACGGGCAGACAGGAACACCAGGGAGAAAAGTTCCGCCCGGCGAAGCATGATTTTGGCAAAAAGTTCTCGAACGAGGGCTATAACTCGCGCTACTTTCCAGTCGAAGAGTAAATCCGTCTCGCATCTGGCTATCCATGCCCTTCGCAAATTGGCTGGCGAAAGCGCTGTGGAGTGTGGGGCTTGCCCCCGCCCGGCGTGAGCGCCGCTGCCTCAATTTTGCGCTCACGCCGGGCGGGGACCAGCCCCGCACCCTGCGTCGCGACTAGTATAGCTTCGGCGCGATTGGCTTGATGGCTAGCGCCGCAAACTCTCTTAAATGCCGCGCGGGCTGCTGCCCAGACGGTGAGGAACATGTGTTCCTCACCGTCTGGGCAGCAGCCCGCGCAATAGTTGAATCAAGCTTCACTGCTGGCTATGCAGGAATGACCGGAGCCGGAACGCTACAGGAAATACTTGAGTCGGATAACTTCCTGCTCGCTTAAGAAGCGCCACTTGCCGCGCGGCAGCTCCTTCTTGGTCAGCCCGGCGTACTGCACCCGGTCTAGGGCCACGATTTCGTAGCCCAAGTGCTCGAAAATGCGGCGCACGATACGGTTGCGCCCAATGTGAATCTCGATGCCCACGAAGTGCGGGTTGCCCGCCACCACGGCCACGTCATCGACCACGGCCTTGCCGTCTTCCAGTTCCAGGCCTTCGGCAATCTGGCGCAAGTGCTCCGCCGTGAGCGGCTGACTCAGCTCGACCTGGTAGATTTTCTTGTTTTTGTGCGAGGGGTGCGAAAGCTTCTGCGCCACCTCGCCATCGTTGGTGAAAAGCAGCAGGCCCGTCGTGTTGCGGTCGAGGCGGCCCACTGGGAAGATGCGCTCTTTCGAGGCGTTGGCCACCAGCTCCATCACCGTTTTGCGGCCTTCGGGGTCCTCGGTCGTCGTGATAAAGTCCTTGGGCTTATTCAGCAGCACGTACACCAGCTTCTCGCGGTTGAGGTTGGTTTTGCCGTACTGCACCGTGTCGGTGGGCTGCACCTTGTAACCCATCTCGGTCACCACTTCGCCGTTGACCCGAATCTCGCCGGCCGCAATCAGCGCATCGGCCTCGCGGCGCGAGCAGATGCCGGCGTTGGCGATATAGCGGTTGAGGCGCAGCTCCTCGGTGCCAAAATCGTCGTCGTTGCGGCGGCGCTTGTTGCCGCGGGTTTTGTCGTCTTCGTAGTGCTTGAGATTCTTGTAGTCGGGTGCTTCGCCGGCCACTTCGCCGCGCTTGGGCTTGTCGGCCCGACCGAAGCGGCCCTCGGCCTTCACGCTCGCGTCCAGCTGCTGCCGCAGCTGCTTGAAGTAGCCCGGCCCGGAGCTGCCCACCGGCCGCTGCTCATCCCGCCCCGACCGCTCCGGCCCGAAGCCCGGCCGCGCGCCCGGCTTGCGCCCGAATGCGCCCGGCGTGGGCGCCGGCCGCTCAGACCCGCGCCCGCCGCCGTCCCGGCCGGCGCCCGCATCCCGCCCGAAGGCGCTACCGGTGTCGCGCCGCTGCTCGCCGCCGCTGCGGCTACCGAAGCCTCCCTCCCGCGGAGGGGGGGTAGAGCGCCGCTCGAAGCCACCGCTCCGGCCGGATTCCCTACCCCCCTCTTCCTTCGGGAAGGCTGGCGTGGCCGTGAAAGGCCGCGCCGCCCGGATGGGGCGGTCGGCACCGGTTTCGCGGCGGTCATCAGCGGCCTCGGGACGACGGAAACTTTCCTCACGGGGCGCGGGACGCTCGGCCGGTTGGTCGGCTTCAAACGGATTTTGCTTCTGAAACTTGCGATTGCGCTCGCCGGGTGCGCCGCGGGGCACGGCCCCCTGCCCTTCGGTGCGGTAGGGCTGGCCGGACCAGTTCTGCCGCGGCTCGTAAGGGCGCACGGGCCGGGCTAGCGGCTCGTCACGGCGGCTGTCGGGCCGGTTGTCGCGACTACCGCGCTCGTCACCGCCATAGCTGCGCCGCTCGCCGCGCTGATTCGGGCGCTCACCAGTGGGCCGCCCGTAGCGGCCGGGCCCGCCGCTTGCGCCACTATTACGATTGGCCGGGCCCCGCTGCTCATCGCGGTCGAAGCGGCGGCCGGCGCTGTTGCCGTAGCTGCGCGGCCCACCAAAGCCGCCTTCCTCGCGGCCAGGACCGCCAGTTGGGCGCGCACCGAAGCCCGCATCCCGGCCGCCACCACCGGGCGGCCGGCCAAATGCCGGCCGGGCCGGCGAGTAGCCGCCCCGCTCGGGCCGGCCACCACCCGCACCCGCAGCGTTGCCGCGCTCGGGCCGGCCACCGCCGGAGGCACTGCTTCGGTTGCCGTAGCTGCCGGGTGCGCCCGCGCCGGGCCGGCGCTCGTCGCCGCCGGGCCGAAAGCCGCCGCTGCGCCCACCCGCTGAGGCCGGGCCGCGGCGGCCGGGTTTGTCGTCTGAAAAATGTTTCTTGCCCATGAGGGAAATAAGTTGCGTGCCGTATCGCTACGGTACCGATTAAAAATAGTCTCGAAAACCGGCGGTCTGCTCAGCCCTAACCGGAGCAGTTGGCCTAGTCACTGCGGCACCTAAGCTAACCTACTAAAGGGGCAAAAAATGCCCGGACCCAGACGCTGGCACTTGAGCGCCAGCCCTCCGGGTCCGGGTGAAAAGCGGGGGGTAGGGAATTAGTCGCGGCGGGCCATCTTGGCCTCAATCGAGTGCTGGGTATGCGGCACGGCCCGCAGCCGCTCCTTCGGAATGAGCTTGCCCGTGCCGATGCACACGCCATAGGTGCCATTCTTGATGCGCACCTGGGCGTTTTCGAGCTGTTGAATAAACTTCATCTGGCGCGAAGCCAGCTGGTTCATGCTTTCCTTTTCGGCCGTGTCGGCGCCATCTTCCAGTACTTTGGCCGACGAGGCCGTCGTGTCAATGCCCGACTCGTTGCTCCGGCTCAGGGTTTCCTTGATGAAGTTCAACTCCTTGCGGGCCGCCGTCAGCTTGTCTTGGATGAGCTGGTCGAATTCGCTGAGGTCTTCGCGGGAGTAGCGTAGGTTTTCGTCGTTCATGGAGGGGTAGGAAGAAAGAAATAAGCAGCTGAATTCACAACAATGGCCCTCAAACGCCCTACCTCAGCAATAAGTTTAAATCTAAATTAAGGCCGCTGCTGGCGGCCGTAACGCAAGACCTTGCCAACCGAGGGAGGAGTAGGAATGCCTTTTTGCGGCTGCAAAGCTACTGGTTTCCGGGCGGCTTCCCTACCCCCCACTTCTGAGCAAGCCCAGATTCAGAAGCCCAGCATCTGGATGGCGGCCACGGCGGCCTCGGCGCCCTTGTTGCCGTGCTTGCCGCCGGTCCGGTCCCAGGCCTGCTCCAGCGTGTTGGTGGTCACGAGTCCAAAAATGACGGGCTTGTTGAACTTCAGTCCTACCTGCGTCAGGCCCTGCGCCACGGCGTGATTGATGTAGTCGTCGTGCTTGGTTTCGCCCTGAATGACGACGCCCAGGCAAATCACGGCGTCAATCTCTTCGTGCTGGGCCAGCAGCTGCGCTCCCAGCGACAGCTCAAATGCGCCCGGCACGGTATTGCGGAAAATGTGCTCATCCTTGGCGCCGTGCCGGAGCAGCGTCTCGTAGGCGCCCGCGCTGAGCACGTCGGTCAGCTCCCGGTTCCAGTCGGCCACCACCAGTCCAAACCGCTTCTCGCTGATGTCGATGAACGTGCTGGCGTCGTAGGCGCTGGCGTTGTGCAGGGCAGTGGCCATAGGTGGCGTAATGAAATAAAGAATGACTAAAACCTGTCATCCTGAGCACCGCAAAGGACCTTATCAGGTTAGAACGGCCGTCGTACCAACGACTTGTTCTAGAGTGACAAGGTCCTTCGCGGTGCTCAGGATGACGGCTTATTTTGCTACTGCTTATTCACCGAGCCGGGCGCGGGCCGATTTGGCTTCGGCCGCTTCGGCCGCCGCCGCGTACTCAGTCAGAATCCGGTCGTAGGCTTTGCGGGCGCCGGCCACATCCTTGGCTTCCTCGCGGGCCAGGGCTTCCTTGAGCAGGTAGCCGGGCGAGAAGAACTCGTTGGCATTATGGTCGGCGGCCTTGGCATAGAGGTCGGCGGCTTCCTTGGGCTTACCCAGCTCCAGCTGCGCATCGCCCATCAGGGTGTAGGCGCGGGCCTGCACCAGGTAGTCGTCGGAGCTGAAATCCTCCAAATCATCCAGCGCCTCCTGAAACTTGCCTTGCTTGAGTGCCGCCACGCCGGCGTAGAAGTTGGCCAGGTTGCCGGCTTTGGTGCTGCCATACTGGTCTGCAATGGTTTCCAGGCCGGGAGCCTTGCCGTCGCCACTGGTAGCTTTCCGGAGCGAGTCCGCTTCCCAGTAGTTCACGGCCTGAAACATGGCTGACTGCGCTTTCTGATTCTGGCTGTTGCGCCAGGTATAGAAGCCGAAGCCGCCGACAATGGCGGCCACCACCAAACCCAGCAGGCCGAGCAGGATGCCACGGTTGCGGCGCACGAAGTCTTCCGACTCAGCCAGCCGGGCGGCCAGCGCATCGGGGTCTTCGAGCAGCGGGCGTTCGGCGGGCAGGTTTTCGGCCGGCGCCAGCGGGTCGGCGAGGGGTTGCTGGATGGGCTGGCGAGCACCCGGCGACTTGCCGGTATAAGGAATCTTGGACATTGGTTGTGCTGGGAAGCTGCTTACTCGGAAGTCAGTTTAAATAAAGTCGAACGGCGCCTACCCCCGGTTTTTGCTTAAGGGTTAGTCGTGGATGTAAGGGTAGTCGGCTTGCACATACACGTCGTGGTACAGCTCGTCGGGCGTAGGGTAAGGCGAGGTCTCGGCGAAGTCTACTGACGCCTGCACCTGCGCCTTCACCCGCTCGTCGATGGCGGCCAACTCTTCTTCCGTAGCCAGCTGATTTTGCAGAATCGTGTGGCGCACGGCCTCGATGGTGTCGCGGTGGCGGTAGTCCTCTACTTCCTCCTTGGTGCGGTACTTGGCCGGGTCGCTCATTGAGTGGCCCTTGTAGCGGTAGGTTTTGAACTCCAGGAAGGTTGGGCCCTCGCCGCTGCGGGCGCGCTCGGCGGCGCGGGCCACGGCGTGGTGCACGTCCTCCACGTTCATGGCGTTCACCGGCTCGGAGGGCATGTCGTAGGCCTCGCCGATGGTGTACAGCTCGGTTACGTTGGAGGTGCGCTGCACCGAAGTGCCCATCGCATAGCCGTTGTTCTCAACCACAAAGATGACGGGTAGCTTCCAGAGCATGGCCATGTTGAAGGCCTCGTGCAGGGCGCCTTGCCGCACGGCGCCGTCGCCCATATAGCAGATGCAGAGCTTGCCAGTTTTGTTATATTTTTCGGCGAAGGCAATGCCGGCGCCCATCGGCACCTGCCCGCCCACGATGCCGTGGCCACCCATGAAGTTGTTCTCCTTGTCGAACATGTGCATCGAGCCGCCCTTGCCCTTCGAGCAGCCCGTGGCCTTGGCAAACAGCTCGGCCATCACGGCGTTGGGCGAGGTGCCCAGCGCCAGCGGGTGGGCGTGGTCGCGGTAAGCGGTTATGTACTTGTCACCCTTTTCCAGGGCCGACACGGCGCCGGCCACGCAGGCCTCCTGCCCGATATAGAGGTGGCAGAAGCCCTTAATCTTCTGCTGCCCGTAGAGCTGCCCGGCCTTCTCCTCAAACTTGCGCATGAGCTGCATCTGCTCGTACCAGCGCAGGTAGGTTTCTTTAGGGAACTCCGGGTTGACTTTCGACTCCGCTTTGGGCGCCTCGGTAGCACTGGCTTCGGCCTGCGCTTTCGGGTCGGTCTGGTCGGTGCCGGGCATCATGGGCTCCGGCATGGGCTGCGTGGGCACAGCATCGGCCGCAGCCGTGCCGTTTTCAGCCTGGCCATTGCCATTGTTAGCCGCAGCTTTTGAGCCCGCTTTCGCGGCTGCTTTTACTTTCGTATCCGCCATGATGCAAAGAGTGATTTCGCGTTGGGAGGGCGAAATTACGTAAAACCGCTGGCAATCCCTTATTTCATGACGCTAGACTCGCTGCACCTGCTCTTTTTCAAGAACTACGACGAGGCCAACCTGACCTTCTCGCCCGGCATCAACTGCTTCATCGGCGACAATGGCAGCGGCAAAACCAACTTGCTCGACGCCATCCACTACCTGGCTTTGACCAAGAGCGCCTTCACGGCCACCGATGCGCAAAGCATCAAGCAGGACGGCGAGTTTTTCGTGGTAAAGGGCCGGTTCTCGTCGCCTCAGCCTTCCCTACCCCCCCGTACGGAGACAATCCAGGTCAGCCTGCGCCAGGGTCAGAAAAAAATACTCACCCACGACAAGCAGCCCTACGAGCGCATGGCCGACCACATTGGCCGCTACCCGGCGGTGCTGATTTCACCCTACGACACCGACCTGATTCGGCAGGGCAGCGAAGACCGCCGTAAGTATTTCGACAGCTTGCAGGCCCAGCTGGACCATGATTTCCTGGAACTGCTTATTTCCTATAGCGGCTTGCTGCGCCAGCGAAATGCCACGCTTAAGCAGAGCGGGGCCGCTAGTCACGGCTTCGACCATGATTACCTGCTGGCCCTCGACGAGCAGCTCGTGCCACTGGGTCAGCAGCTTCATGAGCTGCGGGCAGTTTTCCTGGCTGATTTCCTACCCCTCTTCCAGCGCCACTACCAGCAGTTGGCCGACAAGCAGGAGCAAGTTACGCTCGCCTACAAAAGCCAGCTTACGAACCAGGATTTCGGCGCCTTGCTGCGCGTCAACGAGCGCCGCGACCAGCTGCTTCAGCGCACGCACGCCGGGCCGCACCGCGACGATTTTGTCTTCCTCATGGATGGCCGCTCGGTCAGGAACTACGCTTCCCAGGGACAGCAAAAATCATTCGCCATTGCGCTCAAGCTAGCTCAGTTCGAAATACTGGCTGTGCGGCGGGGCCGCAAGCCTCTACTGCTGCTCGACGACATCTTCGACCGTCTCGACAGCAAGCGCATCGCCCGGCTGCTAGAGCTGGTCGCTGATGACACCTTCGGACAGGTGTTTCTAACCGACACCAACCTGGCCCGCACCGACCAGGCCCTGGCCCGCGTTCAGACCGACATTCGCCGCTTCCAGGTTCGGGCCGGCGTAGTTGCTCCGGTTTAGGAGGCCTAGCTATTCTACAGGTGCTATTGAGGCTGTTTAGGAAGTCGGCCGAAATACCCCAGACCGTCCTGCTGAGCCCCGCGAAGCGTCTCACTCTGGGAAGTAATCCACGAAACCGGACGATTGAGTTACTTCTCCACACCAGGTGCTTCGCGGGGCTCAGTAGGACGGTCTGGGGGGCGGCCGACTTCCTAAACAGCTTCACTATCTGGGTGGTCTGGTTTGTGGTCTGGTTTCTTCTTTAGAAGTACCGTGGATGCGCACCTCTACTAGTCTAAGGCCGAGCTTCCCGGTTGACCACCACCCCGACCCTACCTTTGCTCCTACCCCCTCCTCGCCTGGCTAGCTTCTTAGTCACTTGCGCTCATGGGGGTCATGTCGTGAAGAAACCCTACAACCCGGAAGGCGCTCGCCGCTCTGATATCATTCCGCTCAAGGATGGTCTTGCCGCGTTGGTTCGGGCTTACCGGCTCGGGGGCAAACTCAATGAGGTCACAGTTGTGTCGAGTTGGGAGCGGGTGATGGGCAAGGCTGTGGCCTTGAAAACTCAGGAAGTTTTCGTCAAGCAGGGCAAGCTTTTCGTGCGGCTCACTTCGGCCCCGCTCAAGCACGAGTTAGTGATGGCCAAGACCCGGGTGGTAGAGATGATTAACGAAGCAGTCGGCGAAGCCGTGATTCAGGAGGTCATCTTCTTGTAGCCAATTAGTCTTCGCGCGCTCCATTCACTTCTTGCTCTCCTTGAGGCATAGATCGGTGCAGCACTGCAACCAGCTTTGCTCTCTCCGCTGTTAATCTGTGTTTCCAGCTGAGTGGTTTTTTATTTAGTGTCTCTGACGACTGCATATTCGCCAGGCTATTTAGCAAGCCGCTTTGCCAAGATTCCTCAGCGCACCTCATACCCTACAGCTTTAGTCTATAGGTACTCTCTAGCGCATTACTTGGAACTGTTTACAAGCGAGAAAAGCTACTCCGCTGGCCGTCCAAATTCGTTCTTCAGACCTAACAACAGCGTACAAAAATGTTTCACGTGGAACATTTTTACTTGGGTCCATACGTTTTAAGTAATAGCTCATTGTACGCCTCAAGCAGGGCGATGTATTTGGTTTGAAGAGCAAAAAGCTGACTCTGGGGGTCTAAATCAAGCTTCTGAGCCTGTGTTACACGTAATGCGCTATTGTTAACACCCGTGTTCTTTACAGATGGTGTTACAAATGGCAAAGAAGCCTGCTGTAATACTGTAAAATCTTGTGAAAAGTCGTGTCCGATGATATCACCAATGCGCGTTACAAGTGATGAATCAAGTGTATCCTCTTTGAATTTACGGTAGATAGTCGGACGGGTAATGCCAAGCTCATCCACTATGCGAGTAATGGATATGCCGCTGTTTTTAATCGCTTCCTGTAGTATTTCGCCTTGATGAGGCATAATTGGACGGTGCAGAATGGTGCTACAAAGGTGTAATACGCATTGTTGATAAGCAAGTTTACTGGCCGAATAAATTACACTGTATCAAGCTGACATGTAAACGGCGTAGTGTAAACCGGAATCGTGGACACAAACTCCAGGTGTAACATAATAACTACTGTGTAACGAAATAACATGTGTAACACCTCAGCGTTTACAGCATGAACCGGCCTTTTTAACGGTTCTGCGGCCAAAAAGCCAGCAGAGCCTGCCAAACCGGAATTGATTAGGTGTGGGAATGCAACAAGGCCAGGAAGTAGTCCAGGTAGTCGGCTGTAATACCAGTCACGCGCCACCCGATAAGCTGGTGCATGGAGGCGGGCGTGTTCACGGTCTAGGATACTAATTCCAGGGGGGTAGGCGGTGCACACCTCCCCGATTGTAGCCTGGGTGAGCAGCGAATACTGGAGGCTCCCAAGGCCAAGGCGTGCAGGAAGACTGCAACAGTGCTCTCGGGCGCAGGACCCGGCAGCCCCGATGACCGTGTACCAGCAAGCATGAATAAGCGAAGGATAAGGAACAGCTGAAAACAGCTGGCAGTGCGCGGCGGCGTGGCGGGTGAGTTAGGCAAACATGCTGGTCGCGGGTACGGAGCAGGGTATTTTTGCTGCCATTGGCTTAAACCCTTTCCTACCCCCTCTTATCTGATGAAACGTCTGCTGGTGTTTATTGTGCTGCTGGCCCTGGCTGCTGGAGGCTATTATTATTACCGCAGTCTGCAACAGGGTCCTGAGTATGCCCTGCTGCAAGCGGCAAGAGCGGCTACACAGACGCACGACATGGCTACGTTTGAGCGGTATGTGGACGTGAACAGCGTGACCGGCCACTTGGTAGACCAAATCACCAACAGCGGCTCGCTGCTGGGCGCACTGAACCCCAGCGGCCTGGCGTTGAAAGGTGCCTTGCGGCTTATGAAGCCGCAGCTGACCAAGGCGGCCCGCAGCGAAGTGCAGCGCTATGTGGAATCGGGTTCGTTGGACGGCGCGGCGGAAGGCGCCCCCAAAGTGCTGGGACGCGGCGTGTCACTGGCGGGCCTGGCCGGCGTGGTAGTGAGCCCGGAAAGCAGCTTTAAAGGCTTGAAATATTCGCGGCAGGAAGGCGAGCAAGCCTTCGTAGGCTTGGAATTTACCCAGCCCAAATACGACACCACGATGGTGCTCGAAGTGAAGCTGCTGCACCGCGGCGACCACTGGCAGATGACCGAAATCACCAATACTGCTGACCTGATTCAGCGCGTGGCGCGGCTGGAGAAGCGGCGGCTGCTAGGCGGAAAGTAGCCGGGCCAGAGGCCAGCAGAAGGTAGTGTGAGGCCCAGTGAGGTTTACGCAGGGGCTCGCAGCACCTCCTCCGGGCGCAATACCTGCTCATAAAAAAGCCGCCCCGTCACGATGACGGGGCGGCTTTTTCAATGGCTACGAAGGCAGGGAGCAGTGCTTACTTACCGCGACCCGCGAACAGATAATAAAGAATCAGGCCACCGAGCGGGAAGAAGAAGATGATGGCTGCCCACAAAATTTTCTTGCCGATTTCCCAAGGCTGCCGAAATACATCGAATAACGCCAGCACGTCAAGGATAAGAATTATGACGCCGAAGATGGTTGTGTTGCCACCAGCATCGACGCGGGAGCAGGACGTGGCGAGCAGCAGCAAAGGCAGCAGCAGGGCGGGTAGGGAAACGCGAGTCGTCAGGCTGGAAAAGGAAGTACGCATGGAAAGAAGGGCAAAAGGGTTGAAAGATAGCCACCTTACGCAACTGCTTGGAAATAGATATATTATATAATTAATCAATTGATAGACAAACACTTAGAACCGAAAGCCGCGCACCTGCTCCAGAAAATACGGCAGCACGGCCGGCAGCAGCAGCACCGTGAGCAGCACGCCGTAGAGGGCGCCGTAGAAGTGGGCGTCGTGGTTGATGTTGTCTCCCCGGCGCCGGCCCATGTAGTAGGAATAGACCAGGTAAAGAAAGCCGAACAAAAAGCCGGGGATGCCGACGGGCAGAAACATGATGTAAATCTTATTAAGAGGCGCAAACAGCACCCCGGCAAACAAAACCGACGCTACCCCCCCGGAGGCCCCCAAGCTGCGGTAGCCAGGGTCGTCACGGTGCCGGAAATAGGTGGGCAGGTCCGATATGATGATACCCCCCAGATACAGCAGCAGGAAATAGCCCAGGCCTTTGGAAGCACCGAAACTGGCTTGGAACTGGCCCAGCACAATGCTGCCAAAGGAATAAAAGGCAATCATGTTGAAGAGCAGGTGGCCCCAGTCGGCGTGCAGGAAGCCGGAGGTGAGCAGGCGGTACAGCTCGCCGGGCTGCCGGCTCATGCGGTAGGGCCATAGTATCCAGCGCTCCATCACCTCCGGGTTCGACCAAGCGTAGGCGGAGACAAGGACCGTGAGGGCAATGAGAACGATAATGGGATTGAGCAGGTCCATGAGGGTTGGGGAGGCAGAAGGGGGGTAGGGAACTAGGGGCAGGCGCTAGCTCTCGCGCTCCATGAGCTGCAAGGCGAGGCGATGCAGCGGTGCTTTGCGGGCGTCGGCGACGGGCACGCGGGCCAGGTGCTGCAAGGCATCCTGGAAGTAGCTTTCAATGAGCTGCTCGGTCTGGGCGCGGATGTTCAGCTCGTCGTACACGGCGCGCACGGCTTGCACTTTAGCATTGGCATCGGGGGTAGGGACACCGATGTGCCGGGCCAGCACGGCCTGCTGGGCGGGGCTGGCCTGGGCCTGGGCCGTGAGCAACAGAAAGGTCTTTTTATCGGAGACGATGTCGCCGCCCACGCGCTTGCCAAAGGTCGCCGCATCACCATACACGTCGAGCAAATCGTCGCGCAGCTGGAAGGCCAGGCCGATGTCGGTGCCGAACTGCCGCAGGTGCTCGGCAGCCTCGTCACTAGCGCCGCCAAGCCGGGCGCCCAGCTCCAGGCAGAAGCCCAGCAGGACGGCCGTTTTCAGGCGTATCATGTTCAGGTATTGCGCGATGCTGACTTGGGTTTCGGTCTCGAAATTCATGTCCCACTGCTGGCCCTCGCAGACTTCAGCGGCAGTTTGGGAGAAGCGGCGCAGAATGAGGGGTAGGGATTTCGGCTCCAGGTCAAAAAACAGCTCGTAGGCCCGCACCAGCATCACGTCGCCGCTCAGGATGGCGACGTTGGGGTTCCATTTTTCGTGCACCGTGGGCTGGCCGCGGCGCAGCGGCGCCTGGTCCATGAGGTCGTCGTGGAGCAGGGTGAAGTTGTGGAAGACCTCGGTCGCCAGCGCGGGCCGGACGACGTGGCTCAGTTCATCGGTGAAGAGGTGCGCGCTGAGCAGCGTGAGCAGCGGGCGGATGCGCTTGCCGCCGAGCGCCATGATGTAGCGGATGGGCTCGTAGAGCGTGTGCGGCTCGTCGCCGTAGTGGAGCTGGGCGAGGGCGGCAGTGATTTGGGCGGGGAAGTCCACGAAGGGGGGTAGGGCGGGGTTTGGTTTTAGCTGGTTTCAGCTTCGGACTAACAAAAGAACGTCATGCTGAGCGCAGCGCAGCGAAGTCGAAGCATCTCGCTCGGGGAAGTAATCAGTGAAAACCAACGACTCAATTTCCTACCCCCTGCCATCCTGGCGAGATGCTTCGACTTCGCTGCGCTGCGCTCAGCATGACGTTCTTTTCGGCGCAGACAGGCCCAGTAGCCTACCGGCGCTTACCGCCCCCGCCCTTGCCGCTGCGGCTGTTGCCGCCGGGCTTCTCGCGGTAGCCGCGCGGCGGCTGGGCGGCGCGCTTCTCTTCCTGCTCCCGCTTCTTCACGAAGTCGGGGCGGTCATCGACCAGCTCGAAGTCGATGGTGCGGTCGAGCAGGTTGGCCGATTTTACCACGACTTCCAGCTCGTCGCCGAACTGAATGATGCGCTTGGTCTTCTTGCCCACGATGCGGTAGTTGTTCTTGTCCAGCTCGAAGAAGTCGCCGGGAATGTCGGCGATGCGGACCATGCCCTCGCACTTGTTGGCTTCGATTTCGACGTACATGCCCCAGTCCGTGAGACCCGAAACCACGCCCTTGAAGGTGTTGCCAATTTCGTCGGCCATGTACTCAACCTGCTTGAACTTGATGCTCGCGCGCTCGGCGTTGGCGGCCAGCTTTTCGCGCTCCGAGGAGTGCTTGCACTCGTCCTCGACGGGCTCGACGGGCACCTGCTTGCCGCCTTCGAGGTAGTGTTCCAGCAAGCGGTGCGCCATCATGTCGGGGTAGCGGCGGATGGGCGAGGTGAAGTGCGAATAGTGGTCGAAGGCCAGGCCGAAGTGGCCCAGCGGTTCGGTCGTGTACTTGGCCTTGGCCATCGTGCGGATGGCCAGGCCCTGAATCACGTTCTGCTCCGGCTTGCCCAGCACTTCTTCCGAGAGCTTGTTCAGCTCGGTGCTGACCTTTTTGGGGTTGTCGAGTTTCATCTCGTGGCCGAATTTCGAGGCGAAGAGGGCGAAGTTTTGCAGGCGCTCGGCGTCGGGCGCGTCGTGGGTGCGATACACCATCGTGAACTTCGGCTTGGTCTTTTTCAGGCCGTACACGAACTCCGCCACGCGCTTATTGGCCAGCAGCATAAACTCCTCGATGAGCTTGTGGGCGTCCTTGCGCTCCTTAACGTAGACGCCGGTCGGCTTGCCGTTCTCATCGAGCTTGAACTTCACTTCCTGGGTCTCGAAGCTGATGGCGCCCTTCTTGAAGCGCAGGTCGTGCAGCTTCTTCGCCAGCGCGTTCAGCTGGTTAACTTCCTGAGCGTAGTCGCCCTCGCCGGTTTCAATGCGCTCCTGCGCTTCTTCATAGGAGAAGCGGCGGTCGGAGTGGATGATGGTTTTGCCAAACCAGGAGTCGTAGAGCTTGCCCTTCTCATCCAGCTCAAACACGGCCGAGAAGGTCAACTTGTCCTCATTCGGCCGCAGCGAGCACAGGCCATTGCTGAGGCGTTCGGGCAACATCGGAATCACGCGGTCGACGAGGTAAACCGAGGTGGCGCGGGCCTTGCCTTCGCGCTCTAGCTCGGTGTTGGGGCGCACGTAATGGGTCACGTCAGCAATGTGCACGCCGACTTCGACGTGTCCGTTTTCCAGGGTGCGCAAGCTCAGCGCGTCGTCAAAGTCCTTGGCGTCGGCCGGGTCGATGGTGAACGTGGTGATGGCGCGGAAGTCGCGGCGCCGGGCAATTTCCTCAGCGGAAATCTGGCTCGAAATGCTTTCCGACTCTTCCTCCACTTCGGCCGGAAAGTCGAACGGCAGCCCGAACTCGGCCATGATGGCGTTAATTTCCGCCTCGTGCCCGCCGGCTGCTCCGAAGGTGCGCACGATGTCGCCAACCGGCTGCCGGCCAAAGTCCGACGGAAACTCGATGATTTTGACCAGCACCTTGTCGCCGTTGCGGGCCTCGTGCAGATTGGCCGGCGGCACGAACACGTCAAAGTAAATCTTGCGGTTGTCGGGCTTCACAAACCCTACCCCCCCCTGCACGGTCAGGCGCCCCACGACCTCGGCGCGCTGCCGCTGAAGCACCTCGACCACGTCGCCAGTCTGGCGGCCGTCGCGCTGCCCGCGCAAACGCACCCGCACCAAGTCGCCCTGCATGGCAAACTTGAGCTGGTCGGTGAAGACGCGAATATCGCCGTCGGGCATCTCGGTTTCAGGCACCACGAAGGCGAAGTTGGGCGTCGCCAAATCGACGGTGCCGATGATGGTGTCGCGGTGCGCGCCGCGCTCGGGGCGGTCGTCGCCCACGTAGTCGAAGCCCGCCGAGCGGCGGCGATGCACGATGGGGTCCTGGCCGAAGTCAGCTTCGGGCGGCCGGCTGGTGTTGGTCGGCCGCGCCGGAATTGGGGCATCGTTTTTAGGCGTTTTCCGCGTCCGTGCCGACGAATTGGCAATTTTTAAGACTGACGGGTCCGTGAGCCGGTACTCGTCGTTCTGAGCGAGCGTAAGGATGTTGGCGGCGCGCAGCTCGCGCAGATGGGCAAACACTTCCTCACGCTGGGTCTTGGTCGTCACGCCGAGGCGGCGAGAGAGTTGGCGGTAAGCAATGACTTTGTCGGGCTGGTCAGCGAAAACAGCCAGCACCTGGTCTTTGGAGATGCGAGCGAGCGCGGCCGGCTCCTGGTCGCGCCGGGCGCGGGGAGCCGGGGATTCTTTGGGGGATTTCATGTACTGAGTGGGCCGCCGAATAAGTTGATGGGTCGCGGGCGGCGCGGCGGGAAATGTAAGGGTAGCGGCTGAGCCGCTGAAAGGTAGAACGGACGTAGGGCCTGGAGGTTGACGATAACGTTTGTCATGCTGAGCTTGCGAAGCATCCTATCACGCTGGAACAAGCACTAATTAAAAATTACTGCGTTGTTCAGCAGCGAGAGGATGCTTCGCAAGCTCAGCATGACAGGCGGGGCGAGAACCTAGTTACCCGCGGCTGGCCACGGCAGCGCGGATGTCCGCCGGCTCATCTTTGGGAATGGCGGCCAACAAGGTCTGCGTGTAGGGGTGCTGCGGCTGGGCATAAACTTCCGCTGCCGGCCCGCTCTCCACGATGCGGCCCTGGCTCATCACCAGCAGCCGGTCGCTCATAAACCGGGCCACCGACAGGTCGTGGGTGATAAACAAATACGTGATGTCGAACTCCCGTTTGAGGTCGTTGAGCAGGTTCAGCACCTGCGCCTGCACCGACACGTCGAGGGCCGAAACCGACTCGTCGCACACGATGCATTTGGGCCGGAGCGCCAGCGCCCGCGCGATGCAAATGCGCTGCCGCTGCCCCCCGCTGAACTCGTGCGGGTAGCGCAGAAAGTGCTCGGCTCGCAGCCCGACGGTTTCGAGCAGCGCCAGCACCCGCGCTTTCTGCTGGGCGGCGCTGCCCCCTACCCCGTTCACCCGCATCGGCTCCAGGATGGCTTCGCCCACGGTCAGCATCGGATTCAACGCCGCGTAGGGGTCCTGAAACACCAGTTGCAGCTCCGGCCGCCGCCGGCGCAACTCGGCGCTGCTGAGGCGGGCGAGGTCGGTGCCTTCCAACAGGATGCGGCCAGCGGTTGGTTCAGTGAGCCGCAGGATGGCGCGGCCCAGCGTGGTTTTGCCGCAGCCGGACTCGCCCACGAGGCCCACGGTTTCGCCGGGATAGATATCGAAGCTCACGTCGTCCACGGCGCGGACGACGTCCGTGGTGCGGCGCAGCAGTGCCTTGCGGATGGGGAAGTGGACGGATAGGTTTTGAATGCTCAGGAGAGGCTGAGTCTGACTGTCCTGCCGGGTTGCCTCACCCCCTAGCCCCCTCTCCGTTGGAGAGGGGG
>NZ_CAXTEF010000046.1:0-1771 GCF_964243305.1 uncultured Hymenobacter sp.
CTCGCTCAACCAGTGGCTGGCCCTCACGCCCCCGACGCTGGTGAAGGCCCACCTGAACCTGGGCGACGACTTCATCGCGCACCTGCAAAAAACCAAGCCCGTCGTGTTCATGCCCCCGGCTCCCACGGCCTGAACCGCTTCCGAGGGCGGGGAGCGCCAGCAGCCGGCCGGGCGCGCCGCTGCTTGAAAACCCATCCTACCCCTGGCTAGCCTCCTTCGCATGGCTGATTTCCTGCCCCCGCCCCCCGGCCCCGTTCTGGCAACTGCTCCGGTTCCGGCGGCCACGCCCGGCCCGGCCGCCGTGCCCCCGGCCACGCTGCGCTTTACGCTGGCGCTGGTGGCGCTGGCCGGCTACGTCGACGCCGTCAGCTACCTGCGCTACCAGGGGCTGTACGTGTCGTTTATGAGCGGCAACACCACGGCGCTGGGCGTGGCCATCGCCAAGCAGACGACCAGTAAGATTGGTCAGCTCGCCGGAGTCCTGGCCCTGTTCGTGGTGGGCGCGCTGCTGGGCAACCTGCTCGCCCGTTGGGCCCGGCAATGGGGCCGCACCCTGATTTTGACCTGCGTAGCCGGCCTGCTGCTGCTGGCCGGGGCCTGGCCGGCCGGGGCCATTGCCTGCCTCACGCTGGCGATGGGCGCGCTCAACGCCACGGTGCACAAGGAGGGCAGCGTTACGGTCAGCCTCACCTACGTGACGGGCACGCTCGTGCACTTCGCCACGGGCCTGGCCGACCTGCTCAGCGGCCAGGCTCCGGCCAAGGACTGGCCGGGGCTCCTCACGTTCTGGCTGGCGTTCCTGGGCGGGGCGCTGGCGGGGGCGGTGCTGCTGGTGCAGCAGGGGCCACTGGCGCTGCCAATTGCCGTTGGCCTGGCGCTGGTGCTGGCCCTGGTGGCCCGGCGCGTGCAAGGCACGCAGTAGCCGGACCCGGCCTTGGTCGCTGCCTTCATTCACTACGTTCTTTCCGATGAGAACCTTGCTGCTTCTGCTCGCCGGCTGCGCCGGAACCACGGCCGGCTACGGCCAGAACAACCGCCTCACCGACCACAACGCCCTCGGCTGGCTCGTGTACGTGGGCGACCACAAGCTCAGCCAGCGCTGGACGCTGCACACCGAGTACCAGCTGCGCCGGGTGAACTGGCTCCGGACGTCCCAGCAGCAGCTGGCTCGCCTGGGCCTGGTGCGCACGCTTTCGAGCCGGGTGCAGGTGTCGGGCGGCTACACCTACTTTCAAAGCGCGCGCTACGGCGACCATCCCGCCGTGCCGGGGCGGGCGACGCCCGAGAGCCGCCTCTACGAAGACGTGACGCTGACCGACAAGCTGGGGCCGCTTGGCCTTAGCCAACGCATCCGCCTGGAACAGCGCTGGCTGGGTACGCGGGCCCCCGACGGCCGGCAGGCCGTGCGGAAGTGGACCTACCAGAACCGCATCCGCTACCAGCTCGCCGGCACGTACCCGCTCCAGGGTCCCACCATCGACGACGGCGAATGCTACTTCAACTTTTTCGATGAGCTGTTCCTGGGCTTCGGGCCGAACGTGAACGACAACATTTTCAACCAAAACCGCCTCTCCGGCGGACTGGGCTACCAGTTTGCTGCCCACGCCAAGCTGGAGTTGAACTACCTCTACCAGGTCAGCCAACACGCCGGACCGGACCCGGCGTCGGGCCAGCCCGTGTTTGAAAGCAACCAGGGCTTCCGCCTCAACGCGGTTTACAACCTGGACTTTACCCGCCAGGCGGCGCAGTAGCCGGGCCGCGCACCAGCCCC
>NZ_CAXTEF010000046.1:1871-6102 GCF_964243305.1 uncultured Hymenobacter sp.
GTATCCAGCGCCCGGTTTTCCGCTTCCGCCAACCAACCTGTCTACGATGGACAACTCAATCACTTTCAGCCACGCGCCGCTGCCCATTGCCTTGACCATCAACGGGACTGAGCAGCACCTGGCTGTGGAACCGCGCACCACCCTGCTGGACTTGCTGCGCGAGCGGTTGGACCTGACCGGCAGCAAGAAAGGCTGCGACCACGGCCAGTGCGGCGCCTGCACGGTGCTCCTCAACGGCCAGCGGCGGCTGAGTTGCCTGGCCCTGGCTTGCGCCCACGACGGGGCCGCCATTATCACCATCGAGGGCCTGGCCACGGGCGAGAACCTTCACCCGGTGCAGCAAGCGTTTCTGGACTACGACGCCTACCAGTGCGGCTATTGCACGCCAGGCCAAATCTGCTCGGCGGTGGGCTTGCTCAACGAGGGCCACGCCCGCACCCGCGACGAGGTGCGCGAGCTGATGAGCGGCAACCTGTGCCGCTGCGGGGCCTACGCCAACATCAGCGACGCCATCCTGGCAGTCCTCTCTCAGCAAGCAGCCCGATGAACAATTTCGGCTATTTACGCGCCGGCGCTGTCGCCGAAGCCGTGCAGGCGGGCACGACGCCCCAGGTCCGCTACCTGGCCGGCGGCACCAATCTGCTCGATTTGATGAAGTACGGGGTGGAGCAGCCCGTCGCGCTGGTCGACCTCAACCGGCTGCCCCTGCGCACCATCGAGGAGCACGCCGGGGGCCTGCGCCTGGGGGCCCTGGCCACCAACGCCGAAACGGCCTACGATGCCCGCGTAGCCGCCCGCTATCCGCTGCTGGCCAGCACTATCCTGGCCGGGGCCAGCGCCCAGCTGCGCAACGCGGCTACCAACGGCGGCAACCTCAACCAGCGCACGCGCTGCGTATATTTTTACGATGCGGCCGCCGCCTGCAATAAGCGCGTGCCCGGCTCCGGCTGCGCCGCGCTGGGGGGCCTCAACCGGGGGCACGCCATCCTGGGCACGAGCGCGCAATGCATTGCCACCTACCCCGGCGACATGGCCGTGGCGCTGGCCGTGCTCGAGGCCCGGGTGCGCGTCGCTGGCCCGAACGGGGAGCGGGTCATTGCCCTGGCCGACTACCATCGCCTGCCCGGCGACGAACCGTGGCGGGACAACACCCTGCAGCCCGGAGAGCTGGTAACGGCCATCGACCTGCCGGCGGAAGATTTTACGCAGCACTACACCTACCTCAAGCTGCGCGACCGGCTCTCCTACGCCTTCGCCCTGGTCTCCGTGGCCGTGGTGATGCGCCTGGAAGACGATGGCAGCATCGCCGAGGCCCGCATCGCGCTGGGGGGGGTAGCTCACAAGCCCTGGCGCGTGCCCGCGGCCGAAGCCCTGCTGCGCGGCCAGCGGCCCGCACCTGAGGCGTTCGGCGCGGCGGCCAGCCGCCTGCTGGCGGGTGCCGTAGGGCAGGGCGGGAATGATTTCAAGATGGAGCTGGCGCACCGCGCCATCGTGCGGGCCTGCCAGCAAGCCGCGGCGGGCACGCCCCAATCGCAAACCGACAAGCATATCCAGTAGAACAGAGCGGCGCTCCGGGCCGCCATGCCCGCCCGCGGCAATGCAACGTTTCGCCGGCCGGCCGCCGCGAGCCCGATGCCTCGCGCCAACGGGGTAGGCCCTGCCATTCTACTGCTACCAATCCCAACTGCTTTTTGCTATGACGAATGCCACCGCTCCCAAAAGCCTCGCGCCCGAAGCGCCGCCGGCCACCATTCCGCGCCGCCTCGAAGGCCCCGACAAAGTGCGGGGCCGGGTACGCTACGCCGGCGATATCACCCGCCACGACACGGGCGGCGTACTCGACGTGGCCGTGGCCGTCACGAGCACCCAAGCCAGCGGCACTCTCGTGAGCATCGACCCGGCGGCGGCCCTGCGAATGCCGGGCGTGCGGCTGGTGATGACCCACGAAAACGCGCCCCGCCTGCACGGCGTCCTCGCCACCAACGGGGCCGAAATTGGCGACCTGCTGCCCTTGCAGGACGACCAGCTCCACTACTACGGCGAGTGCATCGCCCTGGTGGTGGCCGATACCCTGGAGCATGCCCGCGCCGCCGCGCCGCTGGTGGCCGTGCGCTACTCGGCGCCCGACCCGGACGCCGCCTTCACCCTGGCGCAGGGCGGCGGCCGGGCCAAAGACGTGGCCAAAGTGGGCGCGGGCGACCCCGGCCAGGTGAAAATTGGCGACCCGCAGCCGGCCTATGAAAAGGCAGCGCATCGGGTCGACCGGACGTTTCGCACGGCCCCGCACCACCACCACGCGATGGAGCCCGGCGCGGTCGTGGCCGCCTGGGACGCCGACGGGGGCCTGACCGTGCACCTACCCACGCAGTTCAGCTACGGCGACGCCAACATCCTGGGCGAAGCGTTCGGCTTCGGGCTGAAAGACCGGCTGCCCCGCCTCATTGGTCAGGTGCTGGGCGGGTTCGAATTCAACAACAAAGTGCGGGTCGTCGCCACGATGGCCGGCGGGGCCTTCGGGGGCAAAAACGCCAACGTGCACCTGCTGCTGGCCCCCATGGCGGCCAAGCTCACCGGCCGGCCGGTGAAGCTCGTGCTTACCCGCGCCCAGACGTTTACGCTCATGCCGTTTCGCGGCGAGATGCAACAGCGCATTCGCCTCGGGGCCGACGAAAACGGCCAGCTGCAAGCCATCCTGCACGACGCCGTACTGGCCAAGGGCACGGCCGGCCAGTTTGTGGCCCCCATCGCCGAAGCCACCCGGCAGGTGTATCAGTCGCCCAACATCGGCATTCACGTCCAGGCCGCCCCGCTCGACACCAACGCGCCGGGCTGGATGCGGGGCCCCGGCGCACCCAACGGCCAATTCGCCCTGGAAAGCGCCCTCGATGAGTTGGCCCATCAAATGGGCCTGGACCCGCTCGACCTGCGCATCCGCAACTACGCCGACCGGGAGCCGGGCACCGACAAGGAGTGGTCGAGCAAGGAGCTGCTGGCCTGCTACCAGGCCGCCGCCTCACGCATCGGCTGGTTCGACCGCGACCCGCGCGTGGGCAGCATGCGAGAGAAGGGCCGGCTTATTGGCTACGGCATGGCCACGGCCATCTACCCGGTGCTGCAACTGCCCGCCGTCACGCGCATCATTCTGGGGCCCGACGGGCGGGCCGTGGTGCAGTCGGCGACCCACGAAATCGGCCAGGGCATGATTACCGCCTACTCTCAGATTGCCGCCGAGTCCCTGGGCCTGGAGCTGGCCGCCGTGCGCCTGGATTGGGGTGACACCCGGCTGCCTTACGGCGGCATGACCGTGGGCTCGATGAGCACGCTCAGCAGCGGCGCGTCCATCCTGGAAGCCGCCGAGCAAGTCAAAAAGGAGCTGTGCAAGCGCGTGGTGAAGGACAAGGCTTCGCCGCTCTACCACCAAGCGGCCCAAGACCTGAAAATCAGCCAGGGCCGCATTAGGAGTCCGGGTGGCGCGAGCGAATCAGTGGCCGAGGTCATGGCCCGCTATCCCAACGACCCCATCAACGAGGAGGCCATCACCGGGCGCACGATGGGGCACAGCTCCTACGGCCGGGCCTCTTTTGGAGCCGAGTTTGTCAAGGTCAGCCTCGACCCCGACACGCTGCATCTGCAAGTCGAGCGGCTGGTAGGGGCCTTCGCCGGCGGGCGCGTCATCAACCCCGTTCTCGTGCGCAGCCAGCTCATGGGCGCGATGGTGTGGGGGCTGGGCCAGGCCCTGCTGGAAGAAACCAACATGGACCCGCGCACCGGCCACTGGGTGAACGACAACCTGGGCGAAGCCTTGGTGCCGACCAACGCCGACGTCGCCGACATCGAGGTCATCCTTATCGACGAAGACGACACCCGCGGGCACCCGCTCGGCGTGAAGGGCCTCGGCGAGCTGGGCATCGTGGGCATCAGCGCGGCCATTGCCAACGCCATCTACCACGCCACCGGCTACCGCCTGACCTCGCTGCCCATTACCCTCGACAAGCTGCTGGCCGCCAGGCGCGCCAGCGGGTAGGGCCGGTCGGTAGGCCCCGGCGCCTGGTCTTGGCTACTACTTGCGCCCTGCCCAAGCGCCCATACTGACTGGTGGCTCGCCAGCTAACGTTTTTAGGTGGCGAGCCTTGCAAATCAGTTGTCTGCTTTGTTTAGGCTTGGGCCGCGGGTAACTACAGCCCGACCGCCGCCGCTGAGCGCGGGCGCAGACCCCGGCCGCCAAGAAAAA
>NZ_CAXTEF010000046.1:6202-15848 GCF_964243305.1 uncultured Hymenobacter sp.
AGACCCCGGCCGCCAAGAAAAACCAATGACCAGGAAGCTGCGGCTCCTCATCCGAGTAGCCCCATGAACCCCGGCCTGGCGCTGCCTACCCATCCACTCGCAGGCCCGCGCCGCCAAAGCGAAATGGCACGTCAAGCCGGGGCGCGGAGCCGCTTTGGAAGAAAGTGCGCAAGGGACTCTGCGAGCCGACAGCACCTTTCTGAGCTTCACGCGCGGCCACCCGCAACAGTCCGCGCCCGGTACGAGGGACGGCTTACGTAGCTGGTGATGCGTTTTTGACAGTGGCACTCAAGCGGTACACTGAGCATCACCGACTAATTGATTTTTCAACTTATGCAGTCCAGCGAGTCCCTGACCCATTTTCACCAAACTTACCTGCAGGCATACCTGCCGGAAGTGCCGCAGCCCTTCGCCGTGTTTCCTATTGCCACCGGGGCTGATGGGCCAAGCCTGCCTTACGACCGCCGCGATTTTTACCAAATCAGCCTGTACACGGGCGGCACCACGCAGATGCGGTACGCCGGGCACACCCTGCTGGTCGAGAGCCCGGCGCTGCTGCTCTACAATCCGCGCGCGCCCTACGCCTGCGCCCCGCTCACCCCGCTCACGGGCTTCTGCTGTTTGTTCACGGCCGACTTTTTGGCCGGAATAGGTCCCGCGGCCCCGTGGCAGGAATCGTCGCTGTTTCTGCCGGGCACCAGCCCGGTATTTCTGCTCACCGACGAGCAGTGCGCCTTTCTTACCCACCTCTTCCAGCAGATGCTGGCCGAAGCAAATTCCTCGTACCGCTACAAGCTGGACTTGCTGCGCACCCACGTGCAACTGCTGCTGCACGAGGCCCTGCGGATGCAGCCCGACCTGCCCCAGCGGGCGGATGCCCCGGCGGCCAGCCGGCTGGCCGGGCAGTTTTTGCACCTGCTGGAGCAGCAGTTTCCCATTGCCTCGCCCGCGTACCCCCTACCCCTGCACACGGCCGAAGCCTTTGCGGCGCGCCTGCGGGTCCACGTCAACTACCTGAGCCGGGTGCTGCGCGAGGTCACGGGCCGGCCGACAAGCGCCCACCTGGCCGGGCGCATCGCCCAGGAAGCCAAGATGCTGCTCCAGTATTCCAACTGGCCCATCGCCGACATTGCCGAAAGCCTCGGGTTCGCGGAGCCTACTTACTTCAATCATTTTTTTCGCAAGCACGCCGGCACCTCGCCCAATGCCTTCCGGCAGCAAGCCGTCCAGCAGTCCCTGATTGGGTAAACCCGGTCGGTGCTGACCTACAAATTCCGGGGGAAGATTGCTCGCCGACCTGCGATGGCCACGCGAACAATATATCAAAAACATGCCGTACACGAGGATTCTACGATTCTACGCTTCCCGTATCCGATAAGCCACCCCTGGCGCCGCTGCTTCCAGCAAGTCGGTAGCCGCTCGAAGCCAGATACCGGCTTCGGGTTGAGTTGATAGGGAGCTGGCGCTAACCTGGCACTGCCCAAAAACAAGGGGGTAGGAATTTACGTGAGCCGCTCCCTGGCCAGCCACGGGGAGAACCTTCTTGGAACAAGCCCAAGCGACGGCTAACCCATCGGAAATGGATTAGGCGCGGCCCTCTTGTTCAGCAAGCTCCACGGCGTGGCGGGTGAGCACGAGGGCGGCCAGCCCGAAAACACGAAGAGGACGCGCCCGGCTGTTCGCCATAACCTGACAAAAATCAGCACCGGTGTTGCGTTTCGTCAGGTAGTGGGCGGGGGCGGGCCGCTAGTTTTGAAGTATTGCCCCCCAATACTATTCTGGACGCTTATTGCCGACGTTGGCGGCGGCCGTTCCGGGCCAATATGGGCGGCGAGAGCTGAGCTGGCAAACGGATACATAAACAACAGTCAAGTGGTTGGGCGAGGCAGGCTTAGCGCTCCGTTCGTTAGCCAGGCAGTGGGTTCCGCTGCCGGTCGGCTGCTTTGTTGCCCGCGGGCTAGACCCTAGGCCTGCCTTACCGCTGCCCGTGCAGCAGGCCCGGCGGGCTGAACGCCCGGGGCGCCCCGGTTTTTCGAGTTTCACCTCCAACCACTCCCCAACAACCTGCTATGGCTCACTCTTCACCGGCTGCCCACCGCCAGTTGACTGGCATCATTGATGTACACGCGCACGCCATCCTGGACGTGGGGGCCGCCGCCCCGATGCCGACGCAGCCCCCCTGGTCGGTTGACCGCGCCCTGGCCCTGATGGACGCCAACGAAATAGCCGTTTCCATCCTCTCCGTCCCGTATGCCGCCGCCGCCGCCAGGGGCGCGAAAGCCAACGACATCGCCCGGCGCGTGAACGAGCAGCTGGCCGCTATTGTCGCGCGCCATCCCACCCGCTTTGGGGCGCTGGCCACGGTGCCGGGGAGCAGCATGGACGGCACGCTGCACGAGATGGCTTACGCCCTCGACACCCTGAAGATGGACGGCGTCAGCACGTCCACGAGCCTGAACGACAAGTACCTCGGCGATGCGCTTTTTGACCCCTGGTTTGAGGAGATGAATCGCCGCCGGGTCACGCTCCTGGCGCACCCCACCGTGGCAAAAGCGTCGTTGCCCATCGACCTGGGCGTCAACGTCGCCGTGCTGGAATTCATGTTCGATACGACCCGGATGCTGACGAATATGGTGTTCACGGGCGCCAAAAAACGCTTCTCCAACATCCGGATAATTTCCACGCACGGCGGCGGCACGGTGCCCTACCTGCTCACCCGGATTCAGAACCAGGAACAGGTTTTCGGACCCGGCGACGGCCGGGTGCCGCTTTCTACTGAGGAGGTGCAGGCAGGGTTTGCGTCCTTCTACTACGACCTCACGGCCAGCACGTCGGCGGCGCAGCTCTACGCGCTGCAGCAGCTGGTGCCCGCCTCGCGGCTGCTGATGGGCTTCGACAACCCGTTTATGCCGCCCACGACGTTTGCGCCGGCCCTGGCCGACGTGGCGCGCTGGAAAGGCTTCTCGGACGCGGACCTGGCACTGCTGGCCCACGAGAATGCGGCGGCGCTGTTTCCCGGCGTGGCCGAGCGGCTGGCCCACCAACTAGTGGCCTGAGCGGGCGCCCCGGCTTGTTTCATCTTTCTTCACTGGGTGGGGCCTTGCCAACTGCCTATAGACCAGTAGGCCGCGGCGTTGGCTATTTACCCTGCCTCTACCCTGGTGCGGCGCGCCTCCCGCGTCTTCTTGCTTGCTTATTAACTGATTTTAACTCTGCAACGGCCCCACTTATGCCCACGCCACCGCCCCATCTGCCGCCCCTTGATGACCAGCCGGTGCCCCCAACGGCTGAGCGGCGTGACTTCCTCAAGCAGCTTTCTACGCTGGCGGCCCTCTCGCTCGTCCAGCCCGTGCAAGCCATGCAAAACATCGAAGCCTCCCCCGTCCCTACCCCCCTGCTGGCCGACGACTCCGCGGCCCGCCTGGTGCCGGTCACGCTGCGCATCAACGGCCAGACCGTGCAACGCACGATTGACACGCGCACCACGGTGCTGGATTTGCTGCGCGAGCAGCTCGGCCTGACCGGCACCAAGAAGGGCTGCAACCAGGGGGCCTGCGGGGCCTGCACGGTGCACGTCAACGGCCAGAACGTGAACAGCTGCCTGGCTCTGGCCGTGATGCACCAACACCAGGACATCACGACGATTGAGGGGCTGGGCTCGCCGGAGCAGCTGCACCCCATGCAGGTGGCCTTTATCGCGCACGACGGCTTCCAGTGCGGCTACTGCACTTCGGGCCAGATCATGTCGGCCGTGGCGGTGGTGCGCGACGGCCACGCCCGCACCGAAACCGAAATCCGGGAGCTGATGAGCGGTAATATCTGCCGCTGCGGGGCCTATAACGGCATTGTGGCGGCCATGCAGAGCGTGGCGGCCGGCGGAAAAGGCCTCACCCAACGCCGCTAATCCCATGAAGCCTTTCGACTACCTCCGGCCCAGCACCTTGGCCCAGGCAATGGAAATGGGCCGCCAGCCCGGGGCCCTGTTCGTGGCCGGCAGCACCACGGCCGTCGACCTGATGAAATACCAGGTCTGGCAGCCCCAAACGGTCATCGACATCAGGGGCCTGCCGCTCAAAAGCATCACATTCAAGAACAACGTGCTTACGCTACCGGCCCTGGAAACCATGACCGAGGCCGCCTACCATCCGGCCGTGGTGAAAAACTTCCCGGTCGTGTCGCAATCCTTGCTGCTGGCCGCCTCGCAGCAGCTGCGCAACGCCGCCACCGTGGGCGGCAACCTGCTCCAGCGCACCCGCTGCCCGTACTTCCGCGACCCCAGCTACCGCTGCAACCGCCGCGAGCCCGGCGCGGGCTGCGACGCCATCCCCGGTGTGAACCGCAACCACGCCATCCTGGGCGGCAGCGCGAGTTGCATTGCCACCCACGCCTCCGACCTGTGCGTGGCCCTGGTCGCCCTCGACGCCCAGCTGGTCCTGCAGGGCGTGGGCGGGGAGCGGGTGATTCCGCTCACCCAGCTTCACTTGCTGCCGGGCACCACCCCCGAAAAAGAAACTACTCTGCAGCCCGGCGAGCTGATTACCGCCATCCGGCTAACGGCCTCCGAGGCCACGCGCCGCTCGCGGTACCTGAAGGTGCGCGAGCGCAACTCCTACGCCTTTGCCCTCGCGGCGGCGGCCGTGGGGCTGGACGTGCGCCGCGGCGTGGTGCAGCGCGCGCACCTGGCGCTGGGCGGGGTGGGCACCGTGCCCTGGAAAGCGCCCCAGGCCGAAGCCTTCCTGCAAGGCAAAGCGGCTAACCGGGAAAATTTCACGCAGGCCGCCCGGCTGGCCGTCGCCGGGGCCGCGCCCCAGTCCGACAACGCTTTTAAGATTGAGCTGGTCCAGCACGTGCTGGTGCAAGCCCTGGAAGAAACCGCCGCCCTGGCTTGAGCCCCAACCAGCTACCATGAGCCCCCAACTGCTAAGTCCCCCACTGCCCAACCCCGCCGCCGGCCTGCTGGTCGGCCAGGGCGTTGACCGCATCACCGGCCCCGTGAAGGTGACGGGCCGCGCCCGCTACGCCGGCGAGACCATGCCCGCTGGCACAACCTACGGCGTGTTCGTGCTCAGCACCATTGCCAAGGGCGACCTCACCCACCTCGACACCGCCGCCGCCGCCGCCGTGCCGGGCGTGGTGGGCGTGATGACGTCCGCGAACCTCCCCCCGATGGGCGCGCTGGTGCCCCTGGCCAACGGCGGCACCACGGTGCTGCTGCCCCTGCGCGACACCCGCATCCACTACGCCGGCCAGCCGATTGCGCTGGTCGTGGCCGACACGCTGGAAAACGCCACCTACGCCGCTTTTCTGGTGCGGGCCCAGTACCGCGCCGAAGAAGCCAACACCGACATGGAGAAGGGCAAGGCCCGGGCCCAGCCCACGGGCAAGGCGGCGGCCCGCGGCAATGCCGCCCAGGCCCTGGCCGCCGCCCCGGTCAGGCTCGACGTGACGTACCGCATTCCCATCGAGCACCACAACCCCATCGAGCCAGGCAGTACGCTGGCTAGCTGGGACGCCGCCGACCGCCTGACGGTGCACGCCGCGTCCTCGGGGGTGAAGGGACTGCAGCAAACCCTTTCGCGGACCTTCAACCTGCCGCTCGAGAACGTGCACGTGGTTTCGCCGCTGGTGGGCGGCAACTTTGGCTGCAAAAGCGCCTGGCCCTACGTGCTGCTCACGGTGGCCGCCGCCCAGCTCTTCCGGCGCCCGGTAAAGGTGGTCAACACCCGCGAGCACGAGTACACCGCCCACGGCTACCGGGCCCAAAACGAGCAGCGCTACCGGCTGGGGGCCGACGCCCAGGGCAAGCTGCTGGCCCTGCAAATCGACGTGCACAACAACACCTCCGAGGCCGACAGCTGGTTTTCGCCGGCCGTGGTGGACATCCCGGCCATGCTCTTTTCGTGCCCCAACGTGCAGGTCCAGGTCCACATGGTGCCCCTCAACTACCCCATGCCCACGTTTATGCGCGCGCCCGGCGAGGTCGAGGCCGCCTTTGCCTTGTCGTCGGTACTGGACGAGCTGGCTGCGCAAGTCAGGCGCGACCCGCTGGAGCTGCACCTGCTCAACTACGCCGAAAAGGACGAGGACAAGAACTTGCCCTGGTCGAGCAAGGAGCTGCGCGCCTGCTACCAGGCGGGCGCCGACCGCTTCGGCTGGAGCAAGCGCCCGCTCACGCCCGGCACGCTCAAAGACGGGCGGCTGCACGTGGGCTGGGGCATGGCCGTGGCCGTTTACCCGGTGAACATGGCCCCCTGCCAGGCCAAAATCCGCTTCCAGGCCGACGGCCGGGTGCTGGTGCAGTCGGCCGTGAACGACGTGGGCACCGACGCCTACACCATCATCGCCCAGGTGGCGGCCGACGCGCTGGGCATCCCGCTGGCGCAAGTGGCGGTCAGCGTGGGCGACTCGGCCCTGCCGCCCGGCCCGGTGGCAGGTGGCTCGCGCACCACGGTCAGCGTGTTGCCCGCCGTGCTGGCCACGGCTCAGAACCTGGTCGGCCAATTTGTGGCCCTGGCCGTCAAGGACCCGACCGGCCCGCTTATGGGCGTGCAAAAAGAAAAGGTGGCCCTGCAAGGCGGCCGGCTGGTGAACACCGACGCCCCAACCAAGTCGGATTCCTACGCCGAGCTGCTGAAGCGCGGCAAACTGCCCTTTCTCGACGCGCAGGACGAATTCATGCCGCCCGGCATGGGAGCCGCCGAGCGCAGCCAGATTGAAACGGGCAGCTCGCCGGTCATGGGGCCCGTCATCAACGGGCGCGCGGCCTATTCCTGGGGGGCGGTGTTCGTGGAAGTCAAGGTGGACCCGTTCATCGGGCAGCTGCACGTCACGCGCGTGGTCGGGGCCTACGACGGCGGGCGCATCATCAACCAGAAAACCGCCGACAGCCAAATCCGCGGGGGCATCGTGTGGGGCATCGGCATGGCCTGCACCGAGGCCACGGTGACGGACCACCGCCTGCACCGCTTCGTCAACAACAACTTAGCCGACTACCACCTGCCCACCCAGGCCGACGTGCCGCACATGGAGCTGGAGTTTGTGCCGTGCACCGACAACTTCGTCGGGCCCCTGGGCGCCAAAAGCGTCGGCGAGTTGAGCATCACGGGCCTGGCGGCGGCCATCTGCAACGCCGTGTACCACGCCACGGGCAAGCGCATCCGCGAGTTGCCCATCACGCCCGACAAGCTGCTGGCATAGGGGCCGGCCGGGGCCACGCGGGCACCGGAGCCGCCGCGGTCCGCTACTCGCTAACGCCACGGCCTGCTCCTGTCCTGCCGCTTGGCCCGCCTTCTTTTGGGTGGGGCAGGCTCGCCTTTCGACGTGGGGGCACGTTACCACAACCATTGGACTGGCTACCCTAATGCTTGCGCAGCAGGGCCGCGCTACCTGCTGGTCAGCAACTTCTGCCGGGCGGCGGCCATTATCACCCCGCCTGGCCGCACTGCATGGCGCCGTTTAACTGAAGGCCATGCCGCCGGGCCGACACTCGCCTCAAAATGTATGTAAAGCTTTTTAATTCAAGGCAACGATGAGCAAGATGTTGATGAGAGTGCTCGGCGACAACAACCGGGAGCTGGCCACCGTGCTGGCCCGCGTGGAGCAGGAATGCCCGCAGCTTTACAACGACTCGTCCGATACCTGGGTAACGGACGAGCTAGAGGAGCGCCGCTACACCCTGCTGCTGGGCATGACCTACCTGAGCCGGCTCCAACGGCTGCTGGACCGCGAGGTGAGCCCGCCGCGCGCCGCTGATAGCCGCGGGGCTGACTGTGCCCCGCTACCATAATCCCCGCCGGCCGTTGCCGCCCCTGGCCGGCGGCCCACCGCGCCTTACTACCCCGGATATGAGCACCGAACTGCTGCCGACGGCCCCAGTCGCAACGCCTTCAACTGCCTCGCCAGCCTTGGCGGCCACCATCGCATGAAACTCGACTTCAAATACCGGTCGGCGCTGACTGCCGTCAGCATGGCCGTGACGATGAGCCTGCTGATGGGGCTGACCCTGACGCTAGTCAACGTGGGCTGGGGCCCGAAATTCTGGAGCAGCTGGTGGCATTCGGTCTGGATTGCCAACCTCGTGGGCATCCCCGCTTCCGTGCTGCTCTCGCCCCCCATCGCCCGGCTGGCGGGCTGGCTGACGCCAGCCAAGGGCCCGGCAGCGGCCTGAGGGCGTCGTGATTCAGCAAACCAATCCCTACCCCCCCCACCCCCTGCCATGAGATTTATCGGACTGGAAGAACACTACTGGGACGCGAAAATTACGGACGCGCTGCACCGCCTACCCCCCGACCAGCGCGACGACAGCGTGGAAATGTTCCAGACCGGGCCGCTCTCGCCGCTGCTGCTGGACCTGGGCGAGGACCGCCTGCGCCAGATGGACCTCCTAGCGCTCGACATGATGGTGCTCTCCGTAACGGCCCCCGGCACCCAGATTCTGTCGCCCGCCGAGGCCGTGCCGCTCGCCCGCCAGGCCAACGACGCGCTGGCTGCCACCGTCAGGGCCCACCCCGACCGCTACGCCGGCTGGGCCACGCTGCCCACCCCCCACCCCCAGGCGGCCGTAGAAGAGCTGGAGCGCGCGGTGCAGGCGCTGGGCCTGTGCGGGCCCATGCTGCACGGGCGCAGCGGCGACAAGTACCTCGACCACCCCGATTTCCGGCCCCTGCTGGCCAAGGCCGCCGCGCTGAACGTGCCCATCTACCTCCACCCGCAAATCGCGCCCCGGCCGGTACGGGCGCTCTACTACGACGGCTTTGACGCGAAGATGAGCGCCGAATTTGCCAGTAGCGGCTGGGGCTGGCACATCGAGGCGGGCGTCACGGCCCTGCGCCTGATTGTGGCCGGCGTCTTCGATGAGCTGCCGAACCTGCAATTCGTGCTCGGGCACTGGGGCGAGACGCTGCTTTTCTTTTTGGACCGGGCCAACGAGATGTCGCCCTTGATGAAGCATAAGAAAACCGTGGCCGAGTACTTCCGCCAGAACTTCTACGTGACCGGCAGCGGCATCGTCAGCACGCCCTACCTGCTGAAAGCCGTGGCCGTGCTCGGGGCCGACCGGGTGATGTTTTCCACCGACTACCCCTTCCAGCTTCACCCCGAAGACCCAGACCGCAAGTTCATCGAAAATGCGCCGCTGCCCATCGAGGACATCGCCAAAATCGCCCACGGCAACGCCGAGCGCCTGCTCAACATCAAGCCTTAGCGCGGCCCCTGGCCCGACTAAACGCCGGCGTTTTGGCCCCCCGATTATTGCCTCTCTCTTTTAACCAACTCCATGAGCCAATTGAAGGGGTAGTGCAAGAGTAAGAACAGAAATTCCCGTTAGGACGAATGCGTTACACTTTTACTGAGCGTAATGTCTCGCGAAACGGGCCTACTAGATGTATCACATCGGCTTCCGACCGCGTGACGCGCCCGTTGGCGACTTCGCAGGCAATAAAGCGTCCCTGGGCATTGCGGGCGGAGCCGGCCTGTGTCATTGAAGGCACGCGCGCCGAGTTCGGGCAGCCAGACGGGGCCACCACACCCGCGAAATTAGAAATCACCGCCCGCTACGTCGCCCCCCGCTGGTATTGCCTGGAACTCGGCGCTGGGCTGGAGGAGTGGCACAAGTCTGGCATCGAATTGTTCGATTTGCAGGTCTTTT
>NZ_CAXTEF010000046.1:15948-17535 GCF_964243305.1 uncultured Hymenobacter sp.
GGGCTGGAGGAGTGGCACAAGTCTGGCATCGAATTGTTCGATTTGCAGGTCTTTTTTTCTGTTTTCTACGGGTAAGCACTGGCGGCATTGCATTTGCGCGCATCGCGGCAAACCAGTTAATTCATAGCCCGCTCTAATGCGTAGTGGAAACGCCGCACAACGTCTCTTGCCACGCTAGTTTAGCGCGGACGCAGCGGGCGCACGAACAAGCGAATATCTTCGGTTATCAACTTGGGTTCCTCGGCAGGCGCAAAATGTCCCCCGCTGGGGAATACGGTCCACTGGCGCAGGTCGCTATGCGCGGCGAAGACCGAGCGGGGCCGGTGCATCAGGTCTTTGGGCATCACGGCCACGGCCGTTGGCACGCTGATTTCGGGCTTGATGTTGTTGACCAGCGCCGGGGGCTCGGGAAAGCCCGACGCCCGGCAAAATAACTCCGACCCGATAAAGCTGTTTGTGAACCAATAGAGCGAGAAGTGCGTGAGCAGCGTGTCCTTGTCGAACTTAGTTTCCACGTCCCCGTGGCAATCGCTCCAGGCGCGGCGGCGAACGAGCATCCATGCCGCCTGCCCCACGGGACTGTCGTGCATGGCCCAAGCGAGGGTCTGGGGGTCAGCGGCATTGACCAGTAGGTGAATGGAAGCCGTTTGGCCCCGCGCCTGGTCTCCTTCAGCCATGGCGCGTTCCTGCGGGGTGAACTCGGCCGGGACGCCGGCGTCGTAGGGCACGCCCGGTAGGACGGGGAAGCTCAAATGGACGCCGATAATCGAGTCCGGGTGCGCATGCCCAAGCCGTGCGCTAACGAACGCGCCCGCGTCGCCGCCTTGCGTGACGAACCGGTCATAGCCCAATTCCTGCATCAGCTTGACCCACAAGGCCGCCGTTTCGACGTAGCCGACCCCGGTCCGGGACAGCGGCCCCGAGAAAGCGAAGCCCGGCAGCGACGGCACAACAACGTCGAAGGCGTCGGCGGGCTCGCCACCGTAGGCCGCCGGGTCGGCCAGCGGCATAATCACGTCCTTGAGGTCCCAGAACGTCCAGGGCCAGCCATGGTTCAAAATGATGGGAACGGGGTTGGTTCCCTTGCCGCGCACATGAATGAAATGGATGGGCACGCCGTCGATTTCCGTGCGGAACTGCGGGAAGCGGTTAATCTGCGCTTCCTGCGCGCGCCAGTCGAACCCGTCCTGCCAGTAGGCCATCAACTCGCGCAGGTAAGCACCATTGACGCCGTAAGCCCAGTCGTCGTTGTCCAGTTCGGGTGCCCAGCACGTGTTGGCCAGGCGCAGGCGAAGCGCGTCGATTTCGTCTTGCGGCACGTCGATTCTGAATGGTTCAATTTTCATCGTCATCGTAATTGGTTAAAAATTCAGTGGTCGGTTGGATGGGGGCCGGCATTGGGTGCGCCTGAATGGCCCCTTTTTGCTGGCGTAAGTACCTATGCTATTTCGTGCTATGTTGAGGTGCAGCCAAAAGATATGCACGACTTAACAATTTTGTTGAATCTGGCAAATTGGAGAAGTGTTCGCATCGCCAGGACGGAGATTTAGGGAAGAGCCTCGAAGGACGCAGACCGTTATTCTTGGT
>NZ_CAXTEF010000046.1:17635-22274 GCF_964243305.1 uncultured Hymenobacter sp.
GGTGCCTGAGAAAGCCCCAGCATGACAAAAATCAGCTTTGCGGGTGAGTGAAATCATAAAATTACACTAGCCTAGCCCCGAATTTTGTCTTACTTCCCGCTCCTATTCGGGTTTTTGTCTTTTGCCCTGGGCGTTGTCAAAAGAAAGGGAGAAATGCTACTGAATTATACTACGTGCATTGCTGCAACGCATTGCTTAACAATTGGTTGACTTAGAGAACAGGCCCAAACCAGCGCAACCGAATGGGGGCTGGGTGTCTTGCTTGTTTGTCTGTTTGCTTACGGGGTAGGCAAGACCATTGGGTTTCATTGTTCTCCCAAATCGTTGTAACCTGGTCGTGAATCATCACCTTCTTGCCGCCAGGCTATGGGATACCAACGCGGCAGTTTCCCCCGGTTATTGACCGATGCTCCCTGCTCCAGGGCCGGGGTATCCCTTCCCGTAGAATTTCTACTTCACTTATCCTAATCAGCCATGAAACGCACTTCTACTTTTCTGGCGGCATCCGCTGCTTTATTGCTTCTGCTTCTAGGCGCGGCAGCATCTCCTGCACTGGCGCCGCCGGTGAAAAACATCGTCCTGGTGCACGGCGCCTGGGTCGACGGCTCGGGCTGGAAGCCAGTGTACGACATCCTGGTGAAAGACGGCTTCACGGTCAGCGTGGTGCAGGAGCCCTTGACGGGGCTGGCCGACGACGTGGCCGCCACGAAGCGGGTGCTGGCCCAGCAAACCGGCCCCTGCATCCTGGTGGGGCACAGCTACGGGGGCGCCATTATCACCGAAGCGGGCAATGATTCGCATGTGGTTGGCCTGGTATACATCGCTGCCCACATGCCCGATGCCGGCGAAAACGAGGGCGCGTTGGGCAAGCGCTACCCCAGCGACGTGAGCAAGGACAACATCATCAAGAAGACGCCAGACGGGTTCACCTACCTCGACCCGGCGGCGTATCCCGCCTATTTTGCCGCCGACCTGCCCCGCGAGCAAGCCGAGTTTGCGGCGCGGGCGCAAATGCTGACGGCTGGGGCCGTGTTTACGTCGCCCATTACGACGGCGGCCTGGAAAACCAAGCCGAGTTGGATGCTCGTCGCCGGCGCCGACCGCACCATTAACCCCGAACTGGAACGCTGGTACGCCACGCGCGCCCGCAGCCACATGGTGGAGGTAGCCGGCGCCAGCCACTCGGTCTACGCCTCACGCCCCAAAGAAGTAGCGGCCCTGATTAAGGAAGCCGCGCAAAAGGCCCAGCCTTAGCTTTAGCCCCGCACGACCTCAACCGTTTAGGCTACCCGGTATGCCCGCTCTTCGCTGCTTGTGCAGGTTCTGGCCGTTAGCCTTGCTAGGCGCGCTTGGGAGTTGCCAAACCGTGCGCCCCGCCGCCCACGGCGCCGACGACACCAGTGGCTACTGCCTCCCGCCCCAGGTCTTCACGATCGACACGCTGCCGGCCGTGGGGAGTGCGCCGGCCTCGTCGCTGGACACGATGGGGCTACCGCCCCTCTCGGCCCGGAGCCGGCAGCTGGCCCGCGCCTACGGCCTGGGGCCCGGCCTACGCCAGCTAAGGCAACCAGCCCAACCGGGGCTGGCCCCAGGGGATGCTGCTCAGCGAGCCTTTATCCGGCAGCGCGAGGCACTCGTGCTTCAAGTGGTACAGGCTTCCGGCGATGCCTTGCGCGTGGCCGAAGAGCTGGAATGCGAGCGGCAGCGTGCCGACCAGGCCGCCCTGGCGCTGCAAGGCCAGCAAACGAAACGAACCCGCAACTTCACCCTCGGCTCGTTGCTGGCCGGGGCCGCCAGCGGCGTAATTAGTGCCACTGTTCTGGCCGAAGACCGGGCCAACCTCAACCTGGTGCTGACGGTCAGCACCGCGGCCCTCAGCGCCGGGCTGGGCGTGGCCACGCTGTTCGTGAATCCGCAGTTGAACTACCCGATTCGCCGCAACCTGCTGGCCGACATCTGGTATCAGCGCCCCCGGCCGGCCCTTTACCCGCCCGGCCTCTGGGCTACGCTTAATGAAGTGCGGGTCGGCCGGCCCGGTTCGGCAGCGCCCGCCCCGCTCCAAACCATTCGTCGGCGTTGGGCGCAGTACGACCAACTCACCAGCGGCAAGCCTGCTCAGCAGGCCCAGCAGCTGGCGCTCTACTTCGGGGCCGGCGGCAACTACCACGCCGACGACCTGCACACCCGCGCCGCGATGCTCACCCAGCTCGAAGTGATGGTGCGGCTGGTTAACCAGGACTTGCAAAAGCTGCTGGTAGAGGTCAGCAACACCGAGCCGCAGTAGGCGGCTGCTCGTCGCCGCCAGATTGCTGCCAGCATTTGCCCCCGGCATTTACAGTATGGATTACCCTACCCCCTTTTCCATGAACCATCCCCTACCACTAGCAGCCCAGCCCATGACCGGAACAGGACTGCCGGACTACCCGCCCTTCGTGCTGAACCGGGAAACGGCCCCCGCCTTTTGGCTGGTAGGGACGCTTTGGCTGGTACTGGCCAGCGGCCGACAAACCGCCAATCGTTTGACCGTAATCGAGCAGGTGATGGCCACCGGGCTCGGGCCACCCACCCACCGCCACCCCACGGCCAGCGAGGGCTTCTACATCCTGGAGGGCAGCTGTAGCTTCAATGCCCAGGGCGAAACGCGGCACGCGGGCCCCGGCACCTTCGTGTACTTGCCCCGGCTGCTGCCCCACAGCTTCTCGGTGGATACCAGTGAGGTCCGGGCCCTCAATTTTTACTTGCCCGCGAGTTTCGAACTCGTCGTAATGAGCCTGGCGCACCCGGCGTCGGCGCGCCGCCGACCGAGCCTGGCCGAGAGCGCGCCGCCCGACAGCCAGGAGCAAATTCGTATCCTTTCCGCCCTCTACGGGCAAGAAGCTGTGATGGCGTTGCCCTTCGCGGTGCCCCCGGCCCCGGAGCTGATGCTGACCAAGCCGAACGATAAGGGCATCGGCGTGCCCCACTTCGCCACGGCCGAGCAAGTGCCCGCGGTGCGCCTCTTCGGGCTCGACTGGCGCCTGCTGGCCGCCGCCGACGACACGGAGGGAGCGTACGACTTGTTTGAGGTGGTGGTGCCGGCCGGCGCCGGGATGCCGCTGCGCACGGCCCACCAGGACGAAGCCCTGTACGTGCTGGCCGGCAAGCTCACGCTGGCCTATGATGACCAGCCCCAACCGGCGGGGGTAGGAACCTTTGCCTATTTCCCGGCCGGCGGCGCGTTCCAGTGGCACGCGGAAGGCGGCGACGCGCGGGTGCTCGTGTTTCACTTGCCCGGCGGCTTCGACCGGGTTGTGGCGGAAGCAGCGGCCGATGACGACCGGGCCATCGCCAAGCTGACGGAGCTGGGCACCCGCTTTTTGTAACTGATGCCAAACGAAGCACCGATGAACAGTAACCTGGTTTTATTGGCGGGAACGCTGCCCCTGGCCGTGGACGAGCAGGGTAGCGGCCGGCCCTACCTGCTGCTGCACGGCGGAGCCGGCCCCGGCTTAATGGCGGGGCTGGCGGCGGGGCTGGCCCCGACGGGGCGGGCGGTGCTGCCGACCCATCCCGGGTTCGCCGGCCAACCCCGGCCGGAGTGGTTTCGCCGCGTGGACGACCTGGTGCTGGGCTACCTCGCCCTGCTGGAGCAACTCGACCTGCACGACGTGGTGGTGGTGGGCAACTCCGTGGGCGGCTGGCTGGCGGCGGAATTGGGCCTGCGCGTCTCGCCGCGCGTGACGGCCCTGGTGCTGCTCGACGCGGTTGGGCTCGACCCAACCCCGGCGAGCGGCCCGATTGTGGACCCGGCCACCCTGGCCCCGGCGGAGCTGCTAACGTACTCCTTTCACGACCCCGGCCGCTTTGCGTCGGCGCCGACGGACCCGGCTGCCGTCGCTGGCATGGCGGCCAACCAGCAGGCCCTGCACGTTTACGCGGGCGAACCCTTCATGCACGACCCGGGCCTGCGCGCGCGCCTGCCCGGCCTGGCCCTGCCGACGCTCGTGCTCTGGGGCGCGAGCGACCGTATCGTCACGCCCGCCTACGGCCGGCAGTTTGCCGACCTCATCCCCGCGGCGCAATTTCACTCGGTGCCGCAAGCCGGCCACTTCCCCCAAATCGAGCAGCTGGACCGCGTACTGGCCCTCCTGAAAGACTTTGTGTGAGGCACTTCCTTAAATCTCCTTAAGTCCTCTATCACCTTTCGCGCGAAAGCTCACGACATGGAAAAACCAGCCGAACCAGCCATCGTGCTAGTGGCACCCTCCACTGGCGAAACCTTTACCGTCGGCCCGATAACTATTCGGGTTCTGGAAGACGGCACGAACACCGACAACCGGCTGGGAGCAGTGGAAATCACGGTGCCGCCGGGTACCGACCAAACGCCCCAGCATTATCACAACATGCACGACGAAACCTTTTTGGTTACCAAAGGCAAGGTGCGCTTTACGACCGGGGAACACCACGACGACGTTGACGCGGGCGGCTATGTGGTGGCACCAGTCCGGGCGCCGCATACGTTCTCGAATCCGTTTGCGGAAACAGCCGTCTTCTTTAACACCTTTACGCCCGCCTATTACGTGAATTACTTGCGGCAGCTCTCGTCGCTGGAGGCAACCGGTGGGCTCTCGCCCGAACGGATTCTGGCCGTCATGGCCCA
>NZ_CAXTEF010000046.1:22374-25409 GCF_964243305.1 uncultured Hymenobacter sp.
ATGAAAGCCATTCAATTGCACGGCTACGGCTTCGACCAGCTGCGTTACGAAGACATCCCGACCCCGCAGGCGGGTCCGGGTCAGGTAGTGGTGCGCGTGCGCGCTGCCTCCGTCAACCAAATCGACGCCGGCAGAGCTTCCGGGGCTTTGCGCCAGCTGCTCCCGCTGACCTTCCCCTGGACGCCCGGCGGTGACTTTGCCGGCACGGTCGAAGCCGTGGGCGCGGGCGTAACCAGCCATCTGCCGGGCGCCGAGGTGTACGGCACCGGCGCGGCCGGCGGCGACGAGCCCGCCTACGGGGGGGCCTACGCCGAGTACATCGTGGTGCCCGCCACCACCCTGGCCGCCAAGCCCCAAAGCCTCTCGTTTCTCGAAGCCGGGGCCGTGCCCATTGTCGCCCTAACCGCTTGGCAGGGACTGCAGGCCGCGCACCTGCAAGCCGGGCAAACGGTGCTCATTCACGGCGGCGCGGGAGCGGTTGGGGCTTTTGCGGTGCAATTTGCGCACCAACAGGGCGCAAAAGTTATCGCCACCGCCGCCGCGGAAGACCTGGATTTTGTGCGTGCCCTGGGGGCCAATGAGGTGATTGACTACCACGCCACCCGCTTCGAGACGGTAGTCCACCAAGCCGACGCCGTCCTCGACCTGGTAGGGGGCGACACGCAGCAACGCTCCTACGCCGTGCTGAAAGCCGGCGGCTACCTGGTTGCCACCAGCCAGCCGCCTTCGCCGGAAGAAGCCGCCAAACACGGGGTGCACGGCGTAATGTTCAAGTTCAAGCCCTCGGCCGACGACCTGGGCCACATCGCGCAGTTGCTCGACCAGGGTACGCTCAAGGTTGACGTGGCCCGCACCTATCCACTGGCCCAAGCGGGGGAGGCCTGGCAGGACAGTGTGCGCCACATGCCCCAGCGCGCCGGGGCCCCGGCGGTAGCGGCTCCCAAAATTCACGGTAAAATCGTGCTGGAAGTAGCGTAGGCCCGCCGCCTGGGCCGCTTGGGCCGCAGGGTAGCCCTTACCGAACTTTGTAGATTCCCCGCCAATGAAAAGAATAGAAAGCTAATTTCATCGAAGCCAGCTACCACCATTGGGCTACCAAGCTGAGCGAAGAAAACGGCTGGAACGAACGCGCTTGCAGCAGCTTGTCCTTCTAGCTGCTGGGCGTACTTCGCCGGCATCACGTTATCTTACTGGGGCATGCACTTACTACAGGCCTTCGTTGGCTCGCTACTGCCGATGACGGAGCAAGATTTTGCCCTGTTGACCCCGCACGTAGCAGCGCGAACAGTTGCTAAAGGCGCGCTGCTGCTGGAAGCCGGCCAGGTGTGCGGGTCCATTTTCTTTGTCAACACCGGCTTCTTCCGCATGTACTATGTTGGGGCCGATGGGCACGAAGTTAACTGCCGCTTTGCCGAAGCAGCCGGGTTTCTGACGGACTACCAGAGTTTTTTGACCCAGCAGCCGTCCCGCTACTCCTGGCAAGCCATGCAGGCCGCCGAAGTCCTGGTTTTGCCCTATGCCCTGGTGCAACGACTCTACCGCGAGTCGCCCGGGTGGGACCGTTTCGGACGGCTAATGGCCGAACGTGTGTACCAGCAAGTCAATGAGCGGATTGAATTGCTGCAATTCCTGACGCCGGAGCAGCGCTACCAGCACGTGCAGCGGCACCAGCCCGCGCTGCTGCAGCAGGTATCCCAGGCCCACCTGGCTTCCTACCTCGGGGTGCAGCCCGAGTCGCTCAGCCGCATCCGCCACCGGTTGGGGCAAAAATAGGAACTCACCGCGCGTTCTTAACCAACGTCAACGATTCCGGCCAGCTGGCAGCGGGACCTTTGCGCACCTAATCGCACGAATTTCCCTCATCCTTATGAATCAAGCACTTAAACCGCGGGCGCTCATTACGGGCGCTTCGGGCGGTATCGGCTACGAACTGGCCAAACTCTTTGCCAAAGACGGCACCAGCCTGGTCATCGTAGCCCGGCAAGAAGACCAGTTGCGCGCTATCAAGGCAGACTTTGAGCAGCAGTACGGCATCCAGGTCGACTATCAGGCGCTCGACTTGTCGCAGCCCGGCCAGCCCCAGGCCCTCTACGACTGGTGCCAGGCGCAGCCGTTCCAGGTTGACTTTCTCGTCAACAACGCGGGCTATGGCGACTACCGGCCGGTGGCCCAGGCCGACCCGGCTGTGTACGAGAACATGCTGGCCCTGAACGTCGTGGCCCTCACTACCCTCACCACCTTGTTTGTGCAGCAGATGGTAAAGCACCAGCAGGGGCGCATCTTAAACGTGGGCTCGCTGGCTGCCTTTCAGCCCGTGCCCCAGATGGCGGCCTACGCCGCCTCGAAGAGCTACGTCATGCACTTCACCGAGGCGCTGCACGCCGAGTTGCGGGGCACCGGCGTCAGCGCTACGGTGCTCAACCCCAACGTGACGAAAACGGGGTTTGTCGCCCGGGCCGGGATGGGCAAGGCCGCCAACGCCCAGGGCAAACAGCTCGACCCGGCGCAGGTGGCGCGCGCGGGCTACCAGGGGCTGCTGCGCGGGGCCCTCAACGTCGTGCCCGGCTGGGGCAACAAGCTGCTGGCCCTCAGCACCGGGCTCATGCCTTCGCGGCGGTTGCTGCTGGCCATCGCCACGCGCGTGTCCCGCGTCACCAAGTAGTGGCCGGGCTGCTCAACCATTTTCACTCAACCACATTTTTCATCTCCGTTTTCCTTCCGCCCATGATTAAGTTCACCATTTTGCTGCGCAAACGCGCCGACCTCACCCAGGAGGAGTTCGTGCAGTACCACAAAACCCAGCACGCGCCCCTGTTTACCTCCCTGCCCGAAGTGCAGCAGTACGTGCGCCGCTACGTGCAGGGCCACACCCAGGTCCTCGACCTGCCCGGGCTGCCGGCCCCCGCCTACGATGGCACGACCGAACTGTGGTTTGACTCACTAGAAGACATCGCCAAGGTTTTCGCAGCGGAAAGCTACATGCGGATTATCCGGCCGGATGAGGCTAAATTCCTGGACCTGCCCGGTTGCGGCTT
>NZ_CAXTEF010000047.1:0-24764 GCF_964243305.1 uncultured Hymenobacter sp.
TTGCCAGGGGCCTTTCCGCCGTGACGACGACGCACAGGGACGCGTCGCGGATGTCTCGGCGCTGAACAAGGCCCCGAAACCCGACCGGGGCCCCATTGGGGCTACTAGTTCTCCCCGAACACTCCCCCGGGCGCTCCCCCAGACAGCTTCTGGCGCCCTGCGCTCCGCGCTTTCCCCGCGGCAGCTCGCTTCGTCCCTCACTTCTCCCGCCAGTTGGCAAAACTCTCTTCTCAGTTCCTTTCATGATTTCGTCTCCCCCCCTTACCTGGTCATCCCTCATCGCCCACTACTCTGCCCCGGCCTGGCAGCCCTTTGCCGAGCTGGCGCGGCGCTTCTACGCCCAGCAGGGGCGGCTGCTCCCCGCGGCCCAGTACCTGGCGCTGGCGCCGGCCGCCGCGGCCGAGCCCTTCCGGGGCAATGTCGCCGCCCAACAGCTGCTGGCCGCCGCGTTGCCGGCGGCCGGCCCCCCCGACGAAACCTCCGCTCAGTACGTGGCCCGGGGCAGGGCTGATGCCCAGCCCGTGCTCGCCGCCCTGGTGGAGGCATTGACCGCCCGCGGCGTCACGGCGGCCGACTTTGCCGCCACCCTGGCTTTGCCGGATGCGGGCCCCCAGCCAGCTGCTCTGCTCACGGCGGATTTCTGGGCCGCCCTCACGGGCGCCTGGCAGCAGCAGGTGCAGCTGCGCCTGGACCGCGAGGGTCGGGGGGAACGCCTGCTGGCGGCGCAGCCTGATATTGCCCACCGCGACGCGCTGGCCGCCGCGGCCCAGCAGCTGGCGGCCAACCGGCCCGCTGACTCGCTGCCCACCCTCAGCTTACTGCCCCTCAACGAGCTGGCCCGGGACCTGTGGGTTCCCGCCCCGCCCGCCGACAATCCACTGCTGGCTTTTGTGCTCGGCTCCTTACGGGCCGCGGCCCGGCAGGTAATGGCCCAGAACTACCCCGACGCCGAGCTAACCACCCGCCTGGTGGCCACCCTCGCCCCCGAGCTGCAAGCCAGCGTGCAAGCCCTGTTCGCGCCCGCCGCCGAGGGCCAGCCGCCCCTGACCACCGTGGCCGAGCTGGCCGGCGCCGAGGCCGGCACCCTGGCCGAGCGCCTGGTGGCGCTGCCGGCCAACCACCCCTTCGTTTACGCGCTGGCCGCCTTGTTTCAAGACGCTACGCAGCGCTTTTTGCAAGCCGAGGCCCCGGCGTTGATTACTGCGGCGCCGGCGCTGCCGCCCGTGGTGGTGCGCGGCCAGCTGCTGGGGGCCTACGGCACCCCCCTGGCGGGCTTCACCCTGCGCCTGACCCAGGTGCCGGCCAACCCGCCCGGCACCGAGCAGCAGCTCTCCCAGCAGCTGCTCGGAGAGCTGCGCACGGACAGCGACGGGCGCTTCAGCCTGCTGGTGCCCCGCGCACGCTACCTGAACGAGGCCGACGCGGTGGCGGAGGCCGCCTTCACCTTGCAGGTCGCCGTGTACCCACCCGGCCAGGACCTGGCCGGCGAGCCCGCCCTGATGGTGGGCTTGCTGCCTCCCGCCGACGGCGCTGAGTTGCCGGTTGCCACGGACCTGACGGCCACCCCGGACGACGCCGCGTCGGCGGAAGTGGCGCAGCTAAGTGGCGAGCTGCCGGGCGCCCTGAGCCAGTTGCTCGCGGACAACCACCTGACCACTCTGCGGGCGGTGCGCGAGGCCGGCGGCCTCGGCGCGCTGGCCCCGGAGCTGCTCGCCGACCCGGCCACGGCCGGGGCCGTGCAGCGCCTCGACGCACTGGCCCAATTTGAGGTGGTCTCGCCCGATACTCCCTTCCTGGAGCAGGTCGTGGCCAGCGGGTTTTCCTCTCCCGCCCAGCTGCTGGACACCACCAGCCAGGCCGAGTTCGTGGAGCGCGTGAGCGCCGACCTCGGCGACGAGGCCGGGCGGGCGCAGGCCGCCGCCTTCTACGAGCAGACGGCGGCCGTGCAGGCGTTAAGCCAGACCCTGGGGCTGCTGGCCGCCGCCGACCTGGCTACCGCCGGCCCGGCCGGCGGGAATGACTTGGCGCTGAGTGCGGCCGCGGCAACCAGCCTGGATGAAGGCAGCGCCCGGCTAGCCAGCCAGGAAGCCCAGGGCGCCGAGCCCGCTCCCGGCGGTGACGGGATGGCCTTCGCAACGACCGACGGGGCGGCGGAAGCGCAGTTGGTCACTGAGCTGCCGGGCCACACCATTGCGCCCGCCTTTAATCCCGCGCTCGCCGGTCCGGTGCTGGCCTACGCGGCGGGCGAGCAGTGCGACTGCCCGGCCTGCCGCAGCGCCGTGGGGCCCACGGCCTACCTGGCCGCGCTGCTCAAGTACGCTACCGGCAACCTGCGCCAGGAGACGGCCACTGGTCCGGCTAGCGTGGCGGTCAAGGATTTGCAGACCAAATTCTACCAGCCCTTCTGCGACTTAAGCGTGAGCTGCCAGTCGGCCGACGAGCCGGTGTGCCGCTACCGCCTGGCCATCGAGGTCATGCAGGCCCACTGGCGCAGTCTGCCGGCAGCCGAGCAGGGCGCGGCGCTTACCGTAGCGCAGGCCCGGCCCTACGTCGAGGCCGTGCTGGAGGCGCTGTTGCAGGCGCTGGGCACTTCCCTGGCCGAAGTGCGCGCGGCCACCGAATTGACCCGGCCGGCGCTGGCGGCGCGCCTGAGCTTGCCCGTAGAAACCCTCTTTGCCGTGCAAGACCGCTTCAGCCCCGCGGCCCTGGCCGGCACCCGCCCGCTCGACGCGGTGGAAGCCAACCTGGAAGAGCTCTTCGGCCTGGCCAGCACCGCCCGCGACCCGCTGAGCACCGGCCTGCTGCTGGCCACCAGCAACGAGGGCGGCACCGTTAAGCTTACGCGCTGGAACCTGCAGGGCCTGGACTGGGCCCGCAACACCGGGCTCGACGGCCTGCTCTCCCTGGAGGTAACTCCCGCCACGAGCGCCGCTACGACGCCCGAGGTGACAGCCTACGTTGGGGAGCGGTCGGAGGACAGCGTGGTGGCCCGCGGCAACCTGCTGCCGAGCACGAGCACCGCCACGGCCCCCGGCACGTTCACGGCCCTGCTGCACCCGCAGCACGGCAGCGGCCTGAAAGGGTCGGTGGTGGTGCAGCTCACGGGCGCGGTGGCGGCGACGACCTTCACCCTGGCCGTGCTGCCGGCCGTGACGGCCGGGCGCCGGCAGGCGCTCGAAGCCGGCTGGCTCGCGCAGGACGCCGCGGCCAGCCAGCCCCTGCGGGCGCACACCCAGCCCAGCTGGAACGGCTTTACCTTCCTGGTGGACCCCGACCTGCTCGGCCCCGACGACTTCCGCCCCCTGCGGCGCGGGCAGGCCGACCTGGGCAACCGCGCCTACCAGCTCTGGCGCCGGCGCTACGCCTTTCTGCAAACCGGCCTAGTGCCCGGCCTGCTCTCCGCCGCGAATCCGGCGGAGGGCGATGTGTACCCGCCTCACGTTTATAATTCGTACGCCTACGGCGCCGGCGACTACCGGGGCATCAACTCCGAGCTGCTCGACCCGGCCTCGCCGGCGCCCGACCCCGCCGGGGCCACTGCTCCGCCGCCGGCCGCCGCGGCCCCCGCGCTAACCCAGCTCCTCGACGCCCTGACCCGGCACTCGCTCACGTACACGGGCGACCCCGGCTTCAGCGCCACTCGCGTGCCCTGGCGCCGCACCTTCATCGAGCAGCGCTACGGTCCGGGGCTGACGGGCACGCAGCTGCTGGCCCGGCTGCACGCCGACGCGGCGGGCGACGCGGCGGCCAGCGGCTTCGCCGCCGAGGCGATGGCCAGCCTGGGGCTGAGCCTGGAGGCGCTGCAGCGGCTGCACGAGCTCTGGCAGCTGAGCCGGGTCCTACCCCCGGCCGCGGCCGACTATGAGGAGGCGCTGGACCTCATTCGCCAAACCGTTAAGAAGCGCTTCGAGTCGGCCTGGACCGTGGAGGAGCAGCTGCCGCCGGGCAACCCCGTGACGCTGGGCGCGCGGCTGTTCCAGCCGGCCCTGAACGAGCCGCAGGCCGGCCGCTGGGAGCGGGCGCGCGCCGCCGAGTTCAGCCTGAGCGCCGCCACCCTGCCGCGCATCGACCCCGACGAAATTACCCCGCTGGACCTGCCCGACGCCGGCCTGGGTGACCAAGCCAGCGCGCTCTGGCGCGCCCGCCAGGCCGAGCTGCTGGCCAAGCGCCAAGCCATCCTGGCCCGCGGCCCGCTGGCCCCGGCCGCGGCTGGGGCGGTGCCCACCGCCGACGAGCAGCTGGCGGCGATGCTGGCCTACGCCTACCAGCCGAACCGCTTCGACCCGGCGTCGGCGGCGCTGCCCGTGCCAGCCCCCTTCGGTGCGCTAGAAGATGTCTGGGAAGCCTACCTGAGCGAGAACGACCCGCAGCAGCACGCGGCGGCCGTCGGCTACGTCGAGCAGACGCTCATGCTGCGCCCGGCGGAGGCCGAGCGCCTGCTCGCGCTGCGGGCTCAGGTGCTGACCCAAGCCAGCGACAGCCTCTGGCTGGAGCTGGCCGCCCTGCTCACGCTCGGCTGGAAGCGGGCCGTCGCCTACCGCCAATCCTACGTGGCTGAGAGCGTGGTCGCGCCCAGCGACCCGGCGGCGCCCTTCACTCCTCCCTCCACCAGCTCCTGGCTGGCGCAGGAGGCCGCAACTGCCTTGGGAACCGGTACTGCCCTGGACCAGCTCATCCATACGCGCAAGCACCGCCTCGTGCAGTGGCGCGCCCCTTCCGCCGGCCGCGCGGCCTGGGGCCAGGCGCTGGCGCTGACGGTCCAACGCCCGCTGTTGGACCCCGACCAGTTCGTACCCGGCGACTTCCGCCAGGCCGGCGAGCGCAGCCGCAACGTGTACCAGCCGGCCGTCGCCGACGCCAGCAAGCCCTACCTAAACCCCGCCTTCAACCTGTACATGCGGCGGGCCGGGCTGGTGCAGTTCTGGTACGACACCCTGCAAGCGGAATGGGGCAGGGCCCTGAACCTGTCAAGTACCGCCCGGCCCAACGATGCCCGTAGCGGCCGGTACGCCTTCGCAGCCAACCTGCTCAACAGCACCCCTGCGGAGGTGCAGCAGCTGCACGCCCAGCTGCACGCCAACGTGGACGTGAGCGCGGCCCTGCGCCGCCTCCACCTGACCGGCCCCGGCCTCGACCTGCTGGTGGCCCAGCTCGACAACCCCAGCGCGGAGCGCACCCCGGAAATGCTGCACTTGCTGGTGCAGCAGCGCCGCCTGCGCCAGTACGGCGACTGGACCCGCGAGGAGATGGACCAGGGCTTCACGCCCAGCCCCCTGTACTTCCGCGAGCCCCAGGCCGAAACCGTCTCGCTGGCGGCCCAGCCCTGGCGCAGCTCCGCCCGCGAGCGGCGCCAGTGGCAGCGCAACCTTAAGGCCCGCTTCGACCAGGCCCGGGCCGTCACGGCCGCCCAGCAGCAGGCTGTGCGCAGCGCCGAGGACCAGTACCTGCCGCTGCTGCGCGACGCGCTGCTGGCGGCGAAGGTTGGGGCGCCCACCGACAGCTCCGAGAGCAAGCTCGAGTGGCTTGGCAACCGCTACCTGCTGGACTTCAAGATTGCCTGCTGCCAGCACACCACACGGGTGGCGCAGGGCATGGAGGTGCTGCAACGCATCTTCCTGGACCTGCGGGGGGGTATTCCCACCAACGGCCTGACCCTTACCACCGTTGGCACCACCTTCGAGCAGGACTGGCAGTGGCTGAGTTCCTACGAGCGCTGGCGCTCGCTCATGTTCCTGTACCTGTACCCGCAGAACGTGCTGCTGCCCGCCCTTAAGCCGGGGCAAAGCTCCCAGTTCCAGCAGACAGTGCGCGACCTGCGGCAAGCGGCGCGCATCACCCCGGCTGGGGCTCGTGATTACATGGACGCTTACCAGGAGTTCCTCACTGATATGGGAACCCTAAAAGTGGGGGCCGCTGTGCAGACCACCCTCGATTCAGTAAGTGCTGACGGCTTTCAGGCTGCTGGCATCCGCCAGCCGGTGAGCATACAGGTAGCGCTGGCGGCTAGTCAGACCGCCTATGCGAATCTTCATGCCTTAGACACCTCGGGGGCAGCCGAAAACAACTTCCGCTGGGTGCGTCTGCCGGGAGCAATTCTGGTCGGGCGGTTAGTCGGGGCGACGGTATACCAACCGGCTGATGGCGAACGCTACGTTTACGTGTTTGCATTAGTGCTGGATGAGCAAAAAAATACGGTCACCGGTAGCTGGTATCGGCGCATGAGTCTCGCTTATCAGCGCATGAGCCTGCGCACGCTTATTTGGGACGATGACTACACCCGACTGGGTCCTGCTGATACAGACACTTTGGATGGTGACAATGTGCAGCTGGCGCATACCGCGGCCGAAACCTGGGCACCGGTAATAGTGGGATTGCGGAAGAAGTACATGCCGCTGTATACCGACTTCCCCTATTCGCAGCCGGTATATGGCGCCGGCACGAGTGCCGGTCCTGACACGAGATTAGGTCTGGACAACGTTCTTGGTTCGGCCTCCTCCTACCACGTGGACCTGTTTTTCGTTGGGCTCGACGCCCAAGGCACGGGGGTAGCGTTTGAGCAGACCCGTACGTTCTGCTTAGTTGGCAGCGTGGCACTGTTGGCCTGCGTGCGCCAAAGCAACGAAAGCGTTTTCTGCGCCGCCGCAATCCAAACCAGCTACGATGCGAACTGGCACCTGCACACGACATGGCTGTCCCTAACGAACACCAGTAGCTCGGACCAGTACATCGTCAACCAAGCCCTGCGGGCACCTGCCGCCACCTTAGTGACGGGGACAGGGAGTACGGCCCAAACAACATACTTCAAAGCCGGGCCTCGCCAGCAGCTGTTCAGTGCAGTGGTCGCCAACATTCGACGCGCGATTGATTACGGCTACGGTGATAAATTCCCAATGAGCTTCACGTACGGCATTCACACCAGCGACTCACCGAACAACGCTTTGCTGTTGCCGCTCATGCCTCAGGGCTACAACGACCTAGTAGTGCCCGCTGTGGGAGTGCGCTTGACGGCGGGCACCCAGTCCATGTACTTGTCTAATGTCAAACTAACCATTTATTATAACCGCAGGCGACAGCAGGCCAACAGTTCTTCTTACTCCCCCAAGACCTACAAGCTAGACCTGGACATCGCTACTTTTAGCAACGAATGGATATACGCAGGTGACCGTAATCAGCCGTTAGCTTCCACCAACACCATCAGCGCGGTCACCTCTACGGAGTACGCGTCAACGAGTGAGTACTACTTTGTTGGCCCTGCCCTTCGTACTGCTGGCGGGCTAAGTTCAACGGACTCTATTGCCGCGCCCAACGAGGTAATAGGTTGCTACGGTGATATCAGTCGCACCTATGAGGAACCGGTGCCAGGAGCTGTCACCTTAGCTCTTGGGGGTGGAGCCACGCGCCTACTCGGCGGTCCGCTGCCTTCCCTCCCGCCGCTCTTCAGCCCGCTTACTACCAGTGCCCTCAGTGAGCGCCGCGCCAAACTGACGGCCGCCAACGTGGTTACCCCGTTGGGAGCGTCTAGCTTCGTTAACACTCTGGTCAGCGAGGCTTATTACAGCCTGCCTATCCTATTGGCTCAGGAATTGGTGCGCGGCCGCAACTACGACTTGGCTTTGCACTACTTCCGCCTAGTGTACGACTACACCCGGTTGGCACCCTCGCTGGCACCTGACCCGCAGCGGCTGGTTTACCCAGCTTTAATTAACAACAGTCCGAACACTTTCGACAGCGTTTTCGCCTGGCTCAACAACCCCAACAATCCCTACACCCTGGCGGGGCTGCGCGCCGACTCCCACCTGCAATTTGTGGTGATGAGCGTGGTGCGCTGCCTGCTGGCCTATGCCGATAGCGAGTTCACCCGCGACACGGCCGAGTCGGTAGCCCGCGCCCGCGGCTATTACGAGTTGGCCGCGCGGCTGCTCCGGCAGGAGATAATTCAGAACACGGTGTCGGACTGCGCCAGCCTGCTGGACCCCGTGGATGCCACTATCCCCGCGGCCTGGCTGCCGGAGTGGCGAGCGCTGAAAACGGTGCTGGCTGGCGTCAACCAACGGGCTGTGCTGGAGCAGGTGCTACGGCAGGCCACCGTGGGGGGCGTTGCTAACCGCGGTCTGCTGGGGCTTTTCGCGGAAGCGAAGGCCGGTAATCGACGCTGGGCCGACGCCTTCACTCAGGCCTGGGAGTTGGTGAACGGCCAACTCGACGCGCTGCAAGGCGGCTACGTGACGCTCTGCGGACTGGAGCCCAGCCCGTCAACTACTAGCCCGACGCCGGTGCCCGCGCTGCCGGCCGGCCGCCTGCGACCCTACGTGCCGTTCCTGAGCGCCAACTTCTGCGTACCCACCAATCCGGTGCCGTTGGCGCTGCTACTGCAGGCGGAACTGAACCTCTACAAGATTCGCACTTGCCGCAACATTGCCGGTATTCAGCGGGAACTAGACCCCTACGCCGCACCGACCGATACGACAACTGGCTTGCCAGCAATCGAAGCCAACGGCCGGCTCGTGCGCACGGGCCGCCTAGTCGTGCCGGCCACGCAGTACCGCTACGCCTACATCATCGAGCGGGCGCGGCAGTTGGTTTCGCTGGCCCAGCAGGCGGAAGCCTCGCTGTTGTCGGCCTTGGAAAAGCGGGACTCGGAGGCCTACAACCTGCTCAAGGCCCGGCAGGACATATCGGTCAGCAAAGCCACCATTCAACTGCAAACCTTGCGGACGCGGGAGGCGGAAGACGGAATTGACTTGGCCGAGTTGCAACTGGAGCGGAGCGAGATAATGGAGAACCAGTACGAGGAATTATTAGGCGAAGGGCTTATCGGTTGGGAAATAGCCCAGTTAGTGGCTATTGGCGTAGAAGGAGTAGCACGTGTGTTGGCTGCATCAGCAAGAGCAGCGGATATCGGTAAAGCCGTACTGTCCCTTGGTACAGCTAGTGCAGCCTCTGCTTTTGACGCTGTAGCTGCGGCTGCGGCCACCACGGCTCAGATTTCGGGCCTGCAAGCGAGCTATAAGCGCCGCGAGCAAGAATGGCAATTCCAGCGCAACCTGGCCGGCCAGGACATCAAAATCGGGCAGCAGCAAATCCGGCTCTCCGAGGACCGGCTGCGCATCGTGGGCCAGGAAAAGCGCATCTCGGAGCTGCAGCTCGACCACGCAGAATCGGTGCTCAACTTCCTGACCACCAAGTTCACTAACGCCGAGCTCTACGACTGGATGAGCCAGATCCTGGAGGGCGCCTACAGCTACTTCCTGCAGCAGGCCACGGCCACGGCCCGCACGGCCGAGCTGCAGCTGGCCTTCGAGCGGCAGGAGGCCCCGGCCGAAATGGTGCAGGAAGACTACTGGTCGCCGCCCGCCGACGGCTCTGCGGCGACGGAGGTTACGCCCACGGCGGCCACCGACCGCAAGGGCCTGACCGGCTCGGTGCGCCTGCTCCAGGACCTGACCCGCCTCGACCAGTACGCTTTTGAGACGAACCGGCGCAAGCTGCAACTGACCAAGACCATCTCCCTGGCGCAGTACTTCCCCACCGAGTTCGTACGCTTCCGCGAGACGGGCGTGCTGGCCTTCGCCTGCCAGCCCGAGTGGTTCGACCAGGACTTCCCCGGCCAGTACCTGCGCATCATCCGGCGGGTGCGCACCTCCATCATCGCGCTGGTGCCGCCTACCGACGGCATCAAGGCCAAGCTCGGCACGGCGGGTAACTCCCGCGTGGTGGTGGGCGGCGCGCCGTTTCAGACTCTGACCTTGCCGCGGCCGTCCGAGTCGGTGAGCCTGACTTCGCCCATTAACGCCACCGGCCTCTTCGAGCTGGAGCAGCAGGCCACCGAGTTGCTGTATCCCTTTGAAGGCTTGGGCGTGGACGTGCCCTGGACCTTCGCCATGCCGCCGGCCAGCAACGCGAACCTCGACTACTCGGCCATCGCCGACGTGCTCGTCAGCCTCGACTACACCGCCCTGGAAAGCGCCGACTACGCCCGGCAGGTGGTGCAGGAGCTGGGCACCGAGCGCCAGCAGCTGGTCGCCCTGAGCTTGCGCAACCGCTTTGCCGACCAGTGGTACGACCTGCACCACGCCGCCGAGTTGGCCCCGGCCGACCAGTACGTGGTGCGCCTGCCAGTAACTGCTGCCGACTTGCCGCGCAATCTACGCAACGCCCGCGTCAGCCAGCTTTCGCTTTACGTGGATGCCCCGCTTGACGTGGACCAACAGGAGGGCAGCTTCACCGACCGCAGCCACCTGGAGGTGCGCCTGACCCGCGGGGCAGGCACCGGCGGGGCGGCCTTCACCAACCAGTACGGGCTCATCAGCACCCGCACCGGCACCGGCGCCGGCCCGCTCTACACTGGTAACGCGGCGGGCTTCGTGCCTCTGCTCGGGGCCGCCCCGGCCGGCGAGTGGGTGCTCACCGTGGCCCCCGGCCGCCTGCGCGAGCGTCTGGCCGCCGGCCTGGTCAATGACATCTACCTTATTCTGGAGGTAGAAGGCGACGCCCCGGCGTACATCCTGTAGCCCATCAGGGGTCGGGCAGCAAAGCGAGTTAGGCCAGGCCGACTCGTTCGCTCGGCCCCTCGGCTACCTCTGCCCAGCCTCCCCGCTGGCGCAATTCCATTCAACCCGGCCCGGCCCCGCTCAGGCGCCTGGTATCCTCTTTCTATTCTCCAAGCGGGCGGCTTTCCACGCCCCGTGCCCCACCGGCGCGGGGCACTTAGCCCGCCGCGGCCTTTCGTTTTTATTCTACGACGCATCCATCATGAGTGATAAATCAGGAGCCGGCGCCATTTCCCTGCCCAAGGGCGGCGGGGCCGTTAGTGGCCTGGGCGAGAAATTTTCGCCCGACCTGTTCACCGGCACCGGCAACTTCTCGGTGCCGCTGGCCCTGCCGGCCGGCCGCAACGGGTTCCAGCCCGAGCTGACGCTGGGCTACAGCACGGGCGCCGGCAACTCGGCCTTCGGCCTGGGCTGGAACCTGGGCGTGCCGGGGGTTATGCGCAAAACCAGCAAGGGTATCCCGCGCTACGACGACGAGCAGGACGTGTTCATCCTCTCCGGCGCCGAGGACCTGGTGCCCATCGGGCGCACCGACTTGTTTTCCGCAGCCCGCCCGCCGGAGCGAATCGGCTCCAAGACCCAGTACCGCCCCCGCACCGAGGGGCTGTTCGCCCGCATCGAGCACTACCAGTACCTGGATGGCCGCAACTACTGGCAGGTGTGGAGCAAGGACGGCCTAGTCAGCTACTACGGCGCAGAAGCCGAGCCCGTCACCACGCCGGACCACCGGGCCAATCCCGGCAACCACGCCATCATTGCCGACCCGCTCTACCCGGCCCGCGTGTTCGGCTGGCACCTGACGCGCACCGTGGACCCGTTCGGCAACGAGATTATCTACCGCTACCACCGTGAGACGGTCACGGCCGGCCCACACCAGTACGAGCAAACCTACCTGCGCGACATCCGCTACGGCGACTACCGGGCCCCGAATGGGAGAGGGGGGGAGCCCCCCCAGCGCTACCTGCTCAGCGTCGAGTTTACGTATTCGGCAACCCGGCCCGACCCCTTCTCAACTTACGAGAGCGGCTTCGAGCGGCGCACGACCCGGCGCTGCGTGCGCGTGCAAACCTACACGCACCCGGAAACCGCCGACCTGCCCGCCGGCCATGCCGCCGGCACCGACCCGCTGGCCGCCGCCGAGCCCGCCCGCAACGGCAACCGGGTAGCCGTGAAAACCTACGCCCTGGGTTACGCTGACCAGCACCCCGAAGCTGCCCAGGCTCAAAATGCGGTTTCGCTGCTGCACCAGGTGCAGGTGCTGGGCCACGATGCCGGCCGGCCCGCCGGAGAGCAAACCGAGGCCATGCCGCCGCTGCAGTTCGGCTATTCGTCGTTCGCGCCCGACTTGCAGCGCTTCGCCCCGGTGGGCGGGGAGCTGCCCGCCACCTCGCTGGCCGACGACAACCTGGAGCTCATCAGCATCTTCGGCAACGGCCTGCCCGACTTGGTGCAGCTCGGCGGCGCGGCGCCCCGCTACTGGCGCAACCTGGGCGGCGGGCGCTTCGACCAGCCCCGGCCCATGCGCGAGGCGCCCGGCGGCTTGCAGCTGGCCGACCCCGCCGTGCAGTTCATCGACGCCAACGGCGACGGCAAGCCCGACCTGCTGGTCAGCCGCGACGGCCTGGCCGGCTACTTTCCCCTAAATCAGAACGGGCAGTGGGACCGGCAGTCCTTCCGCAAATACAAGCAGCAGCCCAGCTTCAGTCTGGCCGACCCCGAGGTGCGCCTGCTTGACCTCGACGGCGACGGCGTGACCGACGTGCTGCGCAACGGCAGCCGCTTCGAGTACTTCTACCACGACCCCGAGCAGGGCTTCGTGGCCGGCCCGCAGGTGGCCAGGCGCGAGCTGGGCGCGTTTCCGAGCGTGAGCTTCCAGGACGCCCGCGTGCGCGTGGCCCACCTGTGCAGCGGCTTGCAGTGCATCGCCATGGTGCACAGCGGCCGCGTCGAGTACTGGCCCAACCTGGGCCGGGGGCGCTGGGGCCAGCGCCTGACGATGCGCAACAGTCCCGTGCTGCCGCGCGGCTACAACCCGGCCCACGTGCTGCTCGGCGACGTGGACGGCGACGGGCTCGACGACTTCATCTACGTGCAGAATAACAAGATTACCCTCTGGCTCAACCAGAGCGGCAACAGCTGGTCGGCGCCCATCGAAATCACCGGCACGCCGCCCATCACTGACGCCTCGGCCGTGCGCATCACCGACCTGCTGGGCACGGGCGTAGCCGGCGTGCTCTGGACCCGCGACGCGCAGGCCGTGGGCCGGGCGCAGCAGTACCTGTTTCTGGATTTGACGGGCCGCGTGAAGCCCTACGTGCTCAACCAGATGGACAACCAGCTGGGCGCGCTCACCCGGGTCGGCTACGCGCCGTCAACGGCCTATTACCTGGCCGACCAGAAAAAGCCCGCCACGCGCTGGCAGACGCCGCTGCCCTTCCCGGTGCAGGTGGTAAGCCACGTGGAGGTGATTGACCGGCTTTCGGGCGGCAAGATGACGACCGAGTACGCTTATCATCACGGCTACTGGGACGGGGGCGAGCGCGAGTTCCGCGGCTTCGGCCGGGTGGACCAGCGCGACACCCAGACCTTTGAGCAGTACCACCGCGACGGCTTGTTTGCCGACGACCCCAGCGTGCCGCTGGTGCGCGTGCCGGGGCAGTTTGAAAGCGAAGACTTTACCACTGACTTCGTGGTCGATGAGATAGTGGTGCCTCCTCGGGTGGGGCTGACTAGCCCAAGTATCGGCACCACTATTACTGGCGATTGGACTGCGGCGGACTTTGCGGGCGCCGACTTCCTGCTCAGCCGTACCGTTGCCGGCCCCCCAGCCCTGGCCGGGGGCGTGCTGCCGGTGGCGGCGGGCTACTTTGCCCCGCCCTTAGAGACGCGTACCTGGTTTCACCTCGGGCCCGTCGGCGACGGCACCGGAGAGTGGCGGGAATTGGACCTGACGGGCGAGTACTGGGCGGGAGACCCGAGCCTGCTGAGTCGCCCGGCCGGTATGCTCGACCTGCTGCGCGGCTTGCCCCGGCGCCAGCGCCGCGACGCCATCCGCACCTTGCGCGGCTCGACGCTGCGCACGGAGCTGTATGCGCGCGACGGCTCGGCCCGGCAGGACCGGCCCTACACCGTCACCGAGAGCCTGACCGGCCTGGCCCAGGTCCGGGGCCTGGCCCCCGTAGTCGCTGGCCTGGTCGATACCTGGCTCGTGTTTGACGGCGCCTCCGAGGCCCCGGCGGGCCGGCGAGGAGCAGCTTTCAGGAGCCCGCAGCCCATCTTCTTTGCCCACGGGCGGGCCCAGCGCACCACGCAGTGGGAGCGGGGCGATGACCCGATGACCCAGTTCAGCTTTACGGCCGACTACGACGCCTACGGCCAGGCCCGCCGCCAGCTCAGCGTGGCCCTGCCCCGCGGCTGGGACCGCGCTACTGCCCTGGCCACGAATGCGCTGGTGTCCTACTCCGTGAGCCAGCACGCGGGCTACGAGGAAGGCCCGCAACGTAACGCCTACGACTCGGCCGGGCAGTACCTGGTAGACCGCACCGTCAGCAGCACTTCCTGGGAACTGCTCACGGAAACAACCACGCTGAGCGTGTTTGACTTGCTGGCCGACGCCCAGACCGAGGCGACCCAGGCCAAAGTCGGCCGCAAGCTACTCGGCCACTCGCTTCAGTACTACGATGGGGACGCTTTTCAGGGGCGGGAGTTTGGGCGGCTCGGCGCCTATGGGGCCCTCACGCGCTCGGAAGTACTTATTCTCACGCCCGAAAGCATTGCCGAGGCCTATGGCCCCGACGTGCCTTTATTACTGCAACCCGGCCAACCCAGCCCGTGGCCCGCCGAGTACCCGGCTGCTTTTCAGCGGGCCTACGCCGAAGCCTACCCTAGCGGCGCGGCGGGCTACCATCTCGGTAGCACGGCCGAATACGTGCCCGGCGGCTATTACCAGGTAGCCGAACGCCGCCAGTACGACTTTCAGTTGGCTACGCCGCCCGCGCGCCGCTACGGCCTCGTGGTGGCCCTGCTCGACGCCTTGGGCACGGCCGCCGGGGCCACGGGCACCCGCCCGCAGCGGGTGAGCCGCGTGGCGTATGACGCCTACGCCCTACTGCCGGTGCAGACCACCGACGCGCTGGGCCACCAGACCACGGCCCGCTACGACTACCGCCTCTTGCAGGCGCGGCTGGTCACCGACCCTAACCTGAACCGCACAGCCTACGGCCACTCGCCCTTGGGCCTGCTGCGCGAGACGGCCCTGCTGGGCAAGTTCGGGGCCGGCGAGGGCGACGTGAAGACCGAGGCCGCCAGCGCCGGGCTGGTACCGGATTACCAGGCCAGCACGTACCTGGAGTACGACTTTTTCGCTTTCGCCCGCCTCGGGCAGCCGGCTTGGGTCAGGACGACCCAGCGCGAGCAGCACTACGCGGTGAGTGCGCAGAGCGACATGCTGGTCAAGGCCGAGTACAGCGACGGCTTCGGCCGGCTGCTGCAAACCCGCGCCCAGGCGGAAGAGACACTTTTTGGTGAGGTGAGCTTCGGGGATAGTGGCCTGCCCGCCGACCCCACCGCGACGAACAAGCCCGCCCTGGGCCGCCGCAATACAGACCCGGTTAAGGTCAACGTCGTGGTAAGCGGCTGGCAGGTGTACGACAACAAGGGCCGGGTCGTGGAAAAGTACGAGCCCTTTTTCAGCACCGGCTTCGACTTCGTGCTTGCCGATGCCGCCGCCCGGGGGCAGCGCGTGCGTATGTTCTACGACCCCCGGGGGCAAGTCATCCGCACCCTCAACCCCGACGGCGCCGAGCAAAGCACCATCTTTGGCAAACCCAGCGCCGCAGGGCTAGGAGCGCTTGAAGCATTTGAGCCTACCCCGTGGGAGTCGTTCAGCTACGACGCCAACGACCTGGCCGACCTCACCCATCCAGGCCAGAACCGCGCTAATGCAGCCCACGTCTACACGCCGCAAAGCGCCGAGGTAGATGCGTTGGGCCGCGTGGTAAGGACCGTGGACCGCCTAGGCAGTACGGCACCAACCGGGACGCCCTCGGAAGTAGAGATGGCCTATGCCTATGACCTGACCAGCAACCGCGTCCGCATTACCGATGCATTCAGGCGTACAGCTTTTAGTCACAGCTATGACCTGAAGGGCAACGTACTGGCTACGCAGCACCTCGATGGAGGTCAGCGCATTTCCATTTTTGACGGGGCTGGGCAGCCGTTGCAGGGGACCGACGCGAAAGGCTCGCTTACGCTACACGCTTATGATGCCCTGGAGCGGCCGGCTGGCGCCTGGGCCCGCGACCGAGCGGCTGAGATGGTGCGCCAACGCCAGCATTTTGTGTATGGCAACGATTCCGCGCTTAACAATAAAGGGCAACTCACCGAGCATTACGACGAGGCCGGCCGACAGCAGTTTTTGGGCTACGACTTCAAGGGCAACCTACTGGAAAAGAGCTGGCAAGTTGTAGCGGATGAGGTTTTCACCAGTCAGTGGGGCATTGCGGCGGGTACCGGGTGGGGCGCCTTACCGGGTGGGTTCAATGCGCATTGGGATGATTTAAGCACGGCGGCTACCCGCCTCGCCCCGCGCCGCTACGAGACCAGTTCCAGCTACGATGCCCTAAACCGGGCTACCCGGCTGACGCTGCCCGCCGAGCCGGGCCGGCAGGAAGCCCGGCCCGTGCTGCTGCCCAGCTACAACCGGGCGGGCGCGCTGTCCCAGGTGCGGCTCGATGGTCAAGTGCTGGTGCAGCAGTTGGCTTACAACGCTCGCGGGCAGCGGCTGCTACTGGCGCGGGGCAACGGGCTGATGACCCGCTATACCTATGATGCGGTGAGCTTTCGGCTGCGGCGGCTGCGCACAGAAAAATACACGGCCAGTGGGCAGACCTTTACCCCGCTCAGCGGCAGCACCCACCAGGACACGAGCTATACCTACGACCTGGCCGGCAACATCACGGCCACCGCCGAGCGCGCCCCGCAAAGTGGCGTGGCCGGCGCTGGCCAACTCGACCGGCTTTTCACCTACGATGCCCTCTACCGCCTGCTCTCGGCCAGCGGACGCGAAAACCAGCCCACGCCCGGCCGTCCCTGGCAGGACAGCACTCGCTCGGAGGGCGCGGCCAGCACTACAGGCTACACGCAGCAGTACACTTATGACCTGCTGGGCAACATCCAGCAACTGCGCCATACTGGAGCCAGCGGCTTTACGCGGCAGTTTCAGTACACGGCGCCTACCAACCGCCTGCAGGCCATGCAGGCCGGGGCCGACACGATTAGCTACCAGTACGACGCGGTAGGCAACGTGACCCAGGAGGATGCCACGCGGCACTTTCAGTGGGATGCATCAGACCAGTTGCGGCAGTTTGCCACCTGGACCGGGGCGGGCACAGTCCCTACCCTGCTGGCCTACTATCTCTACGATGCGGGCGGGCAGCGGGCGAAGAAGATAACGCAAACAGCCACGGGCGTGTACCAGGTGACGGTGTACGCGGCGCAGGGGCTGGAATACCGCTACGAGGTGAGCGCGGGCACGAGCACGGCCGTGCAGACCCGGCTGCGCGTGCTCGACGGCACGAGTTGCCTCTACCAGCGCCGCTCAGGGCCCGACCTGGGCGACCTGCGCCCGGCCGAACTCTACTTCCTGGAAGACCACCTGGGCAGCGCCACGGGCACGGTGGATGGCAGCGGGGGCGTGGTAGGCCGCGAGGAGTACTACCCGTTTGGCGAAACCAGCTTCGGGGCCCACGAGAAGCATCGCTACCGCTTCTGCGGCAAAGAGCGCGACCAAGAAAGCGGGCTCTACTACTACGGGATGCGCTACTACGCGCCCTGGCTCTGCCGCTTCGTGAGCGTAGACCCGCTGGCGGCCAAGTACGCCTACTACACCCCCTACCAGTACGCGGGCAACAAGCCCATCATTGCCGTTGACATCGACGGCCTCGAAGCCGATAAGGACACCGGCCAGCAGGCGCCGGTGGGCAGCCCCACTAACCCAGTCCAACTTGGGGGTGTTACCGTCACGGGCCCTAAAACGCCCCAAGTAGACCAGACGCCGGGGAGTAGTATGGGACGGGCGGCGCTGATTGGGGCACCTGTCGCCGGGGCGGGTGCGGTGCTGGCGGCAGAGTTGGCGACAGCCGCTTCCACTGGTGCCGGAGCTAGCGCTGCGTCAGGCCCTGGCGCGCCCGTGGGTCTGATTATTACGGCTGTCGTACTCGTAGTCATCATTATCAGTTTTGCTATCGAGTATAGAGCAGCTAAGCGAGCTTCTCAAAAAGATAGAAAAGATGCTCTGAAGCCATACAACGATGAGTTAATGTCAACGGGTAGGATTACGACTGACCCAGCAATTATTGCTCCCGAGACAACTACAGATAAAAGAGCAGGCAGGCAGGACTTGAAATGGATTACTTACACTTGGCAAATTAAAGCTGGTACAAAATACACGTTCACAAAAGGGCCCAGGAAAGGGGAAACTATTGATATTGGTGGGCGGATTTATTCTGGGCGGACGGCTGGTCCAGCAGATGTCGATGCATCAAAAATAGTGCTAAGCGAAAGGTATGGAAGTGGGAGAGATAAAGACAAGTTTGCATCATTTGCCCCCGGCTCATTAAACATAGATAGGGAAAAGGTTGGCCCGGAGGGTTATTTAGCCATCCGAGGACGTGAGCAGCAGCTTATCGATTTTTATAAAGGCGCTATTTCAGACAACGGCACTTCGGGTAATCCAATACGTGGAGTGGGTAAGGATAACCCGGCCGGCCGTATATTTCATTTCTTTTCCAATAAAAATTTCGGACCCAAAGCCGGCTATACCGGCAATTAAACCATGCGCAATAAATTAGCTCGGCGTAAAAACTTAATGCCTGAGATTGAGCCAGGGTCATTCCTAGAGGTAGCCCTTGCGCCGGGCTATTATACATATGCTCGCAACCTAGATGGACTAAGCCGCTTTGCATTCTATGATGTCTTATCCTCTGAGTCGTTTACTGATATAAGATTAATATATAATTGTTCATTATTATTAACTGCTCCTTTACTAATGCCTGAAGCATCCAAATGGCCAATAATTGGCCATTTGCCCTTGGTACAAGACCAGCTAAGCACTGTATATTATTGGCGAGCTGAACCACCACCCTTTATAGATGAAAAGTCTCAGGAGCTTATTTTCTCTCCTGATGCGCAATATTTTTTGGTAGATTATACAAATAATACCCCTATTTATATCCCTGCATCTCCAGAAAGCCTACGAGGGTTGCCTCGTCAGTCGCTTTACCTGCCAGAGTTCATCGAAGACAAACTCCGTCTTCACCATGGGATAACACCCCAAGGCGGGTTGAGAGCACCCGTTCCACTAAAGCAACAACCACTTTGGTAAGGCTCCTTCCAATATACCAGAAACCATAGCGGAGATAAACTGCCGCAGGCGTGTACCAGGTGACGGTGTACGCGGCGTAAAGGCTGTGATATCGCTACAAGGTCAGTGCCACCAGTGCCCTGCTGGTCAAGGCCGAGTACAGCGACGGCTTCGGCCGGCTGCTGCAAACCCGCGCCCAGGCGGAAGAGACACTTTTTGGTGAGGTGAGCTTCGGGGATAGTGGCCTGCCCGCCGACCCCACCGCGACGAACAAGCCCGCCCTGGGCCGCCGCAATACAGACCCGGTTAAGGTCAACGTCGTGGTAAGCGGCTGGCAGGTGTACGACAACAAGGGCCGGGTTGTGGAGAAGTACGAGCCCTTTTTCAGCACCGGCTTCGACTTCGTGCTCGCCGATGCGGCCGCTCAGGGGCAGCGAGTGCAGATGTTCTACGACCCGCGCGGCCAGGTCATTCTCACCCTCAACCCCGACGGCACTGAGCAGCGCGTCCTCTATGGCTGGCCCAACCTGGCCGGCAACCTAACGGCCCTGGCCGAATTCGCGCCCACGCCCTGGGAGTCGTACACCTACGACGCCAACGACCTGGCCAACGAAACGCACCGGGGCCAGCCGGTGGCCACGGCCGTGGCCGCGCATTGGTACACGCCCCAGAGCGCCGAGGTGGACGCGCTGGGCCGCGTCATCCGCACCAAAGACCGACTCGAACCAGTTGCGGCCGGCGGGCCGCTGGTGGAAGTTATGATGGAGTACTTCTACGACCTGCGCGGCAACCGCACACGGGTGATGGATGCGTACCGGCGTGTGAGCTTCGAGCACGTGTATGATTTGCGGCCTAAAGCTGGCGAGGACGACCCCGGCGCCAACGTGCTCTGGACCCGCCACCTCGACGGGGGCGTGCGCCGGGCCCTCTTCGACGGAACCGGCCAGCCGCTACAAGGCGAGGACGCCAAGGGCGCGCTGACGCTGCACGCCTACGACGCGCTGGGCCGGCCCACCGACGCCTGGGCGCGCGACCAGACGGGTGAGGCCGTCAGCCGGCGTCAGTGCCTGGAGTACGGAGCCAACACGGCCGCCGCGCCGGCCAGCAACACGGTGGGGCAGCTCACCCGGCACTTTGACGAGGCGGGGCTGGTGCGGGTGCTGGGCTACGACTTCAAGGGCAACGTGCTGGAAAAGGAGCGGCAGGTGGTGGCCGACAGCGTGCTCACAGCCCAGTGGGGCGTGCAGGCCGGGACGAACTGGCAAAGCCTGCCGGCAGGCTACAACGCGCACTGGAACGACGTGAGCGCGCCGACCGACCGGCTGGCGGCGCGCGTCTACCAGACCAGCACGCGCTACGACGCGCTGAACCGGGCCACGCGCCTGACCCTGCCGCAGGAGGCGGGGGCGGGCGGGGTGCGGCCGGTGCTTGTGCCCAGCTACAACCGGGCTGGGGGGCTGGAGCAGGTGCGCCTGGACGGGCAGGTGCTGGTCGAGCGCGTGGCTTACAACGCCCGCGGGCAGCGCCTGCTGCTGGCGCGGGGCAACGGCCTCGTGACCCGCTATGCCTAATGATGCAGTAAGCTTCCGGCTCCTGCGCCTGCGCACCGAGGGCTATACCGCCAGCGGCCAAACACTCACGCCGGTGAACGGCACGGTGTGCCAGGACACGGGCTACGGCTATGACTTGGCGGGCAACATCAGCCAGACCCAGGAGCGAACGCCCCAAAGCGGAGTGGGCGGCGCGGCGGAGTTAATGCGCCTCTACGAGTACGATGCCCTTTATCGGCTCTTGTCGGCCAACGGGCGCGAGAACCAGCCCACGGCGGCCACACCCTAGCAGGACAGCACTAGAAGTGAGGGCGCGGTCAGCACCACGGGCTACACCCAACAGCACCAATACGACTTGCTGGGCAACATCGAGCAACTGCGCCACACCAGCGCTAATAGCGCGAGTAGCTTTACCCGGCGGTTCGATTACGGAGCAAAGACCACGAACTACCTGCAAAGCGTGCAGATTGGTACAGTCAATTATGCCTACAGCTACGATGCTAACGGCAACGTCGTGCGCGAGCAGCAGAGCCAACACCTGAGACGCGCTAGGCCATCAGACTACGGCTCAATGTGACTACCGCTTGTTGCAGGCGCGGCTAGTCACTGACCCTAACCGCAACCGCACGGCCTACGGCTGTTCGCCCCTACGCCTGCTGCACGAGACGGCCCTGCTGGATAAGCAGAATATTATATTATTAAGGGAAATGTCATTCCCCAAGTTTAATCGCCCACAGGCCCCTCTTCCGCCCAGCCCTTGGCCTACGAGGCTAGCACCCAGCTTGACTTTGATTTCCTTGCCTTTGGTCGGCGCAGTCAGCCCTGCTGGGTGACTATCGCTGAAGTTATTACTGGCCTTTTTAGCGTCATAAGCGCCTTTCATGCGGAGCAAGTACGGTATCCAATGTTCATACCTGATTCATGAACACTTAGACTTGCTAATGTTTACGGGTTCAATCCAGCCGCGACTTCTACCTCGCTTACTGCTTTTAGTAATGTTTTGGCAATGAGCATTAGTAGAAAAGACGTCTCAGTTTCCGCTCCCAACCTTGTGCTTTTCTACTTGAACCTTAATGAAAGCTGTTTTCTCTCTTTGCACGAAATTCCTCGATACCCATAATGCCCACGGCGGCTTCCCCGACGCCGAAGCTTTCTGGTGTTCTTGTGTGCTAAGCGTGCTGCTGGCCAAGCGCCACCTGGGCCGGGTCGCGCTCTATACCGATTCGCGCGGGGCCCAGCTGCTCGAGCGCCTGCGCTTGCCCTTCGACGAAATCCACGTCGTCTTCGACCAGTTCGCCTACCCGCATCACCTGTGGATGGCCAGCAAGCTCCAGGCCTACCGCCTCCAGACCGAACCGTTCGTGCACATTGACCTCGATGCCTACCTGTGGGCCCCGCTGCCGGCGCGCCTGGCCGGGGCCGCCATCCTGGCGCAGAGCAGTGAGGACGACTTCAGTTGTTACGACCGCGTGGTAGCCTATTTTCTGCGTCAGGCCGGGTATCTGCCTGAATTCGTGCGCGACCACGCTGTTAAACACGGCCCCAAGGTGCGGGCCCTCAACGCTGGCCTCTACGGCGGGCACCACCTGGCCGCCATCCACGCGTGCTGCGACGCGGCCTTTGAGACGATGGCCCACCCGGCCAATCAACCCATGTTCGCCGCGCTGGCCGCGCGTCACGCCCAGGGTGGCGGGGCCTTCTACGATTTCAACATTTTGCTGGAGCAGTACTTTGCTGGCGTATACTGCTACGAACACGGGCTGGCGGTTGGCTACGTGCTGTCAGAGCACGAGTCGCCTTATTTCACGCACCTGCTCGGCGACAGTAAGCGGCAGCCAGAGAGCGTCCGCAACCTGAAGAAGCGGGTGGCTCAGGAGTACTCTGATTATCATCGGCGGGCTCTTAGCCTGGCGGGGTAATCCACGTAAATTATCGTTACGAGCAGCCTAACCAACCTGCCTGGACAAACAAAAGCGGACGCCCGAATGGGCGTCCGCTTTTGTTTGTCCATCTTTGGCCGCTCAAAGGCTTGCCGGCCGACCCGGCCCGACCGTGGGTGCGGCGGCAAGCCGCTTCGGGGTAGGAACCGTGTCGTAGACGTCACCGGGCAAGCAGTTGAGAGCCCTGTACGGGTGCCAGCTAACGACATACGAACGATTAGCGCCACCCAACTGCCAGCACTGCCGCAGTCAGGTCAAACCCGCTCCACCGGCGGCCGGCATCAGGTCCGGGCTGACGCCGTGCCCTGCCCGACGGCCTAGCCCCTGGCAGGCCAGTAATCCGGCTCAGCCTATCCCATTCTGTGACTCCGGTCAAGCGCCAACTCCGGCCCGAGCTGAGACATGCCCAAGGAACTAGCAGCAGGCAGCAGTATCGGGTGGCAATAGCCAGGAGCCGCAATCTGCTAAAGTCAGCCGCGGGGGATGGGCGGCGGCAGGGCAGCGCCCGCGGCCTCGCGATCCTCGGCTTCGGCCAGCTTGCGCACCAGCTGGGCGCGCGCCAGGGCCGCCAGGGCCGCGTGGCGGTCGTGCAGCAGCAGCTCGCGCCGTAAGTCAGCGGCCGTGCCGGACCGCGGACCGGGCAAGGGGACGGGTAAGGCGTCAGCTTCCATAGCATATTGGGCTTATTCGCCGCGGCGATAAGTTGGATTATCAATCACGTTGGCCACGTAGGCGACCTGGCTTTTCAGCCGCCAGTTTTTATAAACGCCGTCGCCGTCGCGGCTCTGGCGCCCGCCGCCGGTGTTGCCCTCAACCGTCTGGCAGGTGGCGGCCACGCCCCACAGGTCGAGAAAGCCGACGTGGGAGACGGCCGGGTGGCCCCACTCGTAGCCCACCACGTCGCCCGGCTGCGGGGTGGGCTGGCTCGGCACCTGACGCCCGTGGTTGAGCACCACGTGCGACGCGTCGAACCAGCTGCGGGCGCGGCCGAAGTAGGCGGTACGAACGCCGCTGCGGCGAAAGCACCAGCTCACGAACCACGAGCACCAGGCCGAGTTAGGCTGTCCGCCGCCACCCCGCTGGTAGGCTTCTACTTCCGGGCCGTCGTTACGATTATGTGCCTCACGCACGTAGAGCTGCGAAGTGTACACCTGCTTGAGTTTCAGGCGCTGCGTGCTGGGTTGGGCCTGGCCGGGCAGTCCAAGGACTACCAGCAGCGCCAGAGTTATGCTTCTAGTCATCTTCTATAAGTTTAGGTTCAGCCTTGAAGTGGTTCCGCCGCGTCGCCGGCCATTGGGCCGGTAGAATCCCGGGCAATAGTTGCAGTTTCGTTAGCGCTGCTCGTGGGTTGCAGGAAGCGTGTTTTTACCAGTTCTGGAGCTGGTATTCCAACTGGCCTCTGCTGTCCCCGGATGGAACCGGCCCGCCGGCGTCGGCCTGCCCTGACCAGGCATGAGCCCCCGGCGGGGGTCAATGCGCTATCTGAGTTTGCGGCGGCCAGCTTTCGCTCGCTGATTCGGCTGGCGAACAGGGGCGAATTGCTTAGGAACCGCTTAAAGAAGTTCATCAGCCCCCGGTGCTACGCCCGGCAGCAGTTGATGCCGGCTCTGCGCTGACTAGTGCGGCACGATAGTGAGGGCGCTGTTGACCATACGCGTGGCCAGCACCAGGAAAACGAAGAAGGGTAGGAGCGAAAACAGGAAGCGCACGCAGCGGATGAGAAACTGAAACTGGGCGATGCGGCGGCGCTCGGCGGCGTGAAAGATAGAGTTGGCATTCGCCAGCTCGGCGGACGGCAGCTGGCTTATCAGGTCCGCGGTGAGCTTTTCGAACAGCTTTTCCTCCATGCTCTCGCGCACGTAGGCGTAGAGCACGGGAAACAGAAAGCGCCAGGCCACGAAGGCCATGGAAACGGCGGCGAAGAACTGCAGCGCGGCCAGCACCGGGGCGTTAAGCGTGCCAACGTCGAAGGCGCCGGCGGCCGGGTTCCACCAGCGCACCAGCGGCGGCATGGCGAAAAAGGCCCCGATGGCCAGCAGCACCATGAGCAGAATGCGCGGGCCCTTGCGGGCGGGAGTATCGGAATGGGGTTGCATAGGGATAGGGTAAGGGTAAGGGTAAGGGTAGGAGGGTAAGAAGCAGGATTTGTTGAACTAGGAAATAGGTGAAGACGAGGGTAAGCAGGCAGTTCCGCCCCGGTGGGCCCGCCCCTGGTCCGCGGGGCGTAGTGCCAGTGGTGGGTGGCTGACAGCTCCGAGCGGTGGACAGCCGGGGCGGGTGGCCCTAACTTCCAGGCCTGGGGCGGGTGCTTGCTTGCTTGCTTGCTTGCTTGCTTGCTTGCTTGCTTGCTTGCTTGCTTGCT
>NZ_CAXTEF010000048.1:0-23617 GCF_964243305.1 uncultured Hymenobacter sp.
GGGGGGTAGGGCGTCGTAGCTTCGCCGTCTGACCAACTCACTTGAAAAAGCCCGGAGTATGACGCCGCCCGCCACCGCCTCCGTCCTTTCAGCGCTCGTGCGCCGGCTGCGCCACCTCGAAATCCGCATTCACCAGGCCGTGGAGGCGCAGTTGCAGGGCAGTTTCCACTCCGTGTTTCGGGGCACGGGCCTGGAGGTGGACGAGGTGCGCCTATACCAGTACGGCGACGAGGTGCGGGCCATCGACTGGGCCGTGAGCAGCAAGGGCCACGGCACGTTCGTCAAAACCTATAAGGAAGAGCGCGAGCAGCAGGTGCTGCTGCTGCTCGACGTGAGCGCCTCGCTGGCGCAGGTCGGCGACGCCGGCCAGCGCAAGCTCGACCTGGGCCGCGACCTGGCCGGGCTGCTGGCCCTCTCGGCCGCCCGCCAGGACGCGCCGCTGGGCATGCTGGCTTTTTCGAGCCAAAAGGAGCTGTATATGCCGCCAGCCAAGGGCCCGCGGGCGGCCTACGCCCTGATTCAGCGGCTGTTCGCGCTGGCGCCGACCTCTGCCCAGACCGACCTGCGCGCCGGCATCCGGCAGGCGCTGGGCCTGCTCAAGCACCGCAGTTTGGTGCTTTTGATTTCGGATTTTATTGACCTCAACTACGAGCGCGAGCTGACCATGCTGGCCCGGCAGCACGACTTGATTGTGGTGCAGCTGCAAGCCCCGCGCGAGGCGGCGTTTCCGGCCCTGGGCATCGTGCCGCTGCGCGACGCCGAAACCGGCCGCACGCAGTGGGTCAATACCTCGTCGGCGATGTTTCGGGCCCGCCACGCCGCCGAGGCTCGCCACCAGCAGGAGGAGCTGCGCCAGCTTTGCCGCCGGCAACGGGCCGGCTTCCTGGCCCTGCGCACCGACGATGACTTCGTGCCGCAGCTTGTGAGCCTATTTCGCCAGCGCAACCGCCGCGGGCGGGGGTAGGAAATTTGGTTTTGTGGATTATTGATGAAGAAAAGAACAGGTAAACAGACCGTCATGCTGAGCGCAGCGCAGCGGAGCCGAAGCATCTTGCCAGGGAGAGTAATCAGCTTCCACACCGATTGGATTACCTTCCCTGGCAAGATGCTTCGGCTCCGCTGCGCTGCGCTCAGCATGACCGCCTTTCTTCTGACCGCCACTCTGCTTCCCCAACCCACTTCCGCCCAAACGCCCGCCATCCCTACCCCCCTGCCGGCGCCGCAAGGCCGCTTTCTGCAAGCTACCACCCAGGTGGGCCAGCCCCTGGACTACGAGCTGCGCTACGAGCACGCCCCCGACCTGGAGGTGGTGTTTCCCGATTCGCTGGCCGGCTTCGCCCCGTTTGAGTTCGTGGGCAAAACCTGGTTTGCCACCCGCACCCGCAGCGGGCGCAGCCTGGACCGGGCCATTTACCACCTGCGCACCTTCGCCCTGGACTCGGTGCAGACGCTCACGCTGCCGGTGCTCGTGCTGCGCGGCGCCGATACGCTGCGCGTGGCGCCGGCCCCGGCGCGGGTGCGCCTGCGGCGCGTGACTCCGGCCGCCGGGCCCAGCTTCGGGCCCACGGCCGGCCCGCCGGCACTGCGTCAGAGCCTGGCGCTGGAGCCCATCGCGCCGGCCTTCGACTACCCGTTGTGGCTGGCGCTGGCGGCGAGCGCGGTGGCGGCGGGCGCGGGCGGGCTGGCCTTGTTTCGGCGGCCCATCCGGCGGCGCTACCAGGCGTATAAGCGGCGCAAGAACCACCAGTATTTCCTGGCGCAGTTCGCCCGGCACGTCGAGCGCTTCAGCTTGTCGCAGTCGGCCACCAACGTCGAGCGGGCCGTCTCGCTCTGGAAGAACTATCTCTCCGGCCTCGACGCCAGCGCCCTGACCTCGTTCACGAGCCGCGAAATCGTGACCTACTTCCGGGAGGACGCCGACGTGAAAGAGGCCCTCGAAACCACCGACCGCGTGGTGTACGGCAACCTCGAAATCGAAGATGAGGCCGCCCTGGCCCGCGCCTTCGGGCAGCTACGCAGCTTTGCCGAGCGGCGCTACGCTGCCCTGGCGGCCGGCTAAGCGGTTACCTTCGCCGCCGCCGTGCTTTCTCCCGACGCCCTTTTCGACGCCCTTTTCGACGCCCTGCGCTACGCCACGCTCAGCTCCTACGCCTGGCAGGCGCCGCGGCTGCTCTTGCTCTTGCCGCTGCTGCCGCTGCTGTTTGGGCTGCGCGCGCTGCTGGCCAGCCGGGGCCGGCGGGCGCGGGTGGTGGTGGCACGCCGCCCCGGCCCGGCCCGGCCCGACTATCTGGCCGCGCTGCGCTTTCTGCCCGAGGTGGTGCTGGGCCTGAGCCTCGCGTTTGGCATCATCGCGCTGGCCCGCCCGCAGCGCACCGACGAGCGCCTGACCCAAACCGGCCGCGGCATCGACCTGGTGCTGGCCCTGGACGTGTCGGGCTCGATGGCCCTGCGCGACCTCCAGCCCAACCGCCTCGAAGCTGCCAAGCGCCTGGCCACCAACTTCGTGGCCCGCCGCGCCGGCGACCGGCTGGCGCTGGTGGCCTTCGCCGGCGAAGCGTTTTCGCTCGCGCCCTTAACCACTGATTATGAGCTGCTGCGCGAAGACCTGGCCAGCCTGCGCCTGGGCCTGATTGAGAACGACGGCACGGCCATCGGCACGGCTCTGGGCGTGGCCACCAACCGGCTGCGCGAGTCCCCAACCAAGTCCAGGGTCATCATTCTGCTCTCCGATGGCGAAAGCAACGCCGGCGCCCTCGACCCGCTGCTGGCCGCCCAGCTGGCCCACGCCTACGGCATTCGGATTTATACCATCGGCCTGGGCCAGGACGGCTTCGTGCCCTTCGATACTGACTCCCTCACCGGCCAGCCGCGCTACGTGCAGTCGCGCCTCGATGAAACCACCATGCGCCAACTGGCCGGGGCCGCCGACGGCCAGTTCTTCCGCGCCACCGACAACGCTGGCCTGCGGCAGGTGTTCGGCCAAATCGACCAGCTCGAAAAATCCGACATCCGCCAGCTGCGCTTTCGCAACACCCGCGACTACTACCGGGTTTACCTGGGGCTGAGCCTGGGCCTGTGGCTGCTCTGGCTGGCCTTGAAAAGCACCTTCGTGAGCAACATATTAGAAGACTAATGCTGCTCGAAGTTCCCTACCCCCCTTCTTTTCACCAACCCCTTCGCGTGACCATTGCCGACAACATCTACCGCCTCCAGGCCGAGCTGGCCGGCACCGGCGCCCGCCTGGTGGTGGTCACCAAAACCCACCCCGTCGAGCACCTGCAAGAGGCCTACGACGCCGGGACGCGGCTTTTCGGCGAGAATCGGGTGCAGGAGATGACCGCCAAGCAGCCGGCCCTACCCCCCGACGTGGCGTGGCACCTTATCGGCCAGCTGCAAACCAACAAGGTGAAGCATCTGGCCCCGTTCGTCGACACCATCCAGAGCATCGACAGCCTGAAGCTGCTGCTCGAAATCGAGCGGCAGGCCGCCAAATGTGGGCGCGTCATCAATGGCCTGCTGCAATTTCACATCGCCCAGGAGGAAAGCAAAACTGGCCTCAGCCTGCCCGAAGCCGAGGCCATTTTAGTGTCCGATGAGTTCGCGCAGCTGCGCCACGTGCGCTTGCGCGGCGTGATGGGGGTAGGAACTTTCACTGAAGACCAGGCCCAACTCCGCGCCGAGTTTCAAACCCTGCGCGGCTACTTCCAGCACCTGAAAACCACGTTTTTCGCCGCCGATGACGGCTTCCGCGAAATCTCGATGGGCATGAGCGGCGACTACGCCCTGGCCCTGCAAGAGGGCAGCACCCTCGTGCGGGTGGGCAGCGCCATCTTTGGCGCCCGCGGCTGAGGCAGAGGCAGAAGCTAAAAAGAACGTCATGCAGAGCACAGCGAAGCATCTCACCCGTTACTAATCTAAACGAGTGAACGATTAGGTTACTTCTCCTGGCAAGATGCTTCGCGGGGCTCAGCATGACGTTCTTTTTAACATTTAACTTTTAATTCTCCTTACTTCCCTACCCCCCTCCTCCATGTCAGCCCGACTCTTACTTCAACTCGCCGCCATTCTCGGCGGCCTTGGCGTGGCCATCGGCGCGTTTGGCGCCCACGCCCTGCGCCCCATGCTGGAAGCCACCAAGCGCTTCGACACCTTCGAGACGGCCGTGCGCTATCAGTTCTATCACGCGCTGGCCTTGCTGGGCATCGGCATTTTGTGGGCCCTGCGGCCCGAATTGCGCAGTTTGGGCACCACGGGCGGGCTTTGGCTGGGCGGCGTGCTCTTGTTCAGCGGCTCACTGTATCTGCTTTGCTTCACGGGCATCACCAAGCTCGGGGCGGTGGCGCCGGTGGGCGGGCTGCTGCTCATCGGCGGCTGGCTGAGCTTGCTGCTGGCCGTGCGGCAGCTGTAGAAATTAGGTTGGTAGCTACTGGTTGTCAGCCTGCGAAGACATAAAAAAAGGGCGGCCCGCATCAGCGGGCCGCCCTTTTTGCTCTTTATAAAGTCAGCTTAAGCTTTCTTTTTCTTGGCTTTGATTTTCTGGCCGTCGAGCTTGTTTTTCTGCTTGCCTTCCTCCGACATTGTGGTTACGTCGGTTTTGGGCGCGGTGGCTTCCACGGCGGAGGCGGAGGCGCCGGGCTCCTTCACCTCGCCCACCAGGGCCACGGTGGCCGTGCCGCCCACCGAGTTCGACTCAATCGTGAGCACCTTGTTCTGCATTCCGAGCTTGCCGGCCGAGTTGAAGTGGGCCGTGACGGTGCCGGTTTTGCCGGGCAGCACGGGCTCCTTGGTCCAGCTCGGGGTGGTGCAGCCGCAGCTCACGCCGATGTTGGAGATGATGAGCGGGGCCGTGCCCACGTTCTTGAACTTGAACGTGTGGTCGACAGTACCGCCCTGCGCCACGGCCGTGAAGTCGTACTTCACTTCATCAAACTGAATCTGGGGACCGGCTACTTTGGCCGCGCCGGCGGCCGGCGCTACGGCCTGGGCCTGGGCGGCGCCCACACCAGTGAAAGCAAGGCTAAGGGCGAGCAAAAGGACTTTTTTCATCGGGAGGGGGGTAGGGAAATGGAAAAAATGAAGGAAACAAAATCAATCAGCAGTGGGGGCTGACGCCGCGCCGCTTCGCAAATGCCTGGCCAAGTTACTACCAATCAGGAGTAGGGCCATCGAAGCCGCCCTAACGGCGACTTGGGCCGTAAAATTCCGCTACTCGTCGGAGTCTTCCGGCTTTTCGCCCAATAATTTCGGCTGAAAGTTGAGCAGAAACAGCCGCTCCGAGGCCCGCGTGATGGCCGTGTAGAGCCAGCGCGCAAACTCGCCCGAAAGCGGCTCGTCGGGCTTGAGAAAGCCGTGGTCCACGAACACGGCCTGCCACTGTCCGCCCTGGGCCTTGTGGCAGGTCAGGGCGTAGGCAAACTTGATTTGCAGCGCGTTCAAAAACGGGTCCTTGCGCATCTCCTTATACCGCTCGCCCTTGGTTTTGAGGTGCGTATAATCCTCGCTTACTGCTTGATACAGCGCATTGTTGCGGTCGGCGGGCAGGGCCGGGCTCTCAGTGTGCAGCGTATCGAGCAGGAGCTTTACCTCCAGCTCCGGCTCGTCGGAGTAGTCCACGAGCCGCACCCGCGCGTCGGCGAAACGGCAGCCGAACTCTTCCTGGCGCCGCACGATTTTGAGCACCTGCAAAAAGTCGCCGTTGGCCAGAAACCCGATTTCCGAGTCCTTAGGCAGCCAGAAATAGTTGTTGCGCACCACCATGATGTAGTCGCCGGCCTCAATCTCTTCCTCGGCCTCAAACAGCACCCGCCGAATTAGCTGATTATACTGGTTGGCGTTGCGGTTCGAGCGGCAGATGATGGTCGTGTTCTCGTGCCCGTAGTTCCGATACGCCCAGCGCAGGCCGTCTTCCAGCTTGTCGCCGCCCATCTTATAGATGTCGCCGAAGCCCTTGGTGTGCAGCTTGATTTCCGGCTGCTCCTCACGCAATTCTTCGCGCAACTCGGTGGCATTGACCAGAATACCTGAGGCTTCAGCCTGGCGCATCACCTGGCGCAGCTCGACGGTGCCGACCTCGGCGCGGAAGCGGCCGGCCAGCAGCTCCGGATCGAGGGCCGGGCTCAGCAGCTGGCCCACCGGCGGCAGCTGCGCCGTGTCGCCGATGAGCAGCAGGCGGTTGGTGGGCTTCTCGAACACGTAGCCCATTAAGTCATCTAGCAAGCCGTTTTCGCCGAACGCTTTTTCATCGGAAATCATCGAGGCCTCATCCACGATGTAGAGCATCTGGTCGGTGCGGTTGGGCTGGCGCAAAAACGAGAGCCGCTCCGAGGGCGAGCCGGAGGTCTGGCGGTAGATTTTCTTGTGAATCGTGCTGGCCGGCACCCCGGCGTAGGCGCTCATCACCTTGGCCGCGCGGCCGGTGGGCGCCATGAGCGTGTACTTGCGGCCCAGCCGGTGCAGCCACTGCACCAGCGCGCTCACGACGGTGGTTTTACCAGTGCCAGCGTAGCCGCGCAACACGAACGCCTTGCGCCCCGGCAGCTGGTCGGCCAGAAAAACGTCGAGCTGCTGAAATAAATCAGCCTGGTCGTCGGTGGGCTCGAAGGGGAAATAGTCGCGGACGGAGGGGGTTCTAATTTTTAGCATTAATCAATAATATTAATTCCTATTACTTTGTACGAAGTGTCAAATTTTATTCGGTAGCTACTAGAACTACCAGGTTTGTGAGCGTAGTGATAAATACGGTCTTGCTGAATCGTACTCACGGTTTCAGGTCGCCCCATTATTTTATTAACCTGCAACGTATCCATACCAATTTTCACTTCCCTAATACTTATCGCACTCATGTTTGCTAATCTGACTTCATCGCTAAAATGAGTGTCGTAATTGGCGTATAAAACCAATAGCAGCAGAATTACGATAATTGCACCGGCTAGGCCCGAGACTATGTTGCGGAACATCTTATTACATGCATTTAGCTTGGCTCCAGCACCACCATCGTGGCCGTAGCCTTGGCAATCAGCACGTCGTCGCACCACACCTCGGCCTCGCAGAAGTGCAGCCGGCGGCCCGCTTTCAAGACCCAGCCGATGGCCTTGATTCGATTCCCTACCCCCGGATTCAGGTACGACACCTTTAAATCGGAAGTCACCAGGCCATAAGTATCGGGAATGAGCGTGACGGCGGCGAAGCCGGCCACCAAATCGGCCATCGTCGCCACCAGTCCGCCGTGGGCAAAGCCGCGCTGCTGCTGGTGCTGCTGGGCCAAGGCTAGTTCGGCCTCGACGCGGCCGGGCGCGATGCTGGTCAGGTCGGCGCCGATGAGGTGCATGAAGTGCTGGCCCAGCAGCTTGCGGCGGATGCGGGCTTCGAGGTCGGCGGCGGGTTCGGGGTTGGGTGGGGGGGTAGGAAGCGGCGCGTCGGGCATCTGGCAAAGGTAGGTCCGGGGCCTTTCCCTACCCCCCTCGCGGAGGCGAAGGCCACACCAGGAGCAGCCAGCCCCGCCGCTAGGGCCTGCCAGGACCCAACCAGGCAAAAAAGTACAACAGTTAGCTGCGCCTATCCGTTGAGGCGGCAACTTACCTTATACACACGCTCATGCACCCTTCACCTGACCTGATGCATTCCTTATTGGCTCCTTACGCCGGCCAGGTGCGCGTGCGTGTGGGCGGGCTGCTCTTGCGCGAGGGCGCCTTACTGCTGGCCGCCCACCGCGGGCTGCTGCCGGCCGGGGCCCCGTTCTGGTCGCCGCCGGGCGGGGGCTGGGCGTTTGGCGAAAGCCTGAAGGCGGGCCTGGTACGCGAGTTTCGGGAAGAAACCGGGCTGGCCGTGCGGGTGGGCCGGTTTCTGCACCTGCACGAGTTTCGCACCAACGACTTGCAGGCGCTGGAGCTGTTTTTCGAGGTGGTGGCCGAAGACGGCGCTGCCGCCCCGCGCCTGGGCCACGACCCCGAGCACGCCGCCGACCAGCAGCTGCTCACCGAGCTGCGCTGGCTCACGCCGCGCCAGCTGCTGGCGCTGCCGCCGGCCCAGGTGCATCCGGTGCTGCGGCTGGTGCTGAGCGTCGATGACGTGTTTGTGCCGCAGGTGCATTTCGCGGGCTGACCGCGCGGCTTGGTCGGTTGGGAAAGCAACTGCATCGGGGCGCCCGGCGGTTCTTTTTGGCGGAGGCCGGCGCGAGCCCTGCCGGCGCGAGCAATTTGGTAACTTGCGCTTGGCCAGGAGGTAATGTTATTGTCTAATTTTTGCACCGAATTAGACAATAATCCTACCCTATGAAACCCTTGCTTTCCCTCTTCACCGCTGCTCTCCTACTCGGCGCCTGCGCCTGCCAGGACGACGACGACACCGCTAACACCGTGAAATACAAGACGCTGGACGGGCGGGCGCCGCTGGTGGTGGCGCATCGGGGCGCCTCTGGCTTGCTGCCGGAGCACACGCTCGAAGCGTACCAACGGGCCATCGACCTGGGGGCTGACTTCATTGAGCAGGATTTGGTGCTTACCAAGGACCAAGTGCTCATCTGCCGGCATGAGCCGATGCTGTCGGGCACAACCAACGTGGCCGACTTGCCGCAGTTTGCGAGCCGTAAAACCACCAAAATGGTGGACGGCGTGCCGTACACCGACTGGTTTGCCAGCGACTTTACGCTGACGGAAATCAAGACCATCCGGGCGAAGCAGGCGCTGGCCGACCGGCCCCAGCAGTACAATGGTCTCTACGCCATCCCCTCATTCGAGGAGGTAATCGAGCTGGCCAAGGCGCAGGCCACAGTCAAAGGCCGGACTATTGGCATCTACCCGGAAACCAAGCACCCTACGTTCCACGAAAGCCAGGGCCTGCCCCTGACCAGCAAGCTGCTCGATGCCCTTACGGCGGCTGGCTGGAATAACGAGGCGGCCCCAGTCTACGTGCAGTCATTTGAGGTGGCCAACCTGCGCGCCATTCGGAACCAGTATAAGTCCACGGTGAAGCTGATTCAGCTCTACGATGCCTACGACGTGGATGCCAACGGCCAGTTGGAGATGACGGCGCCCAACGGCCAGCCGTACGATTTTGTGGTGGCGGGCGACAAGCGCACCTACAACGATTTGGCGACGGACGCCGGGCTGGATTTTGTGAAGACCTACGCCAACGGCATTGGCCCCTGGAAACCCTTTATTCAGCCCTACAAGGCCACGGACAAAACCAAACTGCCCGCCACCACCCTCATTGAGCGGGCGCACCAGCGCGGGCTGGCCGTCCACGCCTACACCTTCCGCGACGAGGCCCGCTACCTGCTGCCTGCTTACCAGGGCGACCCCACCGCCGAGTACAAAGAGTTTTATGCGCTGGGACTCGACGGCGTGTTTACGGATTATACCGCCACGGCTATCGCGGCCCGGCCCTAAGCAGCCCTAAGCAGACGGAGCACCAGCCAGTAGACCAGCAGGGATAGACAATCTTCGGGGAGGGCGGCGGGCCACTCTTCCCGAAGATTGTCTGTTGCGGGTGGGCCCCGCCGCCTGGCGAGGGCACTGGCGGCACGTTGCCTTCGGGGTGTACCTTTAGGGCCGCTTTGCCCTTGCCCGTGACTGCCCCCACCCCTGCTCTTGCTGCTGCTGCCACGCCGCTGGTGCACCTGCGCGACGAAACGTTCGACCCCGCCCGGCCCGGCGCCTACCACCTTTACGTGCTGGGGGGCCCCGCTGGCCTGCGCCTGGCCGCCGCCGACGTGGCCCGCCAGAAGATTGTGCTGCTCGAAGACCACGCCGCGATTCCCTACCCCCCCCTGCCCGCGCAGCTCGCCGCCCACGAGCTGCTGGGCCAGCCAGGCTGGGCGCAGGTGCGGCTGGCCCTCAGCGGGCGGGCCTTTACGCTGCTGCCGGCGCCGCTGTTCCGGCCCGGCGACGAGGCCACGGCCCTGCGCCTGCACCACCCGCTCGCGGCCCACGAAACAACCGGCCACGTAGCCCATCCGGGCCTGGAGCTGGTCAGCATCTTCGCCGCCGACGTAGCTTTGGCGCAGTGGCTGCGCACCACCCACGGCCCCCAGAGCCGCCTGCTGCACCACACCAGCGCCCTGCTCGCGGGCCTGCTGCACCAGCGCGGGCCAGCCGCGCCGCGCCGCCTCTACCTGCACCTGGGCCGGGGCGAGCTGACGCTGGTGGTGCTGGAGCAGCAGCGCCTGGAATTCTGCAACGTGTTTGCCTTCGGCAGCGCCGAGGACGTGCTCTACTACACCATCCTGGTGATGCAGGAGCTGGGCCTGAACCCCGACCAGGACGAACTGACCATCTGGGGCGACCTCACGTCCGACTCGGCCCTGTTCGAGCTGTTGCGCACCTACATCCGCCGTCTGCGCTTCGGCAACCGCCCCTACGATTTGCAATACAGCTACCGCCTCAACGAAGTGCTCGAATACCAGCACTTCGACCTCTTCAGCCTCCACTTTATCTGAGTTAGGAGTTGAAAATTATGAGCTATGAGTTGGCCGTTACCACATGTGAGTGTGACGATCAGATAACTCATAACTTTTAACTCATAACTTTTAACTCAACTCCATGTCCCGCGTCGCGCTTTTCCCCGGCTCGTTCGACCCGTTCACCAATGGCCACCTCGACGTGGTGCGGCGCGGCGCGCAGCTCTTCGACCAGGTGATTATTGCCATCGGCAACAACAGCAGCAAGCAGCGCTACCTGCCCGTCGAGCGGATGATAGCGCTAATTGAGGGCGTTTTTGAGGATGAGCCGCGCGTGTCGGTGAGCAGCTTCAAAGGGCTGACGGCCGAATACGCCCGCGAAGTCGGAGCCAATTTTCTCTTGCGCGGGCTGCGCAACACCACCGATTTCGAGTACGAGAACACCATTGCCCAGGCCAACCGCCACCTCAACCCGGCCCTGGAAACGGTGTTTCTGATCACCTCGCCCGCGCTGGCCGCCATCAGCAGCACCATCATCCGCGAGCTGCACCGCTACGGCGGCAACGTGCGCGAGTTCGTGCCCTTCGCGCTGCCAGCTTATGAGGTGTGAGTTATAAGTTAAAGTCCCTCTCCTCTTTGTCCGGCTTGAAGCGCGGTGAGGGGGTAGGGATTTTGACTCTTAACCCTTAACTCTTAACTTATTTCGGTATCACGCGCAGGCCCAGCAGGTGGTCGGCGCGGCGCGAGTCAAAGACGGGCAGCAGTAGGTAGCTGGTGTCATCGGGCCGCAGTGTGGCTTGCCGCATGAGCGTGGCCTCATCGGCGCCGAGCAGCAGCACGTCGTACACGCGCCGGGTACCGGGCTGGAAGCTAACCACCATCGACAGGCCTGGCAGTTCAAACAGCACCACCGAGTCAGCTGGCATATTCTTGTCAGCCAATGCTTTACCAGGGTCCACAAAACTGGCCCCCACGGGCCGGGACCGGCCAAAGTGGGCGCGAAATGCGGCCGGAGCCAGGGGCAGGGCCGGGGGCAGGTTGATGAGGGGGCGGGCGGCGGCCGGGCGGCGCAGGTTGGTCGGCCGGCGCAGCGCGCTGGCGGCGTCAGGCCGGGGCTCGTGGCCCTGGCTGGAGCACGCACCCAAGGCGCCGCCCAAGGCCAGCAGCAACCCCAGTAAGTGAAATGAGCGAGCAGGTAACGGTAGCGCCATGCGCTATCCGACAACAATTATTCGGCCAGAGCAATACTGCTGCACCGAATTATTTAACTATCCCGAATTATTTGGCCGCTTTGGCGGGCTTGCCCGCAATCTTGGCCAGGTAGTAGCGCACGACCAGCGCGATGGAGGCGTACGATTCCTCTTCCAGCTTGGCCAGCGCCTCCTGCGGGTCCATCCAGCGCACCTCCTCAATGTATTCCTCGGCCTGGGGCCGCATAAGCGTGTCGTCGAGGCAGCGCATGACGTACCAGTTGGTTTTCTTCAGCATTTTGTTGCCATTGTAGGCGTAGGAGTGCCAGGTGCTGGGCAGCTTGGGGCCCATTTCCAGCTTGACGTTGGTTTCCTCCTCCACTTCGCGCAGGCCGCCCTGCACCGGGTCTTCGTCTTTTTTGAGCTTGCCCTTGGGCAAATCCCACTTGCCGAGGCGGTAAATCATGAGTACCTGCCCGTCTTTCTCGACGAGGCCGCCGGCAGCCTTGGCAATCTTGAACTGGTCTTTGAGGTGCATAATGAGCACCTTTTTCTTGCGCACGAGCATGGTCAGCGAGGTGAGCTTTTTCAGCTTTTTCACTTCCATCAGCCGCAGCAGGCGGTCGAGAAAGACGGGCGTAGCGTCGCTCACCAGCACGTCACCCACCAGGTCCTTGGACGTAAATTCGTCGTCGGGATTGAGCACCAAATCGTACTTGTGCTTGTACACTTTCTCGCCGAGCTTCTTGATAATCAGCGGAATATCGTTGATGAAAACGTTCATCGGGAGTGGGTGGCGTGAGGATGAAAAGCCGGTCTTTGCGAACGAGGCCGGCCCAAGCTGAACGGGTTGTCTCGGGCAAGGTCCCGAAACGCAGCCGGCGGGCGAAAGATACGGGGCCCGCTGCTTTTCGCCGCCTACCCCCTTGCCGCCGGCCAGGCCCCACGGCGGCGCCCGCCATCTTTGCCCCATGAAACGCATCGCTCTGCTCTCCGACACCCACGGCTACCTCGACGAGCGCATCGTGCACCACCTGGGCGGCGCCGATGAAATCTGGCACGCCGGCGACTTCGGCGGCGTAGACGTGGCCGACACGCTCGCCGGCCTGGCGCCGGTGTTCCGCGGCGTCTATGGCAACATCGACGGCCGCGACGTGCGCCTGAGCCAGCCGCTGACGCAGGAGTTTGAGGTCGAGGGCCTGCGGGTGCTCATGACCCACATCGGCGGCTACCCCGGCCACTACGCCCCGGCCGCGCGCCCGCTGCTGCACGCTGCGCGGCCGGGGCTGTTCATTTCGGGCCACTCCCACATTCTGCGCGTCATGCCCGACCCTAAGCTGGGCCTGCTGCACCTCAATCCCGGCGCGGCCGGCCGCCACGGCTTTCACAAGGTGCGCACGCTGCTGCGCTTTGGGGTGCAGGCCGGCAAGGTGACGGAGCTGCAAGTCGTGGAGCTGGGCGCGCGGTAAAGGCTAATCTTATCCAATAACTGGAACTGCCTTCATGCACAAACAGCCTTGGAAGGTAATAACCACTAGGCATCAATCTTGTGGTTATATCTCTGTTTTAGTATTGTGTAGGTTTAAAATTTCTACACTTTCACTAAACTCGCGAGCCAGGAACGCTCTGACAGCAGTTGGCATCTCGTGATATCAAAATAGAGCTATGGCTACGGCAAATAGGGCAAAAAGGAAAAGACACAGAACATAAGGCATCTCGTGGCGGACGATATTAAAGCGTTTGGGGTTGTCTGCTAAGTAGCGAACACTTACTTGCTCGCCCACGCAGAAAGGCGTGTTGGCTGCATTTACGCCGGCCTTACCCTCGGCCTCTATACGTACGCCCTCTTTAGTCAGAAAAGCAACCACTGGCGAATGGATATCGCCATCGTCGGCGCAGTGGCGCTTTTGGGCGATAATGGTGGCTGTCGTTACAACGCCCCGCCAGCGCACGTAAAGCGTACGGGCAGCGGCCCAAACAAGGACCGTGACGAAAATGCTGGATGCGAAGTAATCCATCATCTAAAGGTACTATGTTACTCCTATTTTTCGGTAAACGCTTAGTAGCTGCCTAGCACCTGGTAGAAGTGCCCCCCTGCGACGCCGGTCAAGTCTACGGAACCCGTCTACGAATCAAAGTTTACGAAACGCGCTACGTAGACGAGTTTCCTGAACTCGCAACTGCCAGTAATGACTACCCTGAAAACCAGCAGCCCCGCTACCTGAATGCACAGGCGGCGGGGCTGCTGGTTTAGAATGGTACGGATGGCGCCGCCTCGCAGGGAACAATACGGTTACAGCGCGATTTCGGGCTTGGGCTTGTCGCCTTCCTGGCCGTCCTCGTTCACAGGCTTGGTTACGGCTTCGGCATCGTCGAAGGCAGCAGCGTTGTCGGCGGTTTCGTCTTTGTCCGACGAAGCAGCCGCCGGAGCGGCAGCTTCTTGCGGCGCGTCCTGCTTTTCCTCATCGCCGCCCCCGAACAGGTTCTTGGCGCGGTCGAGCAGGCTGCCGGCCACTTCGCTGGCTTTCCCGGCCAGCTCAGAGTGCGTGATGGCCTCCACGGCGTCCGACACGGTATCTTTTGCCTTTTCCACCACGTCGGAGTGGGTGATGGCGTCCACGGCGCCGGTCAGGGCTTCGCGGGCCTTATCGACCACGCTGCCTTCAGTTACGGTTTCGACGGCGCCGGAAACGGCGTCCTTGGTCTTTTCCACCACATCGGAGGTAGAAGCAGTTACTGACTCCACGGCGCCGCTCACGGCTTCGCGGGCCTGGTCCACCACGCCCTCCACGGCGCTAACCGAAGCTGCCGCCGCGCTGCTTACCGTAGCTTTGGCGTCCTGGACGGCTTCTTTAGCAACTTCTTTCACTTTCTCAACCGTCTCCGTGGCGGCCTCTTTCACGGCGGCCACCGCGCGCGCCGGGGCGGCCGGGAAGCCAGCCTTCAGCTCTTCGATGTCCACGTTCTTGAGAACGGGCGTGCGCAGCAGGTTCTTGATGATTTGCTGCTTGTTGTTGGCGCGGGCAATGTTCTTGCGGTGCTTGCGCTTGAGGCGGGTAACGGACATGAGCCGGAAAGTTAAAGTCGGAAAGAGTCAAATCTATAAGTCAGAACCAGCGGCGGCTGGCTCGGAAACGGACCGCAAAAGTAAGCCTTTAATTTGAAAACGAAAACATCCCTGCCGGATTATCTCCTATGAATCAACCTGCTGACCTGCCCGTGATTGACCTGCGCTCCGACACCGTGACGCGCCCTACCCCCCCCATGCTCGACGCCATGCGGCAAGCGCCCGTCGGCGACGACGTGTACGAGGAAGACCCTACGGTGCGGGCCCTGGAAGCCGAGTCGGCCGCGCGCTTCGGCCTCGACGCCGGCCTGTTCTGCCCTTCCGGCACCATGACCAATCAGATTGCCATCAAGGCCCACACCGAGCCGCTGAGCGAGGTAATCTGCGAGCAGACCTCCCACATCTACCTCTGGGAGGTGGGCGGCATCGCGTTTCACTCGGCCGCATCGGTGGCCCTGCTGCCGGGCGAGCGGGGCCGCGTGACGGCCGCGCAGGTGGAGGCCGCCATCCGCCCCACCGACAACGTGCACTACCCCACCACGCGGCTCGTGAGCCTGGAAAACACCCACAACCGCGGCGGCGGCGCCTGCTACGCCTGGGACGACCTGGTGGCTATCAGCGAAGTGGCCTGCCGCCACGGCCTGGTCCGCCACCTCGACGGCGCCCGCGTTTTCAATGCCCTGGTGGCCACCGGGCAGCGCAGCCAGGACTACGGGCAGGTGTTCGACTCGATTTCGGTGTGTTTGAGCAAGGGCCTGGGCGCGCCGGTGGGCTCGGTGCTGCTGGGCTCGGCTGCTTTCATTAAAAAGTGCCGCCGCATTCGCAAGGTGATGGGCGGCGGAATGCGGCAGGCCGGCTTTCTGGCCGCCGCCGGCCTCTACGCGCTGGAACACAACGTGGCGCGCCTGGCCGACGACCACCGCCGCGCCGCCCGCCTCGCGGCCGTGTTGGCCGGGCAGCCCAACGTGGCCGAAGTGCTGCCGGCCGAAACTAACCTGGTCATGTTCCGCCTCACCAACGAAACTTCCGTACCCGAATACCTGGCGCGGCTGGCCGAGCACGGCATCCGCGCCGGCGGCTTCGGCGGGCAGTGGGTGCGCTTCGTCACGCATTTAGATGTTGATGATGCGATGCTGGCGCGGGTGGAAGAGGCCGTGAGCCAGCTGGAAGTGACACGGTAAGCGGCAAGCCGCTGGCGCCCGGTGGCGTGGCTCCGCTGGCGCGCGTCCGCGACCCGCTGCCCACTGGTTATTTATTGAGTACTCAATCGCATGGATTTGTACAATGCCTTCGCGCTGCTGCTGGTTGCGGCGGCGGCGTTTGCTTACCTCAATCAGCGCTTTCTGCGGATGCCGCAGGCTATCGGGCTGATGATGCTGGGGCTGGTAGCGTCGCTGGGGCTGCTGGGGCTGGCCCGCTTCGGGGTGAAGGCGGTGGTGGACCTGGCCGTGCTGGTCAACAAGCTAGATTTCAGCACCTTCGTTATCCAGATTATCCTGGGCTTTTTGCTCTTTGCCGGCGCGCTGCACGTCGATACCCGCCGGCTGGGACGGCTGCGCTGGCCGGTGGGGGTGCTGGCGCTGGTGGGCGCGCCGCTGAGCACAGCCCTGGTGGGCGGCGCCATGTACGGGCTGCTGCCGCTGTTCGGGCTCCCTACCCCCCTCATTTACTGCCTGGTGTTCGGGGCCCTGATTTCGCCCACCGACCCGGTGGCGGTGCTTAGCATTCTGACCAAGGCCAACGTCTCCAAAGACCTCGAAACCAAGATTGTGGGCGAGTCGCTCTTCAACGATGGCGTCGGCGTGGTCCTGTTCGTCGTGACGCTGGAAGTGGCCCTGCTGGGTTCGCAGCAGGTCACGCTGACCCACGCGCTGGGCGTGTTTGCGCGCGAAACCCTTGGTGGGCTGGCCTTGGGCACGGGCCTGGGGCTGGGCGCGGCCTGGCTTCTGCGCACGATTGATAACTACCAAGTCGAAGTGCTCATCACGCTGGCCGTGGTGGCGGGCGGCACGGCCCTGGCTTCGCGCCTGCACACGTCGGGGCTGCTGGCGATGGTGATGGCCGGCCTGCTGGTGGGCCACTTCAGCCGCAGCCGCGGGGTGATGGCGGAGGTGTCGCAGGACTACGTGGATAAGTTCTGGGAGCTGGTGGACGAAGTGCTCAACGCCCTGCTCTTCGTGCTGATGGGGCTGGAAGTGCTGGTGCTGAACATTCCGGGGCGCACGGTGCTGGCGGGCCTGGCAGCTATTCTGGTGGTGCTGGTGGCGCGGGCCGTGTCGGTGGCCGTGCCGCTGGGGCTGCTGCGGGTGCGCCGCACCTTTCAGCCCTCCGAGCACAGCCTGACCATCCTGACCTGGGGCGGGCTGCGCGGCGGCATCTCCGTGGCCCTGGCCCTGAGCCTGCCGGCCGAGTTGCCGCGCGAGTTGCTGGTGGGCATTACTTACGTGGTGGTCGTGTTCAGCATTATCGGGTAGGGCCTCACTATCGGCCCGCTGGTGCGCCGGCTGGGCATCGCCCGTCCCGCGACAACTGAGGCGGCCGGCGAGGCCATTTCGCCGTAAAGTGCGGACAAATGTCATCAGACATTACGTGTCGGGAGGCATCTCATTATAAATTAAGAATTCCTGGCTGGCCGGCAAAAGCCGCTCCCGCTAATTCATAATTTATAACTCGTAATTCATAATTCAGATTACATGGACTTATTTATCATCGGCGACGTGCACGGCTGCTGCGACACGCTCACCGAGCTGCTTACGCACTGGAAGCCCGCTTCCGAGCGTCTGATTCAAGTCGGTGACCTCGTGGACCGCGGCCGGTACATTCCCGAAACCGTGGAGCTGGCACGCCGCCTTCACGAAAAACACCCCGACCAGACCACGTTTCTCAAGGGCAACCACGAGCTGGGAATGCTGCGCCATTTGGGGCCCGACGGCTCCTACAAGAGCTGGCTGGATTGGGGCGGGCGCACCACGATGCTGCAATACGACACCCGGCGCGAGCTGCGCCAGACCCACCTGGCCTGGCTGGCCGAACGGCCCTTGTTTTGGAAAAACGAGCACGTGCTGGTCTCGCACGCCGGCATCGCCAAGGTGCCGGAGCCGCTAAACGAAGACAACCCCGACGGCATCTTGTGGCGGCGCGGGCCGCTGCTGAACCTGGGCGTGCTGCAAGTGGTGGGCCACACGCCCACGGAGGATGGCCGCCCCCGCTTCGACGACGAGAGCCGGACGCTCTACATCGACACCGGCGCCTACCAGGGCAAGGCCCTGAGTGCCGTGCGCCTCAACGACCACGGCATGGTGCTCGAAACCATCTCCATCCCGACGCATCCGACTGACTTGATTAGCCCGAAATAAAATCCCTACCCCCTGCTGCCGGCATGAACCCCACCTACGACCACGCCGCCGCCCGCGCTCATCTGCTGGCCGCTGACCCCGTGCTGGCCGCCGTCGTCCAGGCTGGCCGGCCCATTCCGCCTACCCCCCACGAAGACCTGTACCTGGCCCTGCTGCGCGCCATCGTGAGCCAGCAGATTTCGACCAAGGCGGCGGCGGCCATCTGGCAGCGGGTCACCAGCTTGTTTTTGCCCGAGGGCTACCCCGAGCCGCGCGCGCTGCTGGCCCTGAGAGAGGATGAGCTGCGCGCCGTGGGCCTCTCGCGCCAAAAGGCCGGCTACCTGAAGGCCATTGCCGACTACAACGAGCGTGGCCAGCTCGACTACGAGCACCTGACCAGCCTCAGCGAAGAAGCCTTCACCCAGCATCTGACCGCCATCCGGGGGGTAGGGCGCTGGACGGCCCAGATGCTGCAAATGTTCGCCCTCGACCAGCCCGACGTGTTTTCGGAAGGCGACCTGGGCGTGCAGAACGCCATGCGCCGGCTCTATAATTTAGAAGAAACCGGCCGGGCTTTGCAGAAGAAAATGCTGCTCATTGCCGAAACCTGGCGTCCCTACCGCACGCTGGCCTGCAAGTATTTGTGGCAGTATCTGGGGTAGCGATGAGAAAGTGAGAAAGTGGGGTAGTAAAGGACGTCATGCTGAGCCCAAGCGAAGCATCTCCACCGCTGACTAACTCAATCGTTGATTGTCATTAATTACTACCCCGAGCGAGACGCTTCGCTTGGGCTCAGCATGACGTCCTTTACTACCCCACCATCTCACCATCTCACTTTCTCCCCGTCAGCTCAAACTTTTCGACGCACACAAACATGTCGCCCTGCTGCTCCAGGATTGCCAGGTTGTTGATGTTGAGGCGCAAGTTATACGTCTCCTGATTCAGGTGGCGCAGCACGGGGCCGAGCACGTCGGGCGTGGTGTCGTGCAGGGCCAAGGAGAGGTGAGGCAGCCAGCGGGCGGGCGCGTTGTAGCGGTCGGTGCCCCGGCACACGGGCCCGGTGCTATCCAGCACCCGCTGATGGAGCTGGTTGAGGTCGTTGGAGCGCAGCACGGGCACATAGATAACGGGGTTGTCGCCCGGAAACACGCCCAACCCAGTCGTGTAGGCCGGAAACGGCGGCGTGGTGGTCGCCACCTGCCGCAGGGCCGCTTTCAGGTCCCCAACCTTGCGCGGCGCCACGTTGGCCAGCAGATACGTCAGGTGCGGGGCGGGCGTGGCTTGCACGTCGTCGAGCCCAAACTTGGTTTCCAAATCTTTAATGATGCCCCGGATGCGGCGGGCCGTGCGGGGGTTGAGCAGCGAGGTGATAGCCAGCATAGTCGGCTAAACTACGGAAGGCGCTGCTGAGTTGGCCCCGCGGCCGAACATGGCCTCGTTAAATGCCTGACTCTGCCCGCGCGCCACGCTCAGGTTCTGCCACTCGGCGCCGCGCAAGTGCCGGGCCAGCTGCACCAGCTGGCCCACATGATGGGCATAGTGCGCCACCTGCCGCTGCACCGCCGCCAGCACCGTATGCGCCTCCCCGCGGATGGGCACGGTGCGCAGCAAGTCGGCCGGTTGCAGCGCATCGAGCAAGTCGAACAGCAGTTGCCAAGCAGCCCGCCACTCCTGCCGCAAGGCCACCACGGCCGCGTCCGAGGCCGGCGCCGCAAACTCCTGGTCGCGGTTGCGGCTGGGCTTCTCGCCGTCCGAAGTCAAAAAATCGGTGAAGCGCGAACGCAGGTTGCCCACCATGTGCTGCACGATGACGGCCGCGCTGTTGGCGCCGGGCGCGGGCACGTGGCGCCACTCGGCGTCGCTGAGCTGGGCCAGGGCGCCATCGGCGAGCGTTTTGTAGCGCCGAAACTCGAAGCGGAAGGCGGCGAGCACAGCCGCGCCGAGGGCGTTGGCGTCAAGGGCAGGGGGTAGGGAAGTCATAGAAAATCTCAATCAAGTATCAGCGAGCCCCCAAATAAACGCCCGCGCTGCCCGCCGCCCCAAACGCTGCTTAATCGGCTGACCCCTACCCCCCTCTACTTCGGTAACGGCGAGCGGCGCGTCCGCGCCGCCCGGCCGCCCGGGACCTGTCCGGCGGCGTCTGTCGTACCTTACCCAAACAACTGGCAAAACAACCGTTAAACTGAAGCGCCCGGAAATCTGGCTTCTGGCTTTTTACCTCTCGCCTACCCCTCCTCGCTCCGCCCATGCCCATCCTGTTCTTCTTCCTGGCCCACTGGTACTTGTCGCTCTTCACGCAGACGTTTTTTCAGCACCGCTACGCCGCCCACCGCATGTTCACCATGTCAGCGTTCTGGGAAAAAGCCTTTTTCATCCTGACCTACCTCACCCAGGGCAGCAGCTTCATGTCGCCCCGCGCCTATGCGCTTTTGCACCGGATGCACCACGCCTACTCCGACACCGACCAGGACCCGCACTCGCCGCATTATTCCGACAACGCTTTCCTAATGATGTGGAAAACGCGCACCATCTACCAGGATGTGCTTTACAACCGCTCCACCGCGGCCCAGAAATTCGGCGGCAACCTGCCGGGCTGGGAGGCGCTCGAAACCTTTGGCAATCAGTGGTATTCGCGTCTGGGCTGGGGCTTATTTTACATTTTATTCTACGTCAATTTCGCCACTGCCTGGTGGCAATACCTGCTCTTACCCATCCACTTCGCAATGGGCGCCGCCCACGGCGCCATCGTCAATTGGGGCGGCCACAAATACGGCTACCAGAACTTTGACAACAAAGACCAGTCGCGCAACACCCTGCCATTTGACTTCCTGACGGGCGGTGAGTTATTCCAAAATAACCACCATATGCTGCCCGCCCGCGCCAATTTCGGCGTCAGGAAATGGGAGCTGGACCCCACGTATCCGGTGATTTGGACCTTGAATAAATTAGGCGTCATCAAGTTAAAACTGAGCAAGGCCGCCGTAGTGGCGTAGAGAGCCCAGGCAAAAGCCGGTGATGCAGAGCGCAGCGAAGTATCTCGCGTGGGGAGCCAAGGGGAGCTAACTCAATCGTTGATGAAGCTGGTTACTGCCCCACGCGAGATGCTTCGCAAGCTCAGCATGACCGCCTTTTCGCGCAGCCCACGCACTGTAGTTCAACCCGGTGCGCCGGAATGTTGTCCTACCCCCCTTTGTTAGGAAAGGCTGCCCGCAAGGCAGCCTTTTTGCATGTCGCGCCCTCGGCCGCAGATTCACTACCCCCTGCCCCGCTCGCAACCGCCGTACCTTTGTGCCTCCAACCCGCTGCCCCGCCGTTTTTATATGATTTCCATCTCCGATTTAGATTTTCACTTCGGCTCCCGCGCCCTCTACGACAACGCGAGCCTGCACATCAAGCCCAAGGATAAGATTGGCCTTATCGGCCTCAACGGCACCGGCAAATCCACGCTGCTGCGCCTGCTCGTGGGTGAGTACCGGCCCGATGGCGGCTCCATTTCGATGGCCAAGGAAGTGAGCTTGGGCTTCCTGAACCAAGATTTGCTCTCCTACGACACCCACGAGAGCATCCTGCACGTGGCGATGGAGGCGTTTGAGGAAGCGCGGGAGCTGGAAAAGAAGATTGAGGAAGTGCTGGTGCAGTTCGAGACCGACTACAACGACGACCTGGCCAACAAGCTGGCCGACTTGCAGGAGCGGTTTGAGGCGCTCGGCGGCTACACCATGCAGGCCCGCGCCGAGGAGATATTGGAAGGCCTGGGCTTCACCACCGAGGAGCTAGAAAAGCCGCTCAAAACCTTCTCCGGCGGCTGGCGGATGCGCGTGATGCTGGCCAAAATCCTGCTTCAGCAGCCCTCACTGCTGCTGCTCGACGAGCCCACCAACCACTTGGATTTGCCCTCCATCAAGTGGATTGAGGAATATTTATCCGGCTACGAGGGCGCCGTGGTCATTGTCTCGCACGACCGCGAGTTCCTGGACCGCACCACCAACACGACCGTGGAAGTGACGGGCGGCAAGCTCGTGCCCTACGCAGGCAACTACTCCTACTACCTCGAAGAAAAAGAGGAGCGTAACCTGATTCAGAAGGGCGCTTTTGAGAATCAGCAGTCGCAAATCCGGCAGGCCGAGCGCTTCATTGAGCGCTTCAAGGCCAAAGCCAGCAAGGCCAAGCAGGCGCAGAGCCGCGTCAAGCTGCTCGACAAGCTGGAGCGCGTCGAAGACGTGGCCCAGGACGCGGCCAAGGTCAACATCAAGTTCTCCTTCAAAGTCGAGCCCGGCCGCCACATCCTGCGCATGGAGCACGTGACGAAAAAGTACGACCAGAAGCTCATCTTCCGCGACACGAACGTGCACATCGAGCGGGGCGACAAAATCGCGCTCATCGGCGCCAACGGCAAGGGCAAATCCACGCTCATGCGCCTCGTGGCCGGCACCGAGGCGCCCACCGCCGGCAAGCACCAGCTCGGCCACAACGTCATCATGTCGTTCTACGCCCAGCACCAGCTCGAAAGCCTGACGCTGGACAACGAGATTTTGCAGGAGATGAGCGAGGCCGGCTCGAAGCGCAACGACATGGAGCTGCGCTCGGTGCTGGGCTCGTTTCTGTTCACGGGCGAGGAGGTATTCAAAAAAATCAAGGTGCTGAGCGGCGGCGAGAAAAGCCGCGTGGCGCTGGCCAAAACCCTGATTTCGGAAGCCAACTTCCTGCTCCTGGACGAGCCGACCAACCACCTCGACATGGTGTCGGTCAACATCCTGATTCAGGCCCTGGAACAGTACCAGGGCACGTTCATCGTCATCAGCCACGACCGTTTCTTCGTAGAAAACGTGGCGACCAAAATCTGGTACATCGAGGATTTCCAGCTCAAGGAGTACCCCGGCACCTACGCCGAGTACGAGCAGTGGCAGGACGACCGCGACAAGGCCGCCAAGAAAAACGGCACCCCGCTCCCTACCCCCCCCAAAGCCGCCAAGCCTGCCGAAGCCGCCTCCCAACCCAGTGCCAACGGCCACAGCAGCGCCAAAAAGTCGCCCAAGGAATTGCAGGAAGTCGAAACCCGCATCACCACCCTCGAAAAGGAGCTGGCCCAGTACGAAGCCCAGCTAGCCGACGCCGGCACCTACTCCAACGCCGCCAAGCTGAAAGACGCCACGGTGAAATTTGACGCCGTGAAAAAGGAGCTGGACGCGCTGAACCGCCGCTGGGAGGAGCTGGTGTAGATTTATTTTGGTGCGTAGAATTGAAAAGGCGCTGCTGCAAATTCCGTTGGAATTTGCAGCAGCGCCTTTTTTGCGTCACCGCGACGCTAGCACGCGGCGTGTAGGTAGTTATGAAGTTCGCGGCTTTAGCTTCCTTTCAGCCAGGTAAGCTTTGAGTTGCTCAAAGCTAGTTCATTTAGCGTATTTATATATAATTTTTAATATATATGAGGGTTTTCACAGTGTTGAATTCTTTCGCCTTGTTACTCTTCGTTTTCATAGCCAACAATGTCTTTAGCTGAGCGCATATTCGCCGCCCCGCTATATTGCCAAACCCAAAGTTAGTGGCGGCCCCCTTTTACTTGTAATAATTTGCGGCGGTGGTCTAAACAAGGGTGAGGTTGTAATTATCAATTACGATTTTAATACGG
>NZ_CAXTEF010000049.1:0-23299 GCF_964243305.1 uncultured Hymenobacter sp.
GCTTCGAGCCAACTAGTCCGGTGACGCGTCGTTTCGAGACGGTTTTGGGCGAAAATAATAGGGTCCAAAGCACAATTTTTTAAGTGTGGAAAATCGTTAGCGGGTCCTTCCTGTTGGTAGCCGAGGAAACTGGGCTGCCCGGTCCGGAGAGACGTCACGGCGAGTAGGTCAACCTATACTCACAAAGCACGCCCTTAACCTTAGTCCTGCTCTCATTCTAAGCTTTAAGAAGCTGTTTAAGTTAGTAGGTTTGCTGGATGCAGCAAACCTACTAACTTAAACAGCTTCTTAAAATCTATCCAATACAGCACGTATGGCCCATCGGGCGGGCGCTTAGCGAAGCATTTCTTTACGGCATTGAACGAGTTACTTCGCTAAGCGCCCGCCCGATGGGACCTGTCCAAAGCCAGCAAAAATTAGTTGGATGAACACGTAGCCGGGCCAGTACCCGCGTATACTTTTTGTTTGGGCCAGGTGCCCGCGCTTTTTAGCTCAGTGCCTACCCCGTCATTTCGTTTATAGCCAGCAGGGCCTTTTGCGGAGACTGAAGGTACAGCTCGTACAGCCCCGCTACCGGCCCTAAGTGCATTTCAAACTCGTCTTTTTCCAGCCCGGCTACGATAGCGGCGGCTACCTCGGCCGCCGGCATCTTGTCAGGGGACTGAATGGCTTGCGCAAAGGGCGTATCGACGAGGGGCAACAGCAGTTCAAACACTTTGATGCGTGAACGCTTGCGCTCTAATACCAGGCGCATGGCCAAGGTCAGCGAATGCAGGGCGGCCTTGGTAGCGCTGTAGGTGGGGTGCATCAAATCGGGCACCAACGCCACGCCCGAGGTCGTGATGATAATGGCCGCCTCCGATTTTTCCCGCAGCAAGGGTTCCAACTCCTGGGTCAGCAACACCGCCGAATGGTAGTTGGTAATCATTTCCTGCTTGCTGTGCGCAAAGGCATCTTCGCCCCCAAACAGGGGGTAGTGGTTGGCGACGCCCGCGTTCAGAAGCAGGACGTTCAAATCGCCGTGCTCCTGCTTCACCCGGCGCACCAACCGGCGGACGTCCTGCTCGTCGGCCAGGTCACAAGCAATGGCGGTCGTGTTTGGCAGCTTCGCGGCTTCGCGGGCCAACCGCTCGGCGTTGCGGGCGACCAGGATAACGTGATTGCCTTTTTCACTGAATAATTTACCGGCGGCCAGCCCAACGCCGGTTCCCCCGCCGGTAATGAGGATGGTATTTCCTGTAGTTTTCATGGGTTTACAACTTAATAATGAGCTACGGCCGCGCTTCGGCATAGGCCGCCGGCATGAACTTGTTTTTCATCCAGCGCATGTAGGCCTGGTCGTCTTTGGTTTGCCGGACGTTGATGTAGGCTTTGGCTTCCTTGCCCGCCACGTAGCGGAACTGTGCCGTCCCGTCGGTAGCCGCGGCAAACACTACCTCCGCCACGGCTTCCACCGTGGTAGGCACGGGGTGCAGCGTGCCCCAATGCTCGAAATAGGCTTTGGTAAACTCGTCGTAAGCAGCATTTCCCGGTTGGGAAACCAGGTTCATCGACTCGTTGAAGCCCGTAACAATGACGCCGGGCTCCACTAGCTTGACGGTAATGCCCAGGGGGGCCAATTCGTAAGTAAGAGATTCGGAAAAGCCTTCGATGGCAAATTTGGAGGCGTGGTACAGCGTGCCTAAGCCAAAGGCTACCTGCCCGCCCATCGACGAAACGTTGAGGATGGTACCCGCCTTATTCTCCCGAAAATGCGGCAGCACGGCTTGGGTCATTTCCATCACGCCGAACACGTTGACCTCGAACTGTTGGCGAATCTGTTCGCTGGTGGCCAGCTCAATGGCCCCAAAGACGCCGAACCCGGCATTGTTGAGCAGCGCGTCAATCTTCCCGAAGCGCTGGAGGCCGGCCTGAATGGCCTGGTGCATACTGGCCTTGTCCTGCACGTCAAGCCTGGTTACGAGGACGTTGGCTAGCTGCGTCAAGTCAGTTTCTTTTTCCGGAGAACGCATGGTCGCAATAACATTCCAGTCATTGGCTGCAAAGTGCTTGGCCACCGCCTTTCCAATGCCGGAAGACGACCCTGTAATCAAAATTGTTTTTTTCATGGTTTTACCTGTTGATGGTATGCTATTAATTAGGGAGAGCTCAGGCCGTTCATATTTCGGTGAGCCGGACCGACTCGAAGGGCACGGCTACTAACTCAGCCACTTGGGCCAGGTACCCGTGCTGGGTAAGCTGCTGGTTGTGCAAGTCGACTTGCTCTTGCGATTCCCAACTGTCTTTGATGTAGAATACCAGGCCACCGTCGGCCACCGAGAAGGACTCGTAACTTAAATTGCCGGGCTCCGCGGGCGTATTTTCTTTGAGTTCCGCTAACAGCTTGGCCAACTGGTGGGAAGCTGCCTGATTTTTGGCTATGAATGTGGTGAGAAACGTTAGCATCTGTGAGAGAATTAGTGACTGCGATTTTGCTAAGACAAAGGTCTGGCACCCAGGCAGACGGCTTTTGTTGTTCCCAAACAGATGCTTGTTTAATTCAAACAACCGAAAAAGCAGTAAAAACCACGGGTGGCTGCCCACCACTAGCCGTGCAGCGGCGCGTGGCTGAAAGTGATTGAGTTGTCCATCGTAGACAGGTTGGTTAGCGAGGGCAGAAACCCAGCGCTGGACACTGGGAGCCGGTTGCTGGGTATACGGCGGGGCAGCCGCACACGCCTGCTTTCCAAAAGTGATAATCGTCAGGAAGTCAGGTGATAGTCGTCATACTTTCTTCACCAATGTGCCGAATCTTTGCCCAGAGGCTTTTGTGAGGTTAGACAAAGGGGACCGGAAGCCGGCCCTAGCTTTTTTCTGCCGGCGAGCGGGCCGCACTGCTGCGCCCAACTGGGTGCTAGGGACATGCCCCGGAACCTCTCACCGGCCAGGTGCCCAGCCGCAACAGGTAAGCGGTGGCGGGTTCGTCATCCCCACGGCTAAATGCAGGTTTTCCAGAAATGAGGAGGTTTCTGCCTGCGCAAGCGGGAAAAGATAAGTCCGTTGCGGGTTGCGTTCTGATGACTTGCTTACTGCTTCTAACGGCCACTAGGAGAGTTGGCTCCAAAAGACAATCTTGCCGGCGTGGTGGTGCACGAGCTGCACGCCCCCATCCTGCGAGACGGCAACGGCCAGGCAATCGGGGGCGGCCAGGCACAGCCGGTAGGCGGCCCGGTGGCGGGTGCCGCCCTGGTCGGCCGGCTCGGCGTGCAGCTGCTCGCTTTCCAAATCCAGGGCCCGGTAGACCTGGTCCACGGCTACTTGCGGGGCGCGTATCTCCACGCCAAAGCCCACTAGTTCCATGTTTTTGGTTAGGACCAGCGCCCCGTCTACGGCCATCAGGTCGGCGAGCAGGTCGGCAAAGTGGTCGACCGCCGCGGCCAGGGTGCGCAGCGTGGCGTCGCGGCTCTGCTGGTAGTAGGCCCAGCTGACATCGCCCAATTCGGTTTGTCGCTGCACAATCGCGAGAAAGAGGTGGCCGCAACGGGCGCCCGTGCCGAGCTCTTGCGTGGGGTATTTAGGTTGCAGCAGGCCGCCGGGGGCCAGCAACTCGGCCACCGCCTGGGGCGAAACAAAAACCAGCAGTCCGCCGTGGCCGCCGGCTCGCACCCGCGCCACCGCCCGACGCTGCACGTGCTGGCCGAGGAGCCCGATCAGGCCTAACTGCGCGGCCGTGGGCCGTTGGGCCAGCCCGCTGAGCCGGGCATATTCTTCCGGCACTTCCTCGAAGCGCCCGCGGCTCCAGGCCTCGGGAAACTGCAAAAACCCGTGGCCATCGACGCGGCCCGCCCGCAGGGTCAGCACGCGGGTCGCCCCGCAGTAGCAGGTCAGCGTACCCGGCCCCTGTACGTGCACCACCAGCACCGGGGGCACCTCGCCCGGGGCGGGGGGCGGGCTCCCCGGCAAGTGGTCCCAGGGCATATCGGTCACGAGCAGGCCCCACAGCACCAGTTCCCCCGCCGCCGTCTGGTGCACCGCCAGCAGGGTCGAAGGCCGCGCCACGGCCGGGCTCAGCCGCCGGACTTCCTGCTCGTCCCAGGGGCGGGGCTCCCCAAACGCCACGACGTGGTAGCCGGTGGGAAGGGGGAACGGCGCGGCTAGTTGTGCTGCCGTGGCCAGCACGACGTGGCATTCCACGGGGCGCCCTTCCTCCCGCAGCAGGCTGGCCTGGTAGATAGTCGACAGGAACTGCGCCAGCACGGGCTGCTCGGGCAGGGCGTTTACGCCCGCGGCGGGCCAGCGCTCGTGCAGGGCGCCGGCTATTTCGCTGGGATAATAAGCAGGGGTCATCGGGTATAGTTTAGTAGAAATGCTTGGGAAGTAGCCGGCTTTAGGCGGCGTAGAGCGCCTGCAGGGCCTCGCGCAGCTCGGGGTGCTCGAACGTAAAGCCCTGGGCCAGCACTTTCGCGGCGCTCACCCGGCGGCCGGTCAGCACCATTTCGCTTTGCTCGCCCATGGCCAGCCGGAGCACGAACGCCGGCACCTTGGGCAGCACGAGCGGGCGGTGCAGCACCTCGGCCAGCACCCGGGTGAAGGCTTCGTTGGTGACGGGGTGCGGGGCCAGGGTGTTGTAGGGCCCGTGCCAGGCCTCGTCGGTGAGCATGGCGATAAAGAGGCGACACAGGTCGTCGAGGTGAATCCAGGACAGGTACTGCCGGCCGCTGCCCAAGGGGGCCCCGAGGCCGAGTTTCACGCTGCCGGCCAGCGCGGGCAGGGCGCCGCCGGCGGTGCTCAGCACGATGCCGATGCGGGCCAGCACGAGGCGGATGCCCAACGCGGCGATGGGCGCCGCAGCCTGCTCCAGGTCCCGGCTCAACGTGGCGAGAAAGTCCCGGCCGGCCGGGGGCAGGTCTTCCGTGGCTGGCTGCTCGCCAGTGTTGCCGTAAATGCCGACGGCCGAGGCCGAAACCACGGCCCGCACGTGGTGGCCAGGCCGGGCCAGCTCGCGGTGCAGCAGGGTCAGGCTGTCGACGCGGCTGGCCCGCAGGGCGTGCTTGCGGGCCGCGGTCCACCGGCCTTCGGCCACGCCGGCGCCGGCCAGGTTCACAATCACGTCGGCAAAGGGCACGGCCGCCGGGTCGATGGTGCCTGCCGCCGGATTCCACTCAAACGTGCGGTACGGGCCGCCGGGGGCCGGCTCGCGGCTTAGCAGGGCCACATGGTGGCCGGCGGCGGCAAGCAGTTCGGACAGGCGGGTGCCGATAAGGCCCGTTCCGCCGGTAATGAGGACGTTCATGAAAAGGGGAAAGGCAGGTAAGGCGCTGTTGTGTCGGGGCTTGGGCCGGGAGGTCTATGGCATTAGCTGACATGAGGTCACTTGCGGGCCGTGTTCGGCAAGCAGCTTCAATGCCGGCTGCATAGTTAAAGCTTCTTTTTCGGCCTCACAAAAGCATTGCAGTGGAGTGAGCATTCCAAACCAAATACGTCATGCTGAGATGAAGCTCATGGCGCTCTGCCTGTTTCGGCCGGCGAAGGAGGTGCTGGCAGAAGGGGGTGCTGCTCACAAGCCCGGCTTCGCGTACACTAACCTGGGAACTGCTCTGATTACTATCTGAATTCGGCGCATCATCATTCAACCCCTCAGGGGGCAATATTTCTCTCACGGCTGCGCAACGGCCAGGCACTCGTGCCTCAGCGCGTAGGCCGGGCGTTGGCTTGCCCGAAGTCAGCTAACTCTTTGTTAAAACGGTCGGCTTGCTCGAAGAACGGGGTGTGGCCGGTATCGCCGTAGCGCGTGAGGACGGCGCGCGGTAATAATTGCTGCGCCCGCTCGGCCATTTTGGGTTCCAGTAGCGCGTCTTGCTCGCCATAAATCAGGCGGACGGGCACTTTTACCTGGGGCAGGGTGCCGGCGGCGGGAAGCGACACCTTCGTGTTGACGGCCCGCGTCATGGCGGGCAGGGCCATCGCGGCCGCTTCGGCCAACAGGGCGAAGGTGGTGCTGTCAGGCTGGTGGAAAAAGCACTGCCGCAGGTACTGCCGGGTAGCGTCGAGGTAGGTGCGCAGGTCCGGCGAAAACAACGCCTTGCCCAATTCAGGCCGAGGCTTGATGAGCCCGGCACTCAGCTCGATGACGCCGCCCACGTACACCAGCCCGGCCAGGTGCGCGTCGCCGTAGGTGTGCAGGTAGTTGGTAAGCACCAACCCGCCCATTGACCACGCCACGATGATGGGCCGCTTGGCATGCGTAGCCACCAACACCGTGTGCAGCTCGTCGCCCCAGCGCTTGCCCTGTTGGTAATAGGCCGCCCCGGCGGGTTTGCCGGACAAGCCGTGCCCGCGCAAGTCATAGGTTATCAAACGGTAGTTGCGCAGCAACGGGCTGTCGAGCTGCTTGAGCCAGTCCAGGTGGCTGCCGAAGAGGCCGTGGATAAAGACAATTTCCGGTCCCTGGGGGTTGCCGTATTCCTGAATGGCTATCCGCACGCTGTCCGGAGTCGTGGCGTAGACCTGCTTGCCCAGCGCCTGCGCCCGGAGTGCCGGGCCGCTATAGCCTACCAGCAGGCTCGTCACCACCAGGGCAACATAAAAGTGGACCGCGCTAAAGAGTCGGTTGACGAAGGAGGGTAGCATCGCTCACGAAGTAAGAGAGTAGTGGAAGCGGCAGCTAAAATGGCTCCCGTAGTAGACTACGGCGCAAAGGCCCGACCAGCTTTTTCTCTCCGGGAGGGGGTAGAAAAGCCGGCCGGACCTTGGCCAAGCACTGGTACTACTTGATAATCTGCTTGACCAATTCGGGCGTAAACTGCAGGTATTCAACGGTGCTGCCGTCGGGGTGCCGGGCGTAGAGCAGGGTGCCCGTGGGGCCCACCGCGGCCGGCTGCACGATGACCGCGCCGGCCTGCTCCAATTGAAGCTGGGTGGCCGCTAAATCGTCGACGATGAGGGGCCCGTAGCTGCCCCGAATCGGAGCCAGTGCCTCGTCGGTGCCGGCTACCAGCAGAATGTCGCCAATGCCGACGATCTCCCACTCCCCGTACGTAAAGCGCACGTCCGGCTCGCGGCCGATGAGTTGCTGAAACAAAGGCAAGGAAGCGGCGAGGTCGTTAGTGAACACGCGCGCATAGGTTTTTAGAATCATGATTTTGGGCGTAAAAAGGTGCGTTGCACCGGGATGAATGAAGGAATGGTTGGCGGGTAGGACGGGCTGCCGAGTGGCTGCGCCCCCCGCTGTAATAGGCTAGGTTGAATACTTTCGGGTAGGAAGCGGTTAGGAGGCTGTCGAAGACCTCTGCCAGCGGCTTTCATTGATTAGCTCGGGCAGGTGAGTGCCTACCCCTTATCTCATTTGTTATGGCCACGCTGCGCAAGGAAACCTCCACTAATTATTCCAACCAGACCGTGCTGCGCAATGCCTGCGTGGTCAACGAAACCCTGGAGCGGCTCAGCCCCCGCTGGAAAATGCAGGTGCTCTTTTGCATCCACCAGGGCCAGAACCGCTTCAGCCTGCTTAAGGACTTATTTCCGACGCTGGCCGACCACGTCCTGGGCTTGCGGCTGCGCGAATTAGAGTTGGAAGACCTGGTAGTAAAAGAAACGGACCGGGACGCGGTGCCGCCGCAGGTGCGCTACTTTGCCACGCCCAAGGGAGTTGCCCTGCTCGCCATTATGAAGAGCCTAACGGACTGGGAAAACGAGTTTCCCAGCAGTTCCACCGCCCACTAACTGGTTTAAGCCAGGGCTTCGGTAGCAACCACTTCCAGTTGCCCGGCGCGTAGCCGGGCGCCTTGCCGCTCCAATTCGGCCTGAATGGCAGCGATTTCGTGGCTGCCCCGGGCCAGGAGCGCAGCGGCCACGCCCGCGGCCTGCCCGGTGGCGAAGCTGGTGCCCATCACGCGCAGGGCGCTGCCCCCGCCCCCGTCGCCATCGACCAGCCGCCCGGCGGCGTAGAGGTTGGGCGTGTTCTCGCTCGTCAGCGCCCGCAACGGGATGTCGAAGGTGCCGTCGTCCTTGATTTCTTTCCACACGACCGGCTTATCGCCTTCGGGGTGGTACTCAATCGGCCAGGCGCCGAGCGCAATCACATCGGCGTGCCGCGCGCCACTCGTCACGTCGGCCTCCGTCACCTGGTAGTGTCCGTTCACGTGGCGCGATTCCCGGGTGCCGAATTTTGGCCCCGTGGACACGATGTAGGCCTGTTCGTAACCGGGAATCGTTTTGATGGCCGCCAGGTACGCCCAGGCCCGGGCGCGCCCGGCCATTTCGGCTTGGGTAATGCTGGCGCTGTCCAGCGCATCGTAGGTGGCATCGATAAGGTAGGTCATCAAATCGCCGGAAACGGGAATGGGCAGCACCAGGCCGTCTTCTTTCGTCAACAGGCTGTTGCCTTGCTGCTTGGCTTCGCGAATGGCTTGCGCCCAGCGCTTACTGCTCTGGTCCGCGCCCGGCCGGATGCCGCCAAAGCGCACGCCGAGCGTGCCCGCCTGCGCCACGTTATGGTTGCCGTAGCGCACGGACGCGCCGCCGAATGCCGCCAGGTCGCCTTCGCCGCTCGCGTCCACGAACGCGCGGCCCACCACTTGGCGCGGCCCTCGGTCATCTTGCAGCGTAACGCTATGCAAGCACTCACCCACCCGCTCGGCGCCAACCAGCATGGTGTGCAGCAGCACGTCGAGGTTCGGGATTTGCACCACTTGGTCCAGGGCCAGCTTCACGGCTTCCGGGTCGATAAGGGCAATCACGGCATTGCTGGGCTCTGAAATCCGTATCGGTGCCTGAATGCCGCCCACCTGGCGCAGGTGGGCCAGGACTTGCTCACCCACGCCGCCAACCGCCTGGTACGCCGGCGTGCCCTGCGTGTAGAGGCCGCAGTAGGTCAGCACGTTTTTCTGGGTTGCGGCGCCCCCCAGGCAAGGGCCGCTCTCCACGAGAAGCGTGCGGGCTCCGGCCTGCGCCGCCCCGACGGCGGCCCCTACGCCAGCCGCACCGCCGCCAATTACAATCACGTCAAACAATTCGGGCGAAGTCATAGAGAAGAATTTAACGTTTGTCTGGAAGCGTAGGGATTTGGCTTAGCCCGCCAGGCCGTTGGGCTTGCTACCCGTTCAGCTCAATCAAACGACTGGTAAGAGTGGGCTTGCGGCGCCCTGAAGCAGGTCTCGGATTGCCCATGCAAAGGACCGCCTTGGCCAACCTCCATCCTATGACTCACTAAAAGGTGAGGGCCAGCAGCTTCGTATTACCTTGATGAAGGTCAAAAGGAAAGCCCGTCGGAAGGCGGGTTATGGCCGGGAACCCAGCTTCCCCTCCATTACTGACAGAAGCTCCGCGTCTTTTACCCATCCGTCGCGGCCAGGGAGCCGCGGGAGTACCAACTCGGAATGCAGGCTTTAGTGCTGCAGGAGAGGCAAATGGTTGAAAAAGCCGGTGACCCGCACCAAGTGGTTCTGGGCGTCAAATTCGACAAAATCGGTGCCGTACAGGGTAGTGCCATCGGCCCGGCGCTGAATCCAGTGAAACCGTCCTACTCCATTGAATTCTTCCACTTGGCTATTGAGCAGCATCTGCGCGCCGGGTGAGGTGGCGTGGTATTCTTCAATTTTGCGGATGAGCCCCGCCAGCCCGCGCACGGGCGGGCTGGTGTTGGGGTCCTCGTAGGTCGAATCGGGGGTCCAAAAGTTCGGCAGCAACCGGCCTAGCTTCGCGGCATCGGGCTCGGCCCACGCTTGGGCGTACTGTTGCACCACGGCGGCACGGTTCAAAATAGTCATCTCAAGCAGGGAAGGGGGTAGGGAATCACAATTTTTGGCGTGAGCGCAAAACCGAATTGCTCGATGGGAGTGGTCTGTAGCCGGGCTGACAACCAGTCCTCCACAGTACCTATTACAACGCCAGACAGTCTGACTCAGCCTCGGTTGTCTTGCCACATTGCAACTATAAAACTTTGCAACTGTGCCACACTTCAATAAGGCTTGGCTTGGCTGGACTACCCCAGCTTTGCCTGGGGAATTGAAGCAAGCCAAGTGCTTGCCAAAAATGAAGCAGCCAATCTTAAAAGGCGCTGTTTCGCATCTCGATTAAAAACAGGACTGCTGGGCAGCAACACCAGCCTTGTCGGGTACGGCCTGAAGTATTCACTTTACCCCTTAGAGCAGCTTCTCGACCGTGATGGGCAAGTCGCGGACCCGAATGCCAGTAGCCTGGAACACCGCGTTGGCCACGGCCGCGGCCACGCCCACGATGCCGATTTCGCCCACGCTCTTCACGCCCAGCGTCGCGTGCGGGTCGGGTACGTCGAGAAAGTGAACATCGAGGGCGGGGATGTCGGCGTGGACGGGCACGTGGTATTCACCCAGCGTGGGGTTCATCAGCCGGCCCGTGCGCTCGTCCGTCACCGATTCCTCCATCAGGGCCATGCCGATGCCCATCACCACGCCGCCCATAATCTGGGAACGGGCCGTGCGGGGGTTGAGGATGCGCCCGCAGTCCATCACCGACAGGAACCGCGCCACCCGCACTTGGCGCGTTTCGGCGTGGACCCGCACCTCGCAAAAATGCACCCCGTAGGAGCCCATCGAGTATTTTGCGCTCCGCGTGGGCGAGGCAGAATCCCCGTCGACTTCAATAAACGACTCTTTTTGCCCGGCCAGAATGGCTGCGAACGAGGCCCCCGTGGTGGGTTCGTCCCTGAGGTAGAGTCCGCCGGCCCGGAGCACCACCGCGGCGCGGTCGGCTTTATAAAGCGGCGACTCCTTGTTCTTGCCGGCCAGCTTGAGCAGTTCATCTATCAGCTTTTCGGCCGCGGCCTGGATGGCCGAGCCCACCGCCGCGGTGGCCGACGAGCCCCCCATGGCGCGCGACACCGGCAAATCTGAATCGCCGTGGACGTATTGCGCCCGCTCGAAAGGCACGCCAAAGCGCTCGGCTATGTGCTGGGTCTGCACCGTGGCCGCGCCCACTCCCATTTCTACGGACGAGGTGAACACCGTCACCTTGCCATCGGCCGTGAGGCGGGTGCGCACCGTCACGGGCAGCGGCTGGGTGGGGTACCAGGCGCTGGCCACGCCCGTGCCCACCAGCCACTCGCCTTCGCGGGTAGTGCCGGGGGCGGGCCGCTGCGGCGCCCAGTTGAATTTTTCGGCGCCCAGCGCGTAGGCTTGCGTTAGCGCGCGGCTGGAAAAAGGCGTGTCGTGGATAGGGTCCCGGTCCGGCTCGTTGCGCCGGCGCAGTTCCAGCGGGTCCAGGCCCAGCGCATGGGCCAGCTCGTCCACGGCCGATTCCAGGGCGAAGCTGCCGGGGGTTTCGCCGGGGGCCCTCATGAAGGAGTTCTGCACCCGGTCGAGCCGCACGACTTTCTGTTGCAGGTAGATGTTGGGCGCGGCGTACAGGTGGCGGGCCAGCATCGTGTATTGCTCGGCAAACACGTCCTGGGTGCACATGCTGTAGCCCGTGTGCAGCAGCGCCGTGAGCTGCCCATCCCGCGTCGCGCCCAGGGCCACGCGCTGCTCGGTCCGGGACCGCCCGCCGACCGTGAAGTTGACTGCCGCCCGCGTCAGGTTGAGTTTAACCGGGCGCTGGACCAGCCGGGCGGCGGCGGCGGCCAGCGGCACGTGCTGCCACATAGCGACCTTGCCCCCGAAGGCTCCGCCCACAAAGTCGGTAATCACCCGCACCCCGTCTGGTTTCAGCTTGAACATCTCCACCAGCGCCTCCTTCACGCCAGAAGGGTACTGGGTGGAATCATACACCGTCAGGTGTGCCTCGTCGAGCCAGACGGCAATCGTGGCGTGGGGCTCCAGGGCGTTGTGGTTTTGAAAGGGCGTGGTGTACACCGCGTCCACCCGGACCGGGGCGAGCGCCAGGTTGGCTTGCGCGTCGCCTTTGCTGACTTCGGCCGGCTCCAACACCACGTGGTCGGGCACGAACGCCGCCCCTTTATTCGCTTCCAAAGAAATGAGGGGCACCTGTTCCTGATAAGTTACGCGCACCAGCGAGGCGGCGTACCGGGCCAGCTCCAAGGTTTCGGCCACGACCACGGCTACCACCTGCCCGTTCCAGGTGATGTCGCCCGACTGCATGACCGGCAGCGTGGTCGTGGAGCCGGCCAGCGGGTTGGTCATGCTGACGGCGTAGGCCAGCTCGGGGGCTTTCAGACGCGGGGCATTGCGGTAGGTCATCACCAGCAGCACGCCGGGCACGGCCTCGGCCGCGACGGTATCGAGGGTCGTGATGCGCCCTTTGGCAATAGTGCTGTGCACCAGGGCCGCGTGAGTCAGGCCAGCGAGCCGGTGCTCGGCGCTGTACGTGGCTTGGCCCGTCACTTTCAAGCGGCCATCCACCCGCGGGTAAGGCCTGCCCACAAACTCGTTGGCATGAAGCAGCGCATCCGGCGCGGGCTCCGGTACTAGTTTGGCCACCACCCCCATTACTTGCTGCGTGGCCTCCAGGAGCTTGCCTTTGATAGTTGCCATGTTGCAGGACTAATTGAAATGACGGCGTTGACCAGCGGATTGAAGCGGTCCAGCAATAGGATAGGAATTGAGGCAAAATTCGAAGCTGCTTTCCGGATAAAACCTGACGATAATTAGCACCCAACCTGATTGTTATCAGGTTTTATCCGGGGGTAGACCTGAAGTGGTCCGGTGGGGTGGTCGGGTAAATCTGGATAGAGTAGGGCCTTATCTTTCCTTCATCATGAAAGACAGCCCTCACTCCACCAAACGTCGGCGCTATGACGCCGCCTTCCGGGCCGAAGCCCTGCACTTGGCGGGCGAAAGCCGCTCCACGCCGGCCGCCGCCCGCGCCTTGAATAGCAATTCGAAGCTGCTGTACAAGTAGCAAAAAGAAGCGCTCACGCCGGCGGCGGCCCGTGGGGCGGAGTTGGACCCGGTTACCGCCGCTGAGCTACGCCAACGGCGGGCCGCCAATCGGTGGCAGGCCCAGGAGTTGGAGATTTTAAAAAAAGCCATTGCCATCTTCTCGCAGACACCGGACCAATGAGCCGCTACCGCTTTATCGAGGGGCAGCGCGGCACCCATCGGGTGCGCCTGCTTTGCCAGGTGCTGGGGGTGTCGCCCAGTGGCTATTACGCCTGGCAACATACTCAGCAGCAAGCAGCTACTTGTGAACCACCTGCTTGGGAAACCGCCCTGATTAAGGTCTTTGGCCGGCACAAACGCCGCTACGGCACCCACCGGCTGCAGGTCGCCTTGCGCGGTAAGGGCTACCGCGTCGGTCGCCAGCGCCTGCGCGCAGCCATGCGCCGACGAGGCCTGCAGGCGCTGCAACCCAAGGCCTTCACGCCCCGCACGACCGACTCGACCCACGGGCTGCGTTGCGCGCCCAGCCGGCTGCTCAACCAACCTAAGCCTACGCAGGCTAACCAGGTATGGGTCAGCGACCTCACATACTTGCCCCTGGCCAACAGGGACTGGGCTGACCTGTGCGCGTATCAGGATATGGTCAGCAAGCAAGTAGTCGGCTGGCAGATCGGGGCCACGATGCCCGAAGAACTGGTGACCAGTGCCTTGCAGCGCGCTTTTTGGGCGCAGCCGCCCATGCCAGGCCTAGTCGTGCATTCCGACCGCGGTGGGCAGTAGTGCGGCAACGCGTATCGCACCTTGCTCCACGACCACGAGGCCGTGCGCTCGCAGCGCCGTCGCGGCGACTGCTACGATAACGCCCACGCCGAGAGCCTCTGGTCCCGGCTCAAAACAGAGGTGCTCGAACTCCGCGAGCGGCCCGTTTTTGCGGACCTGGCCGATGCCCAGGCTAGCGTGGCTCATTATTTTGACTACTATAATCACCAGCGCCTACACTCCAGTATTGACTACCAAACGCCGTATCACGCTCACCAACAGCTTCTTCACCTTAACGCCCTAAACTGTCCAGCCTAAACGGACCACCTCATCTTTCATGACATTCGAAAGATAAGACCCTATTCTGTCCTGATTTACCCGACCACCTCAGGGGACGCCGTGTCGCGTAGCAACTGGTTGAGGTCGGCGAAAAAGCTGCTCATTTCACTCAGTGCCTGGTTCTTCTGTTTGATTTCACGTTCGGCAGCGGCCAAGCGGGCCAGTAGGTGCTTCACTACCTGCTTTTGCTGGGAGGCTATGGGGGCCGGCTGGAAGGCGCATAGTTCTGCCACGCTCAAGCCGTAAAGCTGCGCCAGCTTTATCGAACCGGCCGGCCTAACGTTATTTTCGAGCTAATCAGCGGATTGTCAGCCGTTAGCAACGGGCAAAAAAAAGGACTACCAGTCAATTCTGACCGGCAGTCCGATTGGGTGGGCCCACTTGGAATCGAACCAAGGACCTGCTGATTATGAGTCAGCTGCTCTAACCGATTGAGCTATAGGCCCGGTGCCGACCGCCGCATTGCTTTTCAGCACGGCGGATGACCCTGCAAAGTACGGGAATTGCTGCCAGCCGGCCAACTTCGTGGCGCTTCAGCTCCAGAAATGACGCTGGGTTTATTTTACGCAGTGTTCCACAGTGCCGTTCAACGAGCCTTCCGTCAACTTATAATTCGCAACTCATAATTCATAACTGAAAAAGCTATGCTCCCGCACCTGCTCTTTGATTTCGGCGGCGTTATCATCAACATCGACTACCAGCGCACCGTGGAGGCCGTGCGCCGCCTGAGCCGGGCCGGACGCGGAGCCGAGTTCAACCAGGCCAGCCAGGCCGAGCTGTTCGACTTGCTCGAAACCGGCCATATCTCGCCGGCCGAGTTTCGCGCCGGCCTGCGCCAGCACTACGACCTCGACGCGACCGACGAGGAGCTGGACGCCGCCTGGCACGCCATGCTGCTTGACGTGCCCGCCGAGCGCCTGGCCCTGCTGGCCGAGCTGCGCAAGCGGGGCCATCAGACCGCGCTGCTCTCCAACACCAACGTGCTGCACATCGAGGAAATAAACCGCCGTCTGGCCGCCGAGTACGGCCTTAAAAACGGCATCGCCGACTGCCTCGACCGCGTGTTCTACTCGCAGGAAATAGGCCTGCGCAAGCCCGGCGAGGCTATTTTCCGGCACGCGCTGCAAGAAATGAACTGGCGGGCCGAAGACGTGTTATTCATCGAAGACAGCCCCCAGCACGTGGCCACGGCCCACCGCCTGGGCCTGCGGGTGCTGCACCTGGCCCCGCCCCTCACCCTCACCGCCGCCCTGCCCGCCGCTCTCCGTGCCTTTCCCGACGCCGCCTACCCCCCCGCCTGAGCCCAACCCCCACGAGCCGGCCAGCAACGCCCCTTCCCTACCCCCCCTCTTCCCCGAAATCATCAGCTCGGCGCCCGTCCCGACAGCCGCCGAGCTGGGCTTTGAGCGTTTTGTTGCCGATGCGGAGCCGCCACGCTGGCGCACCTACGCGCTGCACCTAGGCTTGTTCCTGATTACGCTCTTCACCACCACGCTGGCCGGCGTGCAGCTCACGCGTGGCGGACTGGGGTTGCTGCCCATTTTGGAGCTAGGAACGCTGCCGGCCGCGGAGTGGGCGCGCGGGCTATGGTTTGCGGTGCCGTTTCTAGGCGTGCTCACGGTGCACGAGTTCGGGCATTATTTCACAGCGCGGGCCAACCGCGTGCGCTCGTCGCTGCCGTATTTTATTCCGTTTCCGCTCGGACTGGGCACGTTCGGGGCCGTCATCCGGCTCAAGGAGCGGCTGTTCGCGCGGCGCGAGTTTTTTGATATTGGCCTGGCCGGGCCGCTGGCGGGCTTTCTGGTGGCGGTGCCGGTACTGATTTATGGCTTCCTGAGCTTGCCGCCGCTGGAAGAGTATCTGTTCAAGATTCACCCCGAATACGCCCGGTTCGGTTCGGCCTACCCCCAGTTCGTGTACGGCCCTAACGCCGCAGCCCAGGGCCTCACCCTGGCCAAGCCGCTGCTCTACCAGCTGCTGGAAGTCACCCTCGCCGACCCCACCCGCCTGCCTCATCCGCTGGAGCTGCTCCACTACCCGGTGCTGCTGGCCGGGGCGCTGGCCCTATTCTTCACGGCCCTGAATCTGCTGCCCATCGGCCAGCTCGACGGCGGCCATATTCTCTACGGCCTGCTTGGCCACCGCCGCTTCAACCGGCTGAGCACTTTGTTCTTCACGGGCTTTATCTTCTACGCGGGCCTGGGGTTGTTCTCGCTCAGCACCGACCGCGAAACCTGGCTCTACTGGGCCGCACCGTATGCGCTGTATCTGTTCGTGGTGTTCCGGCGGGTGCTGCCGGGCTGGCGGCGGGCGGTGCTGCTGGGCGGGGCCGTGTGGCTGGCGCAGCTGGCGCTCACGCTGGCCGTGCCCGGCGTGCTGGGCAACCCCGGCTGGCTGGTGTTCGGCCTGGTGCTAAGCCGCCTGACCGGCATCTACCACCCGCCCGCCCCCAACGAAAGCCCGCTCAGCCCCGGCCGCCGGGTGCTGGGCTGGCTGCTGATTGGTATTTTTGTACTCTGCTTCACGCCCACCCCTTTTAAGTAATTTGTAGCGCGGACTTTGCAGTCGGCGAGTGCGCCGCTTAACCGTTCGTTTCGCGGGCTATACAGTCCGCGCTACTTTTCCTATCCCATGCAGTTTCACCAGCGCCAGCTCACCCGCTCCACCACGCTCAGCCTGCGCACCCACGGCCTGCACGTGGCCCAGCGCGACGGTCAGGGCCGGCTGAAGCTGGAGGCGGAAATGCTCTACGAGGAGCTGCTGCCGGTGCAGCTGGACAAGCCGCGCGCCGGGGCCCGCCGCGAAATTTTTGGGCTGGTCTTCGCCCTGGGCTACTTCGCCGTGTACGCCGCCAGCTACCTCACGGGCCATCCGGCCGCCCCTACCGACCTCACGGCCTGGGCGTATGGCACGGGCCTGGTGCTGGCGGGCTTCGGACTCTACGGCCTGCAAAACTGGTGGCGGCCGGTGGTGCTGCGCACGCCGCGCCTGCACGTGGTGCTGGCCCACCGCCGCCACGACCGCCGCGAGCTGCAAGCCTTCGTGGCGGCGCTCGAAGCCCACACCAAGGCCCACTTGCGCCAGCGCTACGCCCGCGTCAACCCCCTGGGCAGCATCGAGCCGCAGCTGCGCCGCCTGGCCTGGCTGCGCGACCTGGGCGTGCTCAACTCCGCCGAGGCCCGCGCCCTCACCACCCGCCTCACCGGTCAGTTGCCGCAAGCCACGCTGCGCGGCATGGGTCAGGAATTGGAGGGGCTGTTTGTAAATTAGAGAGCCAGGATGCGCGCGATGCGCGGAGCAGGAAAACCGTCCCCGCCCGACTGCGTAATTTCAGAGTTCCCTACTCCCCTCTCATGAGTATCTGTCTTAATCCGACCGCCGTCACCTTCGCCCGGCGCCTCATCCAGGACGGCAAAGTCACGCACGACGAAGGCCACTGGGGCGAGCACAACCCCGGAGCGGCCGAGGAAAACGCCTACCTCGACCAGCACGAGATGGGCGAGTACGCCAACTGGCACCTGGGCCTCGATATGAGCAAGGGCGAAGACACCAAAGGCCGCTACCATTTCCCCTACGGCGACTTCCAAACTGTGCACCGCGACGGCCTCATCGCCGTCAAGGAGCGCGCCGCCCAGCAGGGCTACCAGGACATCGAGAACGCCGCCGACGAGCTGCTGAAAATGCTGGAAGAGGAGGCTTGAGCGGCCTGTTTGAATTTTCCTACCCCTCTAAAAACCCAAAGCCCCGGCTGCACGCGCAGCCGGGGCTTTTTAGCTCGTTGCTGGTCCTGGCAGCCCCTATCGGACGGCACCGGCCTGCGTAGCTTCGGGCACCTCAATGAGCTGGCCCGATTTCACGTCGTAGATGTAGCCGTAGACCGGGATGGTGGGCGGCACCAGCGGGTGGCGCCGGATGCGGGCCACGTCCCCGACCACGCTGCCAGCCAGGTCTTTAATAGTCAAAAATGAGATGTGCTGGGCCTCATCGGAGCCGGGGCCCTGGCCCACGTCGTGCCAGCCGGCCTCATCGACGGTGGCCGTTTCCAGGCTCTTCGAGAGCAGGTCGCGCATGATGTCGTCGGTGAAATACTGCATCCCGCAGTCGGTGTGGTGAATCACGAAGAACTCGCGGGTGCCGAGCAGCTTGTAGGAAATCACCAGCGAGCGGATGGCATCGTCGCTGGCCCGGCCGCCGGCGTTGCGAATCACGTGGGCATCGCCCTCACTCAGGCCGGCATATTTGGCCGGGTCGAGGCGGGCGTCCATGCAGGTGAGGATGGCGAAATGGCGGGCGGGCGGCAAGGCCAGGCTGCCCTTGTCGCCGAAGCCGGCCTGGTACTGCGCATTGGCGGCCAGCACTTCATCAAGAATTTGGCTCATAACGGGGGGGTAGGGAAAAATGGGTTTGAAGAGAATTGGTGGAGGAAAGGCAGCCGCACCGGCCCCACCGGCCAGTGCGCCGCAGCGTCGTAGTGCTACAAACCAGCAGGTTAAAAGTTGCCAGCCGCCGGGGCGCCGGGCCGGCGCCAACCATCCAGGCAATTCCCTACCCCCCTCTCCTACTCCAACCGTTCTGCCCCAACCTTCCTACCCCAGCGCCGTCACGCCGGGCAGCTCCTTGCCCTCCATGAATTCCAGCAGCGCGCCGCCGCCGGTACTGATGTAGCTCACGCGCTCGGCAAAGCCCATCTGCTGCACGGCCGCCGCCGAGTCGCCGCCGCCGATGAGGCTGAAGGCGCCGGCCTCAGTCGCTTCGGCGATGGCCTGGGCCACGGCCTGGGTGCCGGCGGCGAAGTTCTCCATCTCAAACACGCCCATCGGGCCGTTCCAGAGGATGGTTTTGCTCTGGCGAATGACGGCCTCGAACACGGCGCGGCTCTCCGGGCCCAGGTCGAGGCCCATCCAGCCATCGGGGATTTCGGTGTTGATGGCCTCGCCCCGGCCGGCGTCGTTGGCGAAGCGGTCCGCGATAACCGAGTCAGTGGGCAAGACCAGGTTTACGCCCTTGGCCTGGGCTTTTTCCAGCAGGCTTTTAGCTAATTCTACCTTATCTTTTTCGAGCAGCGAGCTGCCCACCGTGCCGCCCTGGGCCACGGCAAACGTGTAGGCCATGCCGCCGCCAATGAGCAGGTTGTCAACCTTATCCAGCAGGCGCTCAATCAGCAGAATCTTATCCGAAATCTTGGCCCCGCCCATGATGGCCGTGAACGGCCGCTCGGGGTTATCTAGCACTTTCTGGGCGTTGTCCAGCTCGCCGGCCAGCAGGTAGCCGCCGACGCGGTTTTCGGCCGGAAAGTACTGCGCCATCACGGCCGTGGAGGCGTGGGCGCGGTGCGCGGCCCCGAACGCATCGTTCACGTACACGTCGCCGAGGCGAGCCAGCTGCTGCGCGAAGGCCGCGTCGCCGGCTTCCTCTTCCTGGTGAAAGCGCACGTTATCGAGCAGCAAAACCTGGCCGGGCTGCAACTTATCCGCCATATCAGTAGCCGGCGGGCCCAGCACGTCGCCGCCAAACTGCACCGGCTGGCCGTATTCTTCGGTGAGGCGCGCCACCAGGCTTTCCAGGGAAAACTTCTGCTCGTAGCCGCCCTTGGGCCGGCCCAGGTGCGAGAGCAGCACCACACTGCCGCCATCTTGCAGAATTTTGGTAATAGTCGGCGTGGCCATGCGGATGCGCGTGTCGTCGGTGATGCGCAGCCCGGCGTCGAGCGGCACGTTGAAATCGACGCGCACCACGGCCCGGTGGCCGGCAAAGTTGAACTGGTCGAGGGTTTTCATCGGGAAAGGGGGGTAGGGATTGGTTGAGGCTGCAAAGTAGTACGACAACTCCCCTCCTCTTTTGAGGAGGGGACGTTCGCGCGCAGCGCGGACTGGGGTGGTGCGCGTCGTTGAACAGCTAAATCAAAACGACTTCCCGAACAACAAGGGGGGTAGGGAGCTAGCGCCAAACTCCTGGTTCGGGTATTGTTTTGATTTAGCAGTTCAACGACCTTCACTACCCCCGTTTCCGCTGCGCGGAAACATCCCCTCCTTAAAAAAGGAGGGGAGCTTGTCGTTCTTTGCGGGCCTTACCTTTGCCCTACTTATGAAAATCGGCATTTTTTTCGGCGGCCCGTCGCGCGAGCGCGAGATTTCTTTTGCCGGCGGGCGCACCGTGTATGATAATCTGGATAAGGCCCTGTTCGAGCCCGTACCCATCTTCGTGGATAGCGTGGGGCACTTTATTTTGCTCGACTGGCAGTACATCTACCAAGGCACGATTCGGGATTTCTACCCGCCCGTGGCGTCCCTACCCCCCTCCCGCCACCCCTGGCAGGTGTATGCCGAGAGCCTGGGCGAGCTGAGCGAGGCCGAGTGGCAGCAGCTAATCAGCCACGTCGGCCGCCGCCTGGAAGTCAGCGAGCTGCCGGGCCTGATGGACTTCGCCTTCCTGGCCCTGCACGGGCCGGGCGGCGAGGATGGCGCCATCCAAGGTGTGCTGGAGTGGCTGGGCATCCCGTATTCGGGCTCCGGCATTCTGCCCTCGGCGTTCGGCATTGATAAAATAGCGCAGAAAAAGCTGCTCCAGGCTACTGGCCTGCCTACCCCCCATTTCCGCGTCATCACGGCCGAAGAGTGGGACCGCACCGACCACGCCGCCACCCTGGCTTACCTGAGCCGCGAGCTGGGTTTGCCGCTGGTGTTCAAGGCGCCGCGGCAGGGCAGCAGCATCGGCGTCTCTATTCTGAAAGAAGCAGATTTGGCCCGGTTCGAGGCTGCCGTCGAGCGCAGCCTGTTTCGCCGCACCCTGCCCCGCGCCGAGTGGGAGGCGCTGGACGAAAACGGCCGCCTGGCCTGGGTGCGCCAACTGGCTGATATTCGGGAAGGCATCGGGCTGCCGGTTACGCTGACGCTTAATGAGGAATTACCTGCCGGTGATAACTCTTCATTCCTCATTCCTAATTCCTCATTAATAATCCACCCCGAGGCGCTACTCGACGCCCTCACCACTGCCTTCGCCAGCGGCACCGAAGCCGTCGTGCTGGCCAGCACGACGGGCGAAACCCAGGTGCTCATCGAAAGCTTCGTGGCCGGCCGCGAGTTCAGCTGCATTGTGGTGGAAAACGAGGACGGCGCGCCACTGGCCCTACCCCCCACCGAGATTGTGAAGGGCACCGAGGTGTTCGACTACCGCGCCAAGTACCTGCCCGGCCTGGCCCGCAAAATCACGCCTATTGATTTGCCCGAGGCCGATATTGAGCGCATCCGGCAGCAGTGCCAGGCCATGTTCCGCACGTTTGGCTTTCAAGTATATGCGCGTTTGGATGGCTTTATTCAGGCCGACGGTACCATCTTTCTCAACGACCCGAACACGACCTCCGGCATGTTGCCGGCCTCATTCTTCTTCCATCAGGCGGCTGAAATCGGGCTCAATCCGAGCCAGTTTCTGACCTACCTGATTCGCACGTCGCTGGCCGCCCGCCGCCGCGCTGGGATGCGGCCGGTGCGGCTGGCCGGGCAGCTGCAAAAGCTGGACGCGGCCGTGACCGCCCGGCAGCACGAGGCCGCCGAGCGCCTCCGGGTGGCCGTGATTATGGGCGGCTACTCCTCCGAGCGGCACATTTCGGTCGAGAGCGGGCGCAACATCTACGAGAAGCTCAGCTCCAGCGTGAAGTACGCGCCAGTGCCGGTGTTTCTGGCCGGCAACTCGCAGGAGTTCCGGCTCTACGTGCTGCCTATCAACGTGATGCTCAAGGACAACGCCGACGACATCCGCGAGAAGATCGAGCACGCCGAGGCCGGCGAACCGTTGCACCCGGTGCTGGCCCGCATCCGCCGCGAGGCCCAGGGCATCACCGGCACCTACGCCGGGCAGCCCGTGGCCCAGCCGCGCCGCCTCTCGTTTGCGGAGCTGGCCGAAATAGCCGACGAGGTGTTTATCGCCCTGCACGGCCGCCCCGGCGAGGACGGCGCCTTGCAGCAGCAGCTGGAAAAGCTGGGCCTGCCCTACAACGGCTCCGGCGTGGCCGCTAGCGCCGTCACCATCAATAAGTTCGAGACCAACCAGCGCCTGCGCGAAGCCGGCCTGCGCGTGGCCGGCCACCGCATGGCCCCGCGCCTGGAATACGCTGCCGACCCCGAGAGCTTCTTCCGCCGCCTCGAAACCGAGTTTCCCTACCCCTTCATCGCCAAGCCAGCCGACGACGGCTGCTCGTCGGCGGTGAAGAAAATCAAGAGCCGCCCGGAGCTGCAAGCCTTCGCCGAGCTGATGTTCCGCGACCAGGACGAGCTGCTGCCCGGCCCGGCCCAGGTGCTGCACCTGGGCTTCAAGGAGGAATTTCCGCGCAAGGAGGCGTTTCTGGTCGAGACGCTCATCAGCCGCGAGGGCGCCGCCCACTTTCTGGAAGTAACGGGCGGCCTGCTCACCAGCTACGACGAAAACGGCCAGTTCGCAATTGAGGTCTTCGAAGCCAGCGAGGCGCTGGCGACCGGCGAGGTGCTGAGTCTGGAGGAGAAATTCCTGGCCGGCGAGGGCCAGAACATCACGCCCGCCCGCTACGCCGCTGATGCCCAGGAGCGGCAGCGCATCTCCGACGAGGTGAAAAAGGTGTTGCGCCGCGTGGCTGAAGTGCTGGATATTCAGGGCTACGCCCGCATCGATGCCTTCGTGCGGGTGCGCCAGACTGGGGAGGTCGAGGTGATTATCATCGAGGTGAATTCCCTACCCGGCATGACGCCCGCCACCTGCATCTTCCACCAAACCGCGCTGGCCGGCTACACGCCCTACGGATTTATCGACCGGATTCTGGACTTCGGGCAGCAGCGGCAGCAGCGAGCTGAAAAAGGCGATCCTGCAGAGCGCAGCGAAGCATCTCGCGGGCAGCACTAATCAACTTGACCGCACGATTGAACTACTACCCGCCCGAGATGCTTCGCTGCGCTCTGCATGACGTTCTTAATTTAAGTTTTTGCGCCCAACCAAATGTCTTTCTTCTCCGCCAACACGCCCCTCGACCTCGTTAAGCATCTGGCCATCATTGGCTTGGCGACGGCGGTGCTGGTACTGGGCTTTTTCTACGTCTATCTGCCCGTTACCACCAACCACGGCGAAACCATCGTCGTGCCCAAGGTGACGGGCATGAACCTGACTCAGCTCGAAAGATACCTCGATGAGCGCAGCCTGAGCTTTTTCGTCGATGATTCGAGTTATAATCCTACTACGCAGCCCTTTACGGTGCTCACCCAGGACCCCGCGCCCGGCGAGCGGGTAAAGGAAGGCCGCAAAATATACCTGTCGGTGGCCATGAAGCGCCCGCCGGTGATTAAAATGCCCAAGCTCACCAACGGCTCGGAGAAGAACGCGCGGCTGATTTTGAAAAGCTACGACCTGGAAGTGGGCCAGATTATTCTCAAGCCCGATTTGGCCCA
>NZ_CAXTEF010000050.1:0-1336 GCF_964243305.1 uncultured Hymenobacter sp.
GTGATGTCGGGGTACTGCGTGATGGGCAGGCTCAGGATGGCCAGCGCGCCGAGCAGCACAATCAGCACCGAGCACACAATGGCCGTTTTGGGCCGGCGGATAAAGGTTTCGGCTATCATGCGCGGTTGGCTTGGGCTTGGGCTTGGGCGAGGGGGGTAGGACGGCAGAGCTTTCCCACCCGTCTCTTCTGCTGTGGAGAAGCCGAGCCGGACGACGGAGTTAAAAGTTGAGAGTTAAAAGTTAAAAATGACCAAGCATAACTGCTTTTTAACTCTTCACTTTTAACTTTTAACTTCTTCAACCGCGCGCTTTTCTTGCCGTCTTTGCCTTTCGGCGGGCGCGGCGGGCCGGTCGTTACCACGCCGCTGTCGCGCAGCTGCTGCAAGCCTTCGGCGACAATTTTCTCGCCCACTTTCAGGCCCTTGAGCACCACGATGTCTTCGCGCAGGCGCGGGCCCAGCTCTACTTTGCGCTGCAAGGCTACCGTGTCGCGCACCACGAACACGAAGCTCTCGCCCATCTGGTCCAGAATCGCCTTGTTGGGCACCACCACGCGCTGGCCCGACTGCTCATTGAGCACGCGCAAGGTCACGGTCAGCCCATCTTTCAGCTCGCGGCCGGGGTTGTCGAACTGCATCCGCACCTGCACGCTGCCGGTTTCGTTGTCCACGGCGCGGTCCACGGCGCGGATGCGGCCCCGGCCCTCATAAATCTTCCCGCCCGGCAAGGCCAGCCGCAAGCTCGAATCCTGGGCCGCCAGTTTCCTACCCCCCTGCTGGGCCTGCAAGGCCTGGAACCGGCTCAGCTCCTGCTCATTCACCACGAAATCAACGCCCACCGGGTCTTCGCTCGAAATGGTATTGAGCAAGGTGCTGCCCGCCGTCACCTGCGCGCCGAGCCGCACCTGCGAAATGCCGATGCGCCCTGTGAACGGCGCCTTGACCAAGGAGTAATCGAGGTCGGTTTGGGCCGTGGCCAGGGCGGCGCGGGCCACTTCCACCTGGGCGCGGGCGCTGGCTTCGTTGGTCACGGCGTTGTCCACAATCTGCCCCGCAATGGCGTCCTGCTGGGCCAGGCGCTGGTAGCGCCCGAGGTTCAGCTGCGCGTTTTGGAGCTGGGCCTGCGCGCTCTGCACGCCGGCCCGCGCCTCGCGCACGGCGGCCTGGTACTTGCGCCGGTCAATCTCGTAGAGCGGCTGACCCTTCCTCACCACTTCGCCTTCCTTGAAAAAGAGGCCCGTCACGAAGCCCGGCACTTGCGTGCGCAGCTCCACGATGTTGAGCGCCGCCACCCGCGCCGGGTACTCATCATAATAAATGGCCTGCTGCTCCTGAGC
>NZ_CAXTEF010000050.1:1436-22622 GCF_964243305.1 uncultured Hymenobacter sp.
GCGCCGCCACCCGCGCCGGGTACTCATCATAATAAATGGCCTGCTGCTCCTGAGCGGCCACCAGCTTGACGGGGGTAGGGCCGTCGTCGGCCGCGCCCCCCTTTTTATCGTCTTCCTTCTCCTTCTTGCCGCAAGCCGCCAGCAACAGGATACTTAAAAGGCCGCAGCGAATGGTATTTATCATAAAGGATTGATTACAGAGCTAGAACGTCATGCAGAGCGCAGCGAAGCATCTCGCTTGGGGAAGTAATCTAATCGTTCAACCATTTGAATTAGCAAGCGAGCGAGATGCTTCGCTGCGCTCTGCATGACCGCCTTACTTAATCGCACTCATACCTCACTCCACCGCCAACTCGCCCCGTGCCCGCAGCACGTCCACCTTGCTGGTGAGCACCTGAAACAAGGCCACATTGTACGTCAGCTCGGCCGAGCGCAGCGTGGTCTGCGCCACCAGCACGTCCAGAAAGGATTTGATGCCCTCGCGGTACTGCAAGTCCACAATCTGAAAGACTTCCCGCGCCAGCGCCAGGTTCTGCCGGCCAAACTGGTAGTCGGCGTAGTAGCCCTTGTACGTGGCCAGCGCCTGCTCAAACTCGGTGTTGAGCTGGTTGCGCGTGCTGGTCAGGTCCTCGTCCAGCCGCTCATCGAGCAGGCGGGCGCGGCGCAGGCTTTGCCGCCGCCTACCCCCCTGCAAGATGGGCAGCGTGAGCTGCACGCCACCAAACGAATTGGGGAACCGCCGGCTGTACAGGTCGCCGAGGCTATTGTTCTGAAACACCGTATTGTAGTTGCCAAACAAGCCCACTTCGGGCAGAAACCCCCAGCGGTAGTAGCCAATCTGGGCCGCCTGCAAGGTTTTCTGAGTTTGCAAGAGCTGAATCTCGAGCCGGTTGTTCGGGTTCAGGCCCGTGATGGTGTCGAGCACGGCGTCCTGCTCCAGCCGGGCCGAGTCGTAGCGCACGGCCAGCGGCTGCGCACCGGGCAAGCCCATGAATTCCTTGAGCGCCGCCGTGTTGCCCTTCACGCTTTCCAGCGCCTGCTTGCGGGCCGCCCGCGAGGTGTTGAGCGAGATTTCGGCCTGCCGGAAGTCAATCTTGTCGCTGATGCCGGCCTCGTAGCGGGCGCGGGCGTCGCGCAGGCCGCGGCCCAGGCGCACGAGGTCGGACTCGTATACGCGCACCTGCTGCTGGGCCAGCAGCACGTCGTAAAAGGCGCGGCTCACGTCGGCCACCAGGTTGGTGCGCACCAGGGCCGTGTTCTGCCGGGCAAACTGCCGCGAGGGCCGCGCCTGCCGCAGGGCCAGGTACACGTCCTGATTGTAGAGCGCCTGCGTGCCGGCCAGGCTAAAATTTGAGATATTTTTCAGGCCCACCTGCCGGGGCGTCACGGTGCCATCGGCGCCGGGCAGCACCACGAAGGGCAGCTGAAAGTTGCGCCGGGCGTCGGCGGTCAGCCCCACCTGCGGCAGCCAGCCGGCCAGCCCCAGGCGGATATCGGTCTCGTTCACCTGCTCATCGAGCCGCGCCTGCCGCACCAGGGGCTGGTTTTGCAGGGCAAAGCGCACGCACTCCGGCAGCGTGAGCGGCGCGGCGGCGGTTGGCGCGCCGCCCAGGGCGGCCGGCTGCGCCCCTACCCCCCCCGGCGCCAGCAGACCCAGCAGCAAGACCGCGCTCCACGCAATGACAATTCGGCTTCCTGCTTTTACCATATCCTATGCCGGGTCTGTCCTAGTGCCGGGCCGCAGCTTCCTTAACCCCAACTTCGCCATTCATGTTGCGCCCGGCCCGTACCAGCGCCGCGCCGCTCAGCAGCAGCAGCACACCAAACGCGAGGAAAGCCAGGTCCCAGGGCAGCTTGTTGTTCGTGTATTCATTGACGTGGTGCAGGCCGAGCAGCTGATGGTCGATTAGGCCCTCCACCACATTAAACAGGCCCCAGCCCAGCAGCAGCCCGCCGAGCAACGTGCGGCCGGAGTGCGGCACGTCGGGCCGGCCCGCGGCGCGCCAGAGCATGGATAGTCCCAAGGCAGTCATCAGCCACACGGCCGCGTGGAAAACGCCGTCCCAGTACATATTAATCTTGGCGCGCACCAGCGTATCGGGCGGCAGCTGATTGGATAACAGGTTGTGCCACTGCAAGATTTGGTGCAGCACGATGCCATCGACGAAGCCGCCGAGGCCGGCGCCCAGCAGCAGGCCGGCGGCGATGAGCGGCGTGCGGTTTGGGCGGTTGGCCGGCGACGGGGGGGTAGGGAATGGACTCATGGCAGTGAACTCAGGCGCGGCGCGGGCGGAAACGCTGCTGGATATTTTCGGCGAAAAACAGGCCCAGTCCGCCGAGCAGCAGCATGGCCACGGGCAGCAGCACCAGCGCCAGGTTGGCGGCGTAGGCTTCGTTGTGAATGCCGGCCTGCACGCGCGGGCGGCACACGGCGCAGGCCTGAGCAGCGGTGCCGCTCAGCCAAAGCAGGGCACTGAACAGCAGTCGTTGAGTGGAATAATGATGCATACTTAGGAGGTGTAGACGGCAGGCAACAAGGCGGTCATGCAGCGCGCAGCGCAGTGGAGCGAAGCATCTGGCGAGCGGCAGTAATCAAGGGCAAACAACGATGGGATTAGTGCCGCGAGCGAGATGCTTCGCTGCGCTCTGCATGACCGCCTTTTTTCCTACCGACCATAACACTTTAAAAAATAAGAAACCTAGCCTTCTGCTGACAATACGCACCAAAGCCGGCGCAGTTAAAAGCAGATAATCAATAATATCTACTACTTTTCCAGGGTCGTCGCCGCTTTCACTCCCTACCCCCTCCGTGCGTATGAAACGTCTTTTGCTCGCCCTCTCGCTGCTTATGACCGCTGCCGTGGCCCAGGCCCAGGAATTTCAGTACCAGACGCCGCCCAAAGCCCTTCAGGATTTGCTGCTGGCGCCGCCTACCCCCCGCGTCAGCCTCAGCGCCGATGGGCGCACGCTGGCCCTGCTGGCGGTGCAGGATTTCCCCACCGTCGCCGAACTCTCGCAGCCCGAATTGCGCCTGGCCGGCCTGCGCCTCAACCCGCGCACCAACGGCCCCAGCCGGGTGAGCTACGCCGTGGGCCTCAAGCTGAAAAAGCTGCCCGGCGGCGCCGAAACCGACGTAAAGGGCCTGCCCGCCCAGGCCCGCATCAGCGGCCTGAGCTGGTCGCCGGATAATAAAACGATGGCCTTCGCCCTGACCACGCCCGCCGCCACCGGCGCCGACGGCCGCGTGGAGCTGTGGGTGGCCGACGTAGCCACGGCCCAGGCCCGCCGCCTGCTGGCCGCCCCGCTCAACGATGCCTTCGGCAACTCTTTCGAGTGGACGCCCGACTCGCGCAGCCTGCTGGCGCGCACCGTGCCCGCCGGTCGCGGCGCCGCTCCCGACGCCGACGCCGCGCCCACTGGCCCGACCGTGCAGGAGAACGTGGGCGGCCGCAAGGCCGGCGCGCGGACCTACCAGGATTTGCTGAAAAACCCGGCCGATGAGCGCCTACTCGACCACTACGCCACGGCCCAGCTGGTGCGAGTGAGCTTGGCCGATGGTACCGCCCAGCCGCTGGGCCAGCCGGCCGTCATCCAAACCGCTTCGTCCTCGCCCGATGGCAAATACGTGCTGCTGCGCGCCCGCCACCGGCCCTACTCCTACACGCTGCCCATCAGCTCGTTTCCGCAGAAAATCGACGTGCTCGATGCCCAAACCGGCGCCGTAGTTAAAACCATCGCCGACCTGCCGCTGGCCGACAACGTGCCCACCAACTTCGACGCCGCCCCGACCGGCCCACGTGAGTTTCAGTGGCGCGCCGACGCCCCCGCCACGCTCTGCTACGCCGAGGCCCAGGACGGCGGCGACCCCAAGGTGAAGGCCGACATTCGGGATAAGGTTTTCCTGCTCTCCGCTCCTTTTGCCGGCCCGGCCCAGGAGCTGACCGCCCTACCCCTGCGCTACGCCGGCATCACCTGGGGCACCGATAATCTAGCCCTGGTGGACGGCTACCGCTGGGCCGACCGCCACGAAACGACCTGGCAAATTCGCCCCGCCGCGCCCGGCGCCGCGCCCGTGGTGCTCTTCGACGGCTCGGCCCAGGACACCTACAAAAACCCCGGTCAGCCCTACACCCACCGCAATGCGCAAGGCAAAAATGTGCTGCTGACCGGCGGCGCGGCCAATCAAACCATCTACCTGCTGGGCCAGGGCGCCTCACCCGAGGGCGACCGGCCCTTCGTGGATGAGCTGGACTTGACGAGCAAGAAAACCAACCGCTGGTTTCGCTCCGAGGCACCCGCCTACGAAATCCCGGTGGCTATTATTGACGCGAGTAAGCGCCAGCTGCTCACCCGCCGCGAGACAGCTACCATGCCGCCGAACTACTACCTGCGCACGGCCGGTAAGAAGGGCGCGCCGCAGCCCGTCACCAAGTTCACGAATCCCTACGCTGCCTTCGGCGGCTCTTTCCGCAAGGAGCAGATTAAGTTTAAGCGCGCCGATGGCGTGGACTTGACCGCCGATTTGTACCTGCCGCCCAACTACAAGAAAGCCGACGGCGCGCTGCCCACGCTCATGGAAGCCTACCCCCGCGAGTTCAAGGACAAGGCCAACGCCGGGCAGGTCAGCGGCTCGCCCTACACGTTCACGCGGCTGAGCTGGGCCTCGCCGGTGTTCTGGGTCACGCAGGGCTACGCCGTCATGGCTAACGTGAGCGTGCCCATCGTGGGCGAGGGCGGCAAAGAGCCCAACGACACCTACATTGAGCAGCTGGTGGCCAGCGCCAAAGCCGCCATCGACGAGGGCGCCCGCCGCGGCGTCGTCGATGCGGGCCGCGTGGCCGTGATGGGCCACTCCTACGGCGCCTTCATGACCGCCAACCTGCTGGCCCACTCCAACCTGTTCAAGGCCGGCCTGGCCCGCAGCGGCGCCTACAACCGCACGCTCACACCCTTCGGCTTTCAGGGCGAGGAGCGCACCTACTGGCAGGCGCCGGAAGTCTATCAGGCCATGTCGCCGTTTGATTTCGCCGATAAAATCAAGACCCCGCTGCTGCTCATCCACGGCGAGGCCGACAACAACTCCGGCACCTTCCCCATCCAGACCGAGCGGTTCTACGCCGCCCTCAAAGGCCACGGCGCCACGGTGCGCTACGTGGTACTGCCCGCCGAATCACACTCCTACGCCGCCCGCGAAAACCTGCTCCACATGCTCTGGGAAATGGATTCGTGGCTGAACAAGTACGTGAAGAACGCAGGGGCCAGGGCGGCGAATTGAAGCTCAGATTCTAGCTTAAGTACGCCTCTGGTACTTATCCAGTATTACTCATCTTAATTCTGAACTTAGCCAGCACACAACATGATGACGTGGGAGGAACTCCGAACAGGAGTGTATGAAATTGACGGTTCTTGGCGCGACATCTACGTGCTGAATGCCACACGCCAAGATTGGCATCAGTGGATTAAGTATGTCAATCTTAACTATTCTGTACGCTGGGCAGCCTTAAACCACTGCAACGGTGAAACGCTAGATGCTATTGACGCGGACTATATCGCTGCCTGGTGGGATGAGAGCGGAGGCGTAGCCAATCCGTGGGGTATAATCTATTTAGACAAGGTGCAGTTGAAATGTCATTTTTTCACCGATAACGAAATTGAGAACGATGTTGACCCTTCACAAATTGTATCAATGGAAGACCATCATCGGCTAATGGCATACTTGGTAGCCATTTCCGGTGCGCTGGGCAAAGAGGTGATTGTAACGGCCGAGAATGTTCGCGAGGGTGTATATGTCCGAGTTAACGGCTCCAACATATCCTTCACTTAACAGGAAGTGTGTGACGCATCGCGTGGCTGCGGCTGTAGCAAATCGCCCTGCATGATTACCAAAATCGCCTGGCTGCACCTGCGCGACGGCCACATCCTCAGCACCCGCAGCCGCGGCAAGGACAAATATTACCTGCCCGGCGGCAAGCGCGAGCCCGGTGAAACCGACGAGCAAACCCTGCTACGCGAAATCCGCGAGGAGCTGACCGTGACCTTGGACCCGGCCAGCCTGGTGTTTGCCGGCACCTTCGAGGCGCCCGCCCACGGCCACGCGCCGGGCGTGCTCGTGCGCATGAGCTGCTACTACGCCCCGCGCTACACCGGGCAGCTGCAAGCGGCGGCCGAAATTGAGGAAGTAGTGTGGCTCAGCTACCGGCATCGGCCCGACGTGTCGGCGGTGGACCAGCTGATTTTTGACTGGCTGCGCGGGCAGAACCTGCTGGCGGAGTAGGGCCGCTGCACGAGGTAGAGACGCGACACTTCGCGTCTGCTCGCATGAGGAGGGGTAGGGTAATCCAGATGTTAGGAGATTACTGCGCCCTTGCTACCCGCAAGGAGACGCGAAGTGTCGCGTCTCTACACTTGTTCAGCAGAACCTAGCGTTTCCCTACCCCCCTTGCTTGGCCAAAGCCAGTTCGACCTTGGAATAAGCACAACGCCGAATTGCTATCTTAGGCCGGCGGTTTGCCCGGTCCTTCATTTCCTACCCCCTTGCCCAATGAGAAACTACTTCGTCCCACTAATGGCGCTGCTGCTCAGCGCGCCCGCTTTTGCCCAGATGTCCATCAAAACCCTCCCCTACCCCGCCACGAAAAAAGGCGATACCGTCACCACCTACTTCGGCACCAAAGTACCCGACCCCTACCGCTGGCTCGAAAACGACCAAGCCGCCGACACCAAGGCCTGGGTGCAGGAAGAAAACAAGGTGACCCAGCACTACCTGGCCCAGATTCCCTACCGCGACGCCATTCATAAGCGCCTCGAAATCCTGTGGAACTACGAGAAATACGGCGCGCCCTTCAAGGAAGGCAAGTACATGTATTTCAGCAAGAACACGGGCTTGCAAAGCCAGTCGGTGCTCTACCGGCAGCTGGGGGCGGCGGGTGCGCCGGAGGTGTTTCTCGACCCCAATAAGTTCTCCAAGGATGGCACGACCTCGCTGGCGGGCATCAACTTCAGCAAGGACGGCAGCCTGGCCGCCTACCAGATTTCGGAGGGCGGCTCGGACTGGCGCAAGGTGATTGTGCTCAAAACCGCCGACAAGTCCATCGTGGGCGACACGCTCAAGGACGTGAAGTTTTCGGGTCTGGCCTGGCGCGGCAACGACGGCTTCTACTACAGCTCCTACGACAAGCCCAAGGCCGGCAGCCAGCTGGCTGGCAAAACCCAGATTCACAAGCTTTTCTACCACAAGCTGGGCACCAAGCAGAGCACCGACAAGCTCATCTTCGGCGGCGAGCAGACGCCGCGCCGCTACATCGGCGCTTCCCTCACCGAAGACGAGCGGTTTCTGGTCATCAGCGCCGCCAACACCACGACCGGCAACGAGCTGTACATCCAGGATTTGAGCAAGCCCGGCAGCGCCATCGTGCAGATTATTGACAATGAGAAGAGTGAAGTAAATGTGGTGGACAACGTGGGCAGCAAGCTCTACATCTTCACCAACCTCAACGCGCCCAACAACCGCGTTGTGACGGTGGATGCCGCCGCGCCGCAGCCGGCCCACTGGAAAGACCTGATTCCCGAGAATAAAAACGTGCTGAGCATCGCCACGGGCGGCGGCAAGCTCTTCGCCAACTACCTCAAAGACGCCACGTCCTACATCGAGCAGTACGACCGCAGCGGCAACAAGGAGCGCAGCATCGCGCTGCCCTCGGTGGGCACGGCCGGCGGCTTCGACACCAAGGAAACCGAGAAGGAAACCTACTACACCTTCACGTCCTACATCTACCCGCCGACCATCTTCAAATACGATATTGCCACCGGCAAATCGATGGTCTATAAGAAAGCCGGCGTGCAGTTCGACCCTACGAAATATGAGTCGAAGCAGGTGTTTTATACTTCGAAAGACGGCACCCGCGTGCCGATGATTATCACCCACAAGAAGGGCTTGGTGCTGAACGGCAAAAACCCGACGCTGCTCTACGCCTACGGCGGCTTCAACGTCAATCTGACGCCCGGCTTCAGCACCTCCAACATCGTGCTGCTGGAGAATGGCGGCATCTACGCCGTGCCCAACCTGCGCGGCGGCGGCGAGTACGGCGAAAAGTGGCACCTGGCCGGCACCAAGCTGCAAAAGCAGAACGTGTTCGACGACTACATTGCCGCCGCCGAGTACCTGATTAAGAGCAACTACACCAGCAAGGACTACCTCGCCATCTCGGGCGGCTCCAACGGCGGCCTGCTCGTGGGCGCCACGATGGCGCAGCGCCCGGAGCTGTTCAAAGTAGCCTTCCCGGCGGTGGGCGTGATGGACATGCTGCGCTACAACCAGTTCACGGCCGGCGCGGGCTGGGCCTACGACTACGGCACCGCCCAGGACTCGAAGGAGATGTTCGACTACCTCCATAAGTACTCGCCCTACCACGCCCTCCAGCCGGCGGCCTACCCCGCCACGCTGGTAACCACCGCCGACCACGACGACCGCGTGGTGCCCGCGCACTCGTTCAAGTTTGCCTCGAAATTGCAGGAGTCGCAGAAAGGCGCCGCCCCGGTGCTCATCCGCATCGAAACCAAGGCCGGCCACGGCGCGGGCCGCTCCACGGCCCAGGTTATCAGCGAGCAGACCGACAAGTGGGCCTTCCTATTCCAGAACATGGGCGTGACGCCGTATCAGGTAAACTAGGGGGGTAGGGAGTCGGCCTCCGCGTAACCTCACCTCCCGGCCCTCTCTCCAAAAAAGAGGGGGAGCCACGGTGGCGCTTGTGGGGGGTTAAAAGTGAAGAGTTAATATTAAACATCCTACCTCTTTAGCCAGCATTAAGCCAAGTGAGGGGGTAGGGATGTTCCATTTTAACTCTTCCCTCTTAATTCCCATCAGGCTCCCCTCTCTTTTGGAGAGGGGCCGGGGGTGAGGTTTGCCGGTTCGCCATCCAGCGCCAGAATCTGCTGCTTATAGGCCGGCGGAAGCAGCGTCGATTTCAGCCAGCGGCCCAGCGCCAGCCGCTGCGTGCGGCGGTAGAGCGGCAGCACCGGCCGCAGCCAGGACTCCGGGCCCAGGGCCAGCTGCTCGCGCGCAGTTGCGGGCACCACCAGCCGCTGGGCCTGGCGCAGCAGCCAGTAGCGCAGCGGCCCCAGGTGCCGCCGATACTGCCGGTACAAGTCGGCGGTGAAGCGGCTGTACGCCAGGTCGGCGGCCAGGTGCTGCTGCCGCACCGGCTGCCACGCGGCGTAGGTGGCGGGCAGCCCGGTCAGGCCCATACGCTGGCCTACTCGGACGAAGACATCTACTATCTCGTTCTTTTCGGCCGGGGTGAGCGGGCGCTCCAGCACCTCAAAGGCGCGGATGGAATAGTCGATGAGCAGAAATAGCACGTCGCGGTACGCCCAATCGGGGATGGCCTGGCCACGCTGGGCTTCCACGGCCCCGTGGATGGCGGCAATGGTGTCGATGGCGCGCTCGGCGCCGGCCTGGTCGGAGTACACAATCTGGCGGGCGTACTCCACCGTCGAGAACAGGCGGGCCAGTGGGTCGGCGGGCAGCCGGCCGGTGAAGTAGAGCCAGTCCACGGCCTTGTTCAGGGCAAACTCGGCCGCGGCCCCGGCGAAGATGAACAGCACGGTGTCGGCTTTGGCCCAGATAGCGCGCACCACGGAGTTTTCGGAGACGAAATAAGTCATGGCGCAAGAACTGATACATCGGGCGAAAGACCAGGGGTAGGGAGCCAGGCTGCCTGCCCCCAGCCGCGCTGCCCCCGTACCCTTGTCCGGGCGCCCAACTCATCTTACGCCGCTTGCCGGCCGTAAACGGTAAGCTCTGCGGGCCATCAGGCGATGCAGTAGCCATTCCAATTTCTACCCGCTTCGCTATGCTGTCTGCTTTTGTCGAAGAGTTTTTTAATAATCCGGCCGCGGTGGGCTCGCTGGTGCCCAGCTCCCCGGAGCTTACCGAGCAGGTGATGGCACCCCTGGACTTTGCCGCGGCCCGCTGCATCGTGGAGTACGGCCCCGGCACCGGCGTTTTCACCGACCTGCTCATCCGGCGGCGCCGGGCCGACACGGTGGTGGTGCTGGTCGAGGTGAACGAGCGGTTCTGCCAGCTTTTGCAGGAGCGGTATTCCGGGCAGCCCAACGTGCACGTCGTGCTGGGTTCAGCCGACAAAACCGGCGAGTACCTGGCGCAGATTGCCGCCCCGCCGGTCGACTACGTGGTGTGCGGCCTGCCTTTTTCCTCGCTGCCGCTGCGGCTGGGCTGGCGCATTCTGGCCCACACCCGGCAGCTGCTGGCGCCGGCCGGCACGCTTGTTCTGTTTCAATATTCGCTGCAAAACACCAGGCTGTTCAAGCGGTTTTTCCGGCTGCGCGAGCAGACGCACGTGCTGCGCAACCTGCCACCCGCCTACGTGCTGGCCTACACGCCCGCCAGCACCCCAGAAAGTTAAATTTTCAGGACAGCGCCTGCGGTGGGGGCGAGCCGGAGCCAGCCGGCCGCGACTTATCCTGCGGCAGCGGCACGAACTCGCCGTTATCGTTGGGGGGTAGGGAAATGCGCCCCGCCGCCCAATCCACCTTGGCCTGCTCAATCCGCTCGCGGCGTGAGGACACGAAATTCCACCAGATAAACCGTTCGCCCAGCGGCTCGCCGCCCAGTAGCATGAGCGTGCTGGCTTCGCGGGCCACGATAACCGGGTCGAGGCCAGCAGTAAAAATCAACAATTGACCGGCGGCATATACCCGACCACCGACTTCGACGGCGCCCTTGGCCACGTAGGCGCCGCGCTCGGGGTAGCCGCGTGGCAGGCCGAAGCGGGCGCCGGCTCGCAGCACCACGTGCAGGTAGAAGAGCGGCGAGTGGGTTTGCACGTCGTTGCGCAGGCCAAAAGCATCGCCGGCAATCAGGCGCATCCACACGCCATTATCCGTGAAGATGGGCAGCTGCTCGGGCTGGTAGTTGGCGAAGGCGGGCGCCTGCTCCTCGTCCTTTTCGGGCAGGGCCACCCAGGTTTGCACCATCTCCAAGGCGCTGCCGGCCAGCGCGGCCGGGTCCTCAAACCGCTCGGAATGAGCGATGCCGGCGCCGGCCGTCATCCAGTTCACCTCGCCGGGCCGGATAATTTGCTCCACGCCCAGGCTGTCGCGGTGCGTGACCTGCCCGCCAAACAAATAGCTCACCGTACTCAGCCCGATGTGCGGGTGTGGCAGCACGTCCAGGTCGGCGGGCACCTGCGGCGGGGCCAGGCTCACCGGCCCGGCGTGGTCCAGGAAAATAAACGGGCCCAGCATCCGCCGCAGCCGGTAGGGCAGAATGCGCCGCACGTCGAAGCCGGGACTGATGGCCGCTTGCCGGGCTTCAATAACGAGGTCAAGCATAAAAGAAGCGAATTGATTAAAAGCCTCCCCGAAGCTAAAACCTAGCCGGCGGTTTCCGCGGCCTTGTCGGCGTGGGTGGGCGCCTCATACGTGTCGGCATACTTAAACTCTTCGAGCCAGTAATCTGAGCTGATAACGTCGAATACGACGCTGCTGGCCGTCTTTTCGCTCGGCGTAAGCTGCCAGAGAATGGCCGGCGCCTCCGCGAAAGCCTCGCCCGCCAGCTGCTCGCCAAACAAGCGGTGTAGCAGGGCATGGTCCGAGAGCCCGGCCGCGAGCAGGCGCAGCAGCGGGGCCGCCGGCGCTTCGTCAAACAGGGCCAGGTCGGCGGGGTCGGCGGCCGTCACCTTCACCTGGAACTCGACGGCCTGCGGGTGCGGAAATTGCCCGTTGTAGGCTTCGTAGAGCAGTTGCGTGGCGTTGAAAAAGTGCTGATGCAGCTCCAGCCTGGGGTTTTCTTCCCACAGCTTTTCGGTCAGCATCTGGTGGCTGAGCTGCTCAATCTGGCCGGCCGTGAGCTGCCCGGCCAGCAGATGCTCCAGCACGAGCGGCGCGGCGGCGCCCGGCTCCAAATCAGTGAGCGCCATCTGGCACATGGCCTTCAGCTCGGTGGGCTCGATGGCGGCGGGGTTATCGTAGTCCAGCTTGGTGAGCAGGGCCAGGTAGTCGGCGTTTTGCCAAGCGTTGGGCAGCTCAGCGAGGTGCTGGAAGGAAAGGCGTTCAACGGTGAAAGTCGGCATAGGGGGGGGTAGGGAATGGGGCGAGGCGCCCGGCTCGTTTACGCACCGCGCCCACCAACAACCGAAATCCAGCTTCACAAACGCCCGACAAACGCGCGGGCGCCAACTAATCCCTACCCCCTGCCGGCGGGCTAACCGCAACTGGCATATGCGCCACCATCCCGGCTGGGATGATGCCCGGCCAGCGAGGCTTGAGGGCCAACGCTGAGCAATAAAATCAAGCTGCTGGCAGCGGCGCCCGAAACGCCTGGCAGTGCCGGAGCGGGGTGTGCTGAAGCTGCGCCTTGAACGTCTTATTGAAGCGCGACACATTCCCAAAACCACTGTCGTAGCAAATCTCCGCTACGGGTTTGCCGGTCCCGGTGAGCTGCTCAGCGGCGTACTGCAGGCGGTATTCGACTACGGTTTCGATGATGGTTTTGCGGGTCAGAGCTTTGCAATACTTGCAGAACGCATTGGGAATCAGGCCCGCCACGCTGGCGGCCTGGGCCAGCGTGATTCTTTCCCGGAAATGGTCGACGAGGTAGGTCATCACCCGGTGGTAGCGCGCCCGCTCGGCCGGCACCAGGGTTCTGCTGCGCGGCTGCGGGTCCAGGGCCTGGCCCTCCGCCGACGCCAAGTGTTGCAGGATATCGAGCAGGCGCCGCAGGCGCCGGAGCGGGTCGGGCTCCTGGGCTAGCTGCAGCGGGCGCGGCTGCACGTGGGCCGGCGTGCAGCCTTCAAACTGCAGACCGCTGGCACTGCGCCGCAGCAGCTGCTCGACGGGCGGCAGCTCGGCCTTGCTGAAAAAGGCATTCCCCAGAAAGTCGTGGATGAACTGCACGACCACCGAAACCGCGTTTTTCTCGCCCGGAGAGCCGGGCTCCGTTCTCCAGCATGCGGCACGTCGGGGTACTTCTTTGATGGGCGATTTGATGTGCGTGTTGAACTCCGTTCTCCAGCATGCGGCACGTCGGGGCCCAGCAGCACAAGGTCGCCGGGTGCGTAGGCGGCCAAGTGGCCGCCCACGTAGTGCTTGCCCCGGCTTTGCACGATAAGGATAAGCTCATACTCGGGGGCCTGCGCCATACTTCCGACGAGCGGCTGGACGACCTGCGCTGCATTGACGGCGCCCATCACCAAAACCAAAGACCGGCACCCGATTGTGCTCCGGTTTACGGGCAGGGATGGGCAGCTACTCAAGCGCAGCTAGCTTTCCTTTCAGAAATAAGCACCAAGCGAGTAGAGCTTGACCCGCCCCCATCCGGCAGACAGCCCAGGTCATTAGAATCCACTATGAATTGCTTTCTCCGACCTCCCTGCGCTGAGACTAGCAAAGTGCCTGCCGCCCCTACCCCCTGCCGGCGCGGCAAGCGCAACCGGGACTAGCGATACAAAGGGCTAGCGGCTATTATGGTTTTGCAGTAACTTAGCTTCGCAAGCTTTGCCCTTTAATAGCTTTCGCTTCACTAATTATATGCCCACTACCCTCGTCTTAGAGCCTACCAACGAATTCGACCTGCACTTGCTGCTGAGTTTGGCACAGCGGCTGGGCGTGAAAGCCACGGCTTCACCTGCCGCCAAGGTGTCGTTGGAGGAGCGGGAGCGTCGGTTTATGGCGCTGTTTGGCTCTTGGCAGTCGGATGAAACGGGCGACGAGATAAATAAGATGTTACAGGAATCCCGCCAGAGCAATCGGCCCGATATTGAGTTATGAGCACTGGCTATTTGCTCGATACCAACATCTGCGTTCATTTTCTGCGAGGAGAACACCGGCTTGATGCGAAAATTGCTACGCTTGGTTTGGCGCTGTGCTTCGTATCTGAGATTACTATCGCCGAATTGCTATTTGGCGCAGCTAATAGCACCGCAGTTTGGCAGGTCCGGCAGCGTCAACAAGTAGCGGAGTTTAGGGAGCTATTTGCTGAACAGGTGTTGCCCATCGCGCCGGCCCTGGAAATATTCGCCGGCCAGAAAGCGGCCTTGCGGCGAAGCGGACGGCCGGCAGATGATTTTGATATCCTCATCGGTAGCACGGCGCTAGCGCACGGCCTCACCCTCGTCACGCGCAGCACCCGCCATTTCACCAGTATAGCTAACCTACCGTTGGAAAACTGGATTGACACTCCCTGAATTTGTCCCGTCCCGCGTCGCCCGCTGTGGCCGCCGTTGCGTGCCCCGGCCCCGCCCTGCTTCCCTACCCCCCGCCGGCGCGGAGGGAACTGCGGAAGCGTTTGTTTCTAAAAAGAACAGCGTTTTAATGTTGTCGGGGGCGCATAGAACTGGTTTGCAACGTGCCGCGTATCTTAGCACAATCATGAAAAATACCGCTCAAATTCTGCCAGACGCTCAGGCGTCAGATGTGGTGCTCAGCGAAGCGCGTAAGCGAGCGGTGCTGAAAGCCCTGCGCCAGCGCTACGAGGCGCATGAGGCAGCTACCGGCGTAAAATCGGCGGAGGCGTTCCAGCAGTTGCGGGCGGGCAAGGGTGCTGAGTGACCTATACTGTCTGCGTTGCGAGTGCGACCGGCACGGCGGCTACATCGAGTATAGCATCCAGCACTTGCATCCCGATTGGGACGTGCTGACCCAGGCATATGAGATTCGCTCGATGACCGACGACGGGAGGTTCATCTACCACAGCGACTTTCAGCTTTTCCCACGCGGAAGCAGCATTCCCGCTGATTTCAGTCCGTATGCGCCAGAGGCCAAAGCTGCCTTATGGCAAATCATTTTCCGAGTCAAACGCTACTACCTGACCACGTTTGAGCCCGACATTGTGCAGCATCTCATCAAGCAGCCCTTCTCTGTTGAGCAGCGGTACGCTTTTTACTGCCAACACCTGAACCTGTCCAACTACGCCATCAGCCACGACCGCTACAACATTTGGTACGTGCTCAAAACAGAGTAGCCCCGCCTGACGCCCCTACCCCCCGCCGGCGCGGCAGGCGCAGATGAAGCAGGAGAAGCGGTTGTTATAATGACCGAAATCATTTTTCATTGGCCTCATCAATTTATAATAGGTCACTCAGTTTACAACAACTGGTAGTAACAAAAATAAAGAATAAAGAAGACCTTTGAAGAATTCGTAGATTATGAGTTCTTAACTCCTAAGCAAGTTTTAAATCTGAAAAAACCTAAGCATGGTGTTTCTCACGTAGCAGTCAAGGACACTAATGATTATAGTTCAGACGCAGATATATCTGCCGATGACACCGCGAGAGCGAATAGAACGTACTATCTTCTCGTTAATAATACTGATATTGATTTTGTGAAGCATTGTGTTGAGTACGCTATAAATAAGCATATCGCAGGAGTTTACAACTACCAACTAGAAATAAACTCATCGTTCTAATAATCATTTGTTGACTACTTATTTCATTTGCTTGCGCAGCCTTTAACTTGACATATACATGCTACACAGAACGTATAAAATTCTTTGCAGAAGTTGCGCAACCTATCATCATTCAATATTGACCGATTTTATTGATACCAGTGAAAACGTCATCTCGTATATTGAGAAAACTACGATTCTAGAAGTATCAGACGGCATTGAGGAGACATTAAGTGAGATTGGAAAGCATTGCGAATATTGTGGCTCCATTAACTGGCAAGTTGAGGACTTGAAATTTAATAACATTTTCTCCCATTTAATTATAAAGAACGATAAATTTTTTGTTATTAAACTTAAGCGGAACGAAGACAAATCATCGCATATAACAACTGATGGCGATACACTTGTTGCTTGGCAATTTGCATATGCCGCTGTTGATATAGCCGAAGATTATTTTCACAATCGGCATTGGAGTAGATTTGTGCAACACGCTGAATTGATGCATAATCCACTCGTGGAGATAGTTGTATCGTGCAAGTCGAACATATATACTGAAATTGCAACTCTGACAAACTTAAAAATTGAAAAGTTTTCTTACATTGGATTGTCGTTGGAAGAGTTTCAACTTGTATTTAATCATCTACGAACTAGGGTACTTCGTAATATTCCGACAAAAATTGATTGGAGAAACTACGTATGAGCGTTTTTATCTCCTACAAGCTGAAAATTTGTCTTGACTTATTAGGCTATAGAGCGCCTAATTAAGCCAAAAAGTCCGAAAAATCCATCTTGCACCCGGTTTGCTAGGCGCTGCGTACTAACTTCCTCACCCGAAGCACCTACCAAGCGACTACGAAAATGGACTTTAAAAACTTCACCATCAAGGCGCAGGAGGCCGTGCAGAAGGCCACTGAAATCGCCGGGGGCAATCAGCAGCAGGCCGTCGAAACGGGGCACCTGCTCAAGGGCCTCTTCCAGAGCGACGAGAACGTGTTCTCATTTCTGGCCAACAAGCTGGGCGCCAACCTAAACGTGCTCACCCCGCGGCTCGACGCCCTCGTGGCCGCCTACCCCAAGGTGAGCGGCGGCTCGCCCTACTTCGCCAACGACGCGGCGGCGGCCGTGCAGCGCGCCAACGCCGCCATGAAAGACCTCGGCGACGAGTTTGTGTCGGTCGAGCACCTGCTGCTGGGCATCCTCGGCGGCCGGGACAGCGTGGCGACCCTGCTCAAAGACACCGGCTTCAACGACAAGGACCTGAAAGCCGCCATCCGTGAGCTGCGCGGCGGGCGCAAGGTGACCAGCCCAACCGCTGAGGACCAGTACCAGAGCCTGAACCGCTACGCCACGAACCTCAACGAGCGGGCGCGCACCGGCAAGATGGACCCCGTGATTGGCCGCGACGAGGAAATCCGCCGCGTGCTGCAAATCCTCTCGCGCCGCACCAAGAACAACCCGGTGTTGCTCGGCGAGCCGGGGGTAGGAAAAACGGCCATCGCCGAGGGCCTGGCTCAGCGCATCGTGGCCGGCGACGTGCCCGAAAACCTGCGCGACAAAACCATTATGAGCCTCGACATGGGCCTGCTCGTGGCCGGGGCCAAGTACAAGGGCGAGTTTGAGGAGCGCCTCAAGGCCGTCATTAAGGAAGTGACTGACTCGGAGGGGCAGATTGTGCTCTTCATTGATGAGATGCACACGCTCATCGGGGCTGGCGGCGGGGGCGAAGGCGCGATGGACGCCGCCAACCTGCTCAAGCCCGCCCTGGCCCGCGGCGAGCTGCACGCCATCGGTGCCACCACGCTTAAGGAGTACCAGAAGTACATCGAGAAAGACAAGGCCCTGGAGCGCCGCTTCCAGGCCGTGCTGGTCGATGAGCCGACCACGGAGGACGCCATCAGCATCCTGCGCGGCATCAAAGAAAAATACGAGCTGCACCACGGCGTGCGCATCACCGACGACGCCGTGATTGCGGCCGTCGAGCTGAGCGCCCGCTATATCACCGACCGGTTTCTGCCCGACAAGGCCATCGACCTGATGGACGAGGCCGCCGCGAAGCTGCGCATCGAGCTGAACTCCATGCCCGTGGAGCTGGACGAAATCCAGCGCCGCATCATGCAATTGGAGATTGAGCGCGAGGCCATCCGCCGCGAAAACAACCACGACCGCGAGGCCGTGCTGAGCAAGGACCTGGCCGAGCTGAACGAGAAGCGCGACTCCCTCAAGGCCCGCTGGGAAAGCGAGAAGGCGGTTTTGACCGACATTCAGACCCAGAAGGAAGCCATCGAGCGGTTCAAGGTCGAGGCCGAGCAGGCTGAGCGGCAGGGCGACTACGGCCGCGTGGCGGAGCTGCGCTACGGCAAGATTCAGGAGGCTGAAAAGCGCCTGAAGGAGCTGCAAGACCAAGCCGCCAACAAAGACGGCGAAACCATGCTGCAAGAGGTCGTGACCAGCGAGAGCATCGCCGAGGTCGTGGCCAAGTGGACCGGCATCCCGGTGAGCAAGATGCTGCAATCGGACCGCGAGAAGCTGTTGAACCTGGAAGCCGAGCTGGGCAAGCGCGTGGCTGGGCAGAGCGAGGCCATCGCGGCTATCTCCGACGCCGTGCGCCGCTCCCGCGCCGGCTTGCAGGACCCTAAGCGGCCGATAGGCTCCTTCATCTTCCTCGGCACGACGGGGGTAGGGAAAACCGAGCTGGCGAAAGCTCTGGCCGAGTACCTGTTCAACGATGAAAACGCGATGGTGCGCATCGACATGAGTGAGTACCAGGAGCGCCACGCCACGTCGCGCCTGATTGGGGCGCCTCCCGGCTACGTGGGCTACGACGAAGGCGGGCAGCTCACGGAGGCCGTGCGCCGCAAGCCCTACTCCGTGGTGCTGCTCGATGAGATTGAGAAGGCGCACCCCGACGTGTTCAACATCCTGCTGCAAGTGCTCGACGATGGCCGCCTGACCGACAACAAAGGCCGGGTCGCCAACTTCAAGAACACCATTATCATCATGACCTCGAACACCGGCGCGGACCTCATTCAGCGCAATTTCAAGGAGCTGAATGAGTACAATCACGACGAGGTAGTGGACCGCACCCGCGAGGAAGTTATCGAGCGTCTGCGCCAGCACATGCGCCCCGAGTTCCTGAACCGCATCGACGAAATCGTGATGTTCCAGCCCCTGAAGCGCCGCGAAATCCGCCGCATCGTGGACATTCAGTTCCGCCAGATTCAGCAGCGCCTGCACGAGGCCGGCATCAGCCTCGAAGCCACCGACGAAGTGCTCGACTACCTCGGCGAGCAAGGCTTCGACCCGCAGTTCGGCGCGAGGCCCCTCAAGCGCGTCTTGCAGCGCATCATCCTCAACGAGCTGAGCAAGGACATTCTCGCCGGCCGCGTCAGCAAAGATGCCGTGGTCGAGGCCGTGCTGGAAGACGGCGCCGTGCGGTTTGAGAACGTGGAGCTGCCCACGGTGTAGGTTGTTGGGTTACGTTAGGAATGGGAAAGCCCCGCTGGCAGTTGTGCCGGCAGGGTTTTCTTATTTTTCAAACGAAGCTAAGAGCTGTTGTAACGTCACTACTAGCACTCGCGGAATCTCTATTTGCGCCAGTAATTGAAAATGCTGATTATTTTTAATATTTTTGTTTTTTCATGCTAAATCTTAAACTATGTCCAAAATACCTGACCATTACTTACCATGAAACTCGAAACGCTGACCAAAAAACTGGCTATAGTGTTATTACTGGGCGTGTCAGTCATGTCGTTACCAAACTGTAGCAGCAAAGCCGACGACTCTTTTACCAGCAGTTACAGCAGTGAGGAAGCTCCGCCTCCTGGTTACAAGCGTGGCCTGACATGCCGGGACTGTAGCGGCACCGGCGTTTATGACCACGATATCTACCCCTACGTCAAGAAAGGTGGCCGGTGCGCTGGCTGTATGGGAAAAGGATACACTTGGACCAAGATAGACGACGCTATAGCCATTGAATCATACCCTACGCCTAGAACTAGCGAAGTTGAAACAGGCACTCTAACGCAACCAGTTATTAACACGCAAGATTCTGTGACTAGTATTCATCGTGCTTCCGGCTCCGTAACGGATGTTAGTACAGCAGATGTTGACACAGCAAATAATAACTTAAATGTTGATTCTTCAGATAATATGACTGAACAACACTTCTTTTCAGGAAGTGTAGGAAAACTTTCTGCATCATTCAACCTGGTATTAAAAAACACGGGAGTTGTTAGAGGGAGTTACTTTTATAATAAAAGACCCGGAGCAGTCTACAACTTGCAAGGCATAGTAAGCGACGACGGAATTTTAGAATTAACTGAGCTCACTGGTAATGAAGAAACAGCAAAGTGTCATTTAAAACTGCATGACGGATGCTATGAAGGCGTGATGAACAATACAGATGGCAGAAATTTCATCATGAGAATGTGTGACTAATTGATGACATGCATTCGTCACAATGTAACATAAAAAAGGTGTCTGCGGATAAAGCAGACACCTTTTTTATGTTATGAACGAATCAAGTGAATAGAAACTCCTATTGACCACTGAATCTTTTGCGGTCTTCGTCAGAAAGGTTAGGACGCGAAGATTCAATTTGATGCAAAAGTTCGGCAGACCTGAATTGCCAATAAAGAACCAGACGTTTAAGCAATTCAACATTTTGCTCAGCGTCCAAATCAATCTTGTTAGCTTCGTTAGAAGTAAGTGGAATTCTTGACATGTTATCTTCGACTACTTTTCCTTACTCGTATGGCTTTTCAGGTTCGCCCCGTTTTTCAAATGCTATCTGGCTGCATGTAGTAATATACGAAATTTACACTTAGCTCGTTACTAACTCATTTAAAAATATTTAGCATTCTTTTCCGAATGCATCCATCAATAATCTATTCCCGCTCTAAAACTCCCGCTATCCTAAACCGCTTCAACCACGGCGGCGGGGCGCGCCGGCTGGGGGCGTTGGCCGGGGGCGAGGGGGTAGGGACCGCGCCGGGTGGGGGCGGCGGGTAACGAAGTGGTAACAGCCGGCGTTATCTTCGCTCACTAACTCCCAATGCCATGCCCACGACCGCTCCTAAGAAGAAAGCTGCGCCGGCCAAAGCGGGCGCGGCGAAGAAAGCCGCTGCCAAGCCAGCCAAGAAGTCGAACATCATTCCCAATCTATTAAAGGGGAAGATTATCGTGCATCCTGATTTCTTCGAGCCGCATGAGCGTCCGGCTAACTGGCCGAGCGGTAAATGAAATACCTGCTCGACACCAATGCTTTCATCTTGCTTTTTAGCGACTTTCAAGCGTTACCGGCGTCCTATCAGCACATTTTGACGGACAGCCAAAACGAGTTCGTGCTCAGTCCGGCCAGCATTTGGGAAATGGCTATCAAGGAGCGGCTGGGTAAGCTGGACTTGAAAAGCATTCCACTTCAGGAGATGACCGGCCGGTTGCGGACGAAGCAGAAAATCGGGCTGCTGCCTATCAAGCAAAGCCAACTATTGGACATTGCCAGCCTGCCGAAAGTGAAAGACCACGGCGACCCATTCGACCTGCTCATCATCGCGCAATCATTGAGTGAGGCCTTGCCCGTGCTGACCTCGGATGGCAAGTTTCATTTGTACGGCGTGGATGTGGTAAAGTAACCTATGCTACCCTAAACCGCCTCCACCACGGCGGCGGGGCGCGCCGGTTGGGGGCGTTGGCTGGAGGCGAGGGGGCAGGGACTGCGCCAAATCGGGGGCGGGTAACGAAGCAGTAGCAGCCGGCGTTATCTTCGCCTATCCAACCCACGC
>NZ_CAXTEF010000051.1:0-21149 GCF_964243305.1 uncultured Hymenobacter sp.
CCGCCTTTTTTGCTTATTGTTCACTGTCAATTGCTTACTGTTAAATGTTGAATGACTTGGCCAGCCGGATGCCGGTGAACTGCCAGCGTTTATCGGCGTGGAAGAAGTTGCGGTAGCTGACGCGGGCGTGGCTTTGCGGCGTGGCGCAGGAGGCGCCGCGCAGCACCAGCTGGTTGACCATGAACTTGCCGTTGTACTCGCCCAGGGCGCCGGCCGCGCGGCGGTAGCCGGGGTAGGCGTGGTAGGCCGAGTAGGTCCACTGCCAGCACTCGCCCAGCAGCTGGTGGCACCGGTTGGGGTCGGCCGAGGGGGGTAGGGGCTGGGGGTCGAAGCGGCTGCTTTCCAAATAGTTGTCACCTTCGGCCAGCAGACCGGCGGCGCCGAAGTGGCGGGCCGCGGCTTCCCATTCGGGCTCGGTGGGCAGGCGGGCGCCGGCCCAGGCGGCGTAGGCGTCGGCCTCGTAAAAGCTCACGTGCGTGACCGGCGCGGCCAGGTTCAGCGGCTGCAAGCCGTGGTGGGTGAAGCGCTGCCACGCCCGCGTCTTCTCATCCGGCCGAACCCAGTAGAGCGGCGCGGCCCACCCTTCGCGCTGCGCTAAGTCCCAGCCCTCGCCCATCCAAAACCGGAAATCCTGGTAGCCGCCGGCCTCGATAAATTGCAGGTACTCGGCATTGGTCACGAGCCGGTTTTGCAGCTCAAAGTCGGCCAGCAGGACCGCGTGCGCCGGCAGCTCATTATCAAAGCAAAACCCTTCCGGCTGCTGAAAGCCAATGCGGTGCACCCCGCCCGGCACTTTTAGGAAGGAGGAATCAGGGATGAGGAAGGGGGAATTATTATCTGGTAATTCTCCCTTCCTCATTCCTAAGTCCTCATTGACCAAATAAGCGGGCGCTAATGGGCTGGTACTGAGGATGTACTTAATATCAGTGGCCAGCAGCTCCTGGTGCTGCTGCTCGTGCTGGAGGCCCAGCTCCACCAGCTCCAGGGCGGCGGGGGGGGGTAGGGAGTTGCCGGCCCCGGGGCTGAGCAGGCGGACCATGTGGGCATCGACGTAGGCGCGGTAGCGGTACACGTCGGCCAGCGGCGGACGCGAGAGCGTGCCGCGGTCAGCGCGGTTCACGCGCGAGCCCAGCGAATTGTAGTAAGAGTTGAACAGAAAAGCATATTCCGGGTGAAACAGCTCATAGTCAGGCAAATATTCGCGCAGCAGCAGCGTTTCCCAAAACCAGGTTGTGTGGGCCAGGTGCCACTTGGGCGGGCTCACGTCGATGGTGGGCTGCACGACGGTGTCTTCGGGCAGCAGCGGCTGGCACAGGGCCACCGACTGCGCCCGCACGGCCCGGTAACGGACCAGCAAAGGGTGGGCGGCGGCGGGCGGCGCGGCAAGAGTAGAGGGGGAGGATTGCACGGGGAAGCGGGTGCGGCGGCCAGGGCAGCGAGGAAGGTTCAGGGCAGCAACCACAAAAGCCGGCCGCGGGTTGCGGGCTGGCGCCGCGGCAGCCTGCGGCAGCCCGCAGCCGGCTTTCAGTTGCCGCCGCAAGCGGGCGCAACAAGTACGTAGAAACTGGTCCGTACAAGTTGGTATTTTTAGTCAGCTTGCTGTGGTTGTCATAACCTATTGAGCTTTAAATAATTTGTCAGTCCAGCGAGCAGGTTTTCTGCACCCCGTTATTCTTTTCCTCCTTTTTTTATGTCCATTCCTCTGATTGCTACCCCCGCTGCCGAGTCAGTCAGACCGGCTGAAGCAACTGTCAAGGTTGCTACCCGCCCTGCCAACCGCGTGGGTACTAAAAGCCGCCGCGGCTTTGCCGCAATGGACCCCGAAACCCAGCGCCGCATTGCCAGCGAGGGTGGCCGGGCCTCGCACGAGAGTGGCCGCGGCCACCGCTTCAGCACCGCCGAAGCCCGCGCTGCCGGCCGCAAAGGCGGTCTGGTGAGCCGCAAAGGCAAGAAAGCATAACGCTGCGCTTAATTAGGAATGAAGAATGAGGAATTACAGCGGCGACCTTTGCCACAATTCTTGCCTCATTCTTCATTCCTAGTTAAGCGCGGCATAAATGCTTGGTCTGACTCACTCGCGGCGCGTGCTGCGCTTCAACTTTCCGGCCCGCACCTCACGCGGGGCGCTGGCCGAGCACACGACCCACTACCTGCACCTGCACGACGGGCCCCCCGCGGCTTTGGGTGCGGAGAGGGGGGTAGGGATTGGCGAAGCGGCTCCGCTGGCGGGCCTCAGCCCTGATTTCAAGCCGGGCTTTGAAGCGGAAGTGGCCGATTTGTGTTGGCGCTTTAACGCCGCGGGCTACGCCGATTTCGGGGCCGCGCAGGTGCCGGAGCTGGTGCCGGCCCACCTGCCCGCGCTGCGCTTCGCCCTCGAAACCGCTGCCCTCGACTATGCTGGCGGCGGGCGGCGGCAGCTCTACCCCAATGCTTTTGCCGCCGGCCACACCGGCCTGCCTATCAACGGCCTGGTCTGGATGGGCGATGCCGCCTTCATGCGCGAGCAAATCGAGCAAAAGCTGGCCGCTGGCTATTCCTGCCTGAAGCTCAAAATCGGCAGTCTTGATTTCGCCACTGAGCTGGCTTTGCTGGCCGAAATCCGCGCCGTAGCCAGCCCCGCTGAGCTGACCTTGCGCGTCGATGCCAACGGCGCCTTCTCGCCTGCTGAGGTGCCCGCCAAGCTGGCGGCGCTGGCGGAGTTCGCCCTTCATTCCATCGAGCAGCCGCTGCGGGCCGGGCAGTGGGCGGCGCTGGCGGCGCTCTGCCGCGCTTCGCCCGTGCCCATTGCCCTGGATGAGGAGCTGATTGGCCTCACCGACCCGGCCGCGCAGGAAAAGCTGCTGGCCGCTGTGCGCCCGGCCTACCTCGTGCTCAAGCCCACGCTGCTTGGCGGCCACGCCGCCACCCGCCGCTGGATTGAGCTGGCCCAGGCCCACGGCCTGGGCTGGTGGATTACCTCGGCCCTGGAGTCAAACGTGGGCCTTAATGCCGTGGCCCAGCTCACGGGCGAGTACGACGTGGCCGGCTTTGCCCAGGGCCTGGGTACCGGGCAGCTCTACCACAACAACGTGGCCGCCCCACTGCGCATCGCGCGCGGCGAACTGCACTTCGACCCCGCCGGCCGCTGGGAGCAGCCCTGAGCCAGCGGGGGGGGGTAGGGGGCGGCGCCGGGCGCTACAGATTCATGCCGCCCGACACTTCCAGCCGCTGGCCGTTAATCCAGCGGGCTTCCTCGGTGCACAGAAACGCCACCACGCCGCCGATGTCGTCGGGCAGGCCGACCCGGCCCAGGGCCGTGGCGCCGGCCAGGTAGGCGTTGACCTGCGGGTTGTCGCGCACGGCGCCCCCGCCAAAGTCGGTTTCGATGGCGCCGGGCGCCACCACGTTGGCCGCAATGCCGCGCCCGCCCAGCTCCTTGGCCAGGTAGCGGGTGAAAACTTCCACCGCGCCTTTCATGCTGGCGTAGGCCGAGTAGCCGGGGTTGGAAAACCGCGCCAGCCCCGAGGAGATGTTGATGATGCGGCCCCCGTCGCGCAGCAGCGGCAAGGCCTTTTGAGTCAGGAAGAAAACGCCCTTGAAGTGAATATTAAACAGCTCATCGAAGTCCGCTTCCTGGGTTTCGGCAAAGGGGGCGTGCACGCCGGTGCCGGCGTTGTTGATTAGAAAGTCGAAGCCTTCCGCGCCGAAGGTGTCGCGCAGCGCGGCGCTGACCTGCGTATAAAAGGCCTCAAAGCTTTTCACTGCCGCCGTGTTGAGCTGCAGGGCCGCGGCCTTGCGCCCCAGGGCCGTAATCTCGGCCACGGTGGCGGCGGCCTCGTCCTGCTTGCTGTGGTAGGTGAGGATGACGTCGGTGCCCTGGCGGGCCAGGCTCAGGGCCATGTTTTTGCCCAGGCCGCGGCTGCCGCCAGTGACGAGCGCAATTTTGGAAGATGGGGGTGTCATGGGAGAAGGGGGGGTAGGGAAGGGGATGAAATGGATGAGGTGAAGCCCTGAAAAGTGTGCGGCCCCCAGCGCGCGGCAAGTGCCCGCCCTGGTCTTTTGCTGCTCTTTGGCGACGGCACAAAGGTCCGGCCGGCTGGCGGCAGCGCGGTTGCGCCCGCCAATCCGTTTTTTGCGCCATTCAAATTATTCCTACCCCCCTTACCTGCGGAAGGCGGCCGGCGAAAACGAGGTCTGCCGCTTGAAGAAGTTGGAGAAGTGCGCCACCTCAGCGAAGCCCAGGCTGGCGGAAATCTCCGAAATGTTCCAGCTCGTTTGCTTGAGCAATATCTTGGCTTCCTGCGTGAGCCGGCCCCCAATCAGGTCGGTGGTGGTGCGGCCGGTGTTTTCCTTGAGCACCTTGTTGAGGTGGTTGACGTGCACGGCCAGGCGGTCGGCGTAGTCCTTGGCCGTGCGCAGGGCCAGCCGCTGCTGCGGGGTTTCGATGGGAAACTGCCGCTCCAGCAGCTCAATAAACAAGGACGTCACCCGCGCCGCGGCCGTGTGGGCCGGATACAGAGCCGTGGCCGGCTGGAGCTTCTGCCCGAAGTGCACCAGCTCCAGCACGTAGTTGCGCAGCAAATCGTACTTATAGGCGTAGTCCGACGTGATTTCGCGCTGCATCTTGGCGAAGATGGCCCCGATTTCGGCGCTCTCCGGCTCCGACACCGCAAACACGGGGTAGCCGCCGGCCTTGAAAATGGGCAGCTCGTCGAGCACCACGCCGCTCTTGGCCGGCAGCAGAAACTCGGGGGTGAAGATGCAGAAGCTGCCGGCCTGAGCGGCATCCTGCGGCAGCCAGTGGTAGGGCACTTTGGGCGTGGCAAAAAGCAGGGCATGGCGCTCAATTTCAATCACTTTGTCGGCGTACTCGGCCCGGTTGCGCCCGCTGATGAGGCTGATTTTGTAGTACGCCCGGCGGTCGTAGGGCATGGCGGCGGTCTTCTCGCGGCCTCTGAACAGGTCGGCTACGTTGAAGATGTTGAAGTGCCCGACTTCCTGCTGAATGCCGGGTGGCAGCAGCGCGCTTAGCTCGGTGGCCGCGCCGGTCGCCAGCTGGTCGTAAAACTCTTCGAGCGAGATGCTTTGCATGGCCGGCTTGATTTGCGAAATTCAAAGGTATGGCCGCCGGCGTCGCCGAAGGCTGGCCGGAGAAGCGCGGGCCGGCGATAAAGGCAGCGCGGTGGTCAGCCCGGCCTGGTGTGGTGCCGGCTCAGCTCCCTGCTCCGGCCCGCCCCGCGGCCCGGCGCTGAATCATAGCGAATCCCGGAATTTATACTGCTGATTTATGCTTAAATTACCCGGCATAGTGCGCGCCGGTTTATGCTCTCCTTAGAAATATCACGTTGGGCATTCACACCTGCCCGGCCTGGCGTCCGGTCAGGCCGGGCGGCGCGCCTGCTGCTTTTGCTGCTTTTGCCGCTGCTATGCGGCCCCGCGCCGGCCCTGGCCCAGCGCTGGAACGTGCCGCTGCGGCCCGTGCGCCTGCGGCATTCCCTACCCCCCCTGCCTCAGCAGCTGGTCTCGCGGCCGGGCGTGCCGGAGCCCCTGCCGTTTCTGTTCGACAGGCCGGGGCGGCGGCAGGTGGTGCTGCCCCTGACGGTGCAGCGCAACCTGCTCATCGTCAGCTTTATGGTCAATGGCATTGGGCCGCTCAATTTCATGCTCGACAGCGGCGTGGGCACGGCCATCCTCACCGACCCCAACGTGGCCGACTCGCTGCGCCTGCGCCGCGGGCAACCTTACCGCGTGGTGGGCTCGGGCGGCGAAGACGCGGGCTTGCTGGCCCACGAAGTCGAGGGCGTGCGCCTGAGCGCGAACCACGTGGTGGGCCCCAGCCTGCGGATGCTGGCCCTCTCCGAGGACGTGCTCAACCTTTCGGGCTACGTCGGGATGCCTATCCACGGCATCCTGGGCTCCGAGCTGTTCCGCTCGTTCGTGGTGAGCGTCGAGCCCGAGGCCCACCGGCTGGTGCTCACGGCGCCCGACCGCTACCGGGCGCCGCGCGGCGGGCGCTGGGCCAGTCTGCCGCTCACCATCATCGCCCACAAAGCCTACCTCCACCTGCCCGTCCAGGTCAGCGACTCGCTGGCCCTGCCGCTGCGGCTGGTGCTCGATACCGGTGCCGGCCACGCTTTGTCCCTGGAGGCGGGCTCGGCGCCGCAGCTGCAAGTGCCGCCCCAGCGCCTGCGCACCGACCTGGGCCGGGGCCTGTCGGGCTTCATTCGCGGCTACCTGGGCCGCGTCACGGCCCTGCAGCTGGGCCGCTACCGCCTGCCGGCCGTGCTCACCTCGTTTCCCGACTCCAATCAGGTGCGCGGCCGCGTCACGGTGCCCCGCAACGGCAATGTGGGCTTCGAGCTGCTCAAGCGCTTTTCAGTCGTCATCGACTACCCCCACCGCCGCCTGCTGCTGCGCCCCAACGCCCAGTACCGCGAGCCCTTCGAGCACGACATGTGCGGCCTGGATTTGGTGGCGGCCGGCCCCGACTTCCGCCGCTACCTGGTTTTGCGCGTGACGCCCGACTCGCCGGCCGCCTCGGCGGGCCTGCTGGCCAACGATGAGCTGGTCAGCATCAACCTGCTGCCCACCAACATGCTCTCGATGACCCAGCTCAGCCGCCTGTTTCACTCCTACGATGGCCGCGCCCTGCTGCTGCTGGTGCGCCGCGCCGATGGCGAGCTGCACACCGTCACGCTGCGGCTCCGGCGCCAGATTTGAGGGGGGTAGGGAACAACGGCCTGTAGAGACGCAATATCTTGCGTCTCCTCGCCGTGCGAGGGGTGCAGTAATCCTGGCTCTATTGGGCACCCTACCCCTCCTCCCGCTGGGAAACGCAACGTATGGCGGCTATGCTTTTCCCTGGCCGGGCTAATCCTGAACCCTGCGCAAGCTGAACAAAACCCTTACATTCGGATTCCCTACCCCCCTTCTACTTCTCGGCCTCGTTCCTCCTCCATGCCGGCACTTGCTTCTTCGGTTCCGCCGCCCGCCGTCCGGGCCAACCAGCACATCTACGACGAGTTTTTCGAGGAAGAATTCACCCGCACCATCGACGAGAACATTTTGCAGGTGCTGGACCGCGTCTGGTTTCGCTCCGAGCTGGTAGGCTTCGACAACTTTCCGCAGCGCAACAACCCCGACCGGCCGCTGATTTTCGCCTCCAACCACTCCGGCATGGCTTTCCCCTGGGATGCCATCGTGGGGCTGGCCCACCTGTTCCGGGCCCTGCCCAGCCGCCGCGACATGCCCCGGCCGCTCTCGGCGCCCCTGCTCTCCCAGACGGCCCTGATGAACCCGTTTCTGCTGCGCGATTTCTGGCGCAAGTCCGGCTCCGTGGATGCCACGACGCTGAACTTCGAGACCATGATGTACTACAACGACTACAACCTCATGCTCTACCCCGAGGGCGTGCCCGGCATCGGCAAGGGGTTCAACCGCAAGTACCAACTCCAGCGCCTGGCCACCAGCATGGTGCGCCTGAGCCTCATGCATGGCACCGACATCATGCCCTTCTACACCATCAACGCCGAATACCTCAATCCCTACGCCTATTCCTGGGACTGGATTAACCGCTTCACCAAGAAAATCGGCATCCCGTTTCTGCCCCTCACACCGCTCTTGCTGCTGGTGCTGGTGCAGCCCTGGGCGTTCTACCTGGCCTTGCCGGCCAAGCTGGTTTTTGTGATGGGCACCCGCATTCGCCCCACCGAGCTGACCGGCAAAAAGCACGACGAGTTGAGCCGCGACGAGCTATTGGCCCTGAGCGAGCAAATCCGCCAGCGCATGCAAGTCGAGCTGGACGCTGCCGTGCGCGCCCACGGGCAGCGGCCCTACCGCTGGCGCGAGCTGTGGCAGCGCCTGAAGGAAAACCGCCGCTACTTTCCTTTCTTTTTTCCCTTCGCCTGGCCGGCCGTGTTCACCGAGTTCGAGCGTCTCTACGTCCGGGAGGGCCGCCGCAATTTCCGGATGCAGCTCGACCGCCCCGGCGCCTTCTGGCGCATGGTGTGGCGCAACCCCATCACGCTGGCCTACTTCATTCCGCTACTGGGCTGGATTCCGTTGGCCATCAAGGGCTACCGCAACCACAGCCTGGGCAAAAAAGCCGCCGCCCACCGCGCCAAGTAGCCGCCGCGCTACCGCCGGGTGTGCGTTTGCACGAAGTCGAGGGGTAGGGAGCCGCCGGGCACCGGCGCAAGCACCCGCACCGTGTCGGCCGCGTCGAAGCGCGGGAAATACACGAAGCCGCGCACCTGCTGGCCGGGCTCTAAGGTCACTTTGCGCAGGGCATAATCCTGCAAGTTGAGGGCGCGCAGGTGCAGGGCGTCGGCCGCAATGGCGTGACCGATTTTGTTGGCCGTCGAGGCCACCTGGTAGGTCACCACGGCGTCGTGCAGGGCGTCGCGGCTTTGGGCCTGGCTGGGCGTTTCCCGTTTGCCGATGCTGGCCACATCCACGGCCACGCTCGTGATGGCCAGCGCCGCGCCGAGCCAGTCGAAGCGGTTGGCCTTGGCGGCGGCCCGCTCGGCGGCGGCTTGCAGAGCCGTGATTTCCGGCTCCGGGTCGAAGGCGGCTACCGGCTGGGCCGGCAGCGCGGGCAGCAGCTGGGCCGCCGCTGCCGCGGCTACGGTGGCGCTTACTGCGGCGCCCGGCGCGGGCCTGGGCCGGCGCGTAGGTGCGGCCAATGGCGCCGGCTCGGTCCGGCGGGGCTGGTAGGCAAATTTGGCCGGCGCCACCACCAGCCGCTGCCCGCGCGTGGGGTTGCGGTACACGGCCTCAAACACCATCCGCGAGGCCTCAAAGCACACGAAGCTCAGCCGCACCTCCACGCTGTCGGCCGTGAAGGCCCGCGCCTGCTCGCGCCCTTCCACGAACAGATTACTGGGCCGGACCGGCTTCAGGTCAACATAGAAGCTGGGCGCGCAGGCCGTGGTAAGCCAGCTCAGCACCAGCAAAGTCGGGAGCAGGAAGTAGTGATGACGCATCGCCAGCGGGGCTTGGTGGGAGAAGAGGGGGGTAGGGAAACGCTTGCCGGAACGCGGCGCGAGCAACCGGAAAAACCGTCTTTCTCAGACGGAGCCGCCGGCCGGCCGCAACGTTGCATGGTCCCCAGCAAGTTATACATTTATGCGCTCTGATGCTAGCGGCAAGGCAAGCTGCCCGCCCGCTTCCGCCCCAAACGACGGCCACCTGCGCCGCCCCGCCGCCAGCGGCACGGCCCCGAACACGTGCGCAGAGTGCTCTTGCTGGCTCACCGCCCACTCGCGCCCCACCCATTTGCCCGCTGGCGCCAGGGCTTCCTCCCCGATTTCAGATAAAACCAAAGCGGCCCGCCCGGCATAGTGCCGGCGGGCCGTTTCCAAAATCCGAGATTACGTGGAAGGATGAATAAATTCTTTGGCCGTCAAGTTGGCGCTGGCGAAAAAGCCGGTTTACCGGGCCTGCTGCTAGTCGGCCACCTCCAAGTATTTGGAGTTATGAGTTAAAAGCTATGAAGTATGAGTTAGCGTCAAAATCTGGCTTGCCACCTGCTCATAACTTATAATTTTTAACTCATAATTCATCCTGTCACGCCTGCCACAGCTCCTGCTGCACCTGCTTGCCCACCGTGAGCATGATGCGCACGGGGCTGGGAATGAGCGTGATGCGCGCTTCCTTGCCCGGATATTTCTCTGAATCAACCCAGACGCCTTCCTTAGGCGTGGGCGGCACGCCGGGGCGGCTGGGCAGGTAGGCGGTGGGCAGCAGTACGTCGGTGTCCGACTGCAAGTCGGTGTGCACTTTCTCCAGGGCCGCCTCCAGGTAGTCGCCGTATTGCTCGTTGAAGTCGTCTTCGAGGTCGTGCAGGGCTTCCTCCACGTCGTCGTAGCGGGCATCATCATACTTGAGGCCTTGCAGCTCCTGTTTTTTCCCGATGAGGGCCAGCAAGGCAGTGTTGAGTTCTTCGGTATTCATAGAAAAAAGAGCAAAAAGACAAGCCAGCCGACGAGCCAGCCAGCGCAAATGTGCGCACGAAACCGCAAACGCCCCAGCCCCCGGCCCCTACCCCCCCGCAGCCGGCCCAAGCCCGGTTCGGCCCAAACCCGTATTTTTACCCGCGCCCGCTACCTTATTATGCTGTCCCTTTCCCTACCCCCCACCCCGCATGGAAACCATGACCTCGCCGGCCGCGCTGGCCCATCCCGCCCAGGACTTTTTGCCCCTGCTCGGCACCGACCACGTTGAGTTCTACGTCGGCAATGCCAAGCAGGCGGCCTACTACTACCAGGCCGCCTTTGGCTATGAACTGGTGGCCTACGCCGGTCCCGAAACCGGCCGCCGCGACCGGGCCTCCTACGTGCTCCAGCAGGGCAAAATCCGCCTTGTGCTCACCACTTCGCTGCTGCCTGACTCCGACATCACGCGCCACGTGGCTGAGCACGGCGACGGCGTGAAGGTGATGGCGCTTTGGGTTGACGACGCGCGCAAGTCGTTCGAGGAAACCACCCGGCGCGGCGCGCGGCCCACGTTTGAGCCGTATGTAGTTGAGGATGAGTTCGGCACGGTCACGTTGGCGGGCATCTACACCTACGGCGAAACCATTCACACCTTCGTGGAGCGCAAGAATTATCGGGGTGCGTTTCTGCCCGGCTTCGTGGCCAAAACGAGTCTGGTGCCGGCCGGCCCGCCCGTGGGGCTGCTGCACATCGACCACTGCGTGGGCAATGTGGGCTGGGGTGAAATGAACCAGTGGGTGAAGTTCTACGAGGACGTGATGGGCTTCAAGCTGCTGCTCACTTTCGATGACGACGATATTTCCACGGAGTATTCGGCCCTCATGTCGAAAGTCGTTTCCAATGGCAATGGCTACGTCAAATTCCCGATTAACGAGCCGGCCGAGGGCAAGAAAAAGTCGCAGATTGAGGAATACCTCGACTACTATCACTCGCCCGGCGTGCAGCACATTGCCATCGCCACCAATGATATTCGCGCCACCGTCACGGAGCTGCGCCGCCGCGGCGTCGAGTTCCTGACCGTGCCCGCCGCCTACTACGACGACCTATTGGAGCGCATCGGCGCCATCGACGAGGATTTGGAGTCCATTAAGGCGCTCAACCTGCTCGTGGACCGCGATGAGGAAGGTTATCTGCTGCAAATCTTCACCAAGCCCGTCGAAGACCGGCCCACGGTATTCTACGAAATCATTCAGCGCAAAGGCGCCAAGAGTTTCGGCAAAGGCAATTTCAAGGCGTTATTTGAGGCCATCGAGCGCGAACAGGCGTTGCGCGGCAATTTGTAGCGCGGATTTTCACTGCAGAAAACGCAGGTATTTACGCGGAGGAAGTGCAGCAGATATTATGACAAGCAGAGTTCCCCGGCATGGGAATATGGTGGGCCTTTTCATACTAAACGATGGCTGTATGAAGGTATTGGTTGTACTTTCGGTTACCACGAACTAGCTTATGTTAACCCGGCTACACATTGTTGGCTTTAAGAATTTAGTCGATACGGATGTTCGGTTTGGTCCGTTTACCTGCATTGCTGGCGCAAACGGCGTAGGTAAGTCGAATTTGTTCGACGCCATCCGTTTCCTCAGCAATCTGGCTACGTACCCGTTGCGGGAAGCGGCCTTGATGGTTCGCGACGAGCAAAACAAGGCCGGTGATTTGAGGAGCCTGTTTACGCGCACCGGCAACCGCTACGCCGACACGATGAAATTAGAGGCTGAAATGATTATTTCAGCCAAAGGAGAAGATGATTTGGGCCAGCCGGCCACTGCAAAAATTACTTTTCTTCGCTACAAGCTGGAGCTTGGCTACGAAGAGGAGACAATGCTCAGCACGGTTAGCCGCCTCGTAATCCGGCACGAGGAACTGGCGTACATCAACCTGAGTGAAGCCAAAAAACAATTGGGTTTTCCGCATTCCACCGAGTGGCGCAAAAGCGTCGTCACGGGGCGGCGGACGGTAGAGTTTATCAGTACCGAGCAAGCCGAAAACGGCTTGTTTATTCGCCGGCACCAGGAAGGTCCCGGCCAGCCGCAGCCGTATGCGGCCAGCAAGCTTATGCGCACGGTCCTCTCGTCAGTCAATGCCGGCGAGGCCGCCACGGCGGCGTTGGCCAAACGGGAAATGCAGTCGTGGCAATTGTTACAGCTGGAGCCTACCGCCCTCCGCAATCCCGACCCCATTGACGCGCCGGCGGTGCTGAGTGCGAATGGATTGCATCTGCCGGCTACGCTTTATCGGTTGCGGCGCACGCGGGGCGAAGGGGTGTACGCCCGCATCGGCAGCCGGCTGGCCGAATTAAACGAAGACGTGCGCCACGTGCAGGTGGAACGGGACGACAAACGCGATTTGCTGGTGGTGGAAGTAACGGACCGTTCCGGTACGCAACATCCGGCGCGTGCCTTATCGGATGGCACCTTGCGCTTTTTAGCCCTCACGGTAATCGAAGAAGACGACCAGGTGGGAGGAGTGCTGTGCCTGGAAGAGCCGGAAAACGGCATTCACCCCGCCCGCATTGCCGCCATGCTGGATTTGCTGCGCGACATTGTTACGGACACCGAAGAAAAGGTGGAAGAAGGCGTCAAACTGCGGCAGGTCATCATCAATACCCATTCGCCGGCAGTAGTGAACAGCCTGCCGGCCGACACGCTGGTGATTGCCATTCGGGTGAAAGACACAGACAGCCAGGGTCAGCTGAGCAACCAAGTGCATTTTGCGGCCGTGCCGGAAACCTGGCGCACGAAAATGGACGAACCAGCCGAGTCCGTTACGCTGGATAAATTATTGGCTTACCTAAGTCCGGACGGCGAGCCTTACCCCGCACCACCCGAGGCAGTTGAGTCCGCCAAAAAGCCGCTGGCGAAGCCGCGCCGACTGCGCGACCATATCAACCAACAACTGAACATTTTTGAGCAGGCGCTCCAGTTGTTGTGATGTCCTTGCTAACCGCGACCTTAATTGCCGACGGTAGTTCGGATAGTTTGTTGAAACCTATTCTGGAATGGGTTCTGGCGCAATACCTGCCGGCCGGCACGACAGTGGACATCCGAGTGCCGGAGTGGGGACGCTTGCCGCTGTCCCGTCCGCTACGAACGCTGCCGGAAAAACTATTGGCCGCCCAACAGTTCTTTCCTGCCGACCTGTACTTTATCCATCGGGATGCGGAAAAGGACAGCACGTGGCCTTTGCGCAACCAGGAAATAGACGAAGGTGTGGCGAAGGTTTTTCAACAAAAATTTCCGGTGTATGCCCGTGTGGTACCGGTGCAAATGACCGAAACATGGCTGCTGCATAACGAGGACGCTATCCGGTTGGCCGCCGAAAATCCAAGTGGCCGCATGGCGTTGCCGCTGCCTGATGTACACAGTTTGGAGCTGTTAAAGCAAGCTAAAACCGTTCTGCTGGCTATTCTACGGGAAGCCAGTGGGCTTACAGGCCGGCGGCTACTCAGATTTGAGGCGCATGAACGCCGCCGACTGCACCGGCTGGTTGACTTGCAACAGGAGGAAGGCTTTCACGCCTTGAGAGCATTGCCTGCCTTTCAAAGACTGGAAGAAGAAGTCAGCAGGGCGGTCGATTTACTTTATAGCAAATAAGTACATTGTAATTGCTAGCTCCTCTTTCGGCCCAATGCAAGCTTCTTTACCCTTCCACTGCCGTATTATACGCCTCTACCTTAGCAATCCTAATTTCCCTACCCCCCTTCATGGCTCTTACCTCCGAAATTCAGCAGCGCATTACCTCCTGGCTCACCGCCGACTACGACGCCGACACGCAGGCTGAAATCCGCCGCCTGCAAGCCGAAAACCAGGATGACTCGCTCAACGATGCTTTCTACCGCAGCCTGGAGTTTGGCACCGGCGGCCTGCGCGGCCTGATGGGCCCCGGCTCGAACCGCATGAACCGCTACACGCTGGGCATGGCCACGCAAGGCCTGTGCAACTACTTGAATAAGAGCTTCCCCGGCCAGGAAATCAAAGTGGCTGTGGCCCACGACTCGCGCAACAACAGCCGCGTATTCGCCGAAACCGCGGCCGGCGTTTTCTCCGCCAATGGCATCACGGTTTATTTGTTCGAGGCCCTGCGTCCTACCCCCGAATTATCGTTTGCCATCCGGCACCTCGGCTGCCAGAGCGGCTGCGTCATCACCGCCTCGCACAACCCCAAAGAATACAACGGCTTCAAGGTCTATTGGGAAGACGGCTCACAGGTGGTAGCGCCGCACGACAAGAATATTATTACCGAAGTAAACGCTATTTCCAGCGTCACGGAAGTTAAGTTTCAAGCCAATGATGCGCTCATTAAGTACGTCAGCACCGAGATAGACGCAGCGTATTTAGCCCAGGTTAAGCAGTTGAGCATCAACCCGGCCGCCATCGCCGCGCAGCACGATTTGGGCATCGTGTACACGCCCATCCACGGCTCCGGCATCACGCTCGTGCCGGGCGCGCTGGCCGCCTTCGGCTTTACTAATGTGAGCGTCGTGGAAGCGCAGGCTACGCCCGACGGTAACTTCCCCACCGTCGTATCGCCCAACCCCGAGGAAAAAGCCGCTATGCAAATGGCGCTCGACCAAGCCAAGAAGCAAAACGCTGATATCGTGCTCGCTACCGACCCTGACGCCGACCGCGTAGGCGTCGGCGTGAAAGACGACAAAGGCGACTGGGTGCTGCTCAACGGCAACCAGACCGCCGCCCTGCTCACCTACTACCTGCTCTCGGCGCGCGAAAAAGCCGGCCGCCTCACCCCGCAAGACTACATCGTCTACACCATCGTCACGAGCGACATCCTCGGCGACGTGGCCCGGCACTACGGCGTGAAAAGCTACCAGACGCTGACCGGCTTCAAGTACATCGCCGGCCTGATGCGCGAGTTTGAGGGCAGCCAAACGTATATCGGCGGCGGCGAAGAGAGCTACGGCTTCCTCATCGGCGACTTCGTGCGCGACAAGGACGCCGTGTCGGCCTGCGCCATGATTGCCGAAATGGCGGCCGTCGCCAAAGCCGCCGGCCGCACGCTGTATCAGGAAATGACGCAGATGTACGCCCAGTACGGCCTCTACGTCGAAGACCTGATTTCGCTCACCAAAAAAGGCCAGCGCGGCGCCGAGGAAATCCAGGAAATGATGGCCGGCCTGCGCCAGAGTCCGCCCGCCCGCATTGCTGATTTAGCGGTAGTGGAAATCCGGGACTACCAGACCGGCAAAATTTTCAACCTGCGCACCGTGCTCGAAACCGAAACCGGCCTGGAAAGCTCCAACGTGCTGCAATTCATCCTCGAAGACGGCAGCAAGATTTCGGCCCGCCCCAGCGGCACCGAGCCTAAAATTAAGTTCTACTTCAGCGTAAAAGAGCCGATGGAATCAGTGGCAGATTTTGACGCGGCCACGCAGCGCGCACAAAATAAGATTAGGGCGATTATTGCCGATTTGCAGCTGTAATAAACAATTGCTTGAACCCACTGCGGCGCCTGAGTTGGCTTAACAGGGTAGCTTGGTGATAAGAAAGGGGGGTAGGGAAACTAAAAATCTTGTGGGATGAAGCTAGTAGCCTTTCGGTTGCTAGCCTCATCCCACAAGATTCTTTCTAATAACTAAAGAAGTTTTTGACCCCCAGTCAGCGGTAGTAGGTATTATTTCGGCGCATATTTAAGACTTGCAGAATTAATACTTGAGTCGGGCTTACCACTTCATAAACCAAGCGGTATTTTTTACCAACGAGCAGCGTTCTGATTTCGGCTTGACGTTCAGGAGCATGAACCCATAGCTGGCCAGACTGTGGGTTAGTTTCCAACTGATTTGCTTTCTCAAGCAGCAAACTAATTGTTTGGGTCTCGGCGGTGGCGCTGGTTTCTCGCAAGAACTCGGCTATCTCGGCTAGGTTGTTAGCGGCTACCCGGCTCCAGCGGACCAGCGCTATTTGGTCTGCCATTGCTGCGCCAGTGCGGCAACTTCCGCCGAGGAATAGGTTTCTTCGTTAGCACCTTGCCGGCGCGCTTCGTGAAATTGTGCCGTTAGCTCGTCGTCGGAAATACTCTGCGCTACAGGATTACCCTGGTGCGTGAGGCCCCGCGCCGCCACGAAGTGCTGTAGTTCGGCAAACGCCGCCTCATCGAGCAGCAGAATTTGCTGAATGAAATTCAATTTTTCGGCTGCTAAATTCATTTTTTTGGCGATGAATGAGCTTAAAGTTACGCACCAAATTAGCTTATACCCGCTAATACTCCTACCCCCTACTCCCCCCGCCGGGGCAGCGTCATCAGCAATATCAGAAACGCCACGCCGCCTAGGCTGTACCACGTAATCACGGGCAGCCCGCGGTAATACGGCATCTGTGCGGAGTAATGGCCCAGCAGGCTCAGGCCGGCGAAAACCAAGCTGCCCAGCGTGAGCAGGGCCAGAATGGTGCGGGTTACGAGCTGATCAGCTTTGCGCAGGAGCGTGTTGTAGCCGCTCAGCTCCACTTTTACGCGCAGCTCGCCCTTGCTGATTTTGCGCACAATCTGGCGCACGTCGGCGGGCAGGGTTTGGACGAGTGCTAATAGTTGCTGGCCGGTGTACTGCGCCTCGCTGATGATATTGTCGCGCGAATATTGCTCGGCGATGATGCGCTGGCCGTAGGGCGCCACGAACTCGAAGGTGTTAAAGCTGGGGTGCAATACCTTACCGATACCTTCGAGAATAACTAAAGCGCGCAGAATTAAAAATACCGCACCTGGTACTTGTAATTTATAATCGTAAATAATGGTTTGCAGCCGGTCGGCGAGGTCCGACATGCTCATTTCCTTCACGTCGAGCGTCGTGAAGTCTTCGATAAGCTGATTTAGATCGGCCTCGAAGGTGCGCATATCCGGAATTTCCGCCGTCAGGGCCAGACGGCGGAAATTCAGGGCCATGCTGCGCGCATCCTGGCGGGCCATGCCGATGAACACGCCCGCGAAGGCGTATTTCTGCTGCTTGGTGAGCTTGCCCACCATGCCGAAATCAATCAGGATGATGCTGCCGTCGGGGCGCACGAGCACGTTGCCGGGGTGCGGGTCGGCGTGGAAAATACCGAACTCAAAGATTTGAGTTAAGTAAATATCCATACCCGTTTCAGCTATTTTCGCGGGGTCGAGATTCCAGCTTACTAATTGCGCTTTATCCGTGATTTTGCAGCCGCTGACGAACTCAATTACCAGTATTCGCGCAGTGCTGAATTCGCGGTAAGGCTTGGGAATATAGAACGTCTGGTAATTCTCGTAGAGCTTGCGAAACTGCTCCATGCTGCGCGCCTCGGACGTGTAGTCCAGCTCCTTGGTCATGCTGCGCTCGAAAGCGTCGACCACGTCCTGCGGGTTGGCCAGGCCCTGCTTGCTGAGGAAGCCGCTGGTCAGGCGCACCAGCTCGTGCAGCAACGCCAAGTCGGAGCGCACTTTCTCCTGCACGCCGGGGCGCTGCACCTTCACCACCACTTCCTCGCCCGTGCGCAGCCGCGCCCGGTGCACCTGCCCGATACTGGCCGAGCCCAGCGGCACGTCGTCAAACTCGCTGAACACCTCGCTCATCCCGCGGCCCAGCTCCTGGGTGATGATGGCGCGGGCCTCGGCCACCGGGAAGGGCGGCACGTTGCTTTGCAGCTTCTCAAACTCGTCAATCAGCGCCTCGGGCAGCAGGTCGGCGCGGTTGCTCAAGGCCTGGGCCAGCTTGATGAAGGTGGGGCCTAACTCCTCGATGATGAGCCGGATACGCTCCCAGCGGCTGGTGTCGAACACCGTGCGCTCGTCGCGCTGCCAGCGTAGGCGCCGGCCCGCGCCCACGAGGCGCCGCAGCGGCGTGGTCGTCACCACATCCTCGAAGCCGTAGCGCAGGAGCACTTCGGAAACCTGGCGGATGCGGGAAAGATTGGAGAGCGTGTTTTTGAACATGAGCGGCAAATTGCGCAGATTTTCAGGGATGACGGGCGGATTATTTCAACGGCATTCCCTACCCCCTTCGGGCGCGGCAAGGGGGGTAGGGAAGGGGCGGGGCCGGCGGCGCTAGCCGGCGGGCTGAAGAGCAGAAGCCGCCGAAACTCAAAACCCCGTCTGCAACAAAGCAAACGGGGTTTTAAGCGCTGAACAACGCAGAATTAACTGTTCTGACTTTCGGCCGGCTGGCTGCCGTCCGGGTTGGCGGGGACGGCTTTTTTGGCGGCGGGCTTTTGGGTGGCGCCCGATTTGGCGGCCGGGCGCTGGGCAGTGGAGGCGGTGCTGCTCACGCTGTCGGCGGCTTTTTTCGCGGTACCAGCGGCTTTGCTGGCGGCGCTACCAGCTCGGCCGCTGCCGGCTTTGCTGCTCCCGGCGGGCTTGCTGGCGCCGCTCTTAGCGGTTTTGGAAGCTTTGCCGCTCATGCCCACGGTCTTCATCATGCTGTCAGTCAGCCCCTTGAACTGCGTTTCCAGCTCCTTAACCTTGGTCTCGCTGCTCTTCATCATGTCATCAACAATCTTCTTGCCTTCCTGCTCCGAGATTTTGCTTTCCTGCACCAGCTTGTCGATGGTGCTCTGCACGCGCTTGTTGCCCTGCGAGATAAAGCCCACGCCGGCATTGACGAACTTCTTGAACAAATCTTCCATGATGAAAAAAGGGTAGGAGTGAAAAGGAAAACGGAAATTAGTTAACGGCAAAAGACTTGCCCGACAAAAGTAGTATGCAAGCCGAGTAGTTTAACGCAAATTATACTTCATTTAACTACTATAATAGCGCGCCGGGACTTTGCCGTAGTGTAAAAATAGCTGTTGAGTCTCAGTAAGTCCTGGTTTGGCATTTACGCCGCTCAATAAGAGGAAAACCTTGGCGGAGCGGCTCGGCGGTCGTGAGGATACGATTAAGAGCGATAAAGCCCGGCGGGACAATCTCAATCCGGGTCCGGTTGAGGTTGTCCCGCCGGGCTTTGCCTTATTTCCCTACCCCCCTCCGTCCCGACTAACCTCATGCTGACCGGTAAGCGGCCTTACCGGGGTTGGTCAGGGGTTGGTCAGGATGAAGGGGAGTAGGGAAATGGTGGTTAGTGGCAGCGCTGTTTGGCGGGGCCGGACTACGCCAAATCGGCCAGCTCCAGCCAGCGCTCTTCCTTGGCCTCGACTTCTTGCGCCAGGGCCTGCAACCGCGCGCCCCAGGCGGCAAACTCCTGCGGCGAGCCGCTGCCGCCGTTGAGCCTGGCCGTGAGGTCCTGCTTCTCGGCTTCGAGCGCGGCGAGGGCTTTTTCCAGCTGCTCGTACTCCTTTTTCTCGGCGAAAGAGGCGCGGCGCCGGGCGGGCGAGGGTGCCACGGCGGTGCTCACGGCCGCCGGCACCGGCCCGGATGCCGCCAGGGTTTTGGCGGCGGCGCGGGCGGCTTTGGCAGCTTTCTCCTCAACCTCTAGCGCCGCTTCGGTTTCGCGCTCTTCCAGATACTCGCGGTAGTCGGTGTAGTTGCCGGGGAAGTTGAGCACCGCGCCGCCGGGCTCCAGCACGAAGAGGTGCTCGGCGAGGTGGTCGAGGAAGTAGCGGTCGTGGCTGACTATCAGCAGGCAGCCAGTGAAGTGCAGCAGGAAATCTTCCAGGATGTTGAGCGTGCCCAAATCGAGGTCGTTGGTGGGCTCGTCGAGAATCAGAAAGTTGGGATTCTTGATGAGCACGCGCAGGAGCTGCAAGCGCCGCTTTTCCCCGCCCGAAAGCTTGTTGACCAGCGTGTACTGCTGGGCCGGCGGAAACAAGAACAGGTTCAGGAACTGGCTGGCCGTGAGCACGTCGCCATTGGCCAGCTCCACGACTTCGGCCACTTCCTTCACAATATCAATCACGCGCTGGCTGGGGTCGAATTCCAGTTCGGTCTGGGTGTAGTAGCCAAACACGGTGGTCTGCCCCACGTCGATGCTGCCGGAATCGGGCTTCAGCTTGCCCGTGAGCATATTCATCAGCGTCGATTTCCCTACCCCGTTCGGCCCCACGAGCCCGATGCGGTCCTTTTTTTTGAACACGTAGCTGAAGTCATCGAGCACCACGTTGTCGCCGAACTTTTTGTTCAAGTGGCTGGCCTCGATAATTTTACCGCCCTGGCGGGTCGTTTTCACGCTCAGCTCAATCTGCTGCTGATTGAGGTTGGTGCTGGCCTTTTCCTTGGTGATGTAGAAGGCGTCGATGCGGGCTTTCTGCTTGGTGCCGCGGGCCTGCGGCATCCGGCGCATCCACTCCAGCTCCTTGCGAAACAGGTTGCGGGCTTTTTCTACTTCGGTGGCTTCGCGCAGCTCGCGGTCGGCTTTCTTCTCCACGAAGTAGGCGTAGTTGCCCTGGTAGCGGTACATCTGCCCGCGGTCCAGTTCCACGATTTCGTTGGCCACTTTGTCGAGAAAGTAGCGGTCGTGGGTCACCATGAGCAGCGTCAGGGTCGGGGAGGCCAGCCGGTTTTCGAGCCACTCAATGGTGCTGAGGTCCAGATGGTTGGTCGGCTCATCGAGCAGCAGCACCTCCGGCTCCTCAATCAGCACCCGCGCCAGGGCCACGCGCTTGCGCTGCCCGCCCGAGAGCTGGCTCACATTGCGCGTCAGCAATTCGCCCAATATCCCCAGCCGGCCCAGAATCTGCTGCACCTGCGCCTCATAGTCCCAGGCGTTGAGCGCGTCCATGCGCTCCATAACGCGCTGCAAGTCGTCGGACTTATGATTCGCATCATTGACGACGTGCTCATATTCCTTGATGGCTTTGAGCGTGTCGTTCTGGGAGGCGAAGATGGTTTCTTCCACCGTCAGCTTTTCATCGAACACCGGCTGCTGGCCCAGATACGCCACGCGGATGCCCTTGCGGGTGCTCACCAGGCCGGTGTCGGGGATTTCCAGGCCGGCCAGCACGCGCAGCAGCGTGGTTTTGCCCGTGCCGTTGATGCCGACGAAGGCAATGCGCTGACCCTGTTGCAGGCCAAAATTCAAGTCTTTAAACAGCCAGCGGTCGGCGTAATTCTTCGAGACGTTCTCGGCGGATAGCAGATTCATAGGCCGCAAAGGTACGGCCGGGGGGATGGGGGAATGACTCCTCGGCTGCGGAAGGGGGGTAGGAAATTCGCCTTCGGGCAGGGACTATCTCAACAGCTCGCCAATCTAAAACTTTGTTTTGTTAAAAATAAAAATAGTAACTTTGTTATAAATTACTTTGTTATAAATTACTTTGTTATAAATTACTTTGTTATAAA
>NZ_CAXTEF010000052.1:0-18132 GCF_964243305.1 uncultured Hymenobacter sp.
TAACTTACTGACTCGTTTCTTTTTGTCCCGCTCCGATTCCCCAACACGCTCTAAGGCCGCCCTCACCGTCAAGGACGCTTCAATCGGACTGTGTGGAATTGAAATTGGTTTCGCAAGTTTTCGGGCCACGCGCTGGATAAGGCTTCAATCGGACTGTGTGGAATTGAAATAGCGGCGGATTGATTACCCGCCGCGCCGCCGCCTCCGGCTTCAATCGGACTGTGTGGAATTGAAATGATGGCACCCCCGACCAGGCCAGCATCCGGCCCCGCGCTTCAATCGGACTGTGTGGAATTGAAATTTCGAGGTCGGCGTCGCGGCGCGGTCCTGAATCAGGGCTTCAATCGGACTGTGTGGAATTGAAATGGCTTTACTTCAAGCTCGTGGCGGCCTCCAACCGGCGCTTCAATCGGACTGTGTGGAATTGAAATAGGCTTGGGCGCGCAGCTACTCCCAGGCGCGCGGCGCTTCAATCGGACTGTGTGGAATTGAAATGAGGATACGAAGGTGGAGTTTATCCAGGCGGCCACGGCTTCAATCGGACTGTGTGGAATTGAAATAACGTTACCGGCCTGAGCGCCGGGCTGGCCAAGGGCGGCTTCAATCGGACTGTGTGGAATTGAAATGGAGTTGCACGGCGCCGGGCGCGGGCTGCTGGGCCTGCTTCAATCGGACTGTGTGGAATTGAAATAATGCTGAAGGTTTCGCCGGCTAACTGAAACTGCGCGCTTCAATCGGACTGTGTGGAATTGAAATGTGTTGAGCGTGACAGTGGCGACGCAAAAGCGGGTGGCTTCAATCGGACTGTGTGGAATTGAAATAGGTTTGACCATTATGCTGGTCGTACTTCAAGCAGAGCTTCAATCGGACTGTGTGGAATTGAAATTGCTAACCAGTATTGATAAAACCAAATACACGGCGCGCTTCAATCGGACTGTGTGGAATTGAAATGGAACTTAATATCCTACTGGGTTCCATGATGCTGGCGCTTCAATCGGACTGTGTGGAATTGAAATGCGAAAAGGCTAGGCTATCGGGGCTATACTCTACTAGCTTCAATCGGACTGGTGTGGTACCTGACCACCTAGCCGGGCTGAGTCGCGGCTATGCTCTACTAGCTTCAATCGGACTGTGTGGAATTGAAATAAAGTATTCGACCGTATTGGTGATTTTGCGGATAGTGCTTCAATCGGACTGTGTGGAATTGAAATTTGATGGCCGTGAAGTCTTCCTCCGGCGCCAGCCAGGCTTCAATCGGACTGTGTGGAATTGAAATTGCAGGGGCTCTTCGGGCTGGGCCTCTGCTTTAACGGCTTCAATCGGACTGTGTGGAATTGAAATTGTTTTATCCTGGTTATGGTCCGCACGATGCCGGCGGCTTCAATCGGACTGTGTGGAATTGAAATTGCGGCGTCATTAAGGCCATTTCTGAGGAAATAGAGGCTTCAATCGGACTGTGTGGAATTGAAATATTTCCAGGCTGAAGAATTCTTCAGCAAGTCCTCCAGCTTCAATCGGACTGTGTGGAATTGAAATGCTCAAACAGCAGCACCTGGCTGTTGTAGCTCAGCTGCTTCAATCGGACTGTGTGGAATTGAAATATGCTGCGCGATGGCCGCACCCTCACGCCAAGGCGAGAGGGAGTTGAGGTAAAGCCAGATGCCGACGAGCAGTTAGTAGAACTCACTGTTCGTTGGCATCTGGTTGTTGGCAAAAAGGGCAAAGTATCTGGTGCCTACTCCCGGTCCAGGGCCAGGGCGTAGGCTTGATCGTAGTAGTGGCGCAGGTTTTTCCAGTCGAACAGCTCGGCTGAGCTTTCGACGGCGTTGCGCTGCTGAATGCGCTCGCGGCGGCTGAGCTGCACGAACTGCCAGAGCATCTCGGTCAGCTCCTCGGCGGCCTCATCGAAGCTGCGCTCCTGCCGGTGAACCACGAAGATGCCCTTGGCCTCGTGCTCGGGCACGTTGAGCAGGGCGTAGTCGCCGAAGCCGGAGAGGTCGGAGGTGATGGCGGGCACGCCGCGGGCAATGCACTCCAGGGGGGTGTAGCCCCAGGGCTCGTAGTAGCTCGGGAACACGCCCAAATGGCAACCGCGCACGAACTGCCCGTATTCCATGCCCAAAAGCGGCGAGGACGGCGAGACGAAATCGGGGTGGTACACGATTTTGACCCGGTCGTGCTGGTTGTTGACCAGGTTGGCCTGGCGCAGGAAGTTGAGGATGTCGTCCTGGCCGTCGTTAATGATATTGTGGGTCACGACTGAGGGCAGGGCGCTGGTTTTCCAGCTTTGCAGCGTGCGGCGGTAGCGCAGCTTCCAGTAGTCGTCCACCATCGAGTCGAGGTCGGGCAGGCGCTGGTCGGGGCCCGAAGCCGCTGCCACCACCAGCCGCTCGCCCACCTGCCGCTCGATGGCGGCGCAGGTTTCGCGCACCTCGTCGAGCATAGCCCGCGATTGCAGCACCTGCGGGTTGATGCTGGTGTAGGGGCGCTTGGTGATGAAAAACATAACCACCTGGCCTTCCAGCCCGCTTTGCTGAAGGCGGTAGTTGAGGCGGGCCAGCGCCTCCAGGGTTAGGTCAAAGCCCTTGTTGTGGTATTCATAGCGGCCGGAGGTGAAGAGGTAGAGCGTCTTGTCCAAATCGAAGGAATACGACTGGAAGAAGTGCGCCATTACGAACTCCTGAATCTTAGCCTTATACTGCTGGTGCAGGTTCTGGAACTCGTGCATGGCCACGAAGCGCTCGATGTTGAGCCCGTTGGGCAGCACCGCGTCCGGAATTCTATCCAGCAAGTAGATGCATTCGCGCACGGTCAGCTCACTCACCGTCGTGAAAACCTGGGCGCCGTGAGCGGCGGCGCGCTCCATCGTGACGGCCGACTCGATGTTGAACTTGCGGGCCTCGGCCAGCCAGTCCACGAACAGCAGGTGGTCGTAGAAGTTGGGGTCGTTCATGGCCAGGTAGCGGCCGAGCAGCGTGGCGTGGGTCGTGAACACGAGCCGCACCGGCGTCTGCTCGCGGCGCAAATCGGGGATGGCCACGCCGGTCATCCACTCGTGGAAATGGGCCAGCAGGCGATGCGGGCCGCCCGCGGCCTGGCTTTGGGCCGTAGCCGACGCCAGCTGCTGCAAAAACACCTTGGTCAGCGCCCCAAAGGCTACCACCTGGTGCAGTAAGTCGTCGTTAGCGGGGGTAGGGATGCGGTGATTATTCCACAAGCCGGCCTTGAGGTCGCCGAGCTGCCCGTAGGCCTGAAACGGGTTTATCAGCACCACCCGCGGCCGGCCCGTCACGAGCCAGGTGCCGAAGCACACGTCGTAGCCCAGCGCCCGCATCCGGCGCACGGCCTCGGCGTAGGGGTCGTCGAGGCGGCTCATTTCCTCGTCTGAAAACGGCTCGAACTCGCCCTGGGCCTGCTGCGGAAAGTAGGGCCCGAGCAGGCAGTAGCGGTCTTGCCAGCCCTGCACGGCGGCCGGCACCTTGCTGCGGATGACGGTGTAGATGCCGCCCACCTGGTTGCAAACCTCCCAGGCCACCTCCACGAGCAGCGAATCGGGAAACAGGGCGTCGGGGGCGGGAGCGGGAGCTTGCATAAGGCGAGGGGGGGTAGGGAAGGACGGCGCAAGATAGGTTTTTAGGGCGCCGGTGGGGTAGGGGGTAGGGAATTTCTTTTCTGCGAAGAAGTAATCCAGCTGGCCAGGTAGTCATGTCGAGCTGGCCGAGACATCTCGCCAGAGGAAGTAATCAGGGGTAAGTAACGATAGCATTAGTGCCGCCCGCGAGCTGCTTCGCAAGCTCAACATGACCGCCTGGCCAGCTGGATTACTTCCCGAGCGAGCTGCTTCAGCAAGCGGACACCAGATAAAGCATGACGATGTTTTTTTTGCTCACTCCCCCACTTCCCAGGAAGTGGGCAGCTGGAATTGCGCATTTTGCGGCGCATTTAGCCGCACAATCGTTTATGCTGACCCGGATTTCGTTTCTATTTTGGCTGCTTTGGGCCGTTGCCGCCAGCGCCCTTAGCCCCGCCGCCGCGGCCCAAACGCCCGGCCCTACCCCCCTCACCCGCATTGATGCGCAGGGGGTATGGCGCTGGCGCAAAGGCGGCGCCGAGGTGGCCTTGTTCGGGGTGAACTACACCGCCCCGTTTGCCCACGCCTACCGCGCCCACCGGGCCGTGGACGCCGACCTGGAAAAGGCCATCGACCAGGATGTGTACCACTTCGCCCGGCTGGGCCTCGATGCGTTTCGGGTGCACGTCTGGGACGTGGAAATCAGCGACACGCTGGGCAACTTAGTGGAGAATGAGCACCTGCGCCTGCTGGACTACCTGGTGGCCCAGCTGCAAGCGCGCGGCATCCGCGTCGTGCTCACGCCCATTGCCTACTGGAACAACGGCTATCCGGAGAAGGACACCGGCACCGGCTTTTCCAGCATCTACCCCAAAGGCGTGGCCTACCGCCAGCCCCGCGCCGTGGCCGCGCAGGAGCGGTATCTGACGCAGTTTTTGAACCACCGCAATCAGTATAATGGGCAGCTCATCAAGCACGACCCCAATATTCTGGCCTTTGAGGTGTGCAACGAGCCTCACTACCGCCCGCCGCTGGCGCCCGTGACGGCCTTTGCCAACCGCCTGGTGCGGGCCATGCGCGACACCGGCTGCCGCCAGCCCATCTTCTACAACCTGGCCGAAAGCCCCAGCGTGGCCGATGCCATTTTGGATGCCAACGTGGATGGGTTCACCTTCCAGTGGTATCCGGCCGGGTTGGTGGCCGGCCACGGTCTGCGCGGCAACCTGCTGCCCCACGTCGATTCGTACCCGATTCCCTACCAAAACGACCCGCGCTTCCGGCGCAAGCCCCGGCTGGTGTACGAGTTTGAGTCGGCCGATATCATGCAGCCCATCATGTACCCGTTCATGGCCCGCAGCCTGCGCACGGCGGGCTTTCAGTGGGCCACGCAGTTTGCCTACGACCCGCTGGCCATTGCTTTCGCCAATACCGAGTACCAGACCCACTACCTCAACCTGGCTTATACGCCGGCCAAGGCCCTGAGCCTGCTCATTGCGGGCAAGGCGTTCCGGCAGGTGAAGCGCGGCCAGCAGTTCGGGGCCTACCCCGCCGATTCGACCTTTGGCGCCACTCGCGTGAGCTACCGCCAGGGGCTGAGCGAGTGGAACACCGACGACGAGTTTTACCACACCAGCGCTACTACTACGGCCCCGCGCCGCCTGGCCCGGTTGCGCCATCTGGGGGGGGTAGGGAGTAGTCCGGTGGTCAGCTACGGCGGCACCGGCGCCTACTTCCTCGACCGCCTGGCTCCCGGCGTGTGGCGCCTGGAAGTGCTGCCCGACGCTGTACCCCTGCACGACCCGTTCGAGAAAACCTCGCTGCTCAAGCCCGTGACGCAGATTTTGTGGAACGAGCAGGTCCTGCAAGTCAGCCTGCCCGACCTCGGCCCAGCCTTTCGCCTGCGCGGCCTCAACGCCGGCAATGCCGCCCAGGGCCAGGCCCGCGGGGGCCGCCTCACAGTGCGGCCCGGTGTGTATCTGCTGGCGGCGCCCGGCGCGGCCCCGGCGGCCGGCCAGCTCACGGCCGCCTCGCCGCTGGGCGTCATCAAGCTGGGCGAGTTCGCGGCGCCGCCCACCAGCGGGCTGGGGCCGCAGGCCCGGCACACGGCCCCGGCGCAGCTGCCGGCCGGACAGCCCGCCCAGCTCACCCTGCGCCTGACCGGCGCCGGCCCCCAGGACTCGGTGCTGCTGGTGGCCCAGCACTACTACGGCCAAACGCGGGTGCTGCCCACCCGGCCGGCCGGCTACGCCACCTACGCCGCCACCGTGCCCGCCGAGCTGCTTTATCCGGGCCTGCTGCGCTACTGGCTGGTCTTGCGCCGCGCCGGCCAGCTGCCGCTCACGTTTCCGGGCGCCTTCCCCGGCCAGCCTACTGATTGGAACTACTACCCTACCGCGCGCTGGGAGGCGCCCATCGTGGCGGCCGGCGCGCCCCTACCCCTGTTTCTGGCCGCCACCGACCAGGAGCAGGTCGAAGCCCGCGCCCTGGCCAACGGCAGCTGGACCGACTACGTGACCACGCCCGCCGGCCCGCTGGCCCTGCGCTTTGAGCCGGCCCGGCCGGCGGCCCCGGCGCCCCCGGTACCCGGCGCCGCAGCCCCGGTCGTGGCAGTGGTGGCTGCGCCCGCCCCGGCGGCCACTTTGGCGCTGGCCGCCTCCGCGGCGAGTGGACCGTCGCACAGCCTGCGCGTATTTATTGGCGACAAGCTCAGCAGCCGCTCGGCTGAGTTAAGCCAGTTCGAGAGCCTGCTGCTGAAAGCGAATGCCGCCGCGCCCGGCGCCCGGCTGCGCGTGCTGCTGGTCACGCGCGACGCAGCGGCCTACGTTGCCACCATTGCCCTACCCCCCGCCGCCGGCCCGGCGCTGCGCCTGGCCCTGGCCGATTTCCGGCCCGCGCCGCTGCTGCTGGCGCCGCGGCCGTATCCGGGGTTTCTGCCGCTGTTCTTCCAAAGCAGCGCCGCCGCGCCGGCCCTGCGCCTGGCCGACGTGGAGGTGCTGCAAGTGCTGGTGGACAGCAGTGGGGGCAAGGCCGTGGACGTGGAGTCGGTGCGGCTGGAATAGCAATTCTCCTTAATGAGCAACAACTAGCTGAAAGGTCAAAGCTACTGTACCCGTCGGGGTAGCTCTAGCCGTATGCGCCTGAGTAGCGGGCGTTGGCGCGGGAGAAGGGGGGTAGGGAAGCTCCCGCCGCGGCGAGCTGCTGCCCTGGCCAGTGTTCCTGGTTGGCTACCTGGGGTTGTTTTACTTGCTGTACTCAACTTAACCTGCTATGAATCAGATTTCCCGGCGCGAGGCGCTGCGCGCTGCCGCCCTGCTGGGCGCTACTTCCGCGCTGGGTCTCGACCAGACCCTGGCCGCCGCGCCAGCCCCTGCAAAAGGCAAGACGCCCGCCCTGACGGCCGCCGAAATAGCCGCCATCGACGCCGCGCTGGGCAAAAAGGGCGCCTACAACGAAGCCCAGGCCACCCACGTCATCGGCCTGCCCCGCAACGACTTGAAAATCAACATTCAGAGTCAGCCGGTGCCCATTGCGTTCGGGTTTGGCGGCTGGGTGGCCATCAAGCACACCCTCGACGGCAAGTCGGCCATGCTGATGAGCGACACGGTGCTCTTGCAGGCGGAAGTGGCGCCGCTCATGGACGCGGCCCACGCCAACGGGCTCGAAATCGGGGCCGTCCACAACCACTTCTTCTACGAGGAGCCCCGCATTTTCTACCTGCACGTGCACGGCATGGGCTCCCCGGCCGCGCTGGCCGCCAAGTTTGCCGCCACGCTCAAAAACTCCCGGCTGCTGCCCGCCAACCAGCCGCCCACGGCCGCGGCGTCCGCCGCGCAGTCGGGCAACAACGCTACCCCGGCCGCCCCCGCTGCCCAAACGGGCCGGGAGCTGTTCGACCTGCCGGCCTTGGACAAAATTGTCCGCTACCAGGGCACCGTCAACGGCCCGACCTACAAGTACACAGTGGGCCGCGACGACTTGCAGGTGCTGATGATGAACACGGAGATGACCGCCGCCATCGGCCTCAATTCCTGGGCTGCCTTCGCCGGCCCAGGTGCCGCTGCCCACATCGCCGGCGATATCGCCATGCTGGAGCACGAGGTCAACCCCGTCATCCGGGCGCTGCGCGACCACCAGTTAGAAGTCGTGGCCGTGCACAACCACATGCTCTTCGAACAGCCGCGCATGGTGTTTCTGCACTACTACGGCCGCGGCCCCGCCCCGGCGCTGGCCGCTGGCTTCCGCGCCGCCCTCAACCAACTGGGCCAGCAGCCGGCCCCGATACCGGGTATGGGGCACGGGCAGCACTAGCGCTGTTTCAGAGTTAATTGGCCCGGCCCGACGCCCTACCCCCGCGATAAAATCAGGACCGCCTACGGCGCCAGGGCCAGCGCGCCGCGCCAGCCGAAGCCGTCGTATTCGCCCGCTTCGGCCTCAATGCCGGGGGCTTCAAAAGCCGAGAATTTGCCGTCGTAGCCGCGCCAGCCGGAGTTGAAGCGCACCTGCCCGGCCCCTGGCGCCCGCGGCCCCGTCAGCCCCGGCTTTTTGCCGTATTCAGAGCCCTAAATGCCCTGCCGCTGGTTGCCGCGGCCCGCCCTGCGCGCCGCTCGGCGCGCTACATTGGCGGCTCACTTCTCGTCCCTACCCCCCTTGCCAGCTTAAAGGGCGGGGTAGGAAATTCCCCAAACCTCGCCTTTCGTGCCCACCAGCCCCGCCAGCTTTCGCCTTTTCTCTCTTCGCCTGCTCGTGGGCGCCGCGCTGAGCGGGCCCGCGGCGGGCCCCGTCCTGGCGCAGGTGCCGCCCCCGCCGCCCACCGCGCCAACCCCTGCCGACACCACCCACAAGTTTGAAAGCCCGGCCCGCGCGCCGGCCGCGGTCAGCAAGCCCTGGTACCGCGGCAAGCTCGTGCGGGCCAGCCTGGTGCCGGCCGTGCTGATTGGCTACGGCATCAGCACCATCAACGGGCACGGGTTTTACTCTTCTTATGAGGCTCGCCACGACCTGCGGCGGGCCTTTCCCAACTTTCACACCCGCGCCGACGACTTTCTGGTTTTCGCGCCCTACCTGGAGCTGGGCGCCGTGCTGCTGGCCGGCGTCGAGGCGCGCGACGACCGCCTCAACCTGGGCCTGGTCATTCTCAAGGGTGAAGCGTTTATGCTCGCTACGGCCTTCACTACCAAGTACATCGTGCGCAACGAGCGGCCCGACGGCTCCGATGATTTATCGTTTCCGTCGGGCCACACGGCGCAGGCGTTTCTGGCCGCCAGCATCGTCCACACCGAGTTCCGGGATAAAAGCCAGTGGTACGGCATCGGGGCTTATGCGCTGGCCACGGGGGTAGGGGCGCTGCGGATGCTTAATGACAAGCACTGGCAGGCAGATGTGGTGGCGGGCGCGGGCTTCGGCATCTTGTCGGCCCACCTGGCCTATCTCTCGCACCGCCACCGCTGGGGCCGTCAGCCCCTGGGGCGCGACGTAGGCTTCTCACCCACCTGGAACCCGGCCGGCGGCGCCGGCCTGCGCCTGACCTGGCAGCCGAAGTAGGGCGATGAGCAATTATCAGTGAGCAGTTAACAGTTAACTGTTGGCAAGAAGTGGCTGAAGTAAATTTGCACCGGACCGGAGCAATTCAATTTGTCAGCCTGTTCACTGTTAACTGCTCACTGATAACTGTTAACTGAAATATGCCCCGTCCCAAGCCCGTTGTTTTTGGCCTTTATCCCTGGACGCCCGCTTTCGGCTTCCGCTACGTGCACCCGGCCAACCGCCGCGCCTTTGAGTACCTGGAGCCGCTGGGCAAGGTGTTCGAGAAAATCAGCGAAGACGAAGATGCGGAGTGGATTACGCTGCGCTATGACGAGCAGCAGTTTCTGCTGCGCCCGGAGCTGTTTCGGGAATTGAATCGCAGCCAGCGGCCGGCCTTCAGCTTCGGCGACGCGGTGCGCGAGGCCCGCCCCGCCGCTGGTCAGAAAGGCCATCAGGGCCTGATTTCAGATGTGTTCTGGCTCGAAAGCGAGGAGCGCGCCCGATTTCAACTCGTGGAAAACAAGCGCAAGCTTAGCCGCGTGTTTGAGGCCGAGGAGTTGACGGTGGTGTGATATTTTGCTTATTAAAAAATCAGGGATAAAGGAGGAATCGCGGACGGCCAGCCCCCAGAGGATGGCCTATAGGCAGCATCCCTACCCCCTCGTCTGAGCCAAAGCCCCCATAGGTGACCCCAGCCCACGCAACTTGGCGCAGCCGGTGGGGTCGCCTACGGGGCTTGTTCAATATCAATTCCACACAGTCCGATTGAAGCTTTCATAAAGCCCAGCCAGGTCGCCTCCAGTTCGTCATTTCCAATTCCACACAGTCCGATTGAAGCCTGGGCGGTCTTGATTTGCTTGGAATCGTTGAGCAGATTTCAATTCCACACAGTCCGATTGAAGCGAAACGCGCCCTGAGCCGCGCCGTGCTCAAAATCACATTTCAATTCCACACAGTCCGATTGAAGCCACAACCGACGCGCTGGAAACTATCCGCGTTGCAGTATTTCAATTCCACACAGTCCGATTGAAGCTTCAGCCAGGAGCCGCTCGGCGTGAGCAATGTTCTATTTCAATTCCACACAGTCCGATTGAAGCACTTAGTGCAACGGTCGGTGATGCTCTCCGGCATCATTTCAATTCCACACAGTCCGATTGAAGCACAGCCCCGCTTGACGAATGAGCAGTCTGAGAAGTGATTTCAATTCCACACAGTCCGATTGAAGCCCGCTATCTACTCAGACAACAAAGCAAAAGGATTTTATTTCAATTCCACACAGTCCGATTGAAGCGCGGCGCTAACGCAAACGGCTCCGAGACGAATGAAATTTCAATTCCACACAGTCCGATTGAAGCAACTCGGCGTCCGTCGTATTGTGCGCTTTTTCCAGCATTTCAATTCCACACAGTCCGATTGAAGCGGTTGGCGGCGGCGGTTCGGGCGGTTCGGGGCGCCATTTCAATTCCACACAGTCCGATTGAAGCCGGTGAATTATGGCCCGAAAATAGGCGTCTGGAGCTTTTAAACAGGCCTTTAAAATTTATAAAAAGCGTCGGTCGTTAAAAACGGAGAAATATCCTGGCAGTGACGACTTCTGTGAATCAAGGTGTTGGCTGTACAGCTTGGGTATTTTTAACTGCCTGCTTGGCTTGAAAGCCAGCAGCGACGACCGCGCCGCCCAACACCCAACGGCAGGAATTTCCTACCCCCGTTGCGGAGTCTGACCGCTTGGCTTAAAAAGTTAAACGCCCAGCGCGATGGCCAGCACCACGCTCGTCAGGCCCAGCGCCAGCAGGCCCAGATACAGCGGCCACACGAAGCGCCACCACTCCTCCAGGCGCACGCCGGTGGCAGCCAGCATGGCTACCAGGGTGCCATTGGTGGGCGTGAGCAGCTCGCAGAGGCCGCCGCCGTACTGAAAGGCCAGCACCGTGACCTGGCGCGAGAGGCCTAGCAAATCGGACAAGGGCACGAGCAGCGGCATGGTGAGCGTGGCCTGCCCGCTGCCGCTGGGCACGGGCACGTGCACGGCCGTGTGCAGGCCCACCATGCCCAGCGCGGCCAGCGCGACGGGCAGCCCGGCCAGCGGGGCGGCCAGCGTCTGCACAATGGTATCGACGATGTGGCCCTGCTCCAAAACCACGAAAATGGCCCTGGCAAAGCCAATCACCATCGCCGAAAAGGCCAAATCCCGGAAGCCCTGCACGAAGGCCTCGGCGGTGCCGGTCAGGCCCAGGCCGCCCACGAGGCCGGCGGCGATGCCCAGGGCCAGAAACAGGGCCGCCATCTGCTCGAAGTCCCAGCCCAGCTTCAAAACCCCGTAAGCGAAAAACGCGAACGTGCCCAGCAGCAAGGCCAGCACCAGCCCGTGCCGCGCCGAGGTGGCAGGCGGGTTGGGCGGGGAGAGGGGGGTAGGGATTTCGAGTTCAGCGGCGGCGGCGCCGGGGTTGCGGCCGGTGGTGGGGGTAGGGAGAAGGGTCGCCGGATCGTCCGAATTGCCCGCCTCGCCACCGAAGCTGGCTGGCACCAGCCGGTGGCGATTCGCGTGGCGCAGCACCCCGAAAACCCAGAACCCCAGCGCGATAGCCAGAAACACGAGCCGGTAGAGGCCGCCCGAGAGCAGCGGCAGCTGGGCCAGCTTCTGGGCGATGCCGACCTGAAACGGGTTGATGGGGCTGAACGAGGCGCCCACGAACGCCGCCCCGGCGCTGGCCGCCACCGCCGTGAGCGGCGGATAGCCCAGGCGCCCCATCAGAATCAGCAGCACCGGCACGAGCGGAATAATCTCCTCGCCCATGTTTTCCAGGGCGCCCATCGTGGCGAAGAGCGTGGCAATGAGCGGAATAATGAGCCCTTGCCGGCCGTGCAATTTGCGCAAAAGCCAGTCGACGCCGAAGCGCAAGGCCCCGGTTTGGTCGACGACGGTGAAGGCGCCGCCGGCCAGGAAAATGAGGAAGATGACTGCGCCCGCGTCGAGCATCCCGCGGGGCACATCGACCAGCATTTGCAGTGGCGAAACCGGCGTGGGCGCCACGCGGTGGTAGGAGCCGGGCACGACCACCGAGCGGCCGGTGGCGGCATCGGTGTGGCGCACGAACTCGCCGGCCGGCACCACGTAGCTCAGCAGCATCGCCAGCATGATAAAACCCATCAGCAACACCAGCGGATGGGGAAAGCGGAACGCGCGGGAAGTAGTCGGCGGGGTCATGGGGCGAAAGTAGGCCGGCGCTGGCCGTAAATTTGCCGGCCCTACCCCCATGACTTTCGCCGACTTCAAAAACCTGCACCAGCGCCTGCAAACCGAGCACCTGGCCCGGCACGGCCACCTGCTGGCCGAGCGCGGCGAAGACAGCTGCGCGCTGAGCCTCTACGCCGTGGCCGATTTCTACGCCGAAGTCTGGCGCCAGCGCGGCGAGGAGCAGATTCTGTTCATCCACGTTTTCCAGAAGCCCAGCGGCCTGAGCGACTATCTGGAGCGCGTGCAGCTGCCGGCCGAGTGGCAGTGAAGGTGGAGGAATGAAGAAGTGGCCGTGAGCCCCGCCGGGGCTTTGGCTGAATGAAGGGGGGTAGGGAAATAAGCCAGCCCGGCGGCTGGCTGCAACTGCCCGGCCGCGGCCCCGTCTCTGCCGCAGTGCTGGCCGCCCTAACTGAGGCCGCTACCCGGATTCAGACTTACATCGCCGCATGTTGTTTTTACGCTTTTCGCTGCTGGCGCTGCTGCTGGCCGCCGCGCCCGCCGCCTTGGTGTTGGGCCAGACCCCGGCACCCCCAGCCGCTACCCGGCCCGCCGCGCCCAAAACGCCCGCCGACTTTGGCTTTCGGCACTTGGTTGTCCTGTTCGGCCGCGACAGCGTGGATGTGCTGGTGCAGTCGCCGCCCGGCCAGGAAGAAACGCGCAAGCCGCTGCTGCTCTGGGTGCAGGGCTCGCAGCCCCGGCCGCTGATAATGCTCGATGAAGGCCGGCCCTACGGCGTATTTGCTTTTCTGACCAAAGAAGCCCGGCCCGACTGCCATATCGTGGTCATCGGCAAGCCCGGTATTCCGCTCGTGGCGGATGTTAAGGTGCTGGATGCCAGCAAGATGTTTATTGATAAAATCACCCACACGCCGCCACCTTTCTACTGCCAGCGCAACTACCTTGAGTACTACGTGCGGCGCAACACCGCCGTGCTGCGCTATCTCAAGCGGCAGCCGTGGGTTGATAAAGCCAGCGTAACGGTCGTGGGCCACTCCGAGGGCAGCACCGTGGCCGCCCACCTGGCCGCCGTGCCGGGCCTGGTCAGCCGGGCCGCCTACCTGAGCGGCAACCCGCTGGGCCGGATGCTCTCCAACCTGACCGACGCCCGGCAGGATGAGGCCGCCGGCGACACCGCCGCCGTGTCCCAGATGTGGCGCTACTGGCGCGACGTGGTGGCCGACCCCACCCGCCTCGACTGCCCGCCCGGCGACGCCAACCGCACGACCTACGGCTTCTCGGCCCCGCCGATGAAGGAGCTGCTGCGGGCCCGCGTGCCGCTGTTCATCGGCTACGGCACCCGCGATAAGGCCGTGGTTGGCAACGACTACCTGCGCCTGGAAGCTCAGCGGCGGCACAAAATCAACTTCACCTTCCGAGCCTATCCCGGCCGCGAGCACAACTTCTTCGGCCTGAAAGCAGACGGACAGGTGAACTACGACGATTTCTACTGGGACAAAGTGGGCGAGGATTTTCTGCGCTGGGCCGGGCTGCTGGCGAAGTAAGTAGTAGCGCGGACTTTGTAGTCCGCGAGTTGAACATCCCAAACGATGCCCTGGCGGCGCACTCGCGGACTCGCAGAGTCCACGCTACGCTTCTTTATCAAACCAGGCCAGCACGAGCGGGAAAATAATCAGCTCGCCGAACAGGGCGGCCACGATGGAGATGGCCGTGAGCAGGCCGAAGAGTTGCACGGTTTTGAGCGAGCCGAGCAGCATGAAGCTGTAGCCGCAAAACAAAATCAGGCCCGTGAGCACGATGGCCGGGCCCACGTGGGTGATGGTGGCCCGCCGGGCCGCCGCCGGCCCGAGCTGCCGGCGCTGGCGGCGGTAGTGCAGCACAAAGTGCAGCGTGTCATCGACGCTGAGGCTCAGCACGATGGCGGCGATGCTGGCCGTGGCCGTGTCCAGCCGGATGCCGAGCCAACCCATCAGCCCCAGCACGGCCAGCACCGGAAACAGGTTGGGCAGCACCGTGAGCAGGGCCAGGCGCCGGCTGCGCACCACCGCCCAAACCAGGCCCAGCACCACCAGCACCGAGTAGAACAGGCTCTGGGTTTGCGAAGTCGTCACGTAGGCTACGATGCGGGCGTAGAGCGGGCCGTAACCGGCCGGCTCCACCGTGGCGACGCCGGCCAGCACGGCGGCGGCCAGGCGGCGCACGGAGTCGGTTTTGGCCGTCAGCTGCCGGGCCGAGAGCATGGGGCCGCTGAGGGTAAGGCGCCCGGTGCGGCCATCGGCGGCCTCGAACTGACGCAGCAGGGTAGGGAAATCAGCCTGGAGCCGCTCGTGGGTGAGGCGCAGCAGCGAGCGGCTGCCTAGCGCCCGCGCGCTGCGGGGGCCGGGCCCGAAGCGGCTTTCCAGCCCGGCCTGGTAGAGCGAGTGAAACCCGAACACCGCTGCCACGCCCGGCACCGCGCGCCGCAGCGTGTCGGCCAGGCGCTGGGTGGCCTGCTGCACTTCGGGGCTGTGCAGGGCCAGGCCGGGGCGGGGCCGCACGAGCAGCTCCAGCGGCAGATACGGCCCCCAGGCCGCCGCGATGGCCCGGTGGTCGCGCACCACGGGATGATTGTCAGGAAAGTAGCCCAGCGTGTAGGTGTCGGCGCGCAGGCGCGGCAGGCCCGCCAGCAACCCCAGCGTGAGGGCCAGCGAGAGCAGCACCAGCGGGCGCCGCCAGCGCCACACCCAACCGTAAAGCCGGCCCAGCGCCGCGCCGACGGCCCGCGGGGCATTGAAGTTCGCCCCGGAGCGGTTGGCCGCCGGCCGGGGGGTAGGGAAGGCCGCGCCCGGCCCGGCGCCCGGCGCTGAAGGCGCGGCCGAGGCGGCGGCCGGCCGCGCCAGCGGCAGCAGCCACACGCCCAGCCCGAACGTGAAGACCAGGCACCACGCAAGGCCGACGCCGGCAAACAGCCCGAACGAGCGCAGAATCGGCATCGGCGAGCTGAGCAGGGCCAGGAAGCCGGCCGCCACTAGCAGCGCCAGCAGCAGGTAGCGGCAGCGGCGCAGCAGTAAAAGTAGGAGCATGACAAAAGCAGGAGCATGACTTTATCCATAAGGAGGGGGGTAGGGCAACTCGCGGCGAACCCGGCCGGCGGGCAGCCCGACCTACCGGCCCGGCAAGGGCACGAAGGGGCGCGGCCCGGCTGGGCCGGCCGCTTACCGGCCACGAAGTAACGGCCGGAAACTGCGGCGGTAACCAGTTGCCTGTGGCGGTTGAAAGTCTGATTATTCACTCACAATTATTTAATTAACAGTAGTTTATGATTAATAGACAGCATAAATAAAATCCCATAAATCGAAAAATAAATATTTCAACTTACTCGGCAGGCCTTTACTTCGGCCCATGAACCTGCGAAATCTGGCTGCCTACCTCCAGGAGCGTTTCCCGCCCGTCAACATGAGCCTGTTTGTGGTGCTGTTTCTTACCGTGCGGGCCGTGGCGGGGGTAGAGGCCGGGCCGGGCGGCGCGGCGCCGGAAAGCGGGCTGCTAACCGCTATGGGCGCGCTGGCGGCGGTCAGCTTTTTCTTTCGGCTGCGGGTCTTCGACGAGGAAAAAGACTTTGCGCAGGACGCCCTGCATCACCCCCACCGGGTGCTGCAAACCGGCCGCGTCACGCTCCGGCAGCTGCGGGCGCTGGCTTGGGCCGGCACCCTGCTCGAAGCTGGCTGGGCCGCCGCCCAAGGCCGCCCGGCCCTGCTGGGCTGGGCGCTGGCGCTGACTTACAGCCTGCTGATGCGGGCCGAGTTTTTCGTGGGTGGCTGGCTGCGCCGGCATCTGGTGCTGTACGCGGGCAGCCACCTGCTCATCATGCCGCTGGTCATTCTCTGGCTGTGGCTGGCTTATACATCTGGCAGCCCGAGCTTTAGGGGCCCGCTGCTGCCCCTGCTGCTGGGCCTGAGCCTGCTCGGCGGCTTGGCCTTCGAGCTGGCCCGCAAGCTGCACACGCCCGCCCAGGAGCGGGCCGGCGTCGACTCCTATTCGCGGGCGCTGGGCTACGGGCCGGCGCTGGCGGTCACGGCGCTGGTGCTGCTGGCCGGCGCCGCCACCCAGGCCCGGCTGCTGGCCGGGCTCGGGGCCGGCGCGGCGGCCTACGCCGTGCTGCTGGGCCTGCTGGGGCTGACGCTGCTGCTGTACGCCGCCGCGGCCCGGCGGCCCCGCGAGTTGCTGCTGCGCCGGGCCGAGCTGGTCGTCTCCCTGTTCATGCTCACCTCTTACCTGGCTTTGCTGGCCGAAGTCTATGGCCGCTAATTCGAAGGCAAGGGCTAAATTCGGGCAACTGTTCGTGCCTGGCGCCGGGCCCGCGCCCCGCGCCGCCGCCCACACGCTGGGCGGCAAGGCCGCCGGCCTGCTGCGGCTGCGGGCGCTGGGCCTGGCCGTGCCGGAGTTCGTGGTCTTGCCGGCCGCGTTGTTCGAGCCGGCGCTGGCCGGGCTGCCGCTCACCGCCGCGGGCCTGGACGCCCGCCGCGCGGCGCTGAGCCGGTTTGTGCTGCCCGAGGAGGGGGTAGGAAATGAGTTGCGGCGGGCGCTGGCCACCTGGAATTTTCCGGGCGCGCCGGTGGTCGTGCGCTCGTCGGTGGCGGATGAGGATGGCGCGGCGGCGGCCTTTCCCGGCCTGATGGACAGCGTGCTGCACGTGGCCGACTGGCCCGCGCTGCAAGCGGCCGTGGCGCGGGTGGCGGCCAGCGCCTATTCCGAGCGCGCCCTGGCCTACCGGCGGCAGCGGGGCCTGCCCCTGGCGGCGCGGCCGGCGCGCCCGCGGGCCTGCGCCTGGCAGGCTTGTTTCCGAGAGCGGGCGGCGACGCGGCTTATTTCGGCTTTTGGGAAATGACGGACGATGTGGTGCTCAACCAGGCCGCTTTCAGTCAATTGGCGGCCGAAGCCCGGCGGCGCGGCCTGCGCCGGCTGGTGGGGCCGCTGCACTTCAGCACCTACTTTCGCTATCGCCTGCGGCTGGGCGCGGCGCCTTCCTGGCGGCAGTTCGACCGCGAGCCGGTCAACCCGCCCTACTACCCGCGCCTGCTCGGCCAGCTCGGCTTTCAGCCCGGCCTCACCTTCGAGAGCCGCCGCCTCGGGCCGGCGGCCGTGGCTCTGGTCTATGAGCAGCAGCCGGCTGCGCTGCGCCAGCTGGCGGCGCTGCCGTTCGATTTTATTCCGCTAAACGCCGAAAGCTGGGTTCGGCTGGAAGACGAGATTTTCGAGTTAATTCAGCGGGTTTTTGGCTTGAACCCGGCTTACCGGGCCGTGCGCCGGGCGCAGTTTAATTTGCTCTACAATGCCGGCTACGCGGCCGGGCTGTGCCCGCACTCCTCGGTGCTGTTTCGGCACCGGCCCACGGGGCAGCTGGCGGCGCTGAGCTTGTGCCAGCCCAACTACACACCGCTGAAGCTGCCGCCCACCGAAACGCCTGATTTTCAGCAACACTACCCCCGGCTAACCCAGCGCACGCTGCTGGCCAAAACCGTGGGCGTGCACCCCGACTTCCGAAGCCAGGGCCTGCAAGCGCTGCTGGCCGCCTACGCCATGCGCAGCTTCCGGGAGTTTTATAAGGACATCATCTTCTGCCTGATGCGGGCCGATAACCTCTCGCTGCGCTTCACCGACGGCCTGCCGATGGAAGTGGCGCAGTACGCCTTGTTTGAGCGGGCGCTGCCGGCCGAAAGCTGACCAGCGCTGCTCACAGCCTGCTGCCGCCCTCCTCACTGCCCTTCGCCTAGCATAGCGAAATAGCCCTCAACCAGCCGCGGCAGAAAGGGGTAGGGGCTCACGGCGTGCGCCATCAGGTAGAGGCCTAGGCGGTGCAGGC
>NZ_CAXTEF010000053.1:0-17451 GCF_964243305.1 uncultured Hymenobacter sp.
TTATCAACTCACAATGCCCTCTTGCTTTCACCAGCGTAGAGGGCATTCGTGTTTAGTACTAGTTCAAATCCTATTGTTCATGCTACGTTTAGAACTAAGTAGCTTAAAAGGCTGTCTGCGTAGCTTAGCTATACTAGAACTGAACTCATTCTTAGTATAGCTTTACTGTTAACCTATGCAACTGTTATTTCCAGGCTTTCTAGCTGGTTTGGGGGCGGTTATTATTCCTATTATTATTCACTTGTTGCAATTAAGAAAGCCGCAACGAGTTTATTTTACCAATACAGATTTTATAAAGCAATTAGAGTTAACAGTAGCTCGCCAACGACGCATCAAACAGTGGCTGGTGCTGCTAATGCGAGTATTAGCATTAGCATTCTTGGTTCTGGCGTTTTGCCAGCCATTCATTCCAGCACGTGAGGCCAGTGTGGCAGGAGTTACCAGCCAAGTACAGGTGCTGATTGATACTTCACCGAGTATGCAGGCCGTAAATGAAGCTGGAGAAACCTTATTGCGCACCGCAACTGGCGAAGCTCAGCAACTGGGCAAGGCCTATGGTGTCCAGCAGCAGTTCAGCTTGCTACAACCTAGACGAAACTTTCTTACGAGTGTAGCTTACCAGGCGCAATTGCAAGAATTAAGTGCCGACGGTCGCGCTCCTGATTTACAAAAGGTACTCGCTTCTAGTGCCTCAGCGAGCCAGGGCGGTGCGGGAACTCTCTATGTGTTCTCGGATTTTCAGCAAAGCGCGACCTCGGCTAACGTGTTTGACACCTTCAAGCCTCAGCAAGAGGTTGTGCTAGTGCCTGTCGCGGGGAGGGGGGTAGGGAATGTGTTCGTGGATAGTGTGTGGGTAGACGATGCATTTGTGCGGCCGCGCACCAATGTGGAGCTGCACGTGCGCTTGCGCAACGGCGGACGGGTAGCTGCAACGGATTGCCCGGTGAAGGTATTCTTAGGTCCGCAGCAGGTGGCAGCGTTTCGGGTGTCGGTGGCGGCGGGACAGGCGACTGTTTCAATAGCGCAAGTGCAGGTGGCCGGTAAGAGGTTGGCGCTAGGGCGAGTGGTAACAGAGGATGTGCCCATTACTTTTGATAATACTTATTACTTCACGCTGCAGCCGGCTAGCCAAATCAAGGTAGTGGAACTGGGAGCACAGCCCGTTGCCCAGCGCTTGTACGGCAACGAGCCGGTTTTCAATTATGCATTCAACTCGGCTGGGACAGTTGATTATGGCTTGTTACGAACGGCTAATCTGGTGCTGGTTCGGGAGGTGCTGCAGCTGACTGTAGGGTTGCGGCAGGCGCTCAACGAAGTGGTGAAGCGCGGTGGCAGCGTGGTAGTGGTGCCTTCAGCGGACAGAAAAAGCCAGGCGTCGTATCAGGCGTTATTTCGAGAGTTGGGGGTAGGGAGCCCGCAGTGGGAAGCTGTCGGGGCGGCGCCGGAGCTGCGGGAGGTAGCTATGCCTTCAGGACGGGAGACGTTTTTTCGGTACGTGTTCGGGGCGCAGCAGCGGCAAGTGACCATGCCACGGGCGACGCCGGTATTGCGCTGGGGTCGCACGGACGAGGATATTCTCAAGTTTCGGGATGGCGAAAGCTACTTGGCCGGTTTTCGGGCCGGCGCCGGGCAGGTCTACGTTTTTGCGGCTCCTTTTGCGGAGCGTTATACTGATTTTACCAGCCACGCGCTGTTTGTGCCGGTGCTCTACAAGCTGGCGATGCTGAGCTACCGCAACGACCAGCAGCCCGCCTATCGGCTGACGCAACCGGCCATCACACTTGCCGTGCCGGAGGGGGGTAGGGCAGTTGAGGAAGCTGGCTATCGGCTAGTGAAAGACAGCTTGACTCTGATTCCGGGGCAGCGGCTGCAAGGGGCAGAACTGCGGTTGGAACTGCCCGCGGGCTTGGCGGAGCCCGGCTTTTACCAGGTGCAGCGGCAAGGTAGGGTGCTTACAACGCTGGCGTTCAATCAGGATAAGCGCGAGTCGGCGCTAGCGGCGTATTCAGCTGCCGACCTACGCCGGTTGATTGGCGCCAACCACCCCAACGTGCGCGTGCTGGAAGGGGGGGTAGGGGCAGTTGTTACGCAGGAGCGCGCCGCGCGAACCGGCCAGCCGCTGTGGCGCTACTGCGTGGGGGCGGCGCTATTGTGTTTGCTGGCTGAGGTACTGCTGCTGCGGCAGCGGCGCAACCGGCAGCAAGCGCCAGCACCGAGCGTAGTAGCGGCAGGCTAGAGCTGGGACAGCAAATGCAGCCGGGCTAGTATCTTGCCGTCTCAATGCAAACTGGCTTTAAATTTCCTGGATGTCAGTAGCCCAAGCAGCACAAGGAGGGGTTTTACGGTGGGCGCTGCGTTTCGGCGTGGGCGCGGGCGTACTGTGCGCGCTGTGGCTGCTGGTGCTGCAATTCACGGGCAACAATCCATTTGGGCCCAAGCGGTTGCTAGCGCAGTTCACGGTACCGATTGCAGTGGTCGCCAGTCAATGGGCGTTGCGGCGCGGCTTGCGGCCTGAAAAGCCGGGGGTAGGCCGGTCCTTGGCCGTGGGCGGGCTGACCGCGGTGCTAGCTGCCCTCATTGCGGCCAGCAGCTTATATAGCCTGGGCCAGAGTGCGGGGCCTGTGGCGTTGGAGCGAAACCGCGCCGAGCTACAAGAGATTGCGCGGGCCGAGCGGGACTACTTCATCAAGCAGGGTGGGGGCGAAGCGGCGTATCAGCAGCGCCTCCAACAGTTGGAACAGCTGACTATGACGGACCTGGCGCAGAACGACTTCAGTAAGATATTGCTGCTAGGGCTTATGTTTGCCTTGCCAGCGGGGGTATTCTTCCGCGAGTAAGCTTTTCTCATTTTCAATCCTCTTTCGCACAGCAAGCACATGGAAGTTTCTACTCAGCTCCGTCCCACTACCTCCGCCATTGCCATGCGTTTTGGCCTGCTCACCGGCGTCGTTTCCATCATCTACTGGTTTTTATTGATGGTGACAGGACAGATGGGCAATTCAGCGCTGGGCTTTCTGGCTTTGGCTATTCTCGTTGGTGGCATCGTGCTGGCGCAGCGGGCTTTCCGAACCAGCAACGGAGGCTTTATGTCGTATGGCGAAGGGCTTGGAATTGGAATGCTCGTCTCGTTAATTAGCGGACTCCTTTCCACGATATTCAGCTACGTGTACCGCGAGTTTGTGGACCCCAGCATTACGCAGCAGGTTGCCGACCAGGCGCGCGCTAAGCTCGAAGAAGGTGGCAATTTGAGTGAAGAGCAAATAGACCAGGCCGTGGCCATGTCGCAGAAGTTTTCCAGCGGTCCGATGAGCCTAGTTGTTGGCATTGTTGGCTCTCTGATTGTCGGCCTGTTACTGTCGCTGATTATTTCGGCCATTATGAAGCGCACCCGGCCTGAATTTGAATAAGCTGCGTTCCGAGGCTGATTTCCCAGTAGAGCTGTCCGTCGTCATTCCGTTGCTTGACGAGGCCGAGTCGCTGCCAGAGCTGACGCGCTGGCTAGCGCGGGTGCTGGAGGCGCACGGGCTGAGCTACGAGGTACTGCTCATTGATGATGGCTCGACGGACGATTCCTGGGCCGTGATTGAGCAGTTGGCGGCGGCCGACAGCCGCTTGCGCGGTATTCGCTTTAATCGCAACTATGGCAAGTCGGCGGCGCTGCAAGTAGGATTTCAGGCCACGCGCGGGCGGGTGGTGTGCACGATGGACGCCGACCTGCAGGACTCGCCCGAGGAGCTGCCGGAGCTGTACCGGCTAATTGCGGAGGAGCAGTACGACCTGGTGAGCGGCTGGAAGCAGAAGCGGTTTGACCCGCTGTCCAAAACCATTCCGACCAAGCTGTTTAATGCCGCGACGCGCTGGATTTCGGGTATTCCACTGCATGATTTCAACTGCGGCCTGAAAGCCTACGACCAGCGGGTGATAAAAAGTATTGAAGTGTACGGCGAGATGCACCGCTACATTCCCGTCATCGCCAAGTGGGCCGGCTTTCGGCGCATCGGCGAGAAGGTGGTGCAGCATCAAGAGCGCAAATACGGCCACACCAAGTTCGGGCTGGAGCGCTTCGTGTACGGGTTTTTGGATTTGGCCAGTATCGCATTCGTAAGCCGGTTTCGGCGGCGGCCGATGCACTTTTTCGGCACGCTCGGCAGCCTTTCGTTTCTGATTGGAATGCTGATTACGTTCTGGCTGGTGGGCGAAAAGGTGTACTTGTCGTTGCACAACCTGCGGGCCCGCGGCGTGACCGAGCAGCCTCTATTTTTTCTGGCGCTGGTGGCCGTGATTGTGGGCGTTTTACTATTTGTGACTGGTTTTCTAGCTGAACTAGTCCAGCTAAATGGCCCGCGCCGCAATGACTATCTGGTGCGCGACAGCATCAGATAATTCATTTAACAAATAGCAATTAACATTTAACAGCTGTTCGATTTGATAAATACTGGTTGTTAACTGAATAACTGTTAATTATTAAATGAAAGTCGTAATCATCGGGCCCGCCTACCCCCTGCGCGGCGGGCTGGCCACGTATAATGAGCGGCTGGCGCGGGCATTTCAGGCGGCCGGCGACACGGTGCGCATTATTACATTTTCGCTGCAATACCCGGATTTTTTGTTTCCGGGCCAGACGCAGCTCAGCACCGAGCCGGGCCCAGTTGATTTAGCCATTGAAGTAAGCCTTAATTCCGTGAGTCCGCTCTCGTGGTGGGGGGTAGGAAACCGGCTCAGGCGCGAGCGGCCCGACTTGGTGGTGTTCCGGTTCTGGCTGCCGTTTATGGGGCCGGTGCTGGGCACGGTGGCGCGGCTGGCCCGTCAAAACGGCCACACGCGCTGCGTGGCCATTACCGACAACGTGATTCCGCACGAAAAGCGGCCCGGTGACCGGCCGCTGACGCGCTACTTTCTGAGCGCCTGCGACGGCTTCGTGACGATGAGCCGCGCCGTGCTGACGGACTTAAAGCGGCTGGGCTTCGGGCACAAGCCGGCGCTCTACCGGCCACATCCGCTGTATGATAATTTCGGGCCGATACTGCCGCAATCCGCAGTGCGGCAGCAGCTGGAGCTAGAGGCGGATACGCAGTATCTGCTGTTCTTTGGCTTTATTCGCGCCTATAAAGGGCTGGATTTGCTGCTGGAAGCATTAGCCGATGCGCGGCTGGCAGCGCTGTCAGTCAAGCTGATTATTGCCGGCGAATTCTACGAGGATGCGGCGCCGTATGAGGTGCTAATTGAAAAATATAAGCTCGAAGATAAAATTATTCGCGCCACCGATTTTATTCCGAATGACACAGTAGGCGCTTATTTCTGCGCGGCTGATTTGGTGGTGCAGCCCTATAAAAATGCCACGCAGAGCGGCGTTTCGCAGATTGCCTACCACTTCGAGCGGCCCATGCTAGTGACCAACGTGGGCGGCTTGGCCGAGCTGATTCCGGCTGGGGAGGTGGGCTACGTGGTGGCGCCCACGGCGGCAGCCATTGCCGACGCGCTGGTTGACTACGCCACGCACCCCGAAAAGCAGGCGCAGTTTGAGGCCGGCACGCGGCGGGTGAAACAGCAGTTTTCGTGGGAAGTGATGGTGGCCGCGCTCAAGGAAGTAGCGCGAACGTAGCGCGGACTTTGTAGTCCGCGAATAAATGACCTTCGAATAAGGCACTCGCGGACTACAAAGTCCGCGCTACCGCTACGAGCGGTATACTGGCCTGAACGGCGGCAAAGACCTTCTCGGCCGGTAAGTCTTCCATACAACTCGTGCCGAGCTTGCAGGTACCGCGGTAGAAGCATACGCAGTCGCGGTCGGGCTGCACAATCTGGCCGCGGCCGTAAAGATCGAATTCGTAGGCGTTGAAGATATTATTTATCAGAATCGTGGGCTTGCGCAGGGCAATGCTGATGTGCATGGCCATCGTGACCTGCGTCACGATGGCATCCAGCTGATAGAGCAGGTTGATAAACTGGGGCAGCGGGAACGTGCCGGGGTAGGCGGCGCCGGTGGCCTGGTGCAGGCGCTGATTGCGGGCGTGCTCGGCTTCGCCGCCGAGCAGCACGGGCGCGTAGCCGGCGTTTTGCAGCAAGGCGATGAGCGTGAGCCACTTCTCGTCGCTCCAAAGGCGGGTGGTCCACCGGTCGCCGCAGCCGGTATTGAGGCCGATACGCGGGTTGGCCGGTAAGGGGGGGGGTAGAGAATCCCAGGTGTAGCCCTTGTCTTCGTGGGTGTCGAACACGTATTCCTCGCCCCGGAAGTCAAAGCCGCACAGCTCGAATATTTCCTGCACGTAGGGCTTTTGATTTTCCAGGCTGAGCTGGTCGAAGACGCCGGTGAGAAATTTGTGGTCGGCCTGCGCGTTCACGGGCCAGGCCACGCCGTCGCTCGAGCGCAGGGCGTAGCCGAATTTGACTTTGGCCGAAATCGTGTTTAGCAGCGCGCAGGCTTCCTTTTCCTTGTCAAGATTATACACCGCATCGAACTCGCGGGCTTGCAGGTGCAGGGTGCTGGCAAAGTCGAATCTCAGAATCTCATCCACTTCGCCCGGCGGCAGAATGGCGGGCGTGAGCGTGAGCCAAGTGATAAAGCAGCCCGGAAACTCCTGCCGCAGCCGCCTGAGCAGCGGCGTGGTCCTAATTACGTCGCCGATAGCGCCGAGCTTGATGATGAGTAGCCGCTGCGTGACGGGCGCGTACACCGGGCAGCTTTCGCAGACGTAGCCGTCGGTTTTGTTGGGGCGGCAGGGCACGTCGCCGCGAAAGTGGCGGCAGTCGGGACGCACGAGCACGTCGTTCAGGAGTTGGGGCACGCGGGCGGGGGTAGGGACGGATGAGCCGGTAAAAGTAGCAGCTCGCAGCGACCCTAAAAAAGCCGCCACCATCCCGGCGGGACAGTGGCGGCTTTTCTGAGCTAAACCTAGCAGCGTGCTTAAAGCGCGATGTTAAATTTGCCGTTGGCGATGGTTTTCGCATTCGTGCTGCCAAAAAGATCTTCGCCCTTAAACTCGAAAGTCCCTTTCAGATTGGTGGCCGTGGAGCTGGTCACCGTGATGGTACCGGTTTCGGCCCCGTAGATGGCACCGGTACTGCTACTGCCGCTTGAGTAGAGCGCGGCAGCATCGGTGTTGGCGTCGGCTAAGTTGTAGGTGCCCACTTTCTTGGGAACCGACAAATTAACTTGGGAGGCACTGGTAGCCGAACCAACTGCCCCGGTTATTTCAATAGTCTCGGGGTCGGAAACGTCTTTCGTGGTGCTCATGGCCACCACGTTGTTGCCGTCCACAGTCCAACTCATGCCCATAGGGTCGGCGGCGGGTTTAGGGTCGTCTTTCGAGCAGGCGGCGAGGGAAGTAAGCACCGCTAGAGTAGCCACCAAGCGGAAACGGCGTAATATGAACTAACATATAATAGGAAAGAAAAAAGAAAAGTCAAGCACCTGCCTGACCGGGACAAAGATATAGGGTAATAAATAAATATTAATTACTAAATAAACTATTCTAACAAAATGCCCAACTGGCGGCTTTCGCAGCCTGTTAGCTGACTCAGACTGCTCGTGGAAGCAGCTTTTGCCAAAGCAAACCGCGCCTTTTCAGCGCCGTTGTGGCCGGCCAACTGAAGCGCAGCGGATTAGGAAAGAGCCGCTAGTTATTAGCTGTCAGCGGCGGGCACGAAGCTATCTATGCTTACACCAAATCAAAGGCCCGCGCATACTCGGTCAGCTCGGCGGTGGTGGCGGGCTGGAGCTTCTGGCGCAGGTTGCGGCGGTGGGTGTCCACGGTCTGGGGCGAGAGGAACAGGCGCTCGGCAATTTCGGGCGAGCTGAGGCCCTGCGCCAGGCAGGCCAGCACCTGCCGCTCGCGGGCGGTGAGGCGGGCAAATTGCTGCTGATGGTGGCGCAGGAAGTTGTTCTCGTCCAGCAGGCGCTGCACCTTGTGGGTGAGGTGACTTTCGCGGTCGATGGGGCAGGCAAAGCAGATGAGCAGCAGCGGGTGGCCCGTGGCCGGGTCCTGGGCCAGCACCTTCACCGTGCTCAGGTACCACTCGAAGGTGCGGCCCGGCCCGGTGCGCACCTGCTGGAAAAACGAAACCACGTGGTCCGGGTCGTTGCGGCGCATCAGGTCCACAATCTTGGGCACGTACTCGTGGGCCTCGTCGGGGTTGAAAAACGCCGGGTAGTAGCCCGCGCCCATCTCGGTGAGGGCGGCCATGCTGGTGCCCAGGTAGCGCAGGCCGCGCGCCGACATATACTTCACCTGGTCGGCCTGGTCGTTGAAGATAATAACCACTCCCGGATACTGGTCGGCCGTGGCCGCAATCTGAGCGATAATAGCATCGACCCACGCCGACTGGGCGGGCAGCGCAGGGGCGGGCGGCACCGCCACTGGCGGCACGAGCAGCGACGAGGGGGTAGGCATGAAGTCAGGCGGGCAGCAAGGTGGTAGAGAGATGCTGCTGCAACTTACTCACTTCATCCGATATTCATAGTATAAAGCTGTTGAGAATAGATTTAACGATACCCAGACTGCTCTCACCTGCCCGTTTTCTAGTTATCGCCCCACATAGGTCGACGGCGTGAGCGCGCGCAGCTCGGCTTTCACGTCGTCGCCTACCCCCAGCTCCTCGATGAACGCGCCGATGGTGGCCGCCGAGATGGCCTCGCCGGTGCGGGTGAGCTGCTTGAGGGCGTTGTAGGGGTCGGGGTAGTTTTCGCGCCGCAGAATGGTTTGAATGCCTTCGGCGACTACGGCCCAGTTGGCTTCGAGGTCGCGGGCCAGGGCGGCCTCATCCAGGGCCAGCTTGCCCAGCCCGCGCTGCAAGCTCAGCAGCGCCACCCGGATGTGGCCCAGCGGCACGCCCAGGTTGCGCAGCACCGTCGAGTCGGTCAAATCCCGTTGCAGGCGCGAGATCGGCAGCTTGGCGGCCAGGTGCTCCAGCACGGCGTTGGCCAAACCCAGGTTGCCCTCGGCATTCTCAAAATCAATCGGGTTGACCTTGTGGGGCATGGCCGACGAGCCCACCTCACCGGCCTTGATGGTTTGCCGGAAATAGCCCAGCGCGATGTACTGCCACACGTCGCGGCACAGGTCGATGAGGATGGTATTGAGGCGCTTGAGGGCGTCGCAGTGGGCGGCCAGATGGTCGTAGTGCTCTATCTGGGTGGTGGGGAAGGAGCGGTGCAGGTGCAGACGGTCTTCGACAAACACCTTGGCAAAGCCGTGCCAGTCGGTGGCGGGGTAGGCGGCAAAGTGGGCGTTAAAATTGCCGGTGGCGCCCCCAAATTTGGCCGCGAACGGCACCTGCGCCAGCAGCTCGACCTGCGCATCGAGCCGGGCCACGAACACCTGGATTTCCTTGCCCAGGCGCGTGGGCGAGGCCGGCTGCCCGTGGGTGCGCGCCAGCATCGGCACGGCAGCCCAGGCGGCGGCGCGGGTCGCCAGGGCGTTGCGCACCTCGGCGTAGGCCGGCAGCACTACTTGTAATAGTGCCTCCTGCAAGCTCAGCGGAATGGCCGTGTTATTAACATCCTGCGAGGTCAGGCCGAAGTGAATAAACTCGATGTACTGGCCCAAGCCCAGCCTGGTGAACTCGTCGCGCAGGAAATACTCCACGGCTTTCACGTCGTGGTTCGTGGTCTGTTCGTGGGCCTTCACGGCCGCGGCATAGTCATCGCGGAAGTCTTCATACAGGCCGCGCAGGGCTGGAAAAACGGCCGCCTCGACGCCCGCCAGCTGCGGCAGCGGCAGCTCGCAGAGGGCAATGAAATACTCGACTTCGACCCGCACGCGGTAGCGAATCAGAGCACGCTCCGAGAAGTAGTCGGCCAGCGGGGCGGTGGCGGCGTGGTAGCGGCCGTCGAGCGGCGAGAGGGCAGTGAGGGCAGTAAGCATGGCTTCAAAGGTAGGAGGGGGGGTAGGGATGGAGGATGGGGCGAAGAAATAAGTGGAAAAAAGACGGAAACCGCGGTTGAACGCCGCTAACGCCTGGTTTAACGTTTCGTAAGCTCGGCAACGGCGGGCTGGCACTACCTTTGAAGCCCGGCTTCAGCTTCTGTCCCTTGCCCTTGCCTTCCTTTTCGTTATCGTTGTCCCCGATTGCCCGGCGGCGCTTGCTTTACGCCCTGGCGGCGCTGCTTACCCTGAGTTTGCTGGCGCTGGCCGTGTTTCTGTGGCAGCGGCAGCGGCTGCTGGCCTACGCCCTGGGCGAGGTCAAGGTCCGCGTCGAGCGCAAGTACCTGGTGCGCCTGACGCTGGGTCCGGCCCGGTTCACGGACCTGAATACGGTCGAGATTCAGGGCATGAGCCTGGTGCCGACCAGCAGCGCGGCCCTGCCCGACACGCTGCTCACCGCCCGCCGCCTGCAAGCCGGCCTGAGCGTGCGCTCGCTGTTTGCCGGGCGGCCGGTGTTCAGCCAGCTGCAGATTGACGCCGCCCGCCTCACGGCCACCAGAACGCTGACCGGCGACAACTTTTCCTTTCTCATCAAGAAAAACAAGGCCGCCGCGCCGCGCCGCGACACCACTCAGGGCCGCAACTATGGGCTGCTGCTGAACCAGGTGCTCGAAACCGGCTTCGACAACGTGCCGGGCGAGGCCGATTTCCGCAATTTCGTGGTTCGCTACCTCAGCCCGCGCCACCGGGTGCTGCTCCAGATGCCCAGCCTGCGCATCAACGAGGGCCGCATCAGCGGGCAGATGCAGGCCGACGTGGACGGCGAAGTCAACCAGCTCGGCCTGGCCGGCTCGGTCGAACCCTCGGATTACGCCGTCGATTTGCGCCTTTATGGCCGCGGCCAGTCGGTGCAGCTGCCCTACCTGCCCCAGCGGTTTAATGCGATGGTCAGCTTCGACACCGTGCGGGTGCAGCTGGCGGGCAAGGACTTCAGCGATGAGGAATTGACCCTGCGCGGCACGGTGGCGGCGCGCAACTTCAGCTTCTACCAGCCCAAGGTATCAGCCACCGACGTGGTGGTGCGCAGCGGCACGCTCGACTTCGTGACCACGCTCGGCGCCCAGTCCATCGCGCTGGAAAAAGGCTCGCGTGTGGCGCTCAACCAGCTGGTTTTCTACCCCGAAATCAGCTTCCGCCGGCCCCTACCCCCCCCCACCAGTGCGAGCGCCAGCAACCGTCGGCGCCGGCCGGCGCCGGTTCGTACCTGGCGGGATGACCTGCAAGTGAGCCTGAACATCACCTCGGCCGAGACGCCGGTAAACGACTTTTTCAGCTCCCTGCCGGAGGGCATTTTCGATACCGTGACGGGCGTGCGCGGCACCGGCAGCCTCAAGTACCAGCTGCGGGCGGCCCTGGACATGGCCCAGGTCGACAGCCTCAAGTTTGACTCCTCGCTGCGGCCCAGCGGCAACTTCGCCATCACCCGGTTCGGGGCCGAAGACCTGACCCAGCTCAACCGCGACTTTCCCTACACGGCGTATAATGACCGGGGCGACTCCATTAAGACGTTCGCGGTGGGGCCCACCAACCCGGATTTTGTGCCCTATAATCAGATTTCGAGCTACTTGAAAACGGCCATCACCACGGCCGAGGACCCGCGCTTTTTCACCCACCGCGGCTTCATGGAAAAGGCCTTCGTGAAGTCGGCCATCCAGAACATCAAGGAGCGGCGCTTTGCCCGCGGCGGCAGCACGATTAGTATGCAGCTGGTCAAGAACGTGTTTCTGACCCGGCAGAAGGTCATTTCCCGCAAAATCGAGGAGGCCCTGATTGTGTGGCTGCTCGAAAACACGCGCCTCGTGAGCAAGGAGCGCATGTTTGAGGTATACCTGAACGTGATTGAGTGGGGCCCGAAAATCTACGGCGTGAAGGAGGCAGCCAAGTTCTACTACAATAAAAAGCCCGCCGACCTCAACCTCGACGAGAGCCTCTACCTGGCCAGCATCATTCCCAAGCCCAAGTTCTACCGGCAGTCGTTCGACGCCTACGGCAACCTGCGCCGCAATACGCGCTACTTCTTCCGCCTCATCGCCGATTTGATGGAGATGCGGGGCCAGATTTCCGGCCAGCAGCGCGCCGGTCTCAACTACGGCGTGGCCCTCAACGGCCGCGCCCGGCAGTACATCGTGACGGCCCGCGACACCACCCGCACCGTGCAGCCGGCCGACACCAGCCAGTTTGAGCCCCTGAACCTGCTGGATTTGCTCAACACCGGCGCCACCACCACGCCCGACGCCGGCGTCAACTCCAACGCCGCCACCGAAGAGGACGCCCCCCCGCCCGCGCCCACTTCGGCGCCAAAGTAGGGGGTAGGGAATAGGGGAATAAGCCGGTCATGCTGAGCTTGCCGAAGCATCTCGCTCGGGGAAGTAATCCAATCGTTGTTCAGCCATTTAGATTACTGCTGCACGCGAGATGCTTCGGCAAGCTCAGCATGACCGCCTTTTTAGCTTCTAACTTCCAGCCCTCAACTCTTAACTTCCCTACCCCCCTCCTCCCCCAGTACTTCCGCCTTGGGCGCCTTGGGCAGTACCAGCGACACAACCACGCTCACGAGCAGAATCAGGCCCACGATGCCCAGGGCCACGGGCATGGGAAAGGTGTAAAAATCCTCAATCAGCAGCTTGCCGCCGATGAAGACCAGGATGAGCGAGAGGCCGTAGTGCAGGTAGTGAAACGCCTGCATGAGCCCGGCCAGAGCGAAGTACAGCGCCCGCAGGCCGAGCAGCGCAAACACGTTGGAGGTATAGACGATGAACGTGTCGCGGGAGATGGCCAGAATGGCGGGAATGGAATCGACGGCGAACACAACGTCGGTGGTTTCGACCATCACCAGGACCACGAACAGCGGCGTGGCAAAGCGCAGGCCATCCTTGCGGGTGAAAAACTTGCCCCCGTCGAGCTGCCGCGTGATGGGCAGGTGCCGGCTCAGGAAGCGCACGACGGGATTGGCTTCAGGGTCGATTTCGGTGCTCTCGGCGCTGAGCGCCATCTTGACGCCCGTGTAGACGAGAAACGCGCCGAGCACGTAGAGCAGAAAGTGAAACTTGGCCAGCAGCGCCGCTCCGACCAGAATGAAGATGGCCCGCAGCAGCAAGGCTCCCAGCACTCCCCAGAACAGGATGCGGTGCTGGTATTCGGCCGGCACCTTAAAGTAGCTGAAGATGAGCAGGAACACGAACAGATTGTCCACGCTCAGGGCCTTTTCGACCAGGTAGCCGGTGAGCCATTGTAGGCCGGCTTCGGCGCCCAGGGTGCGGTAGACGAGGGCGTTGAAGCAGAGCGAGAGCGTAATCCAGAACGCGCTCCAGCCCAGGGCCTCGCGCATCCGCACGGCGTGGGCCCGACGGTTGAACACCAGCAGGTCGAGCAGCAGCAGGGCGATGACGAAGGCGTTGAAGCCAAGCCAGAACAGGGGCGTGTTTTCCATGCGTTAGGCTGCAAGATACGGCGCCGCCGGTAGCTGGTTGGGCCTGATTTGCCCGGTCCTGGCCGCCCTACCCTGGGCGCGGGCCGCGGGCCCCGCTGAGAGGGCGCAGCCAGGAGTCGAGCTTCATCTGGAGCACGCCGAAGAAGGCTTCCTGGAAGATGCCCTTGCTCATCTTCGAGAGCCCGCGGGTGCGGTCGGTGAAGATGATGGGCACCTCCTTAATGCGAAAGCCCAGCCGGTAAGTGAGCCATTTCATCTCAATCTGGAAGGCGTAGCCCACAAACTGAATATGGTTTAGGTCGATGGCTTGCAACACGTGAGCCGCGTAGCACTTGAAGCCCGCCGTGGCGTCGGAGATGGGCATTCCCGTCACGCCGCGCACGTACCACGAGGCCAGCCACGACATGAGCACGCGCGACATGGGCCAGTTGACGACGTTAACGCCGATAACGTAGCGCGAGCCGATGGCCAAATCGTAGCCCTGCTCGGCGCAGGCGGCGTGCAGCAACAGCAAATCATCGGGGTTGTGGGAGAAGTCGGCGTCCATCTCGAAGACGTAGGGGTAGCCCCGTTGCAGGGCCCAGCGGAAACCGTGCAGGTAGGCCGTACCCAGGCCCAGCTTGCCACGGCGCTCTTCCAGGTGCAGGCGGCCGGCGAACTCGGGCAGCAGTCCGCGCACCAGCTCGGCCGTGCCATCGGGCGAGCCGTCGTCGATGATGAGCACGTCGAAGGCCCGCGGCAGGGCCAGCACCCGGCGGATAATCAGCGCCGCATTCTCGCGTTCGTTGTAGGTCGGAATGATAACCAAGCCCTCGCTCATAGCCCGCAAAGGTAAACGCTGCGCTTAATGAAGAATGAGAAATAAAGAATGAGAAATAAAGGATGAGGAATTGTTGATTAGCGCCAACTGGGGTTGACCGGGCAGCGGGGGGTAGGGAATTAATTCCTCATTCTTCATTCCTCATTATATCAAAGGCGGCCTGCCGGGCGTGGCGCACGCAGTCGGGCACACTCACGCCGGCCTGCCAGTTGGCCACGGCCAGCACGCCCCGCGGTCGCAGCGCCGCCACGGCTGCCCGCGCCGGCCCGATGTGCTCGTCGAACTGCGGAATGCTGCGCGCCCACGGGTAGCGTCCCTGCCACAGCGGCGCCCCGCTGATGCCGTAGAAGCGGGCCAGCTCCTCATGTACGGCCGCCAGCTGCTCGGCCTCGGGGTGCCGGGCCTGCGCTGCATACTGGCTGCCGCCCACGAACGTGGTGAACAGTACCTGCCCCGCCGGCACCCGGTTGGGATAGATGGCGCTGGTCCAGATAGAGCCGGCGGCATAAGTCTTCTCCACCTTCGGGTGCAGCGCCCCGAAGCCGTTGAGTTGGTGGCGCACGGCGGCGCGCTCGTAGGCCGAGAACACCACCGTCAGGGGGGGGTAGGAAATGGCGGCCAGCGCGGCGGCAGCTTCCGGGAACAACAGCTGGAGCAGCGGCGCGGCGGCGTAGGCGGGCAGCGCCAGGGCCAGGTGCGTGTAAAGTTGATGGCTGGCGTCGCCGGCGCCCGCCACCTCATAGCCGCCAGTTGCCACCGCGCTGATACGCTGCACGGCCCGGCCGCCGTGATAGTTGGTCAGGCGGGCAGCCAGGGTTTCGGTCAGGGTTTGCAGGCCGTTTTGCAGGGTGAAGATGCGGCGGCGGGCGGCGCCCCGGCCGGTTTTGGCCAGCCCGCGCAGCACCGACCCGTACTGCTGCTCCAGGGCCGCGAGCTGCGGAAACGTCTGGTGCAAAAGCAGCTTCTCGGGGTCGGAGGCGTAGATGCCGGCCATGAACGGATTCACGGCGTAGTCGAGCACCTCGGCCCCGAAGCGGCGGCGGAAGAAGTGCGCCACGGTTTCGGCCGGGTCGGGGGGGGTAGGGGCCCGGGTTAGCTCGCGCAGAATCTGGAGCTTGGCCTTGAGGCTGAAGAAGCCGCTCGTGAGCAAGGCCGGTGGCGAGGCCGGTAGCTGCCGGTAGCGCCCGCCACGCAGCACAAACCGCTGCTGGCTCACCGGCGCGGCCTCCTGAATTTGCTCGCTCAGGCCCAGGTCCGCCAGCAGCTCCTCCAGCTCCGGGCTGAGCTGCAAGGAGTTGGGACCGGCTTCAAGCAGATAGTTTTCCGGCGGACTGAGCGAGAGGATGTTGCCGCCCGGCCGCGCATCCGCCTCAAACAGGTCGTAGGCAATGCCGTTTTTTTGCAGGTAATAGGCGAAGGTGAGGCCCGAAATACCGCCCCCGATAATGGCAATGCGCATACCCCAAAGGTAGCACGGCCGGCTGCCGTAGCTTTGGCCGCATGAACCTGAACAAAGCTGTATTTCTGGACCGCGACGGTGTACTCAATGACGAAATCGGCGACTACGTCTGGGAGCCCGACAAATTTATTGTCTCGGCCGGCGTGCCCGAAGCCCTGGCCCAACTCAAGGCCGCTGGCTACTATCTGGTCGTCGTCACCAATCAGGCCGGCATCGCCAAGGGCCTCTACGGCCGCGCCCAGGTGCTGGCCCTGCACGACAAGCTGCAACTAGCCTGCGGCCACGCGCTCGATGCGCTCTATTTCTCCGACGCCCACCCCAGCAGCAGCGAATCGCTGCTGCGCAAGCCCGACTCGCTGATGCTGGAAAAGGCGATGGCGCGCTTCCAACTCGACCCCGCGCAGTGCTGGATAGTCGGCGACCGGGCCCGCGACCTGGAAGCCGGGGCTAAAGTAGGTGTGCGCGGCATCTTGGTCGGCCACACTGAGGAGCTGGATTACCTGCCTCGCGCTACTGATTTAGCGGGAGCAGCAGAATTGATTCTGACTGGCGTCGGAACCTGACCTTTATGTACTGCCAAAAGGGGATTTTGTGCCGATGAGGACTAAATTCATGGTTAGATAGCAGCCATATAGTTGAACAGACACGAAAAAGCCAGCAGTTTTAAGCTGCTGGCTTTTTTAGGTGAAGTAAGGGACTAGGTACCGCCAAACGAATCAAACTATCTACAGCCGGGTGTTCGCCGTCGAAGCCGCGCTGGCCATGACGCTCGAAGCGGGCACTGATTTGTGAATTTCGGCGCGGTTGCCGTAGGCCGGGCACGACGACCGGTTGCACGCGCCCAGGCCCAGAGAAGCTACCCCAGCGGCTAGAATAAGAAGCTTTTTCATAAAGATTTAAAGAAGAAGGTTAAGGAATGACAGAGGAGATGATGCGCGGAAATCAAAGATAAGCAGCGCAGCGTAAATGAGTTAGGAGTTGGTGGCCGGCCGGATAAGCGTCCTGTCTGCCGTGTTAGCCGGCCGGCAAATTTTGCACCATAAACTCGGAACGCCTCAGTCGGCGCTTTGGTATCCGAGAATCTGCATCATGCTTTCCGGGCTTTGCTCCGGCGCAAACTCGTAGTCGGTGAGCGTACCGTCGGCGGCGCGGTCGAGGATGACGTGCTTGGGTGCCGGAATCAGGCAGTGCTTGATGCCGCCGTAGCCGCTCAGGCTTTCCTGGTAGGCGCCGGTGTGGAAAAAGCCGACGTAGAGCGGCTGCTCGTCCTGGGGCTTGCGCTCGGGCAAAAATACCTGGTAGAGGTGCTTTTCGGCGTTGTAGTAGTCTTGCGAGTCGCAGGTGAGGCCGCCGAGTTGGCACCGGCGGTAGGGCTTCTGCCAGCCGTTGACGGCCAGCATGATGAAGCGCTGATTCAGGGCCCAGGTGTCGGGCAGATTGGTGATAAACGAGCCATCAATCATGTACCACAACTCCTTGTCATTCTGAAGTTTCTCATCTAGAATGGAATAGATGGTCGCCCCGCTTTCGCCCACGGTGAAGATGCCGAACTCGGTGAAAATGTGGGGCTCCTCTACCCCCTCCTCGGCGCAGATACGCTGGATGGTGCGCAGAATCTCGGCAATCATGTAGGCATAATCATATTCCTGCTGAATGCTGGTCTGAATAGGCAGCCCGCCCCCGATGTCAATCGTGGTGAGCGTGGGGCAGACCTTGCGCAGCTCGCAGTACTTGTGCACAAAGCGGCTCAGCTCCGACCAGTAATAAGACGTATCCTTGATGCCGGTGTTGATGAAGTAGTGCAGCATGGTCAGCTCAA
>NZ_CAXTEF010000054.1:0-17404 GCF_964243305.1 uncultured Hymenobacter sp.
CGTATTAAAATCGTAATTGATAATTACAACCTCACCCTTGTTTAGACCACCGCCTTCTACTCCTTATTTCATGCGTCTTATTTTTATTGTAATCGGCTGGTTGCTGCCGCAGGTGTTGCTGGCGCAGTTTAACTCGTTTGAGCCGGGTTCCTATGTGTTGCATAATAGCCCTACTGTTCGTCATCAGAGCAGCCTTAAGTTTCAAGGCGGTGATGAATTCATGGTGAAAGATGCGAACGGAAACAGACGTAAACTTACCGTCAGTGAAGTTTCTTCTTTCCGCATTGGGCCGCAGAAATACATTGCTGTTGGCAGGTTCGCGGTAGGAAGCGGCTTGAGGAATTCTTATGTGGAGCGGGCTTTTGTCGCGCAAGTTGACAGTGGCCGCGTAGGTCTTTTATTCTACGAGTATGATGTTTATGCTGGCCTTACCTCTTTTGGGGCATCAGATAAGCAGATAAAGCATCTTTATCTATTACAAAAGGAATTTAGAATGTTTCCAATTCCAAATCACGGTTCATTAGATAATAAAACTTTTCGGGCAGCATTATCACCCCACCTACAGGAGCGGCCGGACATGATTAAACTACTGGAGGAGAAGCGCATGTGCTTTAATGATATGCCGCTCGTTGTACGAGCTCTTAACACCGGGCAGCCAATGCCCACACTGCCTACTTATTGGAATCGCTAACAATTTTTGCTACTTATGCCCCGCATTCTCACCGGTATTCAAAGCACAGGCCGCCCCCACCTCGGCAATCTGCTCGGTGCTATTCTGCCCGCCATCGAGTTATCAAAAAATACGGCGAATGACTCGCTGTATTTTATTGCCGATTTGCACTCGCTCACCACCGTGCGCGACGCGGAATTGCTGCGCCAGAACACGTATGCCGTGGCTGCTGCTTGGCTGGCTTGCGGCTTCGACACCGAGAAAAACCTATTCTACCGGCAGTCGGACGTGCCGCAGGTGACGGAGCTGACCTGGTACCTGTCGTGCTTCACGCCCTACCCCATGCTGGCGAATGCGCACTCCTTCAAGGACAAGTCGGACAAATTATCGGATGTGAATGCGGGCCTGTTCACGTATCCGGTGCTGATGGCGGCCGACATTTTATTGTACGACGCCGAGGTCGTGCCGGTGGGCAGAGACCAGATTCAGCACCTGGAAATTACCCGCGATATTGCTACGGCCTTTAATAATCGGTACGGAGAAACCTTTGTGTTGCCGCAAGCGCGCGTCGATGCCGAATTAATGACTATTCCGGGCACTGATGGCCTGAAAATGAGCAAGAGCTACGACAATATTATTGATATTTTCGCCGATGAAAAAGAATTGCTGAAAGCCATTAAATTAATTATCAGCGACAGCACCGACCTGGCCGACCCCAAAAACCCGGATACCGACACAACGTTCAAGCTCTATTCCCTGCTGGCAACAGCCGGGCAGACCGCCGAGATGCGCGCCCGCTATGAGGCTGGCGGCTACGGCTACGGCCACGCCAAAAAAGCCCTCTACGAGCTGATTATGGACCATTTCGCCACCGAGCGGCAGCAGTTCAACTTCTACATGCGCAACCTGCCCGAAGTAGATGCCCGCCTCGCCGAGGGTGCCCGGCGGGCGCAGGCTTACGGCAGCGAGGTGCTGGCACGGGTGCGCGAGAGAGTGGGCTACGGCCGGCGAGTGTGAAATAGCATTTAAATAAAAAGGCGGTCATGCTTTATCTGGCGTCCGCTTGTCGAAGCATCTCGCTCGGGGTAGTAATCAAGCAATGACAACGATTGGGTTAGTCAGCACGCGAGATGCTTCGACAAGCGGACGCCAGATAAAGCATGACCGCCTCTTCTATTTTTATTCCGGCAGCTGCTGGCGATTGGAGAAGCTGAACCCGACTTTGCTGCCGCGGCTAACCTGTTGATTTTCCAGCTTTTGCTTGACCGTAATTTTCTGAATTTCCGGCAACGGCGGGGCCACCAAGTCATTATTGACGGCGGCAATCATGGCGCTTTCCACGAACAGGCGCATCATGTCGGGCGTGAGCAGGTTATCCGACATGTCGTTGGTGGGCAATTCTAATTGCTGCACGCCTTCGAGGTAATAATGACTTTCAATATTAACCAGCAAGCGGCCCACTAAATAGCCGGGGTCATTCAGGCGCTGGTATTTAACGCTGTCGGCCATGAAATTATAGGCCATGATGTGGCCGAAAAAGCGGCGCCGGAAATCTTCTTCGACGTAGCGGCTGGGCATGGGGCCGTAGTCGTCGGGAAAGGTGATGATGTTGGAGTGCATCACAAAAACCAGCAAATCGCCGGAAAACCGGATGTGAAACTCCATCTCGTTGATGGGGCGGTACTCCAGCACGACGCTGGCATCGAGCGGGTTGAGCTTGCGGCTTAGCTCCACGACCAACTCCTGCGAGACCAGCCGCAGCGTATCAAAGGCAGCCTGGGTGTTGCGGAAGATGGCTTGCTTGGCGGTGGATTTTTGCTGGAGGCCGTCGAAAATCAGGTTGAGGCGGTCGGCGGGCGCGGCGGTGGGCGAGCCGGCTTCGGCGGTAGGCTCATTGTCGGTGGCGGTGGCGCCGGTGGGGGCGGCGGGCGTGGCCTCCGCCGGGGGGGGTAGAGAAACTTCGGCCTGGTCGGGCAGCGGCGGGGTGGCCGGCGCCGAGGGGGGTAGGGAAGTTTCCAGCGGCAGCTCCGGCGATTCGGCCGGGGCGGTGGCGGGTGGGCGGCGGGGGGTTTTGGCCATAAAGGGCAGCGGCAAAGAGAGGAGAAAACCAGGCGGCCGGGCTGGCGCGGACCGCCCCGCGCATACGGCGGAGCTAGCGCCCAGGGTCGGGCGAGGGCAGCGGCGGCGGACCGGAAAGTGCCCCCGCCACGCCCCAACCCGCCGCCCGGAAGGCCACCGTGCGCAGCCCGGCATACGGAAAACCGGCCGCGGGCGGCAGCAGCATAGCCTGGGCCGAGGCCTGGGTCAGGGCCTCGCCCACCGTGCGCACGGCGCCGGCCGGCACCGCCAGCCGGGCCAGCTCGTGCAGCAGGCCGGCGCCGCTCAGCTCCTGGATGCGCTCGCGCAGCAACTCTTCGAGGGCGGCGCGGTGCGCCACGCGGGCGGTATTGGTGGCAAAGCGCGGCTCCTGGGCCCAGTGCGGGCGCTGAAGCACGGCGCACAACTGCCGGAACTGCCCGTCGGTGCCGACGGCCAGCACCAGGCGCTGGCCGTCGGCGGCACGGTAAACGGTGCCGTAGGGCACGATGCCGGGGTGGCCCGAGCCCAGCGGCGCCGGGTCGTGGCCCGTGACGAGGAACGTGGCTGCCTGATTGGCTAGGCTGGCCAGCGCGCTTTCGTGCAAGCTGACTTGCACCAAGGTGCCGCGCCCGGTACGCTCGCGCTGATACAGGGCCGTGAGCAGGCCCTGCTTGAGCTGGTGAGCGGCCAGCAAATCCAGCAGGGCAACGGGCATTTTCTGGGCGGGCGCGTCGGGGCCGGGCGCATTGAGGTGCATGAAGCCGGTTTCGGCCTGGAGCACGGCGTCGTAGCCGGCGCGGGCTTCGGTGGGGCCGTAGCCGGTGAGCTGACCATAAATCAGGCGCGGGTTGCCGGCCGCGAGCGTGGCGTAGTCTACGGCCAGCTTTTCGGCGTCGCCGGGCTTGTAGGACGTCAGCACGAGGTCGGCTTGGGCGGCCAGGCGGCGCACCTCGGCTTGCGCGGCTGGGGTAGTCAGGTCGAGCACGCGGGTGGTTTTGCCCCAGTTGGCAGCCGCGAAATACGCCGAAATACTAGCCGCGGGCGTGCCGGCCGGGGCCGGCGCGGCGGCTTCGGCGGCGGTGCGCCAGCTGCGGGTCACGTCGCCGCCGGGCAACTCAATCTTGAGGACCTCGGCGCCCAGCTCGGCGAAAAACTGGCCCACCTGCGGGCCGGCCAGCACGGCGGCCAGCTCCAGCACGCGCAGGCCGGCGAAGGGCAATGGTTGGTTTTCAACTCCGGTCATAAGCCAAAGATTACGCCTTTTTACGCCTTGTTAGCTGCTTGTTTGACCCCGCACGGAGCCTTGGCTTTAGCTGATGTCGGCTTCCGGGTGCACCTTGCCCGCCCGCGCAAAAATGGGAAACGTCACTTCCCGCTCCCCTACCCCCCACTGCGCCGCCAAAGCGGCGGCCAGCGCGGCCACCGGATCCTGGCCGCCGTGCTGGCGCTGGTAGTTCTGCACGCTCGACCAAGTGCGCAAGTAGTCCAGAAACCAAGCTGCCGACCACTGCCGCCGCACCGCGAAGTGCGCACGCCGCACCCGGGCAAAAGGAAACGGAATCCGGGCGTATTCATCGTCGATGTGCCAGCGGTTGGCGTCCCAATATGGGCGCATCGTGTGGCGGTAAAACCCGCCCACCAGCAAGTCAATTTCGGGGCTGACCTGCACCAGGCCGTAGCCCCACTCGGCCAGCCCGGCGCCGGGCCGGGCCACGCGGCGCACCTCGCGGTGGTAGGCCGCCGGGGCCAGCCAGTGCACGGCCTGCGCCACCGTTATCAGGTCGAAGTGCCGGGCGGGAAAGGGCGTCTGCTCGGCCGGCGCGACCTGATAGCGCACGTTGGGCAGCGCGGGGGCGTGAGCCAGCTGGCGGGCGCTCATATCCGTGGCTTCTACTTCCTGGAAGTGGCCGGCCAGCATGGCCGCCACCTAGCCGTTGCCGGTGGCGCAGTCCCAGGCGCGCTGCCGGCCCGGCACCAGCGGCAGCAGCCAGGCGTAGAGCGCGGGCGGGTAGTCGATGCGGTAGCGGGCGTAGGCGGCGGCCTGGGCCGAGAAACGGTCGAGCGGGGGCATGGCGCAAGGTAGTGCCGGCCGCTAAAGTTAACAGAGGGGGTAGGCGAGGCGTGGCACCGAGCCAATAATAAGTTTAACTATTACTGTTTCAGGGCTATGGCATTTCCATGTTGAAAATTTACTATTCATCTTTACCTCCCACCAAGGCACCACGCCGGCTGCCGCTCCTTCGTCTCGTGACTCACCTTATCGAAACCGGCCTGCTGGCTTACGGCATGTCGGGCCGCCTCTTCCACGCGCCGTTTCTGGCGGCGCACCCTGGTTTTCGGCTGCGAGCCGTCGTCGAGCGCCACAACCCCGAAGCCGCCCAGCGCTACCCCGGCGTGGCCAGCCACCCCAGCGTGGAGGCCCTGCTGGCCGACCCGGCCCTGGAGCTGGTCGTGGTCAATACGCCCACGGCCACCCACTTCGAGCTGGCCAGCCAGGCCCTGCGCGCCGGCAAGCACGTGCTGATTGAGAAGCCCGTGGCCCTGACCACCGCCGAGGCCCGCGCCCTCTGGGCGCTGGGTCAGGAAGTTGGCCGCCAGGTGTTTGCCTACCAAAACCGCCGCTACGACGCCGATTTTCTGGCCGTGCGCCGGGTGCTGGCCAGCGGCCGGCTGGGCCGGGTGTTCGAGGCCACGTTTCGCTTCGACCGCTACAAGCCGGCCCTGAGCCCGAAGAAATTCAAGGAGACGCCCGGTCCCGGCGCGGGCCTGCTCCACGACCTGGGCCCCCACGTGCTCGACCAGGTTATCAGCCTCTGGGGCCGGCCCGCGCGGGCCCGCAAAACCCTGGGCTGCTACCGCAAAGGCACGCTGGTGGATGATTATTTCAGCTTCGACCTGACCTACCCCGACGGGCTGCACGTGCGCGTGGCCGGCGGCCTGCTCATCGCCGATGCGCAGCCGGCATACATGCTGCACGGCACCCTGGGCTCGTATCAGCAGCCGCGCGCCGATGGGCAGGAGGCTCAGCTGCTGGCCGGCCGCTCGCCGGCCGACCCTGGCTTTAATGCGCCCCTGCCCAGCAGTGCCGGCCGCCTCACCTGGGCCGACGAGCGGGGCCAGCTCCAAACCACCCAGGAGCCCGCCGACCGCTCCAACTACCTCATGCTTTTCGAGGATGTGTACCAGAGCCTGCGCTACGGCCAGCCCTACCCCGTCTCGGCCGACGACGTGCTCTGGCAAAGCGAACTGCTGGAGCTGGCGCCGGAGCAGGTGGGAACGGGGAATGGGGAATGAGGAATTGGCGGTGAGCCCCAGCGGGGCGGCCCAGCGGTAGCAAGCCCTACCCCCCCTTGCGTCATCAAAGCCCCAGTGGGGCGACCCAACCGGTTGCGCACTCGGCGCAGGCAAGCTGGGTCGCCCCACTGGGGCTTTCCCATTCTCCTACCCCCGGTTTCTACCGCTGGGCTGCCCTGCTGGGGCTCACCGCCAATTCCTCATTCCACCTTAAGCCGAAGACGTCGACGGCCGTATCTTTACGTGTAAATCAAGCGGTTTGCTGACCGGGGAATCAAGGTCGGCCATCATTATCCTTTTATCCTCGCTGTCCTTTGACTTTTCACGAATTTAAGCTCCACGACGACCTGCTGGCCGGCGTCGACGCCATGAACTACCAGCAGGCCACGCCCGTGCAGGAGCAGGCCATCCCCAAAATCATCGACGGCAAAGACCTGATTGCCTGCGCCCAGACCGGCACCGGCAAAACCGCCGCCTACCTGCTGCCGCTGCTCGACAAAATCTCGCACGCCAAGCACGGCCACACCACCACGCTGGTGCTGGTGCCCACGCGCGAGCTGGCCACCCAGATTGACGAGCAGGTGATGGGCTTCGGCTACTACGTCGAGGCCAGCTCGATTGCTATTTATGGGGGCGGCAAGTCCGAGAACTGGGAGCAGCAGAAACGCGCCCTCACGTCGGGAGCCGACATTATCATTGCCACGCCCGGCCGCCTGATTGCCCACTTGCAGATGGGCTACGTCAAGTTCGACCAAATCAAGTACCTGGTGCTCGATGAGGCCGATAAGATGCTCGATATGGGCTTTTCGGACGATATTCTGGGCATCGTGCGCCAGCTGCCCACCGACCGGCAGACGCTCTTGTTTTCGGCCACCATGCCGAGCAAAATCCGCGACTTTGCCCAGCAGATTCTGCGCGACCCGGAGGAAATCCGGCTGGCCGTGAGCAAGCCCGCCGCCGGCATCGACCAGCAGCTGTACATGGCGTTCGACCGCCAGAAAATCTACGTCCTGGAGCACATCATTAAGACGCAGGACGTGCAGAGCATGGTCTTGTTCACGAGCCAGAAAGCGGCCGTGGGCGGCATTGTGCGGGCCATCAGCAAGCTGGGCTACGCGGCGCAGGGCATCAGCTCCGACCGCACGCAGGAGGAGCGGGAGCAGATTATGCGAGACTTCAAGAACAAGAAATTCCCGATTCTGGTCGCCACCGACGTGCTCAGCCGCGGCATCGACATTGACTCTTTGAGCCACGTGGTGAACTACGACATTCCGCGCGCCGCCGAGGACTACGTGCACCGCATCGGCCGCACGGCCCGCGCCGCCACGAAAGGCACGGCCATCACCTTTATCTCGGACCAGGACCAGGACCGGGTGGTGAAGATTGAGAAGCTGATTGAAAGAGAGTTAGAAAAGAAAAGCATCACCGAGGAGCTGGGCCTGGGCCCGGCGCCGGAGTTTGACCCTAAGCGCTTCGCCGGCCTGGGCGGCAAAATCGGGGGTCGGCCGGCTCGCGGCGGGCAGGGGGGTAGGGATGGCGGAGGTCGCAGCGGCGGAGGTCGCAGCGGCGGAGGTTCCCGCGAAGGTGGCCGCGGCCCGCGCGGCGAAGGCAGTGGCAGCGCCCGCGACGGCGGCCGGCCGGCCCGCCGCGACGCGCCCGACCCCAAAGACCCCCAGCATCAGGAGCGGATGGCCCGCGCCGCCGCCAACCTGGCTGCCCTCGACGCCGGGCAGGTGCCGGCCGTGCCCTACCAGCGCCCGCCCCGCGAACCCCGCCCGGAAGGCGAACCGAACGACGGCGCCCGCCAAGCCCGGCCTGCGCGCGAGCCCCGCGCTCCGCGCCCCGAAGGCAGCGAAGCTCGCCCGCCTCATGAGCCGCAAGCCAACGGCGCGCCGCAAGACGACGCCAACCGGGAGCCACGCCCCGAGGGGGAGCGGCGCCGCAGCCGGGGCGGCCGCAACCGCAAGCGCGGCCCCAAACCGGAGGGCGCCGGTGCCGCCAGCGAGACGCCGGCTGTGACGGAGTAGCGCAAAGCGATAATAGCCGTAGGCGCGGCTTAGCGTTAGTTTTTCGACGTAGAAAAGCCTTGCAACTCCGCGGTTATCCGCGAAGCTGCAAGGCTTTTCTATAGGCGGACTACCCCCAGCTGATGCCGACTAATAATGGTCGCGGCAGGCGATTACAATAATGGTTTCCTTGGTGACTTTATAAATCAGCCGGTGCTCATCATTTATGCGGCGCGACCAGAAGCCCGCTAAGTCACCTTTCAATAGCTCCGGTTTGCCAATGCCGGCAAACGGCGTGCGGCAAATTTCATCCAGCAGGCTTCATCCAGCAGGCGCACAAGCCGTTGGAATAGCTTTTTATCGACCGTGGCCCACTCCGTGAATTGCCCAAACGCCGTGGGCGTGAATTGCAAATTCCTCACTGCGGCCGGTAGTCGTTCAAGTCTACGGAAATAAGCTGACCACTCTCCGCTTCCTGAACGGATTTGAACAGCGTGGCTTTGCGCTCCGCGTTATCCAATAAATAGTCGGTCGTATCTGCTTCGGCGGCCACGTTGATGACAATATTTTTGCCACTGAATAACCTTTTCAATGCCTTCAGAAAGTTGGCATCTAAGTCGTTGGCATTAAGGTGAAAGGTCGTTTCCATGAGATTAAAAATAGCTCTTTCTTACGAGAAACAAACGCTGTCTCTCTCGTAACTACCCCAGCACCTGCCCTACCCCGAACAGCACCGTGAACACGAGCGTGCTCAGGGCCATTTGCCGGAGCAAGGGGTCGAGTTGCATGGACTCCTGCCGCTGCCAGACCTGCACGGCATTGAAGAGAAACAGCGGCGCGCCCAGCGCAAACAGCCACTGCCAGGGCGAATGATAGGTAAGGGCCACGAACACAGTGGCACATCCTAACCCCAGCAGCAAGAGCAGCCAGTGGTAGCGCCGGGCGTGGGCCGGCCCCAGGCGCACCGGAATCGTAATTTTGCCGGCCAGCACGTCGGACTTGATATCCCGGATGTTGTTCACGTTGAGAACTGCCGTGGCGAAGCAGCCCAGCGCGGCAGCCGGCAGCAGCACGGCGGGGGGTAGGGAATGGGTTTGCAGAAAGTACGTGCCCCCTACCCCCACCAACCCGAAGAAGGTGAACACTGACAGGTCGCCAAAGCCGGCATAGCCGTAGGGATTAGCGCCAGCCGTGTAGTTCACCGCCGCCCAGATAGCGGCCAAGCCCAGGGCCAAAAAGCCCAGAAACCAGCCCAGCCCGGCCGCACCCAGGGTTTGACCAAAGGCCACCCAGAGCAGCGCCAGCCCACTAACCAAGGCCAGCAGGCCACAAATCAGCATCCCGCGCTTCATCTGCGCCGGGCTGATGGCCCCGCTCTGCACGGCGCGCACCGGGCCTTGGCGGTGCACGCTGTCGGCGCCGTTTTGCGAGTCGCCGTAGTCGTTGGCCAGGTTGCTCAGGATTTGCAGCAGAATGGTCGTGAGGGCCGCCAGCGCCACTACCGCGCCTTTGAACTGATGCTGGGCCGCCGCCAAAAAACCGCCGGTGAGGATGCTGGCCAGCGCCAGGGGCAGCGTGCGGGGGCGGAAGGCGGAAATCCAGGGCGACATGGCCAGAAGCTAGGTGAGAAGTCTGGTAAAAGTACGGCCGGCGCGCCCGACGCCACGTTTTGGCCCGGCCGCGGGCGCTAACAGTCTCGGACTCTACCGACCGGCCGACTCTTCGGCCTCGACCAGTAGCAGGCGCGGCGCCGACCACTCGCTGAACGCCCCCGGCCCCAGCACGGCCCGCACCTTGAACGAGAGCTGCCGGCCTGCGCAACCGCCAGCAGCTGCTGGCGGTTACGTAGGCCCTGGCTTTGGGCGTTCTGGCCGGCCGCCACCTGCAGGCGGTAGCAGGGAGCCATCCGGCGGCGCAGCTTGGGCGAAGTGCCCTCGTCGGTGGTGACTTGCAGCTCGTAGGTCTGGGCGCCGCTGTAGGGCTGCCAGCACAGCTGCCAGTGCGTGGCCCAGGCAATCTGCCCGTCTGGCAGCTGGGCCACGGCGTCCATCAAGGAAGTGCGCAGCCCCGTCACGGGGGGGTAGGCGGGCGGAGCTGGCCGCCGCCGGAGCCTCCTTTTCGCGGCAGCCGGCCAGCAGGATCGCGGCCACGAGTAATAAACCCAAAAAAGTCTGGCTCCCGACCGGGAACCAGACTTTCTCAAAAGCGGCAGCCCACGGGCGGGCCCGCCCTGCGCTTATTTCTACCACTCGACGTTGCCGAAAAAGGCATTGTTGACGAAGATTTTACGGGCCGGAATCACGGTGCCGGGCGCGATGTCGCAGTTGACGACCGCGCTCTTTTCGCCGGTAACGGCGCCGCACCCAAACAGGGCGCGGAACACCACGGCCTGACGCTTAAGCTGCACATCATTTTCGAGAATGGTCGGCTCGTTGTCGCCGCCACCCGACAGGGGGCGCCGGCCGCCGCCGTGCACGATGGACCGCTCGCCGTAGCGAATGTTGTCGCCGGCCACGATGGGAGTTCCTTCCAGGGCGTGGAACGTGACGTTATCGTCCATGCAGGCAATGCGGCCAATCACGAACGGCTCGCCCTCGTCGGCGCGCAGCGAAATTTCGTTGCCCAGCACCCGCAGCAGCTCGGGCAGGGTGTTTTCGAGTTACACGTCGTCGATGATGCGGTTGCGGAAGCCGGGGATGCGAGTAGGCTTGCTGGCCAGCGTGGGCAGGTTCCGGTCGGGGTGGAAGTCGGTGTTGCCGGGGTCGAAGTTGATGCCGCGCACAAACGACGAGTTCTCGCGAAACAGACGGGTGCACTCGCGGGCAAAGGCCACGTTGACTTCCAGCACGCCCTCGTTGAAGAGCACGTTGGCCTCCACCAGCAGCCGCACCTTGCCCAGCGCCCGCCGGGTTGTCGGCCTCGGCCTGGGTGGTCACGTTCTTGCCCGGCAGCACGATAAAGCCGCTGCGCAGGCGCACGCCCGGCCCGACCCGGGCCAGGGCCGACACGCCGGTATTCTTCTCCAGAATCGCGCCGTCGACCTCGCAGCCAAAGCTCAGAAACACCTCCTGGTCCGCGTCGGGGTCAGCCGTAATGTCGGCGCCCTCCAGGCCAATCCGGGCCGGGCCTTTCACCGTCGAGCCGTGAGCCAGAATGACTCGCTCGCCGATTTCTACACCTTCAATGCCCAGGGCCTGCACCTTCTGGCGGTCCGCCAGCCGGCGTGATAGGACAGCAGTTGTGGCCTATGCGCCAGGGCCTGCACCTTCTGGCGGTCCGCCCCGCTGCGCTTGGCCTCGGCGATGACGGTGACGCTGTCCTGCACGTTGGTTTCGGCGCCAATAATGATTTTGACTTCCTCCGCGCGCTTGCCGCCCAGGCTGGCAAATTGCACGGGCAGGACTTCCAGGTTGTTTATCTTGTCTTTGCTTTTCTTGTCATCGCTGCCGGCCAGCAGGCGGGCAAACGGACCGATGTAAATCTACTTGCCCAGCCGGATAGCTTCGGCGCCGGTAATAACGGCCGTAGGGTCGATAAAAGTAGCTGCTTCGGCGGGCGCCGAGGCCGGCAGTACGAGCCGGTTACGCTCGGTGGGGCTGAAGCCAGGCTCAGCGACTTCCTGGTCGGCGATGCCGGTGCTGGTCGGCACCGGCGACTCGTCTTCGGGCTTAGCGCAGGAAACCAGGCCCGCCAGGCTGACGGCGGCGAGCAGCGCTAGGTGGAACAAGCGGCGGAGCACCTGGTTGGGAGAAGTAGTGGGAAAGAGTAAAAGTGGGGGCTTTGCATAGAATTTGGGAAAGAGTGGGGCGACTAAAAAGATGAGCTTGTGCTGATATTTCGTGCATTCTTCATCTTATTAGTCGGCGAATACCCGCCCCGGCCCTAATCTTATACTTTATCCGCGGAGCGAGCTTTTAATCGATTAAATTATTTTATTTAAATATTAATTACTTGTAGTTATTTAATTTATAACTGCTCTGAGGTAGCTGCCAGCTTATCTAACGCTGCTATAACCGCTCAATCTACTCTGAGCTGCCCGTCACTTCGGCATTCCCCCAAACAACCCCGCCCTGGTGGGGCGACCCGGCTCCCGCCTGGGGTCGCCCTACCAGGGCGGGGCACAATTATGGGAGGCCGCATCTGCCAGCCTGCCAGCCTACTTGCTGATATCGGCCAGCAGCTCCGGGCTCATCGGCGTCACCTTGGAGGGGTAGAACTTCACCACGTGGCCCTGCTCGTCGACCAGGTACTTGCAGAAATTCCAGCTCGGCGCCTCGCTGATGCCGCCGTTGCGCGACTTATCCGCGAGGAACTTGTAGAGCGGGTCGGCATCGTCGCCCTTCACCGAAATCTTGCTGAAGAGCGGAAACGTGACGCCGTAGTTTTTCTCGCAAAAGGCGGCAATCTGCTGCTCGGTGCCCGGCTCCTGCCCACCGAAGTTGTTGGCCGGGAAGCCCAGCACGGTCACCTTGTCGCCGTGCGCTTTGTAGAGCTGCTCCAGCTCCTTGTACTGCGGGGTGAAGCCGCACTCGGACGCCGTGTTGACAATGAGCAGCTTCTTGCCCTTGAACTGGCTCAGCTTCATGTCTTTGCCATCGATGGACTTGACGGTAAAATCGTAGACGGTGCCGGCTTTGGCCAGCGCTTCGGGGTTGTTCATGGCAGCGGAGGCGGAAGAGGTGAAGAAGTTGCAGGACTGCGCGGCGGTGAGCGTACCGGCGGCGGCCAGCGCCAACAGGGCAGTAGTGAAGCGATTCATAACGTGTGGATTGAGAAGGTGAACGTGAGGCCGTAACCGGCCGGGGTAGGCTAAGGTTCGGGCAGTGCCAGGGGGTAAGGAATCAGGTGGTGGGCGGAGTCAGCCACTTCTCGACTGGCACCGGCCGGTAGGCGCGCATTTGGGCCAGCAAACCGGCCGGCGTGGTGTCTTCGAGCAGCTGGGCGCGGTTTTCGGGGCGCAGCAGGGCTTCGGCGGCCATGTGGTCGAGGGCGCGCAGCAGGTGGTCGTAGTAGCCGGCCACGTTGAGCACGCCCATCGGCTTTTGGTGTAGGCCCAGCTGCCCCCAGGTCAGCACCTCAAACAGCTCTTCGAGCGTGCCGAAGCCGCCGGGCATCGCCACGAAGCCCTCGGCCAAATCGGCCATCAGCAGCTTGCGCTCGTGCATGGACTCGACCACGTGCAGCTCGGTGAGGCCACGGTGCTCGACTTCCTTCTCGACCAGAAAACTCGGAATCACGCCGATGACGCGCCCGCCGTAGCGCAGGGCGCTGTCGGCCACGGCGCCCATCAGGCCCACGCGCCCGCCGCCGTAGACCAGCGTCAGGCCGGCTTCGGCTAGGGTCTGGCCCATCAGCTCGGCCTGCTGGCGGTAGCGGTCATTGGCCCCGATGCTGGAGGCGCAGTACACGGCGACGCTGTTCATAAGCTTGAAGGAAGGTTTTGGTTTCGTGAACGAGTACCCCGAAGCTGTGCTTCGGCCCGGACGAAATCTGAACAAGTTGTTCTAGCAAGTCGTCCGGACCGAAGCGCAGCTTCGGGATACTCGTTGGTTACATCCGCTCCGGCGCCTGAATGCCCAGCAACCCCAGCGCGGCCTTGAGCTGCTCGCCGGTCCGGGCCGACAAGGCCACGCGCAGGCCGCGCCGCAGCTCGTCGGTTTCGGCAAATATGGGCACCTGGGTGTAGAAGCGGTTGTAGGCCTTGGCCAGCTCGTAGGCATACTGCGTCACCACGGCCGGCGACGAGGTGCGGGCGGCTTCGGTTACTACCCCGGCGTAGCGGGCCAGCTCCTGCACCAGTTCGCGCTCGGCCGGGTGCAGAGTGGTTAGCTGCTCAAAATCAGCGGTTTCGCTTAGGCCCTGCTCGGCGGCCTTGCGGCGGATGGCGGCAATGCGGGCGTGTGAATACTGAATAAACGGCCCCGTGTCGCCCTCCAGGCTCACCGATTCTTCGGGATTGAAGAGCATCCGCTTTTTGGGGTCTACTTTCAGCAAATAGTACTTGAGCGCGCCCAAGCCCAGCGTGTGGTAGAGCTGTTCGCTTTCGGCATCGCTGAGGCCTTCGGTTTTGCCTTTTTCCAAGGTCGCGGCTTTGGCCGCCGCCACCACGTCGCGCACCAGCTCGTCGGCATCGACTACGGTGCCCTCGCGCGATTTCATCTTGCCCGAGGGCAAATCGACCATGCCGTAGCTCAGGTGCTGAATGCCGTCGGCGTAGGGCTTGCCCAGCTTTTTGAGCGTGGCTTGCAGCACCTGCATGTGGTAGTTCTGCTCGTCGGCGATGACGTAGATGGAAGCGTCATAGCCGTAGTCCTGGTACTTCAGCTCAGCCGTACCCAGGTCCTGGGTGATGTAAACGCTCGTGCCATCGGCGCGCAAAAGAAGCTTCTGGTCCAGGCCGTCGGCGGTTAAATCTACCCAGACCGAGCTATCTTCTTTCTGGTAGAAAACCTCTTTTTGCAAGCCTTCCTCCACCCGCTCCTTGCCGAGCAGATAAATATCAGACTCGTAGTAGAACTTATCGAAATCGACGCCGATGGTTTGGTACGTTTCCTCGAAGCCCTGATACACCCAGCCGTTCATGGTGCGCCATAGGCTCACCACTTCCTCGTCGCCAGTTTCCCAGCGTTGCAGCATTTCCTGGGCCTCGGCCAGCAGCGGCGCCTGGCGCTTGGCAATGTCGGGCGCCACGCCTTCGGCTTCGAGCTGCCGCACTTCCTCGCGGTAGTGCTTCTCGAACAAGACATAGTATTTGCCGGCCAGGTGGTCGCCCTTCATCCCGGCCGATTCGGGCGTTTCGCCGTGCCCGAACCGCTGATACGCCAGCATCGACTTGCAGATGTGGATGCCGCGGTCATTGACCAGATTGACCTTGGCCACCTCGGCACCCGTGGCTTTCAGAATCTCGGCCACGCTGTAGCCCAGGAAGTTATTGCGTAAATGCCCCAGGTGCAGGGGCTTGTTGGTGTTGGGCGATGAGTACTCGACCACCACGCGGCGCGGCGTTTCCCTACCCCCCTCTCCTACCGCAACCGGCGCCGCTGCCGGCCGCTGCCGCAGCTGCTGAAACAGCGCCAGCCACTCGCTATCAGCCACTTCCAGGTTCAGAAAGCCCTTCACCACGTTGAAGCCGCTGATGCGCGGCTCATTCGCCACCAGCCACTCGCCCAGCGCCTGGCCAATCTGCTCCGGGCCCTGGCCTAATTGCTTGGTGAGCGGAAACGTGACGAGCGTGAAAGCGCCGGCAAACTCCTTGCGCGTGGGCTGGAGCGGGAGGCTGGCGGCCGAGATTTCGGCATTAAAAACGGCTTTCGCGGCCGTTTGCAGGGCGGTTTTGAGGGATTGTTCTAGCTGTTGCACGCGGGCAAAGGTACGGGCTGCCGCAAACCGTAACTCCCTACCCCCTCTCTAGTAAATAAGGGGAGGGTAGGGATTGCGCTTAGCGCGAAGTCACCTCCTCCAGCCGCAGGCGGCGCTCGATGGCGGCCGTGGCTTTTTCCAGGATGCCAAAGGCATTCTTGGCCATCGTGTTTTCACTGTCGAGCGTGGGGTTGATTTCAACCATCTCAAAGCACACGACCCGCTCGTTCTCCAACAAATCCTGGCAGAGGTTTTCGGCCTCGGACAAATAAAGTCCGGCCTCGACTGGCGTGCCGGTGCCCTTGCTGAAGTTGGAGTCAAGGCTGTCGACATCGAAGGAAACGTACACCAAATCGCAGAAGCGCAGGTGCTCATAAATCTCGCGCACGACCTGGCGCGAGCCTTTCTGCTGGAACTCAGCCAGCTTAATCCAGCGGATGCCCAGGCGCTCAATCACGGCTTCTTCCTCGGCTTCGGTGTCGCGCACGGCCACGTAGACCAGGTGTTCGGGCCGGAGCTTGGGGCCGGGTTCGGCCAGATTTTGCAGGCGGCGCCAGAAAAACTCGGTTTCCGGGTCGGGCGCGTTGCGCTGGCAGGGCCGGTTGTCCTCGCCGAGCGCGGCGGCCAGCGGCATCCCGTGCACGTTGCCGCTGGGCGTGGTGTAGGGCGAATGGATGTCGGCGTGGGCGTCAATCCAGACCACGCCGAGCGTTTTGTGGGGGTAGGTGGCCTTGATGCCGGCGATGGTGGCGTTGGCGTTGGAGTGGTCGCCGGCCAGCACCAGCGGAAACTCGCCGAAGCGCAGGGTCTGCTCGACGGCGCTGGCGACGCCTTTCTGCACGGTATGAATCGCGTCGATGTGCCGGGCCAGCGGAAAGGGCGTCTTATCAAAAAGCACGTGGTTGAGGTCGGGCACCGTCACGGCGTTATAGCGCCGGAAGTAGTCGGAGCCCTTATTGAGGCAGGCTACGCGCAAGGCGTCGATGCCCAGGCTGGCCCCGCGCGTGCCGGCGCCCAGCTCGGAGCGAACTTCCACTAGCTTAATTCGTTTCATAGGAGATTCAATAAGCAGACTTAACTCAAAGCGCATCGTTCCAAGGAATACCGCCGCGGCGGCCACCTTCGAGCGCTGCCTTGCGAGCGGAGAGATTTCCTCTCGTAGCCAAGTCGCTGACTCCCATTTCGATGCGGGCGGGCACTGGTGCCGAACTCACGTTCAGCCCACCATTCCCTACCCCCGCGGTACTTTTGACCGCCGGCCCCAAAGGTCGGATTTTCCTTGCCGCTTTCAAAACCTGATGGACACGTATCACGACCTGATTTCCCAAACCTTCGACTTCCCCACGGCCGACTTCACGGTCCAGAACCACGAGCTGCGCTTCCACGATATTGACCTGATGGGCATTATCGAAAAGCATGGCACCCCGCTGCGGCTCACCTACTTACCCAAGATTTCGTCCCAGATTCAGCGGGCAAAAAAGTGGTTTGCCGACGCCATTGAGCTGACCGGCTACCGCGGCTCCTACACGTATTGCTACTGCACCAAGTCGTCGCATTTCAGCTTCGTGCTGGAAGAAGCACTGAAAAACGATATTCACATCGAAACCTCATCGGGCTTCGACATCCACATCGTGCGCGAGCTGGTGAGCCGCGGCAAGTTGGATAAAGACAGCTACATCGTCGCCAACGGCTTCAAGCGCGAGCGCTACAAGCGCCACCTCACAGCCCTGATAAACGAGGGCTTCCGCAACTGCGTGCCCATCCTCGACAACCTGGGCGAAATCGACTATTATGCCGAGCATGTCACCGAAAAGTGCCAGCTCGGAATGCGCCTGGCTTCTGATGAGGAGCCGCGGTTTCAGTTCTACACCTCACGCCTGGGCGTGCGCTACGCCGACGCGGTGCCGCTTTACGAGCAGCGCATCAAGAATGACCCGCGCTTTGAGCTGACCATGCTGCACTACTTCATCAACACCGGCATCAAGGATACGTCTTA
>NZ_CAXTEF010000055.1:0-17167 GCF_964243305.1 uncultured Hymenobacter sp.
GACGGCCTGGGGCCGTCGGACCGGACCAGGCGGCGCGGGCGGCGCTAGAGTTAGGGAGGAGGGATAGGAAGTTGGCCGCCGAACTCCGGGGGGCCGTTTGCCGTTCGGGGCTGCTTATGACACAGATTTCTGGAAGGCGGACGTTGGGTTGGGGACTATGGCTGGCGCTGCTGGGGCTGGCGCCGCTACCGCTGCGGGCCCAAACCGCCACTTCCCTACCCCCCCCGGCCGGCGCGACCGCCGACACCACCCGCACGGTGCGCCTGCCCGCCGCCACCGTTACGGGCTACGGCCAGCAGCTGCCGCTGCGGCGCACGGCGGCCGGCATCGGGCTGCTGGAAACGGCGGCGCTGGAGCGCTTCAGCCAAACCTCTATCACGCAGGCGGTTAACACCTTGCCCGGCGTGCGGCTGGAAGAGCGCGCCCCGGCCAGCTACCGGCTCAGCATCCGCGGCAGTACGCTGCGCTCGCCGTTCGGGGTGCGCAACGTGAAGGTGTATTACTTCGATATTCCCTTCACCGAGCCAGGGGGCACTACCCCCCTCAACTTGCTCGACCCGGCGCAATTAGGTAGAATTGAGGTGCTGAAAGGGCCGGCTGGCAGCGTGTACGGGGCCGGCACGGGCGGCGTGGTGCGCCTCGAAAACCGCCGCCCCCAGCCGGGCCAAAGCGGCGGGCAGGTGGGCTTCACGGCGGGCAGCTACGGGCTGCGCCGCCTCTCGGCCGTGGCCGAAACCGGCGGCGCCTCAGCCGCCAGCCCGAACTATCTGCGCGTACAGTACGCCCGCCAAACCAGCGATGGCTACCGCCAGAATAGTGCGCTACGCCGCGACGTGTTGGCCCTGGATGCCGAAACTGCGCCCGCCGAAAACCAGACCCTGGCCGTCCACGCCCTCTACACTGACCTCGACTACCAGCTGCCCGGCGGCCTCACCCGCGCCCAGTTCGAGGCCGACCCGCGCCAGGCGCGGCCCGCCACCCGCACCAGCCCCGGCACCGTGGAGCAGCGCGCCTACTACGCTTCCCAGACCGCCCTGCTGGGCTTGACGCACGAGTACCGCTTTACGGAAAGATGGACCAGCCGGGCCACGCTCTACGGCACGGGCACCCGCATTCGGACGCCCTATCTGGTTGACTTTGAGCGCAACACCAGCGTGGGCGGCGGCGGGCGGGCCAGCCTGAGCTACCGCGCGCCGCTGGCGGGCCGGCTGCTGCGCCTGACGGCCGGCGGCGAGGCCCAGGCCGCCTTCCTGAGTGGCCGCAGCTACCAGAACCTAGCCGGCACGCCGGGGCCACTGCGCTACGACGACGAAATCACGACCCGCACCGGCTTCGGCTTCGCCCAAGCAGATTATGAGCTGCCAGCCGGCCTGCAACTCACGGCCGGCGCCAGCTACAACCGCCTCACGTACCGCATCAACCGCCTGAGCGACAACACCGGCCCGGCCACCGCGCCCGCCCGCAGCGGCTACCAGATTCGCCGCGACTTCCGGCCCGAAATCTCGCCCCGCGTGGCTTTGCTCAAGGAAATTACCGACCAGCTCTCGGCTTACGTCAGCGTGAGCAGCGGCTTTTCGCCGCCCTCCGAAGCTGAAATCCGCCCCTCCGACGGCAGCATCAACCAAGCCTTGCAAGCCGAGCGCGGCCTGAGCTACGAGGTCGGCAGCCGCGGCGCGCTGCTGGCCGGCCGCCTGAGCTACGACGTGGCCCTGTTTGATTTCGAGCTGAAAAACACCATCGTCGTCCGCAGCAACGACCAGGGCACCCAGCTTTTCGCCAACGCCGGCACTACCCGCCAGCGCGGCGCCGAAGCCGCTCTCAGCGGCTGGCTCTGGCGCCCGGCAGCCCTTGCTGCCGACGCGGCTTCCAATTCCCTACCCCCCTCCCCGACCGCAAGCCGGCCGGCTGCTGGCCTGCGCGCCTGGGCCAGCTACGCCTACAACCACTTCCGCTTCGGCCGCTACGAGTCGCTGGGCCAGGACTACAGCGGCAACCGCCTCACCGGCACCACGCCCCACACGCTCAGCGCCGGCCTCGATTTCAGCGAGCTGCACGGCTTCTACGCCAACCCCAACCTGAGCCACCAGGCCCGGCTGCCGCTCAACGACGCCAACTCCGACTACGCCGCCGGCTACTGGACTTTCAGCGCCCGCGCCGGCTGGCGCCGCGCCTTGCCAGGCGGGTTTAACGTGGATGTTTTCGGCGGCGTGGATAATGCCCTCGACCGCCGCTACAGCCTCGGCAACGACCTCAATGCGTTTGGCGGGCGCTACTTTCAGCCCGCGCCGGCCCGCAGCTGGTATGGCGGCGCGCTGCTGGGCTGGCGCTGGCGGTGAGAACGGGGCACCTCACGCCCGCGCCTTCTTCTTCCGCTTTACCGCCTTCGGCCGCCGCGGGCGGGCCGCCCGTTCGGCCTTGCGCTCCTCCCGCGCTTGCAGGCGGCCGGGCAGCCGGGCCATCAAGCGCTCGCGCACGTGCCGCGCCAGGCGCGAGAGCGGCACCTGGTTGGTGTCGCGCAGCAGCCGGGCGACTTCGCGGCCCCGCAGCAAACTCACGCCCGTCAGGCCGCAGGCCAGCAAAAACTGCTTGACTTCTTCCAATAGCAGCAGCGCGGCCAGCGGCGCGAGCTGCACCGTGGCGTTGTAGCGGGCTTCGCGGTGCGGGCGCAGGCCGTCGGGGGCCGCCACCAGGACACCCACCCACTCCGGCAGCAGCGGCAGCAGCGCCAGCAGGTGCTTTTCAGTCACCACGAAGGTCACGAAATCGTACACCTCGGCGTAGCAGCGCAACTGGTTGGGCACCCGCAGCAAGGTGTCGCGCTCGCCCTTGATTTCGTAGCCGTGCATGAACTCCTCGGTCAGGTGCACCACGTCGGCGCGGGTCGTGCCGGTCGGCAGCTCATCCACGTGCACACCGCCGTGCAGCAGTGGGTAGAGCAGGGCGCGGATGGCGGGGTCGTTCACGCTGCGCGAGTTATGAGTTAAAAGTTATGAGTTAAAAGTTGGCAGACTTCGCGAGACTTAATTTCAACTTCTTTTAAACTTTGCGTTAAATGCCGCCCCCGCCTTCCCGCAAAAGTAAATTCCACCAACTTGCCCGCATGAATTATTTCTTCCTGCTATTACTCGTGTTTGTTACTGCTTCCGCGCCCGCCCCTACCCCCCCTGATTTCAGCAAGTACCCCACCTACAATGGCCCCGACCTGGGTCTGACTTTCACCAAAGCTAAAATGCGCCTGCGCGTGTGGGCGCCCACCGCCGAGGCGCTCACGCTGCGCGTGTATGCCCAAGGCACCGGCGGCGCGGCCCTGGCTTCCTACCCCATGCGAAAGGCCGAAGGCGGCACCTGGACCCACGCCCTGCCGGCGGGCACTACCGGCTTCTACACCGTGCAGGCCACGATTAGGGGAAAAGTTATGGGCGAAGTGGCCGACCCCTACGCCCACGCCATCGGCCTCAACGGACAGCGCGGCGCCCTGCTCGACCCCGCCAAGGCCTCGCCCGCCGGCTGGGCCGATGATTTTCGTCCGGCCCTGAAACAGCCCACGGATGTCGTGCTGGGCGAAGTGCACGTGCGCGACTTTTCCCAGCACCCGCTCTCGGGCATTCAGCACAAAGGCCAGTATTTGGGCTTCACCGAAGGCGGCACCCGCGGGCCGGGCGGCGTCAGCACCGGCCTCGACCACCTTCAGGAGCTGGGCCTGACCCACGTGCACCTGCTACCCACCAACGACTTCGCCTCGATTGATGAATCCCTACCCCCCGCCCGCCGCCCCTACAACTGGGGCTACGAGCCGCTGCACTTCTCGGCGCCCGAAGGCTCGTTTTCCACTGACGCCGCCACCCCCGCCGCCCGCCTCCGGGAGCTGAAGCAGCTGGTGCAGGCCCTGCACGGCCGCGGCCTGCGCATAGTGCTCGACGTGGTATACAACCACACGACGAATGATGTCCGCTTTAATCCGTTCGAGCAGCTCGTGCCCGACTACTACTACCGCCAAGACGCGGACGGCAAGCTCTCCAACGCTACCGCCTGCGGCAACGAAGTGGCCTCCGAGCGGCCGATGGTGCGCAAGCTCATCGTGGAATCCGTGGCGTACTGGGCGCGCGAATACCACGCCGACGGCTTCCGCTTTGATTTGATGGGGGTGCTGGATATTGAAACCATGCGCGCCGTGCGCGTGGCGCTAGACCAGCAGGACCACTCCATATTAATGTATGGCGAAGGCTGGGCCGCCGGCCCCTCGCCCCTGCCCGAAGCCCGCCGCGCCGTGAAAGCCAATATGAGCAAGCTGCCCCGCATCGCGGTCTTCGGCGACGAGCTGCGCGACGGCGTGAAAGGCCACTTCGCCGACCAGAAGCAGCCTGGCTTTGCCAGCGGCCACCCGGGCCTGGAAGAGAGCGTCAAATTCGGTGTTGTGGGGGCGGTTTCGCATCCGCAGCTGGAGTATGCCAAGGTCAACTACAGCAAGGCGCCCTGGGCCGGCAGCCCGGCGCAGGCCATCAGCTACGTGGCCTCGCACGACGACCAGGTGCTTTGGGACAAGCTGCGCGCCTCCAACCCCGGCGCCTCCGAAGCCGAGCTAATCAAGATGGATTTGCTCAGCGCGGCCATCGTCCTGACCTCGCAGGGTATCCCGTTTCTGCCGCTCGGCGACGAGTTTCTGCGTACCAAAGGCGGCGCCCACAACTCCTACAACCTGCCCGACAGCGTGAACCAGATCGACTGGGGCCGCAAGGCTAAATACGCCGAAGTGTACACGTTCTACCGCCGCCTGATTGCGTTGCGCCGGGCGCACCCAGCCTTTCGGCTGCCCACGCAGGAGCTGGTCGCGCGGCACTTGGTGTTTTTGCCGGGGCTGCCGCCCGGCACCATCGCCTACCAGCTGCGCGAGCACGCCGGCGGCGACGCCTGGCAGACGATTACCGTGGTGTTTAATGGGACTAAGGCGCCGGCGGCGGTGCCGATTCCGGCCGGCGCCTACAAGGTCGTGCTGCGCGAAAATGAGGTCAAGGCCAGCGGGTTGGGCCGGCTGGAAGCCGGCACGGTGCCGATTTCGGTACCGGCTTCGTCGGCGCTGGTGCTGGCGCAGTAGCTCCTTTGTCAGAACAAAGGAAGAACGAGGTAGAGACGCAAGATATCGCGTCTCCTGGCAGTGCGAGGGGCGCAGTAATCTCATTTGATTGGATTCCCCTACCCCCCTACGCGCGAGGAGCACGCGCGAGGAGACGCAAAATATTGCGTCTCTACCTCGTTCGGGTTGCCGGCCGCCAATGGAAAAAGTAGCCTGACCACGCCCAGTCGCCCGACCCTACCCGGCCGGCTCCGTTTAACGGGCATTCTTCTCCTTATCAAAGCACTGTTCCCGCCCATGTACCACGTCGTCACCCTCACTCTGAACCCGGCCATCGACAAAAGCACCCGCGTGTCCCAGCTCGTGCCCGAGCAGAAGCTGCGCTGCGAGCCGCCCAAAACCGAGCCCGGTGGCGGGGGCATCAACGTGGCGCGGGGCCTGCGCCGCCTGGGGCTGGCCGCGCCGGCGCTGTTTGTGGCCGGCGGCCCTTCGGGCGAGGTGCTGCGGCAGCTGGTGCTGAGCGAGGGCCTCACGCCGCTGGTAGTGCCCACGGCGGCCTGGACCCGCGAGAATTTTTCGGTCGTGGACGCCTCCTGCAACCAGCAGTACCGCTTCGGCATGCCCGGCACCACGCTCACGCCCGACGAGCAGGCCCTGGTGCTGAGCACCTTAGCCGAGCTGACGCCCGCGCCCGACGTGCTGGTGGTCAGCGGCAGCCTGCCGCAGGGCGTGGCCCCGAGCTTCATGGGCGATATTGCCCGCTGGGCGCGCCAGGCCGGGGTGAAACTAATCGTGGACACCTCCGAACAGGCCCTGCAAAGCGCCGTGGCTGAGGGCGTGTACCTGCTCAAGCCCAACCTGGGCGAGCTATGCCGGCTGGCCGGCACCGACTCGCTCGATAGCGAGTCGGCAGGCGCCGCGGCGCGGGCCATCATCGCGGCGGGCAAGTGCGAGGTTGTCGTGGTCTCGCTGGGGGCCAATGGGGCCTGCCTCGTCACGGCCGACGGCACCGAGCACATCGCGGCACCAGCCGTCAAAAAACAGAGCACCGTGGGCGCCGGCGACAGCATGGTCGCAGGCATGGTGTACGCGCTCAGCCAAGGGCGGCCCGTGCGCGAGGCCGTGCGCCTGGGCGTGGCCTGCGGCACGGCCGCCACGATGAACTCCGGCACCGAGCTGTTTCAACCCGCCGACGCCGAGCGGCTGTTTCAGTGGCTGCTCCAAACCATGCCCCAGCCCGCGCTTGTGAGCTGAGAGTAGGGTGCGGGGCTGGTGCCCTATGGCTGGTAAGAACGTGTTGGGGGATTAACAGGGGCATAATCGATTGAGGCACATCGTGGTGTTAGCAACAAGCAGCCAGGTTTCGTGGCTGGCGGGGGTAAAGTCGTAGTCGATGGCGAGTCGGCGAAAGCACACGAGCCAGGCAAACGTGCGCTCGACGACCCAGCGCTTGGCCACGGGCACGAAGCCGCGGGCCGTGGGCGGGCGAGTGCCCACTTGGTGGACGAGCCCCAGCGCGTGGAGGTGGGCGGCGAAGTGCCCGCGGTAACCTTTATCCGTCACCACGGTGGTCAAGCGCTGGCCCCAGGCCGGTCGTGTGGGAAGCAATTGCAGGGCCTGCGTGCCGTCGTGGCCGTTGGCCGCCTGGACGCGGCAAGCGAAAATGCGGCCGTCCACGTCGGTGGCAATCTGCCGTTTGCGCCCATTCACGTGCTTGCCGCCGTCGGTGCCCCGGTGCTCAAAAATGCGCGGCGCGAGTTTGATACTCTGGCTGTCCACGCACACGAGCGAAGGCGTGGCCGCCCGGTTCGCTGCCAGCCGGTCGGCTTGGTTCAGGGCTTGGTTCACCTGCTGCCAGAGGTGCTGTTGTTGCCAGCGCCGGAAATAGTAGTAAACCGCCGTCTAGGCAGGAAACGAGGCCGGCAAGCTGCGCCATTGGCAACCCGTGCGGCAGATATAACGCACCGCATCAACCACTTGGCGTAGACACAGGCGGCGTTTGCGTTGCACCAGCAGTAGCGGGGCCATAACTTGCCACTGCGAGTCAGTAAGGGGTTGATGTCCGGCAACCATAATGCCAGCGGAGCCTAGGAACTCCGCTGCAACTTACTGGCTCGTTTGCTTTTTTACCCCAGTTAATTCCCCAACACGCTCTTAATAGTTCTTGCGGTATTTATGGCGTCGCCCTCACATCTGTCAGGCTAGTTAGGCCTGACAGATGTGAGGGCTATTTAATAGCCTAGAAGATTTATTAATTTGAAAAAATAGCCTTTTCATTTTGAAAAATATTCCTCCCCGCCCGGCTTCGTGCCGGGTAGGGATTTTTTATTAACCAATTGACCATCAGGTAACAGTAAACTAAAAATAAGTTTTGCTCCTGACCCGGCACTGGTATTGGCATCTGACCACCGTCACCAAACCACTCGCCCGCCGTCATGGCCATCTTCGACAACCTCACCAAAGCCGCCAAGGGCTTCTTCATCGAAGAAGATGCCGAGCAGCCGGCACCGGCCGCCAGCCCTACCCCCCTCGCCGCGCCCCAGCCATCCCTACCCCCCTCGGCCGCGCCAATGGCCGGTACCCCAACGCCTGCCCAGCCCGAGCAGCGGCATCTCGACCACATCGCCGGGCTGCTGGCTTCCGATGGCAAGGATTTCGGCGCCTATACCAAGCTCGTCAAGAGCATGGCCGGCAGCGGCCTCACCGGCCCGCTGCTCTACCAGACCGCCTTCAACGCCTTTGCTGCCCTCACCGGCGCCGACCTGCCGGCCCTGCTGGCCTCGGCCGACGCGCAGGCCGAAAAGCTGGCCGCCGACCGCGCCCGCGTGCAGCAGCGGCACCGTGAGAAGCTCGGCGAAACCCCGAACCCGCAAGCTCTGCCCGGCGCCATCGCCCAGCTCGTGCGGCAGGAAGCCCAGCTGCAAACCGCCGTCGCCGACCTCACCCGCCAGCTGGCCGAGCGCCAGCAGCAACTGCAAGCCGCTCAGCAGCACTTGCAGGCCGAGCGCCAGAAAACCCAGGCCGCGCTGGCCTCCTACGAGCTGGCCCACGCCGCCGCTGCGACCGACTTGCAAGCCCACCGCCAGGCCACGCAGTCCTTCTTGACCGCCAAGTAGCGTGGACTCTGCGAGTCCGCGCGGGAACGACACCCGCACGACTTGTACAATCTACCCACGCGCGGACTCGCAGAGTCCACGCTACTTCCCAACGGCGCGCTACTTCTCATTACCTCTCACATTCTCAATTCTTTACCAATGACTTCCCTACCCCCCCTCAATTCCGAAACCGGCCTCCCCAAGTGGCAGCAGCCGGAAAAAGTCGCCGGCTGGGTTTTCCTGGCCGGAGCCGTGGGCGCCGGCGTCTACTACTGGGGCCGCATCGTGCCCTTCCTGGTCGATATGGTGTTCGACACCGTGAAGCTGGGCATCGGGCTCGGGACGCTGTTCGTGGCGTTCCTGGTCTTCACCAACAAGCGGGTGCAAACCGGCCTCTGGTACGCGGGGCAGCGGATTCTGCGCACCGCGGCCGGCATTTTCGTGAATACCGACCCTATCGGCATCATGGAGGACTACATCTCGAATACCGAGAAGGAAGCCCGCAAGATGGACGCCGAAGTCGGCCACATCGAGGGCGCCCACGAGCTGGTGAAGGCTAAGCTGCAAGCCAACACCGCCCAAATGAAGGAGTACCTGGGCCTGGCCAGCGCCGCCACCCGCCAGGGCGAAAAGGACCTGGCCGAGAGCTACGCCAGCCGCGCCGCCCAGCTTCAGGACTACAACCAGCGCCTCCAGCCGATGGCCACCACCACGGCCAACGTGACCGTAGTAATGCGCCAGATTCTGAAGGCCGCCCTGCGCCAGATTGACGGCAGCAAGTTCAAAGTCAGTCTTTTAAAGGACGAATACGCGCTGGTCAAGCGCACCAGCTCCGGGATGCGGGCGGCCATGAACATCCTGCGCGGCGACCCCGACAAGAAGTACTTCTTCGACCTGGCCACGGACCGCGTGGCGCAGGACATGGCCCAGCAGCTCGGCCAGATTAAGCAGGCTATGCGCTACTCGCAGGAGTTCGTCAAGGAAATGGACATCCAGAACGGCGTGATGAGCGAGAAGGGCCAGCGCCTGCTGGAAAAGTACCAGAAAGGCGATTTCAACGCCGTGCTGGCCGAAAAGCCCCAGGCCCAGCCAGCATTTCTCACCACTAAAAAAGCGTCCGATGATGCCTATTCTAGCCTGCTTGATTAGCCTGCTGCTGAGCTACGGCCTGATGCGTAGCGCGGACTTTGTAGTCCGCGAGTGGGCCGCTCCGGCCGCCCACGCCGCGAGCCGGCCCACTCCGACGGCCCTGGACCGTCCGACCGGCTGTCGGCAGGATGGCCGAACTGTCCCTACCCCCTCCTTTCCCTCCAAACGGCGCGAACGACGGCCGACCGGACGGCCTAGGACCGTCGGACCGGACCGGCTCGCGGGGCTAATCCGGTAGCACTGCGACACTCTAAAAACCTCTTTTCTACGGCTTTCATCCGTGCCTTTGGGCGCGGGCGCGGACTACAAAGTCCGCGCTACTTTCCTTCTCAAGACCATGACAACGCGCGGTAAAATTGTAATTGGCGCCCTGCTCGTGGCGCTGCTCTACTTCGGCATCAACAAGCTGGTTTCCAGCGGCGCCGTGTTCAAAAAAGCCGACACTGAGTCGGTATTGCTCAACTCCATCGAGCTGCCCGCCGCCACGGCCGGCAGCCGCGCCACGGCCGTAGTGCCGTTGGCGGTGCTGCCTGGCACGGCGCCCGCCGACAAAGGCACGCCCGTGGTCTGGGAAGTGATGGCCTGGAACTCCCAGATGGCCGGGATGCTGGCCAACGGCGGCCCGCGCACCACGATGGGCTCCAGCCTGGCCGCCAACGGCCTCGACCTGCAGATTGTGCGTCAGGACGACGTGAGCAAGATGCAGGCAGATCTGGTGAAAAACGCCGTGGACTTGGAAAGCAACCCTGCTACGCCGGGGCTGATTGTGAGCATCATGGGCGACGGGCTGCCGGGCTTCTCGGCCATGCAGGACCAGCTCAAGAAGGCCGGCACCCAGCTTCAGATTATCCCTTATTCAGTGGGCAAATCCTTCGGTGAGGACAAGCTGATGGGCCCCAAGGAATGGCTGGAAAACCCCAAGCTGGCCCTGGGCAAAACCATCGCCTGCTACCTGCGCGACGGCGACCAGAACATCGCCCTGAAATGGTGCGCCGACAACGGCCTGAAAGTCAACCCCGACGAGACGACCTACGACCCCGACGCCGTGAACTTCATGGCCGCCTCCGACTTCCTCGTGGCCGCCGAAAAGTACATTCTCGGCAAGCCTGAAAGCCGCACCAAAGTGGTAAACGGCAAGAACACCGGCGTGAAAATTGACGTGCCCGCCGACGCCGTGGCCACCTGGACGCCCGGCGACGTGAACATCGCCAAGCAGAAGGGCGGCCTGGTGAACATCGTCTCGACCAAGGACTACTCGAACCAGATGCCCAACATCATGGTCACCACCAAGCGCTGGTACGACGCGCACCCGCAGGAAGTGCTGGGCCTGATGACGGCCTTCGCCGTGGCCGGCGACCAGGTGAAGGCCCACCCCGAAGCCCTGACCCGCGCCGCCGACATCTCGGCCGCTGTGTATGGCGACCAGGACAAGCCCGGCGCCTACTGGCTCAAATACTACAAGGGCGTGAGCGAGGCCGACCGCAACGGCGAGGTCGTGGAGCTGGGCGGCTCGAAAGCCTTCAATTTCAGCGACAACCTGAATTTGTTCGGTCTCGATGAGGGCGGCACCAACATCTACGCCGCGGTGTACAAAACCTTCGGCGACGTGCAAAGCCGCCTCTACCCCAAGGAGCTGCCCAGCTACGTGCCGCTAACCGAGATGCTGGACCTGGGCCCGCTCAAGCAGCTCCAGGCCAAGTACAAGGGCAAAACGCTGGCTCCCGCCGACCAGCCAAAGTTCGCCGCCGACGATGAAATCCGCCGCAGCGTGAGCAAGCGCGCCTGGAACATCGCCTTCAACACCGGCCAGAGCAGCTTCACGCCCGCCGCCGAGCGCGACCTCAACCAGCTCTTCGACGACCTCGTGGTAGCTGGCCGCCTGAAAGTGGCCGTCCACGGCCACACCGACAACGCCGGCGACCCGCAAAAAAACCAGCAGCTCTCCGAAGACCGCGCGATGGCCGTGCAACAGTGGCTGCAAACCAAGAGCCGCAGCGCCTTCCCCGACGGCCGCGTGCAAGTCTACGCCCACGGCCCCGGCGAGCCCGTGGCCAGCAACGCCACGCCAGAAGGCAAGGCTAAAAACCGGCGCGTGGAGATTGTGCTAGGCAATTAAAAAGTAGCGTGGACTCTGCGAGTCCGCGCACGAGCGCAGCGAGTATCGCCGCCTGCATCTTAAAACACTATTTTCCAAGCACGGGCGCCGGCGATGATACTCGCTGCGCTCGTGCGCGGACTCGCAGAGTCCACGCTACAGGCCATGAAAACCCTTTTCACCCCCAACGCCCAGCCGCGCCGCAGCCTGTTCCTGACGATGGTCGTCGCGCAAGGCGCCATCCTGCTGCTGCTCTGGCTTTTCCTACCCCTGCAACTCTTCCCCAGCCTCGGCGAAGTGTTCCGCTCCCTCGGCGACCTCATCACCAGCCAGGGATTAATCCAGGAGCTTTGGGCGAGCATGACCACGGCCCTGCAAGCGCTGGCTGCCGCCACGGTGCTGGCCCTGGGCATCTCCTACCTCACGGCGCTGCCCTTCTTCCGCCCGCTGGCCTACGCCGCCACCAAGCTGCGCTACCTCACCCTCACCGGCCTCACGTTTTTCATGGCCCTGATGCTCAGCTCCGGCCATCAGGTCAAGCTCTCGGTCCTGATTTTTGGGGCCACCGTGTACCTGGTCACGGGCATGACGAGCGTGATTCTGAGCACCACGCAGGAAGAAATGGACCACGCCCGCACCCTGGGCATGAGCGAGTGGCGCAGCTTCCTCGAAGTCGTGGTGCTAGGCAAGCTGGCCGACATGCTCGAAGTCGTTCGCCAGAATTTCGCCATCGTCTGGACCCTGATTACGCTGGTCGAGACGCTGTATCAGTCGGAAGGCGGCATCGGCTTGCTGCTTTATAAGCAGAACCGCTACCTGCACCTGGATGGCGTCGTGGCCATTCAGCTGGTTATTCTGGCCACGGGCGCGGCGCAGGATTACGCGTTCGTGCTCTTGCGCCGGGTGTTTTTTCCCTACGCCGTGCTCACGAGCGCCAAGTAGCGTGGACTCTGCGAGTCCGCGCGGGAACGACACCCGAACGTCAACCTCACTACCCACGCGCGGACTCGCAGAGTCCACGCTACTTCCCTACCCCGCCACATACGTGTAAGGCCACTGCTGCCAGTCCTCTACCAAACCAGCCTTCACCGGATTCTCCAAAACATAGGAAATGATGCGCGGCATCTCCCCCTTTCGCACCACGTGGTCGTAGCTCTCCGCTTGCCAGAAAGCCCCGGTCCTACCCAGCAGCTTATTTGCCTGCGTGGCCGTGTAGCTCTTCAGCCGCTGCAACGTCTTAATCAGCGGCGGCGCATCCGGGGCCAGCATCACCACCAGATGCACGTGGTTCGGCATCAAGCAGTAGCACACCAACTCGTAGCTTTTGCCGTCAAAATAATGCAGCGACTGCGCCACCAGCGCCGCGATATCGGGCTGCCGCAACCAAGTCGGTCCACTGTCATTCGCAGCCAGCTGCGCATCAAAGCGCCCGAAATACCTTTTTTGCTCGGCATAGAGCTGAGCCGGCTCCGGGATGAGGCTTCTCTGCACCAACTCGGTTTCGGCCCGCAGCTGCTCCAGCACCTCGCGGGGAAGGCTGCCCGCCAGCCGAAAAGTCAGGAAAACCGCCTCACCCGGCGGCAACCGGTGCGGCAGATTCCGCTCATAATAAATCAAATCAGTCATCGCGCAATGTAGCGCCAAGTAGCGTGGACTCTGCGAGTCCGCGCGGGAACGACACCCGAACATCCCCCCATCCATCATACGCGCGGACTCACAGAGTCCACGCTACATAATATGACTGCCCACGCCTACACCCACACCCAGCCCCTGCTCACCCTAGACGGCATTGCCATGTCCTTCGCCGGCGAGCTTATTCTGCGCGACATCAGCGCCCAGGTCCTCGACGTTATCCGGCCCGGAATGCAGCAGGGCCAGGTCGTGGGCTTCTACGGCCGCTCAGGCATCGGCAAATCGGTGTTGTGCCGCATCATGGCCGGGCTGCTGGTCCCCACGGCCGGCACCGTGCGCGTGGGCGAGGGCCAGCAAGCCGTGGCCGCCGGCCGCGTGGGCTTCGTGCAGCAGCGCTACCCCCTCTTCGACCACCGCACCCTGCTCGACAACCTGCTCGTGGCCGCCGAGCGCAAGCACGCCCCCGCCGACGCCCGCACCCTCACCGAGAGCTACTTAGAGCGTTTCGGCCTGAGCGCCCACCGCAAGAAATACCCGGCCCTGCTCTCGGGCGGGCAGCGGCAGCGCGCCGCCATTGCCCAGCAGCTGCTCTGCTCCGACCACCTGATTCTGCTCGATGAGCCCTTCTCCGGCCTCGACGTGGCCATGATTGATGAGGTGAAGAAAATCATCGCCGAAGTCACCACGATGGACGAGCTGAACACAGTCGTCATCGTCTCCCACGACCTCGTGACCACCACCGCCCTCGCCGACCGCCTCTGGCTGCTCAGCCACGAGCGCGACGCGGCCACCGGCGCCCCGCTGCCCGGCGCCACCATCAGCCCCCAGCACCAGTACAACCTGGCCGAAATGGGCCTCGCCTGGCACGAAAACGTGGAAGCCGAGCCCGAATTCACGCAGTTCGTGGAGCACCTGAAGCAGGAGATTCGGGGGAGTTAGGGTTGAGAAAGGTCACGCACTTGCCAATCTGGGGCCGGGCGGTTTGACAGATTGTAAAGTGCAAACCGAAGGCCCCACTCTTCCAGCTTAGCGTTCAGGCGTTGTTCGAGCGTAGTCTTGCCCTGCCGCTCAGCCAATCGCCGCAAGTTATTCTCGCCACTGACAGCTTGAACTGGCACCGGGGCTGGTTCCACTAGCAACAATATCACTTCAATAGTCGGATTTTGGCTAAGACAAGCATGTGGACGCAACGACTCCTCACCCAACCGCTCAGCTAATACCAATCCGGCAAGAGTGCCAGCCGTTTTTTGCAACACCGTGGTGAACAATTCCGCATGGCGCGGACCTGCCTTCATTGTTCGCTTACGGTCATCTTTGATTTCGATAAACTCTAGCCGCTCCGGTAAGCCTGGCAGCCGACAAATAATGTCTACTCCGCGCACATGCGTTACCCCGCCTTGCTCAATAATGCGCCGATAAAAGCTCGCAGGCTCACCCGTTTTGGAATTCGCTTGCCGGTCATATTGCACGACCTGCCAGCCATCCAAGAATTCTAAAACTAACTCCCGCTCAGTGATTGTCGGCATGGAGCTACTGGTCTTCTCTGGCGAAAATCTCTTCTAAATCATCAGCCTGCTCCAATTCCACTTCCAGCGCAACCACATCAGGCAGAAATTTGAAATCATCTTTTGTGACGACTGTAGTGGGCTGTCCCGGCTCCGCATTCAAACCAAAATAGCGAATCGGTAGTGGCCGTATATTTTCATGTCGTGAGAGAATGTGAAATTCTTTTAGCAAGCTCATACTGTGCGTAGCTAGGATAATCTGGAATCCTTGCTTAGCCAATGCAGCTAGAGCCTTCGCTAGCTCCCGTAACATTGCTGGATTCAAGTTGGCTTCCGGCTCATCCCAAAAAAGGGTAGTGGCCTTCTCTAAACTACTATTACCGAGTAGATAAGCTAGAACTCCCAACTTACGAATACCCTCAGCTGCCAAGTCTATTTCTAAACGTTCTTCTTCTGAGCGATAAAGAAAAAACTGGTTATCCTCAAAACGGATTTTTCCCTGCATTAGCACTTCTAACGCGGAGATTACAGGTTGAATACTAGCATCCAACTTACGCAGTAGCGGCGAACTTAATAGATTACATAAATCAAAATAAGTTCGGTCAATAGCTAGTGAATATTTTTCATAAAGTCCAGGGAGCCATGAGGTCAATGTTAAAGCTTCTTTAGGGGGTATGAACACTGGCTTTGCAACATTTTCAGTTACAATTGGAGCTGTTTGAGTTCCAATACTTATACTACTCGTCTCCCGAGTGTTTTCGTCTTTAGAGTGTATTTCAAATACAAGTTTTTCTTCTTCAGAGGCACCAAAATCGACTGTGATTTCTGCTTCCTCATGTGCATCCCATCGAATCAGATGTCCTAACTGTTTAGATAAAAAAACTTGTGGCAATAATTTATAAAGATTGCTAATCCAAGCAAGCGAGCTTATTAATGGAGCATTTAATTGACTAGCTGAAAAATCTCTGCTCACATTAAATCTTACTATCTCAGCTATATACCCCAACTTCAGCACATGGCTTTTACCCGTGCCATTGGTCCCGACAATCACATTCAGCCCCGGCCCAAACTCAAAGTCGGCGTCGGCGAAAACCGTGAAATTCTTGATATGAAGGCGCTTTAGCATATCCCAAAACTACTGCGTAATTGCGGCTTAATCCAGTTCCCTACCCCCCATGCCCACCGGCACCCTGCTCATCATCGACGACGAGGCGCGGCTGCGCCAGCTGCTGGCGCGGGTGCTGGAGCTGGAAGGCTACACCCTGCTGCAAGCCCCCGACGCCCACCGCGGCCTCGACGTGCTCGGCCAGCACGCGGCCGACATCCTGGTCATCATCTGCGATGTGAAGCTGCCCGACGCCAACGGCGTGGAGCTGCTGCCCCGCCTCAAGGCCCAGGCGCCCGACGCCGAAGTCATCCTGCTCACCGCCTTCGGCACCATCCCCGACGGGGTGCAGGCCATGAAGTCGGGCGCCTTCGACTACCTCACCAAGGGCCAGTTTGAGCAGCAGTTTATCGTGGTCGTGGAGCGCGCCGCCGAGAAGGCCCGCCTGCGCCGGCGCGTGCGCGAGCTGGAAAGCCGCCTGGGCCAGCAGCACCGCTTCGAGACCATGATTGGCGTTTCCGAGGCCCTGCGCCGCACCCAGGACCTGGCTCGGCAGGTCGCGCCCACCGACGCGACCGTGCTGTTGGAAGGGCCAACCGGGGCGGGCAAAGAGCTGTTTGCCCAGGCCATTCACCAGGCCAGCGGGCGCCGGGGCAAGGCGTTCGTGGCCGTCAATTGCAGCGCCTTCCCACGCGAGCTGCTCGAATCCGAGCTGTTTGGCTACCGGAAAGGCGCCTTCACCGGCGCCCTCACCGACAAGAAGGGCCTGCTGGAAGAAGCCAACGGCGGCACCCTGTTTCTGGACGAAATCGGCGAGCTGGAGCTGAACGTGCAAGCCAAGTTTCTGCGGGTGCTGGAGTTGCAGCAGTTCACCAAGCTCGGCGACACCAAGCCCACGAGCGTGAACGTGCGCCTCGTGGCGGCCACCAACCGCAACCTCAAGCAAGAAGCCGCCGAGGGCCGTTTCCGCCCCGATTTATACTACCGCCTCTCCGTGTTCACCATCCAGGTGCCCTCGCTGCGGGAGCGCCCCGCCGACGTGGGCCCGCTGGCCGATTTTTTCCTTCAGCACTTCGCCGCCCGCCTCAGCAAGCGCCTGCCCGGCCTCGCCCCCGAGTGCCTGGCCGCCCTGCAAGCCTACCCCTGGCCCGGCAACGTGCGCGAGCTGAAGAACGTCCTCGAACGCGCCGCCATCCTGGCCCCCGCCAACGAGCCCCTGGCCGCTGATTATCTGCCCGACGAGTTCCAGGCCCTGGCCGCCGGCAAATCCCTACCCCCCTCCGCCACCGACGAGAGCCTGCGCGGCCTCGAAGCCCGCCACATCGGCCGCCTCATGCAGGAGCTGGCGGGGAATAAGCCCGAAGTAGCGCGGCGGTTGGGCATTGGGCTGACGACGCTGTACCGGAAGTTGCAGGAGTACGGGGTAGAGAGTTAGGGAGGGGTAGGGATTGTGAGAGCTTGCCCGGCCCCGGCAACCCCACCCCTAGCCCCTCCCCGATGGGGAGGGGGACTAGT
>NZ_CAXTEF010000056.1:0-17049 GCF_964243305.1 uncultured Hymenobacter sp.
TCCACTCTGTGCCTCAATCGGTTATGCCCCAACTAAATCCCCAACACGCTCTTAGAATAGCTGCCATCACTAGCAGCCGATATACGGCAGCTACCCGAGATACTATTCGCGGCGAGCTTCGCTACTGACGCTACTGTTACACAGGCAATCGTGCCGCTTAGTGCTACACAAGCAGCCGAGTGCGTAGCCGCGGCCCGTAAGCTTGTTAATGCCATGACTGGGGTACAATATGTCCGGTGCTATTTAAAAGTTGAGGATAGGGTAAGTTCGCGCCAATTCTTTGGTTTAACAGATGCTCTACAGGCTCAAAACATCAATCGCTTCAGTTTGCTAACCCAGGCTATAGATTAATCTACTGCTGACTACCCTTTTCCCCGAAACCCGCGCCTACAGCGCGGGTTTCGTACTTTTAGCCCCACAAAACCCACTTCACTCCTCGTAAATTAATGAAAAGCTTTTTCCCGATTGCCGCCGTCACGATGCTGCTGGCCGCGCCGCTGGCCACGCTGGCCCAGATTGCTACCCCCCAGGCCAGCCCCAAGAGCACCGTCACGCAGCGCGTGGGCCTGACCGACGTCACCATCACCTACTCGCGGCCCAGCCTGAAGGGGCGCGCTGCTTTTGGCGAGAAGACGCCGCTGGCACCGCTTGGGGAGCGCTGGCGCACCGGCGCCAATGCCACAACCAGTATCAAATTCGCCGACGACGTGACGGTGGAAGGCAAGAAGGTACCGGCCGGCGAGTACGGCATCTACACCATCCCCGGCAAAGCCGAGTGGACCGTGGTGCTCAACAAAAGCCTCAAGCAGGGCGCCGACGTGGCCGGTTTCAAGGATACCGACGATGTGGCCCGCTTCACGGTCAAGCCCTATGCCGTGGGCGACAAGGTGGAGACGTTCAGCATCAACTTCGCCGACCTGACGCCCGCCACGGCCAACGTGGTGATGCTCTGGCAAAGCACCGGCGCCAAGTTCAAAATCACGGCCGACGTGGACAGCAAGGTGCTGGCTCAGATTGACGAGAAAATCACCAAAAACGCCAGCCCCGCTCCCGGCGACCTGGCTGCGGCAGCCGTCTACTACACCGACAACGGCAAGGACATGAAGCAGGCCGTGGCCTGGATGGAGAAGGCCAACGCCACCGACCCCAAGTTCTGGAACCTGCACTCCGAAGCCAAGCTGCGCCTTCAAATGAAAGACTATGCCGGCGCCGCCAAGGCCGCCGAGGCCTCGAAGAAAGCCGCCCTGGCCGCCACGCCGCCCAATATGGACTACGTGAAGATGAACGATGAGCTGCTGGCTTCGGCGAAGAAAGCCGGAAAGTAGATTTGAGTGAAGAGTTAAAAGGTAAAATCCCTACCCCCTCATCTGGCTTGAAGCCGGTTGAGGGGGGTAGGGATTTTACCTTTTAACTCTTCCCTTTTAACTCTCTTCACGGCAACACCTTCACCGTCAACTGCGAGGCGTGTGTCGGCGAGTGATACAGCCGGTGCGTGGCGAGCTGAAAGTCAGCTTCGTCGGCTTGGAAGATATTATCGATGTACTTCTGAGGATTGCGGTCAACCAGGGGAAACCAGGTGCTCTGGACCTGCACCATGAGGCGGTAACCGGGGCGGAAGGTGTGCATGAGGTCCTGCACAGTGAAGGGTACGGGCGTTACCTGACCGGCGACGAAGGGCTTGGGCTGGCTGAAGCTTTCGCGGAAACCGCCGCGCATGACTTCGGAACGTACCATTTGCTGGTAGCCGCCCAGGTGCACGCCGGGCGCGGTGCGGGGGTCGTCGGGCGTGTTGTCGGGGTAGACGTCAATGATTTTCACGACCCAGTCGGCGTCGGTGCCAGTGGTGGCGACTTCGAGCAGCGCCTGGATGGGGCCGGCCAGGGTGAGCGGCTGGGTGAGCACGTCGGTTTGGTAGGTGAGCACGTCGGGGCGGCGGCTGGCGAAGCGCTGGTCGTCGGTCATGTACTCGCGGGTCATGGCCGGCGCGGTGGCTTCGGTGTAGGGCACGGGGTGGGCCGGGTCGCTCAGAAACTGGTCGAACTCGGCGCTGGCGCTTGGGCTGGCGCCAGCAGTGGGGGTAGGCTTTTCAAACGAGATTTTGCCGCTGGGCTGGGAGTAGAGCGTGCGGTCCTGCGCGGCTTTGGGCGGCCAGGTATCGAAAGTGCGCCACTGGTTGGTGCCTGATTCAAACACAATGGCCTCGGGCAGCTGGGCGGCGGCCGTGGGCCGGGCGTCTTTCAGATACGCCTTGAAAAAGGGCGCCTCCACGTATTGCTGGTACCAGCGCGAGGGCGAGGGAGTGTAGACCACGTTACCGACCATCTCCCCGGTACCGCCCGCCCAGCCGCCGTGCACCCAGGGGCCCATCACGAGGCGGTTGGGCAGGCCGGGGTTTTGCTGCTCGATGGCCGCGTAGGTGTGCAGGGCGCCGAACAGGTCCTCGGCGTCGTTGAAGCCGCCTACGGTGAGCACCGCCGCTTTCAGGTCGTGCAGGTGCGGGCGCGGGTTGCGGGCCTGCCAGAATTCATCGTAGTTGGGGTGCGCCACCAAGTCGTTCCAGTGCTTGACTTGGCCGTGGAAGAGCTGGGCGTTGACGTTTTTCAGCGAGCCCAGGCGCTGGTAGAAGGGGTAGGCGTCGTTGCCGGGAATTTTCAAGAATTCGTTCCACTTCGCCGTGAGCTGCGGCCGGGGCTGGCCGAGGGTTCCAGCTTGTTGTAGTGCGCGCGGGCGTAGAGCGTGTCGGCCAAAAATTGAACCCGCGCCGCGGCTTCGCTCACGTGCAGGGTGTCGGGGGGAAGTGGGGGCGTTTGGGCGTGGGCCCCCGCCGCGGCGACGGTTAGCAGCGTGAGCAGGGGTAGGGATAATCTCATTTACTGAGGGAAAAGTGCCAGGGGCTTTCGGCGAATATAGATGGCAGTCAGGCAGTTTGGCGAGCATTAGGGGTGTAGAGACACAATGTTTTGTGTCTCCTGGTGGCGGTCCGGGCCACGAGGCGGCCGACGATGATAGTAGAGATACAATATTTTGTGTCTCCTTGCGTGGCGGGGGGTAAGGTAATCTTGACTGACAGGGGTTTTTCTACCCCCTGCTTTTTGCTTGAATACTGCTCCCCCTCGCCCTGCGAGGAGACACAAAATATTGTGTCTCTACCTCGTTCTGGCGTTGCCTGACGTCCCGCGCCCTACCGTCGGCCCTGCATGTCCAGCAGCTTGGCCACATTATCCACCTCTATCTCATCGGGCTGGGAAGCCAGTATTCGCTTGATGCTGCCAGCCGAGCGGCCGCCGAACACAACCACGCGCAGGCCGGCGGCGTGGGCCTGCGCCGTCTGGGCGGGCGTGACGCGCTTGCTGCTGAGTACCAGCGTGCCCACGTTTTCGGCCTGGGCGGTGCGCAGGCCGCCGGCAAAGTCATCGGTGGTAATTTCGAGGCCGACAGGCACCTGCGGCAGGGCCACGCGGGCGTACTGCACGGTGCTCCGGTTCGTGGTGATGAGCAGCACGTTTTGGGGCGGCACGTGGTAGCGGGCGAGGCGGCGGGCGAGCTGGCGCAGCAGCGCGGGCGAGCGGTCCAGCGCGTGGCCGGCGGGCTGGCAGAGGTCGTACTCGTGCAAATCCAGGTGCAGGCGCGGGAAGCGCGGGCGGCGGCTGAGGCGGGCGAGCAGCGTATCGAACGTGATGGGCTGCTCGTGTTGCAGCCAGTCGTAAGGCGGGCCGCCGCGGTAGCGCAGCCCGGTGAGGGCGGCGGCCGGGAGTTGGCTCACGCAGCCCTGGCCGGTGCTCATGTTTTCCAGCTTCGGGTCGTGGTAGAGCACGGGGATGCTATCCTGGCTGAGCTGGAGGTCGATTTCCACGCCGTCGGCGCCACGGTTGAGGGCGTTTTCGATGCCGAGCCAGGAGCTGGGCGGGCGGTAGTTGAACGGGCTGATGGGCGTGAAAAACCCAGAGCCGGCGTGGCCGAGAATCAGCAGATTGGGCAGCTTGGGCGCGGGGTCGGCGCAGCCGGCTAGGGCGGCGGCCAGCCCTACCCCCCCGGCCAGGGCCAACAGCAGGAAGCGTCTTTTCATGGTTGTGGGAAGTTATCGGGCGCCTTGTTCGGGAAGTTACCGCAGAGGTGCGCGGAGAAAGGCGCAGAGGTACGCAGAGCGCGAAAGGACCTGAAAGCGAGTTAAAAGTGAAGAGTTAAAAGTTAAAACCCAGACACCCTTTTAACTTTTAACTTCCTACCCCCTCCCTACCCCACGGCCTGATTCAGGGCCACGATGGCGGGCTGGTACTCGGCGCGGCCGACGATAAACTGGATGTTGACCTGGCGCAGAGCGAAGCCGGCGCTGCGGATGTTGATGCCGGCTTCGGCGAGGGCCGTGGCGGCACGGGCCAGCAGGCCGGGCTGGTCCATGTTGGAGCCGATGAGACAGACCAGGGCGGCGTCTTCGATGCGCACCTTTTCATACCTGGCTTCGAGCGCGGCGACCAGCGCTGGTTGCAGGTCGCGCTGCCAGATGAGCAGCGTGATGCTGTTGGCGCTCGTGGCCTTGAAAATGTAACTCACGCCTTGGTCGAAAAAGGTCTGCATCAGGACCAGGTCGAAGCCGGCGGTGCCGACCATGAGCGGGTCGAAGATGTCGATGAGCACGACGTTGTCGGTGCCGGTGATGACCTCAATGTGCTTGTCGGGACTGATGAAGTCGCGGGTGATGAGCGTGCCGGGGTGGTCGGGCTCGAACGTGTTTTTGATGCGCAGGTCGATGGCGTGGAGTTCGAGCGGCTTGGAGGCTTTGGGGTGAATGGCTTCCATGCCCACGTCGGCGAGCTGGTCGGCCACGTCGTAGTTGGTGAAGCCCACGGGCCGGCAATTCCCTACCCCCACCAGCGCGGGGTCGGCCGAGCAGAGGTGATATTCCTTGTGAATAATGGCTTCCTGGGGCCGCACGGCCACGGCTATCTTGCTGAACGTGACTTCCGAATAGCCGCGGTCAAACTCGCGCATGATGCCCTCGGTGCCCTTGCAGTAGCCCGTCGCGACGCAGATAGTCTGGGCAAAATCAGCATGGGCGAAAGCCTGCCCGATGCGCTCATCAATGGTCAGCGCCTGCGCGTCATCGAAGCCGCTCAGGTCGATGAGCGTGGCCCCTACCCCCCGGTTTTGCAGGATATTCACGGAGTTGAACGCCGAGTGCGCCTCGCCGATGGAGGCCAGGATTTCGCGCGCCGCTTGCAGGATATTGGCCGAATTCACGTAGCCCGAGGCCAGCACGCTGGTCAGGCTGTCGAGGTAGGTTTGAGCCAGGGCGATGCGCTGCCGGATGAAAGCATCGGCCACGGCCACATCCAGGCCCAGCGGCTCGTAGTGCTGGTTCAGCTCCTGAAGCTTGGCGGCCACGTCTTGCAGCGCGGGCCGAAACGCTTGGTGCCGGGCAATGTGGTGATACACGCCGGGCGCGCCGGTTTTCTTGTTTTCCAGCAGCCAGTTCGTGACGCCCGCGTAGGCCGACACCACGAAGATGCGGTTGTAAAGCTGCGCGCCCTGCCGGCCGTGGAAGATGATGTTTTGGAGCACGTCGGCGAAGGCGGTCATGGAGGTGCCGCCGATTTTTTCTACTGTGAGCACGGAATAGTATGATGGTTTAGTCGCCCTACCTGGCCCTCTCCGTGGCAACCCCACCCCCTAGCCCCCTCCCCGATGGGGAGGGGGACTAGTTCTAGTTTTAGTTTTTAACTCAATTGCTTGAGACTAGAATTAAAAGCTAGTCCCCCTCCCCATCGGGGAGGGGGCTAGGGGGTGGGGTTGCCACGGAGAGGGCCAGGCGATAAGGATAGCACAGATTAAATGTGTGGCCTACTTCCCATACGACACCAGATTCGCCAAAATCCGGTAGGCGCCTGGTACGCCGGCTGGCAGCTCCCGAAACAGGCTCAGGCCGGTGTAGAGGTAGTGGCCCTTGCCGTAGTCGGCGACCAGGATGGCGCTTTGCTTGGCGGTTTCGCCGGGGTCGTTGCTGGCGATGACGGGCGTGTATTTCGGGTCCCACTGCGACGGATAATACAGGCCCTGCTCCTGCACCCAGCCCTGAAAATCAGCGGCCGTGATTTTGTTGGGCGAATTCAGCAGCGGGTGCTGCGGGGCCAGCAGCGTGATGGGCGCCGATTCCACGGTTACGCGGTCACTGCTCAGGGTGAGGGGGTAGGGGCCGATTTGGGGCAGCACGGTGCCGCGGTTCACCACGTACTGCACCACGAGGTTGCCACCAGCCTCGACGTAGCGCAGCAGCTCCGGCTGCCGGGTTTTGAGCTGCTCGACGGTGTTGTAGGCCCGGATGCCGAGCACGACGGCATCGAAGCGGCGCAGGCGGTCCAGGGTGAGGTCGGTGTTGGGGTCGAGCAGCGTGACGGTGTAGCCGAGCTGGCGCAGGGCTTCGGGCACCTCGTCGCCGGCGCCCATGAGGTAGCCCACTTGCTGGGTTTTGCCGCGCGCCACGTTGAGCTTCACCAGGGGTGCGGCAGCTTGGGGAAATAGGGTTTGAGTGGGGATGTGGGGGTAGGCGATGGTCTGGATGCCGCGGGTATAGGCCTGGCCCTCCACGGTAGCGGTGGCTTGCAGCTCGGCGCGGCCAGCGGGCGCGCCGGGGCCGGGGCGCAGCTGGAAGTTCAGGGTTTGCTCTTCGTCCTTGCTTTTGAGAGTGAAGGGCGCGCTGGCGGGGCTAATTTCCCAGCCTTTCGGCGCGAGCAGGGCCAGGCTGCCGGCTACCCCGGCGCGGCCGGCCCGCAGCGTGACTGGAATGGTCTTGGGCTGCTGGTCGGCGAAGACGTAGGCGCGGGCGGCGGGCAGGTTCACGGCCACGGGCGGCACCACGGCCAGCGGCTGGTAGATTTCGCCCAGCACCGGGTCAGTGTGCTTGTATTGGACGGGAACGGAAAAGTTTGAGCCTTCCATCTTAATTCCTGCAACGTCAAACTCACCCGAAACAATGGCAAATGAAGGATTTTCAGGATTACCCACTATCTGCTGACCAGTTATTTGATACTCCTCTTCTCCCCAATGTTGGTAAATGACTGACTGCACTACCGCTGGTATTTTATACATACCTACAGTGCCTTGTTCACGCAGCCAATAAGGCTGGGACACTCGCTCTTTAGACAGCACTGGAAATTTGAATTGCTCAACTAAGATTCTATTGGAAACTGCGCTTTTGTTTTCTGTCTTATCGATTCCAGAATTAGGTAAATCGTATTCAGCCGTAGCGATGCGGAACTGTGTTAGTTTTACTAATACAGGTGAACGATTAATAGCCTCAACTCTGATGTCAATAGTATCCTCTAAAGCTGCGGCTGAGCTTTCGGTTGAGGCGGTAATAGTTATACCTAAGCAGGCATAAATAAGAGCATCAAGTTCCTCTCGCTTTTCAGCGAGCCAAAAGTGTCTGTCGTTTTCCCTTTCCTTTGGCTGAAGCGTGACGTGCGTCGAACTTGCCACATCGCTCATCGTTGCGCGGAGCTTTAATAGTTTCGGTACGCTTCCCGCTGGGTTGCTGGGGTCATATTGCCGAATTATTTCTTCGAGCAACACGCTGACTTTGTCTGCGTCTGTCCAGTTGCCACGCTTCCAGGTCAGGTCCACGCCCTCGAATAGCTCTTTGGGCACGGTGTCGCCCTCGCGCAGGGGCTGGAAATACTCCAGCGCCTCGCCGCGCGTGGCGGCCGAGCCGAAGCCCTGCGAGCGGTGTTGCGAGCGGGAGCGGGCCGCGATTTCGCCGTAGCTCTGGCCTAGCAGCGGGTTGTAGCCGCCCGCGTCGAGCTTCAGGAGCTTGCTCAAATCCTCGCCGGGCTTGACGAAAAAGCTGCCCGTATTCCAGAGCAGGCGCCGGGGCTGCCAGGGCTGCACGTACTTTAATTGTTCGGGGAAGCGCTTGGCGTCGCCGGCAGCCGCAAAGGCATCGATGGCCAGCATGGCGCTGGCGGTGTGGTGGCCGTGGCCGGCGCGGGCATCGGGCGGAAAGCGGGTGATGAGCACGTCGGGCCGGCGCTGGCGGATGACCCACACCATGTCGGAGAGCACCTGCTCACGGTCCCAGATGGTGAAGGTTTCTTGGGCGGTTTTGGAGAAGCCAAAGTCGTTGGCGCGGGTGAAAAACTGCCGGGCGCCATCGATGCGCCGCGCCGCGAGCAGCTCCTGGGTGCGGATGACGCCCAGGCCCGCGCCCAGCTCCGGGCCGATGAGGTTCTGGCCGCCGTCGCCGCGGGTGCAGCTCAGGTAGCCGGTTTCAAGCAGGCGCTCGTTGGCCAGGTAGGCCAGCAGGCGGGTGTTTTCATCGTCGGGGTGGGCGGCGATGTAGAGCACCGAGCCGAGCACGTTGAGCTTCTTGAGGCCGAGCAGGATTTCGGAGGAGGTGTAGGTTTTGGGCGCCTGGGCGTTGGTTTCAGTTAACAGGGAACCGTTAACAGTGAACAGTAATAAGGCGAGACGGAGGGCGGAGCGAAGGGGGGGTAGGCGCATGAGGGAGGCAACCGGTTTGGGGACGTGAAGTTAAGGTTGTCTGCTGGCGCGGGGTGCTGCTCCGCGCCAGCAGCCAGTAACGTTCAGGCGGCGCGAAGTTGAATGATTCCGCACTCGAACTTCATTTCCCCGGATTGCTGTTCCTTTGCGAACCCGCCCGCATCCGGCACTGCCTTTCCCTACCCCCCTTCTTTCGCATGAACCTGAGTATCCCGCGTTCTACTACCACCCGCGTTCCCGTGGCGCTGCTGCTGGCCGCCTCGCTGTTTTCGGCCTGCGCGCGCCGGCCCCAGGCCAGCACCGCCGCTACCATCGGCGCCGCTCCTACTACGACCACCACGGCGCCGGCGGCGCCAGTCCCTACCCCCCCCGCCGCGCCCAAACCCATTGCCGACCAGAGCGCGGCGCAGTGGTATTTGAAAGACCCGCAGCAGGACCAGGCGCCGGGCATCTCGGTCACGCGCACTTACGCCGAGCTGCTGAAGGGCCGCGCGCCCGCGCCGGTGGTCGTGGCCGTGATTGACTCCGGCATCGACACGGCGCACGTCGACTTGAAGTCGGTGCTCTGGACGAATACCAAGGAGATTCCGGGCAATAAGATTGACGACGACCAGAACGGCTACGCCGATGACGTGCACGGCTGGAACTTCCTGGGCGGCAAGGATGGCCGCAACGTGAACTCAGAGACGCTGGAAGTGACGCGCATCGTGGGCAAATTTGAGCCCCGCTTCAAGGGCAAAACCCGCACCCAGGTGCCGGCGGCCGAGCGCGCTAACTTCGACCTCTACACCAAAGCCAACAAGAGCTACCAGGCCAAACGCAGCGAGCTGACCGGCCAGGTGCAGCAAATGGAGCAGATGGCCGGCCCCTTCGAGCAGATGACCACCGCCCTGAAAGCGGCTCTGAAAGTCGAGCGCCTCGATACTGTAACGCTCAAGCAGGCCGGCACCACGGCCGGCGCCGACCCGCGCATGGGCCAGGCCAGCCAGGCTATGCTCCAAATGCTGCGGCAAACCGGCGCCGCCGACACCGATGAGCTGCTCAAGGAGCTGAAAGATGGCCTGAACTCGCAGAACACCCAGCTCACCGACGGCCTCAACCCGGCCTTCAACCCGCGCGCCGACATCATCGGCGACAACCCTGAGAACACCAACGACCGCGCCTACGGCAACGCCGACGTGACTGGTCCCGACGCCATGCACGGCACCCACGTGGCCGGCATCATCGCCGCCAACCGCCTCAACAAGCTTGGCATCGAGGGCGTGGCCGGCCCGGCCGTGCGCATCATGAGCGTGCGCGCTGTGCCCGACGGCGATGAGCGCGACAAGGACGTGGCCAACGCCATCCGCTACGCCGTCGACAACGGCGCGAGTGTCATCAACATGAGCTTTGGCAAGGAATTTTCGCCCCAGCGCCCGGCCGTGGAAGCGGCATACAAGTACGCGGCCAGCAAGAATGTGCTGCTGGTGCACGCCGCCGGCAACGAAAACGACAACCTCGAAACCACGCCTCACTACCCCGCCGCCACCTACCTCAACGGCCAGGAGCCGGCCAACCTGCTCACTGTGGGCGCCTCGGGCCCGAAAGACGACGAGCGCCTGGTGGCCGACTTCAGCAACTACGGCCGCAAGTCGGTTAATGTGTTTGCGCCGGGGGTAGGGATTCTGGCCACGCTGCCAGGCTCGCAGTTCGGCAACCTGAGCGGCACGAGCATGGCGGCGCCCGTCACGGCGGGCGCGGCGGCGGTGCTGCGCTCCTACTTCCCCAAGCTCTCGGCGGCCGATGTCAAGCGCATTCTGATGCAGAGTGTGGTGGTGCACCACACGCTGGTGCGTCTGCCGGGCTCCGATAAAAAAGTGGATTTCGCCACGCTCTCCAGCACCGGCGGCGTGATTAACCTCTACCAGGCCGTGCAGCTGGCCCTGAAGGAAGAGGCGGCCAAGAAGCTGTAAGTTATTTTCTGAGCGCAACCAAAACGTCATGCTGCGCCCCGCGAAGCATCTCTACCGCTGACTAATCAATTGGCTAACAACGATTGAATTAGTGCCGCTGGCGAGATGCTTCGCAGGGCTCAGCATGACGTTCTTTTTTGGCCTTTACTTTTGCCATTCCCTACCCCCCTCCCCCGATGCCAACCCTGACCGACCTCTACGTCTACCCCATCAAAGGCCTGGGCGGGTTTCGCGTAACGGAGGCCGAAATCACGAGCCGCGGCCTGCGCCACGACCGCCGCTGGCTGTTGGTCGATGAAAATAACCGCTTCCTGACCCAGCGCAAAACCCCCGATATGGCGCTGCTGGCCGTGGCCCCGGCCCACAATGGCTTCCTGCTCACCCACCGGCGGCGGCCGGAGCTGCTGCCCCTCTACCTTCCGTTTGAGGCCTCGGCCAAGCGCACGGCGTTTGTCACGATTTGGGACGATATGGTGTGGGCCTGGCGCGGCAGCAAGGCGGCCGACGAGTGGCTGAGCGCGGCCCTGAGCCAGCCCGTGCACCTGGTCTACATGTCCGACATGGTGCGCCGCGAGGTAGAGCCCGACTTGAATCCCGAAGGCCAGCTCGCCAGCTTCGCCGACGGCTACCCGTTTTTGCTCACCAGCCAGGCCTCGCTCGCGGAGCTAAATGCGCGCCTGGCCGAGCCCGTCGGCATGGACCGGTTCCGGGCCAACCTGGTGGTGAGCGAGGCCGCCGCCGAGGAGGAAGACGGCTGGCACGAGCTGCAAATCGGTGGCCTGCCCTTCCGCGCCGTGCGCGACTGCGGGCGCTGCAAAGTCACGACCATCGACCAGCAAACCGCCGCCATAAGCCCGGACCAGGAGCCGCTGCGCACCCTGGGCACCTACCGGCGCCGGGAGCGAGGCATTATTTTCGGACAGTACGTGACGGGTCCCGGCCACGGGGTTTTGCGCGTGGGCGATACGGTGACGGTGCTGAGCCGCAGGTAAGAGCGCGCAGCACGGTGCTACGCTGTTGACATTTCTTGCGGCATTTTAATGGTCAGGCGCCTACTGCACCAGCTGTACAGTCCCCGCGGGGCGCAGCGATAAAATTTACGTTTACATTAAATCGTGTTGGCGGCGGTCTATTTTAGAATGATGCTCATATTATAATTTTTTAATCATTATTTTAATGCGAGCCGTGTGCATCAGCCGATTTTTACTGAACGAGCAGGACTTGCGTACCAGCATACCGCAGTGCTGGCGCAAGGCGCAGTTGAGCGCTTCCACAATGCTGGTGCCGCCGCCTTTGGGGCTGCGCCGGTACTGCCAGCGGGGCAAAACGCCCACGTAAGCTTTCCCACAGGTCGATAAAATACCAGCAGTGCCGCCGGTAGCGCCGCCGCAGTGCGGCCCACAGTCGCCCGGCACCCAGGCCGCAATGCGCCGGCTGGCCCGCTCGACGGCCAGCCACAGCCACACTTTGCGCTTTTTGGTGCCGGCATACATCCACATCTCATCCAGTTCCAAGGCGGGCCAGCGCTTGCGCAGTCCTTTTTTTGGCCGCAACCGGGGCGGCAGTGGGGAGGCCGTCTGCGCTTCTTTTAGCCGCCGGGCGATGGTCATGCGCGAGACGCCCGTGGCCCGCACGATGCCGCACTGGGAGTTGCACTCGACCAGCAGCTGGTCTACCTGCGCGTATTACACCGCTTTGGCCAGGGCCGCGGGCACGAACCGGGCTTGGTGCCGACAAGCCTCGCACCGATACCGGGCATGTCCATTACGGGTGCCGTTGCGCCAAATCTGGTCGCTGCCGCACTTGGCGCAGAAATGCTGAGTATAAACCATAAGTCAGGATATCATTCTCATGCCTTATAAGACCACTGCCATTGTATAAAATTTGGTGAAAACGTTCTAAATGTTTAGTACTAAGTGCACTAAAGGGCTAAAAACTCCTACCTTTAGGCTCCTGGTTGTGCTAATAACATACCTGCTTGTAAAACATTAGTATGTTAAACTATTGCAGCATAATTATTATTTCTAAGCAAATAGGTTAGATAATACTAATCTACTTTGGCAGCGCTTGGCGCATGGGTTCATTTAATTTCGGTAAGTCACTATTTAACGACCACCTTTAAAAACCCAGGCTTATGAAACAGCTTAAACCTTCATCGCTTTTGCAACTGGCTCTTCTCCACTTTCCAGCAATCCAGCAAGCTTAAGCTTCTTTTTCAAACCCAACTACAGCGAGGCCACACTGGAACTGGGGACAACAGAAACGTAGTAGGCCACGGTGCACGTGTGCGACGCGCAGAGCAACTTAATGAACCTGCTCACTGTGCCCGTGCAGGCTGGCTGGCCATACATACCGGCGTCAAACTGCCTGCGTGCTTACCCCGCAGCGCGAATTTCCCGCATCGGTCTATCTAGACGGTCAGGTCTAGCATTTCACCCCGCGAGTGGAATGAGGCTACGGCACTGATTGCGTCCATTCGTGAACCATTACCGAAAGGCTTTCTAGGGTTCGGGCGCTATTCAGTATAACCAGATAACCAGGCAGCTTTAGCTGACTTCGCGCTGCTGAGTGGCGGTCGGTTCTCACAAGCTAATAGACTTGTTCCTGAATTAGCAAAAAGTTAATAGAACGTCCTGCGGAGCTTATCGAAGCATCTCTGCCGCTTCGTTCGGGTGTCGTTCGGCAGAGATGCTTCGACAAGCTCCGCAGGACCACCGTCTTTTCTTGATTTTCTTAATTTAGGAATAAGTCTAATCTTTAAGCGCTTCTCTACTGAGAAGGCCTGCTCTTCGAAAAAGTTTATTTCAACCGAGCCCGTTGCGCAAACTACTTCGATTTCTGTAGTCCACTAATTTCACCACTTAATCCCAACCCTCGAAGCCATGAAAGTACTCAAACAAACATTGCTCTTGATAGGCTGCCTTATGGGAGCGTTTGCATCCAAAGCCCAGGAAAATGTCGGGGGCAGACCGTATAGTTTTGACAACGCGCTGGCAGGGACTGTCGATACAAAGGTTACCGCTACGCTAGATGCACCTCTGTTAAAGTCAGCAAACGTTGAGCGCAAAAGGCGTGGGGAGCCCATCCAATCCGGTAAGATTTTGCCCGCGAACTATTCTTTGACCAACTCGGGCACTTGGTCGGTCTTGCCAAACGGTGACAAGGTATGGCGTTTGAAAATTGATGTCCCGGGTGCAGTAGGCACATCTTTGTACTTCAAGAACTTTCATCTTCCGGAAGGCGCACGGCTTTACGTGTATAATCCCGATAAAAAGTACGTAATCGGGGGGTACACAGCTAAAAACAACCAATCTCATGGATTATTCGCAACAGAGATTGTGTACTCACCTACTTGCATCGTAGAGTACTATGAACCTGCGCAGGCAAAAGGTCAGGGCACGTTTACCATAAGCGGTATTACCCATGTGTTTGATGCACCCTCGTTTATTAGGTCCACTAAGATCAACGAATCAGAAAGTTGTAATGTGAATACAAATTGTCCCGAAGGAGCCAGTTGGCAAAGTCAGAAAAAAGCGGTTGCAAAAATCCTCTTAAGGGCAGGAGATGGCCAATTCCTATGCACAGGGACAGTATTAAACAATACTGCTCAGAATGATAAACCTTATTTTCTAACAGCTGACCATTGTGGGGGTGATGCTTCAGCATCTGATTTCAGCCAGTGGGTTTTTTACTTTAACTACGAATCTCAAAGCTGCGCTAATCCATCCTCAGAACCCGTCTCTCAAACAGTTACTGGTTCAGTCCAACGCGCTAGGTCAGGGGACGGAGGGTCTGATTTTCAGTTGTTAGAATTTGTCAGCCCTATCCCTTCCAGCTATAACGTGTACTACGCAGGTTGGAATGCTACTGGTACTGCTAGCCCTAGTGGAGTAGGTATTCATCATCCCGGAGGAGACATCAAGAAAATCTCTACCTATACTTCGCCCTTAGCTGACGATGAAGGACATCATTGGAAAGTATATTGGGTACGCACCGTTACGAATTGGAGTATTACGGAAGGTGGCTCTTCAGGCTCCGCAATTTTTGACAATAGCGGAAATGTAGTTGGCGACTTGACTGGAGGCGCTTCCAGGTGCGGCGCTCTGGCGGAGGATGCGTGGGATAGCTATGGAAAAGTTTCATACAGCTGGATTTCTAATGGAACAACTGCTGATAAGCAACTAAAGCCTTGGCTTGACCCAAATAACTCAGGTGTAAAAGTACTTAGCGGTAAAAGCCAAGGCTCCGGCGCAAATCCAAGCAGCGTGGCGACCTTCTACCGGGACTGTGCCTATGGGGAACTGAGGGTGCCGCTGGAAGTGGGCGAGTACACCACGCAGCAGTTGGAGGGCCGCTACATTGTTAACAACGACGTCTCGTCAATCGAAGTGAGCAACGGCTACGAAGTACAGCTCTTTGATGGCGACAACTTCACGGGGGCTTCCATTCTCATCAACGCCAACACCGACTGCTTGGTGGCTAGTGGCTGGAACGACCGGGTGTCCTCGTTGAAAGTGCGGGCCGCTGGGGCAGCCTTCTCGACTCTCATTCAGGCCGAAGCCTACAGCGCCATGCAGGGCGTGCGGGTGGAAGCAACCAGCGACACCGGTGGCGGGCAGGATGTGGGCAACATTAGTGCGGGCGACTTCATGGTCTATAACAGCATCAAATTTCCCACTTCAGGAGCCTACACGATTGAGTACCGGGTGGCCAGCATCAAGGGCGGCAAGCTGTCGGCGGACTTGAACGGCAGCACGCAACTGGGCAGCGTGACCATCCCCGCTACCGGCGGCTGGCAGACTTGGCGCACGGTTTCGCAGACCGTGAACGTGACGGCCGATACCTACGCCTTCGGCATTCGTGCCCAGACCGCCGGCTGGAACCTGAACTGGATTCGCATCAGCAAGAGCAGCACCAGCGCCCGCGGCGCACTGGCTGCCGGCAGCCCGGACCAACCCAGTGGCCTGCTGGAGGTATATCCTAACCCAGCAGTCGACAAGCTCTACCTGACTTCGGCAGCACCACTACGCGGCGACCAGTACCGCATCCTGAACGGATGGGGTAGGCTCCTGGCCAGCGGCTTGCTAACGGAAGAGCCCTTGGATGTGGCCGCCTTGCCCGCGGGTGTATACATGCTGATGATAGTAACGAAAGGCGGCCAAACGACCACGCGCCGCTTCATGAAGTAGCGCTTCTTAGAGGTGGAACGAAAGAGGCTACCTGATTAGGTAGCCTTTTTTGTTGGAGTATAGGAGTGTTTCGTCACGAAACAGAATATAAATTGACAGGACAATTTTTCAGAAAGTGTCCCGGAACAGAACCTGGCGCCGCGGGTGCGTGCGGCGTAGTTACTAGGTTTATAGTTTACCTACCCCGTGGCGCGCCGCTGGCGCTACGCCATCTTCTACCTCACAACCCTACTCTGAATGGAATTGGCCTTCGCGCTCGACTTCCTGCGCCGCCTGGCCGCCAACAACACCACCGCCTGGATGGCCGCGTACCGCCCCGACTACCTGCGGGCCCGCGCTGCCGTGGCTGAGCTGGTGCAGCAGGTGCTGAATCAGGCAGCCCTACCCCTACCTGAGCTGGCGGGCCTCACCCCCACGCAGGCGATGTACCGGCTGCACAAAAACGACCGCAGCCAGCGCGACCCGGAGCCCTACAAGCGGCGGATGGGCGCTGGCCTGCTGCCCGGTGGGCGCCACGCGCCCGTGGCCGGCTGGTGGCTGGGCGTGCAGCCCGGCGGCCTGAGCCGGCTGGCGGCGGGCATCTTCCAGCCTATGCCAGCGGCGCTGGCCACTATCCGGCAGGAAATCCACTACAATGGCGCCGCCTTTCACACGCTGCGGCAGGCGCCGGAGCTGCTGCGCCATTTCCCCACCGGCCTTGACCTGAGTGGCCCGCGCCTCACGCGCCCGCCCCGCGGCTACGCCGCCACCGACCCGGACCTGGCCTGGCTGCAACTCAAAAGCTACACCGTGAGCCGGCACTTTGCCGACGCCGAGGTGCTCCGGCCCGACTTCGTGGCGCAAGCCGTGGCCGGAATGCGGGCCGCCGCGCCGCTGGTGCGGTTTCTGAACGCCGCACTGTAGCGCGAAACTCCGTTTCGCGGCGAGCAGCGCGAGCAGGCGGGGCCGCGCCAACTGGTGCACTGAAACAGACCAGCTCATCAAGACAATACCGACATGAACCAGTCGGGTTTGCTGACAGCTGATAGTATAGCGGTAGCTTCCCCGAAGTAGTAATCAAATAGATTTTGACTACTATCGACTTACTATTATGAACTAGTTTACTATTGGTGTAGTGTACGCTTCCCTAAATAGGAAGCCAGTTTGGAGTAGAGAAAGGCGTACTTTCACTACCTGACGACTGACCGCCGAAAAAGGGACGATTCAGCGAAGCCCAAATTGGGGCGATTTTACAACAACAGGCCAGTGGCCAGACCGTCGCCCAGATTGTGCGCGAGCACGGCTTGAGCGAGGCGACATTTTATGCCTGGAAAAGCAAGTATGCCGGGGCCAGCGTGGCGGAGCTAACCCGACTTAAGCACTTAGAGCGTGTTGGGGAATCGGAGCGGGACAAAAAGAAACGAGTCAGTAAGTTA
>NZ_CAXTEF010000057.1:0-16952 GCF_964243305.1 uncultured Hymenobacter sp.
AGCTTCTTGCGTAAGTTCTTGATGTGCACGTCGATAAAGTTGGAGTCGGCCTCGGCTTCGAGCACGCTGCCCCAGAGGTGCTCGCTGAGCTGCAGGCGGGTGAGGACCCGGCCACGGTGCAGCAGCAGGTAGTGGAGCAGGTCGAATTCTTTCTTGGTGAGCGGTACTTCCAGGCCCTGCTCGTAGCGCACGGTGCGGGCCGTGGCGTCGAGCGCGAAGCCGGGCCCGAAGCTGATGGCAGGGCGCTTGAGGCCGAAGCGGCGGCGCGTGATGGCCTGCATCCGGCTGGTCAGCTCCAAAAGCGAAAAGGGCTTGGGCAGGTAGTCGTCGGCGCCTAAGTCCAGGCCGCGGATGCGGTCGTCGAGGGCGCCGCGGGCGGTAAGGATGATGAAGGCGGCCTCCTGGTGGGGGTAGGCGCGGGCTTCGCGCAGCAAATCGAGGCCGTCGCCCCCGGGCAAACCCAGGTCGAGCAGCACGAAGTCGTAGGAGCTGGCCGCGAGCCTCGCGGCGGCATCGGCGTAGGTAAAGGCCGAATCAACCACGTACTGCGCCTGCGTCAGAAACTGGCGCACTTCCTGGTGCAGGCTTTTTTCGTCTTCGACAAGCAGCAGGTGCATGGCTGGGAGAATTATGAGTTACGAGCTATAAGTTATGAATTATGAGTTGGGGCGCGTGGTGCAACCTACGCTACGGGCAGCCAGCAGCGCGCGGAGCGGCTGCGCGCCGGGCGTGCAGCCTGATGGCGCCAAAAGCGTCCGGACGAGTACCTTGGGCGGACTTTCCAGGCTTGATGCTAACTTCTAACTTTTAATTTATATTTCATAACTCTTTTCCCTACCCCCCTCGCGCCGATGAACCGCATTGTCTTTTTGCTGCTTGCCTTCTGCTTGCCCCTGGCCGCCGTGCGCGCCCAGGTCTATACGAGCACCGACCCGTTGGCCCACACCTTCAGCATCGTGGCGCGCGACGCGGCCACCGGCGAGCTGGCCGTGGCCGTGCAAAGCCACTGGTTTTCGGTGGGCACGAGCGTGAGCTGGGCCGAGGCCGGCGTGGGCGCGGTAGCCACGCAGTCGTTCACCAACAAGTCGTTCGGCCCGCGCGGACTGGCCTTGCTGAAAAGCGGCAAAACCGCTCAGCAGGCGCTGGATGAGCTGCTGCGCGCCGATGAGGGCCGCGAGGTGCGTCAGGTCGCCATCGTTGATAATCAGGGCCGGGTGGCGACGCACACCGGCGCCAAGTGCATCGACATGGCCGGCCAGGTACAAGGCGCGCAGTTTTCGGTGCAGGCCAATATGATGCTGACCAGCACCGTGCCCGCCGCGATGGCCAAAGCCTACGAAGCCAATGCCCGGCTGCCGCTGGCCGAGCGCGTGCTCGCGGCGCTGGAGGCGGCGCAGGCGGCGGGCGGCGACATCCGCGGGCGGCAGTCGGCGGCCCTGCTGGTGGTGGCGGCCAAGCCCGGCGCGGGCGTCTGGGCGGACCGCCTGATTGATTTGCGCGTCGATGATGCCGACGTGCCCTTGAAAGAGCTGGCCCGCCTGCTGCGCCTGCACCGCGCCTACGAGCACATGAACGCCGGCGACTTGGCCGTGGAAAAGAACGACGTGCCCGGCGCCATCAGAGAGTATGAGGCGGCCGAGAAGATGTTTCCGCAAAACTTGGAGATGAAGTACTGGCACGCCATCAGCCTGGCCGAGAAAAAGCAGATATCGGCCGCCATCAAGCTGCTGGGCCCCATTTTCCGGGCCGACCCTAACTGGCGCACGCTCACCCAGCGCCTGCCCAAAGTGGGGCTGCTCACGGTGAGCCCGGCCGAGTTGCAGCAGATTCTGGCGGCGAAGTAGGGGGTAGGAAACCAACAATCAGAAACGAGCAGGCAATCAGAAACGAACAACCCGAACGTCATGCTGAGCTTGTCGAAGCATCTCTACCGCAACACTATTCCAATCGTTGTTTACTATGAATTACTTACGCGGTAGAGATGCTTCGACAAGCCCAGCATGACCGCCTTTTTAGAGTGTGATTTTATGATGCGCTTCCCTCATTCCTTCCGCTGGCTGCTGCCCGCCCTGGCCGTGCTCCTGCTGCTGGGCGGCAGCTGCGGCCCAGCTTTACAGCGGCACTTCGCCCAGGGCCCTAACACCCACGTCTATATCGTGCGCCACGCCGAGAAGGACCCCGCGCCCGGCCTTGCCGACCCCTCGCTAACGCCGGCCGGGCGGGCGCGGGCTTTGGCGTTGCAAAAAGAGCTGGAGCAGTATTGGCTCAGCAGTATTTTCAGCACCAATACCATCCGCACTCAGGCCACCGCCCAGCCACTGGCTGAAAAGCTGAAGCTGCCCGTCCAGCCCTACGACGCCCGCCAACTCGCCGCCCTGGCTTCCCGCATTCGCAGCGAATATTCAGGCCGCGCCGTGCTCATCGTGGGGCACTCCAACACCATCCTCGAAACCGTGGAAGCTTTCGACGCCGCTCGCCCCGTGCCCGCCATCGGCGATGAGGACTACGACTATCTGCTCGAAGTGACGTTGCCGCGCGACTCGACGCGGGCGGCCACGGCCGTGGCCCGGCGCTACGGCTTGCCGCGCCGGTAGGGGGTAGGGAGGCGGGCAGCCCGTTTCGCGTGTACTTTCGCGGGCTGCCGCTGGAGCAGTTATAATCTTTTATTTTGATTGCAGATGACTATTTCTTCCCTGTTGCGCCCCGCCGCCGCGCTGCTGCTGGCCCTGCCACTGCTCATGGCTAGTCCGGCCCAGGCCCAGCGCCGCAAGAAAATCCCTGCCCCCGCCGCCGCGGCCAATGCCCTTGCCGCCGAGCTGCCCGACTCGGTAGCCCTGCGCAAACTCTACGACGAGGCGCTGCTGCGCGGGCAGAGCTACGACAACCTCAACTACCTCTGCAACAGCATCGGGCCGCGGCTTTCGGGCTCGCCCCAGGCCCAGCGCGCCGTCGAGTGGGGCCGGCTGACGCTGGAGAAAATGGGCCTCGACCGCGTGTATTTGCAGGAAGTGATGGTGCCGCACTGGGTGCGCGGACAAAAGGAGCGGGGCGAAATCATCTCCGAGCGCGGCAAGCGCCTGGAAGCGGCCGTGTGCGCCCTGGGCGGCTCGGTCGGCACCAAAGGCAAGCTGCGCGCCGGCGTGGTCGAAGTCCGGAGTCTCGATGAGCTGCGCCAGCTGCCCGACGCGGCCGTGCGCGGCAAGTTCGTGTTCTTCAACCGCCCCTTTAATGACGCGCTTATCGAGCCCGGCCAGGCCTATGGGGCGGCCGGCGACCAGCGCCGCGCCGGCCCGGCCGAAGCCGGCCGGCGCGGCGCCGTGGGTGCCTTGGTGCGCTCGCTCACCAGCGCCCGCGACAATTTCCCCCACACCGGCAGCACGGTCTATCAGGCCGGCGCCCCGCCGGTGCCCGCCGCCGCCCTCAGCACCGAGGCCGCCGACGAGCTGAGCCAGCTGCTCAAGGCCGACGCCAAGCTGAGCTTTGAGCTGGAAATGAGCTGCCAGACCCTGCCCGACGAGAAAAGCTACAACGTGGTGGGCGAGATTCGGGGCGCGAAATTCCCGGCCGAAATCATCACCGTCGGCGGCCACCTCGACTCCTGGGACCTGGCCCAGGGCGCCCACGACGACGGCACGGGCGTGGTGCAGAGCCTGGAAGTCTTGCGCCTGCTCAAGGCCAGCGGCCTGCGGCCCGCGCGCACGGTGCGGGCCGTGCTGTTTATGAATGAGGAAAACGGCGCCCGCGGCGCCGCCAAATACGCCAAGTTGGCCCAGCAGGCCCAGGAAACCCACGTGGCGGCCCTCGAATCCGACGGCGGCGGCTTCACGCCCCGCGGCTTCACCATCGAAGGCGCCAGCCCCGAAGTGCAGGCCAAAGTGCGGGCCTGGGCTCCGCTGCTGCGCCCCTACCACGTGGATGGCCTGAGCGTGGGCCACGCCGGCACCGACATCGAGCCCCTGCTCAAGGCCGTGACGCCCAAGGCGTTGTTCGGCTTCGATGGCGACTCGCAGCGCTACTTCGACCTGCATCACACCGCCGCCGACACCTTCGACAAGGTTCACCGCCGCGAGCTGGAGCTGGGCGGCGGCGGCATGGCCGCGCTGGTGTATCTGCTGAGCAAATACGGGCTCTAGGTCAGAGACGGGGTATCCGGGGTAAAAGGCCGTCATGCTGAGCACAACGAAGTGAAGCGAAGCATCTCGCGTGGGGAAGTAATCAGCTTAACCTCACGATCAGACTATCGCCGCACGCCAGCTGTTCCTCTCCGTTGCGCGCTGCCTGACCCGCTTTTTCAAGCCAGCAGGCGCCCGAAGGTCGGCCAAGTCGAAAATCCGCGTATAACTTCCTTAAAATCTGGTGACTTTCCTGCGTCGACTGGTTTTTGCTTTCCTGCTGTTGGCGCTGCCCGCGGCGGCGGGCCCGGCGGCGCCCGGCAGCGCCCGCCCCAGCCCTCAAATTCTGGCCCGTTACTGGGTCACGCTGCGCGATAAAAACGGCGTCCGTTTCGACCCGGCGCGGTATTTTGCCCCCGAAGCCCAGGCCCGCCGCCGCCGCCAGCACCTGCCCGCCGCCGACTACACCGACCGGCCCGTGCGCGCCGACTACCTGGCCCGGCTGCGCCCGCTCTGCGACACGATTCGGCTGGTCAGCCGCTGGTTTAATGCCGTGTCGGTGCACGCCACGCCGGCGCAGGCCGCCCGGCTGCGGGTGCTGCCCTTCGTGCGGGCGGTGGAGCAGTGGCCGCGGGCGGCGGGGGTAGGGATTGCCGTCGCCCGGCGGGTGGCGGAGCCGGCCAGCGCATTTTCCCTACCCCCCCCGTTTGGCCCAAGCCGGCCCGAGCCGCTGGAGATTTCGCCCGATGACGAGCGGCTGGCCCGCCAGCAAACCGCCTCGCTTGGTGCCCGCGCCCTGGCCCGCGCCGGCCTCGATGGTCGTGGCCTGCGCATCGCCGTCTTCGACGTAGGCTTCTCGGCCACTGACCGCCACCCGGCGTTTGCCGACTTGCGCAGCGAGCAGCGCATCGTGGCGACGTATGACTTTCTGAAAAACCGGGCCGACGTGTTCCGGGGCGGCAGCCACGGCACGGCCGTGCTGGGCTGCCTGGCCGGGCGCCTGCCCGGCGGCGCGGCGGCGGCCTGCCTGGGCCTGGCGCCCGCCGCCAGCTACCTGCTGGCCCGCACCGAGCAGCTCGGCCGGGAGCGCTACGCCGAGGAGGAAGCCTGGCTGGCCGCCGCCGAGTGGGCCGATAAAAACGGCGCCGACCTCATCAGCTCCTCGCTGGCGTACACTGCCCAGCGCTACTTTCCGGAGCAGATGAACGGCCGCGCCTCGCTCGTGGCCCGCGCCGCCGCGCTGGCCGTGCGCAAAGGCATGTTGGTGATAAGCGCCGCCGGCAACGACGGCGACGGCGATTGGGTGCGCATCGGCACGCCCGCCGATGCCGATTCGGTGCTGGCCGTGGGCGGCCTCGACCCGGCCACCGGCCTGCACGCCGCCTTCAGCTCGGTGGGGCCCTCGGCCGACCGCCGCGTCAAGCCCGACCTGGTGGCGTTCGGCACGGTGCTCACCGCCGGGGCTGCCGGCCGGGGCTACGAGCGGCTGGAGGGCACCTCGTTCTCAGCGCCGCTGCTGGCCGGGCTGGCGGCCTGCGTCTGGCAGCAGCAGCGCGGCCTGACGGCTGGCCAGCTGCTGGCGCGGCTGCGGCAGGCCGGCGACTTATATCCGTATTATGACTACGCCCACGGCTACGGCCGGCCGCTGGCCCGGCGCCTGCTGCTGGCCTCGTCCCGGCCCGCGGCCACCGCGGCGGCCCGGCCGGCGCTGGTTCCGACGGCCGGGGTGGCGCCCACCTTCGACTTCGTGGTGCGCGACAGCCTGGTGGCCGTGGTGCTGCGGCCTGCCGCCACAGTCCGGCCCGCACTGCCGCTGCTGGCCGGTGAGGTTGATAATGAGAGCGAAGACCCCGCGCTGCGCCCCGCCCCGCCCGCAGAAGCCGCGCCACTGGTCCCGCCGCCCGCGCCGGGCCGGGCCAGGCCCGTGGGCCGCGAGCAGCCGTTGCCCGCCGCCGCCGACGGGCAGCCCGCCTACCCTAGCTATCCGCCCTACCTGTACTGGCACCTGGCTGACCGCCGCGGCGTGCTGCGCCGCTACGAGGTGCGCGCCGTGAGCCAGCGCCTGGTGGTGCAGCTGCCGCGCCGGCTGCTGCGGGATGGCGACGTGTGGCGGGTGCATTTTGGGGGCTATACCGGCACTTATTCGGAATGAGAAACTTCTTGCAGCCGCTGCTGGCCGTACTGGCCTGCGCCGGCCATTTTCCGCTCCTTGTGGCGACCACCGGGGGTAGGAACCGGCTGGCGACAACCGGGGGGGGTAGGGAACCGGGCCGCGCTTCCTGGCGCAGATGCTGGGGCGGGGCGCCGCTGATGGTGCTATCATTACTGGGCTCGCTGCCGGGCCGGGCGCAGCAGGTGCTGGTGCAGGCCGACGTGGCCGCCGACACGCTGCGGGCCGACTTCGGCCCCAACCGCCGCTACTTCGGCCACCTCTTCGTCGGCGGGGGGCTGGTGCTGGGGCCGGCGGGCGGGGCCGGCGCCCGGCTGCGTTACGGCCCGCCTTCCCGCGAGCTGGAGCTGGGCGCCCGCCTCAAGCGCCGCTACTCACCCACGCTGGCCCTGACCCTGGCGGTCCGCTACGCCCGGCTGAGCTACGGCCTGGCCCAGACCGGCCCGAAAATCGTGCCCGGCCCCACCCGCCACCGCCGCGAAAGCCTGACCCTGCACCAGGCGCAGCTCGAAGGCGGCCTGCGCCTCAACGCCGGCCACCGCGGCAACATCGTGGGCCACTACCTCGATTTGCTGGCCTGGGGCGGCTGGGTGGCTGGCACCGCCCACCGCACCGAGGACGACCCCGCGCCCGGCGCCGGCGCGTCCACCTCGGCCACCACGGGGCGGGGCCTGCGCTACCTGGCGCGCTGGCCGGCGGGCCTGGGCCTGCGCCTGGGCAGCGGTCGCCTCGCCCTGACGGGCCGCTACCGCCTGACCGCCGTCTTCCGGGGCCGGGAGGCTAGCGCCTGGCCGGAGCTGCCCCGCGGGGTACTGGGCCTGGAAATAGGTTTATTCTAATTGTTACCTGCCAACTGCGCGGTTTCGTGCTGGCCTCCAACTGCGGAGCGGCCAGCCCCCGCTGATGCAACCTAAAGCCGCGCCTGCTGGTCAGGCGAGGAGATTCGGCCGCGCTGCCTTGCTGAAGCCCGGCGCCGGTTTTCTTTCCTTCTCCCATACTCCTGGTGCTTTTTTTGCTTGTGACCGGTCTTCCCTCTATTTGCTTATGAAAAAGATACTACTCCCTTTGACGGCCGCCGCGCTGTTGCTCAACCTGAATGCCTGCGTAAACACGGAACGCGAAATCAGCACCACCAGCAAGGACCCGCGGGCGGTGTTCACGCCCACGCCGGAGCGCGAGCGCGCCCGCCTCAGCAGCCGCACGGTGCTCAACACGGTGCGCGCCAGCCACTCGTTTTCTGACCCCGCCACCAAGGATAATTTCGTGCTTCAGCTGCGCGGGCCCCGCGTGCTCACGGCCCGCGCCCACCTCATCGTGACCAGCGCCAAGGGCGACACGCTGCGCCACGAGGTGCTGCCCGCCCGTGCCCTGCTCGATGAGCGCAGCCTCGCCGACCCGCGCGTGGCCACGGTGCGGGAGCAGGAAATCGCCATCCTGCGCGGCATGAACACCTTCTTCCGCCCCGACCAGTTTAGCCAGCCGGCCGTGCCGCCCGCTGCCGAGCAACCCGCCGAACTCGACATCCAGACCTGGCAGGCCCTGCGCGCCGACCGCAGCGCCATCGGCTTCGACTACCCCGCCGACAACAGCCGCAATGAGCGCCGCCTGACGTATATCCGCAAGCTCGGCCGCGCCGTAATTATCAGCCAGTAAGCAGTGATTAATAGTTAGTGGTTAATGATTGGTAAGCCCTGGCAGGAAAGCCCATCTAGCATCCCTACCCCCCTGGTTTAAACCAAAGCCCCAGCGGGGCGACTTAGCTTGTCCGCGCAACCTGGCGCAGGCGGTTGGGTCGCCCTGCTGGGGCTCTGCGGTTTCCTACCCCTCGTTTTTTACCGATGGCCACCCTTCCAGGGCTTACCAATCATTAACCACATTATATTCTGGCCCAGCCTATTTCGCCATCCGGGCCGCGCAGCAGGGCAAAGCCCTGGCTCTCGCCCAGCACGGCCACGGCGGTGCGGGCAGGCAGCGCCGCCGTGGCCGTGCTGGCGGCGCCCGGCCGGGCCAGCAGCTCGGTGGCGGCGGGCAGCGCGAGCCGGCGCAGGGCGGCGGCCGGCTCCACGGCGGCCAGGGCCACGTAGCCGCGTTGCCCGCTAGGGTTCTCGACGCGCAGAAAAGCGCCGTTGCGGCCCAGCACCAGCAGCGGCGTGCGCGGTGGGAGCAGCGCCGCCGCCGCTGATTTGGCAAGCGACGTTCTTAGCGCCACCTGGCTCCGGGCGCCCCTGGTGTTCACGCTTCGGCCCGGTGGGGGGGGTAGGGCAGTGGCCAGGGCTTGCAGGGGCGCGGCGCGGCGCAGGCGCACCCACTCGGCGCGGCGGTCGGGGCCAGCGGGCAGGGGCAGGGCGGGCTCGGTGCGCGCCAGGAAGGGCAGCGGGTCTTGGGCGCCGCCGCGGCCGTACACGCCGAAGTGCAGGTGCGGAGTGGTAGTGCGGGCGTTGCCGGTGTTGCCCACCAGGCCCAGCGTGTCGCCCAGGCGCACCTGCTGGCCGGCTTGCACCAGTTGCCGGTCGAGGTGGGCGTAGTACAGATGGTGGGGTAAATCAGCCGCCGAAAGCCACACCACGCGGCCCCCGATGCTGGTTTCGGCTACCCGCGTGATGGTGCCGGCCGTGGCCGCGATGACGGGCGTGCCGCGCGGGGCGAAGATGTCGACGCCCTCGTGGCGGCGGGCACCCTGGTCGCGCTCGGCACCCCAGAACGAGCCGATGGCCGCCTCCGTGCGGCCCCGCACCGGAAAGGCGCTCAGGCTGGGCTCGCGGCTCAGGCGCAGGGTGTAGCGGCCGGCGGCCAGCAGCTCGGGCTGCACCCGCAGCAGGTGCTGGCGGTCCGTGTGCTCGGCGCGGTAGCGGAAATCTACGCGCAGCGTGTCGGCCGAGGCCAGGGGGGTAGGGGCCCCGGCGCGGCCGGGCCCGACTTCAAAGGCATCGACAAAGACCCGCGCCGGGGCACCAGGGGCCAGCGTCAACTCCACGTGCACCAGCTCGCCGGCGCGGGCGCTGAAGCGGTAGCCGGCTGCCGTGGGTTGCTCGGGCCGGAAGTAGCCGGTTTCGGTGAAGGGCAAACTCACCACCAGCGAGTCGCGCAGGGCGCGGTCGGCGGCGGCCAGCCAGCTCTGGCCCAGGGCTGAGCGGTCGAGGCCGGCGCGGCGCAGGCTGCGGGCGTAGGCCGCGTGGGGGGTGTCTTTTTGGAAAAGGCCTTGCAGGGTTTGCTGGGGACTGCACGCGCTCAGCAGCAGGGGTAGGGCCGCGAGCAGAGCCAGCCACCGGCGCCCGAAAATCGAAAATTGCATGGGCCGAAAACACCGCCTCGCCGGGGGTAGTTCGGGCGCAGGCAGCGCTACTGCGGCTCCCCGTACTTTTGCCCTACCCCGCCGCCTTCGGCTGAACTCGTGCCATGCGTCTAATTCGTGCCCTCCGTGATTTTAGTTGAATGCCCCCGCGACGCCATGCAGGGCCTGCCGGAATTTATTCCGACGGCCACCAAAACCGCCTACCTCCAGCAGCTGCTGGCCGTGGGCTTTCACACGCTCGACTTCGGCTCGTTCGTGTCGCCCCAGGCCATTCCGCAGCTGCGCGACACGGCCGAGGTGCTCGCCGGCCTTGACCTGAGCCAGACGAAAACCCAGCTGCTGGCCATCGTGGCCAACCGCCGCGGCGCCGAAACCGCCCTGCTGCACCCCGAAATCAGCTGCCTGGGCTTCCCGCTCTCGGTCGCCGAAACCTTCCAGCGCCGCAACACCAACCAAACCATCGCCGAGGCCCGCGCCGACGTGGCCGCTATGCACGAGCGGTGCGAGCAGCACGGCAAAACCCTGGTCGTGTACCTGTCAATGGGTTTCGGCAATCCCTACGGTGACCCCTGGAGCCCGGAAATCGTGGCCGGGTTCACCCGGCAGCTGGCCGCGCTCGGCGTGCGCATCGTGGCCTTGTCCGATACCATCGGCGCTTCGGTGCCGGCCACTATTACGCCCTTGTTCGCGGAGCTGATTTCGGCCTTTCCCCAAATCGAGTTTGGCGCCCACCTGCACACCACGCCCACCCGCTGGCGCGAGAAAGTGGCCGCCGCCTACCACGCCGGCTGCCGCCGCTTCGACGGTGCCATCGGCGGCATCGGCGGCTGCCCGATGGCGGCCGATGAGTTGACCGGCAACATGGCCACGGAAAACCTGCTGGCCTATTTCGCGGAGCAGGGCGAGGACCCAGGTTTGAATCAGGCGGCTTTTACCGCTGCGCGCCGCGCAGCCGGGTCAGTGTTTGGCCTGGCGGCTTTGCCGGCCGGGTAGGGGGTAGGGGCCAAAAATCCAACCGTTTCGGAACCCTACTGAAGGCGCGGAGTTAATGGCTGTGGCCCGGCTGGCCCAGGGCCGGCCAGCGCGCTTCTTTCTATTCGGGTGCTGACGATGACAACGCCGGCCCCAACTGACATTACCGGGCCAGCCGATTAAGAACAGCGCGCTAATGACTTTTCGCAAACACTTGCCCTTCTCCGCCGCCGCGGCGGCGCTGCTGGGCCTGGGCTTTTTGCTTACCGCCCAAAATTTCCTACCCCCTCCCCCCAGTCTGGCGCAGACGCTGCAAGCCAACCGCGGGCAAAAGCGCCTCCTGCTGGTGGCCGCGCCCACGGCCGGGCAAGCTGCTTTTCAGGCCCAAAAGGCGCAGCTGGCCGCCAGCCAGGCTGGGTTAAATGAGCGGGACTTCCTGGTGCTGGACGTACTCTACGACCAGCTTTCGGCGGCCGACCGGCAGTTTCTGACGCGCCGGCTCGGCCTGCGCCCGCCGGCGTTTGCGGCCGTGCTCATCGGCAAAGACGGCGAAGTGAAGCTGCGCAGCGCCCGGCCGCTGGCGCCGGCCGCCCTGTTTGCCACCGTGGACCAGATGCCCATGCGGCGCCAGGAAATGCGCCGGGCGGCCCCGAGGCAGTAGCCGCTATCTTCGCCGTCCGGCCCGGATAAGGCCGGCGCCCTGCTGTATGCCCACCGACGTTGCCCTATTCGTGCCCTGCTTCGTGGACCAGCTTTACCCGCACACAGCCCTGAGCATGGTGAAGGTGCTGGAAAAAGTGGGCTGCCGGGTGCACTACAACCCGGCCCAGACCTGCTGCGGCCAGCCGGCCTACAACGCCGGCTACGCCGCCGAGAGCCGGCAGGTGGCCGCCAAGTTCCTGGCTGATTTTGCCGGACCCGCAACGCAGTACGTGGTCAGCCCCTCGGCCTCGTGCGTGGGCATGGTGCGCAACGCCTACCCCCCTTTGTTTGCCCAAACCCGCCAGCAGGCCGCCTGCGGGCAGGTCGGGCGGCGCACGTTCGAGCTGACCGAGTTTCTGGTTGACGTGCTGGGCATCACGCACGTTCCGGGCGCCCGGCTCGAAGGCAAATACACGTATCACGACTCCTGCTCGGCCTTGCGCGAGTGCGGCATCCGGGCGGCGCCGCGCCAGCTGCTCGATGGCGTGGCCGGGCTGGAGCGCATCGAGATGGCCGAAACCATCACCTGCTGCGGCTTCGGCGGCACGTTTGCCGTCAAGTTCGAGGCCATCTCCGTGGCTATGGCCCAGCAGAAAGTCGAGCACGCCCTGGCTACCGGCGCCGACTACCTCATCAGCACCGATGTGAGCTGCCTCATGCACCTGGAGGCCTACATCAAGCGGGAAAAATTGCCGCTCAAAACCCGGCACGTGGCTGACGTGCTCGCCAGCGGCCTGTAGGATTCAGTTAAAGAAGCTGTTTAGGAAGTCGAAAGACGTCCTGTTGAAAGACCGTCCTGTCGAAAGACCGTCATGCAGAGCGCAGCGAAGCATCTGGCGTGGGGAAGTAATCCACGGAACCGGACGATTAAGTTACTTCCCCACGCCAGATGCTTCGCTGCGCTCTGCATGACGGTCTGGGGTGTTTCGGCCGACTTGCTAAACAACTCTTTACTTTTAACTTAAAATATTCTGACCCAAGAGCTGCTTTAATCAGCCAGCACCAGCCGCACCACCTCCGGGCCGCAGCGCAGCAGGTAGAGGCCGGCGGCCAGGCCCGCCACCGGCACACCGGCCGTGCCATCGGGGCTCACCGGCGCGCCGCCCACGAGCTGCCCGCGCCCGTTCAGCAGCTGCACCTGCGCCCCGCGCGCGCCCCGCACAATGACGACCGCGCCCGTGGCGGCCGGGTTGGGCGCCACTTGCAGGTAGTGCGGCGCCAGGCTCCCGGCCGCCACGCCCGTGAGCACGCGCACCGGCGAATAGGTGGCCCGCCCATCAGTATCGACCTGCCGCAGCCGGTAGTACACGCTGGGGCTGGCGTAGCGGGCCAGGCTCAGGTCGGCATACTCGTAGGCTTGGGGGCCGGCGCTGCTGCCGTGGCCCGGCACCTGGTCGAGCAGGGTGAAGTGGCGCCCGTCGGAACTGCTCTCGACGGCGAAAAAGGCATTTTGCTGCTCCGAAGCCGTGCGCCAGCGCAGCAGCGCGGCCGGCCCCCAGCGCTCGACGCTAAACTCGCTCAGCACCACCGGCAGCGGCTGAAAGGCCACCGGCTGGCTTTCCAGCGCCCCGATGTTGCCGCGGGCCGGCGCCTGGGGGGTAGGGACGCCCTGCAGGTCGCGCGGGCCGGGGCTGAGGCGAAACTCGGTGAGCAGGTTGAGGCCGGCGCCGCGCAGCGGCGAGGCCGGCAGCGGGCCGTAGGCCGGCGTGGAACTCGGCTCAGCATCGAGCCGCGAGGTTTGCTGCGGCGAGGTGGCCGGGCGCAGTTGCGGGTCGGCTGCCAGGCCCGTGGTGCGGCCATCGGCCAGCCGCTCCTGGCCCGTGGCGGCGCGCCAGGCGGTCAGGTTGGCGTAGCGGGTGCCGGCCCAGTCCAGCGCCAGCGGCGCGCCGCTGCTCCAGTAGCAGTTGCCTTCCAGGCGCAGGCCGGCGGCGGTGTAGGTGTCGAGCACGGGCAGGCCGCCGCTGGTGAGCAGCACGTTGTTGCGCAGGCTCAGGTTGCTGAAGCCGCCGCTGCTCACGTTTACGGCCTTGGGCCGGGAGCCATCAGCCGGTGGGCTCAGCAGCACCGTGTTGTTGTGGATGGCCGCCCGCTGAATGCCGCCACTCGCGCCCGTCGACCACACGTGAATGGCGCCGTAGTTGTGGCGGCGGGCGTCGTTTTCGCTTACGTTGTAGCGCACGGTCAAATCGTGCATCGGCGGCGCGTCGGGGTACTGGGCCAGCAGGTAGCCCGCCCCCTGGTTGTCGTGCGAGTAGTTGTATTGCAGCACCGAGTTGGTGCAGCCGCCATCGAGGTCGAAGCCGCCGCCGTCGGCGCTGGTGCCGGAGCGGTTGTGGTGCGACTCGCAGTTCTGAATCACCAGGTTGTTGCACATGTAGCCCCAGATGCCCACCGGCCCGCCGTAGGGCCAGGCGCTGAGCCAGCCGTTGTTGTACGCCAGGCAGCGCTCCACCAGCGCCCCGTCGATGCCGCCGAGCACGATGCCGTTGCCGGTGTGGATGTTGGTCACGTCGGCCCGGCCGGCATTGTCGTAGACCCGGCAGTTGCCCACGTACCAGTCGTGGTGGGCGGCCAGCTCATCGGCCCACGATGAGATGCCAGCCTCGCCGTTGGCGTGGGCCTGGGAGTTGGTGATGCGCACGTCGGCGTAGCCGCTGGTGCCGTTCGAGCTGCCGATGCAGATGCCCGCCCCCCGGTAGCCGCTTACGTCGAGGCTGTCGAGGCGCAGGTGGCGCAGGGTGGTTTGGGCCGCATCGAGGTAGAAGAACACGCCCTCACTCACATTGCTCAGCCGGCCGGCCCCCACGAAGCGGAGCCGCCGCAGCTCGATGCCGGCCGTGTTGTAGCCGTAGAAGCCGTAGCTGCTGCCGCTGGCAATGGTGGCCGCCCCCGTGCCGTAGGAGCTGATGACGATGGGCGCGGCCGGGGTGCCCCGGCTGCTGCCCGGCAGCCAGAGGCTGCCGCCAAACGTCTGCCCGCCCTCAAACAGCAGCCGGTCGCCGGGGCCGTAGGGCTGGGCGCTGGCCCGCGCCACGCTGCGCCAGGCCGTGGCCGGCGTGGTGCCCGCCCGCGCGTCGTTGCCGGTGCTGCTCACGTAGTAGGTCGCGGCTTGCGCCAGGCGCCCGGAAAAAATAGCCAATAGTAGAATAAGTAAAGTTTTGGTCATCACCTTGTGCGGATAAAATATCGGATGCACAAAGCTAAAGCGGGAAGCTCTTGTTAAAATATCACCATTTGGACAGCTTTTTTTGACTTTATAAAGAATGTTTGAGCTGAAAAATGCAAGTTTATATTTTAGCCAGATTGAATGGCAAAATATCCGCTGTGCTTCTTTAATGCAAAATTAAGTTAGCCCGCAACCTGGCTTGAGTTCAGCTTTGCCAATGGCATTGATAGCCTGATAATAATTAAATATATTACTTATTATATTTATACCTGCTATTTCTGCCTTCGCCGCCCGGCTGCGGGCGGGCTTAAGCGGCCGGGACGGAAGTTCCGGCCAGCGCCGCCCGAATCCGGGCTTTGAGGCTTTCGCTGGCTTCGAGCAGGGGTAGGCGCACGGCGCTGCCGCACACGCCCAGCACCTGCAGGGCGGCCTTGATACCCACGGGGTTGCTTTCCTCATAAAGCAGCGGGTTAAGCGGCAGCAGCTCAAACAAGGCCCGGCGGGCGGCGGCAAAGTTGCCGGCCAGGGCCTGCCGCGTCAGGTCAGAAAAGAAACCGGGCAGGGCATTGGCTATCACCGAAATCACACCCTCGGCGCCGTGCGCAACCAGGGCCGTCGTGAGCAAATCGTCGCCGCTCAGCACCAGGAAGCCAGCCGGGCGCCGGGCCAGGATGCTCAGGCACTGCTCCAGGTGGCCGCTGGCTTCCTTGATGCCGATAATATTGGGGTGCGCGGCCAGGCGCAGGGTGGTGTCGGCCGTGAGGTTGGAAGCTGTGCGGCCGGGCACGTTGTAGAGCAGCAGGGGGGTAGGGGCGGCGTCGGCCAGGCGCTGGTAGTGGGCCACGAGGCCGGCCTGACTAGGCTTGTTATAGGCCGGGCTGGCCGAGAGGATGGCCGTGATGCCCGCTAAATCAGCGCTGCGCAGCAGGGCTTCGGTGGCGGCCGTATCGTTGCCGCCGAGCCCGTAAACCAGCGGCACCCGGCCGGCCACGTGCTCGCGGGCCACGCGCAGCAGCTCCGCCTTTTCCTCTGCGTGCACCGTGGGCGACTCGCCGGTGGTGCCGTTGATGACCAGGTACTCGACGCCGCCCGCGATGCAGTGGTCGAGCAGGCGGCGCCAGGCGGCGTAATCCACTTCAGAATCGGGAGTGAAAGGCGTGACCAAGGCCACGCCGGTGCCGTGCAGTTCGTTCATACCGGATAAGAGTAGGAAAAGCTTTGCCGTTCGGGAGTAGTTTTGCGCAAAGGTAGGCCGGCCGCGTTGGCGCCGGCCCGGCTTTTCCGCTTCTCTTTTCCTCCCGTTTCTGCCCCGGCCGGCGTCCGTCCGTGCCGGGTCCCTACCCCCCCTGATGAACCTCAACCCCCTTTTGCTGGCCCTGCTGGCCGGCCCTCTGCTCGCGCTCAGCGCCTGCGACTCCATCAGTGCTACCACCGGCGAGGCCGGCACCAGCCGCCCCACCGCTGAGATGAGAGCCGGGGCGGGCACCAGCCCGGCCACGGCCCCGACTTCGGGCGCCGCCGCTACCGCCGCCGACGAGGCCCTGGCCACGGCCGCCGCGCCCGACCCCAAAACCCTACCCCTGGCCGCCGCCGCCGCCGTGCTGGCCCGTCCGCAGGTGCCGATTCTGTGCTACCACCAAATCCGGGACTGGACCGCGCGGGATTCCAAGAATGCCAAGGACTACATCGTGCCCGTCGAGCAGTTTCGGGCCCAAATCAGGATGCTGGCCGACTCGGGCTACCACACCATTCTGCCCGACCAGCTCTACGCCTACCTCACCACCGGCGCGCCGCTACCGTCCAAGCCGGTCATGCTCACCTTCGATGACACTGATTTAGATCAGTTTACGGTGGCGCGGCCCGAGCTGAACAAGTACGGCTTCAAGGCCATGTACTTCGTGATGACCGTGAGTTTGGGCCGCCCGCGCTACATGAGCAAGGCGCAGGTCCGGCAGCTCTCCGATGAAGGCAACGTCATCGGCTCCCACACCTGGGACCACCACAACGTGAAGAAATACCAGGGCGCGGATTGGGAAACCCAAATCGACAAGCCCACCAGGACGCTCGAAGAAATCACGGGCAAGAAGATTAACTACTTCGCCTACCCCTTCGGCCTCTGGAACCCGCCGGCTTTCCCGGAGCTGCGCAAGCGCGGCTTCGTGGCCGCCTTCTCGCTGGCCGAAAAGCGCGACCAGCAGGACCCGCTCTTCACCATTCGCCGCATCATCGCCAGCGGCTACTGGAAGCCGCGCACGCTGCACAACAGCATGGTGCAGAGCTTCTGAGCGAACAGTTGACAGGGAGCAGTGAGGCAATCAGCCCCCGCGGGGCGGCCCAGCGGTAGAAAAGAAGGGGGTAGAAAAATGGTAAAGCCCCAACGGGGCGACCCAACCATCCACGCAATTTGCGCGGCTGAATTGGGTCGCCCCGTTGGGGCTTTGACTTGAATGAGGGGGGTAGGAATTCTACCGATGGGCCGCCCCACTAGGGCGTGTTCTCAGCTAAGTGCTTACTTTAGGGTCATGAACGCCGACCGCA
>NZ_CAXTEF010000058.1:0-16779 GCF_964243305.1 uncultured Hymenobacter sp.
CCTACGCCGTGGAGCAGCCCGCCGACGTGGACGTGAACGAAATCGTGGTGCGGCCTACCGCCCAGAAATATTAAGGCTGCACTACACGGCAGGGGTAGGGCTTGCAATTGCCGGGAGAAGCAAGAAGCTACCCGTGCGCTAACTCCGCCATCACCCGCCAACGCATGAGCGGCCCACAACCATCGGCAATAACATGAAAATCAGTTTTCGTTACATCTCGCCGGCCGGAGTGGCCCTTGCCTTTGGGCTGGTAGCCACCGCCCCAGCTCAGGTCAACCTCGCGAAAGGAGTTGGTGCAGGCATCCACCGGGGTTTTCTCCCGACCTCAAAATCCAACGGCGTCCTAGTTGCCGATAGCCAACCTACTGCACGTCAGCTAAGAGGCAGCGCCATCAGCAACGAGGCCGGGGTTTCTGCCCTACTATCGGGCAATGTGATTCGCATCGGCTTTATCACTGACCTCTCGGGGCCGTATGCCGGCGTCGATGGACCGGCTGGCGCCGAGGCCATTCGGATGGCTGTCGCCGACCTGGGCGGCACGGTTGCCGGCAAACGCGTCGAGGTGCTCATCGCCGACCATCACAACAAATCCGAGGTAGCTGCTGCCCAAGCGCGGGAGTGGTTCGACACCGGCGGGGTCGATGTGCTGATTGGCGGCGTTAATACCGACACTAGTCTGGCGATGGCCGAGGTAGCCCGTCAGAAGCACAAACTCTTTATCGTCGTCGGGGCGGGCAGCACCGTTCACACGCGCGAGCAACGCTCGCCCTACACCATTCAGTACGCCTACGATACGGCCACGCTCGCCCAGGTCACCGGCGACGGGGTGGTCAAGGCGGGCGGCAAGTCCTGGTTTATCCTGACGGCCGACTATCCCTTTGGGCTGGAGCTGGAAAAATATACGACCGCAACCGTTCAGGCCGCGGGCGGGCGCGTCGTCGGCGCCGTCCGGCACCCGCATGAAGTCGCCGATTTTGCGCCCTTCCTGCGGCAAGCGCAACGTAGCGGGGCGCAGGTTGTGGGGCTGGCCAGCGGGCACACCGCCCTGGTGGAAGCTGTCCGGGCGGCCAACAAACTCGGCCTAACCAAAACCAGGAAACTCGCCGGCCTGCTGGTCTTTATTGATGACATTCACGCGCTTGGGTTGCCGGAAGCGCAGGGCATGTACCACGCCGACAGTTGGTATTGGAACCGCGATGCCGAGACGCGGGCCTGGAGCCGCCGCTTTTTTGCCAAGTTCGGGCGGATGCCCTCGTCGCTGCACGCGGGCGACTACTCCGCGGCGCTGGAATATTTGCGGGCTGTGCAGGCCAGCAACAGCGACGAGGCCGACCAAGTGCTTGCCCAACTCCGCAAGGCCGAGTTCAACGACGTTTTCGTGCGAAACGGGCACCTGCGCCCCGACGGCTTGCTGGTGCACGACATGTATCTGCTGCAAGTCAAGTCGCCGGAGCAGGCAACCGAGCCCTGGGACTACGACACCATTATCGAAACCGTTCGGGGCGACGCGGCAGTGGAAACTCCGGCTCCGGCAAAGGATGCGCATCCGAAGTAAACAGGCAGTTTGCGAGGCGTTTAAGGCGCAAGCAAATTGATTATCAATTATTTATTCACGCCGCAAAGCCAAGAGAACCATGCCCCAGGTAACTTATAGCAAAGTACTAGATGCGTCGGCCGACCAGGTGTGGGCCCTCGTGCGCGATTTTGGGGCTCTTGCCCAGTGGTTTCCGTTCGTTTCCAACTGTGAACTCAAGGACGGGGCCCGGCCGGACCAGGTAGGGGCCGTGCGGGTCAATACGGTGGCGGAAGGGGCCCTCATCGAAGAAACCCTGCTCGAACTCTCGGACCGGGACCGCCGCCTCGTTTACTCACTCACCAAGGGCGACGTGCCGACCACCGACTACAGCGCCACGCTGACCATCCATGAGGTGAGCGCCGACGGCCGGGCCTTCGCCGAGTGGAGCGCCCGCTTCGATGTGAGCGGCGACCCCGCACCCATAGTCAAGTGGGTTCGCCAGGACATCTTTCAAATCTGTCTGGACGAGTTGGAGCGCGTCGTGAAGCAAAGCGCCCGCTGAGAGAAAAAGGAACAACGCGAAAACATACCTCAAATCCCTACCCCCTTATCAGTCGTGCACGCCCTTCTTCACCTCGTCCCCCGCTGGCTCGGCCTGGCCTTGCTCCTGGCCCTGCCAACGCTGACTTACGCCCAATCGCCCATGAGCCCCGAAACCCACAACAAGCAACTGATTCAGCAGGCCTTTGCGCGCTGGGCGGCCGGCACCGGCAATTTCTTTGATTTGCTGACCGATGACGTGCAGTGGACCATCACGGGCAGCTCGCCCTACTCCAAGACCTACACCAGCAAACAACAGTTTATCGACGAAGCCGTAACCCCTTTGAGTGTACGGCTGGCCGGGCCCATCGTGCCGAAAGTGCGCAACGTATACGCCGACGGCGACGTGGTAGTGGCTATCTGGGACGGGGCCGCCACGGCCAAAGACGGCCAGCCCTACCGCAACACCTACAGCTGGGCCATGACCTTGAAAAACGGTCGCATTACCCACGTCACCGCCTTTCTGGACTTAATCCCCTACCTGGACGTCTTTAAGCGCCTGCCCGGCCCTAACTGACGCGGCGGCGCTTCGGCCTTGGCAACCTGGTTCCCATTCCCCCACTATATTCCCTATATTCCATCATCTCATGTCCACTTCCTCCAAAAACTGGTTTATCACCGGCGGGAGCACCGGCTTCGGGGCTGCGCTGGCGAAGCTGCTCTTGCAAAAAGACGATAAAGTGGCGGCGACGTTCCGCCATCAGGCCCAAGCCGAAGAGTTTAGCCGACGAGCCGGAGACCGGGGCGTCGGTCTCGTCTGCGACGTCACCGACGAGCCGCAGGTGAAGCAGGCCGTTGCGGATGCCATTCAAACCCTCGGCCACCTCGACGTGGTCGTGAACAACGCAGGGTATGGCTCGCTGGGCAGCATTGAGGAGGTGGACGATGCCGAAGTACAGCGGCAGTTCGACGTGAACGTGTTCGGGCCGCTGCGCGTGCTGCGGGCCGTGCTGCCCCACCTGCGCGCGCGCAAAAGCGGCCACATCCTCAACATTACCAGCATCGGCGGGCTGCGCGCGTTTCCGGGCGCCGGGATTTACCACGGCTCCAAGTTTGCCCTTGAAGGCATCGGCGAGAGCCTGGCCACGCAAGTCGGGCCGCTCGGCATTCACGTCACCAACATCGAGCCCAGCGGCTTCCGCACCGACTGGGCCGGCCGCTCGGCCAGCTACACGGCCACGGCCATCGAGGATTACCGCCCCACGGTGGGCCAGAACCTGCAAAACAGCCAGAGCGCCAGCGGCAACCAAGCCGGCGACCCCGACCGCGCCGCGCAAATCATGTACGACCTGGCCCACCAGCCCAGCCCGCCCCTGCACCTGCCCCTGGGCAAATTCGCGGTGAAAAGCGCCCGCGAAAAGTTCACGGACCTGCTGCAAGAACTGGACAAAGTGGCGGCACTGGGCGATTCGGCCGATTTTCCGGAGTAAGAAAGGTGGGCGGGTACAAGCCTCATCCGCGATGATACCCGACTAAAACCCGCAACGCTTCCCTCTTTTAGGGGAGCGTAAAGCGTACAAGATGGAGTCTTCTCAGGAGACGGAGAATACAGCGCGTTAAGATTTGAAAAAGAGGGCGTAGGGGCTGGAATTTGCTAATTGCGCGTCTGGAACGCCACGAATAATTACCCGTGAGGGCGTGCCGTTAATTCAAAAAAGCGGATAGTTCTTGCTGAAAAGGCCATTAGTGGCTTTTAAGCGTGCTACGCATGGCATTCAGCGCCCCCGTTCCCTGTATGATTGTTGAACTATTGCTAAGGCTGCTACCGGGCCCCTGACCCATCGCCGCCGGCCCCCAGGGCCGCCAGGGTAAGGGGACCGTCGTCCACGTAGCGCAGCTGGGCCGATTGGCCGGCGGCGCGCAGGTCCAGCACCAGGCCCTGGCCCTCGGCTTCGGGCGTGAATGTGTCCGCCGTGGTCGCCGCGACCACGATAGGGTGATGGGGCAGGGCCGCGAACAACTGGGCCCGCCGGATGCCGCTGGGAAACACGGCCGCGTAAAAAATGAGCCGTTCGTAGCGAAAGCGGTTGCTAGCCAGCCACACGCTGGCCGCCGTGGCGCCGTGTCCGTAGCCTAGCACCGTGTAGGGCGTATCCGGCGGGCAAGCTGTCAGAATATGGTCAGCCAATTGGTCGAGAAAAGTCCGCGTGAAGGCCAGGTTCGGCCCTAGGGAAGCGGGTGTAAACCACACGGATTGCTCCGCGGATAAGCCAGTGACCGGCGCCTGGGGCAGAATCAGCAGTCGTTCGGGCGTGTCGAGGTGCACGAGCTGCGCGGCCAGCTCCGCCACGGGCTGCTCGTGCCCGTGCAGGCAAAACCAGACGTGCCGAATGGCGGGGCCGGGTCGGCCCAAACTGTAGTAGGGCGCGTGGTGAGCGGCGTCAAGTGTTTCCAGCTGCATAGTAAAGAGATAAAGAGCGTAAAAGAGATAAAGAGCGTACAATCAACTATTTTCAGGCTGCGCGGCGGCCGGGCGCAGGCCGCGCTGCAAGCGGGCGGCCAGTGGGCCGATGGTCAGGCCCTGCCCGAGGATGCTGAACACGACCACCACGTAGGTGATGCCCACGAGCAGCTCGCGCGGCATCGTCGGGGGCAGGCTCAGGGCCAGGGCCACCGAGATGCCCCCGCGCAGCCCGCCCCAGGTGAGCACGGCCAGGTTGAAATCCGAGACCTCGCGGCGGGCGCGCAGCAAGCTCAGCGGGATGCTCACCGACACCAGCCGGGCCAGCAGCACCAGGGCTACCGCCGCCAGGCCCACGCCCACGTACTGCCCCTTGATGCGCAAGACCAGTATTTCCAGGCCCATAAGCACGAAGAGCACGGCATTGAGGATGCCGTCAATCAGCTCCCAGAACTTGTCCACGTAGTCTTCCGTGACTTCCGAGAGGGCGTGGCGCCCCTGCTGGCTGCCCACGATGAGGCCGGCCACGACCATCGCCAGCGGCCCCGACGTGTGCAGCCGGGCCGCCAGCGCCGAGCCGCCCGTCACCAGAGCCAGGGTGAGCAGGGTCTCGACGTGGTAGTCATCGACGCGGCGCAGCAGCCAGTAAGTGCCGTAGCCGAGCACCGCGCCCAGGGCCAGCCCGCCTACCCCCTCGCGCAGCAACAGGCGCAGCACCTGGCCCCCGTCCACAGTGTCGGCGCCGCTACCGGCCACGGAGAGCACCGTGGCGAAGAGCACCACGCCGACCCCGTCGTTGAAGAGCGACTCGCCCACAATATTGGTTTCCAACGACTTGGGCAGGCCAGCCTTGGTCAGGATGCCCAGCACGGCCACCGGGTCAGTGGGCGAAATGAGGCTGCCAAACAGCAGGCAATAGATAAAGTCCAGCGGCTGCCCGAATAGCGGCAGGAGCAGGTACAGCCCGCAGCTCACCAGAATGGCTGAAATCAGGGTGCCCAGCGTGGCCAGCAGCAGCACCGGCAGCCGCTGCCGGCCCAGGCTCTGCGTGTCGAGCTGCATGGCGCCGGCAAAGAGCAGGAAGCTGAGCAGGTACTGCATCAGCACGGTGTGGAAATCAATGGCGCGCACCACTTCCACGACTTGCAGCACCGCCGGCACGCCCAGCCGCCCCAGCCCGACCAGGCCCAGCGACGAGAGCAGCGTGAGCGCCATCAGCCCGATGGTAGGGGGCAGGTGCAGCAAGCGGTGATTGAGGTAGGCAAAGGCCGCCGCCGCCACCAGCAGCAGCGACAGCGTAAAGTAGAGCGCCATGTGGGGGGAGGATAAGAATCAGCGTAAAAGGCGTGCTGGCGGGACCTCACCCCCCTACCCCCTCTCCAAAAAAGAGGGGGAGCCGGTAAAGAGTCATAAGGACCGCCAGCTTTTCAACTTTTAACTGTCTTGTGCCATGTTGCCCCCTCTTTTTTGGAGAGGGGGTAGGGGGGAGGTGAGCCCTCACGTCCTGGTCAGAGTCAGCTCGGGGCGGGCGGGCGTTTGCAGCGGCACATTTTCGATGGTGAAGGTGCTGTTGTCGAGGCCGAAGCTTTCCTGCTCCGAGACGCCGAGCTGCCGGAGCCAGCCGTGCAGGCGCAGGGCCACGCGCTGCCAGCCGCGCAGAAACCGCTCGTAGGGCAGGGTCTTGTTGAGCAGCACGAACTGAAAGTCGCCCACAATGTCCTGCTCCCGCAAGGACTCGTAGCGCGAGGTGATGTCGATTTCGCGGTGCTTGACCAAATCGCCCACCACCTGCCGGAACAGGTAGTTGATGGCCTGGTCTACCCGGAAGCCGAGCTTGAAATCAATGCGCACCAGCTCCTGCGGCAGCACGTGCTCGACGTGGAAGGTGCGGGTGTAGGGCTCGTCGTCCGTGGTCACGTGCACGAAGTAGTAGACGTCGGCCCGCTTGGGATTCTTCTTGAAAATGGAGTGGATGATGCCGTTTTCAATCAGCTTGGGGTCCGTGGATTTGGTCAGGTACACCAGGTGCGTGGCGTACTTGGGTACCGTGGTGTCGTTGCTCAGGGTCTGGAGCAGCGGCAGCCACTCGGCCAGCGGCACGAACTCCGTCAAATCCTGCCGGATGCGCCGGCCCTGAATCCAGGCCCCGATGACGGCCAGAATCAGCAGGCTCAGGGCCACGCTCAGCCAGCCGCCCTCGGGGAACTTGCGCAGGTTGGCCACCAGGTAGGCGCCCTCCACGGTGAGGTAGAGGACGAGGAAGAGCCCGCGCAGCACCGGACTGATGCGCTGCTGCCAGAGGTAGTAGGCCAGCAGCAGCGTGGTCATGAGCATGGTGATGGTGACGGCCAGCCCGAAGGCCGCTTCCATCTTGCCCGACTCGCGGAAGTAGAGCACCACGCCCACGCAGCCGGCGCAGAGCAGCCAGTTGACCGACGCCACGTAGCTCTGCCCGCGCAATTCCGTGGGGTAGGAAATCTTCACTTTGGGCCAGAAGTTCAGCCGCAGCGCCTCGACAACCAGCGTGAACGAGCCCGAAATCAACGCCTGCGAGGCGATGATGGTCGCCAGCGTGCACAGCCCGATGGCCGGCAAGAGCAGGGCCGGCGGAATCATCAGAAAGAACAGGTTCTGCTCGCCCAGCGCCGGGCCCAGGTGCCGGAGCAGCCAGGCGCCCTGGCCCAGGTAGTTGAGCACGAGGCAGATTTTGACGAACGTCCAGCTCAGGTAGATGTTGGGCCGGCCCACGTGGCCCATGTCGGCGTAGAGCGCCTCGGCGCCGGTGCTGCACAAAAAGATGGAGCCCAGCAGCCAGAACGCTCCCGGCACCTGCGTGACCATCTGCACGGCATAATAGGGGTTCAGCGCCCGCAGAATGCCGGGCGCCTGCACCAGATGCACCACGCCGAGCACGGCCAGCATCGAGAAGAACAAGAGCATCACGGGCCCGAAAAACTTGCCGATGATGGCCGTGCCGAACTGCTGGAACGTGAACAAGGCCAGCAGAATCACGACCACGATGGGCACCGTGGCCAGGTCGGGCTTAAGAATTTTCAGCCCCTCAATGGCCGAGGCCACCGAGATGGGCGGCGTGATGATGCCATCGGCCAGCAGAGCCGCCGCCCCGATGATGGCCGGCAGATACAGCCACTTCACCGGCAGCCGCCGCAGCCGGGCGAAGAGCGCCAGAATGCCGCCCTCGCCGTGATTATCGGCTTTTAAGGCAATGAAGACGTACTTGACCGTGGTGAGCAAGGTCAGCGTCCAGATGATGCAGGAGATGGTGCCCAGCACCACGTCCTCCGTCACGGGCCGGCCGGCAAACACGCCGCGCACGGTGTAGAGCGGCGAGGTGCCGATGTCGCCGTAGACGATGCCCAGGGCAATGAGGGTGCCGGCCGGGGTAGCGCGGGATATGGAAGCGGAAGTTGACATTTACGCGGCGCGGGGAAATACTATTCAGGGCAAGGTTATCACAATAATCAGGCGCCGGGCCCGGCCAGCAGCGCCTCGGCGGTGCGCTGGAGCTGGCGGCTTTGCTCGCGCAGCTGCTGCATCAGGCGCTGCTGTTCGGGGTTGGGGACGGTAGGGGGGGTAGGGCCTTGGGCACCGGGCTGGCGATGGGCCCGCACCACGTCGAGGGCGCCGCTGGAATCGATGCGGGGTGTGCCGTCGGGGGTTTCGTAGCCTTCCAGCTTCCGGGCCATGTCGTTGAAGGCGACGGCAACCTCGGCAAACTCGCCGGGCACCTGCGTGGGCAGGCGCTGGCGGTAGTCGCCGGCGGCCAGGCGCCGGATGCCAGCCGTCAGCTCTTCCACGGGCTTAATCACGTAATCCGGAAACGAGAAGATAAACGAGAACGTGGCCAGAATGCCCACGGCTGCCAGCAGCCCCAGCGTGGCGATGGTGCGCGTGGCCACGCGCCGGGTGCGCTGGTTTTGCTGCTCGATGGCCCGCAGATTAAGCGCGGCCACGCGGCCCGCCTGCCGGCGCAGCCGCTGGTAGCCGGCGCGGGCAGCCTCGCTGGTCGGGTCGGCAGCCAGGTACTGCCCAAAGCCGGCGGCCAGCGAGTCGGCCAGCGCGCCCTCGCCCGGCTCGGTGATGTTGGCCTGCTCGTCGCGCAGCGCCGCCGCAAACGCGGCGCGGGCCCGCGTGGCGTCCGCCGCGTCCGGGCTGGTCGCCGCGGTGCGGGCTTCGCGCAGGTCGGCCAGCGCGTCGGCTAGGCGCTGGGCGTAGGTCACGGAGCGGTAGTTATTGACAAGCGTGGCTTCGGCGCTTTGCGAGAGCTGATAGAGGAAATAGGCGCCCACGCCGCTCAGCAGCACGATTATGAGGAAGAGAAAGGCCAGGCCGCGGGTGAGCTTGGTTTTGATGGAGGCTTGCATAGCGAAAGGGGGTAGGGAGTTGGTTGGATAATCAGGGGGCAGGCAGGGGCAATAGGAAGCGGGAGAGAACGTCATGCAGACCGAAGGGAAGCATCTCGCTCGCGGCAGTAATCCAATCGTGAGGTGCCGTTGATTACTACCCCTGGCGAGATGCTTCCCTTCGGTCTGCATGACCGCCTTTCTCCCTGGAATACAACAACCCCTACCCCGCCACGGGCAGCGTGAAGCAAAACGCGCTGCCGGAGCCCAGCTCGCTCTCCACCCAGAGCCGGCCGCCCTGCGTGGTGATGAACTCGCGGGCGATGCTCAGCCCCAGCCCCGAGCCGCCCTTGTAGCCTGACTTGTCGGGAATCTGGGCGAAGCGCTGGAAAATCTTCTCGTGGTTTTCGGCCGCGATGCCGGGGCCGCGGTCCTGCACCGTGACTTGCACGAACTTGCCCGCGCGGGCGGCCCGCACGGTCAGCGGCTCGCCCACGGGCGAGTAGCGGATGGCGTTGGCCAGCAGGTTTATTAGCACCCAGGTCGTTTTCTCCACGTCGGCGCGCACGGCGGGCAGGCCCTCGGGCAGCTCCTGCACCAGGCTTACCTGCTTGTTATCCAGCTGGGGCTGCACCGTGGCCACGGCAAACTGCACCACGGCCGGCAGCGGCGTAGCCGTGAAGTTGAGCTGGATGCCGGCGCCCGTGTCGAGGCGCGACACGTCGAGCAGCTCGCCCACGAGGCGCAGCAGGCGCTGGGTTTCGCGGCCGATGCCGGCCAGCATCCGCTGCCGCTCCGGGAGTTCCACGCGCTCGTCTTGCAGCACTTTCAGGCTCATGTTGATGCTGGAGAGCGGCGTTTTCAGCTCGTGCGACACCGTGGCCAGGAAGTTCGACTTCACCTGGTCGAGCTTCTTGAAGTCCGACACGTTGCGCAGCGTCAGTATCTGGCCCGCAAACTCCGTTTTGTCGCTGGCTTCATTAAACAAAACCAGGTCCTGCACGGCCAGCCGGTAAAAGGCTTCCTCGCCGTTTTGCGGAATGTTGAGCAGCGGCGCGGCGGCCAGGGCCTGCTCGCGGCGGGGCGCGTCGAGCGGGGCCAGCAGCGTGCGCAGCAGGTCGTTTTCGCGGGCCACGTCGGCGGCCGGGCGGTTCACGAGCCGGTCCAGCGGCAGGCCCAGCAGGTCGCAGAGCACCGGGTTGGCCAGAATAATGATGCGGTTTTCGTCCAGCAGCAGCAGCCCCTCGTCCAGGCCATTGACGATGCTGCGGGCGCGGTTGCGCTCGGTCACCAGGTCAGCCGTGGTCGAGCTGCGAAAGTCGCGCAGCTCGACCAGCATTTGGTTGAAGGCCCGGCCCACGCGCCCGAACTCATCGTTGCTTTCGATGGGAATCGTGGCGTTGAAGTCGCGGTTGGCGGCGTGCTCCAGGCTCTGGGTGAGCCTGGCCAGCGGCCCCACGGCCGCCTCGGGCACGCTGAGCACGAACATCAGGGCAATGAGCACCGACATGGTGGTGAAGGCCAGCATATAGCGCCCGGCCAGCAGGGCCGTCTGGTTGGCGCGCTCGTTTTTGCGGGTCAGGGCGGCCGTGTTCAGCCGGATGATGCGGTGCGTGCAGGCGCGCAGCCGGTCCAGCACCGGGCCCTGGGCCTGCTGCCGATACGCGGCGAAAGCGCTGGTGAGGCTGTCCACGAGCTGCTGCTCGCCGGGCTCGGTGACGTTGCCGGCCTCGCGGGTCAGGCAGCGCTCAAACCGGGCCAGCCCCTCGGCTTTAGTGGGCCGGGCCTGGAACTGGTCGAGGGCTTGCAGCATCTGCTGGCCCAGCTCCACGGAGTAAAAGTTGGCCTTGAGAATGCCCCGCGAGCTAGTTTCCAGGCGGCGCACCGAGTAAAAGGCGTAACCGCCCAAGGCCAGCAGCAGCAGCAGCAGGGCCAGAAAGCCGGTCGTAATCTTGGTTTTAAGATTCATAGGGTAGGGTAACGACAGCTAGAATAGGCCGTCATGCAGAGCGCAGCGAAGCATCTCGCCCGCGGCACTAATTCAATCGTTGCAGAAGCTGATTACTGCCGCGAGCGAGATGCTTCGCTGCGCTCTGCATGACGTTTAGGTTGCCCATATTCAATACGTTACCAGATAAATGTCCAGGTCCCTGCCGCTGCCGGCCACGGCGCGGATGAGGTCATTCGTGACGCCGCGCCGCGAAATCCGCTCCCAAGCGCCTTTCTCGCTCGTCACGCCGCACACGAGCAGCGTGGCGTTTTTCTCCTGCGCCACGCGCTGAATCGCGCCCACCACGTTGTCGTCCTTCACCCGCAGAATCTGGCCGCCCAGCTCGGTCGCCAGCTGCAAATTATTAATCAGGTGGCGCTGGGTGGCCAGGCCGATGCGGTCACTGGTTTCGCGGCCGGTCTGCACGTAGAGCACGTACCAGGCGGCGGCCGAGAAGCGGTCGGCCAGGCGCGAAGTCTTGCGGATGATTTCCTTGGCTGCCTTATCGTTGGAGTTGATGCAGGCCAGCAGGCGGTCGGCGTTGCGGCGCTGGGGCGCCACGGCCGGCGCGCCGCCCGCGTCGCTCTCAATCTGGTAGCCCAGGGCGCGGGTCACCTCGCGCAGGGCCAGCTCCCGCAATTGCAGCAGGTGGTCGGGCTGGAAGAAGTTGGCCAGCGCGGCAGCCACCTTGTCGGGGGCGTAAATCTTGCCGTCCTGCAGGCGGGTGCGCAGCTCATCGACGGTCAAATCCACGTTAATCACTTCGTCGGCGGCCCGCAGGATGGCGTCGGGCACGCGCTCGGTCACGTCGGTGCCCGTGATGCGCAGCACCTGGTCGTGCAGGCTTTCCAGGTGCTGCACGTTCAGGGCCGTGATGACGGAGATGCCGGCGCCCACGAGTTCGTCCACGTCCTGCCAGCGCTTTTCGTGGCGCGAGCCCGGCACGTTGGTGTGGGCCAGCTCATCGACCAGCACCACGGCCGGCCGCTGCTTTAAGATGCCGTCGAGGTCCATTTCTTCTAGCGCCCGGCCCTTGTAGAACACGCGCTGGCGCGGCAACACCGGCAGCCCGGCGAGCTGGGCCACGGTACCGGCCCGGCCGTGGGTTTCGACGTAGCCCACGAGCACGTTCACGTCGTGGGCCCGCAACTCGTGGGCCTCTTGCAGCATCCGAAACGACTTCCCTACCCCCGCCGCCAGCCCGAGGTAGATTTTGAGCCGCCCGCGCCGCCGCTCCTGCACCAAACGCAGAAACCGCTCGGCCGACTGGTCGCGCTGCTGTTCTTCGGCGGGGTTCATGGCAAGGAGGGGGGTAGGGAATCAGAACGTTGGGCGAACGTCAATTGGCCGTCATGCAGAGCGTAGCGAAGCATCTCGCGTGGGGAAGTAATTCAATCGTGAGGTTAAGCTTGATTACTACCCCCCTGCTGGCCACCCCCTGCTGGCCACCCCCTGCTGGCAAGTGTATCATTCAATCGTGAGGTTAAGCTTGATTACTACCCCCCGCGAGATGCTTCGCTACGCTCTGCATGACGGCCAATTTTACTCAACTGACCTGTCGTCGGCGTCAGAAGGAAATGGCCACGCTCGACGTGAGGTTGCCGTAGCCGCCGGTGCCGGCGTTGGAGCCGTCGCGGCGCTGGAAGACGCCGTTGATGCCGTTGAGGTAGCGCCCCTCGACCCGGAAAAGCACGTTGGGGGCCGGCGCGTAGTCCAGGTTCAGCGAGCCGCCCGCGACCCGAAAATTGGCGTTGCCCGCCTCGGGCGAGATACTGTTGATAATTACGCCCCGGTCGGCCTTGTAGTACTCGCCGCGCAGGGTCGTGGAGAGCCGGTCGGCCAGCTTGTATTTAACGAAGGCCGCGCCGGTGTGCCAGGTGTCGGCCTTGGCGCCGCGGCGCTCGTTTTCCTGCTTGCCCACGTCGAAGACTAAGGCCAGGCTCAGCCGGTCGGTGGCCGCGTAGCTCACGTAGAAATCGTGGAAGTAGCGGCGGCGGTGCGTCAGGGCGGCCGGCTGCTCCTGGCCGTAGAAGCCGCTGCTGTTGATGAGCAGCTTGTCCGAGGGCTTCCACTGAATCTGGGTACCCAGGGCCTTGGCCTGGTTGGTTTCGCGAATGTTCTGCCAGCCGTTGAGCACGAGGCCGGTGAGCGTGAGCGTGGGGCCGACCTCATAGCTGAGCTTGGCGCCGGCCTGGTAGTAGGGCGAGTTGTCGGCCATGACGGAGCGGGTCAGCGTCCAGTTGTCCTTGCTGATGGCCGACTCAAACCCGATGTGGGAGCCGAAAATACCCACATCCAGCCAGGCCTTTTGAAAAGGGCGGAAACCGGCATATGCCTCGTAGATGTGCTTGAATACCTGGTCCTCGGCCGCGTAGTTGGCCGTTACGTAGGAGCCGGCGTGCAGCCCGAAGGCGCCGCGCACCTTGCCATCGTCGTAGCGCGCGCCGATGAGGCCCTGGTTCACGGTGAACTCGTTCTGGCGGTCGTGCGAGTACAGAAAGCCGGGCCGGTCGTTGCCGTTGTCGTGCTTGAAGTCGAAGCCGTAGTAGCCATCCACGTAGCCGTAGAAGGTGAGCGGACCGGGCGTGGCCTGGATGGGCGCGGCCGGGGCGGGCACGGCCAGGGCGGGGTCGGTGGTGGGCGCGACCTGGGCCAGGGCGGCGCCCGTGGCGGCCAGGGCCAGGCCCAAAGTCAGCCCCTGGGTAAGAAGATTTTTCATGGAAGTGAGAAAAGCCAGAAAAGCGTTGCGAAAGGTCGGGCGACTCAGCGAATCAGTTCAATAGCTTGCTGGAGCAGACCTAAAATGAGAGAGGTGTAGCGTGGCCGAAACAGGGCCGGCGCGCCCGCCGCCGGTACGGCCGGCAGCGAACATCAGGTTGAGAAAAAAGAGGGGGGTAGGGAGACTAGAGCGAATGCGGCATTGGCGCCGACGCCCGGCGGCCTACTTGCGGGCCGGGGCCAGCGCGTCCAGGGCCAGGTTCAGGCGTAGCACGTTCACGGCCTGGGGGGCCAGCACCCCGCTGCTGGTGTTGGCCCGAATCAGCTCCCGCAGCCGGGCCGGGGCCACGCCGCGGGCTCGCGCCACGCGGGCTACCTGCACCAGCGCACCCTGGGGCGAAAGGTGCGGGTCGAGGCCGGAGCCGCTGGCCGTCACCAGCTCGGCGGGCACCTGGGCGGCCGTCAGGCCGGGGTTCTGTTGCAGCAGCGTGTCGAGCCGGGCTTTCACTGTGGCCAGGTACTCCGGGTTGCTCGGCCCCTTGTTCGAGCCGCCGGAGCCCTGGGCGTTGTAGTCCACGGCCGAGGGCCGGGTGTTGAAGTAGCCGGGCTGGCTGAACTTCTGGCCCACGTTGGCAAAACCCACGACGCGGCCGTTCTGGCTGAGCTGCACACCATCGCCCTGGCCGGGCGCCAGTTGCGCGGCGGCCCACACGATGGCCGGGTAAACAATGCAGCACAGCACCAGCATCGCCAGCGTCAGGCGCAGGGCAGGAAGGAATTGGGTTTTCATGATAATTAGGTCTTAAGTCTTTAAGAACGTCATGCTGAGCTTGCCGAAGCATCTCTACCGCAGTAGTAAGTCTAATCGAAGCAACGAAGCGGTAGAGATGCTTCGGCAAGCTCAGCATGACCGTCTTTTTGATTGCAAAAATTACACGAACAGGCCCACTACCAGGTCAATGACCTTGATGCCGATGAAGGGCACGATGACCCCGCCGAGGCCATACACCAGCAGGTTGCGGCGCAGCAGGGCCGAGGCGCCGATGGGCGTGTAGCTCACCCCGCGCAACGCCAGCGGCACCAGGGCCGGGATGATGAGGGCGTTGAAAATCACGGCGCTCAGAATGGCCGACTGCGGCGAGTGCAGGCCCATGATGTTGAGCGCGCGCAGGCCCGGAATGGCGACCATGAACAGAGCCGGCACGATGGCGAAATACTTAGCCACGTCGTTGGCAATCGAAAAGGTGGTGAGCGTGCCGCGGGTCATCAGCAATTGCTTGCCGATTTCGACCACTTCGATGAGCTTCGTGGGGTCGTTGTCCAAATCAACCATGTTGCCGGCTTCCTTGGCGGCCTGCGTGCCGGAGTTCATGGCTACCCCTACGTCGGCCTGGGCCAGGGCGGGGGCGTCGTTGGTGCCGTCGCCCATCATGGCTACCAGCTTGCCGCTCTGCTGCTCGGCGCGGATGTACTGCATCTTGTCCTCGGGCTTGGCTTCGGCGATGAAGTCGTCCACGCCCGACTTTTCAGCGATGAACTTGGCCGTGAGCGGGTTGTCGCCGGTCACCATGACGGTCTTGATGCCCATCTTGCGCAGGCGCTCGAACCGCTCCTGGATGCCGGGCTTAATGATGTCCTGCAACTCGACGACGCCCAGCACCCGGTCGTTTTCGCTCAGCACCAGCGGGGTGCCGCCGTTGCTGGCCACGGCCGCGACGCGCTCGGCCACGGCGGGGGGGTAGGCCTGGCCGGCGGCTTCGGCCAGGCGGCGCATGGCGTCGGCGGCGCCCTTGCGCAGGCGGGTGCCGCCGGCCAGCGTGACGCCGGAAGAGCGGGTTTCGGCCGTGAACTTAATCAGCTCGGCGCCTTGCAGTTGAGGTTGCAGCGCCTGCGGGTCCACTTGGTTGTCGCGGGCCAGCTCGATGATGCTCTTGCCTTCGGGCGTCTCGTCGCTGAGCGAGCTGAGCACGGCGCCCTGCACGAACTCGCTCAGCCCTACCCCCGGCGCGGGCCAGAAGTGCGTGGCCTTGCGGTTGCCGATGGTGATGGTGCCGGTCTTGTCGAGCAGCAGCACGTCGATGTCCCCGGCTGTCTCCACGGCCTTGCCGCTCTTGGTGATGACGTTGGCGCGCAGGGCGCGGTCCATGCCCGCGATGCCGATGGCCGAGAGCAGCCCGCCAATCGTGGTCGGAATCAAACACACGAACAGGGCGATGAACGAGGCCACGGCGATGGGCGTATTCGAGTACTTGGCAAATGGCGCCAGCGTGACGCACACAATCACGAACACGAGCGTAAAGCCGGCCAGCAGGATGGTGAGGGCGATTTCGTTGGGCGTTTTCTGCCGCGAGGCGCCCTCGACCAGCGCAATCATCTTGTCGAGAAAACTCTCGCCGGGCGCCGTGGTCACCACTACCTTGATGCGGTCGGACAAGACCTTGGTGCCGCCCGTCACGCTGGACTTGTCGCCGCCGGCTTCCCGAATCACCGGGGCCGATTCGCCCGTGATGGCCGACTCGTCAATCGTGGCCAGGCCCTCGACAATCTCGCCGTCGGTCGGGATAATTTCGCCGGCCTCGACTAGAAAGAACTGCCCCTTGGCGAGCTGCGACGACGATACGGAGCTGATTCTGCCGCTCGCGTCCACGACGCGGGCGGGGGTTTCCTCGCGGGTTTTGCGCAGGCTTTCGGCCTGGGCCTTGCCGCGCGCCTCGGCGATGGCCTCGGCGAAATTGGCAAAGAGCAAGGTCAGAAACAGCACGATGAACACCGTGAAGTTGTAGCCGAAGCCGCCCTGCGCGGCATCGGGACTAATCAGCAGGCCGAGCGTGACGAGCAGCATCACGACGGTGCCGATTTCCACGGTGAACATTACCGGGTTGCGGAACATGACGCGCGGATTGAGCTTCACGAACGCCTGCTTGATGGCTTCGCTGACCAGCGCGGGCTGGAAGAGGGATTGGGATTGTTGGGTTGCCATGTTCTATTGTTCACCTCACCCCCCGGCCCCCTCTCCAAAAAAGAGGGGGAGCCACGGCGTCTCGGCCGGCGTGAGGGAGTAGGGATTTACTTGTGAGTAGATGGAGAGAAGGCAAACTGTGCCGCCTTGGCTCCCCCTCTTTTTTGGAGAGGGGGCCGGCCCCGTGGGGGTCCCGTGAGGTTGGCTGTGAGGGCTTAATACAACGTGAAA
>NZ_CAXTEF010000059.1:0-16587 GCF_964243305.1 uncultured Hymenobacter sp.
GTTTCTGATTTACGTCAACCTGCTCACCTGGCCCGTCACGGCCCTGGGCTGGACCTCTTCGCTCGTGCAGCGTGCTGAGGCCTCGCAGGCCCGCATCAATGAGTTCCTGAACGAGAAAACCGACATCGTCTCGCGGCAGAACATTGAGCGCGAGATTCAGGGCGACATCGTGTTCGATAACGTCTCGTTTACTTATCCCGACACCGGCATTCAGGCCCTGCGCGAGGTCAGCTTCCGCATCCGGCCGGGCCAGACATTGGCCGTCATCGGCAATACCGGCGCGGGGAAAAGCACCATCGCCGCGCTGCTCTGCCGATTGTATGACGTGAGCGAGGGCGCCATCAGCATCGACCAGACCGACGTGCGCGACTACGCCCTGACCAGCCTGCGCGAGCAAATCGGCTACGTGCCGCAGGACGTGTTTCTCTTCTCCGACACCATCCGCCAAAACATCAACTTCGGCCTCGATGAAGACCGCGCCGACGAGGCCCGGATGCTGCAAGCCGCCCGCGACGCCGACGTGTACGAGAACATCATCCGCTTCCCCGAGGGTTTCGACACCAAAGTGGGGGAGCGCGGCATCACGCTATCGGGCGGGCAGAAGCAGCGCGTGAGCATGGCCCGCGCCCTGGTCAAAGAGCCCAGAATCCTGATTCTGGATGATAGTCTCTCGGCTGTGGATACCAAAACTGAGAACGTGATTCTCAATTCCTTGCAGCGCATCATGCGGGGTCGCACCAGCCTGATTATCTCGCACCGCGTTAGTTCCGTCAAGCTGGCCGACGAAATCCTGGTGCTCGATGATGGGCGCATCGTGCAGCACGGCCCGCACGAGCAACTCATGGCCGATGCCGAAGGCCTCTACCGCGCCCTGTATGAGCGGCAGCTGCAAGGCGAGGAAGCCTGACGGGCGGTGAAATAGTGAGCTAGTGAGTTTGAGGCTACGTAGGCACAACTGGCGCTGGCAGCACCCAACCTCACCATTTCACTAGCTCACTATTTCACCGCTACTGCCCCAGCCGCACGAGGCGCATCCCGGTTTTTTCGCCGGCGGTGCAGCGCACCACGTAGGTGCCGGCCGCCAACTGGCCCACGCTCAACTCGATGGGCTTGTTGCCTACCAGCACGTTTCTGGTCAGGACCGGGCGGCCACCGCCGTCGTTTACTTCCACCCGCATGGGGCCGGCGGCATCGGTGCGCACACTCAGCTTGTTGGTGATGGGGTTCAGCTCGGCCTTCACCTTGAGGGCGGTGGGGCTGGCGGGGGGGGTAGCGGGCGAGAGCGACACGCCGGCCGGCGCCGTGCCCGTCACGCTATCGGGGCGCGCGACGGCCGTGGGCGCCGCCGCGACGGCTGGTGCCGCAGGCCTGGCAACGGCGGCGGCTGGCTTAGCAGCCGGTTTGGCTACCGGCCTCGCTACTGGCTTGGCGGCTGGTTTAGCCGTTTGCGCGCCGGCAATAAAGGGCAGGAGCGCGACCCCGAAAACGAGCGTAAACAAGGACTTTTTCATACTGGAAATAAGAATAGTGCAGCAAGCTAACTAGCTCTGATAAAGATAGTAAACTTTGCCAGGACCAGGGGCAGCAACTATCGTACTGAAAAATTTATCTGCTTAGGGCTTGCGCCCGAAACCCCGGCCGATGTATCTTTGCACTTCCAATTCCCACCGGGGTGTAGCGTAGCCTGGTATCGCGCCAGCATGGGGTGCTGGAGGTCGTAGGTTCGAATCCTGCCACTCCGACGGATGAGCAGCCGCTCAGTTGCCGCTCGAAAACGGCCCCTGGACTTCGGTCCGGGGGCTTTTTTCGGCCGCCAACTCCGGGATTTGGAAGTCAGGAAACGGGTGCTGCCCCCTCGGCGCCCGCCCTTTCGGGGTGTAGCGCAGCCCGGTAGCGCGCGTCGTTCGGGACGACGAGGCCGTAGGTTCGAATCCTGCCACCCCGACCTTGCTTGAACGAAAAAGGCTCTCTTCATAACGAAGGGAGCCTTTTTCGTTCAAGCAAGGTCGGCCACTAACCAGCCTATTGGACCCCCACCCACACCTGCCCTACCCCCTCCTCGGGCCCGAACTGCTCCAAGTAGAATGGCCGGCGCGTGAGCTTCCGCTGCTTGATCAGGTCGAAGGCGGCGGGATACAACTTATTGGGTGCCAGCAGGTAGCTCACGCCCCTGAGGCGGGCCGCCACTACGCGCTGCCCGGCCGGCACGAGGCGGTATCGGAAACCCGGCGGCAGCGGCTGGCTGCTGTCGGCCACGGCTAGGCCAATGAAGGCGCGCACCGAGTCGCGGGCCGTTTCGGGGTCGTTGAAGTAAAGGTTGGCCAGCGGGGAGGGGGTAGGGCCGCCGAGCCGGCCGCCTTCCTGCGCGGCTTTGGCCCGCCGGAACAGCTGGCCAAACTGCTCAGCGGCCACGAGGCCGTGGTAGGGCTGCCCGGCTAATAGCAGGGGGGTAGGGATGGTTTCGAGAGCCACGGTCGGCTCGCGCAGCCCGCCGAGGTAAGTATAGGTGCCGAAAGTGGCGACCGTGAGCAGGATAAGCACCAAGAAAACGTAACGCATAGTTGCTGAGTAAAACCCCGGCGCGGGGCTGCGCCCCGCGCCGGCTAGCATCCGGCCGGAGGCCGGAAAAACGACCAACATTAGATAGAATAGTTACAGTAGCCCGATTAAGCCAGAACGGCGCGAATGAGTATGGGTCGGAGGCCCGCGAATGGTCAGCACGGGGCGCCGCCCCGCGCCAGGGTTGGCTATTCCGCCCCCGCGTACTGCATCCGGTAGAGTTGGCTATAATAGCCCTCCTCCAGGCGCAGAAGCTCTTCGTGGGTGCCGGTTTCCTTAATTTCGCCCTGGTCGAGCACAATGATGCGGTCCGCTTTCTGGATGGTGCTCAAGCGGTGGGCGATGACCAGCGCCGTGCGGCCTTCCATGAGCTTCTCGATAGCGTGCTGAATCAATTCCTCGGTCTCGCTATCCACTGACGACGTGGCCTCATCCAAAATAATAACCCGCGGCTGATAAACCAGCGCCCGCACAAACGAAATCAGCTGGCGCTGCCCCACCGAGAGCGTAGCGCCGCGCTCCATCACCGGGTAGTCCAGCGCGCCGGGCAGGCGCTCGATGAAGCGGCGGGCGCCTACCAGGTCGGCCGCTTCCCAGATTGCCTCCTCGCTAATGCTCTGGTTGCCGAGCGTGATGTTGTCGCGGATGGTGCCGGCGAACAGGAACACATCTTGCAGCACGACGCCAATCTGGCGGCGCAGCAAGCTCAGGTCATACTCGCGCAGGTCGCGGCCATCGACGCAGATGCTGCCCTGCTGAATATCGTAGAAGCGGCTGAGCAGGTTGATGATGCTGGTTTTGCCCGCGCCCGTCGCGCCCACGAAAGCCACGGTCTGGCCGGGCTTGATGTGAAAGCTGATGTCTTTCAAAACCCATTCCGGCTCGTTAGCTTCGCTGTCCTGACGGTTATAAGCAAACCAGACGTTCTTGAACTCAACTTCGCCCGCAATCTGCGGCGGCGCATACGTGCCGGTCGTGGCAATCAGCTCCTTATTATCCAGCAGCTTGAGCAGGCGCTCGGTGCTCACTAAACCCAATTGCAGCGTATTAAAGCGGTCGGCAATCTGGCGGATAGGCCGGAAGAACAGGGCATTATACATGATAAAGGCGATGAGCGCGCCCTTGGAAATCGTGCCCTCAATCTGGCCCTGTGCCGCGTACCAGACCAGCAGCCCAACCCCCACGGCGCCGAGCACCTCGGCCACCGGAAAATAAACGCTGTAGTAGAGCACCGAACGAATGTTGGCGGCGGTGTGCTCCTGGTTTATTTTTTCAAACTTGCGGAATTCGCGCGCTTCGTTGTTGAAAATCTGTACCACGTTCATGCCCGTCAGGTGCTCCTGCACGAAGGAGTTGAGGTTGGCCACGGCTGTGCGCACTTCCTGAAACGAGGTTTTCACCTTTTCCTTGAACACATAGGTGCTGAAGAGCATGGGCGGAATCACGGTCAAACTCACCAAGGTCAGGCGCCAGTCGATGTAGAACATGAAGGCGACAATGAATACAATTTGCAGAATGTCCCCCGCCATCGCCGCCAGCCCCTCGCTGAACACGTCGGACAGGGTTTCCACGTCCGAGATGTTACGCGTGACGAGCACCCCCAGCGGCGTTTTGTCGAAGAACTGGAGCTTAAGGCTGAGCAGGTGGCGGTACAAGTCAGTGCGGATGTCGCGCACGATAAACTGCCCGAGCCAGCCGCCGAGGTAGGTTTGCAGGTAGGAGACCAGCGCGTGGGCCACGAGCAGAATCAGCAGCAGCCCAAACATCTTGTTCAAGCCCAGAATGTCGCCCTGCTCGATGCTCACGTCCACCATCCGCTGAATCAGGAAGGGGCGCAGCGTGCCAAGCGCAGCCGTGGCGACGGTGAGAAAAATCAGGAAATAAAACGTGCCCCGGTAGGGCCGCACGTAGGTCAGCAAGCGGCGCAGCACGGCCCAGTCGAAGACCTGGCCGGTTTTGGTGGCAGCAGTAGTGGGGTCCATAAGTGGCACAAAGGTCGTCAGGTAAGCCTTAGCAGGCCCTAAATGTTGGGGCCGCCCGGCGCACCCGGCCCGCTAAGCCGACAGCTCTGCCCGGCTGTTGGTCTTACCTTGCTCCCGGCCCGGAGCCTGCTCCGCTGAAAATCCCTACCCCCCTCCTGCCCGCCCAACCTCCTCATGCGCCTGCTTTCCGTCAACACGTCCCTGCCCCGCGACCTTATCTGGCAGGACAAGCCCGTCCGCACCAGTATCTTCAAGCAGCCCGTGGCCGGCCCCGTCGAGGTCTTCGCCGAGCACCTGGCCGGCGACGGGCAGGCCGACCTCAAGCACCACGGCGGCCCTAATAAAGCCGTGTACGCCTACCCCACCGAGCACTACCCCTACTGGGCTGCCCACGTGCCCCGCGAAAAGCTGGTGCCCGGCGCCTTTGGCGAAAACCTGACCACGGAGGGCTTGCTGGAAAGCGACGTTCGGCTCGGCGACTGTTTTCAAATCGGCTCGGCGGTGCTCATGGCAGTGCAGCCGCGGGTGCCGTGCTTCAAGCTGGGCGTGCGCCTCGATGATGCGCGAATGGTGAAGCGCTTTCAGCAGGCCGGGCGCAGCGGCATCTACTTTCGCGTCGTGGAGCCGGGCACGCTGCAAGCCGGCGACCTGCTCACGCTGGTCGAGCGCGCGGCGCACGAGGTGACGGTGCAGCAAGCCGCGGACAGCTACTATGGTATTGAGCGAGAGCCCGGTACGCTTCGGGCGCTGCTCGAAATGCCTTATCTGCCCCCGTCGATGAAGATGCGCTTTCGGGCCGCCCTGAAGCCGCTTCAAGGCGAGGGTTTAGGCGAGAAGCAGGGGTAGGGAAATGAAAACCGCTTCTCTGGGCCCGGGAGCCAGAAGAAGCGGTTGCGGTTGAGCGGCTGAGGATAGGGCGGGCGGCTTAGCTGGGTTTGGCCTGCGTCTTTCTACGTATCGTAGTCAGGTGATGATTGTCCGTTCCATCCGGTGGGTCAGCAGGCTGGTCACTAGCGTAGAGCTTTGATTAACAGCATACTACTGCTGAATTTTGGGCAATTAAAACCTTGCGGCCACGCTGTCCGGCACGATGCCCGGCCCATACTCTACCTTGCTCAGAAACAGCCCGCGCGCCGGCGCCGCGCCGCCCGCCTCCACCCGGCTCAGCGACCAGAGCAGCTGCTGAAACTCGCCGGGCGTGAGCCGACCGCGGCCGACATCCAGCAGCGTGCCCACCACCAGCCGCACCATGCCGCGCACGAAGCGGTTGGCCCGAATCCGAAACACAAGCCCGGTGACGGTAGCCGTCCAGCCCGCCTCGTAGCAGTAGCAGACGTAGTGGTTTTCGCCGCCCTTGACTTTGGAGAAAGTGGTGAAATCGCGCTGCCCCACCAGGGTGGCCGCCGCCGCGTTCAGCGCGTCTAAGTCCAGCGGCCGGTCCACGAGCAGCGCCTGGTCGCGCCGAAACGGGTCGGGGCGGCTCAGCACGTGGTACTCGTAGGTGCGGGCTTCGGCGTCGAAGCGGGCGTGAACTTGCTCCCCGACGGGATGCACGGCCAGGGGCGCAATATCGGGGGGTAGGGAACGGCGCAGGCGATACAGCAGCAGACTTTCATCCTGCAAGGCGGCCGGCAGCGCGGCCTCGAAGTGCGCCACCTGATGCCGGGCGTGCACCCCCGAATCGGTGCGCCCGCTGCCCACCGTGTACAGTTCCGGCTGGCGCAGCACCTGCCGGAGCGCCCAGTCGACTTCGGCCTGCACCGTGAGCGTGCCCGGCTGCACCTGCCAGCCGTGGTAGCGGCTGCCGTCGTAGGCCAGGTGCAGGAAATATCGCATGTACTATATTAAAGGTTGAATAAGATCCTCATGCTGAGCCTAAGCGAAGCATCTTGCCCGTTACTAATCCAATCGTTGAACACCATTGATTAGTAATCGAGCGAGATGCTTCGCTGCGCTCAGCATGACGTTCTTTCAACTCCATCAGTCCTTGCGTCCTTACACCTTCTCGTAAATCACAGCGATGCCCTGCCCGACGCCGATGCACATCACGGCCAGGCCGTAGCGCACACCCTCGCGGCGCTGCATCTCGTGCAGGAGCGTGGCCGTGATGCGGGCGCCGGAAGAGCCCAGCGGGTGGCCCAGCGCGATGGAGCCGCCATTGACGTTTACTTTGCTCATGTCAAGGCCCAGCTCGCGGGCGCAGGCCACGCTTTGGGCAGCGAAGGCCTCGTTCAGCTCAATCAAATCCATGTCGGCCAAGGTCAGGCCGGCACGCTCCAGCACCTTGCGGGTGGCCGGAATCGGGCCCAGGCCCATGACCGACGGGTCGACGCCCACTACGGCCGTCGCCACGATGCGGGCCATAGGCTTGAGGCCGTAGCGCTCCAGGGCCGTTTTGCTCACCATGAGCACGGCCGCCGCCCCATCGTTGATACCGGCCGAGTTGCCGGCCGTCACGGTGCCGCCTTCGGGCTGGAACGCGGGCTTCAGGGTCGCCAGCTTTTCCAGGGTTGAGATGCGGGGCTGCTCGTCGGTATCAAACATGGCCGCGTCGCCCTTGGGCTGCGAGATAAACACGGGCACGATTTCCTTGCGGAAGCGGCCTTTTTCGGCCGCCCGGTGGTATTTGCGCTGGCTCTCAAAAGCAAACGCATCCTGCTCCTCGCGGGTGATGCCGTATTGCTTAGCCACGTTTTCGGCGGTCTGCCCCATTGCGTAGGGGTAGTGCAGCTTGGTGAGCTTGGGGTTGACGAAGCGCCAGCCCAGCGTGGTGTCGTGGGCCGTGAAGTCGCGGGCGAAGGCGGCTTCGGACTTGGCCAGCACAAACGGGGCGCGGGTCATGCTCTCCGAGCCGCCGGCCAGGTACACGTCGCCCTCGCCGCAGCGAATGGCGCGGCTGGCGTCCATGATGCTCTGCAAGCCGCTGCCGCAGAGACGGTTGACAGTGTTGCCGGGCACCGTGATGGGTAGGCCCGCCAGCAGCGCGGCCATGCGGGCCACGTTGCGGTTGTCTTCGCCGGCCTGGTTGGCGGCGCCCATTATCACGTCTTCGATGGCGGCTTTATCAAGCGAAGGATTGCGGCGCAGCAGCTCGCGGAGCACGACGGCGGCCAGGTCGTCGGGGCGGACGCTGCTCAGGGCGCCGCCGAATCTGGCAATCGGGGTGCGCACGGCATCCACGATGTAGGCAGTTGGCATTCTGAAAAGAAAAAAGAAGAGGGCCCGAAGGCCGGTTAGCGGCTAATTTTGCGGGCAGGCGGCCGGGCCGGTTCGCCCTAAGACAGCCGTTTTAGCTAACCACAAAGATGATACAAAGAATCCAAAGCGTGTTTTTGCTCTTGCTGGCCCTGGCGATGGGCAGCGTACTGTTCCTGCCCATCTGGCACAAAGCCGACCCGCTCACGGGGCAGGAGCTGACGCTCTCCGCTTTCTCGCTGGCCTTTACCGGCACCAACCCGCACTCGGACGGCAGCACCTGGCCCATCGGCGCGCTGGCCGCCGCTTCGGCTGCGCTGGCCGTATTCGAGATTTTTCAGTACCGCAACCGCTTCACCCAGCTCAAAATTGGCGCCGTCAACATGCTGTGCATCGTGGCTACCATTGGCGCCATCTTCTTTTACTCCACGCGGGGCGAAATCCTGCTCAACGTCAAGCTCGAAGGCGCCTACCAGGCGGGCTTCTACCTGCCCACGCTGGCATTGCTGCTCAACCTGCTCGCCAACCGCTTCATCCGCGCCGACGAGCGCCTGGTGCGCAGCATGGACCGCCTGCGGTGAAATGTCCTTGACTTAATGAGGAATGAGAAATTATGGGCAGTCAGCTCCAGCGGGGCGGCCCGTCGGTGGCATCCCTACCCCCCTCTTCCGCCCCAAAGCCCCCGCGGGGCGACCCAACTCATCTGCGCAGGTGGCGCCGACGGCTGGGTCGCCCCGCGGGGGCTTTTCAACTTTTCCATCCCTTTCCATCTCTACCAATGGGCCGCCCCTACGGGGCTATCCGCCAATTCTTTACTCCTCATTGACGCAAAGCATCGCGCACCTCCCCGGCCTTGAGGCTGGAATCGAATGAGGAATATACCTGGTAGAAATTCTGTGGGTCAGCCACGTGGGGGTAGGCGAACTTGGCCAGCTCGGCCCGTGAGCTGTCGAAGTGCAGCGCCCGCAGCAGGCGCGCCAGGTCTTCGGCGCGGATGCGGCTCTGGCTCAGTGCCTGCCGGGCAATTTGCAGGCGCTCCTCCTCGAACGACGTGCGCGCCAGCGCCTGGGTCAGGCCGTCCACGTCGGGCGCGGCCAGGAGGCGGTAGTTAGCGGTGGAGTTGGGGTAGTAGCCGCCACGCTCAGCGGTGGGCGCGTTGTCGTACGGCCCGCCGTCAGGGTCGTAGCTGCCTGGGTCATTGCTGTTGGGCTGATTGGGGCGCGTTTCGTACGAGTCGGGGGGGTAGGCGGCACCGTTGCGGTAGCCATCGCCGCGCCGGTCGTCGTAGCGGTCATTGCGCCGCTCATCGTAGCGGCCCTGGCCGTAGCCGGGCATTCCGCGGCCAGAACGATACGGGCCATAGAGCGCGATGGCGCCGGCCGGCTGCAAGTCCAGCGGCCGGCCAGGGCGCGTGCGCAGCACAAACGTGGTTTCGAGGCCGGGCTCCAGCCACACGCGGCGGCGTAGGCGCACGAAGCCGCCATAGGCCGTGGGCACGCTAAAATCGGCGTAGTGCAGGCCCGGCGCGAGCCGCTCGGCGTGCACCTGCCGGGCCAGGCCCCGCGTGAGCGGGCGCCCATCGAGCACTACGGCAAAGGGCACGCCGTGCTCGGAAGCAAAATTGACATTGGCCGCCAGCGGGTGCGAACCAGCCAGCGCCGTGCCGGCCGCGCTCAGGGTGACGACCAGCAACAGCAGCAAACCCTTTTTCATGAGTTAAAGAGGTAAATATCAGACCAGTGCAGTTTTTTCTGACAATTATTCTAAAGCCAAAACCTGTGCCAGACTGGAACCCCCAACCCTGGCCTGGCGTTGCACAACTGAATATCCTAGCCCTCGATTCCTATTCAGGCTTATCATTAGCTATTGATTTTATAGAGAAGAGCCCCCGCAGCATGTGCTGCGGGGGCTCTTTCGTTTCTAACAAGGCTATCAGAAGTCAGTTATGCTCATCTGACGTCCGCTTGCCGAAATTACGGCTGCCCGCGAGATGCTTCGCTGCGCTCAGCATGACCGGCTTCTTAGCTTAGTTCTACTCTACTCCGAGATGCGCGTCACTTTGAATTCGGTGCGGCGGTTGCGCTGGTAGTCGGGCTCGGTTTTGGCGTTTTTCAGCACCGGGCGGGTCTCGCCGTAGCCCTTGGCCGTGAGGCGGCTTTTGTCCACGCCCTTACTCACGATGTAGGCTACGGCGGCGTTGGCGCGGCGCTGCGAGAGACTCAGGTTGTAGGCATCTTTGCCGCGCTGGTCGGTGTGCGAGCTTAGCTCGATGGTGATTTTGGGATTATCAACCAGCGTCTGCACCAGCTTGTCCAGCTCCGCCGCCGCGTCGGAGCGGATATTGGCCTTGTTGTAGTCATAGAAAATATTCTCGACCACGATGGCCTTGTTGACCTTTATCGGGCTCAAAGTCAGCAGCACGGGCACCCGAATGGTGCTGACGTCCTCGGTGAGTTGGCTCTGGGCGGGCGGAGCGGGGATGGTGACTGTTTGGGTGGCCGTGAAGTAATTGCTGCGCTCCGCCACCGTCCGGTAAGCACTGGCCGAGTCGACGCTGAACGTGAATTTGCCGGCCGCATCAGTCGTGACCTCCCCCACGGGCTGACCGTCTTTAGTTAGCGCCACGCGCTGATTAGCCAGCGGACGGGGGGTAGGGTCGCCGGTCGTGAGCACTTCGACCACGGTACCATCGAGGGCGAAAAGCACCGACTTGCGGGTTTGGCGCTCGAAGCCGTAGAGGTCATCTGAGCCTTTGCCGCCGGTGCGGTTCGAGGCGAACAGGCCGGTGTTGGGGCCAGTGAAAAAGGGCGCAAAGTCGTCGCCCGCGCTGTTGATTTCCGGACCCAGGTTTACTACCTGCCTGTTCTTGACTTGAAACAAATCCAGCTTGCCCAGGCCGGGCCGCCCATCGGAGGAGAAGTAGAGCGTGCCGTCGGGCGCGATGCCGGGAAAGTTGTCATTGCCGGGCGTGTTGACGGTTTCGCCCAGGTTTTCGGCCGGCGAAAAGCGGCCGTTGGCGCCGAGCGTGGCTTTATAAATATCGTTGCCGCCCAACCCACTCCGACGACTCGACGTGAAATAAAGCGTGGTGCCGTCGGGCGCGAAAGCCGGGGCGAAGTCGTCGGCGCTGCGGTCGTTGATGTTAGCCAGCACGGGCACAGTCCAGGCGTTGTCGCGGAAGTAGGAAATCCACAAATCGACGCTCAGCAGCGTGGTTTTGCTGCCATCGGCGCTTTTATAATCGTTCTTTTTGCCGCTGTTCGAGCGGGCAAAAACCATCGTTTTGCCATCAGGCGTGTAGGTGGCGCTGGCCTCGTGGCGGCCTTCCTGGTTAAATAGCTCTTCCAGGCGGCGCGCGGTGCCGCCGCTCATGGCCTTGGCATCGTCGAACTTGATGGCGTAGAGCGCGTTAAAGTTTTCGCCGTTGCCCAAATACTTCTTGCCCTCGCGGCCGGAAGCAAACACCAGCTCGCCGGTGCCGGGCATGAGCGAGGCGCTGAAGTCGGCGCCGGCCGAGTTGAGACTTTCCAGCGGGCGCACGGTATAGCGACCGGCGCTGGCGGCCAGGGCTTTACTGGCAGCGGCGTTTTTGGCTTCGGTTTCAGCGCGGGCGGCCAGCGTGCGGTTGGTGCCACTCTGGGCGTAGGTGCTGAACTGCGCGGCAGCCTCATCAAACTTGCCGTTGGCCCGCAGCGCCTCGGCGTAGCGAAAGCCAGCATCGGCGGCGCGCACGCGGCCATCGAGCGCCGCTTTGTAGAACGGCTCGGCCTGCTCGACGCGGTTGGAGAGGCGGTAGGATTCGGCGATGCGGTAGTTGGCGCCGGGCGTGTTTTTGCCCTTCGCCACCTCGGCCTTGTAGAGGGCAATGGCCGGCTCATACTCGCCGCGGGTGAAGGCCTTGTCGGCCTTGCTCAGGCTGCCCGACGCCGCGCAGCCGCCCAGCAGCAGCGCCGCCACGCCAGTAGAAGCCCATTGAACTAGTTGATTCCGCATAAAGATTCAGGAGAAAAGCGCTGGCTTGGCCTCAGGCTATTAAGTCAGCAATACGAATACTACTACGTTGGAAAACGAATTAAGCCTCCACAACATTGCGCTCGACGGCGGCAAAATACTTGCGCAGCCAGGTCTGACCGGCCGGTGCGGGCCAGGTCGCACGCAACTGTCCCACGGTCGTGATGGTGTTATCGAAATACAGGCTTTCGGCCGACAACTCGCCGGCTGCTACGGCCGCCCGCAGCTCGCGGCGGTCGAGCAGCCGCACGGCGCCGTCCACGAGAAAAGCCAGCTGCGATTTGTCCAGCATCCCTACCCCCCCCTTTTCCTCCAAGGCCCGCACGAAATGCACCGACGCATCAATTGAGCAGCCGCTGGCACCGGCCTGGCTTTCATCGAGCCCGATGACGAGAAACTGCTGATGAAAGAAGGCCGCGCCCGCGCGCAGCGCCCGGCCGTGGCTGGTCCAGTCGGCCACGAACTCGGTCAGAGCCGGCGCGGCGGCGCGCAGCTCCGTTTCGGTGAGCAGGCGGCGGGCCTGGTAAATCCAGACGCGGGCCGCGTCAGGCAGTTGGTCGAAAGAAGTAATCACGGGAAAGTAAAATAATTGTCTGTCATGCTGAGCTTGCGAAGCATCTTCTCACGCTTCAACGAGCACTAATAAAGAGTTACTGCGTCGTTCAGCAGTGAGAAGATGCTTCGCAAGCTCAGCATGACAAATAGGCTTTTTACGCGGTTTATCTGAACTACTTCGCGGCCGGGAAAGTGCCGCGGTCTACGTCGTGAATGAAGGCAGTGAGGCCCTTGAAATACGTCTGTTGGTCGTCGTACATGGCCATGTGGCTGCCGTTGGGGCAGTAGTGGTAGCGGCCGTGCTGCACGTGCTCGGCCAGGTACTTCATCTGAGCCGGGTCCATTGTGTCGTGCTCGGCGCCGATGGCCAGCGTGGGCACTTTTAGTTGGGGCAGCTGGGCCTTCACGTCCCAGTCGCTGAGCACGGCGCCCTTCGTTACGCCAAACTCACTCTGGCCCTGCATCGAGACGTAAACCTGCGAGTTGACGTGCTTGAACGAGCGCTGCACCGGCTCGGGCCACTGGGCGGGGGGTAGGCGCAGCACGTGCTCGGGGTAGTAGTTGGCTTCAATCAGCTGCATGTAGCGCGGGTTGCCGTAGTCCTTTTTAGCCTCGAAAGCCAGAATTTCCTTGAGTACCTCAGGCTTGAGCTTGGGGCCGAGCACCTGGTGCGCATAGGCGTCATACTCCGGGATGGAGGGCACCATATTGGAGATAACCAGCCCTTTAAGATGCTGCTGGTACTTCAGCGCGTACTGCATGGCCAGGATGCCGCCCCACGAATGACCGAACAAGAAGAAGTTGCTGCTGTCGAGCTTCAGCGCCCGGCGCACCTGCTCGACTTCCTCCACGAAGCGCGGCAAGGTCCAGAGCTTAAGGTCTTTAGGCTGGTCGGAATTGTAGGAGCCAAGCTGGTCGTAGTAGTAATATTCGATGCCTTCCTGCGGCAGATAGGAGTCGAACGCTTCATACGCCTCGTGGGTCATGCCCGGCCCGCCGTGCAGAATCAGCACCTTCAGGCGCGGGTTATTCCCGACGCGCTTGGTCCACACCTTGAAGTTGCCGAGCGGGGTCGTGATGGAAATCAGGCGCACGCCGCCGCTGAGGCGGTCGTCGGCGGGCTGGCCGCTGGGGTCGTGGTAGGCGGCCAGCGAGGGGGTAGGGATTGGGGCGGCAGCGCCGTCGGCAGTCGCCGGCGCCGAGGATTCAGCTGATTCCTGGCAACCGGCGCCAGCCAGCAGTAACAGACTCAGGAGCAGGGCGTAGATAGCGCGCGTCATGGCAGTAGGGTCAGGCGTGGAAATAGGTTTATTCGCCCTAAAAGTAGAGTTAAAAACAGGCGCTTGCCGTGCTGCGCTCCGTTTCCTGCCAGCGCACTGAAGCGCGGCAGTCATCAGCCCTGGTGGGGTGGCCCACCGGCAGCAAGTAGAAATAGGGAAACAGAAAGCCCCGGCGGAGCGACCCAACCGCCTGCGTCTGGCTGACGCGGTTGTATTGGGTCGCCCCGCTGGGGCCTTGGGGCGGCAAGGGGGGGTAGGAAATCTACCGATGGGCCGCTCTAACGGGTTGGACCCCGTCGGGGCCAACGTTAACCGGTGCCCGGCGGCTCAGGGTCAGGCATTCAGTCCTTCGGCCGAGGCAATCAGCTCGGCCAGGTCGAACACCTGCACGTTGCCTTCCTGCTCCTTGTTTTTTACGCCGTCGCTCATCATGGTCATGCAGAACGGGCACGAGGTAGCAATGATGCTGCCCTGCAAGTCGTGGCGCGAGGGAAACGTGCGCTCGGTTTCGACGCCTTGCAAGGCGATGGCCTCGCCGCTGAGCGTGGCCAAGGCTTCCTCGGTGCGCTCGATGTTGATTTCCTTCTTGCCCGGCTCGGCTTCCTTCCACATCTGGGCGCCGCCCGCGCCGCAGCACAGGCCGTTGGCGCGGCTGCGCTTCATCTCCACGAGGTCGGCGTCGAGAGCAGCGAGCACGTCGCGTGGGGCCTCGTAGATGTTGTTGGCCCGGCCCAGATAGCACGAGTCGTGAAACGTGATGCGGCGGCCCTTGTACTCGCCGCCGCCACTAATGCCCACCTTGCCCTCATTGATGAGCTGCTGCAAGTAGGTGCTGTGGTGAATGACTTCGTAGTCGCCGCCCAGCGCCGGGTACTCGTTCTTAATCGTGTTGAAGCAGTGCGGGCAGGCAGTCACGATTTTCTTGATGCCGTAGCCGTTCAGCGTCGTGATGTTCTGCATGGCCTGCATCTGAAACAAAAACTCGTTGCCGGCGCGCTTGGCCGGGTCGCCGGTGCAGGTTTCTTCCAGGCCCAGCACCGCGTACTTGGTGCCCACGTGGTCGAGGATGCGCACAAAGGCGCGGGTCACGCGCTTGTAGCGGTCATCAAAAGCACCAGCGCAGCCCACCCAGAACAGGATTTCGGGCGTTTCGCCGGCGGCGGCCAGGTCGGCCATTACGGGCACGGTTAAGGCGCGCTTGGCGGTAACAGGGGGGGTAGGGGTCATGGATGATTGAGTGGACGACATAGCAGTCATCCTGAGCAGCGCGAGGAATTTTATCACGGGCGCGCCGCAGTGAGTAGTAGCCTGACGAAGACAACCGTGATAGGATGCTTCCTGCGTCAGCATGACGGACATTTATGGTTATGCTACCGTAGCAACTTGCTTCTCGGCCACAAAAATTTCATCGGCCCAGTTCAGCCGGTCCGAGGGCGAGAAGGCCCAGGGCGCGCCGTTGTTCTCGATGTTGGAGAACATGGCGTTGAGCGAAGCCGGCGCGGCCGACTCTTCCAGCACCAGGAAGCGGCGCATCTCGATGATGCTTTCCAGCGGGTTGATGTTCACCGGGCAGCTTTCCACGCAGGCGTTGCAGGTGGTGCAGGCCCACAGCTCTTCGGGCGTCACCTTGCCGCGCAGCAGCGTGGCCTCGGTCAGGTCGGCGTGCACGCGCTCGGTGCCGTTGGCTTGGTCGTCGTAGCGGTTGGGCTGAAAAATCAGCGGCGAATTGTACTTCTCCTCCACCCGGTCGCGGGTGTCCATGATAATTTTGCGGGGCGAGAGCAGCTTGCCGGTCAGGTTGGCCGGGCAGACCGAGGTGCAGCGCCCGCACTCGGTGCAGGAGTAGGCATTCATCAGGTTGGTCCAGGCCAGGTCCTCCACGTCCTTGGCGCCGAAGGGGGTAGGGGCCACGGCCGAGCCGTCGGGGACCAGCGCCGGGACCGGCACCACGTAGGCCGGGTCGAGCATGGCCTTGACCTCGTGGGTGATGCTCTCCACGTTTGAGAACTGCCCCTGCGGCACCAGGCGCGAGTACCACACGTTTGGGAACGCCATGATGATGTGAAAGTGCTTGGAGCTAGGCAGGTAATTGAGAAAGATGAAAATGCCCACGATGTGCGCCCACCAGCCGGCTCGCTCCAGAAAGTGCAGCAGGTTCAAATCGCTCGGAAAGGCGCCCACCAGCAGCGAGCTGACTGGAAACGCGCCCGGCAGCGTCTCGCCCTTGAGCTGATGCCACTTCACGTCGGCCGTGTTCATCACGAACAGGGCAGTCATGAGCACGATTTCAATGTAGAGAATCATATCGGCGTCGATGCGGGGCCAGGCGCGCATCTCCACACCGCTGAAGCGCTTGACTCTCTTGATGTTGCGCCGCCACCAGAGCGCCACCACGGCCAGCACGACCAGCGCGCCTAACACCTCATTGGTCGCCGTCAGGGCCGAATACAGCGGGCCCATGAAACCCAGCACCCGGTGCGTGCCCGTGATGCCATCAATCAGAATCTCAATTACCTCAACGTTAATCACCAGAAAACCCACGTAGACAACCAGGTGCAGCAGGGCCGGCGTCACACGCTTAAACATCTTGGACTGCCCGAAGGCGACGAGCAGGGTCTTGCGGGCCCGCTCAGCGGCATGGCCGCTCATGTCGCGCTCGCGGCCGACGAGGATGTTGCGGCGAATCTTGCGCACCTGCCAGGCAAACAGGCCGATAGCGGCCACGGCAATCAGCAGAAATAGAAGGTTGTCCAACATACAGGTAAAGGTAAGACACGGGCAGTTTGGGTTCGCAATTTAGTCGTCATGCCGAATACTTTCAACCAGACTACCCCTCTGCCGCACGAAATTTTTGGTGGAAAAGTTGCGGCGCTTAGTTTGATTCGTACCTTCGCCGTCCCGAAACGCTACCCCTCAACGCTTCGGAAACCCGGCAACATAGCTCAGTTGGTAGAGCACAGCACTGAAAATGCTGGTGTCGTTGGTTCGATTCCAACTGTTGCCAC
>NZ_CAXTEF010000060.1:0-7577 GCF_964243305.1 uncultured Hymenobacter sp.
CTGGTGGGGCTGCGCTTCAACACCATCGGCGTGAGCGACGGCATCACCAACGGCACGCCGGGGATGCGCTACTCACTGGTTTCCAGAGAGATAATTGCTGATTCCATTGAGGCGATGGCCGGCGCCCACAACTACGACGCGCTGGCCTGCGTGGTGGGCTGCGACAAGAATATGCCCGGCGCGCTCATTGCCCTGGCCCGCCTCAACCGGCCGGGGCTGCTCGTGTACGGCGGCACCATCAAGGGCGGCAGCTACCGGGGGCAGCAGCTCAACATCGTTTCGTGTTTCGAGGCCTACGGGCAGAAGCTGCGCGGCCAGCTTTCCGAGGAAGACTACCGCGGCATTATTAATAATGCCTGTCCGGGGCCGGGCGCCTGCGGCGGCATGTACACGGCCAACACGATGGCCGCCGCCATCGAGACGCTGGGCTTATCGGTGCCGTTTTCGGCCTCGGCCACGGCCGTCAGCGCCCACAAAATGCAGGAGTGCCTCGACACCGGCCGCTATCTGCGCCGGCTGTTGGAGCGCGATATCAAGCCCCGCGACATCCTGGTGCGTGAGGCCTTCGAGAATGCGATGGTCGTGACCACCGTGCTCGGCGGCTCCACCAACGCCGTGATTCACCTGCTCGCCATTGCCGACGCAGCCGGCGTGCGGCTGACCTTGGCCGACTTCCAGGCCATCAGCGACCGGGTGCCGGTGCTGGCCGACTTAAAGCCCAGCGGCAAGTATTTGATGGAAGACCTCTCGGCGCTGGGCGGCGTGCCGGCCGTGCTCAAAACCTTGCTCAACGAAGGCCTGATTACCGGCGACACCCTCACCGTGACCGGCCAGACGCTGGCCGAAAACCTGGCCGATATTCAGCCTTTAGGCAGTGAGCAGGACCTATTGTGCCCCAGTTCCCGCCCGCTCAAAGCCGACGGCCACATTCAGATTCTGTACGGCAACCTGGCTCCGGAAGGCGCCGTGGCCAAGATTTCGGGCAAGGAAGGCGAGCAGTTTGCCGGTCCGGCCATCGTGTTTGATTCGGAGGAAGCGGTGAACGACGGCTTGGCGCAAGGCCTGGTACTCGCCGGCCAAGTGGTCGTCATCCGCTACGTGGGGCCGAAGGGCGGGCCGGGGATGCCTGAGATGCTCAAGCCCACGTCGGCCATCATGGGCGCCGGGCTGGGCGATAAAGTGGCCCTGCTCACCGACGGCCGCTTTTCGGGCGGCACCCACGGCTTCGTCATCGGCCACGTCTGCCCCGAAGCCTACGACGGCGGCCCCATCGCGTTAGTCGAAAACGGCGACTGGATAGTCCTCGACGCCAACGCCAACACGATAGACGTGCGCGTGGATGCTGCCGAGCTGCGAGCCCGCCGCGAAAAGTGGCGCCCGCCCACCCCAAATGCCGCGCGCGGCGTGCTGCGCAAGTACATCCGCACCGTAGGGAATGCCAGCACGGGGTGTATAACCGATCAGTAGGGTGCGGACTTGTCCCCACCCGGCGTTCGCGCCAGTGGATTATTACAACGATTTTATTCAACGACGGGCGGGGGCAAGCCCCGCACCCTACCCCCACTATGAGCCCGCAAGCCCAACCCACTCTCCTCGAAGCTCCCGCCGCCGAAGCGCCCGAAATATCCGGCGCCGAAATCCTGCTGCGCGGGCTGCTGGCCGAAGGCGTCGACACTATTTTCGGCTATCCGGGCGGGGCGATTCTGCCCATTTACGACGCGCTGTATGACTTCAAGGAGCAGCTTAACCACGTGCTGGTGCGCCACGAGCAGGGCGGCATTCATGCGGGGCAGGGCTATGCGCGGGCTTCGGGCAAAGTGGGGGTAGTGTTTGCCACGAGCGGGCCGGGGGCCACGAATCTGGTCACGGGCCTGGCCGATGCGCAGATTGACTCCACGCCGCTGGTTTGCATCACGGGGCAGGTGTATGCGCACCTGCTGGGCTCCGACGCGTTTCAGGAAATCGATGTGATTAACATCACGGCGCCGGTCACGAAGTGGAACTACCAGGTAACCGAAGCCCGCGAGATTCCCGGCATTCTGGCCAAGGCGTTCTACCTGGCCCGCAGCGGGCGGCCCGGCCCGGTGCTGATTGACATCACCAAAAACGCCCAGCTCGACAAAGTTGCTTTTGCCGGCTACGCGCCCTGCGCGCATATTCGCAGCTACCGGCCGGCGCCGGTCGTGCGGCCGGCCGCCGTGGCCGAGGCCGCCGCGCTCATCAACCAGGCCCGGCGCCCGCTCGTGCTCTGGGGGCAGGGCGTGGTGCTGGGCGGCGCCGAGCGGGAGTTTCAAGCCTTCATCGAGAAAAGCGGCATCCCGGCGGCCTGGACCATCCTCGGCGCCGGCGTGCTGCCCACGGAGCACCCGCTGAACGTGGGGATGCTCGGGATGCACGGCAACTACGGCCCCAACGTCCTTACCAACGAGTGCGACGTGCTGATTGCCATCGGGATGCGCTTCGACGACCGCGTGACCGGCCGCCTTGACAAGTACGCCCGGCAGGCGCAGGTAATTCACCTCGACATAGACCCCACGGAAATCGACAAGAACGTGAAGGCCACGGTGCCCGTGTGGGGCGACTGCAAGCAAACCCTACCCCTGCTCACGCGCCTCGTGGCCGAGCGCACGCACCTGGCCTGGCGCCAGCGCTTCGCCGGCTACCACGCCGAGGAAGTGGACGCCGTTATCCGCGAAGCCCTGTTTCCAACCTCGGCCGAGCTGAGTATGAGCGAAGTCATGCAGCAACTCAATGAGTTGACCCAGGGCGAGGCCATCTTGGTCTCGGATGTGGGCCAGCACCAGATGGTTGCCTGCCGCTACGGCCGCCTCAAGCAGTCGCGCCACCACATCACCAGCGGCGGGCTCGGCACGATGGGTTTCGCGCTGCCGGCCGCCATCGGGGCCAAGTTTGGGCGGCCCGAGCGCACGGTGGTGGCCATCATCGGCGATGGCGGCGTGCAGATGACGATTCAGGAGCTGGGCACGCTCATGCAAACCGGCATCGCCGTCAAAATCATCGTCCTCAACAACCAGTTTCTGGGCATGGTGCGGCAGTGGCAGGAGCTGTTCAGCGAACGACGCTACTCCTTTGTCGACATCCAAAGTCCTGACTACGTAGCCGTAGCCCGCGGCTACCGCATTGCTGGCCAGCGCGTGGCTGACCGCGCCGAGTTGGGCCCCGCGCTGCAAGCCATGCTGGCGCACCCCGGCTCCTTTCTGCTGGAAGTGATGGTGGCGCAGGAGCAGAACATCTTCCCGATGGTGCCGCAGGGGTGCAGCGTGAGTGACATCCGGCTGCGGTGAGGGGGTAGGGAAGAGCTGTAGAGGCGCAATATTTTGCGCCTCGTCGTTGCACGACCGGGGCGGTGCAGCAATAACAACATCAGCAACGACGAGGCGCAAAATATTGCGCCTCTACAACCGCAGAAAACCCATGAATCCCTACCCCCCCGCCCGCCAGGAATACAACATCACGGCTTACACCGAGAACCACATCGGGCTGCTGAACCGCATTGCCATCATTTTCTCGCGCCGCAAAATCAACATCGAGAGCCTGAACACCTCGCCATCGGAGATTGAGGGTATTCACCGCTTCAACATCGTCATCACTGAAACCGAGGATGTGGTCGGCAAGATCTGCCGGCAGATGGAAAAGCAGGTCGAGGTGCTCAAAGTGTATTTCAACAGCAACGAGGAAGTTATCTGGCAGGAAATGGCCCTCTACAAAGTGCCGACCGACGTTATCGCCGAGCGGGCCCTCGTGGAGCGGCTGCTGCGCGAAAATGGCGCCCGCGCCGTGGTCATCCGCAAGGATTATACGGTGTTCGAGACCACCGGCCACCGCCAGGAAACCGACGCTTTGCTGCGGGCGCTAGAGCCGTTCGGCCTCATTGAATTTGTGCGCAGCGCCCGCATTGCCATCATTAAGGCCAGCGACGGTTTCAGCCGCCAGCTCCGCGAGTTTGAGCAGGCCAAGCCTGGTACGGAAGTCGTTGAAAATGAATACCTAAACGACCGCGACGGCGTCTTTGCGATGTAACGAAGTAGCATGGACTCTGCGAGTCCGCGCGTTGAACAGCCTGACAATCTTATCCATCACCCGCGCGGACTCGCAGAGTCCACGCTACAACCCCAACCCCAGCATGGCCCAAATCAATTTTGGCGGCGTCGATGAAAACGTAGTTACCCGCGACGAATTTCCCCTGGAAAAAGCACTCGCCGTGCTGAAAGACGACACCATTGCCATCATCGGCTACGGTGTGCAGGGGCCTGGTCAGGCCCTGAACATGCGCGACAACGGCTTCCGCGTCATCGTGGGGCAGCGCCGGGGCACGGCCTCGTGGGAGCGGGCCTTGCGCGATGGCTGGGTAGAAGGCGAGACGCTGTTTTCGCTCGAAGAAGCGGCTGCGCGCGGCACCATCGTTTGCAACCTGCTTTCGGATGCGGGCCAGATTGCGCTCTGGCCCATGCTCCGGGAGCGCCTCACGCCGGGCAAAACGCTGTATTTCTCGCACGGCTTCGGCATCACGTTTAATGACCAGACCAACATCATTCCGCCCGTCGGCGTGGACGTGATTCTGGTGGCGCCCAAGGGCAGCGGCACCAGCCTGCGGCGCCTGTTTCTGACCGGCGGCGGGCTGAATTCGTCGTTCGCCGTGTTCCAGGACGCGACCGGGCGCGCTTATGAAAAGGCCCTGGCGATGGGCATTGGGGTAGGGTCGGGCTATTTGTTTGAGACGGATTTTAAGAAGGAAGTGTACTCCGACCTCACCGGCGAGCGGGGCGTGCTGATGGGCGCGCTGGCCGGCATCATCGAAGCCCAGTACCAGGTGCTGCGCCAGCGCGGGCACTCGCCCTCCGAGGCCTTCAACGAAACCGTGGAAGAACTGACCCAGAGCCTGGTGCCGCTGGTGGGCGAAAATGGCATGGACTGGATGTTCGCCAATTGCTCGGTCACGGCCCAGCGCGGCGCGCTGGACTGGAAAGGCCGCTTCCGCGAAGCCACCCTGCCGGTGCTCAACGAGCTGTACGACAGCGTGGCCTCGGGCCAGGAAGCCGCCCGCACCATTGAGCGCGGCTCGACGCCCAACTACCGCCAGGAACTGGACGCCGAGCTGAAGGAAGTGCGCGACTCGGAGTTGTGGCAAACCGGCGCCACGGTGCGCCAGCTGCGCTCCAAAGCCGCTGTGCCCGCCGACGCGCTGGCGCTGGCCGAGCAGGAGAAATAACGGCTGAAGCACTGCCAACCGCTCTTCTGATAAGGCTTCCCTCCCGCCGGGAGAGGGAAGTCTTATTGCGTTTCCTACCCCCCTTCTCGCGCCCAAAGCCCATCATCCTTACAAGCGCCTATGCACAGCAAATCGGGTGGCAAGAATAAGCGGACTACCCAGTTGGCTATTGTATTTTATGTTCTAATAAATGGTTGTTAATTAGCAAATTGCAAATAATTTATTCTCGTTTAGAAATAGTAAGCCGCAACGAAATTTATTTCTCCTTAGAAAAGAATGCAGTGTACTTGCGGGCAGTATCAAGCGCCCCGCGCCGTTCCTCTCATGGCAAGTCAGAAAATACAAATCTTCGATACCACCCTGCGCGACGGCGAGCAGGTGCCGGGCTGCAAGCTGAACCGCGACGAAAAGCTGGTCATTGCCCGGCAGCTGGAGCAGCTCGGCGTCGACGTGATTGAGGCGGGCTTTCCCGTGTCGAGCCCCGGCGATTTCGGGGCGGTGCAGGCCATTGCGGCCCAAACCCGCGAGGCGACGGTCTGCGGGCTGTCGCGAGCCGTGGAAAACGACATCCGCGTGGCGGCCGAGGCCCTGAAACCGGCGCGCTACCCCCGCATCCACACCGGCATCGGCACGTCCGACTCCCACATTCGCTACAAGCTGTGCAGCACGCCCGACGACGTGCTGGCCCGCGCCGTGGCCGCCGTGAAGCTGGCCAAGTCCTTCGTCGAGGACGTGGAGTTCTACGCCGAGGATGCCGGCCGCACCGACAACGGATTCCTCGCCCGCGTGTGCGAAGCGGCCATCCGGGCCGGCGCCACGGTGCTCAACATCCCCGACACGACCGGCTACTGCCTGCCCGCCGAGTACGGCGCCAAAATCAAGTACCTGACGGAAAATGTGACCGGCATTCACAAGGTCTGCCTTTCCACGCACTGCCACAACGACCTGGGCATGGCTACGGCCAACTCCATTGCCGGCGTGCTCAACGGTGCCCGGCAGATTGAGTGCACCATCAATGGGGTCGGCGAGCGGGCCGGCAACACGGCTCTGGAAGAAGTGGTGATGGTCCTGCGTCAACACCCTTATTTGCAGCTCGACACCGGCATCACCACGCCGCTGCTGGCCGAAACCTCGGCCCTGGTCGCGCACCTGATGAGTATGCCGGTGCAGGCCAACAAGGCCGTGGTCGGCGCCAATGCGTTTTCGCACTCCAGCGGCATCCACCAGGACGGCGTCATCAAGCACCGCGAAACCTACGAAATCATGAACCCGCGCGACGTGGGCGTGGCCGACTCGTCCATCGTGCTCACCGCCCGCTCGGGCCGCGCCGCGCTGGCCTACCGCCTCCAGAAAATCGGCTACGACTTCGACCGCCAAGCCCTGAACAAGGCCTACGCCTCGTTTTTGCAATTAGCTGACCGCCAGAAGGAAGTAGTCGACCACGACCTGCACGCGCTGGTGGAGCAGGAGCAGTTGGTGAGCGCCGGCTGAAAGAGTAATTAAAAAACGCAAGAAGGCCGTCATGCAGAACGCAGCGCAGCGGAGTGAAGCATCTCGCCTGCGGCACTAATCCAATTGTAAGGCGGTCATGCTGAGCTTGTCAAAGCATCTTAGCTGGATGTGAGGGCGTAGGGAACTGTTGATTGCCACTGATTACTACCCAAAGCGAGATGCTTCGCCTCCGCTGCGCTGCGCTCAGCATGACATTCAAATTATTTCATTAGCCTATTCAGTCTCTAATGCCCTCATCCTTATTCGATAAAATCTGGGAGTCGCACGTGGTAAAGGCCATTCCCGGCGGGCTGGAGGTGTTTTACATCGACCGGCACCTGATTCACGAAGTCACCAGCCCGCAGGCGTTTGATGAGCTGCGCGGGCGCGGCCTACCCCTACTGCGCCCCGGCCAGATAGTGGCCACGGCCGACCACAACGTGCCCACCCGCAACCAGCACCTGCCCATTCAGGACCCCATTTCCCGTTCGCAGGTCGATAAGCTGACCGAGAACTGCGCCAGCTTTGGCGTCGAGCTGTTCGGGTTGGGGCACGAAAACCAGGGCATCGTGCACGTCATCGGGCCGGAGCTGGGGCTGACCCAGCCGGGCATGACCATCGTGTGCGGCGACAGCCACACGTCCACGCACGGCGCGTTCGGGGCCGTTGCCTTCGGCATCGGCACCAGCCAGGTGACGCAGGTGATGGCCACGCAGTGCCTGCTGCTGAGCCGGCCCAAGCGGATGCGCATTACCGTGGACGGCGAGTTGCGGCCCGGCGTGACGGCCAAAGACCTGATTCTGCACGTTATCGCGCAGCTCGGCACGGGCGGGGCCACGGGCTACTTCGTGGAGTA
>NZ_CAXTEF010000060.1:7677-14344 GCF_964243305.1 uncultured Hymenobacter sp.
TGCAGCGCCTGCCTGGCCATGAACGACGACAAGATTCCGGCCGGCGCCTACTGCGTCTCGACCTCGAACCGCAACTTCGAGGGCCGGCAGGGGCCGGGCGCGCGCACCTTATTGGCCAGCCCGCTGGTGGCCGCCATCACGGCCGTAGAGGGCCGGCTGGTTGACATCACGCAGTATCTGAATTGACTTATTAGGGCAGCAGGGCAATAAGGCGGTCATGCAGCGCGCAGCGGAGCGGAGTCGAAGCATCTTGCCAGGGGAAGTAATCAAGCAGAAGGAACGTCATGTCGAGCTTGCGAGACATCTCGCGTGCTGCACCAAGCTGCACCAATCTAATCGTTGAATAAAGTTGATTACTGCCGCACGCGAGATGCTTCGCTGCGCTCTGCATGACCGCCTTGTTGCCCTCTTTCGCCCGTCCATTGAGTATAACCCAAACCATGTAACCATCTCTATCACTACTAATTACCTCTTTATGTTGTGCTTATCAAATTATAAATACCGCCAGGCTGCTTCCATCGGTTGGATTAGCTATGCCAGCCAAGTCGGGCAGCAAGTCACGGCTGCCCCTTCGCAATCCTCCGCTAACGCCGTGCCTACCCCCCCACCGGCCCCCAACCCTCATGGACCAATTTCAACTCCTGCGCTCGACGGCCGTGCCGCTGCCGCTGAAAAACATTGACACCGACCAGATTATCCCGGCGCGCTTCCTGAAAGCGACGACGCGGGAGGGCTTCGGCGCCAACCTGTTTGCCGACTGGCGCTACGCCGCCAGCGGCCAGCCCAAGCCGGATTTTGTGCTCAATGACCCGCGCTACGGCGGCCAGATTCTGCTGGCCGGCCAGAATTTCGGCTGCGGCTCCAGCCGCGAGCACGCCGCCTGGGCGCTCTACGACGCGGGCTTTAAGGTGATTATATCCAGCTACTTCGCCGACATCTTCCGCGGCAACGCGCTCAATACCGGCCTGCTGCCGCTGCAAGTGAGCGAGGCCGTGCTCCAGCGCCTGCTGGCCCAGGTCACGCGCGAGCCGGCCACGCAGTTCCTCGTGGATTTACCGGCCCAGACGCTCAGCGTGCCCGTGTGGGAAGCAAGTATTGCCTTCGACCTCGACCCCTACAAAAAGGAGTGCCTGCTTAACGGCTACGACGACATCGACTACCTGCTCAGCCAGCAGGCCGCCATCACCACTTACGAACAACAGCGCGCATGGACCTTTTAGACAACGCTTTACCTAACGCCGTCAGCAAGCGCATCGCCGTGCTGCCCGGCGACGGCATCGGCCCGGAAGTGTGCGCCGAGGCCGTGCGCGTGCTCAAGGCCGTGGCCGAGCGGTTCGGGCACCGCTTCCGCTTCGACTACCAGCTCATGGGCGCCTGCGCCATCGATGCCACCGGCACGCCCCTGCCCGACGCCACGCTCCAGGCCTGCCACGCGGCCGATGCCGTGCTGCTCGGTGCCATCGGCGACCCCAAGTATGACCACAACCCCGCCGCCAAGGTGCGCCCCGAACAGGGCCTGCTGGGCTTGCGCAAAAGCCTGGGCCTCTACGCCAACATCCGCCCCGTGACGGCCTACGAGCAGCTGCTGGAGTTCTCGCCCCTGCGCGCCGACCGCATCGCCGGCACCGACCTGCTCATGTTCCGGGAGCTGACCGGTGGCGTCTACTTCGGCGAGAAGGGCCGCCGGCCCGACGGCACCGCCTACGATAACTGCACCTATCACCCCGCCGAAATTGCCCGCATTGCCCACCGCGCTTTCCGCGCCGCCCAGGGCCGCCGCCAGAAGCTGACCCTGGTCGATAAAGCCAACGTGCTGGAAACGTCCCGCCTCTGGCGCGAAGTCGTGCAGAAAATTGCCCCCGACTACCCGGACGTGGCCGTAGAATACCTGTTCGTGGATAACGCGGCCATGCAGCTCATCCTCAACCCGCGGCAATTCGACGTGCTGCTGACCGAGAACATGTTCGGCGACATCCTTTCCGATGAGGCGTCCGTGATTGCCGGTTCGCTGGGTCTGCTGCCGTCGGCGTCGGTCGGCGACCGGGCCGCGCTCTTCGAGCCCATCCACGGCTCCTACCCCCAGGCCAAAGGCAAAGGCATCGCCAACCCCATTGCCGCCATCCTCTCGGCCGCCATGATGCTCGACCACTTCGACTTGCCCGAAGAAGCCCGCGCCGTGCGCGCCGCCGTCGACAACGCCTTAAATGAGCAAGTGCTAACCCCCGAACTCAACGCCAGCGCCGCCTACACCACCGAGCAGGTCGGCAGCTTCATCGCCTACGGCGTGCTGGATTTGCAGGACTGCCACCTGCACCGCCGCAACATTGCCTACGGCAAGAGTACTATTATCTAATAGTCCCTTTGAAGGGCCTTTGACAGCCGTCACTTCAATCAAAAAAGCTTTCCCTGAAATTCGGAGAGCTTTTTTAATGCCTTTGGCAAGTCTGTTTTTAGAACTGGCGGCGGCTGGCGCGGCACTACCTGGCCCTGAGGAAATCGTCGCATCAGTCCACGCACACGTATAAGCCAAACGGAGAGAATCCGGCTGGTAGGGCTACCTCGTAAAGAGAAATAGCGCACAGCTGGTTGAAATTGAATACGAAAAAGGCTGGCTGAAAATGATAAATCAAGGGCGGAACAAATGAAACCACTGATTGCTAATTTTTTTAGTTTACATCATTTTTTTGATTCATTCCTGAACTTCTTCTAGCCCGCCATCATTCTTGACTCCTTCCATTCATCGCCGTGTTCCGAAGATAATAAAGCCCTATTCTTAGGGTGGAAATGCAAAAATAAGTCTGCTTTTATTTTTAGTTTCCGAGGCTTTTTTGTATCTTTGGGCATGTCAAACGTCAAGCTTCCCATGCCACTGCCCGTCCAGCAGTTTGCCCGCTGCGTGAACGACACCCAGCGCCCCGCCAACTACATTGGCGACTGGCCCGAAGCCGGCCGCGTCTATCCCGTTCGTATTCTGCCCCACGTCCGCACCGGCCAGCCGCAGGTGCACGTGCTCGGCTTTTATGCCGAGCAGCCCTATGGTGCTTTCGCCGCCCACCGCTTCGAGCAAATTGCCGAAGTGTGGCTTAACTAAGCTGGTTTTCCTTTCGCCCCCCTCTTTCCGGCAGCCCCGCGCCCCCCAGCGCGGGGCTGTTTGCGTTGAAGGAAGTTGGCAGCGGCCCGTGGCAGCAGTTGTAACTCAGTCACCAAAGCTGCGATATAGCGGCGGCCTTTTCCCTACCCCCTTCGCCCCCAATGACCGCCGAAGAACAACCCGCCCACGCTGAGCTGCGCGCCTGGCAGCAGCAGATGCAGCGGCGTCCCTCGCTGCTCAATCGCCTGACCCGGCAGGTTCAAATCCAACTTAACGCCTTGCTGCCCGAGCGTGTGCACCAGGCCCTGACCGCCGCCATTCGGCAGATGGTGCGCGGCGTGCTCTTCGGCTCGACCTACACCACGCGCCGGCCCCTGACCGGCGCAACTTTGGTGGCGCGCGAAACCGCCGTGCGCACCCGCATCCGCTATTATCGCAACACGGCCGCCGCCGAAGGCGCCGTGACCGGCGCGGGCGGGTTCCTGCTTGGGCTGGCCGATTTTCCGCTTTTGATGGGTATTAAAATCAAGCTGCTCTTCGACATCGCGGCCCTCTACGGCCACGACGGGCGCGACTACGCCGAGCGGCTCTACCTGCTGCACGTGTTTCAGCTGGCCTTCAGCTCCCAGCACACCCGCAACGAAACCTATCAGCGCCTGGCCAACTGGGAAACCTACCGCCACTCCCTACCCCCCGACGTGAACGAGTTCGACTGGCGCACCTTCCAGCAGGAATACCGCGATTATATCGACTTGGCCAAGCTGGCTCAGCTGCTGCCCATCATCGGTGCGCCGGTGGGCGCCATTGCCAACTACCAGCTCCTAAATCGGCTCGGCGTTACGGCCATGAACTGTTATCGGCTGCGCTATTTCGCGGCGGCGCCCCCACCAGCCGCGCCGGCTGACCGGTCATCGCCAGGATGATGGAACGATGACTTTCTAATGCCGCTATCGACTACCAGTTGGACGGCCTGGAGCCGGCGGACCGGACCGCCAAGCGGCGCGACTGGTTGATTCCCTACCCCTACTTCGCCTTATAAGGTGCGAACAGGCCGCCGGCCAGCGGCGTCCAAAGTACGGCGCGCTGGCCGGCGGCTTTGAGCCCGTTGTTTGTCCAGGTATTACAGGTGTGCCAGAAGCTGTAGGCCCATTGCCCCTCGTAAAAGGCATCGTGGCCGGCGTAGGTGTGGCCGGGCAGGTACTGCACGCGGCTGGCCGCATCGGGCCGGAAGCTGCCCCGCACGTAAGTCACCAGCCGCTTATACTGAGCGGGGGTCAGTTCCAGGCGCACGCAGCTCGGACCGGGCATCAGCTCCGCTTCGGTGTGATAAGTCGTGTGCATAGCCGTCGTGCCGAGGTGAAACGCGGCGCGCAAGGCAATGGGCACCGTGAGGTCGCCCCAGCCGGGGATGTAGAAAAAGCCCTTATCGCCCCAGCCGAAGGCCAGGTAGTCGTAGCCGGCGCTGTCGCGGCTGGTGGTGTGGCTGTACTTGATTTCCTGGCTCCAGTCCTTCTGGCTGGTGCGCACGGGCAGCACGAGGTCGGTATGCACGTCGTTGGGCGTAAACAGGTATACCACTACGCGCTCCCCGCCCGGCGGCACCGGTTCGGCCGCCACCGGAATCAGGGCCAGGCCGTACGCCGCCGCGGCGTAGATGAGCAGGACGGCCAGGATGCCGCCCAGCGTGTAGCCAACGATTTTTACGGTTTTGCGCAGCAGCTTCATAAGGGCGAAAGTAGAAGCTGAGCGCTCAGAATCCCTACCCCCTACCTGCGGCGCAAAGGATGTAAGTCCAACTCAAACCCAGGCAGGGTTGGCTCCGCGCTCAGCGCACGGTCAAAACCAACCAATTCTTCGGGCTCCTGCCCGCGGCGGTAAACGTAGGCGGTTTCCGCTGCCGGGTCCAGCAGAAATCCTAGCTCGACGCCATTAGCCAAGTAGACTTCCATCTTACGGCGCAGGCTGGCCAGCCCATCGGAAGGCGAGCGAACCTCGACCACGAACGCCGAACAGACCGGCGGAAACCGCTGCCGCTGCTCCTCGCTGAGGCTATCAAAGGCCGCCCGGCCCAGCCACGCCGCATCTGGCGAACGCACTGAGCCATCGGGCAAGGTAAAGCCGGCCGAGGACTCATAAACGTGGCTCAGTTGGTGCTGCCGGTTCCAGAGCATGAGTTGAAAAACGATTTCACTGGACTTGCGGCTGGACTCGGAACCGGCGGGCGGCATGGCAATGATGTTGTGGTCGGCCGTGCGCTCCAGGCGCAGGGTAGGGTTGTGCTGGCAGAGGTCAAAGAACTCCTCGTCCGTGAGCCGGGCCAGGGCCGGGCCTTGCAGCAGCAGCATGTTGTCGAGGTCGGCGAAGGTCATGGCATCTCTAAGTACCAATGTTGTAAAAATATAAACTCGATTTATTCGATGCCTACATCATACAATGACAAGCTCTCCCAATGCCTTGTACTTAAATCGAACTTGTAATCTTTATTTAATCTATAAATTTCCCAAACAAATTTTGGAATCACTAGGTCTAAAAGTTGCTCAGTTGTAAAGCTACCCGCTGATAACATCCCACTAAGTCTAAGTCCTGTTTGAGAACATCTAAGCTTGTCCCTCTTACACTAGCTATTCCTAATAAATCTTCTTCAGATAACCAAACTGAGAAGCTAATTTCTGGACTATGATTTCTGTACACGTCGAGCTTGATAGCACCATTGTAACTTGCGTAATGCCTGGTGAGTAAAAAGTTAAAAACTCTTCTTATATTTTTAGGACACTCTGATTGAATAGTAATTGGTTTTACTAACGCAATTTCAAACTGCTTTTTGATATCCTCGGTAATACCAGATGTTTTCAAATGAATAAGAGTGCGAGCCTCCTTACTGAGATGACTAGTTTTGAAACTAAGCTCAACCTTAAGTTTGATAAAATCACTTGCCCCGCTTCTTAACAAGTGCCTTGCAACTTGAATTTTAGATTCAAAATTAGGGTCGCTTATCTCTGAGAACTTGTAATCAGAATTGATAAATAATCTGACGACTGGAACACTATCATCTCCTTTGTTCGCCAGCCATTTATCATACCCTTTTTTAGCTAGCCAAGTCAAAAACGCCGCGAGGGGTGACCAGACCAATTTATCCATTATACTGTTTTGAATTAATGCCATGATAAACAACTTATCTAAAGTTCCAGAAACAGCAACGGCCGCCCCAGAAACTGAGGCGGCCGTTGCTGTTTCTGATACAACCCCTACCCCCTACTTCTGCGACATCACTGCGCCCGAGGCCTCGTGCATCCGAATCAGGTTCAGGGCCGAGCCGGCTTTGAACCACTCGATTTGGCCTTGGTTGTAGGTGTGATTCACTTGAATCAGGTCGGTATCGCCGTCGGCGTGGCGCAGGCGCACTTGCAGCGGCTGGCCGGGAGCGAAACTGGTCAGGCCGAGGATGTCGATTTGGTCGTCTTCCTCCACTAGCTCGTAGTCGGCCTTGTTGGCGAAGGTCAGGGCCAGCATACCCTGCTTCTTGAGGTTGGTTTCGTGGATGCGGGCGAAGCTTTTCACCAGCACGGCGCGCACGCC
>NZ_CAXTEF010000061.1:0-12884 GCF_964243305.1 uncultured Hymenobacter sp.
CATTTCAATTCCACACAGTCCGATTGAAGCCCCGTACTTTTCAGCGTAAAAATAGCCGCTGAATTCATATAAACTGCCTTTGCGAACCCAGTTTTGTGCGGGCAAAAGCGTCGGTCGGTAATACTAAGAAAAACCTGGGGGAGCGACAACCGCTATAAATCAGCCACTTACCAGAATAAGCGGCATCCCGGCGACACCTTCGTGACCAGCGGCCCCCAGAGCGACGACGGCCCCTGCGCCGATTAATTTTACAGAAACGTATCCAGCGGGCTGCGCTCGTGGCCCCAGACCTGCTTTTCCAGCCATTCCGGAGTGCGGCTCTTGAAGATAAGGACGCTGTCTTCATCCTCATCGAGGATGGTGCCGGTTTTGGCCAGCAATTCCTTGAGCTTCACCTCCGTAATGTCACCCTCGAAGACTGAGTTCTGAATCCAGTTCAGGTAGCGGCGGCAGAGCTTGAGCATCCGGCCCACCCGCTTTTGCTTTACGTCGTACACCAAGATTACGTACATCACCACCAGGCTTTAAAGGGCTTGTATTCTTCCACGTCCAGCAGGTGCTTGGTCAGCTTGTAGCATTCGAGCTTGATGAGGTGCTGGTAGCTGACGCTGCGGTTGAGGGTGCGGTGCTGAATGGTTTCCTTGAGCCGCTCCTCAAACACGCGCACGAACGCTTTGCGCGCCGGCTCGCGCAACTGGCAGCCGCCCAGCTCGCGCACAAAATCGCGGGGCTGCAACTCCTTTTTGTTGAGTACCCGGAAAATGGTCCGGTCCACGAGCAGGGGCTTGAAGATTTCGGCCAGGTCCAGCGCTAGCGAGAAACGCCGGGCGCCCGGCTCGTGCAGAAACGAGATGGTCGGGTTGAGCTGCGTGTGATAAATCTGGGAGAGGCAGGCCGCGTAGCAGAGCATGTTGCCGAACGAAATCAGCGCGTTCAGCTCGTTTTGGGGTGGCTGCGTGCTGCGCGTGCCAAACGTGAAGCCCTCGACGCTGACCAACTGCTCGAAGCAGCGGTAGTAAGTCTGGCGGATGTTGCCCTCGTAGCCCATGAGTTCGGCTACCGTCGTGGCATGGGGTAGGGCCGCCACGTACAATTCAATCTGGGTGATTTCCTCGCCTACCTGCCGGCCCCGGCTCTGGTAGTAGCGCAGGTTTTTGAGCAGGTTGAAGGCCGCGCCCTCCACCAGCTTGCGGGCCAGGGCCAGCCGCTTTTTAGAGCCGGTGTAGTGGTTGGTCTGCGCCACCTGCACCCGGCCGGCCAGCAGGTAGTCCTTGGCCATAAAGGAGCCCGTGTAGTGCTCATAAAAGTCGAAGAAGTGCACCGACACGCCGTGCTTGCCCAGAAAGTTGTACAGCGCCGAGTTGGCATCGAGCGAGCCGAACACGTACAAATCGGCCACGTCCTCAATGGGTAGAAACCGGGTCTGGCCCTCGGCGCCGGCCTCGTCGTAGGCTGTGTACTTGAGCGTGTTGTCCTGGCGCGAGAGGCGGCCGGGGTTGAAGAGGTAGAAGGTTTTCTTCATTGAATCGCAGATGGTGCAGATTAACCGTGATGTTGCTGATTTTTATACCCCTACCCCCTCTCCCAACACCAACCTGGCTAGTGGCGGCGCGCTGGGGGCATTGCGTGCCACATCCCTACCCCCTGTCCCTGCACCAACCCCTGCCAGGCGCAGTAGGGCTGTTGGTCACTGGTTTAGTTTCCCTACCCCTCTTCGCTACTGCAATGCTGTCTCACCGGCGTAGCAGAAGTCATAGTAGCTGCACTGCTTGCACACGGGCTTGTTGATAGTGGGCGGGCAAGCCTGATTGACCAGCACCTCAATGGCCGCTTCGGCGCCCGTCAGGGTGGTGCGGGCGTCGTCGGTTAACGTCACGGCCTCGGTGCGGCGCAGGCGCGGGTATTCCAGTACGCCGGTCGCGCCCAGCACGCCGTGGCGCTCCAGCACCAGCAGGTAGTATTGCAGCTGCGCCACGCTGGCGGGCTGCATCTTGTCGCTGCGCTTGATTTCGTGAATAACCTTGTCGTGCGGGTCGTAGAAGTCAATCTTGATGCCGCCGAGCTGCACCTCCCGAAACCGCTTGGCCCGCTGGGGGTAGGCCGTCAGGTGCAGCAGCGTGCCGTCCTGCACGTTTTCGTGGGTTTGCTGAAAGCTCACGCCGTGGTGAAACAGCCACAGCTTGCGGTGGCAGATGTAGTAGTAGTTGAGGTGCTTGCCGGTAAGGTGCATGGGGCAGAGGGGGTAGGGATTTACTCGTCCTCGGCGCTGGGCTGCTGGTCAAAGCGCAAGCCCTGTTGCGAATCGTAGTAGCCCGCTTTTACTATCCAGATTACTTCGGCTTCCTGGCTGATGTGAACGCGAACCTCTTCCAGCTTTCTGGCCTGCTGCGCCCGGCGAAAGTCATATACCGGCACCGAAATGGCGTGGGGCAAGGCCCACTCCCGAAATTGAAAGGAAGAAGCAAATACCTGCGGGTCACCTTCAGTGTCGAATGCCGAAAAATTGGTGGCGGCATACACCACTTTCTGGGGGCCGATGTCGCGGCTTTTCCACTGGTGCGTTTCTTCGTCGTCTTGTTCAGTTCCCGCTTTGGGCAACAGCAGCCAATTAGCAACTACGGCCGCCTCCAATGCCCGGCGATTTTCCCACACATCAGTCGTTTCTTCTGCTACGCTCGGATACAACTCATTCACTAATTCTACTAAGCGCCGGGCCGAGTAGTCGCCAGCGGCTAGTTGAATACCCGCCTGCTCCAACACCGTGCTAGTCACCCAGCCCTGACCCTGGCGGTAATGGCCGTAGGGAGCAGGATAAAAACTCTGCTCTCCTTTTTTATCGGTTTTCTGCGGCTCGATCAAATGCAGCTCACCGACTACGGCAGTTCGGCCATCGTGCCGATTGGCGAAGCGCGACAAGCGGCCCGCCCGCTGCGCCAGCCGGTCGGTTGGGCACAGGTCGGCAATCATCAAATCGGCGCTGATGTTAACGCTCAGTTCCCCAATCTGCGTCAGAATGGCGACGCCCGTGGGACTGCCGGATTTCCAGGCTTTAGGGCCGAGCATCGCCAGTAGCTTTTCCTCAACGTCCTTCTTGTCGGGCTCCGTGAAGCGGGAATGATAAAGCACCACGTTTGGCGCTTTGTGTTGCTGAAACCAGTCCCAATAGGCCTGCGCCCGGCCCACGGTGTTAGCGTAGATGATGAGCGGCTCGCCGTTCAGGGCTCGTTGCAGCAGCGGCGCAAGGTCCTCGGGTGTTTCGGCTGGCCCAGCGCGATGCAGACGGAAGCGGGGCCGGTCGTAGTCGGTCAGGTCTTCCCAGATTTTTGCGGCCCGCAGGCCCGAGAGCGCGTATAATTCCAGCGCTGAGGCGGGCAGCGTAGCACTCATGAGCAGCACCGGCACCCGTAGCAACCGCAATGCCCGCAGCAGCACGACCAGGTTGCGCTGCGTAAAATCATCGTAGAAATCAGCCTCGTCAATCACAACGCAGGCGTGGGCCAGGTTCCAGAACGTGGCGTGGTGGTCTTCGCGGGTAGCCGTCAGCGCCAGGCAAAGCTGGTCAATCGTCGTAACGGTGGTGGGCGTTTCCAGCAGGCGGGCATAGTCCAGTTCCTGCTTCCACGCCGCAGGCTGCCGGCCATGCGCCTGCTGTTCCCGCTCGCGCTGCTGAGCCAGAAACCACGCGCTGGAATGGTAGAGGCCGGTGCTGCTCAGGGTTTCGGTGGTGGCGATATACAGCGCATTGGCCGTGAAGCGGGTAGGCATGGCCCACACCAGCCGGTCAGCCCGGCCGGTCGTCACCTGCCGCCGTGCCCAGAGCAGCGCCGCATCCGTTTTGCCGGCTCCGGTGGGCGCCCGCAGCAAGGCAAACGGCTCGTCCCAAAACTTCGGAATCAGTTTCTGAACGCCGGTCGACTCACTCCAAGGAAAGGTATAGCGAAAAGCGCTCAGCTCCGGCACGGCCGGCGTGTTCGCATTCGTATGCGCCTCGCGGGCGCTGGCCCGGTGGTCGGCTAGGCGCAGCACGGCTCGCAGGCCGCCGTACTCGTAGCGCCGAGCAATGGCCTGGTCAAAGTCGGCCGCGTGGTCGGGCTGCAACTCAGCGCTGAGCGGCAAAAACCGCTCGTGCCAGAACGGCTTAAAGGTCGAGTCATCGGCCCAGCGTTTTTGATGGCGAAAGCCCAGCTTGCCGTGGTGAGCCGCCACGGCGGCGTAGGCGGCCGGCGGCAGCCAGTCGTTGCCGCCGGCCCCGCGCATTTGCACGAGCGAAGCGAACTCGTGGCGCACCCCACTTTTTTGCAGGTGGGTGCCGCGAACCTTGCCAGTGCGCCGGGACTCCTCGAAATCCCGGCGGCAGGCCTGTTGCCATGCCGGATGCGCCTTGCCCGCGTCGTGCCAACGGGCGCAGGCATCAAGCAGCGCTGGCAGGTTATGCCCCGTGCGGACGGCATATTTATAAACCAGAAACGGGCGGGCGGCCAGCACCCGCGCCGCCTCGTCGCGCACGTGGCGGGTGTGGTCGGCCAGCGGCGTTCCGTCGGGTTTGGCCAGCAGTTCCATTATCCGGGCGGCAGAACTAGGAATGATTATTTGGCTGCCTTTTCGGGCTTAATGCTCTTCTCAAAGTCGGCCGTGCTTTGCACGGCCACGCCGGGGGCCGGGTCGTAGAGGGCGTTAGCCGCCAGAAAATCCAGCGCTTTCTGATAAGCTGCCGCCGTACCGTCGCCGCTCTCGGCGGTGTCGTCGCCCAAGAAGTACACGGCACCCCGCGCCTGCAACTCGGCCAGAATATTACGCTGCTCAGCCTCGCCGGCCTTAAAGTAGCGGCTTGCCTTGCGCGAGAGGCGCGTATCGAATACCAGTAGCACCTGCTGCGGCTCGCCGCTGGTAGCGTTACGGGCTTGGTTGGCGTAGTCGGTAAGTGCGGCGGTGGCTTCCAGCGCCAGGCGAATGCGGCGGCGGCGCTCTTCTTCCGAGATGTGGCGCACGAACTCGGTCCGCACGTGCAGCTCTTTCTCGTAGCTAAAGCGCTTGCGGATGCCCACGGCGCTCACGTCCACGAAGAAGCTCATCAGCATCCGGTCGTCCTGCGAGAACTCGCGCGTCGCCACGGCCTGCCCCCGCGAGTCGCCCTCGGCTTCCATTTTGAGGCGAATGAGCAAGTCGCGGCCGACGCTGCTTGATTCCAGGGCCACGGCGGGCGTGGCCGAAATCGGCGCCGTGCGCCGCCCGGAGTACGTTTCCTTTGACGTTTGCAGAAAGCCGCCGAGGTCGGCCCGCAGGTCGGTTTCGACCACGTTCGTCACACCATCGCCGTTCGAGACGTAAGTTTGGCCGCGGCCTTCGTCGTCGGCGTTGAGGCGGTCGAGGGCCGAAAATAGGGCGTGGCGCTGCATCTGCCCCGAGATGTACACCCGCCCGTCGGGCCGTCGCTTGATGGACGACGCATTGCCGAGAAGCTTTTCGCCGGCGTTGGCGATGTGGTCGCTCATGGGCGCCAGCAGGGTAACGAGAATGCCTTTGATAATCATGGTGTGGGAGAGGTAAAAAGGCTAGGAGTTGTCGTCTTGGTGATTGTAGTCGGTGGTTTCCGGCTCGGCCGGGGTGCCTGCCTCGCCTGCCTCAGCGGCGGCGCTGCTCTTGCCAGCGCTGCGCAGCCGCATGTAGGCAATAAGCAGGTGCTTGGCCTGAGTATGACTGATTTCACGTGTCATAGCAGCGGTAACGAACCGATGAGACTCGCTAGGCGCCTCATAAACCGTCATTCGTTCGGCTTGAGTCAGCACCTGCGAAATCATTTCTTCGGGTGTTTTTGCGCTTAGAATGGCGCTTTCTAGCACGACCAAAAGTTTGGCTTTTCTTTCCCGCTCTTGCTGAGGAATTGATTTCTTCCTGTCGCCAGACGGAAACTTCTCTACATCTTCCTTGGCTACCGACCAAGCTGTCTTGTTAAGCCAACTGCCTAATTTGCTAGCTGATGCTACAATCTCAGCCAAAGTTTCGGGGTCCATTTCAGGGTTCATGGTGCGGAAATATTCGGTGAAAAGCGGTGCGGTTTCGGCGGCGTACTCGGCCCGGAAGGCCAGAAAATCAGCAAAGGCGGCCGGGGTGAAGCTTTGCAGAAAGCGGCCGGCCATGAGACAAAAAGTCTTGAATTCGGGCTTGCCGAACGGGGTACCGGCGTTGTCGGCTTCCGAGTAGAAGCGGGTGCCTAGATACAGGGAGTCCACGATGCTGGTCAGGTCGTGGTCCAGAGCCAAGCGCGTGGTGTGGTGGTCGAAGCGCACTTGGCTTATCTGGTCGTAGGAAATGACGTGCAGCGGCTGCCCGGCCAGCGTGGCGAGCACGGCCCGGCCGCGGCCCTGCTGCTGCGTGCGCCGGGCCCAGCGCCCGATGGCGCCCAGCAGCCCTACCGGCCCGAATGCGCCCGCGTCGCGGGGCGCGTCGGGGTAGTTGCCGGAGTGCAGGCGCGGCCGGCGAAACTCCGGCGCGGCGGGCTTGGCGGCCGTCAGGGTGGCGTTGGCTTTCGCGCCGGCTTTGGGCGCGGCGGCTACCGTCAGCGGCCGTTCGCGCGTCAGCATCAGGTCGTCGGTTTCCTGCCCCAGCATCCCCTCGAACACGGCCACGAACTCGCGGAGCTGCGGCAAGGGCAAGTCGGGAATGATGACCGTATTGATACCGGGCCAGGCCGCCGGCTTGAGCGGCGTAACAGTGGTAATAATTGCGCACGCCGCTTCCAGCAAGGTACCTTCCGGCGGACTTTGCGACGCCGTGCCGTTGTTGATTTTAGCTGTTGTCGGCGCAAACGAGCGGCTGAGCGTGGTGACGGCCGTGAGCGAAACCGCCCCCCGCAATTGTCCAATTATCTCTTGCGCGTTGCGAAACGTGTCTTTCGCTCCGCCGTCCGTCGTGACCAGCGTCGGAAATAAGTAAATCCCCTGCGCTGCTAAGCCCGCCGACTGCACCAGTTGCGGCTTATCGATGAGGTCAGTCAGTCGCACTGGCTCAAATTTTAATATCTTATCGTGCAGAGAGTTATTCCAAGTGCGCATCCGAAACTTTCCTAAGCCGGCCTCAATAGCGCGTACTAGCGCCATACGTAGCTCAGCTTCCGCTACCGTATCGGCTAACTGAGATTGGTAGGCGGCCACGGCCAGCCCGTAGCGCGGGTACGAATGAAGCAATTCGGCGCTCAATGAGGAAAGAATGAGTTGCTCAGCTTCGGCAACGGGCGCGGATGTTGGCGAAGCGGAGCTATCAAACAGCTTGGTTTGGCCCGATGGGGTGGAAGTAGGTTTCTTACTCATACCAGTCAAGCTCAACCCAACCGTCGTTGGAACCTAGATAAAGCGGGGCAGCCGGGTCGGCAATGGCCGCCCGCAAAGCAGCCGCCAGCGCGGGCGAAGTTTCGATGCCAACCTGATAGGGCCCTTGCGGCTCGACGTAGCCCCGCAGGGTAGGACTAGAATAATACTGCGGGAAGTAGGGCCGCAATACCGTGATACTTATCTCATCGCCGGACTGAAAATCAGTTAGCGCCTCGGCACCCTTGCGGGCCTTGGCCGCGTCCGAAGTCGTGACCAGCCCGCCGCGCTTCGCATTCATAAAGGGGATGACTTGCGCATCGTAATTGCGACTACCCTCGGCGAACGTTTTGCCCTTCAGATGCTGCGTCCACAGGTCATCGTAGTGCAGCAGCGGCGGCACGACCATGACCCCGAACCGCACGTGCCACTGCAACAGGCTGCGAAAGCCTACCCCCGACGCCGTAGCTCGGCGCTTGTGCCTCTTCTCCAGGCTTTTAAAAAGCTGATTACGCTCTATCTCGCCTAGGTGCCAACCTAGCGCGTTCTCCAGCATCCCGAGCAGCATCACATCCGTGGGTTGCGATTGGCTAGCATAATACTTACCCGGCAGCTTGGCAACCATCGAAAGTGGCGACAAAGCGTTGATTTCCAATACGCCACAAACTGAGAAGTTGGGCGGCAGTAGCAGCGAGTCAAGCGGTAAAGTGGACATGATGAATCAGGATTAATAACCAACGGCAAGGTAACTCAAATTATCCTACCCTATTTTATTAGCGAAAACTCAGTTACCTTCGTAATCACCAACTGGAATTGAAATTATTTCATTAGAGAAGATCAATTGGACCGGCTGGCGCGGGCGGGCGGCTTTGGCCGCCCGCCCGTTTTGGCCATACCCTTTTACCCAATCGCCCTATATGGATAGCCTTACCCCCAACTGGCGCTTTAACTTCAGCCAACTCACCCTGAGCCAGCGCCAGACTGGCTCCGGTATTGGCCTTATCACGGATGGCGAAATCCAGACAGCTGTGCTCAGAAGTCCACATTGGTACAATAGCGCCGCCTTTCCGCTCAGCGAAAACCATTACTTCCTGATTGGCTACACCGATAAACTTCGGTTCCTGCTCGTAGCTTTGTCGTACAGCGACGACACGTTCACCATCCACGACGTCGCCATTGCCGATGAATCCCAAGTCCAAGAACTTTACTGCGACCGGGCCGCAAGCTGAGTCGCCGCTGCTGCCGGGTTTCACCCGCAAGGAGGCCTGGGACAAATTGATAGCCACCCGGCAGCCCGTAAGCAAAGAAGCTGTATTACAGCGCATGAGAGAAGCCGCAGCCAAAAAGCAGTGAATGTTTCTTTATCCAGCAGTTCATCAAAAGCAGCCCCACCCGGCTGCTTTTTTTATTTCCCTACCCGCTCCCATCACACCAACGCCCCGCACCCGATGCCCGTCGAGTGCCCTACCCCCACTTCCCAGGCGAACCGTATCTGCTCGCTCGTGCCGCGCACCAGCACCGGGCAGACGCTGGCGCGGCACTGCACCTGTTTATAGCGGAAGAGCTTGGACTTGGCAGAAGGAACATGCGCCGGGTCGAAGCGCACGGCGGCGCCCTCATCCGGTAGGCCGGCCTGGCGCAGCTTGTGGCGCAGGGTCTGGGTCAGCAGCTCGTCGGCCAGCGGGTGGCCGGCCAGCAGGTGGTCGGCGGGGTCGCCGGCTTTGGCTTCGGGCGGCAGATGCTTGATGAACACCGGGCTGGCTACGCGGAAGGGTTGCTCTCCCCCGGCAAAGTCCGGCGCGTCCTGCATCCGCACGTCGCGCACGCGCAGGCCGTGGCCCAAGTCAGGGGCGCGCACCACGCCGCCGATGAGAGCCCGAATCAGGGCTTCGTCTGGCGCGCTCACAAACCACTGCGCGCCCTCCGTGAAGCGCAGGCCCCGGCCGCCGGGCAGGGCCCGGCCGCCGCGCAGCCACGAGAGCGAGTAGAGCGACAAGCCGTCGTGCAGCGCCTCGTTGTGGCCCGCCCAGCGGTGAAAGGCACCTTTGAGCGTCGGCAGATAATCGAACGGCAGCACGCCGTCGGCTTGCAGGTAGAGGTGGAGGCGCATAAGCGAAACCGGGAGGAAGAAGTCAGCGATTGAGGTTGGCAAATTCGGTTGGATATTCAGCAAAAACAAGTGAGATATACCAATAATTTTAGCCTTACTTGCAGGTTGCTTTAACTCCAGCTGCTCAGCTCGTATTTTGCGCGGCGGCACCGCGCCGTCCTCGCCTATCATGATGCGTCTTTAATGCCCCGTTCGTCCGCTTTCCTGCTCCTGGCCGCGCTCCTTCTGGCCGCCACCGCCGCTCTGGCGCACGAATTCTGGCTGGAAATTCCCGGCTTCCGGGTGCCGGCGGGCAGCACGCGCAGTTTGCACCTGTTCTCGGGCGAAAACTTCAAGGGCGAAAAGTGGCCCGGCAAAGCCCGGCGCGTGCGGCGCCTAGTGCGCTACGGCCCTACCCCCCCTGACTCCAGCAACCTCACCCCGGCCCAGCCCGGCCCCACCGATTCGCTCCGCGCCGGCATCCGCTTCGCCGCACCCGGCACCCACCTCGTGGCCCTGCACACCACGGCCACTTTCATAAAGCTGCCCGCCACCGAGTTTACCGCTTACCTACTGGAGGAAGGCCTGACCGACGCCCTGAACCTGCGCCGCGTGCGCCACCAGGATACGGCTGCCGGCCGCGAGGCGTATCAGCGCTGCGCCAAAACCCTGGTGCAGGCGGGCCCGGTGCCGGCCCTGGCCGCGGCAGCCGACACCGCGTACCGGCGGGTGCTGGGCGCGCCGCTGGAGCTGGTGCCGGAGCAGAACCCCTACCGGCTGCGCTCCGGCGCGGCCCTCACCGTGCGGGTGCTGCGGGCCGGGCAGCCGGCGCCCGGCGCCCAGGTGCAGGTCTGGGAGCGGCAAGCCGGCGGGCAGCCCGCGCGCCACTTCACGCTGCGCGTCAACCAAAACGGCCGCTTGCTGTTACGCCTGTCCGGCCCCGGCCCCTACCTGCTGGCCTGCGTCGAGATGGTGCCCATGCCCCAGCCCGCGCCGGCCGGCCTACCCCCCGCCGACTGGCTCAGCACCTGGGCGTCGCTTACCTTTGCCGGTCCGGCGGGCGCAGCGGCGGGGAGACCATAAGCTCGACCATAGTCCTTCTGCGATTTCTTTTTACCTTCGCCCACCCTTACCTTTTTTCTGCCTTCTGCTTTATGAAGTACACCATCGATAAAAAAGAGAACTACACGATCATCACGATTGAGGAAAAGAAGCTCGACACTACTGTTGCGCCCGACCTTAAGTCAGAGTTCGTGAAGCTCAACGCGGAGGGCATCAACAACCTGATTCTGGACCTGAGCAACGTCAAGTACACCGATTCGTCGGGCCTCAGCTCCATCCTGATTGCCAACCGCCTCTGCAACTCAACCGGCGGCCTGCTCGTGCTCACCGGCCTGCAAGACCACGTGCTCAAGCTCATTACCATCTCCAAGCTCGAATCGGTGCTCCACATCCTGCCCACCGTCGAGGAGGGCATTGACCGCGTGTTCCTGCACGCCATCGAGCGGGACTTAACCGATAAGGAGTAGGTTTTTGCTGGCTGTTGGCTGTTGGCTGTTAGCTGTTGGCTTTTCTGAGCTGGCAGTTGACGGCCAACAGTTTTTTGTTTTTTAAGCCAGCCAGCGTAGGCTGCGGCCGGTATTTTTCACCCTTAAAAAAGCTAACGGCCACCAGCTGACAGCTAACCGCTTCTCAACTTGGATTTCGAGCTGACAATTCTGGGCAGCGCTTCGGCCACGCCGGTGCTCGGGCGCCACCCCACGGCGCAGGTGCTCACGGCGGGCCCGGCCCAATACCTGCTCGACTGCGGCGAGGGTACCCAGTGGCGGCTGCTGGAAAACCGGGTTCGCCACCAGCGCCTGCGCGCAATTTTCATCTCCCACCTGCACGGCGACCACGTGTTTGGCCTTTTCGGGCTGCTCGGCACCATGCACCTGGCCGGCCGCACCGAGCCGCTCCAGCTTATTGGCCCGCCCGGCCTCGATGAGCTGCTCACCGCCCAATTCCGGTGCTCCACCACCCGGCTCGACTTCGACCTGAACTACACCCGCGTCGACACCGCCGCTCACGCCGTGGTCTATGAAGATGCCCAGCTGCGGGCCTGGTCGCTGCCGCTTGAGCACCGCATTCCCTGCGCCGGCTACTTGTTTGAGGAGCAGCCGCGCCGCGCCAACCTGCTCAAGGAGCGGCTGCCGGCCGGCCTGACGCCGAGCCAGCTGGCGCAGCTGGCCCAGGGCAACGACCTGTTGGCCGAAGAGGGGGGGGTAGGCGTGCGCCACGCCGACGTGGCCGGCCCCGTCCCTACCCCCCGCCGCTACGCCTTTTGCTCCGATACGCGCCACGTGCCGGGCCTGGCCGCGCTGGTGCGGGGCGCCGACCTGCTCTATCACGAAGCCACCTTCCTGGACGAGAGCCGCGAGCGCGCCGCTCAAACCTTCCACAGCACCGCCCGCCAGGCCGCCGAGCTGGCCCAGGCCGCGGGGGTGGCCCGCCTGCTCATCGGCCACTTTTCCAGCCGCTACAAAGCCCTGGAGCCGCTGCTGCTCGAAGCCCGCGCTGTGTTTGAGCCTACTGACCTGGCCGCCGAGGGCCTGAGCATCTCGCTCTAGAAATTCGACTTGGAAATTCGACTTGGAAAAGCCATGCCCGCTACGTTTAGCGCCCAAAAGCAGCAGCTCTACCTGGTGCTCAGCGGCATATTTCTGATTAATGCGCTGCTGGCCGAAATTATCGGCGTCAAAATATTCTCGGTCGATAAATGGCTGGGCCTGCCCGGCGACCTGACGGCCGGCGTGCTCATCTGGCCGGCGGTTTTTATTACTACCGATATCATCAACGAGTATTTCGGGCGCGCCGGCGTGTTGCGGGTCAGCCTGCTGGCCGTGGCGCTGCTGCTCTATTCGTTTGTGGTAATTTTTGCCACCACCAAGCTGCCGCCCGCCACCTTCTGGCTCGAAGCCAACGGCACCGACCCGGCGGGCCGGCCTTTCAATATTGATTTTGCTTACCAAAGCATTTTCCGGCAGGGCCTGGGCATCATTGCCGGCTCGCTGATTGCCTTTATTATCGGCCAACTGCTCGACGCCACTATTTTTCAAACCCTGCGCCGGCTCACTGGCAGCCGCCTTATCTGGCTGCGCGCCACGGGCTCCACGCTGGTTTCGCAGCTCGTCGATAGCTTCGTGGTCTTGTTCGTCGCCTTTTACGTGTTCGGCAACTGGACCTTCGCGCAGGTGCTGAGCGTGGCTAATGCCAATTACTGGTACAAATTTGGCGCGGCCGTGCTGCTCACGCCCGTGCTGTACTTAGCGCATTATTTAATTGACCTTTACTTAGGTAAGGACGATACAGTAGAGTTACAGCAGGAAGCGGCGGCCGATGTGAGCGTGTAATTATCCAATCCTTATCCCATTTTTATTTGTTCTACTTTCTACTCGGCGGTGGTCTAACCGGGGGTGATTGTATCTTTCGGGCATGGTATTCACTCAACA
>NZ_CAXTEF010000062.1:0-12788 GCF_964243305.1 uncultured Hymenobacter sp.
TGCCGTTGGTGATGCCGTCGCTCACGCCGATGGTGTTGAAGCGCAGCCCCACCAGGCCCTGCCCCGCGAGGCCGCGCTTCACCTCATCGGCCAGGCCATCGAGGTGCATGTTGCAGGTGTTGCCCTCAAAGCCCGTCGAGCACACGCCCACGAACGGCTTGCGCAAGTCGGCCTCCGACAAGCCCGCCCCGATGAGCATGGCCTGCGAGGCCGGCAGGCTGTCGTCCTGGGTGTAGATGCGGCTGTATTTGTTGAGGACCATGAGGAGAATTCTAGAACATCACCAGCGCGTCATGCTGAGCCGGCGTTGTGACATGGGCACGGGGACGGGGGCCGATTAGAACATCACCAGCACGTCATGCTGAGCCCCGCGAAGCATCTTGGCAGGTTCGTTGCAGGCGAGGGGGGGTAGGGAATCTAGTCGTTGTTTACCATTGATTAGTGCTGCGGTAGAGATGCTTCGACTCCGCTGCGCTGCGCTCAGCATGACCGTCTTTTCAATCTTCAACTACTCTAAAAGCGAAGCCGGCGCGGGCTCCATCTGCCCCGTCACGAGCGCGCGGTAGCGTCGGGCCAGCTGGGCACCTAGCGTCTGCTCGAAGGGGGTAGGGAATACGACCTCATCCACCGAGGCCACGCCGACGACTTCGGCGGCGGTGCCGGTCATGAAGGCGCCGGTGGCGCCGCGCAGCTCATCGGCCCGGAAGAACCGCTCGCTGACCGGGATGCCAGCCTCACGGGCCAAATCGATGATAGTGTTACGGGTGATGCCGCGCAGGATGCTGCCGCCGGGTGCGGTGAACAATTCGCCGTCTTTTTCCACGAAGAAGTTGGCGCCCGGCCCTTCGGCCACGTAGCCGTTCAGGTCCAGCAGCAGCGCCTCGTCGAAACCGCGGCCGCGGGCCTCGGAGCTGGCGATGATGGAGTTGGCGTAGTGCCCCGACACCTTGGCTTCGATGGGCACGGCCTTGGGGTTGGGGCGCTCGTAGGGCGAGATGGTCAGGCGCAGGTTCTTGGTGCCGAGATACTTATCCCAGGGCCAGACGGCCATCAGCAGGTTGCCGGTAGCGGGCGCGGTCAGGGTCATGTGGGGCGTGGCGGCGAAGGCCAGCGGCCGGATGTAAGCGTCGGCCAGGTTGTTTTTGGCTAGCAGGGCGTAGCTGATTTCGGTCAGCTCCTCGATGGAATACGTCAGCGGCAGGCCAATGGCTTGGCAGGAGTAGTGCAGCCGCTCGTAGTGCTCGCGGGCCTTGAAAATGCGCGTGCCGGCGGGCGTGTCATACGCCCGGATGCCCTCGAACACCGCGTAGCCGTAGTGCAGCGACTGGGCGTAGGCGCCGCAGGTGGCCTGCTCGGCGGGCATGAATTCTCCGTCCAGAAAAACGAGGGTGCTACTGTCGAAATACATAAAAGCGGGGCGTTGAGGACCAATCGAATTCTATGAAAAAGCCTTTCTGAGCGCGGGCTGAGAAAGGCTTTTGCCGGCGGGCAAGCAGGCGCTTTCAGCCCCTACGGCTGGCGGCTACCTAAACTGACAGATGAAGTTATTATACAAATGGGGCGGTGAAGGGGTGCATCTGGTGGGCGCGTTGCTGGGGCGTTTCGTTGTTGATTCCTTGATGAGGCCGTTCGCGGTTGTAGTGCATTTCCCACAGGCGCAAGCGGTAGCAGCGTTCCTCGTTGTCGGCAAAGCGCTGGCGGGTGAAGACTTCGGCTTTGTCGGTGCGGTTGCTGCGCTCGATGAAGCCGTTGCGCCAGGGCTGACCTTTAGCAATGAGCGCGTGGGCAATGCCCAGGGCCTGGCACTGCCGGTCAAAGGCAGTCAGGCGTTGCGGGTGGGCGGTGTACTTCATCGTAAAAATCATATGGTTATCCGTGAACACGACCCAGCATGGCGGCAGCCGGCCCACGGCGCGGGCCAGCATGGCGGCCACCGTGGCCGAGTCCTGGTTATCGTGAATTTCGCTGTACTTGAGGCGGGTCGCCAAGTGAATCACGGAGATTTTGTAGTCAAAGCCCTGGCCCTGGGGCAGCTTGGGCAGGAACTGCACGTCCATCTGCGCCCGGTGCCGCCCCACCGGCAAGGGCCGGGGCTTCTTTTTTTGGGCGGGCCGGGCGGGTGCGGCCGTGGGCCTGCAAGACGGCCAGCGCCGTGCCCCGGTGGGCCTGAGCAAAGCGCGGGCGCAACTCGGCGGCGATGCGCACCGGTCCGTGGTCGGGGTGGGCGTCGCGGTGAGCCAGCACGGCCGCTTCGTAGGCCGGCGTGCGCTGCGGGCGGGTCACCCCGGCCGGGCGGCCCAGCGGGCGGGACTGACCGCCCGAGCGCTTGGCCCAGCGCTGCACCGTGGGCAGGCTCACGCCGTAGCGGCCCGCTAACTGGCGGTAGCTGCTGCGCCCGGCGGCCACCTCCGCCTGCAACTGCTCCCGCTGGTGCGGCAACAAGCGCGCATTCTTGTGTTCTGACATGAGGCAAGCTAGTCTGTATAATAAATATACTTGTCAGTTCAGCTAATGACTTGTAGCAGGGGGCAGGAAAAGGAAGCCATGTTGCTGACAATGCGGGACGAACCGAAACCAAGGCGGATAAGCCGGCCGGATGTTGGCCTTAGCTTGCGCCGCCGAACGGCCAAACGGCGCGGGCTTCAGGGGCTAAAAAAGTTTCTAACGTTCAGCTTATTACCTTGCTGCTGAGTACAATGCTAGCGCCGGGTTAGGCGCCCGGAAAATGTATTTTAAGGCAACTTACTATTTCTAAAACGGTTTCCTATATCCGTAAACAGCTACTAGTCAGCGCCTACCGCAATTACCGATTACAATGCCAAGCGAAAGCAGCGACCCGGTTTTCCAGTTGATAAAATCCCTGACGCGCTCCGAAAAGCGTCACTTTCGGCTATTCGCCAACCGGCAGGGCTCGACTGATGGCCTGAAATTCCTGCAGCTCTTTGATGCGTTCGACACGGCCGCGCACTACGACGAGGAGCGGGTGCTGGCGCAGGTGCCGGCCATCAAAAAGGTGCAGCTCGCCAACCTCAAGGCCAACCTGTACCGGCAATTACTGGCCAGCCTGCGCATGTACCACGCCGGCCAGAACCTGGATATTCAGCTCCATGAGCAGCTCGACTACGCCCGCGTGCTCTACAACCGCGGCCTCTACCAGCAAAGCCTGCGCATGTTGGAGCGCCTGAAAGCCGCCGCCCAGCAGGCCGGCATGAGTCACATTACCCTGCAAGCCCTGGACTTCGAGAAGCATATCGAGGCCCAGTACATCACGCGCAGCCTGCGCGGCCGGGCCGAAGAGCTATCCAATGAGGCCCTGACGCAGGTCGGGCACGTGAGCCAGCAGCACGCGCTGTCCAACTTGGCGTTGCGCATGTATGGCTTCTACCTGCAAATCGGCCACGCCCGCCATCAGGCCGACTACGACCGCCTGACCACGTTTTTCCGGGCGGCGCTGGCGGGCGTGGACCTGCGCGGGGCCGACTTTTTCGAGGAACTGTACTACTACCAGGCCCACGTCTGGTTCTACACCATCACCCAGAATTTCCTGGCCTGCTACCGCTACGCCCAGAAGTGGGTTGACTTGTTTGAGCGCCAGCCGGCCATGCGCGAGCAGCAAACCATGCTCTACCTCAAGGGCCTGCACAACCTGCTGATAGCCACTTACAATTCACTGTATTACAGTAAGTTCATCCAGGTATTGGCTAAGCTCGAAGCCTTCGCCGCCGACCCGGACCGGCGCACCAACCCCAACATCGAGATGCTGCTGTTTCTGTACAGCTATACCAACCGCATCAACGCCTGCTTCATGCGCGGGAGCTTCCGCGAGGGCCTGGCCATCGTGCCGCCGCTGCTGGCCCGGCTTCGCGAGTTTCAGTTGCAGCTCGACCCGCACCGGCTGATGGTATTCTACTACAAAATCGCCAGTCTCTACTTCGGCAGCGGCGATTTCAACAAGGCCATTGAGTACCTGACCAAGATTATCCAGTTCAAGGATAGCGCCTTGCGCGAAGACATTCAGTGCTTCACCCGCATCCTGAACCTGGTGGCGCACTACGAGGCCGGCCGCGACGAAAGCCTGGACTACCAGGTGAAATCGGTGTACCGGTTCCTGGGCAAGATGAACGACCAGCAGCAGATGCAGCTCGCCATCCTGCGCTTCCTGCGCTCGTTGGGCACGCTGGACCCGCGGGAGCTGAAAAACGCCTTTACCGGGCTTAAAAATGAGCTGATAGCCATCGCTGCGGACCCGTTCGAGCGGCGGCCGTTTATGTACTTCGACATCATTTCCTGGCTCGAAAGCAAGATTGAGAACCGGCCGGTAGAGGAAATCATGCAGCGCAAATTCGCGCTTTTGAAGTAGGGTGCGCTACGGGCTTAGCGCGATTATCAAGGTAGAAATGCGGTACTCGCGTGTGCTCGCAGTACGGGGGGTAGGGCAATTGGCAGGAGGAAGCGTTGCGGGCCGAGAATTGACCCGACCGCCGAGTGCGGCGCGCCAGCAGGCGCGCCTTTTTTAGATTTCCGGGTTTTGGAGTTAACCTCTGACTTGTGGGAGCGGCATCGCCGAGCCTCACTACAACTTGGTGTGGGCTACTACCGGGCTTGATAAAACGCTTGTGAAGAGCGCTTCGAAAAAATTACTGCTTAGACGTAAACAAGAAATAAAATTTATTTTTTTAGAATTATGACATTCCTGTCTACATTTAGGCCGGAAAAAATTAGGTGCCTACCCCCTTCCATTTTAAGGGACATTTCAGTAAAACAATAGTTTTTGTTAGAATTGCCCTCGCGTTGTCAGGGGTATACTCATAAAAACAGTGCGTGTGAAATAAAAACCCTGTGGTCTTCATAGTCAAACAGGTTTGGTTTTTTAGTTTCCAATTGCGGCCAGGATTCAATTCGTCACCATCTCACTTTTTTACGGATGTTCCTATGAGAAAACTTTTAGGCACCAGCACATTTGCCCTTGTCAGCGTACTGGCCCAGGCGCAGACCGACTCCACTGACACTGGGAAGCTGAGCTTTTCGGGCTACCTCGACTCCTACTACCTGACGGCCCTTAACCGGCCGCAGTCAGGCAACCTGCTCGGCGTGGACCAGCTCGCCGGCCGGGCCTTCGACCGGATGGCCGACCAGTTCGCCTTGGGCCTGGTGCAAGCCAAGCTGGCTTACTCCAACCGCAAATCGGATGTCGTGGTGGACCTCACTTTCGGCCCTAACGCTGATTTGGGCAACTTCGGCAACAGCGGCGGCGCCCTGAACCTGTACCGGCCCCGCTCGCCGTATTCGGCGGCGCTCTATGGCACGGCGGCGGCCATCAAGCAGGCTTACTTCACGTACCGGCTAACCCCCAAGCTGGGCGTTACGGTGGGGCAGTTTGGCACCCACATCGGCTACGAGGTCATCGACGCGCCGCTGAACTATAACTACTCGCTTTCCAACCTCTTCAACAACGGACCTTTTTACCACGTCGGGCTTAAGGTGAACTACGCCTTTACGCCCACCACGAGCCTCATGCTGGGCGTGGTCAATAACTGGGACAACCTCACCGACGACAACAAGCAGAAGTCGCTTATCGGGCAGCTTTCGTTCAAGCCCGTGCCCACCTGGACGGTGTACCTGAACTGGATTGGCGGCCGCGACGACACCTACCTCGCCGGGTTGGTGCAGGCGGGCACTTTGCCGAAGCTGTTCGACGACTACTACCGCAACCTGTTCGACCTGACCACCAACTACCAGGTAACGCCCAAATTCTACCTGGGCCTGAATGCCGCCTACGGGCGCTACGGCTTCAACCCGAACACGTCGGACGAAACTATGGCGTTGCAGGAGCGCTTCGGCAGCGACACGCCCGACTGGGGCGGCGTGGCCCTCTACTCCAACTACGCCCTCAACGACCTGGTGGGGGTAGGCGTGCGCTACGAGTACTTCACCGATAAAAACAAGGTGCGCTACCTGCAAACCTCCGTCAACTCCCTGACCGTGACGGCCCCCGTCACGCTGGCGGCCGGCAAGCTGCAGGTCAAGCCCGAGTTCCGGTTCGACACCGCGCCGGGCCGCTACTTCGAGAACAAGTTTGGGCGAGGCACCAAGAGCCAAACCACGCTCGGCGTAGCTTTTATCTACAAGTACTAGTCCGGGAACCGCAGCACGAAGCGCCGCTTCGCGCTACAGCGCCTGCCAGTTCGCCCCGCCATAGCGCGGGACAGTTTGGCTTTTGTGGCCAACTCCGTGCCGCTTGCTCACTCTCTCCGACCCAACCAGCCGTGCGTTGTCTTCTCTTCTTCCTGCGGTGGCGTCCGGGGCGCGAGTGGTCGGCCGTGCTATTGCTGCTGCCGCTGCTGTGCGCGGCGCCCGCCGTGCGGGGGCAGGCGCTGCCGCTGGATGAGCAGGGCCGGGTGCGTTTTTTGGCGGTGGTGCCGGCCGACTCGCTGGGTCCTGACACGCTGTATGCCCACGCCAAGGCTTGGCTGCGCCGCCGCGGCTACACGCTGGCCACGGCCGATTCGGCCGCCGGGCGCCTGGTGGCCCACCACGCGGTGGGGGTGTACGACCGCGGCTACCTCACGCGCCGCTTGCACGGGCGGGTGCGCTATCAGCTCACGGTGGAAGTGAAGCCGGGTCGCTACCGCCTGCAATTTTATGATTTCGTGTTTCACTACTACCAGGAAGACCATGCCAGCCACCTGGTGCCAACCGGCAAAACCAAGCCCCTGGAAGACGCCACCGCCCCCGGCTGGCAGAAGCTCTGGGAAAGCCACCGCCAGGACACGCGGCAGGCCGTGGCCGCCCTGACCGCCGAACTCCGGCCCGCCATGCTGGCGAAGCCCGCGCCTCCCGCGCCCGTGCCGCGCCCCGCCGCCGACTGGTGAGCCAGGGCAGCAGCCCGGTGTCGGCGTCTGCGGCGCTGCTTTTCATTTCTAATCTTTCTCTTTTTCTTCTTCTCAACCTTTAACCTTTATGCAAAAGCTCAACCCCATTCCGCTCCTTCTGCTGCTGGCCCTGGCCGTGCTGGCCATCTTGCTGCCGGCCGTGCCCACGAGCATCGTCACGGCTGGCCTCAACAGCGGCGACACCGCCTGGATGCTCTGCGCCACGGCCCTGGTGCTGCTCATGACGCCGGGGCTGGCCTTCTTCTACGGCGGTATGGTCAACTCGAAAAACGTGATTTCCACCATGCTGCAAAGCTTCGTGGCGATGGGCATCATCAGCCTGCTGTGGGTGGTGGTAGGCTTCAGCCTGGCTTTTGGCGACTCGCTCGGGGGTTTTGTAGGCGACCCGCGCACATTCTTCCTGTTCCGGAACGTGCTCGATGGCAAGCCCTGGTCGCTGGCTCCGACGATTCCGCTGGCTTTGTTCGCCTTTTTTCAGATGAAGTTCGCCATCATCACCCCGGCCCTGATTACGGGCTCGATTGCCGAGCGCATCAACTTCAAGTCCTACGTGCTGTTCATCGTGCTCTTCAGCCTGGTCGTGTACGCGCCGCTGGCCCACTGGACCTGGCACCCCGAGGGCTTTCTCTTCAAGCTGGGCGTGCTCGACTTTGCCGGTGGCACGGTAGTGCACATGTCGGCGGGCTGGGCGGCGCTGGCCTCGGCCATCTACCTCAAGCCCCGCAAGCTGCACGCCGCCGAGCAGGTGCTGCCCCCGGCTAACATCCCCTACGTGCTGCTGGGCACGGGCCTGCTCTGGTTTGGCTGGTTTGGGTTTAACGCCGGCTCGGCCGGCTCGGCTAGCCCGCTGGCGGTCAGCGCCTTTGCCACCACGAACGTGGCCGCCTCGGCGGCCGGGCTGGCCTGGGTGCTGTTCGACGTGGCGCGGGGCAAGAAGCTCTCGGCGCTGGGCTTCTGCATCGGGGCGGTGGTTGGGCTGGTGGCCATCACGCCGGCCTCGGGCTACGTCACGGTGCCGGTCAGCATCTTCATCGGCGTGGTGGCCGGCATCACCAGCAACTTCTTCGCGCATCTGCGCTCCAAGTCGCGCCTTGATGATACGCTCGACGTGTTTCCCTGCCACGGCGTTGGCGGTATGGTGGGCCTGATTATGACCGGTATCTTCGCCAACAAGGCCGTCAACGCCGCGGCCGTCGATGGCCTGGCCTACGGCGGCACCAGCCTGTTTCTGACCCATATGCTGGCGCTGGTCTTGGTATCGGCCTTCACCTTCGCCATCTCGTTCGCCTTGCTCAAGCTCACCGACCTCATCACCCCGCTGCGCGTGTCGGAGGAGGAAGAAGACCAGGGCCTCGACGTAAGCCAGCACGCCGAGCAGCTGCTAGTTAATGCCTAAGCGCGGTTTCAGAGTCGCAGTGTCGCCAGCAGAACGATGTAGAGACGCGACAGTTCGCGTCTCTACATCGTTCGCCAAGTGCATCTCAACTTCAAAACTTGCTGATTGCTAAACAGCCGCGCCTTGCGCTATTTGATAGCGTAGTATAATAAACAATACTGCATTAACAATCAAGTAGTTATCTCAAAGACCCTCGGAGTAGAAATAGTAATTGCCGAAGAAAAACTTCTCTTCCGACTGGAATAAACACAGAGCTTGCGAAAGCGAATGGCTGCCTGAAACAGTCAGGCCAGGTCAGGCCTGACTGCCTGCCATTCCAGCCTGAAATACCCTTCCTTCCGCGAATTTCCTTCCGTTAATGCATCCCACTGACGCCGCCCAGGGCCTCTACCGCCCCGAATTCGAGCACGACGCCTGCGGGACCGGTTTCATCACCCACCTCAACGGCCGCAAAACGCACCAGACCATCACGGATGCGCTGACCATGCTCGAAAACATGGAGCACCGCGGGGCCTGCGGCGCCGATGCCGAATCTGGTGACGGCGCCGGCCTGCTGCTGCAAGTGCCCCACTGGTTTCTGCTCGAAGCCTGCACGGCCCTGAATTTCCGCCTGCCCGAGCCGGGCTGCTACGGCGTGGGCATGGCCTTTTTGCCGACTGACGAATCCATGCAGGCCGCTTGCCGGGAGCGCATAGCCGCGGCGGCGGCCCGGCTCGGAATGCCCCTGCTGGGCTACCGTCCGGTGCCGGTGAACCCGGCCGGCATCGGCCCCACGGCGCTGGCCGCCGCCCCGGTAATGGCGCAGGTGTTCGTGGGCCGGCCGGCGGGCATCGCCAACGCCGAGGATTTTGAGCGCAAGCTCTACGTGCTGCGGCGCTTCATTGAAAAGACCGTGGCCGAGACGCTGGGCGCGGCAGCGGCGGATTTTTACTTCGCCTCGTTTTCCTGTAAAGTGCTCGTTTACAAGGGCCAGCTGACGACTTTTCAGGTGCGCGGCTACTTCCCTGATTTGAGCGATGAGCGGGTGACATCGGCGTTTGGCATGGTGCACTCGCGCTTTTCGACCAACACGTTTCCGAGCTGGAAGCTGGCCCAGCCCTTCCGGCTGCTGGCGCATAACGGCGAGATTAACACCCTGCGCGGCAACCTGAACGGGTTTTACGCCGGCCTGCGCAATTACGTCTCGCCCTATTTCTCTTCGGAGGAGATGGACATGCTGCTGCCCATCATCGACGGCCACCAGTCGGACTCGGCCTGCCTGGACAACATCGTGGAGATTCTGCTGCACTCGGGCCGCTCGCTGCCGCACGTGATGATGATGCTCGTGCCAGAAGCCTGGGACGGCAACACCCAGATGGACCCGCTCAAAAAGGCGTTCTACGAGTTCCACGCCACGTTTATGGAGCCCTGGGACGGTCCGGCGGCGCTGCTTTTCACCGATGGCCAGATGATTGGCGCCATGCTCGACCGCAACGGCCTGCGCCCGCTGCGCTACGTGGTGACCGACGACGGGCGCGTGCTCGTGGCTTCCGAAGCCGGCGTCCTACCCCTCGCCCAGCGCGGCATCGTGCAGAAAGGCCGCCTCCAGCCGGGCAAGATGCTGCTCGTGGACACGGTGGCCGGCCGCATCATCACCGACGAGGAGCTGAAGGCCCGCGCCGCCGGCCAGCAGCCCTACGGCGCGTGGCTGCACGAGTACCAGATTCGGCTGGAAGAGCTGCCCGAGCCGCGCCAGATGTTCACCGATTTGGCGGCCGACTCGGTGTTCAAGTACCACCAGGTGTTCGGCTATACCCGCGAGGACATCGACACGCTCATCACCCCGATGGCTCTGGACGGCAAGGAGCCCCTGGGCTCGATGGGCGTGGACGTGCCGCTGGCCGTGCTCTCCGACCAGCCCCAGCACCTCAGCTCCTACTTCAAGCAGTTTTTCGCGCAGGTCACGAACCCGCCCATCGACCCGATTCGGGAGCGGCTGGTGATGAGCCTGGCCACGTTTTTGGGCAACAACGGCAACATTCTGGATGAGGACAAGCACCACTGCCACTGCGTGGCCCTGCGCCAGCCCATCCTGAGCAACCACGAGCTGGAAAAGCTGCGCAGCATCGACACGGGCATGTTCAACGCCAAGACGCTGCAAACGTATTTCCGGTCCGACGGGCAGCCGGGCTCGCTCGAAAACGGCCTGGCCCGCCTCTGCCGCTACGCCGAGGACGCGGTGAACGACGGCTTCGAGGTGCTGATTCTCTCCGACCGCGCCCTGGACTCCGAGCACGCGCCGATTCCGTCGCTGCTGGCCGTCTCAGCGGTGCATCATCACTTGATTAAGCAGGGCTGCCGGGGCTCGGTGGGGCTGGTCGTGGAAGCCGGCGACGTGTGGGAGGTGCACCATTTTGCCTGCCTGCTCTCGTTCGGGGCCACGGCCATCAATCCCTACCTGGCGCTGGCCACCATCCGCACCATGCAGCAGGCCGGCCAGCTGGCCGCGCCGGACCCTGACCCGCTGATTTACAACTACATCAAGGCCGTGTGCGATGGGCTGCTGAAGATTTTCTCGAAGATGGGCATCTCGACCTTGCAGTCGTACCACGGCGCGCAGGTGTTCGAGATTCTGGGCCTGAACCAGGCCGTGGTGGACGCTTATTTCTGCGGTGCCGTGACGCGCATCGGTGGGCTGGGGCTAGACGAAATAGCCCGCGAAACGCTCTACAAGCACTTTCAGGGCTTCAAAAGCACGACTTCAGAAGAGCAAAACCTGCTGCCCGACGGCGGCCTCTACCACTGGCGCCGCCGCGGCGAGGCCCACGCCTTCAACCCCGAAACGGTGCACCTGCTCCAGCACGCCACCCGCACAAATAACTACGCCACCTACCAGCGCTACGCCCGGCTCATTAACGAGCAAGGGCGCCAGCACTTCACCCTGCGCGGGCTGCTGGATTTTGCTTATCACCGCCCAGCCATTGCCTTGGTGGAAGTGGAGCCGGCCGAGGGCATCATGCGGCGCTTTGCCACCGGGGCTATGTCGTTCGGTTCCATCTCGCACGAGGCGCACAGCACCCTGGCCATCGCTATGAACCGCATCGGCGGCAAGAGCAACACCGGCGAGGGCGGCGAAGACCCGCTGCGCTATGAGCGCATGGCGAATGGCGACTCCATGCGCTCGGCTATTAAGCAAGTAGCTTCGGCGCGCTTCGGCGTCACAGCCCAATACCTGACCAACGCCGACGAGCTGCAAATCAAGATGGCCCAGGGCGCCAAGCCCGGCGAGGGCGGCCAGCTGCCCGGCCACAAGGTGGACGACTGGATTGCCCGAACCCGCCACGCCACGCCGGGCGTGGGGCTGATTTCGCCGCCGCCGCACCACGACATCTACTCCATTGAGGACTTGGCGCAGCTGATTTTCGACCTCAAAAACGCCAACCGCGCCGCCCGCATCAGCGTCAAGCTGGTGAGCAAGGCGGGGGTAGGGACCATCGCAGCCGGTGTGGCGAAGGCCCACGCCGATGTGATTCTGATTGCCGGCTACGACGGCGGCACCGGCGCCTCGCCCATCTCCTCCATCAAGCACGCCGGCCTGCCCTGGGAGCTGGGGTTGGCCGAAGCCCACCAGACGCTGGTGCGCAACCAGCTGCGCTCGCGCGTGGTGCTGCAAGCCGACGGCCAGCTTAAAACCGGGCGCGACCTAGCCGTGGCCGCGCTGCTGGGCGCTGAAGAGTGGGGCGTGGCCACGGCTGCCCTCATCGCGGGCGGCTGCGTGATGATGCGCAAGTGCCACCTCAACACCTGCCCTGTGGGCGTGGCGACGCAGGACCCGGAGCTGCGCCGGCTCTTCACCGGCCAGCCCGAGCACATCGTCAACCTGTTCCAATTTCTAGCCGAGGAGCTGCGCGAAATCATGGCCGAGCTGGGCTTTCGGACGGTGAATGAAATGGTGGGCCGGCCCGAGTTCCTGAAGGTGCGCGAAGACCTCACCCACTGGAAAGCCCGCCACCTCGACCTGTCGGCCATCCTGCACCCGGCCGCCAACCGCTCCGGCGGCACCTTATATAACAGCGAAAGCCAGGACCACGGCCTGGATAATATCCTCGATTGGCAGCTGCTCGAACACGCTCGCCCGGCCCTGGACGAGCAGCTGCCCGTCTTCGCGGAGTTTGAGGTCTACAACACCGACCGCACCGTCGGCACGCTGCTCTCCAACGAAATCACCAAGCGCTACCACGCCGCCGGCCTGCCGCCCAACACCATCAACTTCCGCTTCCGCGGCTCGGCCGGGCAGAGCTTCGGGGCGTTCAGCGCCAAGGGCTTGTCGTTTTCCCTGGAAGGCGAGGCCAACGACTACGTGGGCAAGGGCCTGAGCGGGGCGCAGCTGGCCATCTTCCCGGCGGCGGACGCGAGCTTCGTGCCGGAGCAGAACATCATCATCGGCAACGTCGCCCTGTACGGCGCCACGTCGGGCGAGCTGTTCGTGCGCGGGCAGGCCGGCGAGCGGTTCGCGGTGC
>NZ_CAXTEF010000063.1:0-12460 GCF_964243305.1 uncultured Hymenobacter sp.
AGTGGTCGCGCTAGGAATCGAACCTAGATCAAGAGCTTCGGAAACTCTCATACTATCCGTTGTACGACGCGACCGGGGTAGGGCGGGCAAAAGTACGGACAAAACCCGGTGCTGCCAAACAAAAGGCGTTTTCGGCGCCTGAGCCCAGTCGGGCAGTAACCCAAAAGGGCCGAAATCAGTTTAGCCCAACAATCCCACTTACCAACTCACCTGATGAAAAAGAATCTCTATACGGCCGACGCGTCGGCCGTCGGTGGCCGTAGCGGCCACGTGCGCTCCGCCACCGGTATCATCGACCTCGACATGAGCGTACCCGAGGGCCTGGGCGGCAAAAAAGGCGCTACCAACCCCGAAGAGCTGTTCGCGGCCGGCTACTCGTCGTGCTTTCAGCAGGCGCTGCTCGTCATTGCCCAGCGCGCCGGCGACAAGCTCGACCCCGAAACGACCGTGAAGTGCGAAGTGACGCTGTTTCAGGAGGGCGAAGGCTACGGCCTGAGCACCGTGCTGGACGTGGATTTGAAGGCCTTCGACCGCGACAAAACCATCGAGATGGTGCGCGCGGCCCACAAAATCTGCCCGTACTCGGTCGGCACCCGCGGCAACATGGAAGTCGAGTTGCGCGTGCAGGGCGAGGCTATTCCGGTGGACGCCAATGAGAACCAGGGGGTGGCTGAAAAAGGCGGCGTGCAGGAAACGGCCAACGCCGCCGGCTAGTCAGCCGCTTAGCTTTCAGTTAAAAGTTGCGCGTAAAAAGCTAAAATCCCTACCCCCCTCGCTTGGCTTGAAGCCGGATGAGAGGGGTAGGGATTTTAGCTTTTTACGCGCAACTTTCAACTTGCTATTAAGCCGCCAGCACTTCCTTCACCCGTGCCGCCGCATCCTTGAGCAGCACGGCCGACCTCACTTGCAGGCCGCTTTCATCGATGATGCGGGCGCCTTCTTCGGCGTTGGTTCCTTGCAGGCGCACGATGATGGGTACGCGGATGTCGCCAATTTTCTTGTAGGCCTCCACCACGCCCGTCGCCACCCGGTCGCAGCGTACGATGCCGCCGAAGATGTTAATCAGGATGGCCTTGACGTTGGGGTCTTTCAGAATGATGCGAAAGCCAGCCTCAACAGTCTGCGCATTGGCCCCGCCACCCACGTCGAGGAAGTTGGCGGGCTCGCCGCCCGAGAGCTTGATGATGTCCATCGTGGCCATTGCGAGGCCCGCGCCGTTGACCATGCAGCCCACGTTGCCGTCGAGCTTGACGTAGTTCAGGTTCGAGGCCGAGGCTTCGACTTCGAGCGGGTCTTCCTCGTTGGTGTCGCGCAGAGCCACGAAATCGGGGTGGCGGAACAGGGCGTTGTCGTCCAGCGTCACCTTGGCATCGACGGCCATAATTTTATTATCCGACGTTTTCAGCACCGGATTTATCTCGAACATGGCCGAGTCAGTCTCGTCGTAGGCCTTGTAGAGGGCCGTCACGAACTTCACCATTTCCTTCTGCGCCTCGCCGGTCAGGCCCAGGTTGAAGGCGATTTTGCGGGCCTGAAAGCCCTGCAAGCCCACGCTGGGGTCCACGTGCTCGCGGTGCAGCTTTTCGGGCGTGGCCTCGGCCACCTCCTCGATATCCATGCCGCCCTCGGTGGTGTAGATAATGACGTTCTTGCCGGTCGCGCGGTCGAGCAGCACGCTCATGTAGTATTCCTTGGGCTCAGAGGCGCCGGGGTAATACACGTCCTGGGCCACGAGCACCTTGTGCACCTTGCGGCCCTCGGGGCCGGTCTGCTTGGTCACGAGCTGCATCCCGATGATGTTGCCGGCGATTTCGCGCACCTGGTCCAGGTTTTTGGCCAGCTTGACGCCGCCCCCTTTGCCGCGCCCGCCGGCATGAATCTGGGCCTTGATGACGTGCCAGGAGGTGCCGGTGTCGGCGGTCAGCTTCTCGGCGGCAGCCACGGCCTCTTCGGGCGTGTCGGCCACAATGCCTTCCTGCACGCGCACGCCGTATTTTTTCAGGATTTCCTTGCCTTGATACTCGTGAATGTTCATAAGGGAGAGGGGGGTAGGGAGTTTCGGGGGCGAAGGTAAGGCAGTATTAGTCCTTTGTCAGGTTTCAAGGCGAAGCCGCTTCTGGCCCGACCAAAGCCGCTGCTGCGCCGGCCAGCCGCCGCCCGCCGCCGGCACGCTTTCGTATTTTATGCAGCTATATTTAGGCTCCCCGTAAGAGCCAAAAAAGTAGCGGAAAAGCTCAGTCAGGGCGGACCAGGCTGGTTGCTGGGCCGCCTTTGTTGTTTCACTACTTAATCTGCCCGCGCGCGTATCCGGCCGCGCGGCCGCCGCTTACTCAAAGCCGGACCATTTATCCATCCCTACCCCCCCCACACCCACCCCATGCTTAACTCTACTCTCGTTTGTTTTGCCGCCGTCTCAGGTGGCCGCGCTGCCCGCACCCGGCGGCTGCTGGGGCTGTTTCTAGCCTTGATGAGCTTTGCCAATGGTGCTTTCGCGCAGAGCTTTTTGCGCGCCGACGGCCCCCGCATTGTGAACGCCAGCGGCCAGGAAGTGATTCTCAACGGCATGAACCTGGGCAACTGGGCCGTGCAGGAAGGCTACATGATGAAAGTCGGCTGGCCCGGCCTCGACGGCAAGCAGACCCAGGGCATGGTCAAGAAGACGCTCTACAACGCCGGCATGAGCGACGCGGCCGTGGAAACATTCTACCAGAACTACCGCAACAACTTTATTACCAAGCCCGACATCGACTATATCGCCTCGAAGGGCTTCAACTGCATTCGGTTGCCGCTGCACTACGAGCTGTTTCTGACGCCCGGCCAGCGGGCGGTGCGCAACAGCGTTATGCGCGGCACGGTCTCTTATGATTCCTACGTAAGTCAGCTCACGAGCTGGTACAACGCCAATCAGCTCTTCACCGACCCGGCCAGCATGGAGGCCGTGCGCATGATTGACAACACGCTGGCCTGGGCCCAGGCCAACAACCTGTACGTGGTGCTGGACATGCACGCCGTGCCCGGCTCGCAGGGCACCGACGCCAACATCGCCGACCAAATCCGGGCCAACGACCTCTGGGCCCGCGCCATCAACCAGGACGTACTCAACCGGCTGTGGAGCTTCGTCTCGAACCGCTACAAGAACGACGCCCGCGTGGCCATGTACGACCTCATCAACGAGCCCAATAACGCGCCGAGCAATCCGCAGATTCACGATGTGCTTCAGCGCCTCATTACCACAATTCGGGGGCAGGGCGACAACCACCTGCTGCTGCTCGAAGGCAACGGCTGGGGCAACGACTTCAACTATATGGAGCCCTACACCTTTCCCAACCGGGCCAACCTGGTGTATAACTCGCACCGCTACAGCGGCACCGGCTATCTGATGGACAACGGCGTGAACTCGACCGGTGGCGGCGCCAACGACCTGCGCTTTATCGGCAACCTGCGCAACTTCCGCTCGACGCACAACGTGCCCATCTGGGTGGGCGAGACCGGCGAAAACTCCGACGCCTGGATGAAGGAAGCCGCCAAAAACCTTAACTCCGTGGGCATCGGCTGGTGCCACTGGACTTACAAGCGCTTCGAGGACCGCAACAACCCGGCCTTTATGCACATCAACCCGCCCTACGTCGTGGACGGCCCCGCCGGCCTGAACCAAGTGCTGACCAATATTCAGTTTGTCAACTGCATCCCTAACACCACCGTTGGCGCCGTATCGCCCAACCAGAACGGCCTCGTGAACTACCCTGGGGGCGGCAACTACAACGGCACGGCCAGCACTTCGGGCGGCCCGGCGGTAGGCCGTATCTACGAAATCAGCTCTAAAAACGGGGGCAAGGCGCTGGAAGTCTCGGCCAACTCGACCGCCAACGGCGCCCGCGTGCAGCAGTGGACCTGGGCCGGTGCGGCCAGCCAAAAGTGGAAGCTGGTGGATGTCGGCGGCGGCTACGTGCGCATCGTGAACAGCAACAGCAACAAGTCCCTGGACATTGCCGGGCCCTCGACCACCGACGGCGCGCTGACGCATCAGTGGGACTGGTTTAGTCAGGACAGCCAATATTGGCAGATTGTGGGCAATGGCGACGGCACTTACCGCATCGTGAGCAAATACAGCGGCAAGGTGCTCGACGTGCAGAACAACTCGACGGCCGACGGCGCCGCCGTGCAGCAGTGGACCTGGGGCGGTGGCGCGAATCAGCGCTGGTGGTTCAGCGACCAGGGCGCGGCGAACCGCGGAACTTTGGCTACGGCCACCGCGGCGCCCGCCGCGGCTGGTGTATCGCTTTATCCCAACCCGGCCGAGGAGCAGCTCACGCTCGAAGGCGCGGAGTCGTTCGTGGGCGGCGAGGTTCGTATTCGGGACGTAGCTGGCCGCGAAGTAGCCCGTGCGGCGTATCAGGGCCAGACCATTTCGGTGGCGGGGCTCAAAGCCGGCCTCTACCTGCTGGAACTGCGCCACGCGGGCGCTACCAGCCGCCTGCGCTTCGCCAGGCAGTAAGGTAGGCGGAAGCCTATTGCTCGGCTGCCTTCAGCGCCCGGAGCCGGTAGCCCCGGCTTAGAACGGCCCGCTGGTTTGCTTAGCGAACCAGCGGGCCGTTTAGTTACCGCAGCCGCGACTGAATTAAACGCTGAAGCAAACGGCCGCCGCGGTAGTTCTTGGCCGGGCGCTGCCCCGCCTTTTCCGTAGCTTTGTCTGTCCCGCTGTTCATAAAGTAACCGCCGCCTACCCCTTGCTGCAAGCCATCAACCTCCGCAAAGCCTACCAGTCGCTGGAAGTGCTCAAGGGCATCGACCTCACCATTGAGCGGTCGGAAATCGTGAGCATCGTGGGCTCCTCGGGAGCGGGCAAAAGTACCTTGCTGCACATTCTGGGCACCTTGGATAATCCGGATTCGGGCGAGGTTTTGTTTGATGGCGAGTCGGTGAGCAGCCTGGGGCGCACGGCGCTGGCGCGGTTTCGCAACCGCCACATCGGCTTCATCTTTCAGTTTCACAATCTGCTGCCCGAGTTCACGGCCCTCGAAAACGTGTGCCTGCCCGCTTACCTGGCCGGCCGCACCGAGAAAGAAGTGCGCGTGCGGGCCCGCGAGCTGCTGGCCATGCTCAACCTCGAAGGCCGTGCCGACCACAAGCCCAGCGAGATGAGCGGCGGCGAGCAGCAGCGCGTGAGCGTGGCGCGGGCGCTCATCAACTCGCCCGAAATCATCTTCGCCGACGAGCCCAGCGGCAACCTCGACACCCAGAACGCCTCGGAGCTGCACCAGATTTTCTTTCTCTTGCGCAAGGAGCTGGGCCAGACCTTCGTCATCGTCACCCACAATGACGGCCTCGCCGACATGGCCGACCGCAAAATCGTGATGCGCGACGGCCACATTATGGAGTAGTCTGCAATGAGCAATGAGCAATGGAGAATGAGCAGTAAGGCAGTCAGCCCCAGCGAGGCGACATATCGGTAGAAAAGCCCTACCCTTGAACAAGCGAGCCCCAGCGGGGCGGCACCTGGCGTTAGCTAGCGTCGGGTGCCGCCCCGCTGGGGCTCGCTTGTTTCCCTACCCCCCTTCTGACGCGCTAAGCTGCTCCGCCGGGGACGCTATGCCGCGGACGTAGCAGCGCTGATTTTCAGGCGCTTCAGGTCGGCCGGAAGCGGCTGATAATGGGAAAGAAAGGCTGCTTTACCTCATGGCTCATACATTTAGTCAATCATACCCAATTAAGTTAGTTTCCGACTCGGAAAATAAATTCGTAAGTAGTTGATAGTGAGCACGGAAATTTGCCTGAAAATCCGCTCGGAATCGCACGTTTTGCGCCTGGTGTAAGTTATGCATCCGAACAGCAGTTGGACACATAACATACATGCAAAGTACCATGAACGAGGCCCCTAAAACCACCAAGGAAGTTACCAAGAAAGTCCGCGTTGAGAGCTACGACATCTCGCGCTCGGACGAAACCCTGGATTTGGCGAAGGACCTCGCCAAGTTCATCAAGGACAACAAGCTCACCACCAACGTGCAGGGCAAGGAGTTCGTCAACGTGGAGGGCTGGCAGTATGCCGGCTCGCGTCTGGGCATCGTGCCCATCGTTGACCACGTGATTAACGTGAGCACCGACACGGAGATGAAGTACCAGGCCAAGGTGACGCTCTTCGACCTGCGCTCGCAGCACACCGTTGGCGCCGGCTTCGCCGTCTGCTCCAATAAGGAGTCGGGCAAGAAGTTTTACCAGGAGTTTGCCATTATGAGCATGGCCCAGACCCGCGCTATCGGCAAGGCGTACCGCAACTGCCTGGCCTGGATTATCCGCGCCGCCGGCTACGAGCCTACGCCCGCCGAGGAGATGGACTATAACACCAACGTGGCCACGACTGCTGCTACTCCTGCCGCCGCGCCGGCCGTGGCTCAGCAAGCGCCTGCTGCTGCACAGCAGCCCGTTATGAAGGCGCTGCCCGCCGACCAGCCCGCTGCTGCGGTAGTTGCGGAGGCCGCCGTTGCGCCGGTGGTGTACGCCACGGCTTCGCAGAAGGAGGAGATTATCCGCCTGCTCAACCATCCGGTCATCACCCGCCAGGAGAAGACCAAGATGCTGCTCAACATCAACCGCCTCGATGAGGAGCGTGCCACGGCCGCCATCGCCAAGCTACGCTCGGCCATTGATGAGCGCGAAAACGGGCAGGCAGTAGCTGCTTAAGCGTTAGATTTCGTTTTGCTTTTCAGCCCGGTTCCCATTATGGGGGCCGGGCTTTTTTGTGAGGTCGCCCCTTTGCCGCAACCCCATCCCCTAGCCCCTTCCCCGATGGGGAAGGGGGACTAGCCGCTAGCTCTAGTTTTTGAAGTTGAATCTCGTTTCTGGGATTTAGAGAATAGAACTAGAGCTAAAAGCTAGTTCCCCTTCCCCATCGGGGAAGGGGCTAGGGGATGGGGTTGCGGCAAAGGGGCGACCCTCAAACCGCCTAAATTTGCTCCCATGCCCGCCGCCCTACCCCCTCCCTCCGACGATGAGCTGCTGCCCCTGCTGCGGCAGACCTGGGGGCACGCGGCGTTTCGGCCCGGCCAGGAGGAGATTATCCGGCACGTGCTGGCGGGCCACGATGCGCTGGCCCTGCTGCCCACCGGTGGCGGCAAAAGCATTTGCTTTCAGGTGCCGGCGCTGGCCCGGCCGGGGCTGTGCGTGGTGGTCTCGCCGCTGATTGCGCTCATGCGCGACCAGGTCGCAAACCTGCGCCAGCGCGGCGTGAAGGCCGAGGCGATATACGCGGGCCTGAGCCACCAGGAGATTGACCAGGCGCTGGACAACTGCGTGTACGGGCCAGTGAAGTTTCTCTACGTCTCGCCCGAGCGGCTGCTCACGGACCTGTTTCGGGTGCGCGTGGCGAAGATGAATGTGAGCCTGCTAGCCGTCGATGAGGCGCACTGCCTCTCGCAGTGGGGCTATGATTTTCGGCCGCCCTACCTGCGCATCGTGGAGCTGCGGGCCTTGCTCCCGCCCAACACGCCGGTCATTGCCCTCACGGCCACGGCCACCGCCCAGGTGCAGGCCGACATCGTCGAGAAGCTGGCGTTTCGGCCGGGCCACGCGGTTTTTCGGCAGAGCTTTGCCCGGCCCAAGCTCTCGTACTCCGTGCTGCCTACGGAGGATAAGCTGCGCCGGCTTCTGGAAGTGGTGAGGGGGGTAGGGAATACGAAATGCGGCATCATCTACGCCCGCACCCGCCGCCAGACCGAGGATACGGCCGCCTACTTGCAGCAGCAGGGCCTGAGCGCGGCAGCCTACCACGCCGGCCTGCCGCCCGACACGCGTGCCAAGGTGCAGCAGGACTGGGTGGCGGATAAAACCCGGCTCATCGTGGCCACCAACGCCTTTGGCATGGGCATCGACAAGCCCGACGTGCGCCTCGTGGTGCACCTCGACGCGCCCGATTCGCTCGAAGCTTATTACCAGGAGGCCGGCCGCGCCGGCCGCGACAATCTGTATGCCTTTGCCGTGCTGCTCAGCGCGCCCAACGACGCCGATGAGCTGCGCCGCCGCACCCGGCAGGCGTTTCCGGCGCTCGACACGGTGCGGCGCGTATACCAGGCGCTGGCCAATTACACCCGCACGGCCGTGGGCGGCGGCGAGCTGGTCGCGTTTGAGTTTGATATCCAGCTCTTTGCCGAAACCTACCGCATCCGGGCCGTCGAGGCGCATAACGCGCTTAAGCTGCTGGCGCGCGAGGGCTTTATTCAGCTCAATGAGGCCGTGCACCAGCCGGCGCGGGCCCACATCATCAGCTCGCACCAGGACTTGTACCACTTCCAGGTGGCGAATGCGACCCACGACCTGCTGATTCGCACGCTCTTGCGCCTGCACGGCGGCGAGCTGTTTGCCGGCTTTCAGCCGATTTCGGAAAGTGCCATCGCGCGGGCCTTGCGCCTGAGCACGCAGGAAGTGCAAAAGCAGCTGCGCTACCTGCACGGCGCCGGCATCCTGCACTATCAGCCCAAATCCGACGCGCCGCAGGCCCTGTTCACCACGCCCCGCTTCGACGCGCCCAAGCTGCCGTTGGAGCAAAAGCGCCTGCTCGCCGCCCAGGAGCTGGCCCGCCATAAAACCGAGGCCGTGCTGGGCTACTCGGCCAGCCCGCGCTGCCGCCAACAGCTTTTGCTGGCGTATTTCGATGAGCCCGATGCTGCTAAGTGCGGCGTGTGCGACAGCTGCTTAGCGGAGAAAAAGCAGGCCCAGCCGCCCGCCGAAAACGCTGCGTTGCGCCCGCGCCTGCTTCAGCTGCTCGGCACGGCGCCGCAGACGCCGCGCGAGCTGCTCACCCAGTTTCCGCCCCGCGAGGCGCCCGCCGTGACCGAAGCCGTGCGCACGTTGCTGGAAGACGGGCACGTGCGCTACCGCAGCAGCGGCCAGCTGGAGGTCATTTCAGTTAATAGTTAGCAGTTAGCAGTTAACAATGAGCAGACAGCCTCCCAGCATAAGTCGGGCAATTTGCGACATCACACAGTTACACAGTTCGTTAACGGCTCACTATTAACTGTTAAATGAAGCGATGCCGCCCAGCAGATTGCGCACGTTGGTGAAGCCTTGCTGGGTCAGAAACGCCTTGGCCGAGGCCGAGCGCCCGCCGCCCTTGCAGTGCACAATAACTTCCTGGTCCTTCAGCTCTTCCAGCTCGTCGAGCTTGCCGGGCAAGTCGTTCAAAGGAATGTTCTGGGAGCCGGGGATGCGGCTTTCCTCGACCTCCCAGGTTTCGCGCACGTCGATGATATGCGGGGTTTCGCCGGCTTGCTGGCGCTGCTTGAGTTCTTGGGAAGTGATGTCGGGCATGGCTGAGAAAATGAGGGGGGGTAGGGGACTGTGAGCTAAGCGGGGGGCAGGTTTTCTAAATCCAGCAGGTCTTTGAGCCGGCCGGTGGCTTGTTTATTACGGCGTAAAGAAGCCAAATCAACGAACTTAAGGGGTACGCCTTCCATCGTCATCACCGTGCCAGTCGCGGCGGAGGCAGCGAAGTCGATACCGGGCACTGCGGTCATTAAATCCAGCCAGCCGTTGCCCGCTGCAAACGACATGAAGGCTGGAATCTGAGTGAAATCCTGGGGCTCAAATTCGCCGGCTGCGTAACCAAAACGCTCCAGTGCGCGCACGGCGCGCTGGCCATTTTCGAGAGTTGCCCGGATTAACAAATCCAAATCGTTGGTAAAGCGAGGGTAGCCGTGCGCGATAACGGCAAACCCTCCGATGATGAGGTACTCAACGCCCTCCTCTTCGAATAGGCGCAGCAGCTTTAAGTACTCGGGCTCCATCGGCAGAAGATAAGGGCGGGTTTATAGAATTAGCAGCGTAGAGCAGCCGGCCTCGGCGAATCAGCTCCTGAGCGGCGGCTAGCCGCTCCTGCGGCGTTTTGCTCCACCAGTAGTGGCGCTGCCGGGCTTCTATCTCAGCCGGATTCGTGGTCTTGAAAACGGGTTGCATAAGGCATAAACATAGAGAAAATCCGGTTAAGACTGAATTACAGATTCTTGCACCGATGCCTACTCCACCACCAGCCGGCGCACGGCCGTACCGCCATCGGCCAGGGTGAAGCGCACCAGATAGAGGCCCGGCGCGAGGGTGGGGGGTAGGGAAAGCAATGGCCGGCCGGCTTCGGCAGCGGGCTGCTGCCACACGGTTTGGCCCAGCGCGTTGAGGAGCGCGGCGCGGCGGAAGCTGGCGCCGGCCACGCGCACCGGTCCGCGGGCCGGGCTTGGATTAGGATAAAGCCGCAGTGCTATCTTATCAACGGCCGGGGTGCTGGCGGTGAGCACGAAGTTGGTCATCAGCGGGCGCAGCATGGGGGCGCCGCGGTTGCCAATGGCCGCCTGCCAGTCGCCCTGCGTATTCTGAAACAGGTAGTTAGCCGGCACCGCGGAGTTCAGGTCTTCGCCGTAGTGCAGAAACCGGCCCTGCGAGGGCTGGCCGTAGCCAATCCAGAACGAGCCGGTTACTTCCACGGGTCGCTCAAAAAATATATCTACATACGCCTGGTCGCGGGTTAGCTCCGGGGTCAGCGTCCGCGTGGCGAGGGCGCGGGGCGCGGTCACGGAGTCGGGCTCATTGTCCACATTATCCCAGATGGCCACGCTCACCGAGCGCGGCGCGGCATCCACGAACACGGGGTAAAGGCGCAGGCCGCGCACCTGGTCGCGCTGGTTGAGGTCGATGCGATACGCCAGATACGAGGCCGGGCCGGTGCTGACCGCCGGCAAGGCCAGGATACCCTCGGCCGTGCCGTCGTCGTAGGCGTAGTAGTTGCGCAGGTCCACGTCGCGGCTGATAGAGTCGTTGGGCTGGCTGTTCAGCCGGGGATTCAGTTCGTTGGTGAGCAAGGTCAGCTCATAGCGCAGCGTCTTTTGGGTAGGCGTGATGGGCACCGGGGCCAGGCGGGCATTGCCCGTAATCACGTCCTGTCGCACCCCGGCCGTGATAGAGCGCGAGTTGCGGGCCGGGTCCGTCCAGGAGCCCAGTTCCGCGCCGCCCACCTCGCGCACCGTGCCCTGCCAGGTGATGGGGGTAGGGGTGGTGTTGGGCAGCGCCAGGCTATTGATGGTCAGGCTCAGCTCCGGGTTCAGCTCGTCGAGGGGGGTAGGGGCCGCATTAAATTGCCAGACCGGCATGGCCGCGTAGCGCCGCAGCGGGCTGCTCAGGCCGCGGCTGATAGCGATGTCGCGGAAGGTCGTGTCATTGGCCGGGCGGTTTTGGTCGAGCAGCACGTAGTCCACGCTCCAGGCGTCGCGGCCATCGGCGCCGTTGCCGGTGGCGCGGAAGCGAAACTGGAAGTCGGGCCGGAAGTACGCCGCCTGGTCCACGGGTAGAATGACCTGCCGGAAGCTATTCACCGTGCCGGTGCTGGTTTCAGTGCGCACCGTGGTCCAGCGCGTGCCGTCCCAGAAGTCCGTTTCCAGCAGCACCGGCGTGCTGCCGCCGCTGCGCCGGGCGCCGTCGCCCACCGTGCCGGCCTGCCAGGCATAGCTCAGGCGCACGCTGCTGGCCGGGCTGAGCGCGCTCAAGTCTATCGGCTGCGAGGTGAGCGTATCGAGCGCGCCGAACGCATTGCTGCCCGGCGTGTAGCCCAAGCCGTTGGCCTTCAGACCGTCAAGGGTGGCCGCGCCCCGGCTGGGCGGGGCCACCGCTAGCCGGTTGCTGACGTAGGCGCCGCCCGTGGCCAGCCAGCGCAGCGGGCTGGGCCGGCCCTCGCGGGGCGTCGTGAAGTCATCGAAAAAAGGCAAACTTATCGTGGCCGTGCCGCGCCGCGCCGCGCCGGCCACAGGTGCGGGGCGCAGGCCGGCGCGGGCCGGGTCGGCGGGCAGCGCGCCGCTTACCAGCTGGGCTTGTGCCAGGGTGGGGGCCAGCAGCAGGGGTAGGAAAAGAAGCCGGCCGGTGCGGAAAAAGGCGCTCATGCGAAAGGGAAAAGTGCAGCCCCACCCCCCGGCCCCCTCCCCTGCGGGGGAGGGGGAGCCACGGCGGAGCAAACTGTTGACTAGATGTTGAACATAAAAAACATATTTTTAAAATTCTGACGGCCGCTGTGGCTCCCCCTCCCCCGCAGGGGAGGGGGCCGGGGGGTGGGGCTGGGCTTACTCCGCCACCCACAAATCCACCAGCTGGCCGGTGCGAATGGTGGTGCCCGGCGCGGCCACCGGCCGCTGCCGCACCACGGTGCCGGTGGTCTGGCCTTCCTCGGGCGCCTGCTTGAAGATTTCGCCTACTTGCAGCCCCTGGCCAGCGAGCAGCGTGGTGGCCTCGTCCTCGGGCATGTTCACCACGTTGGGCACCGGAAACTCCTGGTTGCCCTGCCCATCGGCCACCACCAAATCAACCTTGGTGCCCTTGGCGATGGGGGCGCCGGGCTTGATTTCCCTACCCCCCACCAGCTGCTGCAACACCTCGTTCTGGGCCAAATCGGGCTTGAGAATAATCTGGCCCACTTCCAGGTCGTAGCTTTTCA
>NZ_CAXTEF010000064.1:0-10979 GCF_964243305.1 uncultured Hymenobacter sp.
GGCGTCTGGTGGAAGCCGCGCACCGGGTCATCGACCTGCTGGCGCAGGCGCTGGCGGCGGGTTGCCAGCGCCTCATCGCCCTCCAGAAGCCGGAAGCTGAGCTGCTCGGTCAGCACCGGGTCCTGGGCCACGAGGCGGGTCAGGAGTTGGTCTTTCTCCTTTTGGGGCAGGTCGAGCAGGGCGCGGCGCAGGTCGGGGGGTAGGGCGGGCATTGATACTAATTGAACACCGAATAAACGATGAGCGCGGAAACAAAGAGTCCTGCCACGACAAGTATGGCAGGACTCTTTGTTTCCGCGCCCGTTGGGCAGCATTAGTATTATCTACCGCCTACACCTGCTCTTCGGGCAAGGTGAAGGCGCGGTCGCTGGGGTCGGTGAGCTGGGGCGGCAGGTTCTCGTCCGAGGCCGGGGCCGGGCCGGGGGGCGCCTGCATGTCCGAGCGCATCGAATCATCCATCTGGTCCTCGCGCTGCTGGCCGTCGCGGTCGGGGTCGAGGGTCTGGCCGTAGGTTTCGCGGTCGAGCATGGCACCGGAGGTACCCGCTTCGTCATCGACGGAAGCAGCTTCGGATGATTTGGTAGGGTCGGGGCGCTGACGCTCGTTGCGGCCGGCTGGGTTTTCAGTTGCCATATTTTTGGGCGGTTAGCCAATAGCAGTTGGCTTTTTGGTGAGTGTGGTTTTGCATCAGAAAGCTATCAGCTACTAGCTAGTAGCTGATAGCTCAAGGAAATTATACCTTCGGGGCGGGGTCGAAGCCGCCCTTCATGTCGGTGTTTTCCTGGGCGGGCTCGTTGCTGGCCCACGACGACTCGGTGCCGCTGCCGTAGCGCGGGTCGTCCTCGGCGAAGGCGGCGCGGGCCACGTCCTCGGCTTTTTCAAATGCTTCAGGGTGAGCGTTGGAGGCGTCGCGGCCCCCGTTGTAGGAAGCCGCGCCGGCGCTGGTGGCCGTGGTGGTCTGGGACTTATAGCCCTGGGTGCCGGGCTGGGCCGCCGTGCGGAACTCACTGAACTCGTCGGGGTTGTCGTTTGAGCCGTCGTTCTGGCCGCGGGTGGTTTCGCCAGCGGCGGCAGCGTTGGCGGCATCTTCGAGGTGGCCGAAGCTGCCGTAGCTGGGGGCGTGGGCGTGCACGGCCGGGTCATGGGGGTTGGGCTGGGCCTCGGCGGCGTTCTCGGCCTGGCCTTCGGGGCGCGGGTCTTCGGGAGTGAGGAAAGGCAGATGCATCGGGAATGAAGAATAAGGAATGAGAAATGAAGAATGGCTGGGCCAGACAGCGGGGCCGGGCGCGGCAGCCAATCGGGGCGGCTGCCCGTAAACAACTCTACGCAAATAGGCCAGCATCGGCTACATCGGCCCGCACGCCGGACGATGAGTACCGCAGGGGCTTGCTGCGGCCCCGAACTCTTCATTCTTACTTTTCTCTCCAACCAATGACTATCAGCCACGACGCCGAAGACCAGAAATTTACCGCCACCGAAGACGGCCACCCCGCCGAGCTGGCTTATTCCCGGCCCGGCCCCGACACAGTTGATTTCACGCATACCTATGTCGACGGGGCCCTGCGCGGCCGTGGTCTGGCCGACGAGCTGGCCCGCGCCGGCCTGGCTTATGCCCGTCAGGAAGGCTTGACAGTGAAAACCAGCTGCTCATTCATGCAGGCTTTCGTGCAGCGCCACCAGGCTGAGTACCAGGATTTGGTTAGTAAGTAATTTAGAATGTCATGCTCATCTGGCGTCCGTGCTGCGGAGTCGGAGCATCTCGCTTGAGGAAGTAATCTAATCGTAGGGTCAAGCTGACTACTTCCCCAAGCGAGATGCTTCGCTTTGCGGACGCCAGATGAGCATGACGGTCTGAATTAACCACTAATCACTACTTCCCTTTTCTGTCCGTGTACGCCACGCGGTAAATTACGCCGCCCGAGTCGTCGCTAACCAGCAGCGAGCCATCGGGGTGCTGGGCAATACCACAGACGCGGCCGAACTGCTCCTTGTTGTCATTGACCAGCCAGCCGGTGATAAAATCCTCCGTGCCGGTGGGGCGGCCCTGGGCATTGAAGCGCACGCGCACGATGCGGTAGCCGCTGGGCTGGGCGCGGTTCCAGGAGCCGTGCATGGTTACGAAGGCGTCGTTTTGATATTCCTTCGGAAACTGCGCGCCAGTGTTGAACACCATCCCCAGCGGGGCAGCGTGGGCGGCGTAGAGCAGCGCGGGCTTAGTGGTTTTGGCCGCGTACTGCGCCGGCGTCTCGCCGCTGGGCTGGGGATGGGGCGGAATCTGGCCGTCGGCATACACGTAGGGCCAGCCGTAGTCGGCGCCCTGCTTCAACTCGTTCAGCTCCTCGCGCTGGTCCTCGTCGCCGAGCCAGTCGATGCCGTGGTCGAAGCCGAAAAGCTGCCGCGTGGCCGGGTGCCAGCCGAAGCCGATGGTGTTGCGCAGGCCCTTGGCCCACACGCGGCGGCCCGAGCCGTCGGGGTTGATTTGGAGCAGCGTGGCGTTTTCCTGGTTGCGCTCGTCGCAGGCGTTGCAGGTGCTGCCCACCGAGAGATAAAGCTGGCCATCGGGGCCAAAATTGAGAGTGCGGTTGGGGTGCTGGCCGGCATCAGGCAGGTCCTTGTACAAGGTTTTCAGCTCGCTGAGCGTACCATCGGTCTTAATATCAGCCACGTACAGCTCGCGGATGGCGGCCAGGTAAAGCTTACCATCGCGCAGGGCCAGGCCGTGCAGGTCGGGGCGGCGGGCCACTTCCTTCATCAGGTCGGCCCGACCGTCCTTGTTGGTGTCGCGCAGCAGCTGCACCGTGCCCTGGTCGCGGTCCGAGACGTACACGTCGCCGTTGGAAGCCACGGCCAGCATCCGCGGCTTGCCGGCGTTAGCGGCAAACCTAGTGATGGTGAAGCCGGCCGGCACCTTGAGCTGGGCCACGCGCGCATCGGTGGCTTCCACCTTGCCGGGCTTGAACACGTTCACCGCGAAGCCGTCCTTGACGCTTTTCTCGTAATCGTTCTGGGCCAGGATTGGGGAAGTGACCAGCAGCGCGGCGGCGGTGAGCAGAGCGGGAGAGCGCATGGGTTGAAAAGGAAAGAGGGGGGTAGGAAATTTTATAGTTAGTGCTCTTACCGCCCACACCAGGCTGGGGTTGCCACAGCCGGGCTGTCTTATTTTTTTGGCTTACTCTCTGGCTGCTAGCCGGGCCAACTGCCGCAGCTCGGGGCGCCGGGTAGCGCGCAGTTCCTTGTTGCGCTGGCAGAGGCTGGTGGCAAAGTAGGGCGGAATACGCTTCAGGTCTCCGCTCAGCGATTGTTCCTGGTCCAGCAAGTAGGCGTGAACCAGGTAGTCGGTGCCCAGCCGAAACACCTTGCCGCAGGCACTGTCGTCGGTGCGGGCGCTTACCGTTACCGTGGCGGCACCGGCCGGCCCTTTCAGCAGCCGGGCAACGGCGAATGTATAGCGTACCGTGGCTTGGCGCAGGGTATAAACTGTGTCAGCACCCGAAAACCGCGACCGGCCATGCAGGGTATCCCCGGCCATGAGCGTATCGGCGCGGAGCACGCGGCCGGTGAAAATCAGCGCGTCCTGCTTATACGCCTTGGCTATCTTCTTCTTTTCGGAAATCCTCTCTCCCACGCAAGAGCACGCCTGCGCAACCGAAAAGCGCAGCAGGATAAAAGCCAGGACCAGCAGCAGGTTTTTCATATGAGGTAGGCTGGTTAAGAAATTGAAAATCAGCGGAAGATAAGGAAATTGATTGCCGCTTCAGTCCGAGCGGGGCAGCCCATTACATTAGTAGAAGTAGAGTTCCTACCCCCTCGTCGAAGCCAAAGCCCCAGCACGGCAGCCGGGCCGGACGGGGTAGGAAACCAAAAAGCCCGACGCAACTGGCGCGTCGGGCTTTTTTTCAATCGGTGAATGAGCGAATGAGTAACAGGCTACTTCACTCAATCACTCATTCGCTCATTCACCGATTGCCTTACTTCGTGGGCATCAGCACGGTGTCAACCACGTGGGTCACGCCGTTGCTCGAAATTACATCGGCGGTGGTCACGTTGGCCATGCCGCCTTTGGCGTCCTTCAGCATCACGCTGCCGCCGGTGCTCTTCATTACGGTCAGCTGCTCGCCTTCTACCGTGGTCAGGACCTGACCGTTGGTCAGGTCGGCGGCGCGCAGGCGGCCGGGCACCACATGGTAAGTCAGGATGGTGGTCAGCTTGGCTTTGTTAGCCGGCTGCACCAGCGTGTTGACGGTGCCGGCGGGCAGCTTGTCAAACGCGGCGTTGGTGGGGGCAAATACCGTGAACGGGCCGGCGCCTTGCAGCGTCGAGGCCAGACCGGCAGCTTTCACGGCGGCTACCAGCGTGGTGTGCTCCGACGAGCCCACGGCGTTGGTCACAATATCTTTGTCGGGCGTCATCATGGCGCCGCCCACCATTACGCCGGCCGCCGTGCCGCCGCCCATGCTGCCCGAGGCATCCATCGAGCCCGATGTGCCCGTGCTGCCCGACGTGCCGCCGCTCATGCTGCCGGAGCCCGACGTGTCGCCGTCCGTCAGCTGGCCTTTTTTCATCATCTTTTTCTTGTCGGCCTCGGTGCGGGGCTTGGTCTTGGCCTTCATGCGGTTGCCCGACACGTCCTTGCCCTTGACCTTCATCTTGCCGTCATCGGCCATCTTGGTTTTGGTGGTCATGCCGTCGGCGGTGGTCTTGGTCTTCTCGTCGTCGGACTTCACTTTCGCGTCTTGGGCCACGGCGGCGGTGCTTACGCTCAGGGCGAGGGCGGCGGTGGCAATCAGGAACTTGCTCATCAGAAAAAAGGGGAATGGTTTGAAAAATACCTGTCGCCTATACGGCGCCGGCTCTACAATGGATGTTAAAACCAGCCGCCGGCCGCCCCGCCACCAACCTAAACTACTCGGCAAGCCGCGTATATTCACTCGCTAAACCGGGATGATTTGGTGACTATTATTAAAAGAGTAAACACTACTAATTAAAAACGCTACTAATCAAAATGAACACTACTTACGCCGTGGCCATCACCGGCGCCGGCTTCAGGCGGTCATATCGAGCTTGCGAGACATCCTGCTCGGACAAGTAATCCAATCGGGTGGTTCAGCTTGGTTATTTCCCCCGCGAGATGCTTTCCTCCGCCACATCCCTGGCTTGGTGCGCCACCTGCTCGGCATGACTGCTTCTTTGCTCATTCCGCATTTCTGATTGCTCCTTGTTAATTGCTCATTACCCCAAATGGCCCGCCTTTTCCTGCTCCACGGCTACGTTGAGGACCGCACCATCTTCGACCCCTTGCGGCCTCTGCTGCCGTCTGCTGCTCGCGCCGCCCTCGTCGATGTGGAGCTGGAGGATGCGTTTGGTAAGTGGCAGCCCCGCGGCCCGCTTAACGCCGCTACGCTGGCCACGCACCTGATTCGGCTCTATCAGATAAGAAGCCAGGATGTGCTCATCGGCCACTCGATGGGCGGCTGGATTGCGGCTCACATCAAGCAGCAAGTTGGCTGCCCGGTTGTGCTGCTCGGCGCCTTCACCGACCAAGCCAAAATTGTCTCGAAGATTCGCAGTCCGCTGCTGCTGGGCCTGGCCGTGAAAACCGGCCTCATCCACAGCCAGTATGTGGTGCGCCGCACCAAGCGCAACTACCGCCGCGACGAGTCCAGGGCGCTGCACGCCCAGCTTACCGACGGCATGACCCGCTACGGCCGGCGCTACGTGCACCAGCAGCTGCTGGTGCTGTTTGCGCCCGCCCCGCCGCTCACCATCACGCCCGAGCTGCGCCTGCACGCCCGCCGCGACAACATCATCCGCCCGCCCGACGAGCCCTACGTGGAGCTGCCCGGCGACCATTTTGCTCACTACTACTACCCGCAGGCCGCCGCCGAAGCCATTGCCAGGGTGCTGGCTGAGGCAGGGGTGGCAGGGGTAGGAGAAGAGCGATGAGTTATAAATTAAAAAGAACGTCATGCTGAGCGCAGCGAAGCATGACGTTCTTTCTAACTCCTTCACTCCATGTCCCGCCACCTGCTCATTTTTGCCCGCCCACCGGAGCTGGGCCAGGTCAAGACCCGGCTGGCGCAAGGTATTGGGCCAGCGGCGGCGCTGGCCGTGTATGAAGAGCTGCTGGCTCTGACCCGCGCCGCCGCCGCTGGCGTAGCCGCCCACAAAACCGTGTGGCTGACGGCCGCCGGGCCCAGCCGGGCGGTGACTGAAAACCACTGGCCCGGCTACGAGCAGCGGGTGCAGCCCGCCGGCGACCTGGGCGCGCGAATGAGCGCCGCCTTCCAGGCGGCCTTTGCTGCCGGCGCCACGGCGGCCGTGGTCATCGGCACCGACTGCCCCGACCTGAGCGCTGAGCTGCTGGAAAAGGCATTTCAGGCGCTGGCTACCCACGATGCAGTGCTGGGCCCGGCGGTTGATGGTGGCTATTATCTGCTAGGAATGAAAGCGTTAATTCCAGATTTCTTTCTGAACAAGCCCTGGAGCACCGCCGCCGTGCGGGCCGCCACACTGACCGATGCCCGGCGCCTGGGCTTGCGCGTGGCCGAGCTGCCCCAGCTGCGCGACGTGGATACGGCGGCGGATTTGGCCGCGTGGCGGCAGGGCGCCCGGCTGGCTTAAGCTGGTTTGGGGCCCGGCTTTCGGCGCAGCTCCAGGGTCAGCACGAGCAGCAGCAGGCCATATTCGAGGCCAATCAAGGGAAAGCTTTCGGTGTAGGCCGCCGTTTGATAGGCCGCGTAGGACATCGCCACCAGCCCCGACCAGACCAGGGCGTAGCGGTAACGGGTGAACACGCTCAGGGCCACGAGCGGCGTCAGGTACCAGGGGTGCACCACGGGCGAGAGCAGATAGTAGGCCGTCAGGGTCAGCAGCAGGGTGGGGGGTAGGGAAGGCAGCGTGGGCTGCCGCTCGCGGGCCGCCAGCAGCAGCGTGGTGGTGGCCGCCGCCAGCGCCAGCGCGGGCCCAAAATACAGGTTGTGGACGTAGCCATTGAGGTAGAATCCGGCCGCCCGCAGCAGATAATACAGGCTGGCGTTGAAGCCAAAAAGCTGGAAGTACAGCCGCAGGCTGCGGCCCAGGTGAGCGAGCAAATCGGGGGTAAGGAAGGGCGCGAAGCTCAGCAGCAAGGTCAGGCCCGTGAGCAGGGCATAAGCCGCGAAGCGGCGCGGGCCCAGCCGGCGCGCCAGCAGCGGCAGCACCAGCAGCGGCAGCAGCTTGGTGGCCACGGCCAGCCCCAGCGCGCCCGCCGACCACGCCCGGCGCCCGCGGGCCAGCAGCGCCAGCGCCGCCAGCAGCAGCGTAATCAGCAGGGCCTCAAAGTGCAGGTTGCCGGTCAGCTCCACAATCACCAGCGGGTTGAGCAGATACAGCAGCGCCCGCGGCCGGGGCAGCCCAAAATGCGCCAGCAGCCAGAGCAGCAGCGCTGCCGTGGCGGCTTCGGCGGCCAGCACCGCTAGCCGCAGCACCAGCACAAAGCCCCGCTCCGAGGTGGGGAACAAGGCGGCGGCCAGCCCAAACACGGCCTGGCACACGGGTGGATACACTGAGTAGTAGTGCGGCGAGTTCAGCTTCTGGTAGAGGGCTTTGCGCGCCGGAGGGGGGGTAGGGAAAACCGGCTGGCCCGGCGCGGCCGGGCCCATTAGCTCATCGGGCCGGTAGCGGAAGGGGTTCTGGCCGCTGGCTACCAGTAGGCCGTCCCAGCGGAAGCGGTGGTAGTCGTCGGAGAGAGCGGGCAGGGCCGGCAGCCACAAGAGCCGCAGCACGGCCGCCGCCGCCAGGCCCGCGCGCAGCGGCAGCTCCGCCCGCAGCAGCCAGGCGCAGGCTCCGAACGCCACGGCCAGCAGCCCCAGCAGCTGCCCGAAATGGGCGCGCGGCGTAGCGTAGGCCAGCAGGCCGTAGGCGCCGCCGCTGAGCAGCAGCGCCGGCCAGTAGCGCCAGCGGGGGGGTAGGGAAAAGGCCGGGAAGCGGGGCATGATGCGGGTGGGAAAGTAGCGTGGACTCTGTGAGTCCGCGAGTGCACCATTATAACCGTTCACTCGCGGACTCACAGAGTCCACGCTACTGCTGGCCGCCGCCCAAATAGCCTCAGCGGTACTTGAAAATCGTCCACAGAATCTTGTAGCCCGCCCCAAGCGTGCCCTTCACCGTGCCCGACACCTTCGAGACGCCGATGCGGCGGCGGTAGCGCACGGGCACTTCCACGGCGCGCAGGCCCAGCTTGGCGGCTTTAAGCTGCATCTCCACGGTCCAGCCGTAGGTTTTATCCTGCATGTTCAGCCGCTGCAAGGCCCCGGCCCGGATGGCGCGAAACGGTCCCAAATCCGTATAGCGCGCGCCGTAGAGCCAGCGCAGCAGTTTGGTGGCCAGCCAGTTGCCAAAAAGCTGCTGGGGCAGCATGGCCCCGCGCTCCCGCTGGCCCAGCGCCCGCGAGCCAATCACCATGTCGGCCTCACCGCCGAGGATAGGGGCCAGCAGCGCCGGCATTTCCTCGGGGTAGTCGGAGTGGTCGCCGTCGAGAAACACGATGATGTCGGGCAGCTCGGCGGCGGGCTTGCCGAAAATGTGCGCCATGCCCGCCAGGCAGGCGTGGCCGTAGCCGGGCCGGGTCTCGCGCACCACGGTAGCGCCGGCAGCGCGGGCCACGGCGGCGGTGTTATCACTCGAATTATTATCGACCACCACCACTTCCCGCACCAGTCCGACCGGGATTTCGGCTATTACCTGGGCAATAGACCGGGCTTCGTTGTAGGCGGGGATGATGACGTCGATGCGCGGAGGGGGGGTAGGAAAGGGCAAGGCAAAGCGCGCGGGCTTGATGGGCGCCCCGCAAAGATGCGGCGCGCGGCGTGCCTTCCTTCTTCACTTCTGGTTTTGGCTGGCAAACGACACTTCGCCCACGCAGCGGAAGCCGATGGTGGGGGCCGGCCCGGCGTAGGTGCCGCGGGCGCTGATGGCGCAGGCTTCGAGCGGGTCGCGGTAGCTGCCGCCCTTGGTGATGCCGGGCTCCTGCACCAGCTCGGCCACATTGCCGATGAGCTGGTACACGCCAAACCCGTTGGGCGGGGTGCTGTACACATAGTCGGGGGTAGGCGCCTGCAGAAAATAGGGCAGCTCGCGCCGGCAGTTAAACCAGGTGATGCTGGTCTTAGCGGCGTTGAACGCCTTGATGTCCTCGGCAATCTGGGCGGCGGGCGTGGTGCTTTTCGAGCGCAGCTGCAAGTAAGCGGCTGCGGCCGGGTCCACCAACACCCGGCGCGTGGTGCACGAGGTGCCGTAGGGCTGCCCCGTGAAGCCGCCGGCGGCAAACTCCCACTCCGCCTCCGTCGGCAAACGGTACGTGATGCGCGAGGGCCGGGCCTGCCGGGTGGCGCGGCTCCACTGCACCTCCTCGGAGACGATGCGGCTGCGCCAGCGGCAAAAGCTCTGGGCCTGCTCGTAGGTGATGCCCACGACCGGGTAGTGACGGTAGAAGGGGCTGGTGAAATAGTCGGGTGTGGGCTGGGCCTCAGCGGCGGGCACCAGGCGCTGATACGCCCGCAGGGTGGAGTCGCTGCGCACGTAGTTGAGGAAGTTCTGCCACTCTCGGTTGGAAACCTCGACCTCGTCCACGTAGTACGGCTGCCCCGGCAGTGGCAGCACCCCCGGCATCACGGCGTCGGCCGCTTCCTGCTCGGCGGCCAGCTCCGGCAGCTGGGCGAAAATCTGCCCGGCGGCATCGGCGCAGGGCGCGAAGCGAAAGACGCGGGCCTCGTCAAAGCCTTTGGGATAGAGGTCGAAGTTAAAAACACGCTTCTGCGGCCGGCTGGGGCCGTAGAGCGGCAGGCCCGACGTGGAGCTGTATTGCTCCAGCCGGCTGCTGTTGGGCACCCAGGAGTCGATTTCAGTCAGGGTGCTGCACGCGCCCAGGGCCGGCAGCAGTAGCAGCACCAGAAGCCGGCGCGGGGAAAGGAGCATAGCTGAACCTTAGTTTATTCATAAATTATGTTGCTAAGGTAATATCTGCAAACTCTCGGCCAAGATGAGCGGCGAAGCCTGGTAGCGGCCCTGGCGCGGGCCGTTTTCCAAATTCAGCACGCCGCGCGGGCAGGCGGTGGCGCACATGCCGCAGCCCACGCACGACGCCCGGATGATGGGCTCGCCGCGCTGGGCGTACTGCTTGACGTCGATGCCCATCTCGCAGACGTTGGAGCAGTTGCCGCAGGAGATGCACTGCCCGCCGTTGGTGCTGATGCGGAAGCGCGAAAAGTGCTTTTGCAGCAACCCCAGGTAGGCGGCCATCGGGCAGCCGAAGCGGCACCAGACGCGGTTGCCCAGCAGCGGGTAAAACCCTACCCCCACCACGCCCGAAAACACCGCCCCAATGACGAAGCCGTAGGTTTTGGACAAGGCGTTTAGCGGACTGGTATTATTGAAAAAGCCGATGGCCGAGGTCTGCGCGGTCGTGAACCAGGCCGGCAGCTTGCCGGCCACACCCAGCCACAGCAGGATGGTAATCAGCACGATGGCGGCCAGAATGGGATAAACCAGGCGCACTTCCAGGCGCCAGGCGGCGCGGCTGCGGTCGGCGAGGTGGCGGTAGGGGTCGCCGGCGGTTTCGGCCAGCCCGCCGCAGCCGCACACCCACGAGCAGTACCAGCGCTTGCCGAAGAAATACGTGAGCACCGGCGTGGCCAGCAGTGACATCAGGGCGCTCCAGAACACCATGAACGTGCCCAGCGCCTGCCCGTCTTTCAGCAGATAGCTCACCGTGCCGGGAAACAGGTAGTCGTATTTCAGGGGCCAGAAATAAGTGAAATAGAACTCCGGCTTCTGAAACGCCAACAGCAAACTGGGCAAAATGAAAGCGAAGCCAAGCTGGAAAAACATCACCGAAACGGTGCGAATGAGGTGGTAGCGCGAGTGGCGGTATTTCCAGAGCGCCCGGCCGCCCATCACGAGCACGGCCAGCGTGTAGAAGGTGCCGTAGAGAAACCACTGGT
>NZ_CAXTEF010000065.1:0-9387 GCF_964243305.1 uncultured Hymenobacter sp.
GTGCGGTCGGCGTTCATGACCCTAAAGTAAGCACTTAGCTGAGAACACGCCCTAGGGCAAGTGAGGTGGTCTGATTATGCTGGGCAGTATAGGGCGTTAAGTTGAAAAAGCTGTTGGTGAGCGTGATACGGCGTTTGCTAGTCAATACTGGAGTGCAGGCGCTCGTGGTTGTAGTAGTCAAAATAGTCGGCCACGCTGGCCTGCGCGTCGGCCAGGTTAGGGAGCCCGCCTTGGGCAGCTTCGACCCAATTGGGTATTCGCCTTCCCGCCGGGAGTACGGCTCCAACCCCACTGGCTACGCCGAGCAGTTCTTGGGCTGGGCCTGGAAAGGTCAGGCGCGGGGCATCGTGAGTTTGATGTGGCACTGGAACGCCCCCACGGACCTGATTAACAGCGCGACCAACTCCTGGTGGCGCGGCTTTTACACTGATGCCAGCACTTTCGACGTGGCCAGCGTACTGGCCGATAAGACCGGCGCCCGCTACCAGTTGCTGCTGCGCGACATCGACGCTATTGCCGTAGAGCTGAAGAAGTTTCAGGCGGCCGACATTCCCGTGCTGTGGCGGCCGCTGCACGAGGCGCAGGGCGCCTGGTTCTGGTGGGGTGCCAAGGGCGCGGGCCCCTACAAGGGACTCTGGCGCCTGCTCTACTAGCGGCTCACCACCCGCCATCAACTCCACAACCTGATTTGGGTGTACGGCGGCACCCAGAATCCGGGGGCCGACTGGTACCCCGGTGACGCTTACGTGGACGTAGCGGGCGTGGACTTGTACGTGGATGCGAAAGCCAACATGAGCAGCGACTGGGCCGGATTGCAAACGCAGTTTGGCGGCCGAAAGCTGGTTGCCCTCACGGAGAGCGGCAACCAGCCCGACCCGGAAAACATCCGGGCCTACGCCACCTGGTGGTCGTGGTTCACCATCTGGCAGGGCGCGGACTGGCTGCGAAAGCAGCCCGTAAACCTGCTCGCGCGCGTGTATGTCGACTCCGACATCATTACGCTGGATGAATTGCTCAACTAGAAGAGCACAGTCACGGCTACCAGCTCCACGCAGTTGCCGGGGCGTGAGGCCCTGGCCGTGTATCCCAATCCAGCCACAGGCTTCAGCCTCAATGCCAGCTTCACCCTGGCCGCCGGGCAGGCCGTCCTCATCCCCCTGACCAACGCCGTGGGGCAGGAAGTGCTTCGGCAACCGGCCCAGCTGCAAGCGGGCGCCAATACCTTTCAGGTGCCGCTGCCAGGCATCGGCAGCGGCCTCTACCTGCTCACGGTGCGGGGCGCCAACCTGCCGGCCATCACCCGGCGGGTGCTGGTGCAGCAGTAAATTCGAGAACGCCCCCCGATGCTATTCAGTGCCGAAGCCCCGGCGCGGGCGGCGCGCGGCGGCGCAACTTCCAGTCCCTACCCCCGCCGGCCGGCCCAAAGTCTACGCCCGGCGCCGCTGGGATAGTCGCTGAGCTGATAGCAGCCAAGTAAGCCGGCTGCTGCTAGGACGCTACCACTTCGGGCGAGCCAGGGGGGTAGGGGCCGGCGCGCGAATGGACGACTGCCGGATGATAAGCGAAGGCGACAGCACGACGTGTTGCAGCGGCCGCGGCGGCGCGTCGCGCCGGTGCTTAAGTTCTTCCAGCAGGATGTCAATAACGTTCTGGGCAATGCTTTCCACGGGCTGGGCAATCACGGTGATGGCCGGCGTGTAGAGCCGGAACAGGTCGTGGTCATCGTAGGAGATAACGGCCAGGTCCTGGGGGATGCGCCGCTTCAGCCGGGCAATAGCTTCTAGGCCGTAGATGCTGAGGTAGTTGGTGGAGAAAATGATGGCCTCGCAGGCTTCGTTGGCTTGAATGAAGGTCAGGATGTCCGTAATAACCGCCTCGGAATTCTTGGTTGCAGCCACGCGCTTGACGCTGACGGGCAGCTGGCGCGCCTCCAGCGTCTGGGCGTAGCCGCGCAGGCGCTCCTCCATCTGCGTCTGGGTCGAGTCGGTCGTGACGAAGGCAATGCGGGTAAAGCCTTGTCCGAGCAGGTGCTCGGTGGCGGCGCAGGTGCCCTGGGCGCCATCGACCACAATGTAATTGGTGGGCAGCTCCGGCAGGTAGCGGTCGAAGAGCACGGTGGGCGTGTGCTCGCGCAGGATGGTGCTGATTTGCTCCTCAATTCCCTCGGCCGGCACGATGATGTAGCCGTCGACGTGCCGCTCCTGAAACATGGAAATCAGCTCGATGGTCTTTTCCCGGTTGTTGTCGGTGCTGCAATAGATGATGCGGTAGCCGCGCTCAAACGCTTGTTTTTCAATCAGCGAGGCAACCATAGCGAAGAACGGATTGGAAATATCCTCTACCACCAGGCCAATGACGTGCGTCTTGCCGGTGCGCAGGCTTTTGGCCAGCTGATTGGGCTTGTAGCCCACTTCCTGCACGTAGGCTATCACCCGCTGCGCCACCGCGTCGCTGATGCGGCTCTGCTTGGCTTTGCCGTTTAACACCAGCGACACCGTGGCAATGGATACGTCCAGGTGCGTGGCAATGTCATGGAGCAGCGTCCGTTTCTTTACTTTCTCCCCCATCCCTAAATTTTCCATTCGCTTATCTTTCAAAGGTAGGCTAATCCGCTAAGACCTTTTAGCTGGCTGTTGGGCCCAGTAGCAGGAAGCGTGAACTGCTGCTAAGCAGCTGCGCAGATTCAGTCACATGAAAGCACGGCTGGCTAAGCGAAATACTTTATTTAGCCAGCCATGCTTTGCTACCTTTCTCGTTAGGAGGGGGTAGGAATTTGCGTCCCCTACCCCCCGCTACCTCCGTGGCGCAGGGCCGGCTACTCCGCCACCAGGTAAGCCGCGCCGAACACGCCGGCGCTGTCGCCCAGCAGCGGCCTGACCACCGGGGCGGCGAAGTGGTGGTCGAAAATGTGCTGGCTGATGTTGGCCACGCCGGCCGTGTACAGCGCCGGGATGTTGCCCACGCCGCCCCCAATCACAATCACATCCGGGTCGAGCACGTTCACTACCGCGCTGACGGCCAGGCCGAAGTAGTGGGTAAGCCGCTGCTGGGTTTGCATGGCAACCGGGTCAGTACCGGCCGTGGCACGCGCCATGATGTCGGGCAGGCTGCGCGGCTGGCCGCTGTGCTGGGCGTAGTAGCGCTCCAGAGCCGGCCCCGAGAGGATGCTTTCGATGCACCCGGTTTTGCCGCAGAAGCAGGGCTGGCCGTCGGCTTCGCTCAGGTAGTTGTGGCCCCACTCGCCGGCAATGCCGTGGAAGCCGCCCAGTACCTGCCCGTTGACGACTATCCCGCCGCCTACCCCCGTCCCGAGAATGATGCCGAACACTACCTTGGCGGCTGGGAAATCGCGCTTCACCACGCCCAGGCGCGCTTCCGAGAGCGCAAAGCAATTGGCATCATTGGCCAGGCCGACGGGCCGCTCCAGCCGCCGCTCCAGGTCGGCCTTCAGCGGCTGCCCGTTCAGGGCCGTAGTGTTGCAGTTCTTCATCAGCCCCGATTGCGGAATCATGGTGCCGGGCGTGCCGATGCCCAGCCTGGGGGCGCGGTAGCCCGCCGCCTGCTCCATGCGCGCTACTAGCTGCTCAATCTGCCCCAGAATGTGGGCGTAGCCCTGGCCGGCCTCGGTCGGCACCCGGTCGCGGAACAGCACCTCGGGCTCCCGCGCCGACTTAAGAATCACGCCTTCAATCTTGGTGCCGCCCAGGTCCAGGCCCCACAGGTTCTGGCCCTCATCGAAACCGGCAGCTGGCTGCCTCTGATAGGCTGAATGGTCGAAAAGCACTTCCCGCTCTTTCAGGAGGGGTAGGGGCGCGGCAGTGGAAATGGTTGTCATAGTTGGAGGAAACAGAGTGTGGTAGAACAGGCAAAAAGTGTGGTGAGCGAGGAACGCGGCCGGGTCTTGGGCCAGGCGCGGGCTGGAGCGCTCCAGCCCGACCCGCTCCGGCCTGCGCCTGGGCGGTTATCGGGAGCGCCAGCCGGTCAGGGGTTGCAGAAAGGCCAGCAGCTCCTGGGCGATGAGCTGATGCTCGGCCAGGCTGGGGTGGCTCTCGCAGCCGCTGGTGTAGCGACGGGCAAAAAAGAAGGAGTGCACCTTTTGGTCGCCGCGGGCTTTGGCGGCCTGCACCACCGCCGTGAGGTAGTTTTTCAGGGCGGCCGTGAGCTTGGCGTCGCCCATCGGACTGGTCAGGCACACGATGTCCGCCCGCGGGTAGTGGCGGCGCAGGGTTTGCAGAAACTCCCTGTAGGCGCGGCAAAACACCACGGAGTCCTGCACGCCGTCGTTCTGGCCCAGGGCCACGGTCACCACATCGGGCTGGTAGCGCTGGAAATCCCAGCTGATGCGGTTGTCGCGCAGGCTTACCTTGTCGAACACCTGGGGCATCACCACGTCCATGCCGCAGCAGCTGCGCATGAGGCCAATGCCCGAAACGGCCGTCAGCTGCCACTGCGCGTCCAGCGCCCGCGCCACGGTCGGGCCATAGGCCAGGTAGGCGTTGTGCTGGTCGTGCCAGACGCCCTGGCCGCAGGGCACCGCCGACTCGTCGCTGCCTGTGCCGCAGGTGATGGAGTTGCCGATAAACTCTATTCGACGACGCGACAATGGCTTGGGCGCGAGTAGCTTCCGGCAGCGGACACCCACCAGTTCAAGGTAGCCAATATTAGCCTCGGTGTTCTTGCAAATAGTGAGCGTGTGCTCGGTGTCCGCCAGGCCCTCCCCAATGCGGAGCGTGTTTACTTTGCCCGTCAGCTGCCGGCGGCTGGGCTGGCCGTCCAGAATGAGTTCAAGGTAATTGTGATTCTTGCCGTAGAGCACCTCGTCGTTGAGCGTCACTTCGCAGCCCGGCCCCCGGAACCGGACCGTGATGTAAACGCCGGGCGCCCAAAAGCGCGGTTTTTTAGCATCTGAAAAGTCCACGCGCCCCACATACTGAATCAGCTTGCTGTCCGCCGCATAGAAGGTTTCCGCAGCTAACGGCGCGGCCCGGCCCGCCCGGCAGGCCGGCAGGCCGCTCATAGCCACGGTCAATAGGAGAAGGAATCGCAAGGTTGACTTTCTCATTACGGCTGAGCAAGTGCTTGCGAATCGTAGGCGACCAAAGCGGCCGGTTTCGTTGTTAGTCATTACCAGGTATCGGTGCGAAAGGGCGCGGCGGGCAAACCCTCGCGGTTGTAGAGGTTGCCGTTAGGGTTATCGGCCCAGTTGTAACGCACGGCTACCGGGGCGGGCACTTCGGCGCTGGTCAGCACCAGCGTCTGGTCTTGCAGCGTGCCGGTGGCCCAATGAAACTGCTTGTCGGCGCCGGCCACGGCAAAGCCCCGCACGCCGCCTGGCGTTTTCTGCACTCCCCGCTCAACTTGCAAGACGAGACCTGAGCCAACTTGCTCGAAATCAAGCCGCACCGTGCTGCCCTGCACCTGCATTTTTTTCAGGGCTGGGCCGGCAGCCACCACCTGCTGGTCGTCATACGCCACCGAGCGCGCCACCAAGGCCAGCCGGTGTCCCACGTCCTGCTTGTTGGCGGGGTGAATATCGGCCGCGTCGCCGAGGTCGATGGCCACGGCCATGCCCGTGCGGGGCAGCGCCAGCGCGGCAGTTTGGGCTTCGCGCAGCCGGGCCCAGTCGGAGTCGGCGGGCTGGGGCAAGGCGGGCTGCCAGTTGGCCAGCTGCACAAACAGAAAAGGCAGCTCCTGGCCCCAGCGCTGGCGCCAATCCCGAATTAGCGCCGGAAACAGCGTGCGGTACTGCCCGGCCCGGCCCACGTTGCTTTCGCCCTGGTACCAGATAACGCCCTTCAGCGCATACGGAATCAACGGCGCAATCATGCCATTAAACAGCGCCGCGGGCGTATTCTGCGGGTCCTTGGCGGGCAGAGGGGGGGTAGGGAATTGCCCGGCCAGCCCGGCGGTCAGCGGCTCGGCGGCCAATGATTGTAGGGCCACACCGCTCACCCAGGCTTCAGCGGGCGTGCCGCCCCAGGGGCTGCTGATGATGCCGACCGGTACGCGGTAGCGCTGGTGCAGGTCGCGGGCGAAGAAGTAGGCCACGGCCGAAAAGCCGCGGGCGGTTTGCGGGCTGCACACCTGCCAGCTGTAGCCCGTCAGCTCGCTTTGCGGGGTGGCCGCCGACATCTTCTTCACCGTGAACTGCCGGATTTGCAGGAAATCGGCCTGCGCCACTTCCTGCTCAGCGTTGAGAATGAGGGGGTAGGCGCCGGGCTTGGGCGCGTTGGGGTCGCGCAAGGGCAGCTCCATGTTCGACTGGCCCGACGCCAGCCACACATCGCCAATCAAGATGTCATTGATGGTAAGCGTATTCTGCCCGGTGATGGTCATGGCAAACGGCCCGCCGCTCGGCGTAGCCGGCAGCGTCATCTCCCACCGGCCCGCGCCAGAGGCAACGGCCGGGTAGCTGCGTCCCTGAAAACGGACCGTCACGTGCTCAGCCGGCGCGGCCCAGCCCCAGAGGGGTAGGGGCTGGTCCCGCTGCAACACCATGTGGTCGCCCACCAGCGCGGGCAGCCGCACGTACGCCTGAACTGAGCGGCTGCCCGATATGACAAGCAAGCCAACCAGCAGTGAGCCAAGTAAAATCTTTAATGTCATTAGGCGATGAAGCAATTACATATAGCAGCGAATAGGGCCGAGGCTGTTCAACGGGCGAGCAGGCCGCACACCGGCAGCATTAATCAACAATCGTTTGCTGCTGCACCGACGGAATCAGTTGGCTGCCATCCATTTGCGCCGCAGCCTGGGCTTATGTCGGGCTACACTATTTGGATAGCTGTGGCCACGTTTTCTGTCGCTTGTGCTCCGTTAGCGCGGCGGAAGAACGGTGCTAAAACGTATTTGCAAGCTAAATATGGAGCATTTTTTCTTATTAGCAACCCGCAAACGGATTTGTCAGCCATAGCACCCGGTTTCAACCGGCTTTGTTAGCTCCCTCACCCGCCCGCCCGATTCGGCTACCGGCTGTGCTTTACCCACAACTAATTTATAGGTTACGTGAATAAGCTTTTTATTAGTCAGCGGACTTACCTTACTTCGCAAAACAGGGCAGTAGTTGTTCATCTGTAGCAGCTAGCACCATAATATATGCCTAAGTTTATCGTGGTAAAACGAAGCTAGATGCTCTGTTGGAGAGACAGTTACAGCCCGGATTGAAGCTAACTGTTGGCAAGCGGGCTAACAGTTCAAACTGGCATTAAGAAGTGAAAAAATTAGACTGCAAACGTTTGAAATTGCTAAAACCTTTTAGCTTTGCAAGCTAGTCTACCGCATCGATTTTTGCTTTTACGCCGGCAAAGCGTCCGGTTCACAGCTAGAAGTGCCAACCCTATCCATATGTCTCAACCCCCACCCATGATTTTGCATTTCTTCCGTCGGCACAGCTTTGCGGGCTATTTGCTGTTGATTATCCTAATAGTAGCCAATCAGGCAGGGGCGCAAACCAGCCTGGCCGGCGCCGCTACCGGTAGAACGACGCAGCTGCTTAGCACTGGCTGGCGCTTCAAGCAAGCGGGCAAAGACAACTGGGCCCCCGCCACGGTGCCGGGTTGCGTGCACACCGATATGTTGGCCGCCAAGCAGATAGAAGACCCGCTGTACCGCGACAACGAAACCAAGCTGCAATGGATTGGCAAGGTGGATTGGGAGTACGAAACCACGTTCACGGCGACGCCCGCCACGTTGCAGCGGGCGAATCTGGAGCTGGTATTTAAAGGTCTGGACACGTATGCGGACGTAACGCTCAACGACGCCGCGATACTGCACACCGACAACATGTTCCGGGAGTGGCGCGCCGACGTGAAGCCGCGGCTGCGCGCCGGTGAGAACCGCCTGCATATCCGCTTCCGCTCGCCCCTCAATGAAGTGGCCGCCCTACCCGCCAAGTACGGCTACAACCTGTTCGCCATCAACGATGAGCAGGCGATGGGTATCGTGGGCGACAAGGGGCCGGTGCTGAGCCCCTACACCCGCAAGGCGCCCTATCACTACGGCTGGGACTGGGGCCCGCGCTTCGTCACCTCGGGCGTGTGGCAGCCCGTGCAGCTCGAAGCCTGGGACGACGCCAAGCTCACCGACTTCCATGTGGTGCAGCGCCAGCTGAGCGCCCAAACGGCCCAGCTGGGGCTGGAAGTCGAATATGAAGCCAGCGCCGCCGCGGCCGGCCGCAAGGCGACCCTGGTGCTGGAAACCATCGGCCCGGACGGCAAAGCTGTGGGCTCGCGCATCGAGCAGGCCGTGCAGCTGCAACCCAACCGCCACACCCTGACCGCTGAAGTGCGCCTCGACAACCCGAAGCTCTGGTACCCGGCCGGCTACGGCGCGCAGGCGCTGTACTCTTTCCGGGCACAGCTGCTGCAAAACGGCCGCCCGCTGGACGAGGCCCGCACCCGCACCGGCCTGCGCACCTTGCAGCTGCGCCGCGAGAAAGACCAGTACGGCAAGTCGTTCGAGTTTGTGGTTAACGGCATCCCGGTTTTTGCCAAGGGCGCCAACTGGATTCCGGCCGACATCTTCCCGACCCGCGTCACTAACGGGCGCTACCACACGCTGCTGCAAGCGGCCAAGGACGCCAACATGAACATGCTGCGCGTGTGGGGCGGCGGCATCTACGAGAACAAGTACTTCTATGATACCTGCGACGAAATGGGCATTATGGTGTGGCAGGATTTCCTGTTCGCCTGCTCATTCTACCCCGGCAATCAGGAGTTTATGGACAACGTGCGGGCCGAAGCCACCTACCAAGTGCGGCGCCTGCGCGACCATCCCAGCATATCCATCTGGGTGGGAAACAACGAGAACGAAGTGGCCTGGCAGCAGTGGGGCGTGCCGGAGAAGATGGGCTCCCACAAGCTCGAAGTGTGGAGCAACTACCTCAAGCTGTACCGCGACCTGCTGCCCGCGGTGCTGCAAGCCGAAGACCCGAGCCGGCCTTACTGGTCATCGAGCCCCTCATCAGACTTTGAGGACATGGCTGGCTCCCAAACCAGCGGCGACATGCACTACTGGGACGTGTGGGGCGGCACGGCCCCCATCTCCGACTACGAAAAGCAGGTGCCGCGCTTCATGAGCGAGTACGGCTTCCAGTCGTTTCCGGAGCTGAAGTCGGTCGAGCAATTTACTGTGGCCGCCGACCGCGACATCATGTCGCCGGTGATGCGGCAGCACCAGCGCAGCAGCGTGGGCAACCCGCGCCTGAAGGACTATTTGCTGCGCGACTACAAGGAACCCAAGGATTTCGCCTCGTTTCTCTACGTGAGCCAGGTGCTGCAAGCCCAGGCCATCAAGCTCAGCGCCGAGCACCTGCGCCGCAACCGGCCCCGCACGATGGGCTCGATGTACTGGCAGCTCGACGACTGCTGGGGCGTGGCCTCGTGGTCG
>NZ_CAXTEF010000066.1:0-9345 GCF_964243305.1 uncultured Hymenobacter sp.
GCCACGTCGGGCGAGCTGTTCGTGCGCGGGCAGGCCGGCGAGCGGTTCGCGGTGCGCAACTCCGGCGCCACGGCCGTGGTAGAGGGGGTAGGCGACCACGGCTGCGAGTACATGACTGGCGGCCGGGCACTCATCCTGGGCCAGACCGGCCGCAACTTCGCCGCCGGCATGAGCGGCGGCATCGCCTGGGTCTACGACCCGACCGGCGTTTTCCCCACTAACTGCAACCCCGAAATGGTGGAGCTGGACCCGCTCGACGCCGACGACGAAGACCAGATTCAAGCCTTGTTGCGCCAGCACGTGGACCTGACCGGCAGCCAGGTAGCAGCGTTCCTACTGGGCAACTGGAATGAGGAAGCCAGCAAGTTCGTGAAGGTGTTTCCGAGCGAGTATAAGAAGGTGCTGCAAAAAGCGCAGTATGCGACGGTGGGGTAAAAAAGGCCGTCATGCAGAATGCAGCGCAGCGGAGTGAAGCATCTCGCGTGCAGCACTAATTAACGGCAACCAACGATTGAATTACTTCCCCACGCGAGATGCTTCACTCCGCTCCGCTGCGTTCTGCATGACCGCCTTTTATCTCTTCTACTATATCACAACCATTAAAATCACTCTCGTCGTGTACGTCTACCTGCTCACCAACCCCAATCGCACGGTGCTCTATATTGGTGTGACGAACGACTTGAACCGCCGCTTGCATGAACACGGCACCACCTTGGGCCATACCGGCAAATTCACCGGCCGCTACCAAACCAATCTGCTCGTTTATTTTGAGCTTCACCCCGACCAAGCGCAAGCCATTGCCCGCGAGAAAGAGCTGAAAGGCTGGAGCCGCGCCAAGAAGGAAAAGCTGATTGCCGGCTTTAATCCGACCTGGGAAGCCCTTGATTTAGAAACCTGGGCCGGCGAGCTTAATGACAAATAAGAACGTCATGCAGAGCGCAGCGAAGCATCTAGCGGGCGCCGTTATGAGGAGTAATCCAGCTGCCTGAACAACGATTGAATTAGTTACCCGAGCGAGATGCTTCACTCCGCTGCGCTGCGTTCTGCATGACCGCCTTTTATCCTACCTGCCACCAACATGCCCCACCCTACCGGCTTCAAAGAATTCGCCCGCGAGCTGCCGCCTAAGGCCGCGCCGCAGGAGCGCGTGGCCCACAACCGCGAGTTTGTCGGCACCTACTCGGAACCCCAACTCACGCAGCAGGCGGCGCGCTGCATGGACTGCGGCATTCCGTTTTGCCACGCGGGCTGCCCGCTGGGCAATATCATCCCGGAGTTTAACGACGCGGTGCGGGTGCAAGACTGGGCTGGAGCCTACGAGATTCTGAGCGCCACCAACAACTTTCCCGAGTTCACGGGCCGCATCTGCCCGGCGCCGTGCGAGTCGGCCTGCGTGCTCAGCATTCACAGCAACCCGGTGGCGATTGAGGAGATTGAGAAGCACATCATCGAAATCGCCTTTGCCAAGGGCTACGTACAGCCGACGGCGCCGGTCCTGAAATCGGGCAAAACGGTGGCCGTGGTCGGCTCCGGGCCGGCGGGGCTGGCGGCGGCGGCGCAGCTGGCCAAGGCCGGCCACCTGGTCACGGTGTTTGAGCGCGACGAGCGGCCCGGCGGCCTGCTGCGCTACGGCATCCCGGATTTCAAGCTGGACAAATGGGTCATTGACCGCCGCATCAAGCTGCTGGAAGACGACGGCATCGGGTTTCGCTGCGGCGTCGAAATCGGGCGCGACCTGCCGGCCGAGGAGCTGACCCGTGACTTCGACGCGGTGGTGCTGGCCGGCGGCGCCAGCGTGCCCCGTGATATGAACATCACGGGCCGCGAGCTGCCCGGCATTCATTTCGCGATGGACTACCTCACCGGGCACAACCGCCGGGTGAGCGCCCTACCCCCCCTCGGCGAGTCAACCAGCGAGCGGGAGGAAATCTGGCTGGAAGGGCAGGATGTGGTGGTCATCGGCAGCGGCGACACGGGCTCCGACTGCGTGGGCACGGCCAACCGGCAGGGCGCCCGCTCGGTCATGCAGTTTGCCCTCATGCACCAGCCCGGCACCGAGCGCCCGGCGCATACGCCCTGGCCGGCCGAGCCGCACATTTTCCGCAGCAGTACCTCGCACGAAGAAGGCTGCCAGCGCTACTGGGGCGTCAACACCAAGGCTTTTCTGGGCGACGAAAACGGCCAGCTCCGGGCCCTGCTCGTGAGCGAAGTGACCTGGGAAACTGACCTGATGGGCCGCCGCCTGCGCTTCGAGGAAATGCCCGACTCCAACCGCGAAATCCCCTGCCAGCGCGTGCTGCTGGCCCTGGGCTTCACCGGCCCGCGCCGGGAGGGTTTGCTCACGCAACTGGGGGTAGGGATGGATGAGCGCGGCAACGTGCAGGCCGACGACCGCGCCTACCAAACCAATCGGCCCAACGTGTTCGTGGCCGGCGACATGCGCCGGGGCCAGTCGCTGGTGGTCTGGGCCATTGCTGAGGGCCGTGAGGCCGCCCGCCAGGTCGATGTTTTCCTGACCGGTAAAACAGCTTTGCCGAGCAAGAACGCAGTGGGCATGTTCAGTTGAAAGCGCATTCCCGGCCAGCAGCGAGGTCTGCGGATGTCTATTTAGCTCCGCGCTGCTCGGGAAGTGTGGCGCGGCACACTCCGCATCGGCGCGGGCGTATCTGGTCGGGCGCACCAACCGAAAGTCGCAATAGGTGAGCCGGGGCAGAAAACGCCACGAGCCGGCCGCGCGGCGCTCAATCCGCCTCAAAATAAGAGTTGTAGCGTATCGCGCCGGCTAGAGCACCCTACAAGTATTTGCGAGTGTTTGCCCAATTCTTTAATCTTGAGGAGCTTAGGAAGCAAACCAATACAAGCAGCAATTGTCAGATAATCTAGCCTATTGGCTTTCAAGACTGTACGAGATAAATGAATGTCCTTCTGAAGACCAAAACTTGTGATTTTGGTACTTGCTGCTGTAAGCGCCAGGCTTACAAGTAGCTGCAACAAATTATCTGGTTTTTTCCCTAAGCCCTTTCTCAAAACTCCTACCCCCCCTCCGCGCGCTCAAGGTCAGTTCACGCTCAGTTTAGGAGCACAGTTCGAGTAAGCACATCCGCCTGGCCCTGCGCCCGCAGCGTGTAGCGGCCGGGCGCCAGGCCCGCCACGCTCAGGCTAACCGAGCGGCTATCGGTGGCCTGACGCAGCACCAGCTGCCCCAGCGCATTGATAAGCTGTACTTCGCGCAGAGCGAAGCTGGCGGGTACTTCCACTTGCAGGCGGCCGGCGGCCGGATTAGGATAGACGTGCCAGCCTACCCCCGGCGCGGCCGGCCGGGCCGGCAGCAACTGCGCGTAAGCGGCCTGCGCGGCATCGGCGGCGGCTTGCAGCTCAGCTAAAGAGCTGGCGGCGAGCACCGCGAACACCACCGTGGCGGAATTGCCGGCCGCCAGCCGGCCCAGGCTGGCGCCTACTACCTGCGAGACATCCGCGCCGGCGGGCCCGCCGGCCGTGCGCGTGGCGCGGGTCGTGCCGCTGCTCAGCGTCCGGTATTTCTCAGCCCGGCTGAAGCCATCGGTGAAATATACGGGTGCCCCGGCCGGGGCGCCGTGGTCGATGGCGTAGGTAACGGCCGCGCCACCACTCAGCAGCCGCACGCCGGCGAATTGGCGCGGGGCCGGCACACTGTGGCAGTAGCCCAGCTGGCGCACCGAGTCCCAGGCGGCCACGTTGCGGCCGGCGTCGCCGGGCAGGTCCCAGTCCATAAACAGACCCGCCAGCAGCGGGTCGAGTGGCCCATCGCTTCCATTCTTGATGCTGTATTCCAGCAGCACAAAGTCGCGACGCGGGGCGGCGGTCCAGCTCTGGCCGCGCAGGCGCACCTGCACGCCCAGGCTCCTATCAGGATTGAGGGGGGGTAGGGAATCCTGAAAAAAGACGCGGGCTTCCTGGTCGGCCAGCGCGCTGCCGGCGCCGGGGCTGTTCAAAATTTGGCGGGCTTGGCTTAGGCTGAAGAATGACTCGCGCGCCGTGCCGCGGGGCGTGCCGCGCAGCCGGTCCGACACGCGGCTGGGGCTGGTGGCCAGCAGCAGGCCGCCCTCGCTGAGCAGCGGCGGCCCGTTCTTATAAGTTGCGCCCTGGCCGAAAAGGCCGTTGCTGTCGTAGCCCAGGTTGCCGCGGCTGGTCAGAGTCAGGGCCAGGTTGCCAGCGTTGAGGGTGACGTAGTCGGGATTCAGTGCCACGTCCACGAAGTCGTCGGACTGGTAGCCGCCGGCGGCGGTGATGCGGTAGCGCAGGGTGGCCGTAGCGTTGAGCGGCACGCCCTGCGCCGCCACGCGCAGCCGGAAAGGCGCCGCGGCGGGCACGCGTACGCTGTCGAGAGTGGCGAGGCGGCCGACCGTAAATTCGCCTTGACTTACAGTCACATAGGGTGAGAGCGAGGTCAGCGTCACTTGTACGTCGGTTAGCGTGCGCAGCAGATTCCAAACCGTGGCCCTGAGTTGCAGCTCCTCGCCGGGCGCGAAGCTGGCGCGGGCCGGCTGGAAGCGGCTGCCGACCACGCGAGCCTCGCGGCGGTCGGTTTCGCTCAGGGCGCGGGCCAGGTTGAGGCGGCCGGTGCCGAGGCGGCCGGCGTAGGCCGCGTTGCCGGGCAGCGTGTCGATGGGGTCGGCAGTCTGCCGCAGCTGGGCCGCCACCTGCGCCGCCGTCAGCTCCGGAAACCGCCCCCGCACCAGCGCCGCCGCCGCCGCCACCTGCGGCGCGGCCAGCGAGGTGCCGCCCACCGCGCTGTAGTCGGCGTCGGCCGGGCCGCGGCCGTTTTCGCGCTCGAAGCCGTAGGTGGTCAGTATGTCAAGACCCGGCGCCGTCAAATCAATGCGGCGGCTGAAGGTGGCGCTGGGGCTTTTCACGTCCTGGGCATTGACGCCCGACACCGAGATGACGTGCTCGTAAGAGGCGGGATAGAAGCGCAGGTCGGCGTTGGTGTTGCCGGCGGCGGCCACCACCACGGCGTTGCGCACCACGGCGGCGTAGGTAATTACGTCCTGCTCGAAGCGCGAGTAGCCGCCCGGCGCGCCCCAGCTCAGGTTGATTACCTGGCAGCCGTGGTCGGCGGCGTACACGATGGCTTCGTAGCCGGCAAACGTGCCGCCGGGCTTGGTGGGGTAGATGCTCAGGGGCAGAAACCGGCACCGGAAGCCCACGCCAGCCACGCCGCGGGCGTTGTCGGGCTCGGCGGCCAGCACGCCCGCCACCTGCGAGCCGTGCACCAGCGCGGTGGGCATACTCGCGGCATTATAGCCGGGGTCGTTGTCGTCATCGGCCAGGTCCCAGCCCTGAAAGTTGTCCACGTAGCCGTCGCCATCGTTGTCGATTCCATCCACCGGGTCGGCGTAGTTGCGCTTCACCTGGCGGCGCAAGTCCTCGTGGCTCAGGCGCACGCCGCCGTCGGTGAGGCCGATAACGAGCGTCGAGTCGCCCTTATAAATATCCCAGGCGCGGTAGGCTTGAATGGCCTTCAGGTAGTACTGGTTGCCGGCCGCCGTAGAGTCGGCACCGGGGTCGTTGGGCTGGTACTGGGCCTGCCGGATATAGAGCGGCTCGACGTACTCGACGGCGCCGGTGCTCAGCAGCACGGCCCGCGCCTTGGCCAGCGGCAGCGTGGGCGGCACCTTGATTTGGTAGAGCAGGCGCAGATTAATGCCGCCCGGCCGGGCCGGGTTGGGTGCCCGGCTGTGCGGAAATTTCTGGCGCAGGTTTGTCGCATTCAGCGCCTTTAAGGCGCCAGCCAATGCTGGAATCACGGGCGGGTTCCCTACCCCCCCCGCCGGCTCAAACCCCGGCTTGAGGCGCAGCAGCAGCTGGCCAGGGATGGTGGGCGGGGTGGGGGGTAGGGAGGGAGCGGGTGCACTGGCCACCGCCCTGGCTTTGGCCGGTGCCACGCCCGGCTGGGCCTGAAGCTGGGGCGCCGCGCAGACAAGCATCAGCAGCCAGAATAGTCGCCGAAAATGGGGTAAGCAAGGAAGCATAGGCAAGGCAAGTTGGCGGGATGTCCGTAAATTTAAGCCGCGCGAGGCAGGTTGAACGACGTAAGGTGTAGGGCTGGCCCCCGCCCGGCGTCCGCGCCGATGAATTACTAATTCAACGTCGGTCATTCACGCGCCGGGCGGGGGCCAGCCCCGCACCCTACTTTCCCACCCCTAATTCTTTACATGACTACCCTCACCACCAAGCATCAGCCGGCCCTCGACGCGGCCATCGACGCGCTGCACGGGCGCACGTTTTTCGCCGCCTTCCCCGAAAACCCCAGCCCCGAAATCTACGGCGCCGACGCCGACGCCCGCGGCCGGGCCTACTTCGAGCAGCAGCGCGGCCAGCACTTCACCGAGCTGCTGCAAGCCGAGCCCGAAGCCTGGGTCGGGCAGGAAGAGACGCCTTACGAGCAAGCCGCGCTGGGCATCAAATACCCGTTTTTCAGCCCCGAAACGCTGATTAGCCGCGCCCAAACTGCCTTCACCGCGTGGCGCAAGCTGCGGCCGGCCGAGCGCGCGGCCCTGCTCACCGAGAGCCTGGAAGGCATGAAGGAGCGGTTTTTCGACATCGCCTACGCCACCATGCACACCACCGGGCAGGCCTACATGATGTCGTTTCAGGCCAGCGGGCCCCACGCCGCCGACCGCGCCCTGGAGGCCATCGCGGCCGGCTACGAAGAGCAGACCCGCTTCCCCGAGGAGACGACCTGGGAGAAGCCGATGGGCAAATACAACCTGACCTTGCTCAAAAGCTGGCGCGCCGTGCCCAAGGGCGTGGCGCTGGTCATCGGTTGCGCCACGTTCCCGACCTGGAACTCGGTGCCGGGCATGTTCGCCTCGCTCGTGACGGGCAACCCCGTGATTATCAAGCCCCACCCGAAGGCCGTGCTGCCCATCGCCATCGTGGTGGCCGAGGTGCAGAAAGTGCTGGCTGAGCACGGCCTCGACCCCAACATCTGCCAGCTGGCCGTCGATGCCGACGACCGGCTCATCACCAAGGACTTAGCTGAGAGCCCGGCGGTGAAATTGATTGACTACACCGGCGGCAACCAGTTTGGCGAGTACGTGGAAGGGCTCAAGGGCAAGACCGTGTTCACCGAAAAAACCGGTGTCAACTCCATCATCCTCGACTCCTGCCCCGACCTGGACAAGGTGGCCCAGAACCTGGCGTTTTCGGTCAGCCTCTACTCCGGGCAGATGTGCACGGCGCCGCAAAACTTCTTCATTCCCGAAACTGGCCTGAAGGTGGGCGAAGAGCAAGTGCCTTATGAAGAAGTAGTTGCCCGGCTCTCCAACGCCGTGTCGGGCCTGGCGCAAAACCCCAAGGCGGCGCCGCACATCTTCGGCGCCATCCAGAGCTCGGCCACCCACGAGCGGGTGCAGCAGCTGGCCCTCAACGGCGGGCGCAGCATCCTGGCCCACGGCCCCGTGGACAACCCCACGTTCAGGAATGCGCGCACCTGCTCGCCCAGCATTCAGGAGCTGGACGCCTCGCAGGTCGAGCAGTTCAGTCAGGAGCTGTTCGGGCCCATTATGCTGATTATCAAAACAAAAGACACGCAGGAGAGCATCCGGCTGGCCGCGCAGCTGGCCCGCGAGCACGGCGCCATCTCGTGCGGCGCCTACACCACCGATGAGGCCATCAAGGAGCAGATTATGGACGAGATGAGCCTGGCCGGCACGCCCGTCAGCTTCAACCTCACCGGCAGCATTTACGTCAACCAGAACGCGGGCTTCTCCGACTTCCACGTCACGGGCGGCAACCCGGCCGGCAACGCCTCCTTCACCAACCCGGAGTTTGTCATCAAGCGCTTCACCTGGGTGGGTTTCCGCGAGCCGGTGGGGTAGGAAATTTGAGTTAAAAGTGGAGAGTTAAAAGTGGAGAGTTAAAAGTGGAGAGTTAAAAGTGGAGAGTTAAAAGTGGAGAGTTAAAAGTTAAAAAAGCTGGTCATCCTGAGCCCAGTGAAGGACCTTATCAGGTGAGAACGAGCCATTGTTACGATGGTCGTTCTCACCTGATAAGGTCCTTCACTGGGCTCAAGATGACCAGCTTTTTAGTCTATTGAATACCTGTTGCGGACGCTTTTTTACCGGTTTTTAGCCAGCGCCCGAACGGCTCGGTTGCGACCGCGCTTGCCGGTGGTGTAGTTGCGGTTGGCTTTGGCGGTGCGGAAGTTGGCCTGGTCGTGCACGCGCAGGTCGAGGCCGCTGGGGTGGCGCTCGCGGCGGAACGTAGCCTTGTTGTTGGCGGGCCGGGGAGTAGTGCGGCCGAGGCTGCGCAGGCGCGGGTTGGGCTTGCCCACGGTTGGCCGGCTCTGGGCCAGGGCCGGGCCCGCGCCGAGCAGAAATAGAAACAGAAGGACCTTGAGCATAAGCAGGGGGGTAGGAAGAAGTAAGACGCCTAAAGGATGTTCTTCAAATCGTCGCGCAGCACGCTAATGCCGTGCCGCACCTGGGCCCAGGCGCCGGGCTCGGCGGCGCCCTCGGCCGGGGCGGGGGCCCCGTGCAGCTGCGCGGCGAGCTGGGCCCGCTTGGCTTCGAGGGCGTTGGCGTGCTCAAGGTAGGTGGCTGGCGAGCCGGCCGCCGTGGCGTGGGCCCGCTGGCGCAGGGTCTGAATCTTGGCGTCCAGCTCTTCCAGCGCCTGGTGCAGGTCGGCGCTGCTCAGGCGCGGGGCGCGCTGGTGTTCGGGGGGAGGCGTGGAGTTAGTGGACATGGGGCGGGGTAGGGGGGGTAGGGAAAACTAAATCAAGCAGCATACTGGCTTTAGGCAGGAAAGGATGCAAGCCGGAAAGTGGAGCAGAAATGCGTAGGAAGAACGTCCTGCTGAGCATCAGCGAAGTATGTGGCTTTCAGTGATAACTCAATCGTCCGGTTTCGTTGATTACTTCTCCGGGCGAGATGCTTCGCTGGCGCTCAGCAGGATGTTCTCACTGCTCACTGCCAAATGCCCTGGGCAAGCCCGCCTCGCGCGCCAGCGGCGCGGCGCCCGACCGCCACAAGCCCGTCAGCACCGCATTGGCTTGGTCAGCCAGCTCCAGGTGGTAGTCTTCGTGCAGGCGCTGGGTTTGGCGCAGCGCCTCCTGGGTGCGGCGCACCAGGTGCTGAAACAGCGGCTGGGTGGGGCCGTGCAGGCGCGCCACCACCTGCGGCTGGTGCTCAAACACGTTGGCCAGCAGCCGCCAGCTCAGCTCGATTTCGCCAAAGGCGTCGCCCGTAATTTTGACGTGATACGCCAGCCGGGCCTGGAGCTGCCGCAGAATCACGAGCAGATCGTTAGGCGTCTGGTGGAAGCCGCGCACCGGGTCATCGACCTGCTGGCGCAGGCGCTGGC
>NZ_CAXTEF010000067.1:0-8296 GCF_964243305.1 uncultured Hymenobacter sp.
AAGGGCAGCAGCGCGGCGGTGTTGCGCTCGTCCTGGGCCGTATAAATCTGGCGCAGCACGGGGTCCGCAAACTTATTGCCTGCCTTGAGCGGCGGTTTAGCGGCCGAAGCCGGCGCGGCGCGGCGAGTAGCGGGCGCGGCGGGTTGGCGGGGTTGTTGGGCGAAAGCCGGGGCCAGCCGCAAACTCAGCCCGCCCAGAAGAAGCAGAAGACGCATAAGCGACGAAAGTAACGGGTTGGGGCGGGGTTCTTATTCCTGTCTCTCCAGTTATCCCTACCCCCTCTCGTCATCCTGAGCTTGCGAAGGACCTGCTCAGGTCAGGACGGCTTGCAGTAATCTATCGATTAGTGCTCGTTCAACGGTGATAAGGTCCTTCGCAAGCTCAGGATGACGAGAGGGGGTAGGGATAACTGGAGAGAGTGGGAAAGACCACAGCTGTTTTGGTCTGATTTTCGTTTTGCCCGCATTATCCAGCTTTTTCCCGTTCTTATGAAAGTTTCTCTGCTCTTTCCTCGGTCTGCCCATCGGCGTCAGGGTGCGCTACTGCTGCCGGCCCTGGGCCTGCTGCTGGCCGCTGCAGCTTCCTGCACCGCGCCCCGCGCCATCGTCGCGACAGGCAAAGTCACGCCCCAGGGCGAGTTCCGGGGCGCCTATAATCAAGGCTTTAATGTGGCCAGTGCCCCGCTCGACAAGGTGGGCCGCGCCGTGAAAGACGCCGCCACCCAGGCCGCCAGCCAGGACCGCGTGGACTACACCGACGCCACCACCCAACTCCAAGCCGCCGCCCTGGCCTACGTCCTCGACCCGGTGCAGCCCACCGCCGACCTGAGCATCCGCTACGGCATCATCCCGCGCCTCGACGCGGGCTATAAATACGCCTTTGGCTCGCACGTTTTCGATGCCCAGTTTCAGCTGCTGGGCCCCACCGGCTCCCCTGAAAACCCCGGCGCCGGGGCCGCCAGCGGCGTCACCTACGCCAGCGTGGGCTTGCAGTTTGCCACCCAGCGGGCCAAGCTGCCCAACCTGCCCTTTCTCGACGATATCAACAGCGTGCTCAACTTCCGCGCTACCCGCAACGACCTGCTCGTGCCGCTCATCATCAGCCAGAGCTTCGGGCCGGAAGAGGAAATCGGGGCCATCAGCTACGGCCTTGTCTACGGCCACAGCTGGGTGAGCTACGGCTTCGCACCCGACAAAATTTTCAACGGCTCGGTTAAAGTGCCGGAGCTGCCGCGGCAAACGCGCAACTTCTCCTCGTTTGGCGGTTTCGTCAACCTCAAGCTCGGCTACCGCTATTTTTACGTCATCCCGGCCGTGTCGCTCTTCTACCAGAACTACGGCGACTACGCCTTGCTCAATGGCCAGAGCACCTCACTTAGCGGCGTAACGGTGGTGCCCTCGCTGGGCTTCCAGCTGCGCCTGCCGAATATGCGGCGCTAGCGGGCAGCCGCCCCGGCGGCAGGGCGGCCCACTCCTGAAAATCCCTACCCCCTGCCCGGAGCCTATACCCCCACCGGGGCGCCCCGCCTTCCGTGCTATTAGCGCGGCTGCTTGGAGGCGCCCCGTGGGGGTCTAGGCTCCGGGCAGGGGGTAGGGATTCTGGTTTCTAATTGCCGCTCGTCGGCATGACTGGCGAATCAAGGTAGCCTTCGGTGAAGACGCGGTAGCGGTCGAAGATGGACCGCACCGAGCGGCGCAGAATCACTTCGGCCAGCGGCCCGGTGGGCAGCTCCACACCCGAGGCGTAGCCGTTCCAGACGGCGCGCTGGTTGCGGGCGTCGACCAGCGTAACCAGCAGCGTGCCGTCGACCATCAGCATCCGCACCGGGTCGTAGCCGTGGCGCTCCTGCTCGGGCGTGTTCTCATCCTCCACCGGAGCGCGCTTAATCCAGGTTTCCAGCTCTTCCTGCTGGTAGCCCCGAAACTTGGTCGTGCCCTCGAAGAGCTTGAAGTTGACGAGCAAATCCGGCCGCTTTTGCCCGGCGGCGGGCTTGTAGCCCTGCTGGCGCAGGCGCCCGCTGATGGCCTCGCGCAGGGCCTGCCCCAGGCGGCTGGAATCGGCGATGATGCCCTCGCCGCTCACGAAATCATAGGTGCGGTAGCGGCGAAAGTCGCCGCTGTAGCTGTAGTCGGACTCGATGCGGGCCTCGCGCAGGGCAAAGCAGCTGCTTAATCCCAGGGCTGCGCTTAGCAGCAGGAAACTCAGGCGTAACGTGTTCAGCATAAGAAGCAAGGTGGGAGGTTTGAGGGGCACCAAGTTACATAATTCCTGGCTTATCTGCCATCCGGGAAATGTCTTTCGTACCCGGTTACCCCTGGTGGGCCTGCCAGTCGGGACGGGGGCAGGAAATAATTCCTACCCCTCTCCTACCGATAGCCGGCCGCTTGGAGCCGGAACAGCTCGGCGTAGCGCCCCTCACGGCCGAGCAGTTCCTCGTGGGCGCCGATTTCCACGAACTCTCCGTTTTCGATGACCAAAATGCGGTCAGCCATGCGCACGGTGCTGAAGCGGTGCGAGATAAGCACGGCCGTTTTGCCCTGCGTCAGCTCGGCAAAGCGCTGAAAGACCTCGTGCTCGGCGCGGGCGTCGAGGGCAGCGGTGGGCTCGTCGAGGATGAGCAGTTGGGCGTCGCGCATGTAGGCGCGGCCGAGCGCGATTTTCTGCCACTCGCCGCCGCTCAAATCCACGCCGCCGGCAAAGCGGCGGCCTATCATCTGCTCGTAGCCGCCGGGCAGCTTCTCAATCACGGTGTCGGCCAGGCTTTGCTGCGCCGCCGATTCGATGCGCAATTGGTTGCCGCGCTCCTCGATGCGGCCCACGGCCAGGTTTTGGCCAGCCGGTAATTGAAAGCGCACAAAATCCTGGAAGATGACGCCGATTTCGGCGCGCAGCTCGGCCGGGTCGTAGTCGCGCAGGTCGTAGCCATCGAGCAGAATGCGGCCCTCGGTAGGGTCATAGAGCCGGGCTAAGAGCTTGACCAGCGTAGTTTTACCAGCGCCGTTCTCGCCCACCAAGGCCAGCTTTTCGCCGGCCCGCAACTCAAAGCTCAGGTTCCGAATGGCCCACTTTGTACCATTTTTGTACTGGAACCCGACTTTTTCAAACTGAAAACCATACTGAATGGGCCGGGGGAAAGACCGCAATCGGCTGGCTTCCAGCGTGCCGGGCTGCGGGCGCACAATGCGCGGACGCAGGGCAAAGAAGTCGAAAAAATCCTGCAAATACAAGGCACCATCGGCCACCGAGCTAAACCGGCTCAATATCCCTTCGAGCAGCCCGCGCAGCCGCGCAAACGAGCCGGCCAGAAAGGTGAGCTGACCCACGGAAATCTGCCCGGCCACAGCGCGGGCAATGATGTAGACGTAGGCGCCGTAGTAGCCAGCCGCGCCCACGGCCGCGAACACCGTGCCCCAGCCGGCGCGCCGCAACGCCAGGCCTTTGTTCTGCTGATAGAAACTGTCCGACAGCTCCTTGAAGCGCGCCATCAGGAAATCAGAGAGCCCAAAAATCTTTACTTCCTTGGCCGTCTCATCCGAGGCGCCGGTCTGCCGTAGGTAATCCAGCTCGCGGCGCTCGGGCGTCCAGGAGTGCGAGAGCGAGTAGCTGCGCTCGTTGAAGTGCGACTCGCCCAGAAACGCCGGCACCACGGCCAGCAGCAGCAAGCCCAGCAGCCAGGGCTGAAACGCGACGAGCCCGCCGGCTAGCAAGAGCAAGGTCACGGCGTCCTGCCCCTGGGCCAGCACCTGGCTCATCAGCACAGTGCGCGAGAGCGTCTGCCGACGCGCCCGCTCCAGCTTGTCGTAAAAGGTGCTGTCCTCAAACTGGTCTAAATCCAGCTCCGCCGCGTGGTGCATCAGCCGCAGCGAGGACTGATTGGCGAACAAGTCACCCAGCAGACTATCGAGCAGCGCCACGCCGCGGCCCAGCGCATCAGTCAGCAGCACCAGCCCGAATTCCAGGGCCACGAGCGTAAGCACGGGCGCGAGTTGCCGCTGGAGGGGGGGTAGGCGGCTGAGCTGAATCACGTCGTCAATGATGAGCTTGCCGATGTAGAGCTGCGCCAGCGGCAAGGCCGCCCGCACCAGCCGCAGCGCAATATTGCCCAGGCTCAGGGCCGGGCTGGTGTTCCAGATGAGCTTAAGAAACGCCGGCAGGTGGCGCAGAGCCGAAACCCGCTCGCGCACGCTCACGGCGGGTTTGTCGCCGGGCGCGGGCCGCTTGGCGGAGATGGTTTTCAGGAAGTCTAGCATTGGCTAGCACCGGGCAAGATTGGGGCCGGGGGGTAGGAAGTGGCCGTTTTGGCAGGGCGACTTTTACAACCGATATAGGGACTTGACTTCACGCTATTTTTAGCGGTATACAATGGCTTATTATCTTGACCCGCTCGTCTTAGCTTTGTGTCATGCCCAAGAATAACATAAGTGCTACTCTCGATTTGTTTCCTTCGTACTCAAGTGTAGAGGTTAATAGGTCCTCTACATTTACCTCCAACATGGCGCTACCTATCCACGGGTGGTATCGCTACACAGCCGGATTTTCGGCCGATTGGGTTCGACAGGTAGTTGCTGAACAAAAAGCTCAAGGCAAAGCTCACGTCCTCGACCCATTTGCTGGCTCAGGCACTGTCTTACTCGAAAGCGAATTCCAAGGTGTGGCCTCCATAGGCCTAGAGTCTCAGCCCTATATCTATAAGATTGCCACGGCCAAGCTGCTATGGCAAACTGATGCCAAGCTTTTTAACTACATAGCTCAAGACCTATTAGAGCGGGCTGTAGGCTTAGCCATTACCAAAACCGAATACCCAGAGTTGCTGCTTAAGTGTTTTCCGTTGCCCACCCTTCATAAGCTAGACGCTCTGAAGCAGGCCTGGACCAAGCTTGAGGCTGCCGAAGCACAGAAGGACTTGCTCTGGTTTGTGATTACGGCCATCCTGCGCCCTTGCTCGCCGGTGGGTACTGCTCAATGGCAGTATATCCAGCCTACCAAGACCAAAGCTAAAGTCATTGACCCGTTTCTGGCTTTTGAGAAGAAGTGTGCCGATATGGTGCGTGACATGGGCAAAATGCAAGACCTCAATGTTAAAGTTGCTCCGGCTTCCATTTACAACGACGACTCGCGCAACATCACGTCGGTGCCAGATGGGTGGGCTGATTTAGTTATCACCTCGCCGCCCTATGCCAATAACTACGACTATGCCGATGCTACTCGTCTGGAAATGATGTTTTGGGGGTTCATCGCTGGCTGGGGCGACCTTCAGTTGGGAGTACGCAGCAAACTTATCCGGGCGTGCACTCAGCACGTGGGCAAGCTTGCGCCCGAAGTGAACAGTATTCTTGCTGCACCCCGCCTCGCCTGCGTTCGGACAGAACTGATGCAGGTCTACCAAACTCTCGAACAAGAACGACACCTGCACGGCGGCAAAAAGAACTACCATTTTATGATTGCTGCCTATTTCCGGGACTTAGCTGATGTCATGCATTCACTGCGGCGCGTTACCAGTCCCGGCGCCCTAATGTGCTTCGTAGTCGGCGACTCTGCTCCCTACGGCATCCACGTACCGGTAGACCAGTGGCTGGGCGAAATTGCCGTAGCTGCCGGCTTCAAAAGGTATCATTTCGAGAAACTCCGCGACCGGAACGTGAAATGGAAAAACCGGAAGCATACGCATCCGCTGCACGAAGGCCGCTTGTGGATTGAAGGATAGCAGTTATTAATTCAAAAGATGGCCGAGTCATACGCACATAAGTTCGGACAACTAATTGGTGACCTGCTGGAAGTCGCCATCAAACCTTTTTTGGACGAATTTGCCCAGCGGCACCGCCTTTTTCTGGATGTCAAAGGAAATCGTCAGTTGCGCGGCAAAGGCAAGAACCTCATCTGGGTTGACTTAAAAGGCAACAAGCATAATTTAGACTTTGTGTTGGAGCGTGGTGGGTCGGGTACAGTGCAGGGCACTCCAGTAGCGTTCATTGAAGCTGCGTGGCGCCGATATACTAAGCACTCGCGCAACAAAGCACAGGAAATTCAGGGTGCTGTGTTGCCGCTTGCGCTAAAATATGAGCACACTCACCCTTTCTTGGGAGTAATTCTTGCCGGTGAATTCACCGCTGGAGCCTTGAGTCAGCTCCGCTCTTCTGGCTTTAGTGTACTATACTTCTCGTATCAAACCGTTAAAGATGCATTCGCCCATTTTGGCATAAACGCTGACTTTGACGAGGACACCCCTGAAGCTGATTTCAGACGGGAAATTGAGACGTTCAATGCTCTCCCGAACCCGGCAGAAATCGCCAGAAAGCTGGTAGAGATTAATCAGACGGAGGTTCAGGCTTTTCTAACCGACTTGGAAGTAACCGTAAGTCGGCGGGTTGACCAAGTGCATGTGCTTCCATTGCACGGTAGTAGCAGCCTATTGCGTACAGCAACAGAGGCTATTGACTTCATTGCGAGCTATGTAGAAGCAACCGGCAGTGCACTGTTTACCCGTTATGAGATTATTGTTCGCTTCAATAATAGCTCAGAAATTATCGGCAAGTTTCAAAGCAAAACCGAGGCGTTGGACTTCCTAGCGGCATACACTTAAAATAACTCACAAATTATGATAACTATCTGATTTATCTTACATTAAATCCGCGTCAGTTGTACCTTCCAACTATGAACCCAACCCACTACGCCCTAGCAGCCCCGCTCCTGGCCGCCCTACTCCCTACCCCCTCCTTCGCCCAGAACCCGGCCCTCAACGCCCGCATTGCCCAGCTGGCGCAGGCCGAGGAAGCCAAGGTTATTGCCTGGCGCCGCGACTTCCACCAGCACCCGGAGCTGGGCAACGAGGAAACCCGCACGGCCGGCATCGTGGCCGCGCACCTCAAGAAGCTGGGTTTGGAGGTAAAGACGGGGGTAGGGCGCACCGGCGTGGTAGCCATTCTGCGCGGCGGCAAGCCGGGGCCGGTGGTGGCGCTGCGGGCCGATATGGATGCGCTGCCCGTGACCGAGGCGCCCGGCCTGGCCTTCGCCTCGACCGTGAAAACGACCTACCTGGGCCAGCCCGTGGGCGTGATGCACGCCTGCGGCCACGACTCGCACACGGCCATGCTCATGGGCGCGGCTGAGGTTTTGAGCCAGGTGAAAAAGGACTTGCCCGGCACCGTCAAGTTCATTTTCCAGCCCGCTGAGGAAGGCTCGCTGCCCGGCACCGAGGGCGGCGCCAAGCTCATGGTGAAGGAGGGCGTGATGGAAAACCCCAAGGTGGACGCCGTGTTTGGCGTCCACATCAACGCCCAGACTGAGGTAGGGCGCCTGACGTACCGTCCCGGCGGTGAGATGGCCAGCTCGGATAGGTTCACTATTAAAGTAATCGGCAAGGGCGCCCACGGCGCCTCGCCCTGGAACAGCGTGGACCCGGTGGTGACGGCCGCCCAGATTATCATGGGCCTGCAAACCATCGTCAGCCGCCAAATCAAGCTCACCGACGACGCGGCCGTCGTGACCGTGGGCACCATCAAGGGCGGCGTGCGCTACAACGTGATTCCGGCCGACGTGGAGCTGAGCGGCACCATCCGGGCCCTGAACAAGAAGACCCAGGAGCAGCTCTGGGCCGCCATCCGGCGCACCGCCACCAACATCGCCGAGAGCGCCGGCGCCACGGCCGAAGTCGGCATCGAGCCCTACGTGCCCGTCACTTACAACGACCCGCCCCTGACGGCCCGGATGCTGCCCACACTGCAAGCCGTGGCCGGCGGCGCGGCCAACGTGAAAGAAATCAAGGCCGTGACCGGGGCCGAGGACTTCTCCTATTACCAGGAAAAAGCGCCCGGCCTGTTTCTGTTCGTGGGCGGCATGAGCAAGGGCACCGACCCGGCCACGACCGCCGACCACCACACGGCCGGCTTCAAGCTCGATGAGAGCGGCTTCACGCTGGGCGTGAAGACCTTGGCCACGCTGGCGGCGGACTATCTGAGCATGAAAAAGTAGGGTGCGGGGCTTGCCCCCGCCCGGCGTTGGCGCCGCAAGCGTAAAAGCGCCCACGACAACTGGTCGGACGCCTAGGGCGTCGGACCGGACCGTCTGCTGGCGCGCCCGCCGGGCGGGGACAAGCCCCGCACCCTACCCCCTTCCCATGAATCTTGCCCTCGTCACCTGCCTCAGCCGAACCCAATATGCCGTGCCCGGCACTGAAGATGAAGATAATGTGCTGGCCCGCGCCCTGCGCGAGCGCGGCCACGTCGTGAGCGCGCCCGTCTGGACCTGTACGCTTCCCCGTTCGGCAAGCCAGTGGTTAGTAGAGGTTAAGCCGCTTGTT
>NZ_CAXTEF010000068.1:0-7728 GCF_964243305.1 uncultured Hymenobacter sp.
CCGCCCATCACGAGCACGGCCAGCGTGTAGAAGGTGCCGTAGAGAAACCACTGGTCGGCCGCGCGGTGGCGCAGCACCTGGCTGAAGGGGTCGAGGGCGTGAATCAGGTTGTTGAGCACCCCGTAATTGCCGGCCCTATTGGGGCTGCTGAACCAGTAGAGCACCACGTAGAACCCCGTGAAGACCAGTCCGGTAACCCAGGCCACGGCGCCGCGGCTGGTGCTCGCGCGGTGCCAGAGGTTGTTCTGGTGCACGCCGGCCGGCCGGCGCCCGAATTTATACCAGCTCCAGGCCAGCGTGCCGGCGCTGGTCAGGGCCAGGGCCAGGTAGAACAGCCCCCGCGCCCGCGCCGGCTGGGCATCGGCGGCGGCCAGCAGCAGCGCGAGCAGGCCCGCGGCTACTACGGCGAGCAGGCTTTTCTCAGTGGCGCCGGCATCGGGCGCGGCTGGGCTTAGGGCCAGGGAGGGGGGGGTAGGGATAGTAGGCAGCATAGTAGTAGGGTGCGGGGCTGGCCCCCGCCCGGCACGAGAACGACAAGCGTCGGGGTAGTGATTGAACGGCGCGAACGGCGGGCGGGGACAAGCCCCGCACCCTACCGCGCCAGCGGCTGCGGGCGCCGCTCCTGAAACTGCCGGCGAATATCCTTTTCGTGGCGCCGGAAAAACTCGGGGTCGAAGTTGGCTTGGCCCAGGTTTTTCAACACGGAGGAAATGGAAGCTCCCTCGCGCAGCCACCGCTCCCAGACGTCGTGGCGCTGGCGCAAACCCAGCGCGTTCATGCCCGTTACGGCCTGCGGGCCGTCCTGGCGATAGTTGATGCGCAGCAGGTGGCGCCCGCCGGGGTGCTGCCAGACGAAGCTTGCCTCGCCCTCGGGCGTCTGGGCCGGCACGCGGCCGTAGGTCTGGTATTCGAGGTTGAAGAACTTGGCCGAGTTGAACCAGACGCCGCGCCGGTAGGGGGTAGGGCGCCCGGCGATGGTGTGGCCCACGCACTGGCCCTGGAGCCGGCCCGTGTACCAGAGCTGTTCGAGGTCGGTTTCGCCGGGGCCGGGCTGGCGGTGCTGGGCGCAGTCGCCGGCCGCAAACACGTTGGGCGCGCTGGTTTGCAGCAGCTCATCGACCAGGATGCCGCGCCCAGTTTCGAGGCCGCCGGCCTGGGCCAGCGCCAGGTTAGGCACCACGCCGATGGCCAGGCCGACCCACTCGGCGGGCAGCTCGTCGCCGGCTGTGGTGCGCACGGCGCGCACGCAGCCGTCAGGGCCGGCGAGCAGCTCGGCCAGCTCGGTGTGGTGGCGCAAGTCGATATGATGCTCGGCAATCTGCTTTTCGACCAGTGCGGCCTCTTCGGCGGGCAGGATGCCGGCCCAGTAGCGGCCCTCGCGCACGAGCTGGGTGACGTGGATGCCGCGCATGTGCAGCATTTCGGCCAGCTCGATGCCGATGAGGCCGCCGCCCACCACCACGGCGCGGCGGATGCCCTGCGTGTCGCGCGTCATCTGCTCCAGGTCGGGCAGGCCGTAGAGGCCCTGCACGCCGCGCAGGTGCTGGCCGGGCCAGTCGGCCAGCCGGGGCCGGGAGCCGGTGGCCAGCAGCAGGCGGTCGTAGGCCAGGGTCTGGCCGTTGTCAAGGGTTATTTCCTGCCGGGCAGTATCGAGGCCAGTGGCCTGGGCTTGAATGAGTTCCAGCCGGTTTTCCGCCCAGTACCAGTCTTCGTGGGGCTTGGTGTGCTCGTAGCGCAGGTGGCCCATGAAGATGTACATCAGGGCCGTGCGCGAGTAGTGGTGGGCGCTTTCGCTGGAAATAATCGTGATGCGGGCCGCCGCGTCGAGCTGCCGCACGGCCTGCGCGCAGCTCACGCCCGTGACGCCGTTGCCGATAATGACGAGATGCATAGATACAGATAAGCGGCCGAAGCAGCCGGCCGGGGTAGGAGGCTGTCCCACAGTAGGCCCGGCCCGGTGCAACCCAATCAAGCCCCAAGCTACGTAGAAAAGGCGGGCCCGGACCGCTACCTTGCGCCCCGCCGGGGAGGGTCAAGCCCCACCCTGGGCCGCCCCAACCCGCTATCATCCATGCAGATTCAGGAAGTAGTAACCCCGGCCCAGGGCCGGGAATTTATCGAGTTTCCCGTCCGCCTCTACGCCGCTGACCCCAGCTACGTGCGCCCGCTCGACAAGGACATTGAAACTGTTTTCGACCCGGCTAAGAACAAGTACTTCCGCCACGGCGACCTCTGCCGCTGGCTCTTGCTGGATGAGCAGGAGCAGACCATCGGCCGAATTGCCGCCTTTATCAATGAGCGCACGGCCCGCACGTTTGCCCAGCCCACGGGGGGGGTAGGCTTTTTCGAGTGTACGGAGAGCCAACCGGCGGCCACCCAGCTGCTGGACACGGCCCGCGCTTGGCTGCAAGGCCGGGGGATGGCGGCGATGGACGGCCCCATCAACTTCGGCGACCGCGACCAGTGGTGGGGCTTGCTGATTGACAACTTCGGCCCCCCGCTCTACGGCCAGACCTACAACCCGCCCTACTACCGGCGCCTGCTCGAAACCTACGGCTTCCAGCTCTACTTCAACCAGTTTACCTATTTCCGCAAGGTCGTCATCCCGCTCACGCCCGACTACCTGGAAAAGGCGGCCGTGCTCCACGACCCCGACTACCACTTCGAGCACCTGCGCGTGAAAAACCTACCCAAGTATGCCGAGGACTTCCGGCAGGTATATAATAAAGCTTGGGTGAAGCACGATGGCGTGAAGGAAATGACGCCCGAGCAGGCCACCGGCATCATGCGTAAGCTGCGCCCTATCATCGACGAAAAGGTGTGCTGGTTTGCCTACTACCAGGGCGAGCCAGTGGGCTTTTTCATCTCCCTGCCCGAGTTGAACGAGCTGTTCAGGTACGTGAATGGCCGGCTTGACCTGCTGGGCAAGGCTAAATTCGCCTGGCACCGCTGGCGCGGGGCGGTGCGCACGCTCACCGGCATTGCTTTCGGCATCGTGCCGGCTCATCAGGGGCGGAATCTGGAGATGGCCTTCGTGCTGGCCATCTCCAAGATGGTGCAGGATACGCGCAAGGTGCATTATGAGGACTTCGTAATGAACTGGATTGGCGACTTCAACCCCAAGATGATGCGCGTGGCCGAGGCCGTCGGCGGCCACATCTGGCGCACGCACGGCACGTTCCGGTATCTGTTTGATAGAAGCAAGCCGTTTGAGCGAGCGCCCGTGATAGAGTAGGGGGGTAGGGAGGGAAGAGTTAAAAGTTGAGCGTTAAAGGGTAAAATCCCTACCCCCCTCATTCGGCTTCAAGCCAAGCGAGGGGGGTAGGGATTTTGCCTTTTACCTCTTAATTCCTTTAAAACGAATACCCCACGCTGGCCGTGATGTTGCGCGGCAGAATGGGCCGCACCAGGTTCACGGCGCTCTGCGCGGGCGTGCGGCCGGTGGCCGCGTTCACGGTTTGGTTGTCGACGAAGGCCTGGCTGGTGGCGGCGCTGTTCTCGCCGTTGCGGGCCGCCGCGTCGCCGAAGCCGAGGACGTTGAGCAGGTTGGAGCCCTGCACCGAGAGGCGCACGCCCTTCAGGCTGCCGGCGAAGTTGTAGCCCAGCCCACCGAAGAGCACGCCGTAATCCGGGAGCAGAATGGTGTTGCGGCGGTTGGCGTACCGGTCGCCGAAGTAGCGGTAGTTGCTGAACACGTCGAAGCCCTTGACGCTGTACTCAAACCCGGCTTCGAGCAGGATGTCAGGCGTGTCTTCGAGGCGGTTGCCGGCGATGCTCACGAGCTTGTCGGTTTCGTCAACCTGCTGAAACTTGACCACCCGCGGCGCCTGCACCGTGGCGATGCCGCGCAGCACGAGGCCGCGGGCGGGCTGCACCGTGATTTCGGCTTCGAGGCCGGCGCTGCGCACCGTGCCGCGCTGCTGCGTGAGGGTGAAGCCACCGCCCGCGCTCACCTGCTGCACCGTGAACGGGATGTCGGAGTTGCGCGAGTAGAAGAACGTAAGGCCCAGGCCGAGGCGGCCGGGGTTGGCCTTCACGCCCACTTCGGCCTGCTGCACCCGCTGGATGGCGCCGCGCCGCGTCGAATTGCCGGTCGGGTCGCCGGGCTCCTGGCCGAAGGCCCACTGGTCGTTGGTCGGGGCCACGCCGGCGTTGGAGTAGCGCCCGTACAGGGCCGTGGTTTCATCCAGCTTGTAGTTGAGGCCCAGCGAGCCGTTCACGGTCTGAAACAGGTAGTCCCAGCGGCGGAAGTCGCCGGTGGTTTGCAAGTAATTGTTGTCGAACTGCGTGAGGTAGTTGCCGTCGAGGCCGCCGTTCTGGTACACCGGGTTGGTGGCGCGGGTGGCTGTGAAGTTGAAATTGTAATTCTGGTCGAGGTTGCGCGCAATGGCCGACTTTTCCGCCCGCCCAAACGAGTGGCTGTTCTCGAAGCGCAGCCCGGCGTCGAGGCGCAGGCGCTCGGAAATCGTCCACTCATCGCCCAGGAAAAAGCTGTTAATCTGGGTGGTGTTGCTCGTGTTGGCCAGCACGCCGCCGGCCGTGCCGAACGAGTACGCCAGAAAGCCGTTTTCGGTGGCCTGAATGGGCTGCCCGCCGAAAAAGCCCGGCGCCGTCAGAATGGTCAGGTTGAGCAGGCGCGGGCGGTCGGCTACTTCCTGCACAATCTGGTTGTAGCTCAGCCGCTCCTTGATGGTGTAGCGCGAGGCGTACCAGCCGCCGGTGAGCTGGTGGCCGCCCACGGTCTTGCTGATTTGCAGGCGGTTGATAGCGTTGGTGGCGGGCTTGTCGTCGGGGAAAATGCCGGCCACGTTCACCAGCCCGTTGCCATTAAAGTTGAAGTTACCGCCGGTCGGCGTGATGGCGCGGGTAGTGGCGTTGTAGGCACCGCTGGCTACGAGCGAGTTATCATCGGCGTAGCGCAGCTCAAAGCCATTGGCGCCGAGCGGCCCGAAGCCGCTCAGGTACGACTGCGCCAGGCCTACGCCCGAGAAGGGAGGTAGCAAATCGTACACGCCGTCGGTGCTGAGGTTGGCGTCGAGCACGCGGGCATTATCGGTGAGGGTAAAGCCGTGGCCCAGGTCAAAAAACACCTCCGAACTGACCGACTTGTAGCGCGAGTGCTGCCCGTCGGCCAAATCGCGGGTCAGCGTGCCCTGCCCATTGTTGAATGGATTTGGGATGGACGTGAAGCGGTTGTACTCCGACATCACTGTGCCGCGCCGCAGGTCCGGCCCGCCCGGAATGCGCTCCGGGTCGTTCAGGTTCTGGTACGGGATGCTGGTCAGATACGCCACCCGGTCGTTCAGGTACTTGCCGTAGACGCGCACGTAGCCGTTTTTGAGGGTGTAGGTCACGTTGGCTTTCACCTGCCCGCCGCGGTTGAGCGGGAAGCCGGGGTAGCGCGTGCCCTCGTCGTAGCGGTAGAAGCCGCCGATGTTGAAGCGCAGCGGCGTGCCCTTAATGGGGCCGCCCACATTGGCATCGACGCGCTGCATCCCGAAGAGGCGCGAGGCACCCGTGCGGTCGGAATAAAAGCCCTGGTCGCCGCCGGTGAGCTTGAGCGTGCCGCCAATGCGCGGGCCGGCGCCGGTCTTGCTCAGAAAGTTAATCAGCCCGCCCGGCGCGTTGTTGGCCAGCACCGCCGCCGAGCCGCCGCGCACCACTTCCAGCCGGTTCAGCGTCTCATCGACGCGGTGATGAATGTCGCTTTTGGCGAAGGTCAGCGAGCCGACTTCGAGCAGCGGCAGTCCATCTTCGAGCAATTGTAAAAAGCCAAAACCAGCTTCGGCATTGGAAGGTAAGCCTCTGACCGATATGGAGTTGGCCGCCTCGCCGCCGTCCGAGTTCACCCGGAAGCCGGGCACGGCCATGAGCAAATCGGCGGTGCCGCGCGAGACGCGGGTTTGAATCTGGCGGGCGTCGAGCGTGGTGACGGCCGTCGAGCTTTCGAGCTTGCTCTGCGGGTTGAACGTGCCCGTCACGACCACATCGCTCATCAGCAGCGCGTCGGGCGCGAGCGTAGCGGCTACGACGGCCGCCTGCGTACTCGACACCTGCACGGTCTGGGTGGCGGTGCGAAAGCCTACGAACGAGGTCGTGACGGTGTACGTGCCGGCGGGCACATTCGGCAACTCAAACTGGCCCTCCGCGTTGGTGACGGTGTTCAGGCCCGAAGGTTGGAGCACCACGGTGGCGCCCACCAGCGGCTGGCCGCGGTCGTCCTTAATCTGGCCGCTGACGCGGCCGGCGTCGGCGGTTTGGGCCTGGGCGGGGCCGGCACTGGCGCAGACCACGGCCACGGCCGGCAGCAGGCGCCCCAAGAGAGTAGCGTTTGGCAACATAAAAGGAAGGATAAAAGAAAACGAAGAAAGAATAGGAGTTTTACGGATTGAGTTGGCCGCGCAAAACTACGGCCCCCGCTGCGGCCCGGATTGTAAAAAAGCGAAATAGCGGGCCCGTGGGCCTGCCCTGCCCAGTGGAGCCGCACGTCATCCAAACTTATACCTCGTGCGTAGGTTTGTGCCGCGTCTGGATTTAGACGTTTTCCGGCGGACTTATCGCCGGGCCCCGCTTCCCTACCCCCCTCCTTTTATGAACCCGCGCTCCCTCATTGCTTCCCGGCTGGCCGTGCTGGCTATGCTGCTGCTAGCCTGGCCGCTGATGGGCAGCTGCCAGTACCTGCGCTATCTGAAAGAGCTAAACCCCACCATGCCCGGCACCAGGCCCATCAGCCACGCCAGCTTCGATGCCCTGCTTAAGAAGCACGTCGATGAGCGCGGCATGGTCAACTACCGCGGCTTCCTGGCCGATTCGAGCCAGCTCAGCGCCTACTGCGCCAGCATCAGCAACACGCTGCCCAATGACCAGAACTGGAGCAAGGACGAGCAGCTGGCCTACTGGATTAACGCCTACAATGCCTTCACCATTCAGCGGGTGCTGCGCGGCTACCCGGTCAAGAGCATCCGCCAGCTCGGCGGCGACAAGACGCTGGTCAATACCGTCTGGGACCAGCGCTTTATCCGCTTGAATAAAGAAAAGGTTTGCCTCAACGACCTGGAGCAGCGCCTGATTCGCAAGCGGTTTAATGAGTACCGCATTCACTTCGCGCTGGTGTGCGCGGCCGTCTCGTGCCCCAAGCTGCGCCGCGAGGCCTACGTGGGCGCCCGCCTCAGTGCCCAGCTCGAAGACCAGTCGCGCGACTTTATGAATGACCCGGCCAAGAACAAGCTCAGCCCGCCCAACGCCCCGCAGGTATCAGAAATCTTTAACTTCTACCCCGGCGACTTCAAAAAAGACGGCAACTCGATTCAGAAGACGATTAATAAGTACGCCAACCAAAAGGTCAGCCCCGAAGCTAAGCTGGCTTATCTGCCCTACAACTGGGCCCTGAACGAGCAGTAAGCAATACCATTGGCTTAAATGAAAGAAGGAACGACCAAGCGGTCGTTCCTTCTTTCATTTAAGCCAATGGTGTACAAGCACTGCCAAATCGTTAAATCATTTTGTAACTAACATTGAAGTGAACTGGGCAGATATAGCATGCAACCCGTCTTACTGTTTGAACACGTAGAGATCAACTCCTGGTTGATATTGCTCTGGTACCTCTACTCCATTGAACTTGACTTGGCGGTAGACATACAAGCTACCCGCCGCGTTGGCTTGCTTAAGTCTCTCTGTACGCTTCCCCGTTCGGCAAGCCAGTGGTTAGTAGAGGTTAAGCCGCTTGTT
>NZ_CAXTEF010000069.1:0-6835 GCF_964243305.1 uncultured Hymenobacter sp.
CTTACTACGCTTTTAAGGTACGCTAAAATGTGAGGCGGTAGAAGGGGACCGGCAGAAAGCCTTGCTGATACGCGGTGCCAATCTGGTTGGTGCGCGGGTTGTAGGCCTGCTGAAAGATATTCTCCCGATTGGATACGTTTTGCAGGTCCAGGGCCAACTCATGGGTTAGCCGGGCCCGGTTGAGTTTGTAGCTCAGCTTCACATCGGCCCGGAAGTAGGCGGCCTGCTGCGCCCCAAAGGCCTGGTCGTAGCGGTACACCGCCGTGTTGGCTTGGCGCGAAGCATCGTAGTCCAGGGGGGTGGTATGGCGTCCGCCGGTGACGGTGGCTTTCAGGCTGATGGTCAGCACACTGCCCCGTTTACCCAACTCAAACTCCCGGCCCGCCAGGGCATTGGCCACGTACCTAGTGTTGAACGGCGTGTTGCGCGCCACCCCGTCGCTGCCCCGGTACTTGGAGTCGAACACCGAAGTGGTGAGCAGGAAGTAGTAGCCGGTGGCGAAGCTGCGCTCCAGGGTCAATTCGGCGCCGTAGTTGCGGCCGGTGCCTTCGCTGACGAGGTTGCCCTTGTCAGTCGGCACGAAGCTGGCGCCTTCCGTCAGCCCGGAGTAGTAGCTGGCCGTGCGTTCCACCGGCGCGTCAAACAGCGCCTGGTAATACCCCTCGACGCGCAGATGCAGGTTGTCGGTGAGCTGCCGGTCGTAGGCCAGCACGAAGTGGTGGCTGCGGGTGAAGCCCAGGTCCTGGTTGGTGAGCGCATACGTGCTATCGGCTTGGCGGCTCTGGTAGAAGTACAGCAGCAGGGGCGAGAGGCTGCTGTGCAGGCCGTAGGCCGCGCTGAGCGTACTGGCCGGCGAGAGTTGGTACTGTAGCCCCGCGCGCGGCTCCACCACGGTGCTGCCGTTCAGCGCGAAACGGGAGGCGCTGAGCCCGGCGTTCAGGGTAAGCTGGTCGGAGAAGCGGTGCCTCCACTGCCCGTAAAGCTGCGCGAGGGCCGTGTGGCCGCGGGCGTCGCGCTCCGTGGTGCTAATCGGGTAGCGGCTGCGGCTCTGGTAGTCATACTGGAGCAGGTCCACGATGGCCCCGGCCGTGACGTTGTCGCGGGCGCTGAACTTATGGCTGACCTGCCCGTTCGCCGATAGCTTGTCTTGCGTAAACTCGTTGTGGTCGGTTGGAATTTCGGCCAGCACGTGGCGTCCCCCACCAAAAAGGATGGTGTCCTGGTCGGACTGCTCGGTGGAGCGGGAGGCCGAGAGCGTGAGCCGCGCCACGGTGCGCTCACTTAGGCGGTGCTCGTAAGAGGCCGCGCCGATGCCCGTGAAGTACTTCACCCGCAGGTTAACACCTTCCTGCCCGTACACGTCGGCCTCGGTGGTGTCCACATCCTGGCCCAGAAAGGTGATGTTGCTGCGTCCGCCCAGGGCCCACACGCTCAGGTTGCCGCGCGGGCCCACCGGCACATCGGTCTTAAAAGTGAAATCCTGGTATTCCGGCGTGCCGGCAATATCGTAGCCGACCGCCTTGAGCAGCGAAAATATCGAGTAGCGGTAGTTGACCAAGTACGAGGCCTTGGACTTGGCACTGTAGGGGCCTTCGGCGCCTATTTCCAGGCCGTTGAAGCCGACCTGGCCCAAGAACTCGCGCTTTTCGTCGTTGCCTTTGCGCAGCCGCAAGTCGAATACCGCGCCCAGGGCGTTGGCGTATTCGGCGGGGAAAGCCCCGGTCAAAAAGTCGGACTTCGCCAGCAGGTTGTTGTTGAGCATGCTCACCGGCCCGCCCGTGGTGCCGAGGGAACCGAAGTGGTTGGGGTTGGGAATGTTGACGCCGTCGAGCCGCCAAAGCAGCGAAGCCGGGGAGTTGCCGCGCACCACAATGTCGTTGCGGGCGTCGTTGGCACTGCTCACCCCGGCAAAATTCTGGGCCATGCGGGCCGGGTCGCCGAGGCTGCCGGCGTAGCGGTTGGCTTCCAGCGGCGAAAACGGCCGGGCCGAGACGGTGGCCATCTCGTTGTTGGGCACCCGCTGGTCTTGGCTGCGCCGGTACGTTACCTGCACCTCATCGAGGGTGGTCAGCCGCTCGGTCAGGCTCAGCGTCAGGATTACTTCCTTGCCGGTCGTCACGCTCACGTCATTGAGCAGCAGGTCTTCGTAGCCGATGGAGGAGACGCGCAGCTGCACGTGGCCCACTGGCACACCGGGCAGCCGGAAGCGGCCGTCGGCGTCGGTACTGCCGCCCAGCGCGGGCGCCACGCCCAGCACCACCACGGTAGCGCCAATGACGGGGGCGCGCGCCGTGGCGTCAAGCACGGTCCCGCGCACGGTTTGGGTCGTGCCCGGCTGGGCCTGCCCGGCCCGTCCGTTGGCCAACGTGACCAGCAGTACCCAGCAGCAAATAATGAAGTGTCGCATATTCCCTGGCAGTTGATAAGAAGCCAAAGGTGCTGCGGAGGAACAGCGGATGCCACTAAAATCTGGGTGAGTCGTCGATAAGCCGGCCTCAATCGTAGCGGGCCCGCCCTGAATCGTTTAGGGCTAATCGGCTAGGTGCCAACTCGGGCACCCCGCGCTTGACTCGCAGGGGGAAGCGGCGGCATACGAGGGGCCTTCCCAGTGCTCGTTATATTATTGGGGGGGGGTAGGAAACCCCAGGTGCGTGTGGTAAGGAACACGCACTTGGCCGGTCGTCGGTAACGCCGGCCTACTGCCGGGACATCCATTCGGTACTTACTCCCTCGTTACCGAACCAGGCCAGACCACGTTGCCCGAAAGGCTCCTAGTCTGCGACTGCCGCTGCCTCGGTAGCGACGGCTGCCAGGACGTGACGCAACTGTTCCTTATGCGTTTCGCCCCACTGCCCCAGCACCTCGATTACCGGCAACAGGGTTTCACCAAACGCGGTAAGACGATACTCTACTTTCGGTGGCAACTCCGCAAACACCGTTTTGGCTACCAGCCCTTGCTCTTCCAGCTGGTTGAGCTGCAAATGAATGACCCGACGCGTAGCGCCGGGCATTTTTTTTTGCAACTGCCCCGGCCGGCAGATACCCTGGCTCAGATAAAAGAGCAGCGCCACCTTCCATTTACCAGCCAGCACCTCGCGAGCCAGGTGCACTCCGCAAGCTAAGTCGAGAGGGATTTTGCGTTCGTGCATCATAAACTTGTTGTTCTACTGCCCGACGAAGGGCCGTTGGGAACGGTTCGGGGCGTTTCGCTACGTTGGCGTGATAATTTTCACTCCTAAAGTAAGCGTATTTCGGTTTTAGCACCAGTAGGAGGCAAGATTACTGTCGCCCTATAGAGCGTTGATACGGCCACGCGGTAGGCTGGTCGCCGGCCGGTAACTGTCGGGCGGATGCCACCCCAACGGTTATTTGAATTTCATATCTTTGCTTGATGCCGACGCGGGAAACGATTACGGAGTATTACCAGCGGTACGGGCGCGGGGAGCCGGCTACGGGGCAGGTAACGGCCTACCGAATTGAGGACGTGACTACTACGGACTCGTTTCCGCACGTTCGGCGCGATTTTTATAAAATCAAGCTGCTGTGCGACGCGCACGGCATCCTCTCGTACGCCGACCAGCGCGTGGCCGTGCACGGTAGCGCCCTTATTTTCGTTAATCCCCTGATTCCGTACGCCTGGGAGCGCACGAAGGGCCGCGAAACCGGCTTCGCCTGCTTGTTTACGGAGGAGTTCAGCACGCCGCAGCTGCGCACGGCCAGCGTGGCCCAGTCGCCGCTGTTTCGGGTGGGCAATCCGCCGGTGCTGTTTCCACCCCCGGCAGCCGTGGCCCGCCTCAAGGACCTGTTTGAGCAATTGTTGGCGGAACTGCCTTCCCCCTACCCGCACAAGTACGACGTGCTACGCAACTACCTGCAATTGCTGCTGCATGAGTCGCTAAAGCTGCTGCCAGCCGCGCCCGTACCGGTGGCGGCAGAGCGGCTCCAGGCGCTGTTTCTAGATTTGCTGGCGCGGCAGTTTCCGCTGGCCTCGCCGCACCAGCCGCTGGGGCTCAAGAATGCCAACGAGTTTGCCCGGCAGCTGGCCGTGCACCCCAACCACTTGAATAAAGCGCTGCAAGCCACCACGGGCTACAGCACTACCGCTCATATTGCCGGGCGGCTGGCCGCAGAGGCCCAGGCGCTGCTGCGGCACAGCAACTGGAGCATCGCTGAAATCGCCCACGGCCTGGGGTTTGGGCACGCGTCCAACTTCAACGCCTTTTTCAAAAAGCACACCGGCCACACGCCCAACGGCTACCGCCGGGAGCTGGCGTCGTTTTCATAGCTTATGGATTGATTGGCATACTTCCGCCGGGTAGCCAGCCCGGACCTTTGCGTCGTTCATTCTCACTCAACGCAACGCGCAACATGGAAAACGGCATCACCGGCAAAGTCATCATCATCACCGGGGCCAGCAGCGGCATCGGCGAAGCCACTGCCCTGCTACTGGCTGAGCGCGGCGCCAAGCTGGTACTGGGCGCGCGCCGGCCCGAACCCTTGGCCGCACTGGTGGCCCGCATCGCGGCGGCCGGTGGCGAGGCGGCCTCCGCTGCTACCGACGTGGCCCGGCGCGCCGACGTGGCCGCGCTCGTGCAGCTGGCGCAGGAGCGGTTCGGCCGGCTCGACGTGCTGGTCAGTAACGCGGGCATCGCGCCCATTTCTCTCCTGGATGAGCTGCGCGTGGACGACTGGGAGGCGATGATAGACGTGAACCTCAAGGGCCTCTTGTACGGAATTGCGGCCGCGCTGCCGGTATTTCGGCAGCAAGGCAGCGGGCATTTCGTCAACGTGCTGTCCGTCGCGGGCCTCTCCATCGTGCCCACGATGGCCGTGTACGCCGGCACCAAAAATGCCGCACGGGCCATTACTGAAGGGCTGCGGCAAGAGGCTGGTCCCCACCTGCGGGTAACCGGTATTTCGCCCGGCTTCGTGCAGACGAACCTGGCAGGCTCCATGAGCAACCCCGAGGTGCGGGCCCAGATTACCGAGCAGATGGGCGAAATTGCCATTCCGCCGGTGGCCATTGCCCGTGCCATTGCCTTCGCCATCGAGCAGCCGGCAGAAGTCGACGTCAATGAAATTGTGGTGCGGCCCACTGCGCAGTGAGGTTGACGGCGTTTTGGTGGCAACCCTATCCCCTGCCCTATCGGGGCGTTGGTGAACGAATAAGGTCCCCCCAACTGAGACCTAAAAAAAGCCAACCCTTAAGTTAATAGCCAGTAAGATAGGCCGATGCCGGCGGACCGGCTTTACACTTGGGTTAACCCCCCATCGACGACGATTTCTGTGCCGGTCATGTAGCTGCTGTCGTCGGAGGCCGCGAAGGCGATGACGCCCGCTACCTCTTCCACCTTGCCCAGCCGCCCCATCGGGATGGACGGCAGCAGCGAGTCGTAGTTGGCTTCGGTAATACCAGCCGCCGTGTACGCCTCAGTGATGAAAATGCCGGGGCTGACAACGTTGACGCGAATGCCGCGCTCTTTCAGTTCCGTGGACCACGTGCGGGCTAGAAGCCGCAGCCCGGCTTTTGTGGCCCCGTAAATACCCAGGCCGGCCATGCCCGACAGGCCCGAAATCGACCCAATCAGCACGATGGAACCCCCACGGCCCATGAGCGGCAACGCTTCCTGCACCGTAAAGGCGGTGCCTTTGACGTTGATGGCGAACCGCTCGTCCAGCAACTCGTCGGTGTATTGCCCCAGCGGTACCAAGCTGCCACCGCCGGCATTGGCGACCACGGCATCCAGATGGCCGGCTCGGTCCTGGATGGTGGCGAAGAGGCGGGTTAGGTCGGCGTGGCTGGTGATGTCGCCCTGCACGGCAATGGCCCGGTCGCCGAGCTGCGCAAGCGCCTCGTCAAGTTCCGCCCGGCGGCGGCCCGTGATAAACACGGTGGCCCCCTCGGCCAGCAAGCGCGCGGCGGTGGCGAGCCCAATGCCGGTGCTGCCTCCCGTCACCAGGACGGTCTTGTTTTGAAAGCGCGGGGTCATAACTAGGCAGCTATTTTGATGACGATTTTCCCAAACAGCTCCGGCGATACGGCGGCCTGATAAGCTTCCTTAGCCTCTTCAAAAGAGAAAATCCGGTCGATGGGCGGCTTGATTCCGCTGGCGTCGATGGCCTGGAGCAAGTCGGCGTAGGCGGCGGCGCTGCCGACGGCAGTCCCGCGAATTGCGGCGCCCTTCATCATGAGGAAGAGCAGGGGCGGGGGCGTTGCGGCCTGGTCAAAAAGGCCCATAAACGCGATTTCCCCGCCGTACCCCACGGCCGCTATGGCCTGGTCCATGGCCGAGCCGCCCGCCGAGTTCACCACGCGCTTCACGCCCCCCGTCCGCTCAAATACGACCTCGCCCCAGTTGGGCGTGTCCCGGTAATTAACGGCATCCACCGCCCCCAAGGCCCGCAGCCGGTCGAGCTTATCGGCCTGACTTGAAGTGCCGGTTACTTCTGCGCCCACGGCGCGGGCCAGCAGCAGCGCGAAGAGGGATACGCTGCCCGTGCCGAGCACCAGCACCTTGTCACCCGGACCGACGCGTTTGGCATAGGGTCGGTCGCCGTTGAGGGCCGTCCAAGCCGTTAGGGCCGCGCAAGGCAGCGTTGCAGCTTCCAACAGGGTGATGCTTTTTGGCGCCGCCGCGACCCGGTCAGCCTTCAGCACCACGTATTCGGCCAACATACCGCCGTGGTCGTTGGAGCCCAGCCCAAAGCCCATGCCCGGAATAGGTGGCCCATCGGCCCATCCCCCCGCATAAATGCTCGTTACGCGGTCGCCCACGGCCCATTGGGCAACGTCGGGGCCCACGGCATCAATCTCCCCGGCTCCGTCCGACAAGGG
>NZ_CAXTEF010000070.1:0-6321 GCF_964243305.1 uncultured Hymenobacter sp.
TCAGACAGGAACTTGCCGATTTGCTTGGGCGCGAAGTTGACCACGGCCAGCACCTGCCGGCCCGGCAGCGCCGCTAGGGAGTAGTGCTGCGTGATTTGGGCGCTGGACTTTTTCAGGCCGATTTCCGGGCCGAAGTCAATCAGCAGCTGGTAGGCCGCGCGCCGCGCCGCCGGGAAGGCCCGTGCCTCGATAATGGTGCCCACACGCAGGTCAACCTGCTCAAAATCAGCCCAGGAGATGGTCGGCATCTTTGAGTTAAGAAATAATGAGTTAAGAGATAAAAGGCAAAAGGCGGTCATGCTGAGCGCAGCGCAGCATCTCGCTCGGGGAAGTAATCAAGCAGAAGGAACGTCATGTCGAGCTTGCCGAGACATCTCGCTCGGAGAAGTAATCAGCGGTAAACAACGATTGAATTGCTGATGCACGCGAGATGCTTCGCTGCGCTCTGCATGACCACCTTTCAACTGGATTACTCTCCCTGGCGAGATGCTTCGGCTCCGCTGCGCTGCGCTCAGCATGACGTTCTTTTACCCTTCAACTCATTATCTCTCAAAACCCTACTCCGCTTCCTTCAGCGCGTAAGCGGCCAGTTGCTGAAGGCGCACGGCGGTCTGGCGCTCCCAAAGGGTCTGCTGCACGGCGTTGAGGCCGTGGCTGGTTTCCTGATCGTAGCGCGCCTCTTCACGCTCCCACTCCGTGTATACCGCTTGGCTGATGCGGCCAAAGGTGCTTTGCAACTGGGCGCAGTTGGGGTGGGCGCCGGCCAGGCGCAGGCGCAGCTGGCGGGCATAGATTTCGGCGATGTCGAAGTGCAGCTGCTCGTGGCGCAGCAGGGCGGCCGACATGGTGGCCGGCTCGCGCACCCAGGAAGTGTTGGGGTCGAACACGGCGCGCACCTCGGCCGTGAACACGTTGCCGCTGCAGGCGCCTTTGGCGTCGATGGTGGCCGAGGCCAGGGCCGCGTGCGGCTCCGTCGGGCCGGGGCGGCCCTGGAAGTCGGCCACGGTGAGCGGGCGTCCCGCCGACCACGGCACGGCCGTGGCGGGCAGCGGCGCGGGCCGTTTGGCCGGAGCGGGGCGGGCGGCGGCCTTGGCGGCGGAAGGGGGGGTAGGGACTGGGGCGCGCTGGGCCAGCGCCAGGGTGGGCAGCAGCAAGAATAAGAGCAAGCGCATGAGCAGGGTCGTGAGCCATCCGGGGCGGCCGGGCGCGGCGGGCTCTTCGATGAGCCGCCGCCGGCCAACCTACTGGCCCGGCAAAGAATGGAGCCTACGAAACTACAACCGGCCGGCTTTCATTCACGGCCACCGCAGCGCCGAGCGGTGCGGCCAGGCTCAGCCGGTGAAAGCGCCGCAGCAGCACGCCCGCCACCAAACTCAGGCCCACCAGCAGCCCCAGCCACACGCCGGGCGCGCCCATGTTCAGCCCGAAGCCCAGGCCGTAGCCCAGCGGCAAGGCCACCACCCAGTAGGCCAGCAGCGCCACCAGCGAGGGCACTTTCACGTCCTCCAGCCCGCGCAGCGCGCCCAGCCCCACCACCTGCAAGCCGTCGGAAATCTGGAAGGCTGCCGCAATCAGGATGAGCGTGGCGGCCTGGCCCAGCACGGCCGGGTCAGAGTTATAAAGCGGCGGGATGACGTGGCGCAGCGCCACCAGCAGCCCGCCCATCAGGGTCATAAACCCCAGCGTGAGCCAGCTGGCCGCGAAGCCCGCCTGCCGGGCGCCGGCTGCGTCGCCGCTGCCGCGCAGGCTGCCCACCCGGATGGTGGCCGCCGCCCCGATGCCGCTGGCCGCCATGTACGTCACCGAAGCTAGGTTGAGGGCAATCTGGTGGGCGGCCTGGGTGCTGACGCCAATCCAGCCCATCATCAGGCCCGCCATGCCGAAGGCGCCCACCTCGACCATCATCTGCAAGCCGATGGGCAGGCCCAGGGCCAGCTGTCCGCGCAGCTCGGCCAGGCCGGGCCGCAGCCAGGCCGCTGCCGTAGCCGGCCGCCGGCTGCGCAGCTGCGCGGACCGCAGCACGAACTGCGCCATGAGCGCGGCCATGCCGATGCGCGCCAGCAGCGTGGCCCAGGCCGCGCCCATCAGGCCCATCGCCGGCACGCCGAAGTGCCCGAAAATGAAGGCGTAGCACAGCAGCGCGTTCACCACGTTGGCGGCAATGGAGAGCCGCATGGCCTGGTGCGTAAGGCCCAGCCCCTCGGCCCACTCCCGGAAGCCCTGAAACACCATCAGCGGCAAGAGCGAAAGCCCCATCACCCGCACCCAGGGCCCGGCCAGCGCCACCACTTCGGGCGCCTGATTCAGGTGCGGCAGCAGCCGGGGCAGCAGCTGGCTCAGGCCCGCCAGCGCCAGCCCCACCAGCGCATTTAGCCAGACTGTTCCCACCAGCAGGCGGCCCAGCGCCGGGTGGTCGCCGCGGCCATTGGCCGCCGCCACCCGCGGCACGGCGCCCATGCTAATGCCCAGGCCCAGCACCAGCAGCACCGTCGTCACGCCCACGCCCACCGTCACGGCCGCCAGCGGCACCTTGCCGGTCTGCCCCACCATCGCCGAGTCGCAGACGTTGACCAGCACGTGGCCCAACTGGCTCAGCACCACGGGGTAAGCCAGCAGCAGGGTAGGGCGCAGGTGCGGACGAAGAAGCATTTTTTTTGAGTTATGAATTATGAGTTAGAAGTTATGAGTTGGCGATAGTCAGCGTCTCAGCTTCTCGCAGACTGCTTTCTAAAACGCGTTTGGGCCAAGCTGATAGGATTTGGCGCTTTCCTCTATAACTCTAGAGCTGCCAGGCGGCGCGCGGCGCCCAGTGCCAGGCGGGGCGCTTCCGTTGTTTTTATTTTCAAAAGAAATTGCCGGCGGCAAAGATACCTGCCGGGCGCGGTGGCTTGCCAGGCATGAGTAGGCACAAGCTGGGTGCTGATGAGCGTTGAGCGGCCGGGCTGGCGCCGGCAAACCGCACCCAGCCGTTCCCGTAATCTGAAATCTGACTTTACGCGGCCGGGGCGCGAGTCGGGCGCTTGGTTGGCTACTTTAATCGGCTGACCATTTTCCCTACCCCCCGCTCACGGCTCAAGCCAGTCGCTAACCCTGCTGCTATGTCCGTTGCCGCCTATTACGCTGCTGCTCAAGAGCATCTGGCCGCTGCGCGGGCCGCCGTGGCCGGCCAGGTGGCGGCGCGTGGCAGCTGGCAGGTCAGCGACATCGTGGACGAGGCGGGGCATCAGTACGTCGATTTGGTGATGGAAGGCGGGGGCGTGCTAGGCATCGCGCTGGTCGGCTATGGCTACGTGCTGGAGCAGCTCGGCGTGCGGTTTTTGCAGGTGGGCGGCACCTCGGCCGGCGCCATCAACGCCCTGCTGCTGGCCGCGGCCGGGTCCGTGCAGGCCGCCAAAACCGAGTGGCTGCTTCAGCAGCTCATCAGTCAGGACTGGCAGACCTTCGTGGATGGCGACGAGGACGCCCGCGACTTCGTGCGGGTAATTGTCGAGAACGGCCGGCTGCTGCGCTACCTCTGGAAGGGCGCCCAGGTGCTCGACAACCTCACCCAGGACTTTGGCTTGAATCCGGGCCACGTGTTGCACGACTGGCTGCGCCGGGTGCTTGATGAGTGGGGCATCAGCACCGTGGCGGACCTGCGCCGGCTGCGCACGCTCACGGCGGCCGATGGCCTGCGCCGGCGCGATGGCCGCCCTTACGTGCCCGAGCAGCCCATCCGGGTGGCCCTGGTGGCGGCCGACGTGACCACCGAATCCAAGGTGGTATTCCCGGAGATGGCCAATCTCTACTACGCGGCGCCCGAACAAGTGCACCCGGCCGACTTCGTGCGGGCCTCGATGGCAATTCCGGGCTTCTTCCAGCCGTTTCGGGTCGAGGACCTGCCGCGGGCGGGCGCGCCGGGCGGCCCGGTCTGGGAAGATGCCACCGGCTACCGCGGCCCGGTGCCGGAGGCAGCTTATTTCGTGGATGGGGCCATCCTGTCCAACTTTCCGATTGACCTGTTTCACCGCCACTACCAGGTGCCCGCCTGCCCTACGTTCGGCATCAAGCTCGGCCTGGGCCGGAGCGCGCCCAACCGGGCGGAGAAGTTTACCCAGCTGCTGGGTCACATCCTGGCCACCTCCCGCCACGGCCACGACTACGACTTTATCGCCCGCAACCCCGACTACCGCCACCTAGTCAGCTACGCCGACACCAGTGCCTTCAACTGGCTCGACTTTGCCCTGCCCGAATCGGCCAAGCGAGCCTTGTTCGCCGAAGGCGCCCGCGCCGCCGCCGGCTTCGTAGCCCACTTCGACTGGGCCGGCTACCAGGAAGTCCGCCGCCAGCTGCTCAAGGCCTATCAGGTCACCGACGCCATCAGCCTCGGTGCCGGCCTGCGCCCGCCCGGCCCGGCGCTGTGATGGTGATGGAAGTGGATTTATTTTTTAAATAATCACCTATCAATCAAGCTTAATTGTGCGGTGCCGGGCCGCTACAAACTGGCCCAGCCGGCGCAGGGCCTCGCGCAAGTCGGTCTCAGCCACGGCATAAGACAATCGCAGAAAGCCGGGGGCTCCGCAGGTGCCGCCATCCACGGCCAGCACGCCGGCCGCCGCCAACTCGGCGGTGAGGGCCTTGCTGGCGGCGAGGGGGGGTAGGGATGGGGCGAGCAGGCGGCTAAAATCGGCGAAAATGTAGTAGGTGCCGGCAGGCGCCGCGAAGTCAGGCTGGCCGGGCAGGGCGCGCAGCCCGGCCAGCAGCAACTCGCGGTTGGGTTGCAGCTGCCGGCACAGCGCGGCGCCAATGGCCTCGGCGTGCCCGGTGGCGGCCAGCGCGGCAGCCTGGCTGGGCGCGGGCACGGCGCCGGCCAGGGCAAACTGCCGCTCGGCCAGGCGCGCCGCCAGCGCGGGCGGCGCCACCACGAGGCCCAGCCCCCAGCCGGCCAGCGCCAGGGACTTCGAGAAGCCGCTCACCACCACGTGCTGCCCGTGCGGGTCGGGCTGGGCGAGCAGGGTAGGGGCCGGCGCGTAGGGCGCGGCCGGGTCGTCATCGAACACGATGCCCTCGTAGATTTCGTCGCTGAGCACGAGCAGGCCGGGGAAGTCGCCGGTAACGCCGAGCAGCGCGGCCCACTCGGCGGCGGTGTAGCGGCGGCCGGTGGGGTTGTTGGGGTTGGTGAGCAGCAGCAGCCGGGTTTCGGGTCGCAGCGCCTGGCGCAGCGTTGCGGGGGCTAGCGTGTAGTCGTCGGCCGGGCGCAGCGGTAGCTCGCGCAGCTGCCCGCCGGCCCGCCGCACCAGCTCACCGAAGCCAAACCAGTTGGGTGTGGGCAGCAGCACCTCGTTGGCGCCGCCGGGGCGCAGCACTTCGCTAAAAACGGCAAACAGCGCCGCCTTGGTGCCGGGCGTGATGATGACGTGTTCGGCCCGCACCTGGGCCGCGCCGCGCTGGCGGTAGCGGGCGGCCAGCGCCGCGCGCAACTCCGGCGCCCCGGCGGCCTCGCTCACCGGCAGCGGGCCAGCCAGGCCTTGCAGGCTTTGGACGGCGGCTTCGAGGGCCACGGCGGGCACGGCGAAGTCGCCGTAGCCGGAAGCGAGCGAGATGAGCATTGTTGAGCTAGAAATCAAAGGCTAAAAAGGCGGTCATGCAGAACGCAGCGCAGCGGAGTGAAGCATCTCGCTTGGGGAAGTAATCCAATCGTTGCAGTGCCATTGATTAGTGCTGCACGCGAGATGCCTCACTCCGCTGCGCTGCGTTCTGCATGACCGCCTTTTTAGCCTTTAGCTCTTAACCTTTAGTCAGCACCACGTCGGCAAACCAGCCTTGCGCATCGGTGAAAAAATGCTGCACCCGCAGGCCGGCCGCCGCCGCCAGCGCCTCAATCTGGGGGCGGGTAAACTTGTAGGAATTCTCGGTGTGAATGACTTCCCAGGCCGCAAACGCAAACACCTCGTCGGGCAGGGCGGCCAGCCGCACCTGCTGGGCCTGGGTGCTGACCAGGTAGGAGCGCGCCGCGCCGCTAAGCGGGTCATAATCAGCGTAGTGCTGCCAGCTTGCAAGCTGAAAATCGGCGCCCAGCTCCTGGTTCAGACGGCGGAGCAGATTGAGGTTGAAGGCGGCCGTGACGCCCTGGCGGTCGTCGTAGGCGGCCCGAATCTGGCGCGGGTCTTTCTGCAGGTCGAAGCCGATGAGCAGCGCGTCGCCGGCCGCGAGCGGGGCGGCCAGCGCGGCCAGAAACTGCTGGCGCGCGGCGGGGTGAAAGTTGCCGATGTTGGAGCCCAGAAACAGCACCGCCCGCCGCTGGCCCGTGGCCGGCACTTGGCTTAGCGCCGCCTCATACTC
>NZ_CAXTEF010000071.1:0-5863 GCF_964243305.1 uncultured Hymenobacter sp.
AACAAGAGCTGCAAGCCCTGCGAGGCCTGCTCGCCAAACTGCGCCAGCCGGGGCGAGGCAATCATGGCGCCCATCAGCCCCACCTGCCCGATGATGGCGTTGGTTTGCTGCTTGGCCGAGTGGCGGGCCGTGACGTGGCCGATTTCGTGCCCCAGCACGCCCGCAAACTGCGCCTCATTATTGAAGTGGGCCATGATGCCGCGCGTGAAATACACGTAGCCGCCGGGGATGGCAAAGGCATTGATAACGGGCGAATCGACGACTCGGAACTGATACGTCAGGTTCGGGCGGTGCGAAATGGCGCCCATCTTCTTGCCCTTCTCGTTGATGAAGTTCTGAATCTTCTGGTCGGGGTAGATGCCCATCTGGGCCGCCACGGCCGGGTCCGACTGCTGGCCCATCGCCAGCTCCTGGCCCTCCGAGACCAGCATCACTTCTTTTTTTCCGGTCACTGGGTTCACGGCGCAATTGGTCAGCAGCAGGGCGCTGGCCGCCAGCAGGGCAGGCTTTCTCATGGGGTGGGGGGGTAGGGAATGGGAGGCCGCCCAGGGTGCCGGACCGGCTTGGCCCTGCAACGCCCACCCTCTGATTAGGTTGCGATATATATGAAAAACCTTACTTCTTGCGCAGACTGCCGCGCCCTACCCCCCTTCGAGGCGGCAATGCTCAGGGCCGGCCGTTCATATCAACCTGCTGATAGCCGATAATCAAATCGGCGCGGGTGCCGGGCGGGCGGTAGTACACCAGCAAATCGTACTGATTCTCGGTCTGCTGGTGGCTGCCCTCGAAGTACACCTCATTGGCCGGGGCGCCGGCCCCGCCGGGCACGGCGAAACTGTAGTTGTAGTAGCCCTGCTTGAGCAGCGCCCGGCCCGCGTAGCGCTGCTGCTCGGCATCGTAGGTGAGCTTGAACTCGTCCTTGAGCTGCCAGTCGGTGAGGGCGCCGAACACGTAGACCGGGCCGGGGGCGGGCTGCGCGGCCCGGAGCTGAAACGTGACGCTGGCATAGTCAGCGTTCACATCGCCGTTGCCGAACTCGCGGTTTTCGAACACGCGCTGGCCGTTGGCATCCTGGTACTGGTTGTAGGCCAGGTTGCCGCGCGTGGTTTCGGGCAGCAGCTCGACGCCGGTGGGGCGGCTGGTACGGTCGAGGCGGGCCACGCCCAGGCCCACGGCCTGCAAGGAGCGGGTGTCGAAGTAGCGGTATTCGCTCAGGCCGGGAAAGGCGTTCTCGAAGTTGAAGAATTGGTAATCCAGCCGCCGCTCGGCCTCGCGCACGAAGGTGGGGCGCAGGGTGTACTTGGCGTTGTCCCAGCGAAAGTTCTGGCGCAAAGCCACCTTGACTTCCACCGCCGGATTTATCAGCTGCGCCTGGCCGTAGCTGATGGCAAAATTCAGCTGCTGCAAGCTGTAGCGTTCGGTGCCGCCGGCCACGAGGCCGGGTTGCAGGCGCACATTCACTTGATTCTCATACACCAAGAGCCGCCGCGACACCAGTGGCGTACCGCCCGCGCCCTGCACCACGAGCAGGTAGTTGCCGCTGAGCTTGACCTGCGGCACCCGCAGCCGGTAGTGGTAGTAGGGCGTGAGCGTGTTCACCCCCGGCCGGTAGTCGGTCAGCAGAAACTCATTTATCTCACTCAGAAACTGCAAATCGGTCAGCACCGAGGGCTGCCAATTAAAGTCGCAGTGTACTAGCCGGGCCGTGAGCCGCGGCGCCTGCTCGCCCAGCACATCAAACTCCAGGGTGAAGCCCGCCTGCCCGAGCGGCGCCACCGGCGGCTGAAACACCTCGTTGGGCTGCCCCGTGGCCAGAAAGCACTGCACTGAGCGCACGTTGGGGTCATAGGTGTAGTCCTGGTAGCGCAGGGTGCGGTCGGCGTAGTATTCGGGGGGCTTGGTCTGGCCGGGCGCGCTGGCGCGGGCGTTGGGGTCGGTGATGGGCGTGCCGAGCGGCACGCAGGCGGCGGCCAGCAGCAGGCCGCCAAGCAAACAGGAGGAAAGGCGCATGGGGCGAAAGTAGGGCCGGCCGCGTTGGCGCCGGGCGGGGGGGTAGGGAATTGCGGACAGATTGCCGAGCTTTGGCGCGCCCTGACGTTACGAGCCCCGCGTAGGTTTTGCTCGCTGCCCTCTAGCCGAGACGCCGGCCGCCATGATGCCCCGTGGCGGCCGGCTGGCCAGCCGCCAGGAAAAGAACGCGCCCTGGCGGAAGCGAGAAAAATGTAATTGGGAGCTGCGAGCTTACTTGATACTCATGAATAGCAAAATGAATGTGCCAGGTCCTCAGTCCGCCGCCTTTCCTGATTCCAAAAGGCACTACGAGATACTGGACGGGCTGCGCGGCGTGGCCGCGCTGATGGTGGTTGTTTTCCACCTTTTTGAAGCCAGCGCCACCAGTCATCTGGACCAGCTTATCAACCACGGCTACCTGGCGGTCGACTTCTTCTTTGTGCTCTCGGGCTTTGTTATCGGCTATGCCTATGACGACCGCTGGGGAAAAATGACGGTAGCGGATTTTTTCAAGCGCCGCCTCATCCGCCTGCACCCGATGATACTTATGGGTATGATTATCGGGGCAATTGGCTTCTATTTTCAAGCCTCCAGGCTCTGGCCTAACCTCGGCGAAACGCCGGTTTCGACAATGCTGCTCGTGCTGCTGATTGGGGTCACCCTGCTGCCGGTGCCTCTCTCGCTGGATATCAGGGGCTGGGGGGAGATGCACCCACTTAATGGGCCGGCCTGGTCGCTCTTCTTTGAGTATGTCGCCAATATTCTCTACGCGCTTTTTATCAGAAAATTCTCCAATACGGCCCTCGCGGTACTGGTCGTTATCGCGGGGGCCGCGCTGCTGCATTTAGCCGTAACCGGCCCCAATGGGGATATCGTGGGGGGCTGGTCCCTGGAGCCGGCGCAGTTCCGAATTGGCCTTACCCGGCTGCTATATCCGTTTTTTGCCGGCCTGCTGCTTTCGCGCCTGGCAAAGCCCGCCCGCTTCCAGCACGCCTTTCTCTGGTGCAGCCTGCTGGTGATACTGGTGCTCGCCCTACCCCGTATCGGGGGCCGCGAGCAGCTGTGGCTGAATGGCTTGTACGACTCGCTATGTATCATTCTTGTTTTCCCCCTGATTGTATATGTGGGGGCCAGCGGCGAGATAAAAGGAAAATACGCCCCGAAAGCGTGCGCGTTTCTAAGTGAGATTTCCTACCCCCTCTACATAACGCATTACCCGTTGATTTACATCTATACGGCGTGGGTCATTGATAATAAAGTACCCTTGCGCGCGGCCTGGCCGGTGGCCTTGTTCGTCTTCCTGGCCAGCCTGGCCGTGGCCTATGCTTGTTTGAAACTCTACGATGTGCCGGTGCGAAAGTGGCTGGGAAAGCGTTTTATAGCGAAGGCGGCCGGCTAGCGGGTAGTCAGCGACCGGGTTTCGTGGCGACGGGGCGTCAGGTTATCGGCCGCTGATTATGGGCCATTGAGCCAGACCAAGCGGGTGCTTCATCAGTTCTTCACATAGTCGTAATAGAGACGTGAATTAGATAAAACAGGCTGATTAGGAAGCTGTTTAGGAAGTCGGCCGAAACACGCCAGACCGTCCTGCTGAGCCCCGCGAAGCATCTCGCTCGGGGAAGTAATCCACGGAACCGGACGATTGAGTTGCTTCCCCACGCCAGATGCTTCGCTTTGCTCGGCAGGACGTTCTTTCGACTTCCTAAACAGCTTCTCTATTTTTGGGGCACCATTCCAAAGGCTACATCGCTCACCAAGCCAAAGCTTTATTGCACCGTAGCAGTCAGTTCTAGCAGCGCGAGAGCTACAACCACCGCGTCCGCGACGCGGGCGGGATGGTGCGCTTCATCCGCTACGTGCTGGAAAATCCCGTGCACGCCGGCCTGGTAGCCGAATGGCTGGCCCTACACCTACTGGCAAGCATCGTAATATTGCAGCAGTGGCAGACGTAGCGCGAAGCTTTCGCTTCGCGCCTGGGCGAACGACGCAAATAAATTCGCAACCCGGCTGCTCTTCAGCGAAACATTACTTTTTAATCGATACGCGAGCAAAAGCTCCGCGCTGCATTCAACGTGACTACCGGACAAGACCTGCTGGCCCTGGGCCTGAAGCCCGCCAAGTGGTTCAAGGAAGCCCTGGCCCACATCAACGCCCACGCCTTGGAAGGCGAGGCGCTAACCGCTTACCTCGACCAGTTCAAGGCGCCGCCCGTGCTGCCGCTGCTGGCCGAGCCGGTGGCGTTCTACGAGAACATCCGCGCCGACACGGCCGTGGAGCAGGCCAACATCGACTACGTGCGCCTCTCCATGCGGCGGCTGATGCGCACGCCCACGGTGGTGGGCGGCGCCATCATGCCCGACGCCTGCCCGGCCGGGCCGCCCGGCACCATCCCGGTGGGCGGCATCGTGGTGGCGCGTAACGCCATTCACCCCGGAATGCACAGCGCCGACATCTGCTGCTCGGTGATGCTGACTAACTTAGGCGCCGCCGACCCCAAAACCGTGCTCGACGCGGCGCAAGACCTCACCCACTTCGGGCCAGGCGGACGCCGCCCCGGAAACCAGTTCGCGCTGCCCGCCGACCTGCGCCAGGAGTTTACCAGCAACCCGTTCCTGAACTCCCTCAAAAGCCTGAGCCTGACCCAGGAACACCTCGGTACGCAGGGTGACGGCAACCACTTCCTCTACGTGAGCACCTCGCGCAACACCGGCGACACCGTGCTGGTCACGCACCACGGCTCGCGGGGGGTAGGGGCGCTGCTCTACAAAAACGGCATGGCCGTGGCCGAGCGGTTCCGCCGCGAAATCTCGCCCGAAACCGAGCCCGCCAACGCTTGGCTGCCCTTCGACACCGCCGAGGGCCAGCAGTACTGGGCCGCCCGAGCGCCTGCGCCGGCCCGTGACGCAGCGCTACTGGAACGAGCACAACTTCGTATTCCGCGACGGCGACCTGTTTTACCACGCCAAGGGCGCCACGCCGCTCGACCCCAAGTTTATGCCCGACATCACTGGCCCGCGCATCATCCCGCTCAACATGGCCCAGCCCATCCTCATCGTGCAGGGCGTCACCACGGATAATAACCTGGGCTTCGCGCCCCACGGCGCCGGCCGCAACCTGAGCCGCACCAAGCACAAGCTCAGCAAAGGCCAGCAAACCAAGGAAGAAATCTTCGCCGAAGAAACCCGCGGCATCGACGCCCGCTTCTTCTTCAATGAAATCGACATTTCCGAGCTGCCCAGCGCCTACAAAAACGCCGAAGAAGTCAAGCGCCAAATCCGCGACTTCGACTTGGCCGAAACCATTGACGAAATCAGGCCCTACGGCTGCCTGATGGCGGGCGACTGGGAAAAGGAAGCGCCCTGGCGGAAGAAGAAAAAGGGGTGTAGCATTGTAGTTCACCTAGAATTCATTAAGCTCTGCCCCTCGAAATTTGAAAGACATAACACAATGTTGACAAATAATTATGAATTATCAACTGAAAGGATTTAACAGAGATATTACAGATGATGAGTTGTTAGCGGATGTGAAGCGAGTCGCTGAAAAGCTCGTTTCAAGTTCTCTTTCGTCGAGAAACTATAATGATAACGGAGGTAAATACACAGCAGGCACAATTGGAGCAAGGTTTGGTAGCTGGCCACCCACGAGGAGGTAGTCGCCGCTTATAACCGCGGCACAATTGGAGCAAGGTTTGGTAGCTGGAATAACGCTTTGGCAAAAGCAGGCTTACAATGTGTGCAGCAGCGAGGAGCATCAAAAAAGGACTTATTTAAAAATCTTGAGGAGGTTTGGATAAGTATTGGGCGGTGGTCTAACCGGGGGTGATTGTATCTTTCGGGCATGGTATTCACTCAAC
>NZ_CAXTEF010000072.1:0-4942 GCF_964243305.1 uncultured Hymenobacter sp.
CCGTTAATGCCGATATTCTGAGCGCTAATCCATTTGGCCTCCTCACTGGCCAGGAAAACGACGACTTTGGCAATGTCGTCCGGCTCGCCCAGGCGGTTGAAGGCGGAGAGCGACGCCGAGCGGTCAATGGCTTCCTGCGGCTTGCCCTTGGTGAAAAGCTCGGTGTTAGTCGGGCCGGGTGAGACCGAATTAACAGTAATGCCCCGGGCGCCCACTTCTTTGGCAAACACGCGCGTGAGCTGCTCCACGGCCGCTTTGGTGGCTACGTACGTGCTGTACGTGGGCAGCATGATGCGATTCACCGAGCTGGAAAAGTTGATGATGCTGCCGTTGTCGGCCAGCTTGGTAGCGGCCTGGCGCATCGTGTTGAACGTGCCCCGGACGTTGATATCAAACTGCCGGGTGAAGTCCTCGTCGGTCGTATCCTTCAGCAGCTTGGTAATCATGATGCCGGCGTTGTTCACCAGCACGTCGATGCGCCCGTAGTGCGCAATGGCCGTGTCGAACAGGCGCTCCACCTGGTCGGACCGGCTTACGTCGGCCTGCACGGCCAGGGCGTCCCCGCCGTTGGCTTTGATGGCCGCCACAATTTGCTCGGCTGCCGGCCGGCTGCCGGCATAATTCACTATCACCTTGGCGCCGGCTTCGGCCAGGCGGTGCGCCACGGCGGCGCCGATGCCCCGGGAAGCCCCGGTCACTAAAATCACTTTTTCGGCTAGCGTTTTCATGGGTTCTTTCGTTAAGTACTTGTTGCTAATTGACAAGGCAAAGGTCCGATTCCCACCAGCCCGGGAAAGTGCGGATTCTACGGCAAGAGATGCGAATTCCTAAGATGCGGGAGCCTGACTCTGCTTGCGGTAAAAGCTCGGGGAGAGATGCGCGTGCTTTTTGAAGTAGTTGCTGAAGTGCGCCGGCTCGGCAAAGCCCAGCCGGTAGGCAATTTCCTTGACGGAAATGGCGGAGTTTTGCAGCAGCGACTTGGCTTCCGCAATGTTTTTCTCCGCTATCCAGGTGCCGATGGCCTTGCCGGTTTTGGTTTTGATGACATTACTCAGGTAGTTGGGGTGCAGGTGTTGGGCCTCCGCATAATCCTGCACCCGAAACACCTGCTCGGCCAACCCCTGCTCCAAGTCCCGGTAATGTTTTTCCAGCAACAACTTGAAGCTTCTCACAATGGCTGAGCTGCGGTTGCCTTCGTAGATGGCATTGTAGTGCAGCCCGAAATGCTCTTTGAGCTTCAGCAGCAGCGCCACGAACAGATGGCCAATCAGCCGCTGCCGAAAAGGAGAACGGGCGACGTATTCGTGGTGTATCTGCCCATACAGCCGCTCGAACTCCGCGAATACTTCGGGGCTCACGGTCAGGGCCGGAAACGTTTCGACCAGTAAAAACGGGAACTCGGCAAAGATGTCAGCGTGCACGTTTTCCTTCAAGAAGCTTTCGCTGAGCGTAATCAGGTACACCTCCTCCAGGGCCGTGAATTCAAAGGAGCGGTAATGGCCGGGGTTGGTAAAGTAGATGGTGCCGGGCTGCATCGGAAACTGCTGCTCATCGATGATATACCGACCCTGGGCACTTTTCACAAAGCCAAACACAAAGAAGTTAAGCCGGCTGACCGGCGAGGCAAAAGGTAACGGCTGGTGCAGGTCGCTTAAATTGAATATCGTGAACTCCAGCTGCGCGTCAATCAGGTCAACTGGCAGGCCCAGGTGCAGATACTGTTCTTGAAGCGTTTGATACATAGCTACCTGCTCGTTTTAACCCCATTATTCAGTGGCAGGCAGGCAGGTTGAAACCCTGCAAGTGGTTACGTATAAAACCTCGCCGACGCCGTGGCACAGACAGCTCCGGGCAGGCCGACCCGGCCACGCAGGCCCGCATTGTCCTGCATGGTCTCTCCTCCAAAAACGGCCCCCGGGGCCACTAGATTCGCCGGAACGCCCTGGATACCCAATTCGAGGGCCAGGTAGCGGGTGAAGACGTCCACCGCGCGCGTCCATATGCTTACAAAAGTATCGGGGTTTCCTGATAAGAGGTATGACGATGCAACGTCAAAAACCTGATTTTTGTCAGGTAATGGAACGAAGACCTAGGGGCAGCGTACTTATTTTTAAGTAGTTGCACTGCGTGCCCGTTCAGCGCGGCTTGCGCCTTATCTCCCCGTCGCGCTGAGTCGTAGCGAGATTTACCCGGACTATCCCAGCAACCAGGCTACTTATTATTGGCTCTGCTATGACCCTCATTTCCACCCGGCCGCTGGATGATGCCGGCTTTCCTGCCGAATTGCTCCCGGCTTTGCTTGCGGTCTCGCTGACGGGGATATGTGTGCTAAGCCCGGTGTATGGGCCAGGCGGAACCGAGGTGGTGGACTTTATGGTCGAGTACGTCAGCCCGGCCGCCCGACACATGCTCCAAACGCCAGAAAACGCTCCGTTTAGTATGCTCGCGCACTACCCCCACACGCAATCCCGGGGGATATTCGATTTCTACCGCCGCGTGTTCGAAGCAGGCGAGGCCGGGCGTTACGAAGTCAACTACCAGGCCGATGGCCTCGACAGCTACTTCTACCTGGCCGGAGTTCGCCAGGGCGACCGGGTGGTCGGGAGCTTCACCGACACCGCTGACCAGCCCCGCAGCGCCGTGGAAGAAGCGTTGCGCCAGAGCCAGGCCCGCGAGAGAGCCGCCCACGCCGAGGCTGAAGCCCAACGCCAGCGCCTGCTGGCTCTCATTGAGCAGGCCCCGGCACTTGTGGCCGTACTTACCGGCCCTGCCCACGTCATTGAATTGGCCAACGTCGGTTTCCGGCAGACCCTGGGCCATCGGCCGGTGGCGAATAAGACGTGGCGCGACGCCCTTCCGGAACTCAGCCAGCAGCACCTGTTTGAGGCGCTGGATGACGTGTACCGCACCGGCGAGACGTACTTCGCCTACGAAAGGATGGTTCGCATCGACCGCACCAACTCCGGCCGGCTCGACCCGTTTCATTTTAATTTCATTTATCAGGCCACCCGCGACGCGGCTGACCAGATTACCGGCGTCATCGTCATCGCCACCGAGGTCACGGAGCAGGTGGTGGCCCGCCGGCAAATCCAGGAATTGAACGAAGAGCTGGGGGCCGCCAACAAGCAGCTGCGCGCCAGCAACACCGAACTGGAAGAACGCATGACCAACCGCACCCATGCGCTGATTGTCACCCTGGAGCAGCTCGAGAAGCGGGGCATCGATTTGGCCCAGGCCCTGGCCACCGAGCAGGAACTGGGCGAGTTGAAGTCGCGCTTTGTCTCGATGGCTTCGCACGAGTTTCGCACCCCGCTCGCGGTCGTGCTTTCTTCGGCTACCTTAATAGCCAAGTACCCTGGCGCCGAGCACCAGGCGCAGCGCCTCACCCATTTGAGTCGCATTCACACGTCGGTCAGGCACCTGAACGACATTCTGGAGGAATTCCTGTCGGTGGGCCGTATCGAAGCTGGCAAAGTCGAGGCTCATCCCGCTACCCTGGACCTGAACGTATTGGTGGATGAAACCGTGGCCAACGCCCAAAGCACGTTCAAAGCCGGACAGACTCTTTTCCAGCAAATAAACTGTCCGGCCCCTTTTCGCCTCGATGCCTCGTTACTACGCAAGATTCTGGTAAACCTGCTCTCCAACGCCATCAAGTACTCCGCTGAAAACTCGGTGGTCACGGTGCGGGCCGATTGCCACGACAACCTGCTTGTCATCCACGTACAGGACCAGGGAATTGGTATTTCCGAGGAAGACCAAGCCCACTTGTTCGAGCGGTTCTTCCGGGCCGGCAACGCCGCCAACATTCCTGGGACTGGCTTAGGGCTGTACATCATCGCCGAGTACATAGAGTTGATGGGCGGCACTATTGTCCTGGAAAGCGAGCTGGGCGTGGGCACTACCGTTACCCTTTCTATTCCCTATGAAAACCATCCTGCTGATTGAAGACCACGAGCTGCTGCGCCTGAACACGGCCGAAATGCTGGGCCTGGCCGGCTACGCCGTGCAAGCCGCTGCCGACGGCCAGATTGGCGTGGACCTGGCCCTGGCGCAAGTGCCCGATTTGGTGGTGTGCGACATTATGATGCCCGTGCTCGACGGCTACGGCGTGCTGGCGCGCTTTCGCCAGACCCCGCGCCTGGCCGGGGTGCCTTTTCTGTTCCTGACCGCCAGAATCGAGCGCGCCGAGCAGCGCCACGGCATGGCCCTCGGGGCCGATGACTACCTGACCAAGCCTTTCGAGGAAGCCGAGCTGCTGAGCGCCATTGCCAGCCGCCTGACCCGCTTCCGCGACCTGCGGGCCGACTACGACCTGCACGGCGACGGGCTGCACGAGTTTCTGGACGACGCCCGCGCCGTGGGCAACCTGGAGAACCTATCGGTGGACCGCAAAGTCCATCTCATTCGCAAAAAGCAGGACATCTACCTCGAAGGCGACGCCCCCACGCGGGTATACTTCATTAAAAAAGGCCGCGTGAAAACCGTGAAAACGACGGACGGTGGCAAAGAGCTGATTACGGGCCTTTACGGGCCCGGCGAGTTTTTTGGCTACCCCCCCCTGCTGGAAGAAACGCCCCACAGCGATTCGGCCGTGGCCGTAGCCGACGCGGAACTGGTGTACATTCCCAAAGACGACTTCACCCTGCTGCTGCTGCGCAACCCGGCCGTGGGCCAGCAGTTTATCCGCCTGCTGGCGGGCCGGGTGAGCGAGCGGGAACAGCAATTGCTGGCGATGGCTTACAGCTCCATTCGCCGCCGCGTGGCCCTTGCGCTGCTGCAGTTGCACGAGCAGGCAGGCGCCGGGCCCGACGCGCGCATCCAACTCTCGCGCGACGACTTGGCGGCCGTCGTCGGCACGGCCCCCGAGTCGGTCATTCGCACCCTGAGCGAGTTCAACCAGGACGGCCTGATTGAACTCGCCCCCCGAAGCATCCGGGTG
>NZ_CAXTEF010000073.1:0-4864 GCF_964243305.1 uncultured Hymenobacter sp.
TGACCGAAAGTGAAGCCTGAAACTCCACTTGTCAATTTATTTGCGGCTACGGCGAATAAGGATGACGACACCCGATGGCGCAAGTAGTTGTGGAGTGTCGCTTTAGAAATACGTGCGCGCTGAGCAATTTTATTCATCCCCAGTTTCGGCTCGCGGGAGAGCGGCTCGGCGACGATGGCCGTGCGCCTGCCTTCTCCAAGGTCCCTGTCGACGGCCGCCCAATCGGCCCCGCGCCCGCGCCGAGGCCAGCCCCGCGGGCGTCCGTTCGCGAAAAGTCTGTGGTTGTGTGCGTACTCATTCCAAACTTCTTCCGGCGTAGTAAGGGTGCTGATTAGCGGATTGCCTGGCTGGCCTCAGCAACCGGTTGTGGTGGGGCATTACTAACTAAAAGAGAGAAGCCCTTTAATTTGAGCTTATTATGATGAAGCTATTTAGGAAGTGGGGAAAAGCTGCTTGAAAGTCATGCAGCGCGCAGCGAAGCAGCTCGCGGGCGTCGTTGAATGGCATCCAGCGGTGCAAGCAAGATGCTTCGCTGCGCGCTGCATAACGTGCTGCTGACTTCCTAAACAGCTTCGATGTTAAGTATGGCAAGGTGTACAAAATGGAAATCCCTACTCCTACTAGCAATAGTCGTTCTTTGCGACACGTTTTCCCTCGCCGCTGCCGCTCATGCCCGCCAATCATGCCCGCCAATACTGTTTTAATTATTGACGACGAGACCGAGCTGCGCCAGCTGCTGGCCCGCGTGTTGGAACTGGAAGGGTACGCCGTACTGCAAGCGCCGGACGCGCGCCGGGGCCTCGAAGCCCTGCGCGAGCATAGCGACGAGGTGCTGGTGCTGCTGAGCGATGTGAAGCTGCCCGACGGCCACGGCGTGGACCTGCTGCCCCGCTACCACGCCGCCGCGCCGCTAACCGAAATCATCCTGCTCACCGCCTACGGCACCGTGCCCGATGGCGTGCAGGCCATGAAGCTCGGCGCCTTCGACTACCTCACCAAGGGCGACTCCGACGACCAACTGGTGGTGGTGGTGGCGCGGGCCGCCGAGAAGGCGCGGCTCCAGCGCCGGGTGCTGGACCTGGAAAAGCGCGTGGGCTTGCAGCACAGCTTCGCGTCCATGATTGGGGCCGCGCCCGCCTTGCTCCAGGCCAAAACGGTGGCCGAGCAGGTGGCCCCCACCGACGCCACGGTGCTGCTCGAAGGCCCGACCGGCTCGGGCAAGGAGCTGTTTGCGCAGGCCATTCACCAGGCCAGCCCGCGGCGGGGCCGGCCGTTTGTGGCCGTCAATTGCAGCGCTTTCTCAAAAGAGCTGCTGGAGTCGGAGCTGTTTGGCTACCGCAAGGGCGCGTTCACGGGGGCCCAGACGGACAAGAAGGGCCTGATTGAGGAAGCCAACGGCGGCACGCTGTTTCTGGACGAGATTGGCGAGCTGGAGCTGGGCTTGCAGGCCAAGCTGCTGCGGGTGCTCGAAGGCCAGGAGTTCATCAAAACCGGCGACACCAAGCCAACCCGCGTCAACGTGCGCCTCGTGGCCGCGACTAACCGCAACCTGCGCCAGGAAGCCGAGCAGAGCCGTTTCCGGCCCGATTTATACTACCGCCTGTCGGTCGTGACGGTGGCCGTGCCGGCGCTCAGCGCCCGGCGGAGCGACATTCCGGCCCTGGTCGAAAACTTTCTGCTGCATTTCTCGGCCAAGCTGCGCAAGCGCCCCCTGGAAGTGACCGCTGAGGCGTTGCGGGTGTTGCAGCACTACCCCTGGCCAGGCAATGTGCGCGAACTGAAAAACGTGTTGGAGCGCGCCTCCATCCTCACGCCCCCCGACCAGGCCCTGACCGTGGATGGGCTGCCATTTGAGTTGCAGCTGTTTTCGCTCGGGGGCCATCCGGCCGGCCCGCCCGACGGGGAGCGCAGCCTGCGCCGCCTGGAAAGGGACCACATTCAGCGCATCCTGCTCGAAACCGCCGGCAACAAAACCGAGACCGCGCGGGTGCTCGGCATTGGCCTGACGACGCTCTACCGCAAGATTCAGGAGTACGGGCTGGGGTAGGGCCTTCGGGCTGGTGAAGGGGGTAGGGAAAGCAGGGACAAGGGGGCGCAAAATAGTACGCCTCTCTTTCCGGGCAATACCGGGACCGGCGCCGCTTAGCGGGCCACTTAGCGGGCCACGCCGTGCGGCGGCAGGTCACCGTTGAATTCGCCGTTGGCCTGCCACAGGTGGAAGGCGGCAATCGAGAGGCGCTGCGCCATGAACTCGCGCATGAGCAGGCCGCGCAGCTCCAGGCAGTAGCGCAGGAAGGCCGGCTCGGCCCGGCTCGCGGGCAGGCCCCGCGCCAATGCCGCCGCGCGCCGGGCCACGGGCAGCTCGTCGAGCCAGGCCTGGAAGTCGGTGGCCGTGAGGGGGTAGGCGTTCACCTGCGCGTAGTAGGCGCGGGCAGCGGCGGTGATTTCGGCGAGCAGGTCGGACATAAGGCGGGGGGTAGGGCAAGTGAGGCGCAACGGGAGCGGCGCCGCCAAACGGGTGCCAACGCGCCCGAAAGCCGCTGGCGGCTCCACGGCGGCCTTTTTCTGCGGGCCCTACCCTGCCGTTCTGGAAAATACCCTACCGAAACGGAAGGGTCGGCGGCGCGACGCAGCGGATAAATCCAGCGCCTGCTAAAATTTAGCCACTGGCAATCAATCGATTACACTACCTGATTACGATGAAGCCGGAATTGGGGCCGGTGTTGGTGAAGTCGGCGGCATCCCATCTTCCAAACCCCTTCCCGCTATGGCGCCCGCCCTGATGATTCCGCTGCTCAGCGCCGTTGGCCTGGCCGGCTTCTGGCTTTTTTACAAGGCCATTGACTTCTTCGACCACATCTAACCCGCGCCCCTCAGACGCTTATCCCCATGATGACTGCCCTTTTTGTGCTGGCCCTGGCCACGTTCGGCTACCTCTGCTACGTGCTGCTCCGCCCCGAGGAGTTTTAACCGCTTCATTTTCACCGCCGTCATGCCGCGCGCCAGCGAAGCATCTCGCGGGCTACCTAATGCTATCGTTGAGCTAAGCTGATTACTGCTGCCCGCGAGATGCTTCGCTGGCGCGCGGCATGACGATTAGCCGCTATTTCTGACAATCAACCCAATGACTCAAGAACTTCTCGCCATCCTTGGCATTTTCCTAATCACGGTGCTGCTGGCCATACCGCTGGGCCGCTACCTGGCCGCCATCTACCGCGGCGACCGCCACTGGTCGGACTTTCTGGGGCCGCTGGAGCGGGTGCTGCTGCGGGCCGGCGGCGTCGACCCGGCGCGGGAAATGAGCTGGCAGCAGCACCTGCTGGCGCTGCTCGCCATCAATGTGGTCTGGTTTGTCTGGGCCATGTTCGTGCTCTGCACCCAGGGTTCCCTGCCCCTCAACCCCGACGGCAACCCCTCGATGTCGCCCGACCAGGCGTTCAACACCGCCATTTCGTTCGTCGTGAACTGCAACTTGCAGCACTACTCCGGCGAGTCGGGCGTGACGTACTTCTCCCAGCTTTTCTGCCTGATGTTTTTGCAGTTCGTGACGGCCGCCACGGGCCTGGCTGCTACGGTCGTGGTGTTCAACGCCCTGCGCGAAGGCAGCACCGACAAACTCGGCAACTTCTACGTCTATTTCGTCAAGAGCATTACGCGGGTGCTGCTGCCGCTCTCGCTGGCCGTGGCGCTGGTGGTGGTCTTTCAGGGCACGCCGATGACGTTTCAGGCCAAGATGCCTTTGGTGACGGTGCAGGGCGATTCGACCGTGGTGAGCCGCGGGCCGGCCGCGGCCATGATTGCCATCAAGCAGCTGGGCACCAACGGCGGCGGCTTTTTCGGCGTCAACTCGGCCCACCCGCTCGAAAACCCTACCCCCCTCACCAACGCCGTCGAGAACATCAGCATCATTCTCATTCCCATTGCGATGGCGCTGGCCTTTGGCTACTACCTGGGCCGGCCCCGGCTGGGCTGGATGGTGTTCGGGGTGATGACGGCCGGCTACCTGCTGCTGCAACTGCCCACCGTGTACCTGGAAATGCACGGCAACCCCGCCATCAGCCGCCTGGGCGTGGACCAGCGCCTGGGCTCGCTCGAGGGCAAGGAAATGCGGCTCGGCGCGCCGGCCGCCGCGCTCTGGGCCATCACGACGACCGTGACCAGCAACGGCTCGGTGAACGCCATGCACGACTCGCTCACGCCCCTGTCGGGCATGAACACGCTGCTGGGCATGATGACCAATGCCTTTTATGGCGGCGTGGGGGTAGGGTTTCTGAATTTCTTCGTCTTCATCATCATAGCCGTGTTCATCTCCGGCCTGATGGTGGGCCGCACCCCGGAGCTGCTGGGCAAGAAAGTGGAAGCCCGCGAGATGAAAATCGCCATCCTCATCGCCCTGCTGCACCCGCTGCTGATTCTGGCCGGCACGGCCCTGGCCACGCACCTCTACGCCGGCAACCCCACGGAGTACGCCGGCTGGCTGGCCAACCCCGGCTACCACGGCTTTTCGGAGATGCTGTATGAGTATACCTCCTCGGCCGCCAACAACGGCTCCGGCTTCGAGGGCCTGGGCGACAACACGCCCTGGTGGAACATCTCGACCGGCCTGGTGATGCTGCTCGCCCGCTACCTGCCCATCATCGGCCCGGTGGCCATCGCCGGGCTGCTGGCGCGCAAGAAGTTCATCCCCGAATCGGCCGGCACGCTGCGGCTGGATACGGCCACGTTCGGCATCATGGTCTTCTTCGTGATTTGGATTATCGCCGCGCTGGCCTTCTTCCCGGCCCTGGCGCTGGGCCCGCTGGCCGAGCATTTCACGTTGTATTAAGCCCTCACAGCCAACCTCACGGGACCCCCACGGGGCCGG
>NZ_CAXTEF010000074.1:0-4321 GCF_964243305.1 uncultured Hymenobacter sp.
GGAGAGGGGGCTAGGGGGTGAGGCAACCGGCCGCGCGTTTTGTTCCCCGTGGAACACGTTGGCCATTTCAGAAAAAACGCTTATCTCGGGAGCCGAAACCGCCACTAACTGCCCGCTGGCGTCCTCCTGCATAAAATCAGCTACCACTGGCAGGCGCTTTTTGCCCACCGAAAGCTTGGGCCGGCAGGCCAGCAAGCCCTTGGTATAGGGGTGCTGCGGGTTGGTGAAGATGTCGAGCACCGGTCCCTGCTCCACTACCCTACCCCGGTACATGACCAGGATGCGGTCGGCGATTTCGGCGACCACGCCGAGGTCGTGGGTGATGAAGATGATGGCCGTCTGGTGCTGGCGGCGCAGCTCGTCGAGCAGGCGCAGGGTGTTGGCCTGCACCGTCACGTCGAGGGCCGTGGTAGGCTCGTCGGCGAGCAGGATGGCGGGCTGGCAGGCCATCGCCATCGCAATCATCACGCGCTGCTTCTGACCGCCGCTGATTTGGTGCGGGTAGCTGCCGAAGATGTTTTCCGGGCGCGGCAGCTGGGCTTCGGTGAAGAGCTGAATGGTGCGCTTCCTCGCGGCTTCTGCGCTCATCTGAGTGTGCAGACGCAGCACTTCCACGACCTGCGAGCCGCAGGTGTAAACCGGGTTGAGCGAGGTCATCGGCTCCTGAAAAATCATGCTGATGTCGTTACCGCGCACCTGCCGCAGCTGGCTTTCGGGCAACGTCAACAAGTTCACTTCGCCCAAAGCCGGCGACTGAAACACGGCCTGGCCAGCGCTGATGCGGCCAGGGGGACGCGGGATTAACCCCAGCAATGCCAGCGACGTGACCGATTTGCCCGACCCCGACTCGCCCACAATGGCCAGCGTCTCGCCCCGGCGCAGCTCAAACGACACATCGTTCACCGCCCGCACGTCGCCGCGGTGCGAAGCGAAATCGATGGTGAGGTTCGTGACGGAAAGCAGCGGCGGGGAGACGGACACGGGCACCTTCAGGAATTAGGAAGGGGTAGGGATTTGGGGCTGCGCGGTGGTATCAACCGGCGTGGCTTCCTGCTGGAAAAAGCGGCTCTGGAAAATCAGAATCAAGGCCACACCGAGAAAGATGGACGAGTCGGCCACGTTAAAGATTGGCCACAGCGAAAGGTACTTCCCGCCTACCAGCGGCCAGCTTTGGGGCAGAAAGCCCTCGTAGATGTCGGCGTAAAGCATGTCGATGACTTGGCCGTGAAACCAGGGGGTAGGCGCGCCAAACGGCGCATTCTTGTAGATGACGCCGTAGAAAATTGAGTCAATTACGTTGCCCACGGCGCCGCCGAGAATGAGCGCCATGCAGGCGATGTAGCCGCTGGCTGCCCGATGCCGCACCAGATATAGAATGTAGTAAACCAGCCCGCCCACGGCCAGCAGCCGGAAGCCCGTGAGCAGCAGCTTACCGAACGGCTCCGGCAGCTCCAGCCCGAAGGCCATGCCCGGATTGAGCGTGTAGTGCAGCTTAAACCACTGCCCGAACACCGGAATCTCGCCGGCCAGGCCGGGCTGCATGTAGGTGTGCACGGCCCACTTGGTAAGCTGGTCGAGGGCGATGACGGCCAGCGCCAGGAGGAAAAACAGCAGCGCGGACGGCCGCCGGGCGGTGAGCGAAGGGTGGGCGAGGGCAGGATTCACGGGCTAAAAATAAGCCGCCAGCAGCAGCGCGACGGAGCAGGTTTCGTGCCTTTTTAGGCGGATTTTCAGGTTTTTGAGCGGTTTCAGACGCCCGGCTTCGAGTCTAGAGCGCCGTTGTGCCCGCCCGGCTTTTTACGGCCCGGCGGACGCTTCAGACTCAGCTGGTTACGACTTCGAGCTTAGCGGCCACGGTTTGGTCGTCAAATTCCAAGGTCGTGGCGTCGCCGTTCAGGTTGCCCGGCACTAGGTCGAGGCTCAGGGCCTGGATTTCGGTGCGGATGTAGTCGCCGAAGCGGGCCACGGCGGCGGCCAGCTCCGGCGGCGTTTGGGCGAGCGAGACGCGGATTTTGTCCTGCACCTCCAGGCCAGAGTCTTTGCGCAGGTTTTGCAGGCGGTTGACCAGCTCGCGGGCCAGGCCTTCCTGGCGCAGCTCGTCGGTCAGCGTCACGTCGAGGGCCACGGTGAGTTGGCCGTCGGTGGCGACAAGCCAGCCGGGCAGGTCCTCGGTGCGGATTTCCACGTCCTCGGCCAGAATCATCACCATCCCTACCCCCTCCACTTCGAGCGGAGTGCCGTCGGTGTTCTGCACAGCCGCGATTTCGGCCTCACTCATTGCCTGAATGCGGGCCGCCACGGCTTTCATCTGGGGCCCAAACTTCTTGCCCAGCACCTTGAAATTCGGCTTCACCGACTTCACCAACACGCCGCTCGTGTCATCCAGAAACTGGACGTGCTTCACGTTCACCTCCGCGCAAATCAGGTCCTCCACCAAGCCGACCTGCTGTCTGGTCGTCTCATTAAGCACCGGCACCAAGATGCGCTGCAAGGGCTGCCGCACCTTCAGCACTGACTTTTTGCGCAGCGAGTGCGTAAGCGAGCTGATGCGCTGCGCCAACTCCATGCGCTCTTCCAGGGCCGGGTCAATCAGGCTGGTTTGCGCTTCGGCCAGCAAGGTTAAGTGCACTGATTCAGCCCCATCCCCCGACCCCTTCCCCTGTGGGGGAAGGGGAGCCGAGGCGGCGCGTTCGTCAGGTTCCCCTTCTCCCGCAGGGGAAGAGGTCGGGGGATGGGGCTGCTTCATGTTCTGGTACAGCCACTCGCTGAAAAACGGCGCGATGGGCGCCATGAGCTGTCCCACGACCATCAGGCACTCGTGCAAGGTTTCGTAGGCGGCCTTCTTATCGGTTGTCAGTTCGCCCTTCCAGAAGCGGCGGCGCGAGAGGCGCACGTACCAGTTCGAGAGCTGGTCGGTGGTGAAATCCTGGATGGCGCGGGCAGCCTTTGTGGGGTCGTAGTCGTCGTAGTAGCCGCGCACTTCCTGTATCAGCGACTGAAGCTTGCTGAGTATCCAGCGGTCCAGCTCCGAGCGCTCGACCATCGGCACGAGGTCCGATTCGTTCGTCTGAAAGCCGTCCAGGTTGGCGTAGAGCGCATAGAACGAGTAGGTGTTGAACAACGTGCCGAAGAAGCGCCGCTGCACTTCCGTGATGCCGACCTGGTCGAACTTGAGGTTGTCCCACGGCGGCGCGTTGGCAATCATGTACCAGCGCGTGGCGTCGGGCCCAAACTGCGCCAGCGTCGCAAACGGGTCCACGGCGTTGCCGAGGCGCTTGCTCATCTTGTTGCCGTTTTTGTCGAGCACGAGGCCGTTGGCAATCACGTTTTTGAAGGCTACCGAATCCTCCAGCATCACGCCCAGCGCGTGCAGCGTGAAAAACCAACCGCGGGTTTGGTCCACGCCTTCGGCGATGAAATCAGCCGGGAAATTCTTGCGGAACTGCTCGGCATTTTCCAGCGGGTAATGCCACTGCGCGTAGGGCATGGCGCCGGAATCAAACCACACGTCAATCAAATCCGGCTCGCGGTACATGGGCTGGCCCGAGGGCGAGACCAGGAAAATATCGTCCACGTAAGGGCGGTGCAGGTCGATTTTGGGTTTATCCCCGGCCCCGCTGACCCCACCCTTAGCCCCTCCCCGATGGGGAGGGGAACTAGTTTCTAGCTCTAGGCTAGAAAGTAAGTTGGAGCTAGAATTAGAGCTAGAAACTAGCCCCCCTTCCCCATCGGGGAAGGGGCTAGGGGATGGGGTGGCCCCGGAGGGCGAGGCGGCTGCCGCATACGGATTATGCGTCATCACCCCTACCCCTACCGCCTTGTCAATCTCCGCTTTCAGCTCCGCAATACTTCCAATACAAATCTCCTCAGTGCCGTCCTGCGTGCGCCAGATGGGTAGCGGCGTGCCCCAGTAGCGCGAGCGGCTCAGGTTCCAGTCCACCAGGTTCTCGAGCCAGTTGCCGAAGCGGCCGGCGCCGGTGCTTTCGGGCTTCCAGTTGATGGTTTTGTTCAGCTCGATGAGGCGGTCTTTCACGGCCGTGGTCCTGATAAACCACGAATCGAGGGGGTAGTAAAGTACCGGCTTGTCGGTGCGCCAGCAGTGCGGGTAGGTGTGCTCGTACTTCTCGACCCGGAAGGCGGTGCCGTCGCCCTTCATCCGAATGGCGATGCTCTCGTCCAGGGTCTTGTAGTCGGCGCCGGATTGGTCGTGACCGTCGTAGTTCTTCACCCAGCGCCCGCCGAATTCGCCCATCTGCGGCACGTAGCGGCCCGTCCGGTCCACGATGGGGCCGAGCTTGCCCTCCGCATCGGGCACGAGCAG
>NZ_CAXTEF010000075.1:0-4116 GCF_964243305.1 uncultured Hymenobacter sp.
GATGGGCTCGATGTACTGGCAGCTCGACGACTGCTGGGGCGTGGCCTCGTGGTCGTCCATCGACTACTACGGCCGCTGGAAGGCCTTGCAGCACTACGCCAAGCGCTTCTACGCCGACGTGCTGGTGAGCCCCCACGAGGAAGGCGACCAGGTGCGCATCTACGTGGTGTCCGATAAAACCAGCGCCGTGCCGGCCCAGCTGCGCGTGCGCCTGCTGGACCTCAACGGCCGCGCCTTGTTCACGCAAGCTACGGCGGTGCAAATCGAGCCGCTCACCAGCAAGGCCTACGTCTCGATTCCGAGGGCCAGGCTGCTGGGCAAGCGCGACCCGAAAAAGGTCGTGCTCAGCTGCGAGGTGGAGCCGGCCGGCGGCGCGGCACTCTCGACCAACACCTACTACTTTGCCCTGCCCAAGGAAATGGCGCTGCCCCAGCCCCGCATCGCCGCTACCTGGCAGCAGCGTAACGACAGCACCTTCCAGGTGACGCTCCAAAGCAAGGCGCTGGCCCGCGCGGTAAATTTGAGCCTGACGGAAAAAGACGGCGTTTTCGTCGACAACTACTTCGACCTGCTCCCCGGCGAGAAAAAAGAGATAACCTTCAAAACCCAGGGCCCGATTACCCTCGCTGAGCTAAAGCGCCAGCTGACGGTGCGCTCGCTGGTGGATGCCTTCTAATTTTCATTTCCCTACCCCCCCCCCTTTTTCAGATGAGTGCTAACCTTTCATTTTACCTGAATACCCTGGGCCGCCCGGCCTTGCGCTGGGCGGTGGGGGTAGGGATGCTGGCCAGCGCCTGCCAGCGGGCAGCCCTGCCGGCTGGCCCGCCGGCGGCGATGGCTTCAGCAGCCAGTTCGGCCGCCGCTAACACTGACATCGCTACGCCGGCCGCGCCGCAGTGGAGCCCGCGCGTGCGGCAGCTGCTGAGCCAGATGACGCTGGACGAGAAAATCGGGCAGATGACCCAGCTCACCAACGCGACCATCAACCACACCGGCGAGCAGAAGGACATAACGCTCGACTCGGCCAAGCTCGTGCCGCTGATTCGGGACTTCCACGTGGGCTCGTTTCTAAACGGCGAGGCCGTGCCGCCCGCGCAGTGGGTGAAGTTCCTCTCGGCCGTGCAGCGCATTGCCCTGCGCGAGTCGCGGCTGCACATTCCCATCATCTACGGCGTCGACCACATGCACGGGGCCAGCTACGTGTCCGGGGCCGCCATCTTCCCGCACAACCTCAACCTGGCCGCCACGTTCAACCCCGTCTTTGCGCAGCAGGAAGCCCGCGCCACGGTGCTGGAATCGGCGGATTTGGGGCACCGCTGGGTGTTTGCGCCGGTGCTCGACCTGGGCGTAAACGTCTACTGGCCGCGCCTGTACGAAACCTACGGCGAAGACCCGCACGTGGCATCCGTGATGGGCGCGGCCTACGTGAAGGAGTTGCAGGGCAACCAGGACATTGCCCCCTTCAAGGTCGCGGGCTGCGGCAAGCACTTCCTGGGCTACTCCGACCCGCGCAACGGCTGGGACCGCACCAACGCCCTGATTCCCGACCAGCGCCTGCAGGAGTTTTTCCGCCCCTCGTTTCAGGCCGCCATCGATGCAGGGCTGAAATCTATCATGATTAACTCGGGCGAAATCAACGGCGAGCCCGTGCACGCTTCCAAGGCCATTCTTACCGACCTGCTGCGCCGGCAGATGGGCTTCCAGGGCGTGGCCGTGACCGACTGGCAGGATATCATTCGCCTGGTAACGGTTCAGAAAACCGCTCCTAACGAGAAGGAAGCCACCTGGATGGCCCTGGATGCCGGCGTGGACATGGCCATGACGCCCTACACCACCGACTTTTGCCGCTACGTGAAGGAGCTGGTCCGAGAAGGCCGCCTGAGTGAGGAGCGCATCAACCTCTCGGCCGGCCGGGTGCTGCAAATGAAGGACGACATCGGCCTCTTCGAATACCCAATGCCCCGCGCCGACCGCCTCAACCGCATTGGCGACCCGGCGCTGCAACTGCAAGCCGTGCAGGCGGCGCGCGAGTCGGTGGTGCTCCTTAAAAACGAGCGCAACACCCTGCCCCTGCGCCCTGCCCAGGTCAAGCGGCTGCTGGTGCTCGGGCCGTCCGCCGACTCGCGCGCCAACCTGGCCGGCGGCTGGACCCTGGCCTGGCAGGGCCGCGCCGAGCCGGCCTACCCCCGCGAGGTGCTCACCCTGCTGGCGGCCCTGAAAAAGGAATTTCCCCGCGCCCAGGTCGAAACTCTACCCTACCAGGACGCGGCGGGCAAGGTTCAGCTAACGGCCATCTCGGCCGCCGCCCGGCGCGCCGATGCCATCGTGCTGGCCCTGGGCGAGCGGCCCTACGCTGAGGGCCTGGGCAACTCCTCGGACCTGACTTTGCCCGACGACCAGCGGCAGCTGGTGCAGGCCGCGCAGGGCAGTGGCCGGCCCACGGTGCTGGTGCTGATTGGCGGCCGGCCCCTCATCGTGCGAGCCGTGGCCGACAAGGCCGGGGCCATCGTGTGGGCCGGCCTGCCGGGCTTTGGCGGCGGGCAGGCCCTGGCCGAAGTGCTCAGCGGCAAAACCAACCCCAGCGGCCGGCTGCCCTTCACGTATCCGCAGTTTGCCGGCCACACCGCTAACTACCACCACGACAATAACGAGAACAGCCTGGAGCTGAGCGACTTCGGTGCCGGTTTTGAAAGCCGCGGGCCCAAGTACAAGAGTGCGATGCTGACCGAGTTCGGCCAGGGGCTGAGCTATACCTCGTTCCGATACCAAAACCTGCAGCTTGCCGACTCGGTGCTCAGCGGCCGTGGCACCCTGCGCGCCACCGTGCAGGTAACGAATACGGGTACCCTGCCGGGCCAGGAAGCGGTGCTCTGGTTTCTGACCGACGAGGTGGGCCGCATCACGCGCCCCGTGCGCCTGCTCAAGCACTTCGAGAAGCAAGCCTTTGCGCCGGGCCAGACCCGCGAGCTGGTGTTCGAGATTCGGCCCGACCAGCACCTGAGCTACCCCGGCCCCGCGGGCGAGTCGCGGCTGGAAGACGGCTACTTCACCCTGCGCGTCGGCGACCAGTCCCGGCGCTTCCGCTACGCCGGGCCAACTGCCCAATCCTCAGCGACGCCGGCGCCGACCCGCGCCGGCGGCAACTAGGCCGCGCCCTTTTCCTGGTTATCCCTACCCCCCTCTTTAACCTATTTCGCTCATGGCTGCTCCCGCCCCTACCCTGGTCGATTCCACCACTCCCGCCGCTGCTGATGGCTCGCAGCGCTACACCACGGCGCTGAGCGCCGTCACCACCCTGTTCTTCCTGTGGGGCTTTATCACCTGCCTCAATGACATTCTGATACCGTATCTGAAGGCCATTTTTCAGTTGTCCTTTACTCAGGCCAACCTGATTAACCTGTGCTTTTTCGGGGCGTATTTCCTCATGAGCATTCCGGCTGGCAAGCTCGTGGCGCGGGTAGGCTACAAGCGCAGTATGTTGCTGGGCTTCGGGGTGGCGGCCGTGGGCGCTTTCCTGTTCTACCCGGCAGCGGCGCAGCGCGCCTACCCCCTGTTTCTGGGGGCGCTGTTCGTGCTGGCTTCGGGCATCACGATTTTGCAGGTAGCGGCCAACCCTTACGTGGCCATTCTGGGCCCGGCCCGGTCCGCGTCGGCCCGGCTCACACTCACGCAGGCTTTCAATTCGCTGGGTACCGCTCTGGCCCCGCTGCTGGGCTCCGCCCTAATTCTGAGTCGTTTGCCCAAGCTCGATACGGCGGCCAGTGCCGCGGCCATCGACGTGACGGCGGTGCAAACGCCCTACCTCGTCATCGGCACCGTGCTGCTGCTCATCAGCCTGCTGCTGAGCCGGGTTAATCTGCCGCAGATTACGCCCGCCACCGAGGGAGTAGCGGCCGTCGATGCGGGCTCGACGCGGGCCTGGCACTACCGGCACCTGGTGCTGGGCGTGTTTGGCATTTTCGCCTACGTCGGGGCGGAAGTAGCCATTGGCTCACACATCGTCTCCTACCTGGCCCTGCCCGACGTGATGGGCCTGGACCCCAAATCGGCGGGCGACCGGGTGACGCTCTACTGGACGGCCGCCATGATTGGCCGCTTCGCGGGAGCTTACCTGCT
>NZ_CAXTEF010000076.1:0-3914 GCF_964243305.1 uncultured Hymenobacter sp.
TGCCGGCAACCGTGCCGCCCAGGTCGGCGACAGCCATCCGAATGGCCTCGGCGCCGGCCGGCCCATCGACGCTGGCATACGGCCCCGAGAGGTCGGTGATGAAGCCGATACGAATCACGTTGCCCGATAGCTCGGCCACCGGGGGCGGATTCATCAGGGAGCGAAGCTCATCGGTCGGGATGACCACCGACGAGTTGTGCTTTCGAGGCAGGGCAGCAACTACGGCCTCGTTGCCAGCTGCGCTGCCTCTTAGCCGACGCGCAGTAGGTTGACTGTCAGCCGCGAGGCCGCCGTTGGATGTTGAATTCGAGATAAACCCGCAGTGGGTACCTGCGCCGGCTTCCTTCGCGAGGTTCGCCTGAGCTGGGACGATGGTCACCAGACCAAAGGCAAGGGCCATTCCAACTGGCGAGACGTAACGAAAATTGATTTTCATGGTATTGCCGATGGTTGAGGGCAGTTCTTGCGATGGCGGGCGATGGCGGAATTAGCGCACGGGTAGCCTCGTTGCTTCTCCCGGCGCTACAAGCCCTACCCCTACTGTGTAGTGCAGCGCGGCCCTAATACTTCTGGGCGGTGGGCCGCACCACGATTTCGTTCACGTCCACGTCGGCGGGCTGCTCCACGGCGTAGGCAATGGCGCGGGCAATGGCCTCAGCCGGCAGCAGGTGAATGCGGAACTGTTCTATCGCGGCCTGTTTCAGGGCTGGGTCGGAAATGGCGTTCGGCAGTTCCGATTCCGTGGCGCCCGGCGCCACCAGGGTCACCCGGATAGTCTCGTCCATCTCCTGGCGCAGGCCTTCCGACACCGCCCGCACGGCGTGCTTGGTGGCGCTGTAGATGGTGGACGTGGGCCCTACCCAACGGTCGCCGACCGAGGTGATGTGCACGAAATGACCGGCTTTTTGGGCCTGGAACACCGGCAAGGCGGCAGCGATGCCGTAGAGCACCCCTTTCAGATTGACATCAATCATCTGGTCCCACTCGGCCACCTTCAGCTGCTCCACGAGGGACAGCGGCATCACGCCAGCGTTGCTGACGAGCACGTCCACGCGCCCGAACTGCGCCTGCGCAAACTGGATAAAGGCCACGAGTTGCTCTTGCTGCGTGACATCGAGCGCCGTGCCGCGGGCCTCGCCGCCGGCTGCCTGGATTTCCGCCACAATGGCGTCCAGCCGCTCGGTGCGCCGGGCGCCCAGCACGACGCGGGCCCCCTGGGCGGCCAGGAAGCGGGCCGCGGCTTCGCCGATGCCGCTGCTGGCCCCGGTAATGGCGATGACTTTGCCGGTAATTCCGGTTCGTTGGGTTGGCATAAAGCAGTTAGTTGCTGAGAATGAAGGCAATAGTGTGAAGCACGGCGTGAGTCCGGGGCTACGCCGCCGTTTCCACCGGCGGCGTAGCCGGAGCTTGAAGCAGATACTGCGGGCCCGGGAACTGGGAGATGCAAGCCGTCTAGGCTTCGCAAAGGGATAAGCAGATTGAAATCAAGCCCGTTGAAATCACTTACCCGAGCAACGCCGGGCAATAGCCCGACGATGGAGCAGGTACCGCAAGGGCCAGGTGCCCATGAGGCAAAGCGAACCGCAAAATTCGGCGCTAGTCCCCCCCGGTACCCTGACGAAAATCACCTGGTCAAGTGACAACTATCAGCTTGGTCCCGTCGACAAACACGCACATAGGTTTTACAAAATGCCGCCCGCGATAACTCTTCGCTGAAGCAGCCCCTGGGGCACTTAACCAGCCGGCAAGCCTAATTCGTTTGAGTGCTACAAAGTTCGGCAGCCGGCCGCTCCATGCACTTACCCCATTCAAACCAGTACTTACCCAAATCAAACAATGCGCGCGGCCGAGGGTACTTGGCCCGTGTGCTTGCGAAAAAAATGGGTGAAGTGGGCCGGCTCCTCGAAGCCCAGGCAATAGCCGATGTGGGCTACCGGCCAGTCGGTGTGCTGAAGCAGGGCCTGCCCTTCCTGGACCAGGCGCTCGGCCAGCAGCTGGGTGGTGGTTTTGCCGGTCACCTCCTTCAGCGCCCGGTTCAGGTGGTTGACGTGCACGGCCAGCTGGCCGGCAAAGGCCTGGGCCGAGCGTAGCCGCACCCGGTGCTCCGGCGACTCAATAGGAAACTGCCGGGCCAGCAGCTCCGTGAAGAGCGAGGCAATGCGAATTGCCGCGTTGCCGGTGCGGTAGAGTGTGATGGCCGGTTCCAGCTTTTGCGTGCTGTGAATCAATTCCAGGACGTAGGCCCGCAACAGGTCGTACTTGTGCACGTAATCGGACCCGATTTCGACCAGCATCTTCTCAAATAGCTGCCGCACGTTGGCCCTTTGCGCGTCGGTAAGGATGTAGATGGGCTGGCCGCCCGGCTGAAACACCGGGAAGCTGCCGAGTTGCCCGGCCGTGTGCTGATGCAGAAAGGCGGGCGTGAAAATGCAGAAGAAGCCGGTTTGGGGCCCGTCCAGCTGCTCCCAGTGGTAAGGCACGAGCGGGTTGGCGAAGAGCAGCGCATGGTGTTCAATGGTTACCACTTTGTCGGCGTAGTGGTAGCGGTTGCGCCCTTCCATGAGACTGATTTTGTAGAAGTCCTTGCGGCTATACGGAACGGGCTGCGCCTGCGGGCCCACAAAATCGTCCAGCCGAAACACATTGAAATGGCCCAGGTCCTGGCGCAGGTTCTCGGGCATCCACTGCATTTTGGCCCGGTAAAATTCTTCCAGCGATTGGGTTTGGGGCATACGTAAAGCTACGCAAATCAAACCGCGCCAAGAGATGCCTGCCAAGATAGAGCCAGAGCCTCCTGGTTTTTTTGACGCCGGTCCTACCCGTGCCGCGCTCGGCAACGACCCGCTGCCCTCCGTTATCTCGCCCCAACTACTCTGCTTTCCTTCAAACGACACTTCTAAACGCTTACGCACTAGCTGTTCATGCGGACGAGCCAGCAGGTCCAGGTCTGCAGTGCCTCTTAAAGTAGCTATGATGGGTACCGGTTGCCTGGAAAAATACTTGTGGAACAACCTGCGGGCCGGGTAGACCCCGACCCGTTGGTCCGGCTTACAGGCTGGCGCCGCCGTTGACCAGCAAGTGCTGGCCGTTGACGAACGAGGACAGGCCGCTGGCGAAGAACTCGGCCGCATTGGCCACGTCCTCGACGGAAGCCAGCCGCTTCATCGGGTTGGCGGCGATGAGCGAGTCGCGCGACGGGTGGTTCTCCGTAAAAATGCCCGCCTTGTCGGTCGCGTAGGGAATAACCGAGTTAACGGTAACCCCCCGGTGGCCGATTTCCTTGGCCAGTACCTCCACCAGGTACTTCGGGGTCGTTTTGCTGCCCCCGTATACCGCCATGCCCGGCACCGGAAACACGGTGGTGCTGGAAGCCACGTAAATGATGCGGCCGTTATCTTCTACGTGGCGGGCGGCCTGTTGCAGCGTAAAGTACGACCCCTTAGTATTGAGGCTGAAGAGTTGGTCGAACTGCTCCTCGGTGAAGTCCAGTACCGGTACGTCTACCAACTCAATGCCGGCATTGGCCACCACGATGTCAATTTTGCCGAAGGCTTGCTTGGCTTCCGTGAAGAGCCGCTCAATGTCGGCGACCCGGCTCATGTCGGCCTGCACGGCAATGACCCGCCGGCCCATGGCCTTGATGTTGCTCACCACCTTGTCGATGCTGGCTTGGTCTTTGGAATAGTTCACGACCAAGTCGGCGCCCAGGGCGGCATACCGCTCGGCAATGGCTTGGCCCAGGCCGCGCGCGGAACCGGTGACGACGGCCACTTTATTGGTTAAGGAATTCATCGGATTGCTTGAAATAAGCTAAATAAGAGGGGTTGGCTGTTTTCCCGACGCGGACTACGCCATGGCCCCGTTAATGCCGATATTCTGAGCGCTAATCCATTTGGCCTCCTCACTGGCCAGGA
>NZ_CAXTEF010000077.1:0-3870 GCF_964243305.1 uncultured Hymenobacter sp.
CCGGGCATTGCGCCGGCCTGCCGGGAGCACCGGCTAGGTTTTATTGCCCTCCAGGTTATCCTCCGGGTGGTCACTCATCTCCGAGTGGGCCTTGCCCGTCCAGTCCGTGAGCGCCCACAAAACCAGCAGCGCCCCACCAAAGCCGATAAAAAAGGCGCGGGCCGAGGGATTGGCCCTGGCAAACCCAAACAGAAAGGGCGAGCTGCCAAAGGCCAGTCCGCTGATTACTTCCAGCCCGCCGAGGGCCCGGTAGGGCAGTAGCCGCACCGCTCCCATGTCGAAATCAGTAGCGAGCACGACCAATAAATAGACCGCCGCCAGCAGGTAGCACACGACGCCGTACACACCCGTAAAGCTTAGCGCCGTAGGGGCCATCGCCAGCACGGCAATCAGCAAATAATCGAGCGTACCCTGCGCCGAAGGAGACAGTACTTTCATGACTCGGATTGGAAAGAAAAATAGGGAGTATGCTTGGTACTGGCGCGGTCCGGGCGCTCCACAGCGGGAGCCGCCAAGCTGGCCCGCTGCGCCCGGCTCCCGCACCCGTCGTCGGTCGCCGCCCGGCCCCGGCTACCTACCCGGACCCCGAGGCCAAGGCCAGGGCCATCCCACGAGCAGCCGGAGTTTCCCGCTGCGGGGCGTCACCAAAAGGCGATTGATGAGTAAGCTTATTTCTCACTTGTAAGGCTACCATTAAGCAGAGTGGCATTTTAGCCTCTCCCCACGCCGGGCCGAGCAGGCCGACTTGATGCTCGCTCAGCGTCAAAGGTGGTTGGAATTCTGAGTGGCCGGTTGGCCGGCGGGGCGAGGATTACCAGCATTCACTTCTGAAGAACGAGACGAAGTTCGCCGGGGAACAGTGCGGCTACCCTGATGATAATCAGTCAGGTAACTGATTTTTGTCAGGATGAGGCATAGCGCAAGGTGGTAAAACACTGGCTCGCTGGAGACGGGCGCCCGCTCAGGGTGCCGGGGTAGGAGTTTCGATGTGCCGGACGACTCTGCCCAGGCTGCCGAATAGTCATTTATCCTGCTGGTAACCACGGCCTCGTCCGGCACACCGCGGGCCAGTAGCGGAGTGGCCGCGCCCGCAGCCAGACCAGCGCCAGCGAAGCCAGTGCGGCGATTAGGCACCCAGTGGGCGCGGCCGCGGTGATTAGAAATAAGCGGCTGTTTTGCGGACCTGCGCCGATGCAACTGAGTATGCCGCTCCACTTCACGCCCCACTGCACGCCCCTTGTCGGTACCTGTATAGTCCCAGGGAGTGATGGGGTATTTTTCGGGCCTGGATTTTCGCACGAAATCAGGGCACAACTACTCCACGGCAGCGCCCGCCCAACGCAGGCAGTGCGGCGCAGTATTCAGCGGAGTCAGGAAAGCCTGCAAACGCTCGCCAAACGCCACGGGCTCAAGCCCAAAACCGTCGCCAAGTGGCGCAAACGTGCGACGACGATGGATGCGCCAATGGGTCCTACCCACACCTAGCTCAACGGTGCTTACGGCCACAGAGGAGGCCGTCGCTGTGGCCTTCCGACGCCATCCGCTGCTGCCGCTAGATGACGGTTTATAGGCCCTGCAAGCCACCAGTCCGCAGCTGTCCCGCTCGGCCCTACAGCGCTGTTTCCAGCGTCAGGGCATCAATCGATTGCCCTTGACGAAGGACGGCCAGTCGCCGCCGAAGAAGAAGGCCGAAGAAGATTAAAGACTACCCGACTGGCTACCTGCCTGTCGATTTCGCCGAAGTACAGCCGGAGCAGGGGCAGGGGTACTTAGTTGTCGCTAGCGAGGGCACCAGCAAAGTGGCCTTTGCTGAGCTGCCGCCCCGCGCTACGAAGAAGCTGGTGGCCGACTTTCTGCGCCGGGTGCTGGCGGCGCTACCTTACCAGGTGCACACCGTCCTAACCGACAATGGCCCTCCGTTTGGCAACATGCCCCATCAGGTCTGGGCCTGGCGGCGCATCTTTGGCCGGGTTTGCGGTGAGCACGGTAGCGAGCACCGCCTCACCAAGCCTGCCCACCCGTGGACCAACGGGCCGGTCGAGCGCAGAAATCGGCCCCGCAAGGAGGCCACCGTACCACGCTACCATTACCAAACCACGGCGCAGCTCACCGAGCCCCTGCCAGTCTTTCTGCTGGCTCACAACCACGCCAAACGCCTTAGGCGGTTGCGCGGGCTGACTCCACACGAATTCGTCTGTACTCAATGGCAAAAAGACCCCTCTATGTTTACGCAAGACCCGACCCAGTGCACCCTGGAACTACACAGCTAGCAATAAAGCTGACCTGAGAGCTACGCTTTCAGCTTGAAGCTCTTTTTCAGGTAAGCCAGCGTGAGGCGGTGGGCGTCGGCGGCATCGTCCTGCTTGAACTTGGGATTAGAGGGGTTGGCGAAGGCGTGGTCGGCGGCGTAGCTTTTGACGGTGAGTGGCCGGCCGGCGGCCTTCATATCTTTTTGAAACTGCGCCACCACTGCGGGCGAAATCCACTGGTCCTGGGTGGCGAAAATACCCAATACGCTGGATTTGAGCTGCTTGAGCTTGGTCACGTCTTTCTCCGGCATTCCGTAGTACATCACCGTGCCCACGGTTTGCCGGCCGCCGAGCAAAGCGGTTTGCAGGCTCCAGCCGCCGCCGAAGCACCAGCCCACCGAGGCAAACTGCGCCTTCGGCCCGGCATACGCCTGCGCGCCCTTGATGATGGCGGCGGCCCGCTCGGTCTTGACGCCCTGCATGAGCTTGCCGGCCTCGTCGGAAGTGGCGGCCACCTGGCCGTCGTACAAATCCAGGGCAATGACATTGACGCCGGGCAGCTCGCGGGCAAACGTAGCGGCTTCCTTCTTGATGTAGTCGTTCAGGCCCCACCACTCATGAATCACGAACAGGTACTTGCTGCTGGGCGTGGCGCTCTTGATTTCGAAGCCGCTGCCGGTCTGGCCATCGGCGGTTTTGAAAGTAATCAGCCGGCCTTCACCGGCATAGGAGTAGGGTAGGGGCGCGTCGTGGCCGCCCGAAAAGGCTTTCTCCGTGGCCAGCATGGCGAAGGCTTCCGTCGCGCTGGCGCTGGCGGCCGGGCGGGCGCAGCAACTCATCTTGGCGGGTGAAGCCGCCGTTTGGGCCGAAGCAGGCGAAGCGGCCAGGCCCAGCAGGGCGGCGCCGAAGAGCAATAGTTTTTTCATGGGTTGGGGAAATGCAGGGGGGTAGGAAAATGAAGCTGTTTAAAAAGTTGAAAGAACGTCCTGTCGAGATAACGTCCTGCTGAGCGCAGCGAAGCATCTGGCGTGGGGAAGTAACTCAATCGTCCGGTTTCGTGGATTACCTCCCCAAGCGAGATGCTTCGCTTTGCTCAGCAGGACGGTCTGGGGTGTTTCGGCCGACTTCCTAAATAGCTTCCATAACATAAGATGAAAAGCTGCCTTGCCAGAGAGAAGGGCTAGCCTTGAAATCCCTACCCCCCCTCGCGGTGCCGAAGTCAGGCGCCGGTGCGCACCTCGGCTTTTAGCTCAGTGAGCAAGGCAAACAGGCCGACGTAGGTGCGGTTGAGGTAGATGAAGTGGGCCGAGCCGCGGGGCTCGCGCTGCCGCCGCAACTCCTCATCCTGCAAAAATGTGTCGCCGAGGGCGTAGAGGCTTTCGAGGAAAGTTGGGTCGCCGAAGTCGAAAACCGGCTCGCGGAAGGGGCGGCCGACCAGCGCCAGCGCCGGCGGCAGCACCCGCAGATACAAGTCGCGCTGGCGGGCCGGGTCGGTTGGGCGCAGCACGCCGGCCGTTTCGAGCAGGGCCAGCAGGCGGGCGGGGTCAGTCAGGGTTTCGGGGGCCAGCAGGGTTTGAAAATGCCGCTGCACGTCGGCCGGAATCTCTTTCACGCAGCCAAA
>NZ_CAXTEF010000078.1:0-3704 GCF_964243305.1 uncultured Hymenobacter sp.
CCTTCTTCTCCCCAGACGTCAGCTGCGGCGCCGGCCCGCGGGCGGCCGTGGTCGGCCCCGCCGCGGGCCGGCGCTGGCGCTGGCTGGCCCGTCTCACCGGGCGGCGCCTGCTGACGCTGCCGGCGGAGCGGCCCGCCGGGGCTGGGCCGGCGCCCACCGCCTGGCCGCTGCAACTAGTGCCAGCCGCGCAAGCGGCGCTGGTTTCGTTCAGCTCCGGCAGCACGGGCGGCGGGCAGGCCCACGCCGTGCGGCGCAGCCACGCGGTGCTGCTGGCCCAGCACGCGGCCCTGAAAACGGCGTTTCCACCCCGGCCGGGGCAGCGCGACTTCCCGCTGTTCCTCAACGTGCTGCTCCACAACCTGGCCGCCGGCACTACCACCATCATCCCGGACCTGCCCTGGCGTAGCGGCTGGGCCGGCTTTGCGCCCGCCCGCGTGCTGGCCCAGCTTCGGCAGGAGCGCGTGACGACGCTCACGGGCAACGTCTTCTACTTCCAGAAGCTGTTGGCTTACCTGGCCGACCACCCGGCTACTTTCCCGCTGGTGGAGGGGGTAGGCGTGGGCGGCTCGCCGGTGCCGGAAAGCCTGCTCTACGAGCTGAAAACCTGCTTCCCGGCCGCCGACTGCTACGTTATCTACGGCTGCTCGGAGGCCGAGCCCATTGCCGTGCGCCGCTGCGGCCCGGCGCCGGCCGACCCGCGCGGCGGCTACTGCGTGGGCCCGGTGCACCCTGGCCTCAGCCTGCAGCTGGCCAGCCCGCAGCCGCTGTGGCTGCCCACCGTCGGCGGGCAACATGCGGCAGTTGAAACCCACGCGCTTCCGTTCGGCCGCGCCGCTGACTCTGGTGCTGGCGCAAGCGCAGCCGACGCAAGGGCAACTAGTAAAAGCGCAGCCGGCGAAATCTTGGTGCGCGGCCCGCACGTGGCCCGGCCTGAAGGCGCCGAAAACGGCTGGCTGGCCACCGGCGACTTCGGCTACCTCGATGCGGCCGGGCAGCTCTGGCTCGTGGGCCGGTGCGCGGCGTGTGGCCCTACCAGGTCGAGCACGTGGCGCGGGCCGCGGCCGGCGGCGCGCTGGCCGGCGCCCGGCCCAGCGCCCAGCAGCCGGCTTTCGACCTGTTCGTGCAGGGCCCGCCGGACCTGGCGCCCGCCATTCGGGCTGCTCTGGTGGCGGCCTTTGGCCCCGAGCTGCTCGGCACGCTGCACCTGCGCGCCCAGCTGCCCGTCGATGCCCGGCACTTCTCGAAAGTCCGCTACGACCTGCTCCGCTAGCGCCATCAGCCGCTACTGGCCACCTCCTAAAGCAGCAACTCATAGTTCCTAACTCCTAATTCCTAACTCACCGTGCAGTCCGAATTCACCCAGGTTCCGCTTGATTGTCTGCGCTACGGCCTGGTCTGGGAAAGCGCGGCCACGCTCTACGAGGCGCTGGAGTTGCAGGCCGACGACCACGCGCTCATCATCACGTCGGCGGGCTGCAACGTGCTCAATGCCCTGCTGGCGGGCCCGCGCCGGGTCACGGCCATCGACCTGAACCCGGTGCAGAATGAGCTGCTGCAACTTAAGGTGCACGCCGTGCGCCACCATCCGCCCGCGGTGCTGCGCGGCCTGCTGGGGCTGGCCGGGCCGGCGGGCGTGGCCCAGGCCGCGGCGGCGCTGCTGCCCACGCTGCCGCCGGCCCGCCGCCAGGCCTGGGCCGTCCGGCTGGCTCAGCACCCGCGGGGCCTGCTGCTGGCCGGCCGGCTGGAGAGCTACGTCACGGCGTTTCTGCCCACGCTGCCGGCGGTGCTGCAAGCCAAGCTGGCACACTTGCTCCGCTTCGAGGGGGTAGGCGCGCAGGCCGCTTTCTTTGACGAGGAGCTGGCCACGACTGATTTCCCGGCCCGCTTTATTCAGTATTTCGACCAGGCCAACCTGAGCCGGGGCCGCGACCCGCGCCTGTTTCGCTACGCCGCCGCCACGGGCGGGCAAGTCTTCTATGAGCGGCTGCGCGCGCAGCTAAGCCAGCAGCTGGCCCGCGACAACTTCTTTTTCCGCTTCTTCTTTTTCGGTCCCGAAAACCTGCCCGAAAGCATTTTGCCGCCCTGCTACCAGGCCGCCCACCACGCGCGCCTGCGGGCGCACCTGCCCCGGCTGCGCGTGCGCACCGGCGAGGCCGTGACGTTTCTGCTCTCGGCGGCGGGGCCGCCGGTGAGCAAGGCCAGCCTCTCCAACATCTTTGAATACGTGAGCGCGGCCGAGTTTGGGCGCGCCAGCCGGGCGCTGGGCCAGCGGCCGGGGCCGCTGCGGGCCGTGTTCTGGAACCTGCTGCAGGCGCAGGCGCCGCGGCCCACGGCCGGCGTGCCCCTGCTGGCGGGCATCTCGGCCGGGCTGTCGGCGCGCGAGGCCTGCTTTTATTTCGGCGGGGTGCGGGTGCTGGCATTCGCGGGCGCGCCGACTGGCGCGCTGCGGCCGGCGCGTTCCGGGCCGCCGCCGGCCGCATTTACGTTTAGCGCCCCCGCCTTATGAAAACCAATCTACTGTCTGACGCTGCGCCGGCCGTATGCAGCGCCGCGTTTCTGGAAGAAATAATGCACCGCCACGCCCCGGAGCGCGAGGTGCGGGTGCGGGCCGTGCGCCCCGCGCCGCTGGACAGCTCGGCCAGCATTCTGGCCAACCTGTCGGTGGGGCAGGCGGGGCGGCCCCTGGGCTTGTTTGGACTGAGCGTGGAGTTGCGCACCGCCGGCGGCCCCTGGCACTGGCAGCCGCTGGTGCTGAAAATCAAGCCGCCCGGCCGCGAAGTGAGCCAGCTGCTCACGGCCCTGGCCACGGCCCACGGCGGCCCGCTGGTCCAGGTCTACCCCCCCTTCGAGCTGCAAACCGGCTTTGCCGCCACCCACCACCGCGAGCTGGCCGTGTACGCCGAGGCCGCCGCCCGCCGCCCGGCCGCGGCCGGCCCGCTGCCGCTGCTGCCCACCGTGTGGGCCACCCACGCCGACGAGGCCACCGAAACCTACTACGTGCTGCTCGAAAACCTCCAAGGAGCCGAGCTGCTCAACTCGGTGCGGGAGCCCACCCGCTGGACCGACGCCCACCTGCGGGCGGCCCTCACGCAGCTGGCCGCCTGGCACGCCTGGCACCTGTGGCCCGAAGCGGCCGGCCCGCTGCGGGTCCCGGCAGTCCCTACCCCCCCCGCCGGCGCCAAAGCCGCGCCCGCGGCGGAAATTCGGCCCGGCCGGGCCTACATGCAGGCCCTGACGCCGCTCTGGGAGGCGCTGCTGCGCCACGCCGCCACCCACTGCCCGGCCCTGTACCCGGCGCCGCGGGTGCGCCGCCTGGAGGCCATCACCAAGCAGATTCCGGCGTACTGGCGGACGCTGGAGGCCCAGCCCAAAACGCTCATCCACAATGACCTGAACCCGCGCAACGCCTGTTTCAAACGCTGCCCGGACGGGAACCTGCAGTTCGTGGCCTACGACTGGGAGCTGGCCACCTACCACGTGCCGCACTACGACGTGATGGAACTGCTCACCTTCGTGCTCGGCCCCGAGCGCGCCCCCCAACTGCCCGCCTACCTGGCCCACTACCGCCAGGCCCTGCACGAGCTGACCGGCCTCTACCCCAGCCAGGCCGAGTTCGACGAGGTGGCACGGCTGGCCGCCTACGACTTCGGCCTGCACCGCCTAGGCCTCTACCTGATGGCGCACGCCGTGAGCCCCTACCCCTT
>NZ_CAXTEF010000079.1:0-2996 GCF_964243305.1 uncultured Hymenobacter sp.
TTTTCGCCCAAAACCGTCTCGAAACGACGCGTCACCGGACTAGTTGGCTCGAAGCGGGCCCTGTCGACGGCCCCTTAGTCTTCTTTCTGCACGGCTGGCCTGAACTGGGCTTGGTCTGGCACGCTCAACTCGCGCATTTCGCCGCTTCCGGCTGGCGCTGCATCGCGCCTGATATGCGCGGCTACGGCGGCTCAGCGGTGCCCACCGCGACGGGAGCTTACGCCGTGCGCGAGCTGGTAGCGGATATGGTTGAGCTGCACGAGTCGCTGGGCGGCGCTCCGGCCGTGTGGGTCGGCCACGACTGGGGCAGCCCGGTGGTGTGGGCGCTGGCGGCGCACCACGCCGACCGCTGTCGCGCCGTGGTCAGCCTCTGCGTACCCTACTTGGCGCGGGGCCTGGCCTTGCCTACGTTGCTGCCGCTGGTTGACCGCGCCCTTTATCCGGTCGAGCAGTACCCAGCGGGCCAATGGGAATACTTTCTCTTTTACCGGGAAAACTTTGCCCAAGCGGCCCACGATTTCGAAGCCGATGTTGCCGCGACGCTGGCGCTGCTATACCGCGCCGGCTCTCCGGAGGCGATTGGCAAGCCGGCCCCAACGGCCGCCGTTCGTGCCCAGGGTGGGTGGTTTGGCCCGGCGCACCGGGCTCCCGCAATGCCCCGCGATACCGCCCTGCTTTCGCCGGCTGATTACAACACGTTAGTCGCGGCATTTAGCGCAACTGGCTTTCGCGGCGCCAACGCCTGGTACCTGAATGATGCAGCCAATCTAGCCTACGCCGCCGAGGCGCCGAACTTTGGCCGTCTGACCCTGCCGGTGCTCTTCCTGCACGCCGAATGGGATACAGTCTGCGATAGCGTGCACAGCCGCCTCGCCGAGCCCATGCGCATGGATTGCACCAATCTGCATGAGGTCACGATTGAGGGAGGGCACGAACTGATGCTTGAGCGCCCCGCTGAAGTGAATGCGGCGCTTGATGCGTGGTTCACCGCCGAAGGCTTGCGCTAATTAGCAAGCCGAAATTTTCCAAGTTGGCCTCGGCAGCCGGAGCAGCGATGCGGCAACAGACTCCTAGTTGTACAACCCTGAAATCAGTGTTTAGGATTTATTGTTGCCCTAAGCTCCGCTGCCACAATCCCTGCTTGAAATGTTACCCTATCAGCTTACCTGCTTAACGGGTATTCATCTGCTGAAAGCTGGCATCCGCCTCGGCCCGCGAAGCGAGCCGGGCTTGCTCCGAGGTACCGAAGCCGACTTCCTGCTCGCCGGTGACCAGGCGCGCCATCACGGCGTCGGCAAAGGCGTCGACGGGTACCCCAAAGGGGTGCAGGCCGGGGGACCCGAGGTCGGTGTCCACGGCCGGGGGAACGATTTCGAGCACCTCTACCCCCATGGGGAGCAGCTGCTGGCGCAGCGAGAGTGTAAATGAGTGCAGGGCGGCTTTCGTGGCGCAGTAGAGGGGGAGGCCGGCCAAAGGAGCGAAGGCTAAGCCCGAGGTGACGTTGAGGATGGCCGCGCCCGGCTGCTGGCGCAGGTGAGGCAACAGCAGCGCAGCCAAGTGAATGGGGGCCTCGAAGTTGATGGCGATTTCCTGACGCCTGGTTTCCCAATCGGCTGCCAAATCGTCGATTTTCAGCCTGTTCTGGATGCCAGCGTTGTTGACCAGCACGTTAAGGTTGGGGAATTCAATCGTGGCCCAGGTGGCCAAAGCCGCACGGTCGGCGGCCGTGGCCACGTCGGCCACGCGGGTGCGCAGGCCGGGGTGTTGCTGCTGGGCTTCGGCCAGCTTATCGGCGCGCCGACCACAGATGATAACGGTGCTGCCCGCGTTCAGGAAGCGAGTGGCTAGGGCTAAGCCGATGCCGGAAGCACCACCGGTAATCAAGACCGTGTTGTGGGAAAGGTTCATAGACAAACGAAAAGGAGAATGCACCGGCAATGAACCGCCTGTTAGCCAAGCGACCAACAGCGATAGTGAGGGCAGCTCCAACCACACCCTGCGGGCACCCCCTGGGTGGAAGCAGGGAATAATCTATTCGCTTCAACTAAGCCCGTGCCAGCCAGCACAGGCTCCTCGGCTACCGGGAGATAGAGCAGAAAAGGCCCATTTCCAGCCCATTATAGGCGTTATGATTAAACCTTAAACGGTTCAAAACATTAGCCCTGAATGTTTGCTTCCTGATATGCAAGGAGTTCCTTCTAAACGCTCCTGGTATACCAGGAATGACCGACGTTGCCGAAACTTTGCTACCCGTCCTCAACGAGGCCATCGCCACTATTCTTGACAAAGAGGCGCTGTTCAAGGTCGTGTCGAACGAGTTGCGCCAGATTTTCCCGTTCGACCTGCTGGTTATCAGCGTGTTCGATGCGGAGATGAAAAACGAGCGGCTGTTTTTACGGGCCCATGCCGACGGGAATCAGTATGTCAGCATGCCCGTAGTGCCGCTACACTTCGCCGCCATTGGCGGCTCACCGCTCGAAGACTTGTTGAGTGCCCCGGGGGTAGGCCATACCGCCCTGGTCGATTCTCTGGCCAGGTACCCGAATGCTGAATCGCTCCGGCAGATGTGGGCCGTGGGCATTCGCTACCGCACCTGCGTGCCGTTGCGCCGCGGTGGCCGCCTCATCGGGGCCCTCACGCTGGCCACCCGCTGCCCAGCTGCGCGGTCGGCAGCCGACGATGCGCTGCTGGAAAAAATCGGGGCGCTGGTGGCCGCCGCGGTGGCCAACACTCTGGCGTTCGAGGACCTGGCCCGGCGCGAACAAGAGCGCACGCTGCAACTCACTATTGGCACTGCCCTGCTCAGCATTAAACGCCGCGAGCCCCTGTTTCGCGCTATTGCCGGGGCCCTGAGCCACGTGGTGCCGTTCCAGTATTTCGGCATCCGGGTGCAGCGGGCCGGGCAGCCGAAAGTACCCGAGGATTGCGCTGAGTTCCGGCGGGGTTCTGGTCCTGACTCTGCCCTCGAAACGGTGGCCATTGACCACGGCCAATGG